>NZ_JACEGD010000031.1 GCF_016031635.1 Bradyrhizobium diversitatis
AGCGGAAGAAGATTGAGATGCGGTTTGCACACCTGAAGCGCATTCTCAGGCTCGGTCGGCTTCGACTGCGTGGACCACGAGGCGCACAGGATGAGTTTGTTCTTGCTGCCATCGCGCAAAATCTGAGGCGCCTCGCGTCGCTCGTTGCACGACCTCCGCCCGCTCATGCTCTCTGCATCGCGTAGCGTAGGAGTTGCGTAGAGAGCGTCAGGGTCGGCGGATCAAAGCCGGTCCACTTTGCCCAATGGCCGAAGGGGCATTCGTCGGTTACAATGACTTTTGCAACAATATCGGTCCAAAAGCTGACGGTCGGCGGGCAGCGGGCCAAGGTCCGCGATGGGCCAAATCCGGACTCATGCGGCGCAGCAAATTGGCCCGAGCCTACTCGATCACATCGTCGCTGGATGCACCCTGGGATCAAGGTTTGGCGGGTCTTCGGACCTCGACCTTCTCGCCAACCACGATGACCATCAGATCTTCACCGAGTTCCAGCGGACCGGAGTAAATCTTCCGCGTTGGTGGAATCAGATCCTCCTCGGTCGCGTTTGGCAACACGATGTGTGAATACACCGCCAGCCTAGGCTTCGTCTGCTCGAATACTTCGCCCGCCTGCTCTGGCGTGGTGTGGTGGGCGATAATGTTCGCCGTCTGCGCCGGCGGCACCCCAATGCGCTGAAATGTCTCTGGCGAGACAACGTTGTGAACCAACAGATCAACGTTCTGGGCGTGCCGAATGAGATTTTCAGAGACGCGCGTGTCTCCGGAAAGCACAACCGACCGGCCGGAATAATCGATCCGAAAGCCGAACGCAGGCTTCACCGGCGTGTGGTTCACCTCGAACGCGGTGATCTTCACGCCGCTGTTCTCATATACGACACCCTCGGTAATGTCCTCGGCGAGGATGACCACGCCGTTTGGTGGTGCTCGGTCGTCGTCTAATCGAATCCGGATATCGTACTCGAATGCCTGCGCGAGGAACGACATCATGCGCTGGGTCCCTGTTGGCCCCCGCACATGCAGTGGTCGATCCCGGCCTGGCCGCCCCACAAGCCATCCGGTCAGCTACAGATCTGGAAAGCCGATCACGTGGTCTGAGTGCAGGTGCGTGAGAAAGACGGCGTCAATTCCCTGCCAGGGCACCTTGACCTGATTGAGCCGCTGGAGGGCGCCCCGGCCTGCGTCGAAAATGAACTTTTGCCCACCCGCCTCGACGAGGGTGCTCGGCCCGAACCGGTTCATAACGGCAGGAGGGCATCCTGTACCCAACAGGGTAACTTTGATTTCTTGCCCTTGGGCGGTCACCGGAAAAATGGCGAAGGCAAACAGTGCGATTCCCAAAAGGCTGAAAACTGAACGGCTTAGCGCCGCGAAGAAGACTGGGCGGATCATGGACGCGTGCCTCTTGGTCGTTGAATTCTTGAATCGGCTGCCGGAAGCGGTCGCTATCCCAAGCCGCACCATGATGCTGTACAACGGATCTTGCGTCCCGAAAGTTTGACGAAATTTTCGGAAAGAGACCTGCAAGAGGCGGCCCTTGCTTAAGTCATCGCAGCATTCAATCGTTCTCGGCGACCGGACCATTGACCTTGGCCGCGAGCTGTTGATCGATGGACGCGGCGACATAGTGCCCTTGCGCCCTCGGGCTTGGTTGTTGCTTCGGCTTCTTGCGACACGAGCCGGACATTTGGTGAGCAAAGAAGAAATTATGGATGAAGTCTGGCCGGGCTGTGAGGTCACGGAAGACTCTCTCGTCCATGCGATTGGCGACGTCAGGCGTGCGTTGGGACGTGATCGATTAGCTTTGAGGACCCTGCCGCGCCGCGGCTACATGCTGGCAATCAGCGGAAACTCGATCGCTCGCCCCGATCTTTCGATCGCCGCTACACTAGATGGCTCTGACCTTGGAGATCCGCCGACTCCGTCTGCGATGCCTCGCCTATCCATCGTTGTTCTGCCGTTCGCAAACCTCGGCGGTGATTCTGAGCAAGAGTATTTCGCTGATGGTGTGACGGACAGTCTCACAACGGACTTGTCACGCATCGGCGGCGCGTTCGTCATCGGCCGCAACACCGCGTTCACCTTCAAAGGACAATCGGTGGACGTAAGGGAGATCGGCCGTCAGCTGAATGTACGTTACGTGCTCGAGGGGTCGGTGCAACGCGGCGACAATCGCTTTCGCCTAAACGTCCAGTTAACCGATGCTCAAACCAGAACCCATGTGTGGGCCGAGCGCTTCGACAAACCGGCTGCCGATTTGTTAAGTATGCAGGATGAGATCGTATCGCGACTGGCCAATACGTTGAACGCCGAACTCATCAAATCCGAAGCGAGGCGCGCAGAACGATCGCTCCGCCCGAACGCCATGGATTTATACTTTCAGGGCAGGGCGTTTCTGAACAAGGGAGTGACACCTGCGTTTTTGGCGCGAGCAAAGGACTTCTTCGTGCGTGCCTTGGCGCTTGATCCCGACAACATTGAAGCGGCAGTTGCCGCGGCTCAGGTCGATGTGTCGGTGGGTTCATCCTTTATGACTGATGACGGATCAGTGCATTTCAGGACCGCGGAGAGCGCGCTGAACAGCGTGTTGTTACGCGCCCCGAACCATCCCAGAGCCCGCATGCTCCTCGGCGCAGTTCAAATTCGGACAGGCCGCGCTGCCAACGGTATCGCCGACTGTCATCAGGCACTGGCGCTGGATCGCAATCTAGCCGATGCACATGGGTTCATCGGGCTTGGAAAGTATGCATTGGAGCGTGGCGAGGACGTAGAGGGGCACATTCAAGATGCGCTGCGACTGTCCCCGCGCGATACGCGCTCCTTTCTTTGGTTCATGTTTGTCGGGATGGCAAAGTTGATGTCCAAAACCGACCTTGAGGCACTCGACTGGCTTCGCCGGAGCATTGAAGCCAACCCCAATCACGCGCTTTCTCACTTTCACTTCGCTGGTGCCCTGGCGATGATGGGAGACTCGAAGGAGGCACGATCTAGGGCCGAGATCGGATTGGCGCTTGATCGCAGCTTCACCATCCGTCGATACCGCATCAACGTCTTCCGGTTCGACAATCCAGAATGGGTGGCCAGTCTTGAGCGATTGTATGAGGGCATGCGCACGGCCGGGATACCCGAGGGGTAATGACCGCTTAGGGTCAAAGGCGCCGTTTGAGCAGTCAGTCGGGTACTTCCGGTCTATCCCAATGAACGGACATCTTCAGAGCCGGTCGCCATATCCCAAAGGTGCCACTTCCAGGATTCGCAGCACGCCGCAGAAGTAGACGTTCGCGTTACGCGGACCTGCCGCGACACCACCTGTTATCAGGCCCTGCCGCAGGACATCGCCTCTGGCGGCAGACATGCGCCACTCACGATGAACATGCTGCCGCTCGGCGGCCCGCGCTTGAACTCCTGAACCGTCCCTGCCTGCCAAGCTGGAGGCCCAGCTTGCGTACTTGCAAGATTCCGCTCTACACTCTTAGACAGCATCGACACACTAAAGTATCCATAAGTTGTGTTCCGCGATTAACGGGACATTAACCCGCGGCTCAAGCGCGTACCGTGGCCTCGTCGGACAGGAGTGGACCAGCCCCATGTGGAAAGACCCCATCGAGAGCACGCCTTCGATCATCCAGACCGATTTCGGGCCCTTCGGGCAGAGCCTGCCGGGGGACGGTGAAGCCTATTGCGGCCCGACGTCGATGGTCATGGGCCTTTACTGGCTGTCGGCAAACGGCTTCACGCAGGTTGCTCCTGCGGTCTACAACGGCGAGGACGACCCCGTGGCGATCAACCTGGAAAGGGTGGTCGCGGGCTTGATGCAGACGTCGAGCGAGGGCGGCAGCTTCGTGGACGGCATGACGAGCGGGATGGCCGACTATCTGTCGGCCTGCGGAATCGGGCCTGATCTCTATCATTTGACGAGCACTTCCAATCCGGACCTCGCGTGGCTCGCCGATCAGTTGGCCCCGAACGTGTCCGAGAGTCCGCAGACGATCGTCTTGGCCAATTTCGCGGTTGGCTGGTTTTCCGTTTCCCAGACGACGAAGGGATACATGGAAAATAGCGGCGGCCATGTCCTCGCGCCGCTCACGGTGAACCTGACGGGCGGCACGATCACCATCAACAACGCTTTCCCCGCCTCGTTCGAGAACGTACCCAACCTCCCGTCCAGCAATCCGCAGACCGTCCAGATCGCGCAGATGCCCAGCGGATGGACGCTGGAAAACCAGCCGCTCCCCTCCGAAGACTACAGCCAGGTCGTCACCGACGCGCTCACCGGGAGGGGCGTCTACGCCGTGCTCTGGCAGGGGCAAGCCTGGGCGATCTCGCCGTCGGCGCTGCCCTCGACATCCGGATATGAACCCAGCACGTGGACGATCAACCAGCCTAAGGTCATCAACACGAACGGCGGCACGCTGACCGTCGTCGCGCCGATCTCCGGGCTGGGCGGCCTCCAAAAATACGGCGAAGGCACGCTCCTGCTCACCAACACGAACCAGCTGATGGGACACAACACCGTAGGCGCCGGGACGCTGGCAAGTACCCGGACATCCGGCACACCATTTGGCAGCTTCAGGATGACGGTGACGAACGGCGGAATACTCGAGCTTCGTTCGGACGGCGCGACGGTCGATGTGCAGATCGCCTCGGGATCTCTGGCGACGTTCGTCATCGGCTCTACGGGAGGCGCCTTGCAGCTTTCCGGAAGCGGCAACTATCGCGTCGTCATCGGGGGCAATGACGACGGTACCCTGACGAACATTGTCCGCAACTCCGGCGGGACTCTCGTTATCGTGCCGGGCGGCGGCATGGCCCAGCTTGGGCTGACGCAACAGGTGTTCGTGGCAGGAACGGGAGCAAACCTGCCCGTCGTCACGAACGGGATCGTCGCTCCCTACATTCTCGGAGAGGACGACGACGCGGCCAGCTCGGGCAAGTTCCTGACCTATTCGCCCTCCGAGGGCTTCGCGAGCGCGGCGACCGTGTCCTCGACGGATGTCGGCATCAACGACGTTCCGGCCGACGCCGTCTACGAGGTCGTCGACAGCCAGGCGGTCGAGAGCGGCGGTGTGCCGCAGGTGGCGGCGCTCGAAGTGAACGGCGGGGCGATTACGGGCGACGATGCGAGCATTCTGGTCGGAAGCCAGGCGAGCGGCGACGCCGCGGGCCTCATCATGAACGGCGGCAGCATCGCTACTGCGAGCCTTTCGTTCGGCGCGGCAGAAGGCCTGATCTACACCAATGCCAGCGGCGATAGTTCGCAGATCGCAGCCGCCATCGAGGGATCGGCGGGCCTGACGATCTTCGGTCCCGGCACGCTGACCCTGAGTGCAGACAGCAGCGGCACGCTTTCCGGTCCGATCAGGGTCAATGGGGGTACGCTGATTGCCGGCGGAACCGGTGGATCAGCAACGGGTGCCGGCGAGGTGCTGGTATCCTACGCGGCGACGCTGGAGGTCCCCGGCACGGTGACCGGCGCGGTTGTTGTCGGCGAGGCGGGCACACTGTTCATGAACGGTGGAACGGTCTCGGGCCCGGTCACCATTGCAGCGACCGGCACCGATACGCCTGCTCCCGGCGGCATATTGCAAGGGAGCGGAACAATCAGCGGGACCACCTCCATCAGCGGCATCATCCAGTCAGGCCCGCAGGCTGGCCTGATCACGTTCACCGGCGAGACCACTATGGCCGGCGACGCGAGCTTCTATTGGCGGCTGCAGAAGCTCGTGGACGATGCTGATCCCGGAGCCGGACCTGGGATCTACTGGAACGCGCTGCAGTTCAACTCGCCGGATACGAACCTCGGCACCAAGAATGCACCTCTCTGGCTCTTCCTCGACTTCAGCGCCCTCGACGGGGACCCGGACGGCGGCAACGCGTTCTGGCAGAAGCCCCATACCTGGACGCTCTTTACCTACGCAGCCGATGCCGGCCGCTTTTGGCCGGCGTACGAGAACTTCTCGTACCAGTCCGGGAGCTTCAACACGGTCTTCGACAACTGGGTCGTGTCCCTGCAGTGGAAACCGGCCGCCTCGCCGCAGAGCCTCCCCGAGCGATGGCGCGCGAACGCTCGTGCGAGAAGCCGGTAACCTTGGGATCGCGCGCGATCTCGTCCATCGAACAGGGCGATGCGTTGCTGCTAACGGGCAAGCGCATCCTTGTAGATAATTCCATCTTTCATGATGATCTTGAAATTTTTGGCGGGGTCGGCAAGAAGGCCGATATTGTCCAGGGGATTTCCGTCGACGAGCAGCAGATCCGCGAGTGCGCCCTGTTCCACGACGCCGAGCTTGCC
This sequence comes from Bradyrhizobium diversitatis, assembly GCF_016031635.1. Lineage (GTDB taxonomy): Bacteria > Pseudomonadota > Alphaproteobacteria > Rhizobiales > Xanthobacteraceae > Bradyrhizobium > Bradyrhizobium diversitatis. Next base: position 6,290 of record NZ_JACEGD010000031.1, read on the forward strand.
GGGATAGGGATTCCGCTTGCCCGACAGCGCCAGCAGTTCGGCGTTCGTCGATGTCGCCATGGTCAGCGCCTCGGCGGGCGTGTACCAGCGAGCGAGTGAGGCCAGGATGGCCCCCTGTTGGCGCGCCAGCGCTGCAGAGAACAGGACGTCGGTGCCCCACGCGGTCTTGATCTTGTACTTCCTCGCCAGCTCGTAGGTTCTGGCTATGCCGGGCCAGACCTCATCCGCCTTGGCTCGCTGGACGGAGCCTACGGGAAAGCCCAGCCTCAGATCCTCGGGGAGAGGCTGCGTGCTCAGCCAAACACCCTTCTCCGCCATCAGTTTCGCCGTTGCGTCGTCCATCAGGAAACCGTGTTCGATACACTTCACCCCAGCGGCAATGGCTCCCCGAATCGCGGCAGCCGTAAAGGCATGCACAGTGACATACGTGCCCCAATTCTCGGCCGCTTCAACGGCGGCGCGTATTTCGGGTTCGGTGAACGTGGTCACGTCGATCGGACTGAAAGGCGACGACACTCCGCCGCCAGCCGTCAACTTGACCTGGGAAGCGCCTTGCATGAGCTGCTCGCGGACGCGGACGCGGACCTCGTCGGGGCTGTCCGCAATCATTGCCCCACCGGTCTGTTCCATGCGGGTGAGCATGCCGCCGATCGTGCGCGGCAGGTCGGTAAGCTGGCGGAAGTCCCCATGCCCGCTCGTGACGGTGATGACCGCGCCGGACGGATAAATGCGCGGACCCTTGATGATACCTTCGTCGATGGCGCTTTTGAGCCCAAACACCGGCCCGCCCACATCGCGAACGCTGGTAAAGCCGCGCATGAGAGTGTGCGTGGCCTCGTCGCCAGCGACAAGATTGACATAGCCGACGTCGCCGAGCGACTGTGCCGGTGTGACGCGGATCAACATCGCATGCCAATGGTTGTCGATGAGGCCGGGCATCAGCGTGCGTCCGCCGCCTTCGACAATGCGAATGTCCGCCGGGCTGTCCACCGCTATCGGCTGTAGCGAGATTGATTCTATCTTGTTGCCGCGCACCAGGACGTTGGAGGAGGCAGACAGCGTGGCGCTCTTGCCATCGAAGATGCGGACATTCTGAAAGAGCGTGGCCGCGCCACCTGCCTGAAGCGCCTGCTGCGCCAGGCTCGCTCCACCGAGCCAGGTCGAGAACACCACCGCGATCGACAAAGAACGGCATGTTCCGCTCATCGACGGTCGGATCCGCCGCGCGCCGTACAATTTATTCAAGAGAGTTCCTGACATCATCGCGCGCGGCCCCTCTCGTTGCGTATCGGCTGCGTTCGGTTGAAGCGGCCAGACCTTCGCGATTGCGATGCCGTGCATGGCTCTCGCAGCGACAGACCGATCTCGCGGGCTCGGTCAGAGCGGATCGCCCTGGTTGCGCCTCATGATCTTGAGAACCAGGAAGATCGCGCCGGCAACAAGGAAGGCAACACCGATCGCGGTGACTCCGCTGGACTCGCCGCTCAGGCCGAGCGCCGTCATCAGCAAACCGAAGAGCAGGAGAAGGATGCCCGCGAGTTTCTTGATCAGGAGGATTGGTCTTTCAACCGCGATCGCCATCAGCGCACTCCCTTTTATCGACTCGTTTCCGCTATGCCGTTCTCGCCGCCGGCGGCCATGCATAGGTCAGCCAGGCCATGTCGTGAGAGATCAGGTCGACGCCGAGCACACATCAGAGCACACCCAAAGGCCTGTCATCCGGAATCCACCGAGGATAACGAGGAATTCCGAATGCGCCGGACGGCAGCATCATCCGAGCGGCTGCGCAGGTCGCGCAGCCCTTCCAACGCGCGGTAAAGAACGCGGCCATCGCTTCCAGCTCGCGGAAAGCTACTGTAGCGTGTAGACATTCGCATTGAAACGACAGGTAAACTGACACAACGGAGCTGTCGAAAGGCATCGCCAAAGCTTGCGGCAGGAACAGCCAGGTGATTTCGGTCCGTAAATTCGTATCAATGTTGGTCAGCTGGCCGAGAAAGCCAATCGGCTTTCTCATTCGGATCATGCTCGTCACATGGGCCGTGCTGGCCATCTATTATTCGAACTTGCCTTGGGCCGGGCTGCGCACGATTTCGGCCGGAGCGTTTGCGGGCTTTGCAATCTGGGCGCTCTGGCGTTCGCGCCAACGGCGCATGTCCGTTCTCTTCCTCGTCATGTTTCTCGGTGTCGTCGCATGGTGGATCTCGATCCCTCCATCGCACGATCGCCATTGGCGACCGGAAGTCGCGGTGATGCCGCGGGCGGTCATCGACGGCGACCGCGTGCGCCTGACCGGGGTCCGTAATTTCGACTACCGGAGTCGAAGCGACTTCACGGTGCGCTACGAGGAGCGCGAGGTGTCGTTGTCGCACCTGATGGCCCTCGATTTCTACGTTGCCTATTTCACCGAGGGGCCAGTCGGACACACGTTCGTGAGTTTTGTCTTCGACAATGCGCCACCACTGGCCATCTCCATCGAGACCCGTCCCGAGGTTGGCGAAGGCTTTGCGCCCGTCGCCTCCTTGTTCAAGCAATTCGAGCTGATCTACGTGGTGGGGGAAGAGCGCGATGTTGTGGGCGTGCGCACCAACCATCGCCACGAGCCGGTGTACCTGTATCGCCTCAATACATCGGCTGACGACGCGCGCCGGCTGCTGATGATCTATTTGACGCGCATCAACGAACTCGCCGATCAACCGGAGTTCTACCATCTGTTGACCAACAGCTGCACGATCAACATCGTGCGCTATGCGAATGCGGCGGGCCGGCGGGGGCGCTTCGACATTCGACATCTATTCAACGGCCTGATCGATAGCTACCTCTACCACTCCGGCCGGATAGATACGACGCTGCCGTTTGATGAACTGAGGCGGGGGTCCTTGATCAACGAAGCCGCACAGGCGGCCGATGGCGCAACCGATTTCTCACAGCGGATTCGCTTGTCCTTGCCGACAATGATGCGACCCTAGCTGCAGTCGGCTCATCGGGCAGATGCAAGGCAACCAATTTATCCCTTCACGTCTTGCTTCGGGTCACAAACGATCTCTGACGACAAGCGCCTGGCAGGTCTGCTTCGGGTCCAGCAACGGAAGTCGCCAACGCAGGCGTAATTCAATCGCGCGGGACGTTCAGCCCACCGGCCCCGGTGTCCAATAGTCTCCAGAAAGCGGGCTAACGCGCACGTCATCGATGACTCCGAGCTCGAGGCTCGGATCGAAATGGCGCATCGTGCGCTCGTTGAAGTCGATGATGCGGCCGGGCCTGAGTGGTCCGACGTCATTGATCTTGACGATGACCTTCTTGCCGATGGCCTCGACGAGGGCATATTTCGGCCTCGCACCAAATTGGACCCCGCCAAATTTCCGGCGCAAGCTCGTCTTGATGGCGGCCGCCCAGACAGAGGGATCATAACGTTCGCCGGAGGCTGTGCTCGGACCGCCTTCCTCCTTGCCGGGCTTGAACGGATTATACATGGATGCAGCGCCAACGACCGCATCCCCGGAAGCGGCATCGACGACGGCATTTGAGTGAACCCCACGCGTCTCACATCGAGCAACAGCAACGGAAACGGCAAACGCGACCAGGGCGCCGCAAATTGCGGCGCTCGAGCGGAACAGCATTATATCTCCTGTGATTTTCGATCGTCGGTTCCGGGAACCGCAAACAGGCAAGCGAACGCGGAAGCGTTCATGGAGCTTGCGCCGTTGTTTTGGGGTTCGAGCCAACCCCTCGGCTATGGAACCGTTGTGCGAACCGGGTGGCTCCCACGCAGTGTTTTAAGTTGCCGCCGACTAAGACAGAGATTGCGTCAGCAACATGACTTAACGGACAGCCTAAAGCGCGATGACATCGGGATGAATCGTCATCGCGCTTTACGTTGTTGTTTGCGCGTGATCTTTCCGGAAAACCGCTTCGCACTTTTCCGGATCATGCTCCAGCCCGCCGCCGCCTTCACCGGCGCAACATTGATGGCAAGCTTGCCGTAGCGATCCGTAAAAGCACGGGTGTCGATCTCTTCCAGTTGATCTCGCCGCTCATCACGCTCCTCTTCCATGCCGTCTGCGCCGGATCGTTCTGGAACTCCGGCATCACCTCGCGGCCGAACAGCTAAAGCGGAATGGCTTTAGGTTGAATCGACTGCCGCGGGTCGGTCACCTTCCCCGCTTGCTTGCGAGAGAGGGGGCGCACCTCCGTCGTTGCACGATCAATCCTCATTTCATCGCGCTTTGGTGCGACTCGCAGATGTGTTGATCCAGATCAACGCCGCGACGGCCCGAATGCCTCAAATGTGCAGCAAGGCAACGGCCCGGATGCCGTCCCGATTCCCCATCTCATCCTGTAGAGACCGAACATGTCGGCCCCTGACGACACGACATCGCGCGTGCGCCGTAAGCGCATGGAGATTTTTGCGTTCCTGTTCCTGACGGCGATCGTGATGCCGGTGCTCGCGGTCGGGACCGTCGGCACTTACGGCCTCGGCGTCTGGATCTACCAGATGTTCGCCGGCCCTCCAGGCCCGCCACCCCCGCATTGATTGGCTCAAAGCGAAAGACAGGCATCATGGCTCAAACCACATTCAGCAATGCCAAGCTCGACCGCCGCGTCTTGATCACCGGCCGGGTGCTCACCGCCGAGCGCATCGTTGCACCGCCGGGCGCCGAGATCGCCAGCATCCTGGTGCAGGCGCGGCCCGAACGTCTCGCCGAGCTCGAAGCCGAGATCACTGCGCTGCCCGGCTGCGAGATCCACGGCCGCGATCCCCGAGGCAAGCTCGTCGTCGTGACCGAAGCGCCCGATGCCGGCAGCCTCGGCACCCTGCTCAACACCATTCAATCGCTGCCCAACGTCTATTCCGCAGCGCTCGTCTTCCACGCCATCGAAACCGCCTGAGTCAGGAAGAGCCATCATGACATCGCCCAAGCTCGACCGCCGCCAGATGCTGAAGCTCGAGGCAGCCGCGATCGCAGCGGCCGCCGCAGGCATGCCGGTGCCGGCGCTTGCCGCCAATCTCGTCGCCGAACGCCAGGCCACCGAACTGAAATGGGACAAGGCCGCCTGCCGCTTCTGCGGCACCGGCTGCTCGGTGATGGTCGCGACCAAGGACAACCGCGTGGTCGCCACCCATGGCGACATCAAGTCCGAGGTCAATCGCGGCCTGAACTGCGTCAAGGGCTACTTCCTCTCCAAGATCATGTACGGCCACGACCGCCTGACGCAGCCGCTGCTGCGCAAGACGAACGGCAGGTACGACAAGAACGGCGAGTTCACGCCCGTCACCTGGACCGAAGCCTTCGACATCATGGAGCTGAAGTGGAAGGAGGCGATCAGGAAGCGCGGACCGAACGGCGTCGCCATGTTCGGCTCCGGCCAGTGGACGATCTGGGAAGGCTATGCCGCCTCGAAACTGTTCAAGGCCGGCTTCCGCACCAACAACATCGACCCCAATGCCCGGCACTGCATGGCCTCGGCGGTCGCCGGCATGATGCGCACCTTCGGCATCGACGAGCCGCCGGGCTGCTACGATGACATCGAGGCGACCGATGCCTTCGTGCTGTGGGGCTCCAACATGGCGGAGATGCACCCGATTCTGTGGACGCGCCTGGCCGACCGCCGTCTCTCCGCGCCGCATGTTCGCGTTGCCGTGCTCTCGACCTTCGAGCACCGCTCCTTCGACCTCGCCGACATCGGCATGGTGTTCAAGCCGCAGACGGACCTCTACATCCTCAACGCCATCGCCAATCACATCATCAAGACCGGCCGGGTCAACAAGGACTTCGTCGCCAGGCATACCGTGTTCAAGCGCGGCCAGACCGACATCGGGTATGGCCTGCGGCCCGAGCATCCGCTGCAGAAGAAGGCGACCGGCGCGGCCAAGCCCAACGACGCCACCGACATGAGCTATGACGAATTCGTCAAGTTCGTGTCCGAGTACACGCTGGAGAAAGCCGCCGAAATGTCGGGCGTGCCGCTCAACCGTCTCGAAGCGCTCGCCGAGCTCTACGCCGATCCGAAGACGAAAGTGGTCTCGTTCTGGACCATGGGCTTCAACCAGCACACCCGCGGCGTCTGGTGCAACAACCTCGTCTACAACATCCATCTTCTGACCGGGAAGATCTCCGCGCCCGGCAACAGCCCGTTCTCGCTGACCGGCCAGCCCTCGGCCTGCGGCACCGCGCGCGAGGTCGGCACCTTCGCGCATCGTCTGCCTGCCGACATGGTCGTGACCAACAAGGCGCATCGCGACCACGCCGAGCACATCTGGCGGCTGCCCGAAGGCACCATTCCCGACAAGAACGGCGCGCACGCGGTGCTGCAGAGCAGGATGCTGAAGGACGGGCTGATCAACGCCTATTGGGTGCAGGTCAACAACAACCTTCAGGCCGGCCCCAACATCAACGAGGAAATCTATCCGGGCTTCCGCAACCCCGACAATTTCATCGTGGTCTCGGACGCCTATCCCTCGGTGACCGCGCTCGCCGCCGACCTGATCCTGCCCACCGCGATGTGGGTAGAGAAGGAAGGCGCCTATGGCAATGCCGAGCGGCGCACACAGTTCTGGCACCAGCTCGTCTCCGCGCCCGGCGAATCGAAATCCGACCTCTGGCAGCTCATGGAGTTCTCCAAGCGCTTCAAGATCGAGGAGGTCTGGCCCGAGGAGCTGATCGCCAAGAAGCCCGATGTCCGCGGCAAGACGCTGTTCCACGTGCTCTACCGGAACGGCCAGGTCGACAAGTTTCCGGTCTCCGACATCGGGTCGGGCTATCTCAACGACGAGTCCAAGGCGTTCGGCTTCTACGTGCACAAGGGCCTGTTCGAGGAATATGCCCAGTTCGGCCGCGGCCATGGCCACGACCTTGCGCCGTTCGACACCTATCACCGGGAGCGCGGCCTGCGTTGGCCCGTCGTCAACGGGCAGGAAACCAAGTGGCGTTTCCGCGAAGGCAGCGACCCCTACGTCAAGCAGGGCACCGAGGTGCAGTTCTACGGCCATGCCGACGGCAAGGCGCGCATCTTCGCGCTGCCCTACGAGCCGCCGGCGGAATCGCCCGACAACGAATATCCCTACTGGCTCTCCACCGGCCGCGTGCTGGAGCACTGGCATTCCGGCACCATGACGCGCCGCGTGCCCGAGCTCTACAAGGCCTTCCCCGAGGCGGTCTGCTTCATGCATCCGGACGACGCGCAGGAGGCCAAGCTCCGCCGCGGCGGCATCGAGCGGGTGAACATGTCATGATGAACCGATCCGCAATCATCCTGCTCGCCTTCGCGATCTCGGCGGGCACGAGCTCCCTGACGGCGCAGACCGTCAGCTCAGGCCTGCGCGGCCCGACCCCGCTCAATGACGAGGGCCCGGCGCCGCCGATGCTGCCGAACCGCAACACCTCCGAGAAGGAGGTGCGCAACTATCCGGAGCAGCCGCCGGTGATCCCGCACAGTATCGACGGCTACCAGGTCGACCTCAACGGCAACAAGTGCCTGTCCTGCCATGCACGGGCGCGCACCGCGGAGTCGCAGGCGCCGATGGTCTCGATCACGCATTTCATGGACCGCGACGGCCAGTTCCTGGGCTCGGTCTCGCCGCGCCGCTTCTTCTGCACCGAATGCCACGTGCCGCAGAACACCGCCAATCCGCCGGTCAGCAACGATTTCGTCGACATCGACACGCTGCTGTCGCGCGCAAGCCCTGGTGGCCGCAGATGACGACGGCTGCTGACGAGCCCAACGCAGACCTGAAGGCCAAGCGCGGCTTCATCGCGCGGAGCTGGGCCTTCATGCTCGAGCTATGGCAGGTGCTGACCCGGCCGAGCTCGGTGTTCGCGCTCGGCACCCTGGTGCTGGCCGGCTTCGTTGCCGGCGTGATCTTCTGGGGCGGCTTCAACACCGCGCTGGAAATCACCAACACCGAGAAGTTCTGCACCGGCTGCCACGAGATGAAGGACAACGTCTACGCCGAGCTGAAGTCGACCGTCCACTTCACCAACCGCTCCGGCGTGCGCGCGACCTGTCCGGACTGCCACGTGCCGCACAACTGGACCGACAAGATCGCGCGCAAGATGCAGGCCTCCAAGGAGGTCTGGGGCAAGATCTTCGGCACCATCGACACCCGCGAAAAATTCCAGGATCACCGCCTCGAGCTGGCGGCGCACGAATGGGCGCGCTTCAAGGCCAATGATTCCCTGGAATGCCGCAACTGCCACAGCGCAGATTCCATGGACATCACCAAGCAGTCGCCGCGGGCCGCGGTCGCGCACCAGCGCTTCCTGTTCACCAAGGAAAAGACCTGCATCGACTGCCACAAGGGCATCGCCCACCAGCTGCCCGACATGCGCGGCGTTCCCGGCTGGCAGTAGGGCAGTCTACGCCGCTTGAACCGGCGGAGCGAATCGTTAGTTTTGGGGGATGGCGAATCGCCTCTTTCGCCCCTCCTCAAGACAGACATGGCCACTTTCACTCCGCATCAGGATGCCGCGCTCAAGGCCGTCGGCGACTGGCTCAAGGCCAAGCCGGGCCGCAACGGCACGCCGCCCGTGTTCCGCCTGTTCGGCTTTGCCGGCACCGGCAAGACCACGCTGGCGCGGCACATCGCCGAGGGCGTCGATGGCGAGGTGAAGTTCGCTGCCTTCACCGGCAAGGCGGCCCTCGTCATGCGCAACAAGGGCTGCGACGACGCCTCGACCATCCACTCCCTGATCTACCGCGCCCGCGAGTCCGGCGAGGAGCAGCCGAGCTTCGAGTTATGGGACGATGCGCCGGCTTCGAAGGCGAAGCTGATCGTGATCGACGAATGCTCGATGGTCGACGCCGAACTGGGGCGCGACCTGATGTCGTTCGACTGCCCGTTACTGGTGCTGGGCGATCCCGCGCAGCTGCCGCCGATCCAGGGCGGTGGCTTCTTCACCAATTCCGAACCGGACGCGATGCTGACCGAGGTGCACCGCCAGGCCCAGGACGATCCGATCGTGCGGATGTCGATGGACGTCCGCGAGGGACGCGAGCTCGACATCGGCCGCTACGGCGAGAGCGAGGTGGTGTCGCGGAAGGAGCTCGACCCTGACCGCGTGATGGGCGCCGACCAGGTGCTGGTCGGGCGCAACAACACCCGGCGCGCCTACAACATGCGGGTGCGCCAACGCCAGAACATCGAGGACCAGTTTCCGGTCGCCGGCGACAAGCTGGTGTGCCTGCGCAACAACCGCAAGAAGGGCCTGTTCAACGGCGGCCTGTGGCGCGTGAAGTCGCGCAACACCTCGCGCTCGAAATCGCGCATCCTGTCCATGCGGCTGTCGCCGGACGAGGATTTCGGCCACAAGGTGACGAAGGTCTCGGTGCGCGCCGATTGCTTCGAGGGCGGCATCGAGCAGATCGGCTGGGAGCAACGCAAACCCTATGACGAGTTCGACTACGGCTACGTGCTGACCGTGCACAAGTCGCAGGGCTCGCAATGGGACGATGTCGTGCTGTTCGACGAGAGCTTTGCGTTTCAGGATTCCAGGGCGCGGTGGCTCTATACCGGCATCACGCGGGCGGCGAAGCGGCTGAGCGTGGTGGTGTAGAGCTCGCCAATCTCCGGGTAAGCGGCTTCACCGAGATGCATTCATTGCCCGCTAGGCTTTGCGATGTATCCGTACGAAAACCGCACTGGAGTGGAGCGAATGACGGCGCGCGCAACAAAGTCTGAGCATCCCCATACCGATCTCGATGGTCTTACGGCGAGCCGTCGGGACTTCCTGAAATCGGCGAGCGCGGCAGCCGGTTCGCTCGCGCTGTCGATCACGGCTCCAGGGATTGCCCTCGCGGCGCCGGGCGGGTCGGTGCGAATCTCGAAGGAACGGCTCGATACGCTGGCGGCAAAATTCTATGCCGTCTTCAACGAAGGCAATATTCTGCCGGCGAGCTTTGCCGACAAGCATGCTGCGCGCCATGACGTCGAGCTGAGGCAGATCGTCACCTTCACCCGGATTCCGGAGACGGGCGAACGTGTCAAGGTCAGCGGCCTGCTTGCCGTCCCGGCGGGCGCGCGCGGCGCTCTTCCGGTCCTGTCATGGCAGCACGGCACGATCCTGTCGTTCGACCAGGTCCCCTCGAACCTGCTGCGGCTGGCCGACCAGACATATGAACTGCGCGACAATGTCGATTCGATCGAGACCTTGTTCAATGTGCAGCGCTTCGCCGGCAACGGCTATGCCGTCGTCGCGGCCGATTATGTCGGCAAGGGCCCCTATCGCAATGGCCGGAGCGAAGCCTATGCCGTGAAGAGAGCGACCGTGCAATGCTGCCTCGACATCCTGAAGGCGGGGCTGCTCGAGCTGCGGACACTGGGCCTGCGCCAGTCGTCCCTGTTCCTGAACGGTTGGTCGCAGGGCGCCCTGAACACGCAGTGGCTGAAGCAGGAGATGCAGCGCCGCGGCATCAAGGTGCGGGCGGCTGCGGCAGAAAGTCCGTTCAACAATCTCGCCGAGAGCTTTCACTACTGGGCGAACCCGGCGGCTTTTATTCCGGCCTCGGACAGCTCGTATCCGATGCCGCCGGCCTGGATCACGCCTTGCATGATCGTCCTACTCGGCAGCTATCGGCGCTATTACGGGCTCAATGATCTGTTCAAGACCGCGATCAAGCCGCAATATCAGGCGTTCGCGGAGAAGTACTGGTCCGATTACAGCCTCGAGGGCGAGATCGCGAAGAGCATTCCTCCCGCCGGCGATTTCCTCGTCGATGGCTTCTTCGATCGCTTCACCAGCGATACGAACAGCGCCCTCCAGCGCCGCCTCGGCGCCAACAGTGCGACCTTCTGGGATTATGATTCCCCGATCAGGTTCTATTACGGGCTGGCCGACGAGGCTCTGCATCCACGCCTCGTGCGGCCCGCAATCGCCGCCGGCGGACATTTCGCGGAGGGGGTTCCGGTCAAGGGCGCAAGCCATCGCGCCACGTTCCTGACGAGCCTCTATGGTGAGGCGGACGTGCTGAACGGACAGTCGACGGCGTTCGACTGGTTCAATTCGCTGGCGTGAGCGGGCGCGGGCGAGCGCGGCGTGCTGACGTCGCCCGCGCCGCCGGGCGATCGCGCCGTCACGATCTCGTGTCCGCCCCGACGTAACAATCGGCGGCTGCGTCCGTATCTCGGATGGTACGAAAACGCGGCCGGGCAGGCTGTTCGCCTGGTCCCGGCCGCCCTAGACTGTCAGCCCTTCCGAAAGAGGATTGCCATGCGCCGAACCGCCATCGCCTCCCTGCTCGCCGCAACCACCGCCCTGACGCTGGCATTCACGATGCCCTCCCGCGCCGCGGAGGATGCGGTCGTGATCCCCGCCCCCGCGCTGGACGCGGCGCCCGCGAGCGGCATCCAGACCGCCGTGATCGCCGGCGGCTGCTTCTGGGGCGTACAGGGCGTCTTCCAGCACACCGCGGGCGTCGTCAACGCGGTCTCCGGCTATGCCGGGGGCACCAAGGCGACCGCCGACTACCGGACCGTCTCGAGCGGGCGCACCGACCACGCCGAGGCGGTCGAGATCAAGTACGACCCGAAGAAGATCTCCTACGGCAAGATCCTTCAGATCTACTTCTCGGTGGTGCACGACCCGACCCAGCTCAACCGCCAGGGCCCGGACGTCGGCCCGCAATATCGCTCGGCGATCTTCACCACCTCCGACGAGCAGAAGAAGGTGGCGGAGGCCTATATCGCCCAGCTCAACAGTGCGAAGGTCTTCAACAAGCCGATCGTGACCAAGATCGGCGCGCTGGAGGCGTTCTATCCGGCGGAGGCCTATCACCAGGACTATCTGACGCTGCACCCGAACCAGCCCTACATCGCCTATAACGACATCCCGAAGGTCGAGAACCTGAAAAAGCTGTTCGCGGATAACTACATTGAGAAGCCGACGCTGGTGAACGCCAGCAAGGCCACCAACTGATCGAGATCACGAAAGAAACGGGAGACCCATGCCCGACACCAAAACGAAGATCACGGACGACAAGGTCATCAAGAGCGAAGAGCAGTGGCGGCGCGAATTGACGCCGATGCAGTACGCGGTGCTGCGCGAGAAGGCGACCGAGCGTCCCTTCTCGGGCGAATATGAGCACGACGAGCGCGTCGGCACTTATGTCTGCGCCGGCTGCGGCAATGTGCTGTTCGCGTCCGACGCCAAGTTCGATTCCGGCTGCGGCTGGCCGAGCTTCACCCAGCCCGCGGTCGAGAGCCATATCGACGAGGAGCGGGATACGAGTCACGGCATGATCCGCACCGAGGTGCTCTGCTCCAAATGCAGCGGCCATCTCGGCCATGTCTTCCCCGACGGTCCCGGGCCGACCGGCTTGCGCTATTGCATCAATTCCGCGGCGCTGAAGCTCGAGCCCAAATAACCTTGCGCGCTGCCGGGTTCCCCAGTGGAACCCGGCGGTGTGATGTGCTTTTCTTCCTTGGCGGTGCGGCCCATCAGCGCATTCGGCGGCCGCCAGGGAGGATGCCATGACGCTTGGGACCATCCTGATCATCCTGGTGATCATCTATCTGCTCGGCGGCCTGTCCGGCCGGTTCGGCGGCTACGGCTATGGTCTGGGCCATTCCGGCATGGGCATCGGCGGGGTCGTGCTGGTGGTGCTGATCGTGCTGCTGCTTCTTGGCAAGATGTGAACCACTTAAGTTGTTGAAATAATTCTATTTATTTCGCCCGCGGAGCTGCCATGCGTGGATTCATCATCTCGCGTCGCAGGGGTCGCATTTCTGTCAAATCGGCCTATATTAGGGGGCGAGAATGACATGCGGCGGGCCCGCCTGGCGGCTCCTGCCCTCCCCAACCCCACGCGCTTAAAGCCCCAGAGAAGATCACGAGGTCTTTGACCATGCGTCCACTGCGTCCGTTCAACTTCAACACCTCCGCCGAACTCTTTCCCGCCGCGATCCGCAAGAAGAAGCGCGCAGGTTTCACCTATCGCCGGTTCGGCACCGCGGCTGAGGCCGTGCAGTTCGCGATGGAGCAGTTGCCGACGGATTCGCTGAACGGCGCCTATCTCCAGGTCGAGGAAGCCCGCTTCGACCAGAACGGCATCCGCTCGCTGTACGAGAGCGAAGCCTTCCCGCTGCCCCGTCGGCCCAAGCCCGCGCCGGCCGCGGAGACCGACGCCGACGCGGCGTAAGCTTTTCGCTGAGCCTTACGATGTGCGCAGAAAGCGCGATGGCCGAAAGGTCGTTGCGCTTTTTGCGTTTTGGGCTTTCATGCTTCCACAGCGTCATGGCCGGGCTTGTCCCGGCCATCCACGACTTGCCTTGCGGGACGAAGAACGTGGATGCCCGGACAAGCCCGGGCATGACGACCTCGATTATTTTCATCCATTTGCGGAGAGGAACGGTCCTACATCCGCGGTTGCTTCTCCAGCCAGCGGCGGAGCAGGCGCACGTTGCGCATGTTGGCGCGGAACATCACGTCGAAGGCGTCGCCCGCGAACGGGACCAGGCCGACCACGCCGTCGAGCGCGACATTGCCGAGCATGCGCGCCGTGATGTGCCAGGGCGCGCCCAGCGCGCGGGCCTCGCGCACCAGCCACAGCGAGATCGCGGTCGTGATGATGTCGCCGACGACGGGGATCAGGCCGATCAGCCCGTCGATGCCGTAGCGGATGTTGGTGCCGGGCAGGATGAAGGCGACGTCGAGCAGCTTCGCGATCGCCTCGATACGCGCGATCCGCTGCTCGCGCGTCAGATTGCCGAACGGACTCGCCTGCCCGAACTCGAAGCCAAACTCGCGAAATCCCTGCTCCAGGCTCTCGGGCCTGATCTCGTGGCCTTCCTGGTCGATGATCGGCCCGCGCGCCTCCTTGCCGGAAAAGGGCGCACGCGAGCTGCTCCCCGTACGGGATCTGCGAGGAGCAAGGATGTCGTCGTCGGACATGGTCATGGTCTCTGGACAACGCGCCGCGGCGGCGGAGGTTGCCGCCGCGATCGAATGCCGCGCGTCAGGTCGGCGCCGCCGCTGCCTGCGGCTCCTCGACATAGCGATGCACGAGCCAGGATGAAATCGCCGCCGGCACGAATCCGACGAGGCCATACAGGATGAACTGCACCGCGCCCGAATCCGGCCCGCGCGAGCTGTAGGTGAGCGATGCCAGGACGAAAGCGAACAGGCCGACCAGAAGCATCCGCAAGCCCGGACCGATCCGGCGGATATGGATTAGGATGTCGTCGACCGCGCCGATCATCAGCGCGGGCAGGAAGCCGAACAGATAGCTGTATTGTAGGGTCTTGAAGAACACCGCGAACAGCTTGCCGACTTCGCCGAGGCTGGTCTGGGCCCAATAGCCGGACTGGTAGGTCGTCGTCAGCAGCAGCAGGAACCCGCCCACGAACGGGCCGACCAGCGCAAACACCAGATAGCGTTTCATCAGATACCCTCACCTTCGCCAATATTATAGCAGCGCAGCGGGAACCTTGAACAGCGGGGCGCCGGGCTCCGCCCGAGGGGAACAAGTGGCAAGGCGACGAGTTCATGCTGGACCTGAACTTGACCCTGGCAGATTGGAGCCGCCGATGTCCCCTCACCTCGTTCTGGCGACAATCATGGTGGCAGCCCTGGGCAGCCTCTCGAGTGTCCCCGCTTTCGCCCAAGGCCATATGGGCACGCCGCAGGAGCAGAAGGCCTGCTCGCGGGATGCATCGCGCTTCTGCCGCAAGGAGCTCGGCAACGACATGGCCGTGCAGAGCTGCCTGCAGGCCAACCGCGCCAAGCTGTCGCGCGCTTGCAGCAAGGTCTTTCAGAGCCACGGCATGTGAGGATCGGAACCCATCCCCGCGAACGGAGAGTGATGCCATGTTGCGCGACGAACAACTCTCGATCCTGCGGGACATCAGCCAATCCGTTGCCTTTGCCGACGAGCGGCAGGGCAAGGTCGGGCAACTGATCGCCGACGGCTACGTGATGAAGGACGGCGATCTGTTCGAGCTCACGGCGAAGGGTGTCACCGCCGTCGAGGAACACGCTGCCGCTCTCGGCGTAAGCGATGCGGAACAAGCGGGCGCATCCTCCGATCGGCTGATCTGATCGCGCGCGACGTGACTCGCGCGCAACAATTGCGAATTCCTTTGCGCCGGCCATTGCAGGCTCGTGACAATGGCGCATACTTCGCTCGGGCGGCGCAGCACTTTCGATTCGAGCATCAAGAGATCGAGCGACCACATGCGGGACCAGAGTTCCCGGCGTGAAGGCTGTGACGTACGGCAGATCAAGCCGCGTGCGGCGCCCCAAAAACCAAGTGGCTCAAGCCCTAGGGAAATCGGGGACCCATCCGCATGACACGCCATCAGACGATCGCTTCGCTCTTCGCTTTCGCCGTCACCAGCCTCGCACTCCAGACCTCGCCCGGCCTCGCCTTCTCATCCGAAGCACAGCAGATGTGCTCGGGCGATGCGATGCGGCTGTGCTCCAGTGAGATTCCGGACATTCCACGGATCACTGCCTGCATGGTGAGGAACAAGTCGCAGGTCAGCCCCGGCTGCCGCGCCGTAATGGACCGCGAGCACGCCGCTGCGGCGGCATCGCGCAAGCGCGAAGCGGCGGCGCGGTAGTTCAAGCTATCCGCAGCGTCATGGCCGGACCTCGTCCCGGCCATCCACGTCTCGTCCCGACGCACAAGGAACGTGGATGCCCGGGACACGCCCGGGCACGACGATCTCTCTGTCTAGAGAAGTGTCTAATCGCCCCACTGCGCGAAGGCGTCGTTGAAGGCGCGCTCGCCGGGGGCGCCCTTCTCGATTGCGATGATGGCGCGGCGCTGGTTGGCGTAGACCAGGGGCACGTCGAACCAGGAGCGCTCCTTCAAGAGCTGGACGTTGCGGGCGCGGTCGGCATCGACGTTGGAGAGGCCGACCAGGAAGAAGCCGTCGGTGACCTTGACCGCGAGGCCTGCGAGCGGCGTGCCGCGCGCCTGCTCGTTCGACTTCATCAGGATGCCGGGCACGTTGGAGACGCTGCCGCCCGGAAAATCCGGCGGCAGGATGAAGGTCAATTCCGCGGTGTGGCTCGCCGGCAGCGAGGAGTCGGTGTTGCGGCGGAACGACATCGTCATCTTGAACTTGCGGTCGGGGATCTCGATGTCGGCGCGCACGGCGACGTCGGCTTTCTGGTTGCCCGAGGCCTTGATCGGCTCGAGCCGCCACACCACCGAGCCGACATATTGCTTGCCCTTCGGATCGGACGGATCCTCGTCATAGAGCACGACCTTCTGCGCCACCGGCGCGACAGGCTGGTCGCTGGCCGAGGGCTGGCCAACGCGATCCGGGATCTTCGGCTTGCTTTGCGGCTGTGCCGGGCTCGGCGTCTCCACGACCTGAGTCGCGGACGGTTTGAGAAAGCCGTTGACGATCTGAACGGCCTGCTTGCCCCAGAGGATTCCGGCGCCGACCAGGATCAGCACGATGCCGACGGCGATCGCGCTCTTGAACGGAAATGCCGAGCCGGTGCGGACGCGCTTCTTGGCCTCGCCCTCGGTCGCGGCGCGCGGACGCGGCGACGGCGGCGCGTAGCGCTCGGCCTCCTCGATCGCTTCGTCGTAGGAATAGGGCGCCTCGGACTCGCCGGCGCGGTTCTCCAGGCTCGGCTCCAGCCGGTCGAATTCCGGCGAGGGCGAGGGCACGTTGGCATAGGTGCGGCGCGCGGCGCGGCTGGCCTGCGCGGCAGCGCCGCCGAGATCGTTGGCGTCGGCCGTGATGTCGCGGAAGCCGCGCACGCCGGGTGCCGGCGGCGGGGGTCCGACGTCGGACGGACGGCGCGCACCGGCGCGATCGCGCCCGGCGGGCGGCGGCTCCGGCGGCGGCGGGACGGACGGTCCCGGCGGGCGCGGGGCGTCGAAACGGGGAGCGCGGGGCGGGCGCGGGGCCTCGCCCTGCTCATCGACGCTGATTGACGGACGGTCGGCCCGCGGCGGCGTCGGGGCCGGTCGCGTGCGCGGCGGAGTTGGCTGAGATGCGGGAGCGTTGGCTTCGGCGGCGCGGGTGCTGGCCCGGCGAAAAGCATCGCCGCTGCTGCTGGAGCGGGCGCCGCCACCGGGGCGCGAGGCCTCGCGGGCGCGCTGGGCGGCCTCCGATTCGACCTTGCGAACGGCCTCTTCCAGCGACAGCCGTTCGCGCGTGATCTCGGATTCGGACAGCGGCGGCTGCACGCTCCGCAGCTGCGCGATCAGCGCCGTGCGCGCCCTCTCATAGAGCGCGCGACGGCTTTCGCCGGGAGCGTTGGGGTCCAAGGCGGCAATAGCGCGGGCGATCAGCGGATAGTAATCAGCCATTTCTACTCAACTATACGCGCGTCCCGGTAAGATATCGTTAAGCCTCAAACGGATTTTGCACGAGGATAGTATCTTCGCGTTCGGGGCTGGTGGAAAGCAGCGCGACCGGGCACCCCACCAATTCCTCGATCCGCCGGACATATTTGATGGCCTGGGCGGGCAGGTCGGCCCAGGACCGCGCGCTCGCGGTCGGCTCCTTCCAGCCCTCGATGGTCTCGTAGATCGGCTCGACCCGGGCCTGGGCGCCCTCGCCGGCCGGGAAATGGTCGATCTCCTTGCCGTCGAGCCTGTAGCCGGTACAGACCTCGATCGAATCGAAGCCGTCGAGGATGTCGAGCTTGGTCAGCGCGAGGCCATTGATGCCGCAGGTCCGGACCGCCTGGCGGACCAGCACGGCGTCGAACCAGCCGCAGCGGCGGGGACGGCCGGTATTGGTGCCGAACTCGCGGCCGCGCTCGCCGATCTTGCGGCCGATCTCGTTGTCCTGCTCGGTCGGGAACGGGCCCTGCCCGACGCGGGTCGTGTAGGCCTTGCACAGGCCGAGCACGTAGCCGACCGCGCCAGGCCCGAGGCCGGCGCCGGTCGCGGCCTGCGCCGCCACCGTGTTGGACGAGGTGACGTAGGGATAGGTGCCGTGGTCGACGTCGAGCAGCGCGCCCTGCGCGCCCTCGAACAGCATGCGCTTGCCGGCGCGCCGCTCGATGTCGAGCAGCCGCCACACCGTCTCGGCATAGGGCAGCAGCTGCGGCGCCATCGCCATCAGCTCTTTCAGGATCACCGCACTGTCGAATTCCGGCAGGTTGAGGCCGCGGCGCAGCGCGTTGTGGTGCGCCAGCAGGCGGTCGATCTTGTGCGGCAGGGTCTGATGGTCGGCGAGGTCCATCAGGCGGATGGCGCGGCGGCCGACCTTGTCCTCATAGGCCGGGCCGATGCCGCGGCGGGTGGTGCCGATCGCAGTTGCGGCGCTGGCGGATTCGCGGTGCGCATCGAGCTCGCGGTGCAGCGGCAGGATCAGCGTGACGTTCTCGGCGACGCGCAGATTGTCCGGAGAGACCGCAACGCCCTGCGCCCTGAGCTTGGCGACCTCGTCGAGGAAGGCGGAGGGATCGAACACCACGCCGTTGCCGATCACCGACAGCTTGCCCTCGCGCAGCACGCCGGAGGGCAGCAGCGCGAGCTTGTAGGTCTTGCCGTTGATCACCAGCGTGTGGCCGGCGTTATGACCGCCCTGGAAGCGGACGACGATGTCCGCCTGCTCCGACAACCAGTCGACGATCTTGCCCTTCCCTTCGTCGCCCCACTGGGCGCCGACGACGACAACATTGGCCATGCGCGGGTAATCCTTCGAAGATTTCTCTGTAAGTGGCATGATCCGAACGGAAAACCGGGATCCACTCTTCCGGGATCATGCCTGCGCCCAGCCCAATTCCCGGCCGAGGCCGTTCGCACGCGAGGCAGCCCAACCGGATAAAGGAAGCAGCCCCTCTAGGCAAGCAAGAACGGGGCTTTTTTCGGGCTCAACGCACGCTCCAAGCCTTTGATATCCCCCGAAAATCCAGAAACCTTCCGGGCCGGCGCAATGGCTTCGACCAAAGCGTGAGAGGCCGCCTTCGCCGCTGCATGGTCGCGATGCGTCCGCCCCCCATTGATGCAACCTCGATTTCCGTGTCTTTGGACAGCGCCGGGTGATCAGCCGGCCCGGGTCTCGCCGGGCCGGAGGCTTCGGCGTACTCCACGCGGGGCCCCAACAGCCACATGTCCGCCACCGGCCACACCACGAGCGCGGAAACATCCGGACACAGCTGGATCGCCAACCAGCCTTATCTGCTGCTCAGCATTACCGCGCTGTGCTGGGCCGGCAACGCCATCGTCGGACGGCTCGCCGCCGGACACATCCCGCCGGTCACGCTGTCGTTCCTGCGCTGGTTCTTCGCCTTCCTGCTGGTGCTGCCGTTTGCCTTCAAGCACCTCGTACAGGACTGGCCGGCGATCCGCGGCAAGCTCGGCCTGATGGTCACGCTCTCGGTCACCGGCATCGGCGCCTTCAACACGCTGCAATATTGGGCGCTGGAGCATACCCAGGCCCTCAACACGCTGCTGCTGCAGTCGGCCGCGCCGCTGCTGGTGGCGCTGTGGTCGCTGGTCATTCTCGGTATCCGGCTCACCGCGGCGCAGGCCTTCGGTGTGCTGCTGTCGATGTGCGGCGTGCTGACCATCCTGCTGCACGGCGATTTCACCACGCTGTCGAACATCGACTTCAACAAGGGCGACCTGATCTTCCTCCTCGCGCTCCTGATCTTCGCGCTCTATTCGGTGCTGTCCCTGAAGCGGCCGCCGATGCACGGCCTGTCGTTCCTCGCCTTCACCTTCGGCTGCGGCGCCGCCTGTCTCATTCCGCTGGAGATCTGGGAACTGTCCGCACGCCCGGTCATGAAGCTCGACGGGCCGAACCTGCTGACCCTGTTCTACGTCGCCGTCTTCCCCTCGGCGCTCGCCTATCTCTGCTTCAATCGCGGCGTGCGCCTGATCGGCGCCAACCGAACCGCGCCGTTCTTCCACGTCGTGCCGGTGTTCGGCTCGATCATGGCGATGGTGTTTCTGGGCGAACACCCGCAGGCGTTCCACTTCATCGGCTTCGCCCTGGTGCTGGCGGGCGTGTTCGCAGCGTCAAGGAAGCAGGCGACGTAGCTCTTCCTTCTCCCCTTGTGGGAGAAGGTGACGCGAAGCGCCGGATGAGGGGTATCCATACGCACATTCCAATGAGAGTTGGACTCGCGGAGAGAAACCCCTCACCCGTCTCGCCGCTTCGCGGCGAGCCACCCTCTCCCACAAGGTCCCACAAGGGGAGAGGGGAAGAGCGCGCCGCGCGACGGACAGCCTACTTCGTCTTGAACTTGCTGTAGGCCTCGCTCGTCGCGATGATCACGTGCTCGGCGCAGCCGTTGACGCGATGCGGATCGGCCTCGCGCTCGTAAGCCTCGGACGTCATCATGTCGAGGAAGGCCGCGACCGTCGGATAATAGACCAGCGCCACAAAGTCCCATTCGTTGCCGTCGTGCGGACCGAGCGCAACCGCCTTGGCCTCGCCGGTCCAGAGCAGCGTGCCGCCGCGTGCCCTGATCATCGGCACCGTGATCGCGCTGTAGCGAAGATAAGCGTCCCAGCCGGATCCGTCGCCGTCGCGCGAACGCGCATGGAATCGCATCAGGTTCAGCATCACCACCGGCGCCTGCGGATCGAGTTGCTCCAGGCCCACAATGTTCAACATATTGACCGCCAATGGCACCTCCTCGGGTCATGCCTGCATTGTAGCATTGCGGCCCTGTGACTTGTGTCACAACGACAATCCGGCGCAAGCTTTCATGCAACGCCAATGACGACCGCCTCGCCCGCGCCACCGGCCTCGAATCCGGCCAGTTGGCTCAACAACCAGCCTTATCTGCTGCTCAGCCTGACCTCGCTGTTCTGGGCCGGAAACATCGTGCTCGCACGCCATGTCGGCGCGCATGTGCCGCCGCTGACGGTGACCACGATCCGCTGGTACGGCGTGTTCCTCATCCTGTTGCCGTTCGCCTGGCCGCATCTGAAGCGCGACTGGCCCGCCCTGCGCAGGAGCCTGCCCTTGATGCTGTTCCTGTCGCTGGTCGGCTTTGCCTTCAATAACGCGATCTCGTACTGGGCAATGCAATACACCGAGGCGCTGAATGCGCTTCTGATCCAGTCGGCAGGTCCCCTGTTCGTGGCGCTGTGGTCGCTGGTGCTGTTCGGCGTGCGGCTGACCGGCGCGCAACTCGGCGGCATCGCAATCTCGCTGCTCGGCGTGCTGATCATCATCCTGCGCGGCGATTTCGCCGCGCTCGCGAGCATCAGCTTCAACAGGGGCGACATCATGTTCGCCTCCTCGCTGGTGGCGTTCGGCATCTACTCCGCCTTCATCCCGCGGCGGCCGAAGATCCATCAGTTCTCCTTCCTGTCCTTCACCACCTGCTGCGGCGCGACGATGCTGCTGCCGACGGCGATCTGGGAGGCGGCAAGCGGCCGCGTGCTGCAATTCGACGGGATCACGCTGGCGACGCTGGGCTACATCCTGATCTTTCCCTCCACCCTCGCCTACCTCTTCTTCAACCGCGGCGTGGCGCTGATCGGGCCGAACCGGGCGGCGCCGTTCTTCCATCTGGTGCCGGTGTTCGGCTCGGCGATGGCGATCCTGCTGCTGGGCGAAAAGCTGCAAGCGTTCCACCTGATCGGCTACGTGCTGGTGCTCGCCGGCGTCGTGATCGCATCGCGCTAGGGCTCGGCGGTGAAGTAATTCCACGTGACGGGCGGCAAACTCACGCCTTTCGATTTCATTGAAGAGACGCTAGGTTCCCCGCCAACGAAAAAGAGGGAACGACTCAAGATGATTTCAAGGCTGATTCGAAACTTGCGCACCATCGGCGCGGCCGCGCTGTGTCTTGCCGCCGCATCCACCGCTCAGGCCGACAACTATCCGAGCCGCAACATCACGCTGGTGCTGCCGTTCGCGGCCGGCAGCGGAACCGACACCACGACGCGGCTGATCTCGCAGCACCTGTCGCAGGCTCTCGGCGTCGGCATCGTGATCGAGAACAAGGCCGGCGCCAACGGCATGCTCGCGGCGACCTATGTCGCGAAGGCCGCTCCCGACGGCTACACGCTGCTGGTGACCACCAACACCACGCATTCGGCCAATCCCTATCTGCTCAAGAGCCTCACCTACGATCCGGTCAAGGATTTCACCCCGATCGCGCGCACCGGCGACCTGCCGTTCATGCTGGTCATCAATCCGGAAGTGCCGGCCAAGTCCGTCGCCGAGCTGGTCGCGTACGGCAAGGCCAATCCGGGCAAGCTGAGCTACGCATCGGGCTCGTCGTCGGCGATCGTCTCGGGCGCGACCTTCGCGCACAATGCCGGGCTCGACCTCCTGCACGTGCCCTACAAGAGCTCGCCCCCGGCGCTCAACGACGTCATGGGCGGCCGCGTCTCGATGATGTTCGTCGACATCCTGACCGGCCTGCCCCACGTCAACGGCAACGCGCTACGCGCGCTCGCGGTCACCACGAAGCAGCGCTCGCCGCTGGTGCCGCATCTGCCTTCGATGCAGGAGGCCGGCGTGCCCGACTTCGACATCTCGTCCTGGCAGGGCTATTTCGGCCCGGCCGGCATGCCGAAGGAGATCGTGACGCGGCTCAATACCGAGATCAGGAAGATCGTCGAGAATCCGGAGATCAAGGCCAAGCTCGCCACGCTCGGCATGGATGCGTTCTCGGGGACGCCGGAGCAGCTCGGCACATTCGTGAACGAGCAGCTCGTGCTGTGGGAGAAGCTGATCACGAACGCGAAGATCGAGAAGCAGTAGCGCACGCGCAAATGCCACGTACTCCACATCTTCCGTCATGGCCGGGCTTGTCCCGGCCGTCCACGGATATCCGTGCGCGCGGTGCCCGAGAACGTGGATGCCCGGGACAAAGCCCGGGCATGACGACCGCGTAGAGTTCTTGCGCGACGAGTTACGCCGCCCGCACCTTGGCGAGGAAGCCATCCACCGCGTTGCGCAGCGCGCCGGATTGGCTGTCCAGTTCGCGTGCGTTGGTGAGCACGTCGCCGGCCGCTGTGCCGGTCGCTTCCGCGGCCGAGGTGACGCTGCCGATATTGGCGTTGATCTCGCTCGAACCGGCCGCGACCGACTGGATG
Source organism: Bradyrhizobium diversitatis (assembly GCF_016031635.1). Lineage (GTDB taxonomy): Bacteria > Pseudomonadota > Alphaproteobacteria > Rhizobiales > Xanthobacteraceae > Bradyrhizobium > Bradyrhizobium diversitatis. The sequence goes on from NZ_JACEGD010000031.1 coordinate 29,273, forward strand.
TTGCGCGCGATCTCGCGCGTCGCCTCGCCCTGCTGCTCGATCGACGCGGAAATGCCCGCGGTGATCTCGCTCATCTCGGCGATGGTCTGGGTGATGCCGGAGATGGCCGTGACCGCGTCGCTGGTCGAAGTCTGCATCGCCGCGACCTGTGCGGAGATCTCCTCGGTCGCCTTCGCCGTCTGGTTGGCGAGCGCCTTGACTTCGGAGGCGACGACCGCGAAGCCGCGGCCGGATTCACCGGCACGTGCCGCCTCGATGGTGGCATTGAGCGCGAGCAGATTGGTCTGCGCAGCGATCGAATGGATCAGCTTGACGACTTCGCCGATCTTCTCGGCGCCGGTCGAGAGCACCTGCACGGTGGCGTTGGTGCGCTCGGCGTCACTGACGGCGCGGCTCGCGACCTCGGTCGAGCGGGTGACCTGACGGGAGATTTCCGCAACCGAGCTCGACAGCTCTTCGGCGGCCGCCGCGACCGTGCCGACGTTGCCGGAGGCCTTTTGCGAGGCAGCGCCGACCGTCGCGGCACGCGAGGAGGCGTCGCTGGCGGTTGCCGTCATCGACTGCGCCGTCGTCTGCATGCCGGCGGCGGCCGAGGAGACCGAACGGACGATGCCGTTGACGCTGCGTTCGAAGTCGTTGGCGATCTCTTCCATCGCGCTGCGACGTTCCGCCGCGGCGCGCTCCTTCGCCTCCGCCTCGGTCTTCTCGAGATCGCGGATGCGGACCGCATTGTCCTTGAAGATCTGCACGGTCGAAGCCATCGCGCCGACCTCGTCACCGCGACCGACGCCGGGGATGTCGCCCTCGAGCTTGCCCTCGGCAAGATCCTTCATGCGGGCGCCGAGCAGCGCCAACGGACGGCTGATGCTGCGACCAAGCAGCCAGGCGACACTGCCGGCCACGATCACGATGCCGAGCATGGCAAGGCTGAGCATCCAGTAGACCGGACCCATCTTGGCGTCGATGTCGTCGAGATAGGCGCCGGTACCGAGATACATGTCGAAGCCGGGCACCGCCACCGCGTAGCCGATCTTGCGGATCGGCTTCTCTTGCCCCGGCTTCATATACTCATAGTGCAGCAGGATCGATCCCTTCGCCTTCACACCCTCCATCAGTTCGAGGGACAGCTTGCGGCCGTTGGTCACGACGTCCATTCGGTTGGCGCCGATCACCTTCGGATCGGGTGCGAGCTGCGTGATGCCGTCGTAGGAGGTGCCGAACAGATAGCCCGCCCCGTTGTCATAGGTCATCGCGTTGCCGTAGCGGCGAATCTCGGCCATCGCGGCGTCCTTCGTCATCTCGCCGGCATCGACGCGCTTCTTCAACGCGGCGGCATAATTGCGCGCCAGCTCGACGATCGCCTTGGCCTGGTCGATGCGCGCCTCCACCATCTCCTGCTTCATCAGGTAACCGGCAAGGACACCGGAGACGCACAAGCCGAACAAGGTGACGCCGACAAGAATGCCCAGCTTGGGCGCGATCTTCAGATTGCTCAACTTCACAGGTTAGCTCCGGCAATAAAGGGATACGGGCACGCGACGAGATCGATCAAAATCGAATCAAGTTTTAGTGGGGGAGCCCTTAGCAAGTTACTTACGTGCCTCCGTAGAAGCCCGGACCGCGCACGGAAAAACGGAAATATACCTGGCTCACGACAACCGGGAATTGTACGCACTCGCCCCGATTTCGCGTAAAAGACGCAAAGGCCCGCCACGAAGGCGGGTCACAACAAGAAACCAAATCGGGAGCATGACATGCCGAAATACAAGGTGGTGACGCCGAAGGGTGCGAGCTTCACCGTCGCGGGCAGCGATTATTCCTACGAGCGCGAGGCGCTCGATCCGATCGATGCCGAGATCGTCGAGGCGCCCGCCGACGAGGCCGGGTTCATCGCCGCCGCGAAGAATGCCGACGCGATCTACGCCAAGGGCATCCCGATCACCAGGTCGATCATCGACGCGCTCGAGAGCTGCAAGGTCATCACGCTCGGCTCGGTCGGCGTCGACAGTGTCGACGTCAAGGCCGCCACCGCGCGCGGCATTCCCGTCACCAACATCCCCGACACCTTCATCGAGGAGGTCGCCGACCACGCCATGATGCTGCTGCTCGCGGGCTTCCGTCGCCTGGTCGAGCAGGACAGGATGGTGCGCAGCGGCCGCTGGGCCGAGGGCCGGCCGGCGCTGCTCAAGATCCCGAGGCTGATGGGTCAGACGCTCGGCTTCATCTCGTTCGGCCGCGTGGCGCGTGCAGTCGCGAAGCGCGCGGCGCCGTTCGGCCTGCGCATGATGGCCTACGATCCCTTCATCCAGGAAACGCTGATGTACGACCACGGCGTGATCCCGGCGACGCTGAACGAGGTGCTGTCGCAATCCGACTTCGTGTCGATGCACGCCCCGGCGAGGCCGGAGGTACATCACATGCTGACCGAGAAGCATTTTCGGCAGATGAAGAAGGGCTCGATCTTCATCAACACCGGGCGCGGCGCCACCGTGGACGAGGAGAGCCTGATCAAGGCATTGCAAGAGGGCTGGATCGCGCACGCCGCCCTCGACGTTCTGGAGAAGGAACCGCCCTCGCACAACAATCCGCTGCTCGGCATGGAGAACGTGACCCTGACCGCCCATGTGGCGTCGGCCTCGGCACGGTTTGACGAGGCACGCAAGCGCCGCGTGGGCTACGAATTGTCACTGGTGCTCCAGGGCATGTGGCCGGTAAGCTGCGTCAATCCGTCGGTGCTGCAGAACACCGCGCTCCGCCGCTGGCAGCCCGTCAGCATGGACCGGGGACCGAACAGCTAGGCGGGCGGCGCAGAACGCGCCGACGACCGAAACGGCCCTTCACCGGCGATCAACGCCGGGAAGGGAGACATCATAGGGAGGAACCGATGAGGAACGACATCACACGTCGTGACGCCTTGGCGCTGGGCCTGTCCGCTGCAACGCTCGCAGCCACCGGTGCTGCAGCGCAAACATCCAATATCAAGGCCGCCGACGTGGCGGCACCCAAGCGCGAGATCGAGAAGGGCGCGTCCCTGCGCATGCTGCGCCCGGTGCGCTTCGTCCAGGCCGACGAGGACGTGTTCCGCGCCAATGCTGCAAAATTCACCAAGGAGACCGGGGTCGAGGTCAAGGTCGACTTCGTCGGATGGGAGGACATCAACCAGCAGACCGCCGTGACCGCCAATTCCGGCGCCGGTCCCGACATCATCATCGGCTTCTCGGATGCGCCGCACATCTACATCGACAAGCTGATCGAGCTGACCGACGTCGCCGACTATGTCGGCAAGCGGTATGGCGGCTGGCTGCCGCTGGCGCAACGCTACGGCAAGAAGAACAAGAGCGACGCCTGGATCGGACTACCGTTCGGTGCCACCGCGGGCCCCCTGATCTACCGCAAGTCGATCCTGCAATCGGTCGGCTTCGACAAGGTGCCGGAAGACCATGCCGGAATCATCGACCTGTGCCAGAAGCTGCACAAGGCCGGCAAACCGGCCGGCTTCGCGCTCGGCAACGCCAAGGGCGACGGTAACGGCTTCGCAAACTGGGCGCTATGGTCGCACAACGGCTCCCTGCTCGACGAGGAAGGCAACGTCGTCATCAACAGCAAGGAGACGATTGCCGCGCTGAACTGGGTCAAGCAGCTGTACCCGACCTTCATCGCCGGCACGCCGTCATGGAACGACGTCAGCAACAACCGCGCCTACTCCTCGCAGGAGATCTCGCTGACCGCCAACGGCGTCTCGCTGTACTTCTCGCTGAAGAACGACCCGGCGACCAAGGCGATTGCCGAGGACAGCGAGCATCAGCTGCTGCCCAAGGGTGTTGCGAAGATCTCGCCCATGGCGGGCCTGACCCTGAACGCCATGGTGTTCAAGCACAGCCAGTACCCCAACGCCGCCAAGGCCTTCCTGCAATACATGCTGGAAAAGGACCAGTACGAGCCGTGGCTCAATGCCAACTCCGGCTACTGGTCCCAGCCGCTGGCCGCCTATGCCGAGGCCGCCGTGTGGTCGCAGGATCCCAAGGTGAAGCTGTTCAAGGACACCATGAACAGCACCTATTACGATGGCTACAAGGGCCCGATCTCGACGGCCACGGGTGCCGTCAGCGCCGACTACGTGCTGATCCAGATGTTCGCGTCCGTCGCAACCGGCGCTGCCACTCCGGAGGCCGCCGCAGCAGAGGCCGAGCAGCGCTGCAAGCGGTACTTCCGGCGGCAAGCCGCGAAGTAACGCCCGATAACGCGGCCGTCATTGCGAGGAGCAATGACAAGCCGTCATTCCGGGATGGTGCGCAAGCACCAGACCTCAGGTGCGCAAATGCGCACCGGGAATCTCGAGATTCCGGGTTCGATGCTGCGCATCGCCCCGGAATGACCTTGGAGCCCTGAAAAGACAAAGGTCCGATGTCCGTAACCGCACTTTCAACCCACGGCGCGATGGCCCGGCAGCCCTCCTGGCTGGTCCGCCTGTTCGACTACAAACCGTTCCTGATCGTGATGTGCCTCGCGCCCGCGATCGGGCTGCTCACCGTGTTCCTGACCTATCCGCTTGGACTCGGCATCTGGCTCGCCTTCACCGACACCACGATCGGCCGGCGCGGCACCTATGTCGGCCTGGAAAACTTCCAATATCTGCTCACCGATCCCTTGTGGTGGAACGCAGTGTTCTACAGCGTGGTCTATACGGGAGTCGCGACCTTCGGGAAGTTCGCGCTCGGCTTCTGGCTGGCGCTCCTGCTCAACAATCATTTTCCGTTCAAGAGCCTCTTGCGTGCGATCATCCTGCTGCCGTGGATCGTGCCGACCGTGCTCTCGGCGCTGGCATTCTGGTGGATCTACGATCCACAGTTCTCGATCATTTCCTATCTTTTGGTCGACGTGCTGCACTGGCGGTCGAGCAATATCGACTTCCTCGGCTCGCCCTGGCCGGCGCGCTTCTCGCTGATCGCCGCCAACATCTGGCGCGGCATTCCCTTCGTCGCGATCTCGCTGCTGGCGGGCCTGCAGACCATTTCGCCCTCGCTCTACGAGGCCGCGATGCTCGACGGCGCCAGCGCCTGGCAGCGCTTCCGCTACATCACCTTCCCGATGATGATGCCGATCCTCGCCATCGTCATGACCTTCTCGATCATCTTCACCTTCACCGATTTCCAGCTGGTCTACGCCATCACCCGCGGCGGTCCCGTGAACTCGACGCATCTGCTGGCGACGCTGGCCTTCCAGCGCGGCATCGCCGGCGGCGAGCTCGGCGAAGGCGCGGCGATCGCGGTTTCGATGATCCCGTTCCTGGTGTTCGCGACGCTGTTCTCCTATTTCGGCCTGGCGCGACGCAAGTGGCAGCAGGGAGAGGCCAATGACTGACACCGTCGCGCAACCGACCGCGGACGCCAAAGCCGCGCCCGACACCATGGCCTGGGATTCCGGGCTGCGGCGGCTGATGATGATCTACCTGCCGCTCGGCTGCTTCGTGCTGATCCTCTTGTTCCCGTTCTACTGGATGGCGATCACCTCGTTCAAGCCGAACGCGGAGCTGATGAACTACAAGGACAACAACCCGTTCTGGATCTCCTCGCCGACGCTCGCCCACATCAAGCACCTGCTGTTCAACACCGCCTATCCGCGCTGGCTGACGACGACGATGCTGGTCGCGGTCGGCTCGACCACGCTGTCACTGATCGCGAGCACGCTGGCCGCCTACGCCATCGAACGGCTGCGCTTCCGTGGCAGCCCCTATGTCGGCCTCGGCATCTATCTCGCCTATCTGGTGCCGCCGTCGATCCTGTTCATTCCGCTCGCCACCGTCGTCGTGCAGTTCGGCCTGTTCGACTCGCCGCTTGCCCTGATCCTGGTCTATCCGACGTTCCTGGTTCCGTTCTGCACCTGGCTGCTGATCGGCTATTTCAAGTCGATCCCCTACGAGCTCGAGGAGTGCGCGCTGGTGGACGGTGCGACACGGCTGCAGATCCTGCGCCGGATCACGCTGCCGCTCGCGGTGCCCGGCCTGATCTCGGCCGGCATCTTCTCCTTCACGCTGTCCTGGAACGAGTTCATCTACGCTCTCGCCTTCATCCAGAGCGGCGCCAACAAGACCGTGCCGGTCGCGATCCTGACCGAGCTCGTCACCGGCGACGTCTATCAGTGGGGCGCACTGATGGCGGGATCGCTGCTCGGCTCGCTGCCGGTCGCGATCTTCTACTCGCTGTTCGTGGATTACTACGTCTCCTCGCTGACCGGCGCGGTGAAGGAATAGCTGGCCGCCTCGCACGAACGATCGTGCTATCGTGATAGATGGCATGCCTGCTCCGATGCTACCCGCTGGACCGGCGGCGGGGGAGCGTTGGCGTTATCGGTACTCGCTCCAGAAAGCGAGGATTTCATGGGATCGTCAAAACTCCCCTCAATGTCCAGACGAGGCTTTTGCCTGTGCTGCGTCGGCGGTGCTTTCGCCGCCACGACAGGCTGGCTTACACCGAGGCAGGCATATGCCGAGGCCCGCGGTATCGTCAGCCTGATCAAGGACAGTGCTGCGACATCTCCGATCACGACCTACAAGCTGCGCAACAACATCAGCGTGCTCGAAGGGTCCGGCGGCAATATCGCGGTGCTGACGGGCCCGGACGGAAAGCTGCTGGTCGACGCCGGCATCGGCGTCTCGCGCCCTCAGCTCAGCAAGGCCCTCGCCGAGCTTGGCGGCGAGCCGGTTGCGCATCTGATCAACACGCATTGGCACTTCGACCATGCCGACGGCAATGAGTGGCTGCATGCGGCGGGTGCGAAGATCGTAGCCCACGAGAACACCCGCAAGCATCTCTCTGGCATCCAGCGAGTCGAGGACTGGGACTACAATTTCCTCCCCTCTCCCGCCGGCGCCTTACCGGCCGAGGTCTTCGCCAGGGAGCACAGGCTGAAGCTCAACGGCGCGTCGATTTTGCTAAAGCACTACGGACCCGCGCACACCGATAGCGATATCTCCGTCTCGTTCGCCGAGGCCAACATCCTGCATGCAGGCGATACCTATTGGAACGGCATCTACCCCTTCATCGACTATTCCACCGGCGGCAGCATCGACGGCATGATCTCGGCATCCGACGCCAATCTCGCCGCGACCAAAAGCGATACCATCATCATCCCCGGTCACGGCAAGCCGGTCAGCAACAAGGCCGAGCTCCAGGAATTCCGCGACATGCTGGTCGCCATCCGCGACAATGTCCGCAACCTCAAGAAGCGGGGAAAGACGAGGGACGAGGCTGTTGCCGCCAAGCCGACCGCAGCGTTCGACGCGAAATGGGGGCAGTTCGTCGTCGATCCCGGCTATTTCACCAAACTGGTCTACGAAGGCGTGTGAAGCGCTGTGGTATTTGGGCCGGATTCACAAAACTGCAACGTGCCATCATAAGGCGTGCGTCCGCCAACGAGAGAAGCACATGCGCGCGACTTCTCTCAGCACCGTCGCAACGATCATCCTCACCGCCAGTTCTGTGCTGGCGCAGAGCGAAGGCGAATTCCCGGCCAAGCTCGCCGGCCACGTGACGATGCCTGCCGAGTCGCTCATCGACGCACCTGCCGACGCGCCCGCCGATCTCAACGCCTCAGGCAAATACACCACCGGCAAGCGCGTCGACGCGCTCGTCACCGGCGACGTCTACCAGTGGGGCGCGCTGATGGCGGGATCGCTGCTCGGCTCGCTGCCGGTTGCGATCTTCTACTCGCTGTTCGTGGATTACTACGTGTCCTCGCTGACTGGGCGGTGAAGGAGTAGCAAAACTAGGCCAGCCGCGCCTTGAGGCGCGGCGTGGCCCAATCCAGAAAGGCGCGGAGCTTGAGCGGTGCAGGCTTTCGCTCCGCGTAGACGATATGCACAGGCCAGGGCGCCTGCTCGAATTCCTCCAGCATGAGGACGAGCTTGCCGGAACGTCGCGCCGCCTCCATCTTGTAGGACATCACGCGCGTGACGCCGGCACCTGCAACGGCAGCTTCGACCGCCGCTTCCGAGTCGCTCACCGTCAATCTCGACCGTATCGGCACCGTGACTTCGCTGCCGTCCTTGACGAACTTCCAGCTCTTCTGCGCCGCATGGCTGTCGACGCCGATACAATCGTGCGACGCGAGATCGGCGGGCTCGCTCGGGTGCCCCCGCTTCACGAGGTATCCGGGACTGGCGCAGAGCACGAACCGGACCGAGCCGACCCGCGTCGCGATCAGGTTGCTGTCCGGCAGACTGCCGATACGAACCGACACATCGATATTCTCGTGGACGGTGTTGACGATGCGATCGGTAAGGACGAGCCGCAGCGCGATCTCGGGATAAGCCTCCATGAACTCGAGCGCGATCGGCAGAAGGTGCATGTGGCCCAGTCCCCACGGCGCCGTGACCGCGAGATCGCCCCTCGGACGTCTGTACTCGCCGGAGACCTCCCTCTCGGCATCGTCCACCTGCTCGATGATCCGCTTGCAGGCCTCGATATAGGATCGTCCCGCATCGGTCAGCGTCATCTGGCGCGACGACCTCTGAAACAGCTGGGCGTTCAGCCGCGCCTCCAGCTCGGCAACCGTCCGGCTGACCGTCGCGACCGGCATCCTGAGGCGCCGGGAGGCTGCCGAGAAGCTTCCTGTTTCATTGACGGCGATGATCACCGACATCGCCTCCAGCCGGTCCATCAGACGCGTCTTTCCGTAACCTGAGAAGTAGCTTCTCGATCATATGGACTGATCCCGCCGGTCGCAATCGGTTACCCGAAGCTTGCCGCGGACTTTGGAATGCGACGGCTGGAAGCTTGCCTGGAAAAAGATCATGACTACCGAGAACATCACGCGCCCATCAGCCGGCCTCGATCGCCGGCACCTCGTCCTCGGTCTGTCCGGGGTTGCCATTGCCGCTACTACGCCGGCTGCCGCGGCGAAACCGCAACACGATCGCTCCAAGACGGGGAGCGGCTATCCGGTCACGTACCATCGGACCAAGACGATCGACGGGATCAACATCTTCTACCGCGAAGCCGGGCCGAAGGATGCGCCCGTGGTATTGCTGCTACACGGCTTTCCGACCTCCTCCCACATGTTTCGCAACCTGATCCCGGCCCTGGCGGATCGGTATCATGTGATCGCTCCCGATTATCCCGGCTATGGCCAGAGCGACATGCCGCCCCGCGCGTCATTCAAGTACACGTTCGATCGTTTCGGCGAGCTCGTCGATGGTCTGCTCGACCAGCTTGGCGTCAAGCGCTACGCGATGTACGTCATGGACTACGGCGCGCCGGTCGGCTGGCGGCTGGCGCTCAAACATCCCGAGCGCATCAGCGGCCTCATCGTTCAGAACGGCAACGCCTACGACGAAGGACTGAAGGAGTTCTGGAATCCGATCAAGAAATACTGGACCGACGGGTCAGACAGCAGCCGTCAGGCGCTGATGAAGCTGCTGACCCTGGAGACGACCAAATTCCAGTACACCGACGGCATGTCCGACGTGAGCCGCATCTCGCCCGACAACTGGGTCCATGACCAGGCGCTGCTGGACCGGCCCGGCAACAACGAGATCCAACTGGACATGTTCTACGACTACCGGACCAATCTGCCGCTATACCCGGCAGTGCAGGCCTACTTCCGCAAGCACAAGCCGCCGACGCTGATCGTGTGGGGCAAGAATGATTTCATCTTTCCTGCCGACGGTGCCCACCCTTACAAGCGCGACCTTCCCCAGGTGGAGTTTCATCTGATCAACTCCGGCCACTTCCTGCTCGAGGACAGGTTCGACGAGGTAACGCCCCTGATCCGCGATTTCCTCGCTCGCAAGATTGCCTGAGGCGCAACGAGATCGGATCAAGCGTCACAGAACCCGATTCCGATCTCCTCGCCGCCAAACAGCAGCCGGGCCTGCGGCCTTTGGACCCGGCTTCACAAAACTGCAACGTGCCGTCCGCATAAGGCATGCGTCCACCAACAGGAGACGCACATGCGCGCGACCCTTCTCAGCACCGTCGCAACGATCATTCTCACCACCAGTTCTGCGCTGGCGCAGAGCGAAGGCGAATTCCCGGCCAAGCTCGCCGGCCACGTGGTGATGCCGGCCAGCTCGTTCATCGACGCGCCGGCTGACGCACCCGCCGATCTCAAGACCGCAGGCAAATATACCACCGGCAAGCGGGTCGACGCGGTTGGCACCGTCATGGGCAAGTCTTACGAGCGACCGACCGGCGTGTCGCTGCCGTTCAAGGGCCAGCCGCTCCAGGGTCATTCGGGCATCAAGACCATGCCCGACGGCAGCTTCTGGGTCATCACCGACAACGGCATGGGTGCGCGCGCCAACTCGCCGGATTCGATGCTGTACCTGAACCGCTACAAGATGGATTGGGCGAGCGGCAAGATCGAGCGACAGGAAACCATCTTCCTGCACGATCCCGACAAGAAGGTGCCGTTCCGCATCGTGCATGAGGATACCCAGAAGCGCTATCTCACCGGCTCCGACTTCGACACCGAAGGATTCCAGATCGTCGGCGACACCTTCTGGATCGGCGACGAGTTCGGCCCCTACATCCTGAAGGCCGACAAGTCGGGCAAGATCCTCGGCGTGTTCGACACGGTTGCCGACGGCAAGCCAGTGCGCTCGCCGGACAATTGGGCGGTCGCGACGCCGGGTGCGCCGGGCGCGACCTACACCAACGTCAATCTCCGCCGCTCCAAGGGCTATGAGGGCTTCGCCGCGTCGAAGGACGGCAAGTTCCTCTATGGCCTGCTCGAAGGACCGCTGTGGGATGCCGAGAAGAAGGACTGGGAGAAGGTCGACGGCAAGGAAGCCGCCCGCATTCTCGAATTCGACGTCACCGCGGAGAAGTTCACCGGCCGCTACTGGCAGTATGTGTTCGAGCAGAACGGCAACGCCATCGGCGACTTCAACATGATCGATCAGGCCTCCGGCCTCATCATCGAGCGCGACAACGGCGAAGGCACCGCCGACAAGGCCTGCCCGCAAGGCATCCGCGGCGAGAGCTGCTTCCCTGACCTCGCCAAGTTCAAGCGCGTCTACAAGATCGAGCTCTCCGACGCAAATGTCGGCAAGCCCGTGCGCAAGATCGGCTATATCGACCTGATGAAGATCAGGGATCCCGACACGAAGGCGAGGAAGCCGCTCAATGACGGCGTCTACACCTTCCCGTTCTTCACCATCGAGAACGTCGATCGCGTCGACGACACCCATATCATCGTCGGCAACGACAACAATCTGCCGTTCTCCTCCAGCCGCGATCCCAACAAGGCCGACGACAACGAGTTCGTGCTGCTCGAGGTCGCGGATTTCCTGAAGGCGAAGTAGCCTCTTCAGTCGCGACACACTCCGCCGTCGTCCCGGCGAAGGCCGGGACCCATAACCCCGAACGGAAATCGTGGCGCGAGATGGTGCTGCGAATCTTCGTCAAGCCTGATCCTGTGAGTATGGGTCCCGGATCAGCGCTCCGCTTCGCTGCGCTTGTCCGGGACGACGGCTGAGTTTGCGGGGATGGCACGTCACCTCACCGTAAACTCCACCGGGATCGTAAAACTCATCGAGCCGTTCCTGATCTCGTCCGGGATGGGCGGGAACGGCGAGGCTTGGCGGACCATGGACATCGCCTGAGCGTCGAAGGCGGCGACGCCGGACGAGCCGCCGAGACGGCTCGACGTCACCTGCCCGCTGCGGCTGACCGTGAAGTTGAGCCTGGCGACGCCGCGCTGGCCGCCTCCGGCCGACGGATATGAATGGAAGCGCATCAGATGTGCGCGGACGCGTTGATTGTAGGATGCAATCGCGGAGGCCGTCGCACCCGCACTCATGGCGGATGACATCGGCGCCTCGTGCTCGGCGCGCGGGGGCGCACTGGTGCGCGGCGCGGGCGTTGCTTCCGACAGTTTCTTCGCCTCGCGGCGAACCACCTTCGGCTTCACTGGAGCGGGCTTTTCGACCGGCACGATCTTCGCCGGCTCGGGCCTGGCCGGCGTCGGCTCAAGCTTCTGCTCCGGTGGCGCGACCACGTCCGGCTGCTCCTGCGGCGGCGTCGGCGCGATGGTGTCCTCGACGGCCTGCTGCTGGACGGGTTCCGGCGGCGAGGCGTCGGCCTCTTGCATGACTGGCCCCGGGGCGACGTCGTCCTGCGTCGGCTGCGGCGCCGAGGTCACCGGGGCCATGTCGATCATGATCGCCGGCAGGCTGACGCCCTGCTCGGGCTGCGACTTGAGCCAGCTCATTGCAAGCAGCGCGGCAGCCACATGCAGCGCCACGATCACGGCCGCCGAGACACCCCAGCGCGCGCCCTCGTGCTCGCCGAGCGGCTCGTGCAGGACGAAGGCGTTCGCGCCCATCAGCTGCGTCCGTCGAGGCCGACGAGCGCGACCTTGAGATAGCCGGCATTGCGCAAGGTGTTCATCACCTCCATCAGGTCGCCATAGGAAACGGCCTTGTCGGCGCGCAGATAGATGCGCTCGTCCTTGCGGCCTTTGGTGGCAGCATCGAGCGAGCCGCTGAGCGCGTTGCGGCCCACGATATCCTCACCCACCGCGATCGAAAGATCCGGCTTGACGGTGACGAAGACCGGCTTGTCGGGCCGCGGCGCCGGTTCGGCCGCGGTTGCCGGCAGATCGACGCCGATGTCGACGGTGGCAAGGGGAGCTGCCACCATGAAGATGATCAGGAGCACCAGCATCACGTCAATGAACGGCGTGACATTGATCTCGTGGGTGACGTCGAGATCGCCGGGGTCGCCGCGCTTGAGCGCCGATGGCGAACGTGCGCCGAGCTTGGTGGCCATGGCTACTCCGCAGCCCGCGCCAGGCGGAGATGGCCGTGGTCGCGCTGGCGGCTCACCAGCAGCATGAGCTGCGCCGAGGCGTCACCGAGCAGCGCGCGGTAATTGGCAATGCCGCGGACGAGATGATTGTAGATCACGACCGCCGGAATCGCGGCGACGAGACCGAGCGCCGTCGCGAGCAGCGCTTCCGCAATACCGGGCGCGACGACCGCAAGACTGGTGGTGTGGCTCTCGGAGATGCCGATGAAGGAATTCATGATGCCCCAGACGGTGCCGAACAGGCCGACGAAGGGCGCGATGGCGCCGATGGTCGCAAGCGCGCCGGTGCCGCGTGCAATCTGCCGCGACATCGCCGCCTCGACCCGCTCCAGCCGTAGCGCCACCCGCTCCTGCAGGCCGTCGTCGAGAATGCCGCCGGAGAGCTCCGCTTCTCTGGCGCATGACTGGATGAGCTGGGCGACCGCGTCGCGCGCGTCGCCAGCCCTTGCGGATGCCTCGGCCAGCGTCATGTTGCCCTCGAGGGCGCGCGTCCGCCGCAGGGCGAGCGAGCCCTTGCGGCGCAGCTCGATGGTCTTGGCGAGCCACACCGTCCAGGTCGCCAGCGAGGCGATGGCGAGCCCGACCATCACCGTCTTCACGATGATGTCGGCGCTGACGAACATGCCCCAGGGCGACAGGTTGCGCGGCAACAGGGCTTGGTCGATCGCGAAGGCCGGTGTCGGTGCCAAGGCCAGCGCGATCGTTGCGATCACGTGCCGAAGTCTGAAAATGCCCTGCATCCTGATCTCCAGACAGATGGAAGGAAGCTACGCAGCGGGCTGCGCCGCGATACGGTCCGCAAGCTGGCGGAACCGCGCCAGTTGATCCGCGCGCAGCGCCCGCGCCTCGTCGCGGCCGACGAAGACCTTGAACATGATGCCGCCGTCGGCGTTGACGAACGCGACGAAGGCCGAGGACTTGCCCATGAAGGGCCGCTCGACGAAGGCGATGCCTGCGCAGTGCTCGTGGCGGAGATGGCCATGCAGGCCCTTCGGCTGCATCAGGTTGAAATAGCCCCGGCCGATCTCGCCCGCGGGAATTGGGCCCGTGAACTCGAAGATCGCATCATCGGTGTGGACGATCAGCGTGACCTCGCCCCATTCCGCGATGTCCTGCATGGCGGCGGCAAAGTGCTCGCCGCCCCCGATGCGCATCATGGCAGGCGGCAGCGCCTCGATCACCGCGCGCGGGGCGACCTTGCGCTCGCGCGCAACGTCTTCGATCACCGCGCCAGGATTGTCGGCCATATACGCCTTGAGATCGGTGCTCGGCATGTCCGGCTCCCTTTCGTGATCGGCCGCGATCTAGGCAGCCGCGCTCGCCTTGCGCTCGGTCATGATGACCTCGAACCCCTCGAACTTGGGATGACCGAGATAGAGGCTCTCCCCGGTCTTGTTGTCGGCACGCGCATGGGCGCGGCGGAATTCCTCCGAGCGCGTCCAGGCCTCGAAGGCCGCCTTGTCGATCCACACCGTGTGCGAGGAATACAGCGTGTGGTCCTCGGCGACCGGCCCCTTGAGCAGATGGAATTCGACGAAACCCGCCATGCTGCCGAGATAGGACTCCCGCGTCCGCCAGACGGTTTCGAACGCGGCTTCCGAGCCGGGTTTCACCTGAAAGCGATTCATAGCGATGAACATAACAATCTCTCCTTGCTATCAAGACGAAAACGCGCCGAAGCCGCGCTGGAGCATCAGCGCGGCCCGGCGGAGGTTGTGGAGCTGCGGGGCCGATCGGCTTACGCACCTCCAAAGTGGATCTTCATTCCGGCCTTGTAGACCCTGCCCGGACCCGGGCTCGACCACAGCACGTCGTTCTGCGACGTGCCGTCGGTCGAGCTGCCTGGAATGGCGTAAGGCCGGTAGTACTGGTTCAAGAGATTGTCGATCGAGGCCGAGATCACGATGTCCCTGGTCGCATTGTAGGTCAGGTACAGATTGACGAGATCGTAGCCGGTCGAGCGGATATAGTTGGCCGGCACGTCGTTGTTGGGACCGTACGACGCCCACTGCGCCGACAGGATCAGCGTGCGATCGAGCAGGCGGACGCCGCCGGTGGTGACGACCTTGGTCGGGGTGATGGTCGCAAGCCCGATATTGGTCTGGACGTTCTTGCCCCGGATGTAGTGCCCGGCGACGCCGATGAACCAGTCGCCGGCATCGTACATTGTCTCAGCCTCGAAGCCCTGGATGCGAGCATTGGCGATGTTCTGATACTGGTAGTACTGGCTGAACGAGCCGAACCCGGTCGGCACCGGCGTGGACGCAACGAGGTCGATGTAGTCGCTGACGTCGTTGCGGAAGAGATTGATCTTGCCGCGGAAGGAGTCGTTGGCGCTGAAGATGTTGTCGTATTTCAGGTTGAAGCCGACTTCCTTGTTCTTGCCGACCTCTGGACGAAGGCTCGGGTTCGGCAGGAAGCAGAACAGCCCCACCGTGCCGTTCGGGCAGACGAAGAAGGCCGGTCCGCCACCCGTCGCATGTGCGCCGGAGATCACGGTCTCGGTGATCGACGGCGCGCGATAGCCTTCGGCGTAGCTGACATAGGGCTGGAAGCCCGGAACCGGCGTGACGCCAAGAGTGATCTTCGGCGAGAAGCGGTCGCCGCCGGCGCTGGTCCTGCCGGAATCAAGGTCGTAGCGGTCATAGCGGATCGCGCTGACCGCCTCGAACCAGGTGCCGTAGTTCTGCTTCAGCTGAAGGAAACCGCCCGACACGGTGCGAATGCCGCTCGGCGTCGTGATGTTGGAATTGCCGCGGCTGTCGGTCGTGATCACGTCGTCCTGGAAGGCGTCGATGCCCCAGGTGACGGCGTTGCGCCAGTCGCCCACGTTGAATCGCGTGGTGTTGTTGACGTCGATGCCGTAGGTATCGAGGACATAGCCGCGCTTGTCGCCGACACAGCCCGAAATGTTGTTGCCGAAATTGCCCGTCCCGCAATAGGCGCCGCCGGACGTGGAATAGTGATAGGTCTTGGTCTGGTCGTTGTCGACGCGATTGCCGTAGATCGACATGTGCCAGTCGAACAGATTGTCGCTCGGCAGCGAATAGTTCCAGGTGATGGTCCCGGTGTAGTTCTTCGCATCGGAAGCGTAGACCGACGAGCCCTGATAGAGCGCTCGCTGTGCCGCCGTTACCACCGGACCGCGGTTGAACTGGCCGATATCGTATTGATAGTCCTGGAAGACGGCGCCGAACTTGACCTCGTGACCGAGGGCCGGCCGCACCGTGAGCTTCATCAACCCGGCCTCGACCTGGTTGCCGGTGTTGCCGATCTCGGTGCCGTTGCCGTCCTTGTAATTGCCTTGGGTGCGGTAGACCGCGCCGCCGAAGATATCAACGTCGGGCGTGGCGCGCACGCCGCCGAACACCGAGCCCAGGCCGCGATTGTTGTTGGAGCCGTAGGAGCCCGAGAGATCGACGCCCCAACGCTCGCCGGGGCGCAGCACGTCGTTGATGTCCTTGGTGCGGAACGAGACCAGGCCGCCGATCGCACCGGAGCCGTAGATGTTGGCGGTCGGTCCGCGCACGACGTCGACCCCGCCGATCAATTCAGGATCGAGGAAGAAAGAGCCGTTGGCGTTGTGGCCGGTGCGCTGGTAGTTCTGCCGCGCGCCATCGATAACGACCGCGACGCGCCCGAAATCCTGCAAGCCGCGAATGTTGATGACTGTCGCGGGATCGTCGCCCCGCTCCTGAAACGATACGCCGGGAATGGCGTAGAAGATGTCCGACAGGCGGTTCGGCTGGAGCCCCTGGATCTTGTCCAGCGAAATCGAGCTGACGGGCGCGAGCGCATCGATCGCCCGTTCCGGAGTCTTGGTCGCGGCGACCGTGATGGTATCGAGCGTCTGCACGGGTGCGGTGCCGCCCGCTTGCGCGTGCGCATTCATGACGTCGGGCGTTGCCTGCTGCGCGACCTGCGGCTTGGCCGGCTTGCGCTTTGCCTGCTTCGGCCGCTCCGACGCCGCACTTTCGGCTTGCGGCGATGCGGTGTGCGCGAGACTGCCCTCCGTCACCAATGCTGCAATTGAAACCACCGACGCGCCCAAAATCAGGGCGCGCGAATACCTAGCCCCGTCAGCCATATCAGCCCCAGCCTGCACTTCGCTTCAATTTCGGAGTTACTTGGCTGGCGCGCGTTCGCAACGCGAACGACTGGCTGGCTGATTGTCTCAAGAGGCGGGCGAGTTCCCCGCTGTCAGAAATGGTTACGTGGCGACACTCTGACGGTCAATGACATCGCGTTGCAGTTTATATCGATTGTAAACTGCGACGGTTGGAATGCGCTTGGCGCCGCCTATACAAACGGACGGTACTCCAGGTTTCGAAAGCGCATCACACCGACAATGTCAGCAACATCAGGAGACAGCACCGGCAGCGCGGCAGGGCCGGCACAAAGCCCTTCTGCAGCAACGCGAACTCTCACCATGCGCGGCAGCCGGATCGACAGCCGCGAGCTGTTTGCCGCCGAGCGCGAGATCATCATTGCGCATGGCGAGGACAGTTATCGCCTGCGCCTGACCTCGCAGAACAAGCTGATCCTGACGAAGTGAAACACAATGGCATTTTGTCGCACCCTCACCAATCTCCTGCTCTCCGGCACGATCGCGCTCGTGTCTGCTGCGCACGCGGCCGGCATCACCGTGCATGACGCGCGAAATCGCGAGGTCGCAGTGAACGACTTCGCGCGCACCGTCTCGATCGGCGGCGCCATCACCGAGATCCTCTATGCTCTCGGGCTCGAGAGCCGCCTGGTCGGCGTCGATACGACGAGCCTCTATCCGCCGGCGGCGCTGCGCGACAAACCCAATGTCGGCTACATGCGCCAGATCTCCGCCGAGGGCGTGCTGGGCCTCAACCCCACCCTGATCCTGGCGATCCAGGGCTCGGGCCCGCGCGAGACCATGGACATCCTGGAGACGGCGAAGGTGCCGCTGGTGCTGGTGCCCGAGACCTTTTCCGAGGAAGGCCTGATCGACAAGATCAAGCTGGTCGGCCACGCCATGGGCGTCGATGCGCGTGCCGAATGTCTCAGCGCTGCGGTCGGCGCCGATCTTGCGCAGCTCCGTGCCCTGCGCGCCAAGGTGACGAAGCCGGTGCGGGTGATGTTCGTGATGTCGCTCCAGAACGGGCGAGCGATGGTGGCGGGCCACAAGACCGCGGCGGATGAGATCATCCAGCTCGCGGGCGCGGCCAACGCGGTCGACGATTACGACGGCTACAAGGTCATCAGCGACGAGGCGATCGTGGCGGCAAAGCCCGATGTCGTGCTGTCGATCGAGCGCGGCAAGGAGTCGCTGCAAGCCGACGCGATCTATGCTCATCCCGGTTTTGCGCTGACGCCGGTTGCGGCCAACAAGAGCTTCATCACCATGGACGGGCTCTATCTGCTCGGCTTCGGGCCGCGGACGGCGGCGGCCGCGCGTGATCTGTCCGTCAAGCTCTATCCGGCGTTGGCCGAGGGCGGCGCGTTCACGTCGGCGCTGTCGGCGGCGAACTGCCGGCAATGAGCGTGGCGGTCGGGACCGAAGCACGGAGCCCGCGACGAAGCGCGAGACGGCGGTCCGCATCATTCGCGTTTCCTGTCCTGATCGCGGTGCTCGCGGTGACGGCGATCGTCGCGCTGACCGTCGGCGCCGCCGGCATCCCTCTCTCCCGGCTGCCTGCGGCGCTGGGCTTTGCCAGCGAAAGCACTGCCATGACGGCCCGCGACCAGCTCGTGCTGTGGTCAATCCGCATTCCCCGCATCGCAGCGGCCGCGATGGTCGGCGGCCTGCTCGCTGCGTCCGGCGCGATCATGCAGGGGCTGTTTCGCAACCCGCTCGCCGATCCCGCCCTGGTCGGCGTCTCCAGCGGCGGCGCGCTCGCAGCCGCAGGCGCGATCGTCTTCACGGATTCGCGCTTCGGCGAGGCGCTGCGCTTTCTCCAGACCGAGCTGTTGCCGCTCGCCGCCTTCGCGGGATCGCTGGCGACCACCGCGATTCTCTACGGCATCTCGAGCCGCTCAGGACGCACCTCGATCGCGATCTTTTTGCTCGCCGGCGTCGCCATCACCGCCATCGCCAATGCCGGCATCGGGCTGCTCGTGTTCATCGCCGACGACCGCCAGCTGCGCGACATCACGTTCTGGATGCTCGGCTCGATGAGCGGCGCGACCTGGACCAAGAGCGCCCTGCTCGCGCCGGTCCTCGTCATCGGGCTGGCCGCCTGTGCCTTGATCGCGCGCGGCCTCGACCTGCTGGTGCTCGGCGAGGCCGACGCTTTCCACGGCGGGGTCGACGTCGAACGCCTGAAGCGGATCTCGATCGTCATGGTCTCCGCCATGACCGGCGTCGCGGTGTCGATCAGCGGCGTCATCGGCTTCGTCGGCATCGTCGTGCCGCATCTGCTCCGTCTCGTGATCGGCCCGGCGCATCGCCTGCTGCTGCCGGCCTCGGTGCTATCAGGCGCCATCCTGATGGTCGGCGCCGACACGTTGGCGCGCACCATCGTGGCGCCTGCGGAGATGCCGATCGGCATCCTGACTGCCGCCGTCGGCGCACCCGTCTTTCTCTTCATCCTGTTGCGGCAGCGCGGGCTCGCCGCGCTATGACCGCGGTGCTCGAAGCACGGCACTTAGGCAAGCGCGCCGGCCGCGCGACATTGCTCGACGGCGTCGGCCTGACGGTTGCGGCCGGCGAGATGGTCGCCATCATCGGCCCGAACGGCGCCGGCAAGTCGACGCTGCTGCGGCTGCTCTCCGGCGATCTCCGCCCGAGCGCCGGCGAGGTGCGGCTCAAGCAGCGCGACATCGGCAGCTTTGCGCCGCGCGAGCTCGCCCTTGCGCGAGGCTGGCCCGCTCGTCGACGCCGTGCTGGACGAGGTGGGCCTCGCGCATTTCCGCGAACGGCAATTGCCGACGCTGTCGGGCGGCGAGCAGCAGCGCGCACATTTCGCCCGGGTGCTGGTGCAGCTCGCCTGCGGCGAGGCCGAGCACGGCCCCGGGCTTCTGCTGCTGGACGAGCCGACCTCGAGCCTCGATCTGCGTCACCAGATCGACCTCGTCGAAGCGGCGCGCCGCCGAGCGGCGGCCGGCACAGCCGTCATCGCGATCCTGCACGATCTCAATCTCGCGATCCGCTTCGCCGACCGGCTGATCGTGCTGAATGGCGGCCGGCTCGTCGCCGACGGCCCGCGCGCGGAGATTGTCACACGCGAGATCATCCGCGATATTTTCGAGATCGACGCTGTCGTCCATCAGACCGATGGCGTGCCGTATGTGCTGCCGCAGTCGATGCGGGCGCTACCCTAAGGCCTGATGATCCTCGCTGGCGCCCCGACGGAGGTGCGTTCCCTCCCCCCTTGTGGGGAAGGCTAGGGAGAGGGGTGGCCCAGCAAATGGTGACAGTGATCGGCGATGCATCGAGCCCGGTGCGCGACGGAAAGAATCCCCGTGTGGCACCCCCCTCCCTGCCCCTCCCCCACAAGGGGGAGGGAACGCAGAGAGCACTGCCGTTGGCCGAACTCGATTCAACTTCAGACCACCCCCCTACCCCGCCGGGACGATCACCATGCTCTTGTCCTTGGGCCAGCGGATGCGCCAGGCGAAGTTGATGTCCTTGGACTCGCCGGGCTTGGCGTCGAACGACCATTCCAGCACGCCGCGCCTGTCGCGGATGTTGCTCGCGGTCGGCTGGGTGCTCGAGGGCAGCATCTCGACGACGATGTCCTCGTTCTCGCTGACCGGCAGCTGATCCTCGATCGCGACCTTGATCGGGAAATCATGACCGTTGCGGATCGTGGTCTTGAACGAACGCTCGTCGGTCTTCGACGTCGTCACGAGCAAGCCGGCCGAGCCCTCGTTGCGCTTGAGCACGGCGCGCTCGATTCTGACCTTGTCGTCGGCGCCGAAGCCGAGCCGCACGATGTCGTCCTTGGCGGACGCCGTGACCTTGCCGCGGCCGACGAAGGTGCCGTCGCGGTAGATCGCGACCTTGCCGGGCAGCAGCGTCGTGTCGTCGGTCTGCTTGAAGCTGGCTTCGAGGAAGGCGGTTGGATCCATCACCGGTGCCGCGCGAACCGCGAGATCGGCCGGAACCGTCATGGAGGTAATGCGCAGGCTCTTGGCGCCCTCGGCAGCGCCGAGGCTGACGCGGCCGGGAATTCTGAAGGTGGCCTGGAAATCGCCGATCTCGGCAACCGCCTGCTGCTCGTCGGCGCGCTCGGTCGCCTCTGCGACCTTGGACATGGGCTCGAACTGCGCCGAACGCTGGCGGGCGGTTGGCGCGGGCCGCGTCAGGTCCGAGGCGCTGCCGAGCGCAAGGGGCTTCGGCACTTGCGGATATTGCGCGACCAGCGAGTTCAGCTCCGGCGCGCTGCCGCCGCGGCCGATGCGGACCGTGGAGACGCCGAGCGTCACGTTCGACCAGTCTTCGCCGGTCGACTGCGTGACCTCGGCGCGGCGGACGAGTTCGAGCTGCGGCTTGCGATCCTTGGCGCCGGTATCGAGCCGGGCGTCGTAGAGCGGCACCCAGCGCGCATTGCGCACGGCGTAGGTTACCCGCAATGTCGCCTTGGTCGCCGCCGCCGAGGCGACGTCGATCCGCACTTCCAGCTTGCTCGGCGGCTTGGCCGAGCGCTCGGCTTCCAATTGCGCGATCTGTCGGTCGATCTCGCGCTGCTTTCGCGTGGCATCGCGGATTGCGGTGTCAGCGGTCGCGATCTCCTCGGCAACCGCCGCAAACGCCGCGCGCCATTCGGTGATCGGCCGCGCCTCGCCCTTCTCGCCGAGGCCGGCCGGGGAGGCTTCGGCGAAATGCTGCGCGAATTTGCGTCGGGCACCGGCCGAGTCGATCGCACCTTGCAGATCGGCCCGCTGATCTCTCAGTGCTTCGATGCGCTTGTCGAGCTCGGGCAGGTTGACCGGCGGTGCGGCGTTCGGCGGCCGCGCGTCGATCGTGCCGATGGTGAGCTTGGCGCCCGCCTCGCCTTCGACGCGGAGCGACGACGGATCGAGCGAGAGCGGAAAATCCCTGGCGACCAGCGTCGAGTCGCCGGAGGCGAGATCCAACGAGATGACGCGGGTGACGGTGGCGCCATCGGGATAGACGGTGACCGTGTCGATCGCCGAATTAACGTCCACGTTGGCCGCCCAGGACGACGATGCGAGGGCCGTGGTCACAAGGACCAGGCTCGTCGTTGCCAACCGTTTTGCGGTGATGCGCATAAAGTCCCTCCTGCCGGTATCGCCGCGCCGCCAGCCGGACGCGCGCGATGAATGCCTCGCCATCGTGATGAGACGCGGCGGGCAAGGAACTGGTTCGATTGGGGTTTCCTTGGGGCGCCACCGCGGCAGCAGCATGGCCGCGGAACGCATCGGCGCGCGGCCTCGGCGGAGCCTCAGGCCTGCGTGGGCGAATCCTGGCCGAAGATGCGCCGGAGCAGATCGGTCACGTTGCGGGCGCCGGCCTTCTTCAAGATGCTGGCGCGGTAGCCCTCAACAGTCCGCGCGCTCAGATGCATCCGCCGGGCGATCTCCTTGTTGGTGAGGCCGGCGGCGAGATGCTCGAGCACGTCGCCCTCGCGCGCGGTCAGGGGCTCGCAGCCTGTCAGCCAGCGCTGCCGGCTCGCGCCGGGCTGCGCGAATTCGTCGATGGCGGCATCGATCCGGCCGACGATGTCGTGGGTGCGGAACGGCTTTTCGATGAAATCGGCCGCTCCGCTCTTGATGGCGTCGACCGCCATGGCAATGCTGCCGTTCGCCGACGTCACGAGCACGGGCGCCATGCAGTTCTCCCCCCGCAGCCGCTTGAGCACGTCGAGGCCGGACCGGTCAGGTGGCAGCTCCAGCAGCACGCAGGCCGGCATCCGCGCCCTCGCGGCGGACAAGAGGGATGCACCGTCGGCGAAACAGATCACCTCGTAGGCGTTCTGCTGGAGCGCGGTCGAAAGTTGTTCGCGGGAGGCAGCGTCGGTGTCGATGACGAATATCTCACCCTTGGAAAGCATGTTTCCCGGCATGAACCCGATCCAGCAATGTCTTGGTCAAAAGGCCTGAGACGGTAGCGGGCTCCATCGCCCTGCCGCCCGTCGTAAGCACGGCATTCACGCCCGCGCTTCGGTCTCTCCTATGTATGTTCCGCCGGGTTCCTGGATTTGACGGACCGGGACAGAAATTTTACATTTCGGGACATCTGCGGGAGCAGCTGGCAGGAACGGTTCGCATGACCGACCTCATTCGCAGCTCGAGCCTGAGTTATTATCCGGAGGTCGCCCGGTCGGTCGGGCTGGACCCCAGGCAGATGATGCGCAAGGCCAGGCTGCCGCCAGCCTGCCTCGACAAGCCCGACACGCCCATTGCCGTCGCTGGCCTGCGCCGTCTGCTCGAATTGTCCGCGGAGGCGTCCGGCGCCGAAGATTTCGGCTTGCGCCTCGCCGAGCGCGGCGGCCTGACCAATTTCGGCACGGTCGGCTTGATCGTGCGCGAGCAAGCGACCGTCGGTGAGGCGATCGATGCGTTCTCGCGCTTCATCCATGTCCATCACGATGGCATGCGGCTCGACGTTGCGCGCGGCAAGCAGACCGCGACCATCACGATGCATCTGCGCGGCCGGAAGCCGAGCGCGCCGCGGCAGTCGATCGACGTGGCGCTCGGCAGCGTCCACCGCATCATCCAGTCGCTGTTCGGGCAGGACTGGCGGCCGCGGGAGGTGCACCTGCATCATCCGCCGCCGCACGATCGCAAGCGCTATCGCGAATTCTTCGGCTGCCGCGTGATCTTCAACGCGAGGGATGACGCGATCGTGCTGTCCGCGCACGATATGGAACGTCGGATCCCGAACGCGCATCCGCTGATCGCGAGCTATCTGCGCAAGCGGATCGAGGCGATCGAAACGCGGCCCGCGAGCTGGGAGCAGAAGGTCGACGAGGTCGTACGTTTCCTTCTTGCCAGTGGCGACTGCACGATCGAGCGCGTCGCCGAGCATCTCGCCTGCACCCGCCGGACCATCCACCGCCGCCTCGCAGCATCCGGCACCAGCTTCTCGGCCATCCTGGACGCGCAACGCGCCGATCTCGTGATCCAGCTGATCGACGCTCCCGGCCGGCGGCTGGCTGACATCGCGATGCAGCTTGGCTTCTCCGCGCAGAGCGCCATGGCGCGCTGGTTCCGCAGCCGGTTCGGCTGCACCATCACCGAGTGGCGCAAGGGCGTGCGGCCCGAGACGGCACCGCCCACGGCGACTGCAGCTTGAGTTCAGCGCGCGGGAGCGGGCACGCCCATCGTGGCGAGGCCACGCCACCGGCTGCCGGCGAGCAGCGGACCGAACGCGATGGCAAATCCGAGGAAAGCGACGATCCAGCCGCAGGCGGCGATGTGCAGCAACACATCGCCATGTGCGGGCAACACGACGGCAGCGATCCGGGCCAGAGCCGCGATGATGATCGCAGCATAGATTCCCTGGATCGCCGGCGAAGCCGTCAACGCCTGTCCGGTGTGGCCGAGACTCGCGCGGGTCATGACCGCGAGCGTCATGGTTCCCGCCGCACCTGCCATCCAGGCGTGGATGCCGGCGCTTGGCGGCAGTACACCGAAAACCGCGAGGGCATGCAGGATGAAACCGGACGGCACGAAGACGTAGCCGACATGCAGGATCACGAGCAGCCGCTCGCGGAAGGTGCGATCGCCAGCCCAGCGCGCGAGCCGCACCAAGTGCAGCCCACCGACAAGTGCCATCAGGACACCCGTGACGGCATTCGACGGCGCCACGATCCACGAGACGAGCGCGACCGCGCTGCATCCGATCACGGCGCCGTCGAAGCGTCCGAACGGCACGGGCAATCGGCCGGGATTGAACTTGACCAGCCAGTTACGGGTGAAGCTTGGGATGATGCGGCCGCCGATCAACGCAATCAGCAGAATGACCACGCTGATGCCGACGCGGATGCTGACATCGGCCGCGCCCTGCTCATGCGCTTCGACATGAAAGGCGACGTTGCCGGCGAGCAGAACGAGCACCAGCCCCACCACGGGCAGGTTGCGCCAGTTGCCGCCTGCGATGATCTCGCGCATCGCGGCGGCGACGACCAATGCGAGGAAGGCGGCATCGACGATCAGCGCAAACGCCCAGCCGACATCGGCCGACATCGTCACGGCGACGCGCGCGGCGAGCCAGACCATCAGCAGCGCCCCCAGCGGCGTGCCCTGGATCGGCAGCCGCCCGGTCCAGTTCGGGATGGCCGTGAACAGGAAGCCGGTGATGACGGCGGGCAGGAAGCCATAGAGCATCTCGTGGATGTGCCAGTCACGCGGCCCGAATGCGGAACTCACGGACAATTCGCCATAGAACATCGGCACCCAGACCAGGATCGACAGCGCCGCCTGGATCGCGGCAAACAGGAAAAAGGGCCGAAAGCTGTTCGCGAACAGCGGCCAGCCCGCAAAGTTACGGGATCGGGCGCCAGCCATGGCATCAACTCCAATGAAATCCAGATCGTTGTCTGGAAAAATACCGCCAGCCGACCGGCCCGTTTTGCGTTACCGCAAACACCAGGACGATTGCAGGTGCCATCACACTCCCTGATGCCAAGGAGGCAGAATGGCCAAGGTCGACACATCGCTGGTTGCGCATCTGCCGCTGTTTGCGGGCGTGACGCCGGAGGCTCTGGACGAGATCCTGCGTGAGGCCCGCTCGGCCCGCTTTTCCAAGAACAGTGCCATCTTCGAGCAGGGGGCCGACGCGCAATCCTTCTTCCTGCTGTTGCACGGCCATGTCCGCGCGGCCAAGACCACGCCGACCGGTGAGCAGATCGTGGTGCGCTATGTCGCGCCCGGCGAAACATTCGGGCTCGCGATGGCGATCGGAGCCGCGCGCTATCCGGCGACGGCGATGGCGGTCGACGACAGCGTGGTGCTGATCTGGCCGACCTCGGCCTGGCCGCGGTTGATCGAGCGGTTTCCGGCGCTCGCCGCCAACACGCTCCAGACCGTCGGCACCCGGCTTCAGGAGAGTCACACCCGCATCCTCGAAATGTCGACCCAGCAGGTCGAGCAACGCATCGCGCACGCGCTGCTGCGCCTCGCCAAGCAGTCCGGCAAGAAACTCGACCACGGCATTGAGATCGACTTCCCGATCAGCCGCCAGGACATCGCGCAGATGACCGGCACCACGCTGCACACTGTCAGCCGCATCCTGAGCGGCTGGGAGAGCCAAGGCCTCGTGGAGAGCGGCCGCCAGCGCATCATCCTGCGCGAGCCGCACAAGATCGTCGTGCTGGCGGAGCGGAATGCCGACGGCGGCGCGGCGTGAGAGCCGATGCCGGGATGCCTCCGCTGACAGGGATGAGGGGCGCTTCCGCTTACGGCGAAAACGCTCCCTCATCCGGGAACGCGCGCGCCCGCGCGATTCCAGACCGTTTCACGCCGGCACGCAATCGCTCAATGCAGCGAGGAATTTGTCGCGCTCGATTCCATGCTCGCGGCAGGCATCATCCACGGTGTGGAAGGTCGCGATCGGACAGCCGACGCAGGCCATCCTGAAGGCGAGAAACACGCGGATCGTGTGCGGCGCCGTGCGCATGATGTCATCGACCAGATCGTCGGATCCGAAGGGCATGGACAACTCCGTTCCGAATTGACGATAGCGGAGCGAGCGGAAGCCTCTTTGTTGAAGCGCAAGCTGGCTCCGTCATTCCGGGGCGCGCGCAGCGCGAACCCGGAATCCATCGGGCAGCAACCAGTGCAGTGAAATGGATTCCGGGCTCGCACCAAGGGGTGCGCCTAGGAATGACAGGAAGCTACACAGCCCGGCTGTGCAGTTGCTTGCCGGGATCCAGATGCGCATCGAATGCGGCGGCGACGCTGCGGACCAGGAAGCGCGAATCCTTGGCGACCGCGAGCCGGTCGCCGTCCAATCGCACGACGCCGTCGGAGATCAGCGGCTTCAGACGGGCTGCCGATTTCAGCATCGCGCCGGCCTCTGCGCCATGACGGGCACAGATGTCGCCGAGATCGGCACCGAACTCGCACATGATGCGTTCGATGATGTCGGCGCGCAACCGGTCGTCGTCGGTGAGCCCGTAGCCTTTCGCGGTGGCGAAGCGGCCGGCGGCGATGCTCTGGGCATAGGCGCCGATCTGCACCTCGTTCTGGACATAGCCCTGGGGCAGATGTCCGATCGCGCTCGCGCCGAAGCCGAGCAGGACTTCACTCTTGTCGGTGGTATAGCCTTGAAAATTGCGCCGCAACGTCCGCTGCTCGTACGCCACCGCCATGGAATCGTCGGGCCGTGCGAAATGATCGAGCCCGATCTGCACGAAACCGGCCTCCTTCAGGGTATTCGCGATCGCGCAGGCCTGGTCGTGGCGCGCAAGGCCGTCGGGCAGCACGGCCTCGTTAATCATGCGCTGGTGCTTCTTGAAATCAGGCACATGAGCATAGCCGAACACCGAGAAGCGGTTGGGCGCGAGCGCGAGGCTGCGCCGCACGGTGTCCAGGCACGAAGCGACAGTCTGGTGCGGCAAGCCGTAGATCAGGTCGAAATTGATTCCCTCGATGCCCGCGCCGCGGAGCATGTTGACCACGGACGCGGTCTGTTCGAAGCTCTGCACCCGGTTGATCGCCCTCTGCACCACGGGATCGAAGCTCTGCACGCCGAGGCTCGCGCGGTTGACGCCGGAGAGCCGCATGGCCTCGACCATGTCGTCGGACAACGTGCGGGGATCGATCTCGACCGCGATCTCGGCCGAAGGCAGCACGAAGAATTTCTGGCGCATCGTTACCATCAACTCGACAAAAGCCTCCGGCGCCATGATCGTCGGCGTACCGCCACCGAAATGGATGTGCTCGACCTTGATGCGGCGGCCGATGGTTTCGGCGGTTAGCGCGATCTCGCTGAGCAGCGTCCGCTGATAGCCGGCAATGAGCTCGTCGCGTCGGACGATCTGGGTGTGGCAGCCGCAGTACCAGCACATCTCGCGGCAGAACGGCACGTGCAGGTAAAGCGACGCGCTGGCGCCCGCCGGCAGTTCCGCCAGCCACCGAGCATAGGTGTCTGGACCGATCGCGGGCGAAAAGTGCGGTGCGGTCGGATAGCTCGTGTAGCGTGGCAGGCGTTCCTCGCCGTAGACCGCCGCAAGATCAGTTCTCATATCTTACCTATTCGTAAATTCGCGCCGCGCGCAGACATCGCGGCAAATCACCGAATGCGTGTTAGTTATCCCGAATGCGCGGAAACGACTTTGCGCTCGCGCAAAGCGCGGCGGCCGGTTCCCGGCCATGATCTGGGCAATTCGCGTCGTCATCCGGAGCGTTTGCCATGAGGCTTCTCGCATTCGAACTCATTCTCTCCCTGCTCGACGTCCGCGGCCATATCCCGCGTTTCGACGACTTCAGGCCGGCCCCGACTGCACCAGCCGCCGGCGGCGTGGTGCGCGCCCTGGCCGCAGCAATCGCCATCTTCGTCGTGCTGTCGCTGGCGATCTGGGGCACGGTCGGGCTTGCCATGTATCTGCTCTGAAGCGGAATGGCTTTGGGTCGAATTGATTGCACGGTTTGGTCCCTCGCAAGCGCAGGGCGATCGCATTTTGAGAGCTTTTCCCTGCGGCCATCCTTCGAGACGCCCGCTTTGGGCGAGCTCCTCAGGATGAGGACGGAGTGCGCGGCAGCAGTTCAACGAGCACTGACGCCGATAAGCCTCATCCTGAGGAGGCGCGTAAGCGCCGTCTCGAAGGACGAGGCGTGCGCGCAGGCTGCCACCAGTCGCATGTGTTAGCCCGCGCGGTCGAGATCGCAATCCAACTTGAAGATGCAAACGAGTTGGCGCTGAGTGCCGATGCGGTTGCGCCGTCGCTCGCGCTCTACATCCGCATCACGCCTGCGGACGCGATCGAAATGGCATCACCGATCCTGCTCCGCTGAGCACCTAAGTACTGTTGCGGAGGTGAATCCGGCGGGAGCTTGTCGCAGCGCAAACACGCTTGCCGCGATCGGCGCACACTGCATTCCGTCATCAAAACCTTTTCATGAAGGATGCTTCCGATGTTCACCCGCAGAGCCGCATTGATCAGCGCCGCCGCGACCGCCCTGATGCTGGCGACCCCGGCTTTCGCCGCCAGCGATCTCAAGCTGCCGCGTCAGAAGGTAGAGCTGGTCGCTCCGCCCTTCGTGCACGCGCACGAGCAAGCCACGACGCAGGGGCCCAAGATCGTCGAGTTCAAGCTGACGGTCCAGGAGAAGAAAGTCGTCATCGACGACAAGGGCACCACCTTCCAGGCGATGACGTTCAACGGCTCGATGCCGGGACCGCTCATGGTCGTGCACGAGGGTGACTATGTCGAGCTGACGCTGGTCAATCCCGCCGCCAACACCATGCCCCACAACATCGACTTCCATTCCGCGACCGGCGCACTCGGCGGCGGCGAACTCACGCTCATCAACCCCGGCGAACAGGTCGTGCTGCGCTGGAAGGCGACCAAGACCGGCGTGTTCGTCTATCACTGCGCGCCGGGCGGCCCGATGATCCCCTGGCACGTCGTCGCCGGCATGAACGGCGCCGTGATGGTGCTGCCGCGCGACGGGCTGAACGACGGCAAGGGCCGCGCGCTGAAATACGACAAGGTCTACTATATTGGCGAGCAGGACATGTACGTGCCGCGCGACGAGAAGGGCAACTTCAAGTCCTACGAATCGCCCGGCGAAGCCTTCACCGAGACCGAAGAGGTGATGAACAAGCTGATCCCCACCCATGTCGTCTTCAACGGCAAGGTCGGCGCGCTCACCGGCAAGAACGCGCTCACCGCCAAGGTCGGGGAGAACGTGCTGATCGTGCATTCGCAGGCTAACCGCGACAGCCGTCCGCATCTGATCGGCGGCCATGGCGATTATGTCTGGGAGACCGGCAAGTTCGGCAATGCGCCGGAGGTCGGGCTCGAGACCTGGTTCATCCGCGGCGGGTCGGCGGGAGCTGCGCTGTACAAATTCCAGCAGCCCGGCATCTACGCTTATGTCACGCACAATCTGATCGAGGCGGCCAATCTCGGCGCCACCGCGCACTTCAAGGTCGAAGGCAAGTGGAACGACGATCTGATGACCCAGGTGAAGGCTCCTGCCGAAATACCGCCTGCCAGCACCAACTAGACGCGACAAGGGGCCGGTGATTGATCACCGGCCCCTTCTTCCTTCGGGGGAATCATCATGCTGATCGCATTCAAGCTCAAACTGGTGCTCGCCTGCGCGGCCGGGCTTGCGGGGCCGCTGGCCGTTGCGCCTCTGGTTTCCGAGATGGCGACGCATGATGCGGGAGGCGAGCCGGCCATGGTCGAGGTCGTCCGCGGCAGCTTCTCATATCGTGACGCCGGCGACTTCACCCGCGGCGGGCAGCAGGCGGACGCGCCGCTGCGCACGATCCGGATCGACCGGCCGCTGCACATCATGCGGAATCAGGTTTCCTCTTCCGACTATCAGCTTTGCGTGAAGGATGGCCCCTGCCGTGCGCTCGACCGTGACGTGGCGATCGCCCCCGATCGCCCCGCGGTGCAGGTGAGCTGGCACGATGCCGAGACCTATGCGGGCTGGCTGTCGCGCAAGACCGGCCGGCATTACCGCCTGCCGAGCGACGAGGAATGGGCGTTTGCCGCCGGCTCCAGGTTCAGGGATGATGGTGTGCCGGTCGATGCAAGCGACCCTTCGAAGCGCTGGATCAGCCGCTATGAGCGTGAATCCGAACGCGGCCTCACCGACACCACGGCCTATCCGTTCGGCAAATTCGGCCCGAACGAGCACGGCGTCGAAGATCTCGCCGGCAACGTCTGGGAGTGGACCTCGAGCTGCTTCGTACGTTCGCGTGTCGACGACGCCGGAAGTGCCGGCCGCCCGACCGTGAACTGCGGGGTACGTATCACCGAAGGCGCCCACCGCGCCTATGTCACCGATTTCATCCGCGACGCCCGCGCCGGCGGCTGCGCCCAAGGCGTGCCGCCCGCCAATCTCGGCTTCCGCCTGGTGCGCGAGGAGACGTCATGGCTGGTCGGCGTGTCGCAGCGCCTGAGCAAGACGTGGCCGGCAAGATCATGATCATAGCGGCGCGCATCGTTTTCCCGTCAACGCCTCCATCCACTAATTAGAATCGATCTAAAGATAATATTGGAATCTCTCTAAGTCATGGCCCTCGCGACATCGCGTCGCTGACGTTGCCGCATTGCCTGCGCTACTCAATCGGGCGTTCAATCGCGCGCCTGGAGCAGCCCTTATGATCAATCTTCGCGTCCTCGCCGCGTCCGCGGCGGTGTTGAGCCTGACCTCGTCCTTCGCGTCGAAGGCAGCCGCCAATGGCGAGGTCAACGTCTATACCTATCGCGAGACCAAGCTGATCCAACCGCTGTTCGACGCCTTCAGCAAGGATACGGGCATCAAGGTCAATGTCGTCTCCGCAAGCTCCGGTCTGGAGCAGCGCATGAAGGCGGAAGGCGCCAACAGCCCGGCCGACGTGCTGCTGACGGTGGACATCGGCCGCATCGACGAGGCCGTGCAGGCCGGCGTCACCCAGCCGATCAAGTCGGAGGTGGTCGACAAGGTCGTGCCGGCGCAGTATCGCGATCCGGACGGACACTGGGCCGGCATCTCCATGCGCGCGCGCGTGATCTATGCCTCGAAGGATCGCGTCAAACAGGACAAGATCACCTATGAGGAGCTCGCCGATCCCAAGTGGAAGGGCAAGATCTGCATTCGCTCGGGCCAGCACATCTACAACAACGCCCTGTTCGCGGCCTACACGGCCAAGTACGGTGAGGCCAAGGCCGAGGAATGGCTGCGCGGCGTGAAGGCCAATCTCGCGCAGAAGCCGTCGGGCGGCGATCGCGAAGCCGCCCGTGACGTTGCCGCCGGAAAGTGCGACATCGGCATCGGAAACACCTATTACTGGGCGCTGATGATCAACAACGATCCCGAGAAGAAGCCGTGGGCGGAGGCGACACGCGTCATCCTGCCGACCTTCGAGGGCGGCGGCACCCACGTCAACCTCTCCGGCGTGCTGCTCGCCAAGAACGCGCCCAACAAGGCCAACGGCATCAAGCTGATCGAGTGGCTCGTGAGCGAGCAGGCGCAGCAGATGTATGCCGACCAGAACTACGAATATCCGGTTCGGGGCGGTGTCGCCGTCAACTCCACCATCGCGGGCTACGGCAAGCTCGGCCCAGATCCGTTGCCGATCGCAAAGATCGCCGCCAACCGCAAGGCTGCGGCCTCGCTGGTGGACAAGGTCGGCTTTGACAACTGATCTCTGGCGGCCCTCGTCACTCAAACTGGCAGAAGCTTCGGGCGCACGGCCTCGTTTGAGAGGCCGCGCCCACGCCGGGCGCGCGGCGACCGCAATCGCGATCGCAACCGCGATCCTGGTCGCGGCGCCCGTGATCTCGATCGTTTCGCTGGCTTTGCAGCCGGCGCCCGATGTGTGGCACGACCTGATCAACTACGTGCTGCCGGCCGCCCTCCTGGACACCGCGCTTCTGCTCGTCGGGGTCGGCGCGCTCACGCTTCTGATCGGCGCCGGCACTGCATGGGTGATATCGCGCCACGATTTTCCCGGCCGGGGCATGCTCCTGTGGCTGATGCCGCTGCCGCTGGCGATTCCGACCTATCTTGCGGCTTACGTCTATGCCGACCTGTTCGAACCGCTCGGCCTGGTGCACCGCACCCTGGCGGTCTGGCTGCCGCTGCGCGATGCCCTCGGCCATCTGCCCAACCTGCGCTCGCTGCCGGGCGCCATCTTCGTGATCGGGCTCGTGCTCTATCCTTACGTCTATCTGTCGGCGCGCGCGACGTTTCAGGTTCAGTCTGCCGAATTCGCCGAGGCGGCTACGACGCTGGGGGCCGGCCGATGGACCGTTTTCTGGCGCGTTTCACTGCCGATGGCGCGGCCGGCGCTGGCAGTCGGCGTGGCGCTGGTCGCGCTGGAAACGCTCAACGACATCGGCGCCAGCGAATATCTCGGCATCCGCACGCTGACGGTCTCGATCTTCACCACCTGGCTCAACCGCGGCAGCCTTGCCGGTGCGGCGCAACTCGCATGCCTGATGCTTGCGATCGTCGCCGGCCTGATCGCGATGGAGCGTTACGGCCGTCGCAACGCCAACGCCGAATTCTCGGCCGAAAGCCCGCATGTGAGGCAGCGAACCCCGCTTTCGGGCGCAAGAGCCTGGATCGCGTTCGCGGTCTGCGTGCTGCCGGTGCTGATCGGCTTCGTCGTGCCGCTGTTCTATCTGGCGCATCAGGCTCTCGGTCGCGGACTGCTTGCAAATTTCGACCCGCTCCTGTGGCGCCACACCTTCCATTCGTTTGCCTATGCAGCGCTCGCGACGCTCATGGCGCTGATGCTTGCGCTCGCCACGACGATCGCGCACCGCTTTCGGCCGGATCCTCTGCGATATGTGGCGATGAGCATCGCGCAGACCGGCTACGCGCTGCCGGGTCTCGTGATTGCCCTCGGCCTGCTGACCCCCGTGCTGGCGGTCGACAACGCGCTGAGCGCGGTCGTTGCCTGGACGGGACGTTCGCTGCCCGGGCTGATCCTGGTCGGCTCCGGGACGGCCGTCGTCATCGCCTACACGATTCGTTTCCTGGCGGTGCCGGTCGGCATGATCAAGGCCGGGTTCGACAGCATTCCGCGCGACTATGACGAGAGCGCGCGGACGGTCGGCGCGGGCCAGGCGGTCATGTTGAGACAGATCTATCTGCCGCTGCTCCGGCCCGCGATGCTCGGCGCCGTCATCATCATGTTCGTCGACTGCCTGAAGGAGCTGCCGGCAACGCTGCTCTTGCGGCCGCTCAACGTCGAAACGCTGTCGACGTCGATCTACCAGTTCGCAAGCCGCGGCAATTTCGAGGACGGCGCGCTCGCGGCCCTCCTGATCATCGCCGCCAGCATCGGCCCGGTCGTCTGGCTGACCCGGTTCTCCGAGGTGCCGAGCGGCCCCGCTTGAAGGCATGGGCACATCGTCCGCACACCCGTGGTGCTTCGACCAATCGAGTTGTCATCGCCCGACCTGATCGCTGAGCAAAAATCGTAAGGACGCGCAGACCGTATTGTGTTGCGCGCCCCCAGCGTTTCCCGCTTACGTGTTCTTCAACGCGACGCGGAATTCGGCTTCGGTCTTGGACTTGACCTCGTCGAGCGAAACGCCGTCGGCGAGCTCGATCAGCGCCATGCCGCCGCTGCCATGCTTGTCGATGGTGAAGACGGCCAAATCAGTGACGACCATGTCGACCACGCGCTCGCCGGTCAGCGGCAGATTGCACTGCTTCAAGAGCTTCGGGCCGTCCTTGGCCGAATGCTCCATTACCACGATGACGCGCTTGACGCCGGCGACGAGATCCATCGCGCCGCCCATGCCCTTGACCATCTTGCCGGGGATCATCCAGTTGGCGAGATCGCCGTTCTGGGCCACCTGCATGGCGCCGAGGATCGACAGGTCCATGTGGCCGCCGCGGATCATGCCGAAGGAATCCGCGCTCGAGAAATACGAGGTCGAGGGCAGCTCGCTCACGGTCTGCTTGCCGGCGTTGATGAGATCGGCGTCTTCCTCGCCCTCATACGGGAACGGGCCCATGCCGAGCATGCCGTTCTCGCTCTGCAGGCTGACGTCCATGCCGTCCGGGATGTAGTTCGAGACCAGCGTCGGGATGCCGATGCCGAGATTGACGTAATAGCCGTCGCGCAACTCCTTCGCGGCGCGCGCGGCCATCTGTTCACGGGTCCAGGCCATCGTTGTGCTCCTGTCGATTCTTTAGTGGCGCATGATCTGATCGGAAAACCGGTGTCCAGTTTTCCGGATCATGCGCTCGGGCGCGGGCGGGTGTTGCGGAATTCGATGCGCTTCTTGGCCGTGCCGACCTCGACGATGCGCTTCACGAAGATGCCGGGCGTGTGAATGTGGTCGGGATTGAGTTCACCGGCCGGAACCAGATGCTCGACCTCGGCCACCGTGATCTTCGCGGCGGTCGCCATCATCGGGTTAAAATTGCGCGCGGTCTTGCGGTAGATGAGGTTGCCGGCGGTGTCGCCCTTCCAGGCGTGCACGATGGCGATGTCGGCGAACAGGCCGCGCTCCATCAGGTACTTCTCGCCGTCGAATTCCTTCACTTCCTTGCCTTCGGCGATCAGCGTGCCGACGCCGGTCTTGGTGTAGAAGGCCGGGATGCCGGCGCCGCCCGCGCGGATGCGCTCGGCCAGCGTGCCCTGCGGATTGAATTCGAGTTCCAGCTCCCCGGCGAGGAATTGCTGGGCGAACAGCTTGTTCTCGCCGACATAGGACGAGATCATCTTCTTGATCTGACGGGTTTCGAGCAGGCGGCTGAGGCCGATGCCGTCGACGCCGGCATTGTTGGAGACCACCGTCAGGCCCTTGACACCGGACTCCCGGATCGCGTCCGACAGCTCCTCGGCAATGCCGCAGAGGCCGAAGCCGCCCGACATGATCATCATGTTGTCTTTCAGAATGCCTGACAGAGCCGACCTGGCGTCGGGATAGACCTTGTTCATGCAAAAAACCTCGACTGAACCTTCGGCTTGCTGGCCGTCGCGCCTTATTGGCGGCGATTATTAGGCGAAATCGTCCGAAGCCGTCAATGATACGGGGTTCTCCGCTGCGCCGCTGGGTGGTAGAAGCTGCCCACGCCGTGGGCATAACCGTGCAGCGGCCTTGAAAGCGTCAAGAAAACCCATCAAGTTGCGGGGGTTGGGTGTGGGCGCGCAGGTTTCCCGGCCCGCCCTCTGGCTCCAACGACCAACCCGATCAGGACATGCCATTGACCATGGCCCAAGGAATGAAGCGCCTCGGGACGCCGATCGCGGCGCTGCTCGGCGTCGCGCTGATCGCCCTGATCGCGACCTCCTGGCTCATCAACCGCGACGCGCTGCGCAAGGCCGTCGAAGCGCAGATCCGCGACGTCACCGGGCTGGAGCTCAATGTCGCAGGCAGCATCGACATTTCGGTGCTGCCGGCGAGCTACATCTCCTTCCACGACGTCGGCCTCAAGGGCGGCGGCACCAGCACGCCAGCGCTCCAGGTCGACGTGCTCACTGCAAATCTGCGGCTGCTGCCGCTGCTGCTGCAGCGGTTCGAGATCGCCGACCTGATGCTGCTGCGTCCGCGCATCCATGTCAGCCTCAAGCCGGACGGCGAGAGCAACTGGACGCCCTTCATCCAGACCATCGCGCGCACCATGAAGCCCGGGGCCGAGAACCAGGTCTCGTTCTCCGAAATCCGGATCCAGGACGGCGTGCTCGACTACGAGGACGCCGCTACGCGTGCCACCGAGAAGCTCGAGGACATCGACCTGTCGCTGGCCTGGCCTTCGATCTCGCGCTCCTTTGCCGCGACCGGACAGTTCGACTGGCGCGGCGAGCGTGTCGACGGCTCGATCAGCTTTTCCGATTTCGTCGCGGCCCTCTCCGGCGACCGGTCCGGCCTGAAGGCGCGCATCGCCAGCGCGCCGCTCAAGCTCGCCTTCGACGGCAGCGTCGCCAATCGCACCAGCCCGATGATGGAAGGCACGCTCACCGTCGACAGCCCGTCCTTGCGCAACGCGCTGCGCTGGACTGGGCAGCCGCAGCCCGGCAGCGGCGGCTTCGGCCGCTTCGCGCTGAAGGCGCGCGCCAACGTCGTCGGCGCCTCGATCGCGCTCACCAACGTCAACGTCGAGCTGGACGGCAACGCCGCCGAGGGCGTCATGACCTACGCCAATAACGGCCGGCAGACGCTGCAGGCGACGCTCGCCGCCGATGCGCTCGACTTCACGCCTTATATCTCGACGTTCCGCCTGCTCGCGAGCGGCGCGCGCGACTGGAACCGGCAGCTGTTCGATCTCCAGGGATTGTCGACCACCGATCTCGACATGCGCCTGTCCGCGGCCAAGCTCACGGTCGGGCCGACGAAGCTCGGACGCACCGCGATCGGCGCCAATTTGCGCAACGGCGCGCTGGCGCTCTCGGTCGGCGAGGCGCAAGTCTATGGCGGGATCGCAAAGGGCTCGTTCGGCATCGCCCGGTCCGACACCGTCGCCGACATCAAGGCGCAATTCCAGTTCACCGACGTCGACCTCCAGGCCTGCGCCACGGAGCTGTTCGGGCTCAACAAGCTGTCCGGCCGCGGCAATATCAACGTCTCGCTTCTCGCCTCCGGATCGAGCC
Source organism: Bradyrhizobium diversitatis (assembly GCF_016031635.1). GTDB lineage: Bacteria > Pseudomonadota > Alphaproteobacteria > Rhizobiales > Xanthobacteraceae > Bradyrhizobium > Bradyrhizobium diversitatis. The sequence continues at coordinate 66,248 of NZ_JACEGD010000031.1, forward strand.
CGTTCGGCCTCGTGCAGTCACTCGACGGAAGTGCCACCGTGACCGGGCATGACGGCGCGATCGCAGGCTTCAACGCCGAGCAGCTCCTCAAGCGGCTGGAGCGGCGGCCGCTGTCGGGCGGTGGCAATTTCCGCAACGGCTCGACGCCCTACACCAATCTCACCATCGCCGTGAAATTCTCCGACGGGATCGCCACCGCCGAGGACATCCGCGTCGAAGGGCCGGCGACGAAGATCACGCTCACCGGCACCGCCTCGGTGCCGACGCGCGAATACGACATGAAGGGTGTGGCAAGCCTCACCAGCGCCTCAGGATTCGAATTGCCGTTCGTGGTGCAGGGGCCATGGGACGATCCGCTGATCTTTCCCGATCCGGAAAGCCTGATCCGCCGCTCGCCAGCCTCCGCGCCGCTGCTTGACATGCTGAAGGACCGCAAGGGAGGCGATGCCGTGCGCTCCGCGATCGAGCGCATCACGGGAAGCGGAAAGCGTCCCGCGCCGGCGGAAGCGCCGACGGCGGAAAATACTAAAGAGAACGCCAAGTCCAACTAGCAAGTCCAACTGAGCTGACGTCCGACTCAGGTGAGTTTCAACTGAGGACGGCGCCTCTCCGGTGTTGGCCGACCATCGCGAATTGATCCGGCCGAATTGATGCGGCGATTTCATCGTCCACGCGTTGACGACCCGGGTCTGACAAGATGCGTTGATTGCGCTACCATCCTGCGCTAGTGTTTTATACGACCGGTTAAAAACACCGGCCGCTTGAGGGAGAAAAACGTGAGATCCAAGGTAATTGGCGCAGTATCATTGGCGGTCGCTGCGGTTGGGCTTTTTGCCGCCACTGCACCCGCCTTTGCGCAGCAGAAGACGATCACGGTCTGGTGGGGCAAGGGCTTCTATCGCTCCGAAGACGACGCGCTGATCGAGACGATCAAGAAATTCGAAGCCAAGACCGGCATCAAGGTCGAATTGTCGCAATACGCGATCCAGGACATGATTCCGAAGACGGTCGCGGCGCTCGATGCCGGCACGGTTCCCGATGTCGCCTATTCCGACTCCTATGACGTGCAGGCGCAGGGCAAGTGGGCCTATGAGGGCAAGCTCGAGGACCTCACGGACGTCATGGAGCCGATCAAGGACCGGTTCGTGCAGAACACGCTCGATGCGTCGATCCTCTACAATGACGTCGCCAAGAAGAAGGCCTATTACGGCTTCCCGCTGAAGCAGCAGAGCATGCACGTCCAGATCTGGAACGACATGCTGGAGAAGGCCGGCTTCAAGCAGAGCGACATCCCGAACGACTGGACGGGCTATTGGACGTTCTGGTGCGACAAGGTGCAGCCGGCGATCCGCAAGGCAACCGGCCAGCGCATCTACGCCGTCGGCCAGCCGATGGGCGTGGAATCCACCGATTCCTTCCAGTCGTTCTACACCTTCATGGATGCCTACCACGTCAAGCTGGTCGACGACGACGGCAAGTTGCTGGTCGACGACCCGAAGGTCCGCGACGGCCTGATCAAGGCGATGAAGGACTATACCGACACCTACATCAAGGGCTGCACCCCGCCCTCCTCGACCACCTGGAAGGATCCCGACAACAACGTCGCGTTCCACAACAAGACCATCGTGATGACCCACAACTTCACGATCTCGATCGCGGCGAAGTGGTTCGAGGACTCGCAGAACCAGGCGCTCACCCAGGAGCAGCGCGACGCCGGCAAGAAGGCCTATGAGCAGGACATCATCACGGCATCCTTCCCGAAGGCGCCGGATGGTTCGACTATCCGCTACCGCTCGGACGTCAAGACCGGGCTGGTGTTCACCGCGGCCAAGAACAAGGCCGAGGCCAAGCAGTTCATCAGCTTCCTGCTCCAGGAAGATAACGTCCGTCCCTACATCGAAGGCGCGCTCGGTCGCTGGTTCCCGGTGACCAAGGAAAGCCAGGAAAGCCCGTTCTGGCAGGCTGACAAGCACCGCAAGGCCGTCTACGCGCAGTTCAAGGGCGGCACCGCCGCGTTCGATTTCACCAAGAACTGGAAGTTCACGATCCTCAACAACGAGAACGTGTGGGCGAAGGCGATGAATCGCGTCGTCAGCGAGAAGGTTCCGGTCGACAAGGCCGTCGATGAACTGATCGCCCGCATCAAGCAGGTCGCGGGCTAAGGTCTATCCCCTCCCTCTCCCCGTTCTTACGGGGAGAGGGTTGGGGTGGGGGGCTCTATCCGCTAGTTGTGCGCGTAGTGAGTCCTGTACCCGCTCACCCGGATCGCGCCGGACGATGCTTCGCATCGCCGGGGGCGATCCGACCTCTCCCCGCAAGCGGGGAGAGGTTTTAGATTTGAGAAGAGTCCGAAAAGAATGGCGATCACGCTCTCTGGCGATCAGGCAATCCCCGGCCCGCCCTTGTCGTCGCGGCTGACCCCGGCGCAGGTCTGGGGCATCATCCTGCTCGCGCCCTATCTGCTCGTTTTCCTTGCCTTCGTCGTCTATCCAGTCTGCTACGGGCTGTGGCTGGCACGGGCCCCTTCGAATTATGTGGCGCTCTACAATGATCCGATCTTTGCGCGCGCCGCGGTCAACACGCTGATCTTCCTGGTCATCGGCATCAACATCAAGATGCTGATCGCGCTGTTCCTGTCCGGCTTCTTCGCCCAGCAGCGCACCTGGATCAAATGGCTCTCGGTGATCTTCATCCTGCCCTGGGCGGTGCCGTCGATCCCGACCATCCTGTCGGTGCGCTTCATGCTCAATCCCGAATGGGGCATGATCAACCACTACATCTTCTCCTTGACCGGCGATGACGGCCCGAACTGGCTGAACGATCCGACGGTGGCGCTGACCATGGCGATCGCCGTGCACATCTGGAAGTCGCTGCCGTTCTGGACGCTGATCCTGATCACCGGCCGCCTCGCGATCTCGCACGATCTGTTCGAGGCCGCCGAGGTCGACGGCGCGAGCTGGTGGCAGAAGTTCCGCTACATCACCTGGCCCTCGATGCAGACGCTCTACGTCACTTGCACGCTGCTCTCGATGATCTGGACGCTGGGCGATTTCAACAGCGTCTACCTGCTCACCGGCGGCGGCCCGGCCGACCTCACGCACGTGCTGGCGACGCTCGGCATCCGCTATCTCCGGCTCGACCAGCTCTCGCTGGCCATGGCATCGATCGTCTGCGCGATGCCGTTCGTCCTGCCGCTCGTGTACTTCATGATGAAACGGTTGTCGCGATGAAGTTCCCCGGCGTAAGACAGTTTTCTTGGCGCGAAGTCGGAACCGAAGCGAGGCTGCTGCTGATCGGCATCCCCGTCTTCCTGTGGACGATGATTCCGATCTATCACATGTTCCTGTTCGCGATCTCCCCGAAGGAGGACGCGTTCTCGGGCAAGCTGTGGCCGGATCACCCGACGCTGCACAATTTCGCGATCGTGTTCAAGCAGCAGCATTACTTCCTGCGCGACTTCTACATCCAGTTCTGGAACTCGACCGTGATCGCGGTCTCCGTCGGCGCGCTGACACTGTTCATCGCAACTGCGGCGGCGTTCTCGATCTCGCGGCTGAAGGTGCCGGGCGGGCGCACGGTGTTGAACCTCGCGCTCTTCACCTATTTCATCCCCGCGGCGTTCCTCGCCGTGCCGATGTACCGCACCATGGGCAATTACGGCCTGCTCAACAATCACTGGTCGCTGATCCTGGCGATGGTGACGATCGCGAGCCCCTACGCGATCTGGGTGCTCAAGCAGGCCTCCGACAAGCTGCCGGTCGAGCTGGACGAGGCCGCCGTGATGGACGGCGCGACCACGCTGCAGATCTTCCGCCTGGTCTATTTGCCGCTGATGATGCCCTCGCTGGTCGCGATCGGCACCTATGCCGTGCTGCTGGCCTGGAACGAATATCTCTACGCGTTCCTGCTGCTCTCGAACGACCGCGAGATCACCCTCCCCGTCGCGCTCGGCAACTTCCTCGCCGCGGACGACTCGCCCTGGGAGCTGCTGATGACCACCGGCTTCATCTACGCGCTGCCCCCGGCCGCGGTCTATTACGCCTTCCGCCGCTACATGGTGGGCGGACTGACGGCAGGTGCGGTGAAGTCGTAGGGCTCCTTCGTCATTGCGAGCGCAGCGAAGCAATCCAGGATCTTTCCGCGGAGAGACTCTGGATTGCTTCGTCGCAAGGGCTCCTCGCAATGACAGCAGAACCTACAGCGGCGCGGCGCTCTCGCCCTGCGAGCTCGACAGCTTCGAGGCGAGCGAAGCCATGACGATGACGACCGCGATCAGCGCAATCACCAGCGTGCAGATCGCGTTGATCTCCGGCTTCACCCCCAAACGCACCTCCGAATAGATCCGGATCGGCAGCGTCGCCGAGCCGGGGCCCGTGGTGAAGCTCGCGATCACGAGATCGTCCAGCGAGAGCGTGAACGCCAGCATCCAGCCCGCGACGATCGCGGGCGCGATCAGCGGCAGCGTCACCGAGAGAAAGGCGCGCACCGGGTCGCAACCAAGGTCCATCGCCGCCTCCTCCAGCGAGCGGTCGAGCGAGCCGAGGCGGGACTGCACGACGACGGCGACGAAGCACATCGTCAGCGTGGTGTGGGCGATCGTCACGGTCCAGAAGCCGCGCTCGGCGTTCAGCGCGACGAACAGCAGCAGCAGCGACAATCCGGTGATCACCTCCGGCATCACCAGCGGCGCATAGAGCATGCCGGAGAACAGCGTTCGGCCGCGGAACCGCTCGCCGCGCGACAGCGCCACCGCGGCGAGCGTGCCGAGCAGCGTGGCGATCGTCGCGGAGGCAACCGCGACCCGCAAGCTCATCCAGGCCGCCTCGATCATGGCGCGATCATTGAAGAACTCGTGATACCAGCGCAGCGACCAGCCGCCCCACACCGTCACCAGCCGCGAGGCGTTGAAGGAATAGATGACGAGGATGAGGATCGGCAGATAGAGGAATGCCAGCCCGAGCGCCAGCGAGGCGATGTTGAAGCGGGACAGGCGGGAGACCTTGCGCATCGCCTCACCGCCCATGTTCGAGCTGCCGCTTCTGCAGCCGTTCGTACAGCAGCAGCGGCACCAGCAGCACCATCAGCAGCACGATGGCGGCTGCCGACGCAACCGGCCAGTCCTTGTTGGTGAAGAATTCGAGCCACAGGGTCTGGCCGATCATCAGCGCATTGGAGCCGGCCAGGAGATCCGGGATGACAAATTCGCCGACGATCGGGATGAAGCACAGCAGCACACCGGCGCCGACGCCGGGCAGTGACAACGGGAAGATGACGAGCCAGAACACCTGCCAGGGCGGCGCGCCGAGATCGGCGGCCGCCTCCTCCAACGCCGGCTCCATCTTGGCGAGCGTGGCGTAGAGCGGCAGGATCATGAACGGCAAATAGGAATAGACGATGCCGATATACATCGCGGTGTCGGTGGAGAGCCACACCACGGGCTGGCTGACCAGATGCAGCGCCAGCAGGATCTGGTTGAGCAGGCCGTCATGCTGGAGGATGTTGATCCAGGCATAGATGCGGATCAGGAACGAGGTCCAGAACGGCACGATCACCAGCACCATGGCCACCGCCTGCCAGCGCTTCGGCAGCCGCGCCATGCCATAGGCGATGGGATAGCCGATCAGAAGCAGCAGCGCAGTCGCGGTCACGGCGACGGTGAGGCTGCGCATATAGGCAAACACATAGATGTCGTCGGAGACGAGCAGCTTGAAATTGTCGGCCGAGAGTGCGGCAAAGGCGCCTCTGAGCGCGTCCCATCCCGCCGTCAGGTCGAAGACCGGCGCGTAGGGCGGCTGTGCGATCGCCGTCTGCGACAGGCTGATCTTCAGCACGAAGGCGAACGGCACCAGGAAGAACAGCACCATCCAGACATAGGGTGCGATCGCGGCAAAGCGCGCCGGCCGCGCAAAGATGCGGCGGGAGCTCATGACGGCAGCACCACGCAGTCGTCGGGCGTGAACCAGGCGACGACATGCTGGTTCAGGCTGTAGGCGTCGACGTCTAGCCGCGCGCTGTTGGCAACCGACGCCTGCAGCATCCCGCCGGTGTCGAGCTTCACCTTGAAGGTGGTGGTGCCGCCGAGATAGCAGATGTCGGCGATGACGCCGTCGAGCCGGTTGATCGCCGTTTCACGACCGGCCTCGCTCACGGGACCTCGTCGCGACAGCTTGACTTTTTCGGGGCGGATCGCGACCGCCAATTTTCCCGCGCCGACCGGCTCGCGCGGCTCGGCCACCACCAGCGCACCCGCATCACGCGTGCCGATGACCAGACGATGACCATCGCGCAATTTGGACTCGCCATCGAAGAGATTGATGTCGCCGACGAACTCCGCGATCCAGCGCGAGCGCGGCGCCTCGTAGAGTTCGCGGGGGCTCGCGACCTGGGCGAGCTTGCCGGCCTTCATCACGCCGATCCGGCTCGCCATCGTCATCGCCTCCTCCTGATCGTGGGTCACGATGATGAAGGTCATGCCGAGCCGCCGCTGCAGCTCCATCAGCTCGCCTTGCGTGCTCTCGCGCAGCTTCTTGTCGAGGGCTGCGAGCGGCTCGTCGAGCAGCAGGAGTTGAGGCCGGCGCGCCAGCGCACGGGCCAGCGCCACGCGCTGGCGCTGGCCGCCCGAGAGTTGATCCGGCTTGCGCTTCTCGAGCCCTTCGAGCTTCACCAGTGCGACCATCTCGGCCACGCGGGTGGCGATCTCGACGCGCGGCATGCCGGCGCGCTTCAGGCCGAAGGCGATGTTGTCGCGCACAGACAAATGCGGGAATAGCGCGTAGTTCTGGAACATCATGTTGACCGGGCGCTCGTGCGGTAGCGCCTGCGCGATGTCCTTGCCGCCGAGCAGGATGCGTCCCTCGTCCGGTGCCTCGAAACCGGCGAGCATGCGCAAGAGCGTGGTCTTGCCGCAGCCGCTCGGACCGAGCAGCGCGAAGAACTCGCCGGCCTTGATGTCGAGTGAGACGCCATCCACGGCGCGGAACGTCCCGAACGTCTTGGCGACGCCCTCGATCCGCAGCAGCGGCTGGCCAGCCGCCGGATACGGATCTCCACCGGCCGCACTGGCCGCGGTGTCTGTTCTGGGCAACTCGTCCGTCATGGTCCCCGCCAACCCCGATTCCGCCGCACGCTAGCGGCCGATCGTCCCTAGCTCAACTAGTTCGGGATGAATCGTTCACATCCGCCATGAACGCCGCCAGCGCGTCACGGTCCGCCGCGGGCATGGTCAGGCCGAGCTTGGAGCGACGCCACAGGACGTCCTCGGGGAAGCGCGCCCATTCGCGGCTCATCAGGTATCGCACCTCGGCGCCGGTCAGCTCGGGGCCGAAGGCAGGGCCGAGATCGTCGCGGGTCTTGGCGTCCCCGAGCACCGCCGGCAATCGCGAGCCATAGGCCGCAACCAGGCGCTGGGCCTGCGCTTCGGAGAGAAAGCGCCAGCGCTCGCGTGCGAGGTCGACCGCGGTGTCGAAGCGATTCCAGGCAAAATCGCCGCCGGGCAGCGCTGCGCCCGCGGTCCAGGGCGGCGACATCGGATAGAACGGCGTCAGCTTCGTCACCGCACGCTCCGCGCGCAGGCGCGACGTGGTGACATCGCCGCCGAACATCGTGAGCAGCGGCGCCTTGCGCCGGCGCGCGTGGAACAGGGTCGCGCCGTCACCTCCTCGCACCGACGCCGGCCTCAAATTGACGCCAGAGACCGTCCGGACCACGTCGACCGGGGCGATGCGCTCGCGGAAATAGCGGCTGGCCGCTTCGCAGAGATAGCTGACGTCGGATCCGGCCATCGCCACGATCGCGGGATCTCCGGTGAAATCACGCGTCACCGTACCGATCAGGGTGAAGTCGCGCTCGAACGGGCTCGCGAAGATCAGCCGGCCGTCGCTGTTCTGGAAGACGTAGACGTTATCGGACTCGAACAGCCGCGGCACGATGATCTGGCTCATCTGTGTGGCGGCCATGGCGGGCTGCGGTTGCCGCAGCACGGTCTCCGCAACCAATGGCGTCCAGGCCCCGCTGGTGTTGGCCAGCGCCCGGGTCGTGATGGTACGGCGATGGCCGCGATCGACCACGGCGAGCCGCCAGACGTCGGTTCGATCGGCGCGGACGCAGCGTGCCCCGGTCCGGATCGCCGCGCCACGTTCGGCCGCGTCCAGCGCCGTGAGCACCACGAGGCGGGAATCGTCGACGACGCAGTCCGAATAATCGAACGCCGTGCCGAATGGGCGCCTTAGCGCGTTGCCGACCGGATGGTGGGTGATGTCGAGAGTCTTCGATCGGGGCAGGCCGCTCCGGCTGGCGAGGCTGTCATACAGGAACAGGCCGGCCCGCAGCAGCCATGGTGGACGCTCATCCGAATGCGCGGGAACAACGAAGCGCATCGGCCGGACCAGATGCGGCGCGATCCGGAGCCAGGTCCGGCGCTCGGCCAGAGCCCGGCGCACCCGCCAGAAGCCGCGGCGCTCCAGCACCGAGAGATCGCCGTGGATCAACCGCGGTGTTGCCGACGATGCCGCGCCGCCGAGATCGCCCTGCTCGAAGAGGATAACCCGCAGGCCGCGACCCGCCGCATCGCGCGCGAGGCTGACGCCGTTCAGGCCGCCGCCGATGATCGCGAGGTCGAAATCCGCCATGAAGCCGTCGAATGGGAGCGAAGCACTCCCATAACTAGCCGGTCTTCAGCGCAAGCTCCATGGCTTCGGCGCGACCGATGAGGCCGGCATATTTCCCGATCGGCAGCGGCTTGCCGAGCAGATAGCCCTGCACGCCGTCGCAGCCCTCCTTGGCGAGGAAGGCGAGCTGGTCCACCGTCTCGACGCCTTCGGCGATGATCGACATATCGAGGCCGTGGCCGAGATCGATCACCGCGCGCACGATTGCCGCCGATTGCGGGTTGCGGCCAAGATTGATAATGAAGGCGCGGTCGATCTTGATCTTGTCGAACGGGAACGCCTGGAGGTAGCTCAGCGAGGAGTAACCGCTGCCGAAATCGTCCATGGAGATGCGCACGCCAAGCGCCTTCAGGCGGCGCAGCAACGCAAGGCCGCGATCGAAATCCTCGATCAGCACGCCCTCGGTGATCTCGAGCTCGAGCCGGCCCGGTGCAAGGCCCGTCTCGATCAGGATCGAATGGACCAGTCCGACCACGTCCCCGTGCATGAACTGCGCCGGCGACAGATTGACCGCGACCTGCAGCGGCTTCGGCCAGGACGCCGCCTCGCGGCAGGCCTCGCGCAGGATCCACTCGCCCATCTCGACGATCAGGCCGCTCTCCTCGGCGATTGGAATGAATTCGGCGGGCGAAACCTGGCCGCGCACCGGATGCTGCCAGCGCGCCAGCGCCTCGAAGCCGATGATCTCGCTCTCGGCAACGCTGTGGCCCGCGGCCCCCTGCGGCTGGAAGGCGAGCGAGAGCTCGCCGTTCTTGACCGCCATCGAGAGGTCCTGATGCAGCACGCGGCGATCGCGGATCTGCTGGTCCATCTCCGGCTGGTAGAGGCTGATCGTGCCGCGCGACTTCTGCTTGGCGCGGAACAGCGCCGCGCCGGCATTGGCAAGCAGCGAGGCGCCATCGGTGCCATTGTGCGGGAAGACCGACATGCCCGTGGTGATGCCGGCGCGGACCGGCCGGCCGTCGATCTGGAATTCCCGGGCGACGGCTTCGCCGATTTGCCGCGCCAGTGCGAGGCCCGCCTCGGGCTGCTTGCCGTCGATGATCAGGCCGAACTCGTCGCCGGACAGGCGCGCCACCACGCCGCCGCGCGCGGAGTCCTGGAGCCGATGGGCCACCTCGATCAGGAGCTTGTCGCCGAGCGCATGGCCGAAGACGTCGTTGACCTCCTTGAGGCCGTCGAGGTCGACGCAGAGCACGGCGAACTCCTCGCCGGTGCCTTCGCACGCCTCGATCATCTGGGTCAGCGCCTGGAGGAAGGCGGCGCGGTTCGGCAGATCGGTGAGGCCGTCGTGATAGGCCATGTGCGCCATGCGCGACTCGGTCTGGCGGCGGTCGGTGACGTCCTCGTGGGTCTTGATCAGATATTGCGGTTCGCCGGCATCATTGAGCACGGTGGCGCGGCGGGTGAGAAACAGCCGCAGGCCGTCCTTGGTGGAGATCGGATGCTCCTCGGTGATCATCCCGCGCTTCTTGATCGCGGCCTCATCGCGCGCGATGATCAGCCTGGCTTCCTTGGCATTGAAGATGTCGGACGCGGTCAGGCCGGTGGTTTCCTCGCGCCTGCGGTTGAGGATCGTCTCCGCGCTGCGGTTGGCGAGCAGATAGCGGCCGTCCTTGACCTGTTCCACGATCAGCGCGACCGGGATGTTGTCGACCACGAGTTCGAGGAACTTCTTGGTGCTCTCCAGCTCTTGCGACAGCGAGCGGCGGTCGGTGATGTCCTCGAACACGATGAGCAGAAATTCGGGCTTGTTGCTCTCGTTGCGGACCACGATCCGGATCGAGGCGACCATGCGCCGCGCACCGGCACGGTCGACCTCGAACTCGTTGCGATATTGGCCACCCGGCGAATTGAGCGCCGCCTGGTCGGCCGCCTCGATGCTGGACGCCGAGCCCGGCGCAAACAGCTCCCGCGCATTCCTGCCGACGGCGAAGTCCCGCGACAATCCCCAGAACCGCTCATAGGCGCTGTTGGCGAAGATGTAGCAACCATCCTCGATGCTCTTGGCTGCCACGCAGGCCGGCACATGGTCCAGCACCGATTCCAGGAATTGCTTGGTCGAGGCGAGCTGCCGCGACAGCCTGCGCTGCTCGCTGACGTCGAGATGCGTGGCCACCGAGCCGCCGTTCGGCAGCACGAAATATTTCACCAGGATGGCCCGCCCGTCGGGCAGTTCCGTGATCAGACCATTGGCGCTTGCCGCCTTGTCGTAAAATTCGTCGTCGGAAGCGCCCAGCACGCCGCGCTTGCGCCGAAGCGCGAGGAGCTCGCGGCCGTTCATGCCCGCCCGGACATCCGACCGCGTCAGGCCATAGATCTCGAGATAGCGGTCGTTGCAGAAGATGATGCGGCGCTGCGCATCCGTCATCACCACGCCCTGGTTGAGATTGTTCATGGCGGAGGAGATGAAGGCGTTGCGCCGCAACTGCAGACGCCTGGTCCGGCGCAGCGAGGAATGGATCCACAGCGCGATCGCGGCGAGGAACGAGCACACGACGATGACCGCAATCAGGGCTTCCCAGATGACGCTGGGATCGAGCTTGGTGAGATCGCCCGGACCAAAGCTGTCCGATAGCGCAAAGGCACGCGCAGGCGTGACCGCACCGGCCAGGCATACGACGGCCTGCACAGCAATCAGAAGCGCGCTGCCCACGTGCCAGTTCTTCTCAGCCATCAGCCACCCGCGATTTCAACGTCGGATTGTCTGGCCTCGCGGGTTTGGATCGGGTAAACGCCTGTAGGCGCAACAGAAAAATGTGACGCGAAATACGGCAATTGCCCTGACATGATAAATGCTTGCTTAATGGAAAACGGGCCCGCGCCCTCGTTCTCGGCTCCAATGCCACCGGCACCTCCAGCGAACATTCTGCACAACCATGGATAGGGTCGATTGCATCGTCATCGGAGCCGGCGTGGTCGGGCTCGCGGTAGCCCGGAAGCTCGCCCAGGCCGGGCGCGAGGTCATCGTGCTCGAGGCAGCCGAGGCCATTGGCACCGTCACCTCCTCGCGCAACAGTGAGGTGATCCATGCCGGCATCTACTATCGCGCCGGAAGCTGGATGGCGCGCATGTGCGTCAGCGGCAAGCACGCGCTCTACCGCTACTGCGCCGAGCGCGGCATCCCCCACAAGAATTGCGGCAAGCTGATCGTTGCGACCAGTGCGAAGGAAACCGAGAAGCTGCAATCGATCAAGGCGCATGCCGAGGCCAATGGCGTGCTCGACATGCAGCTGCTCACGGGGGAGGCCGCGCGGGCGCTGGAGCCGGCGCTCGCCTGCGATGCTGCGCTGCTGTCACCGTCAACGGGCATCATCGACAGCCACGCCTACATGCTCTCGCTGCGCGGCGAGGCCGAGGACGCCGGCGCGGCCTTCGCGTTTCACACTCCGCTGATCCGCGCCAAGGCGACTGCCGGCGTCATCGAGGTCGAGGCCGGCGGCGAGGCGCCGATGACGCTGCAATGCAGCCTCCTCGTCAACGCCGCGGGGCTGTCGGCGACGAATGTCGCGCGCAACATCGACGGCATGCCGCTGGACCGGATCCCTCCGGCCTATCTCGCCAAGGGAAATTACTTCAGCTGCAACGCCAGGGCGCCGTTCTCGCGCCTGATCTATCCGGTGCCCGAGCCCGGCGGGTTAGGGGTCCATCTGACGCTGGACATGGCAGGGCAGGCACGTTTCGGGCCCGACGTCGAATGGATCGAGACGATCAACTACGAGGTCGATCCGTCACGCGCAGAGCGCTTCTATCCGGCGATCCGCAAATACTGGCCGACGCTGCCCGATGGCGCGCTGATGCCGAGCTATTCGGGCATCCGCCCGAAGATCGTGCCGCCGGCCGTGGCCACGCAGGACTTCCTGATGCAGGGCCCGCACGATCACGGCGTCGCAGGCCTGATCAACCTGTTCGGCATCGAATCCCCGGGACTGACGTCGTCGCTCGCGATCGCCGATCACGTCGCCGAGCTCGCAGACATCTAGCGCGTGTTCGCGTGAGGTGGATGACGGTTGGCGTCGAGAAAACGGTCCCAACAAGGCTGGCGCAAGGCAGAGGTCTTGCGCCACCTTGCAGCAGGGATGAGCACGAATGCCCTCATCCCTGCGTGAAAGGATGCGATCAACTCTACGATGTTGCGGGGGTCGCTAGTGGAGCGTATCGCCGTGCTTCAGACGCTCGATCTGGTCCTTGACCATCAACTTCCGGCGCTTCAACTCAACAATTTGCAGGTCGTCTGTTGAAAGGTGCACGAGAGCTTCGTGCAATTCGTTTTCGAGAAGTTTGTGCTTCCGTTCCAATTCAACCAGATGTGCCTGAATTGTCATTCGAAACCTCCTCGGTAGGGTTGAACCTCAGGATTCGATCCGGACAAGCAAGTCTACATCAGCGATCCGTTCTGTCGATGGGTATCCGTCGTCGCGGTGTCATTTTTGAAAGTTCATATGTAACGAAGCGTGACTAGGGGAACCGCGCGGGAAAAATCCGTGATATCAATGCGCCTGCGCGACGCCGCACCCGCCTGCAGAAATATCTTGCGGGAGATTGGCGAGCAGGGATCGCAGATGGCTTGCGATCACGCCGCGCAAGGACGATAATTTCCACAGGGCATCCACAGCCTTAATCTCACGCTTATCGGTTTTCGGCCACCGCAGACATGACCAATGAAGACGAGCGTGAGCTCGAAGCCGAGCTCACCCGGTTGCAGCAGGAACACCGAGATCTGGACGCCGCGATCGATGCACTGCATCAATCGCCCGCCCCCGACCTATTGCGGTTACAGCGGTTGAAGAAGCGCAAGCTGTTGTTACGTGATCGCATCGCGTTCATCGAAGACCAGATTACCCCCGACATCATCGCCTGATCCGTGAGCCGGCCTGCACCGCGGCTTTGCCCAGATGAATCCGCTTGACTCGATGAGAACAAAATAGGAACATTTTGGAGCGCCCAAACCTCCGGAATGCCCAAGCCACGACACGAGGACAACGCAGATGTCGGCAACGCCCCTTCTCGACAACAGCCATTATGAACAGGCCTGCGATCAGGCGATCGCGATGTGCGACGGCAATCTGCGCAGCACGATCAAAGCGCTGATCATGGCCAATGAATATCTGGAAACCGAGCTGGAGGAATTGCAGGCCGCGATTTCCGCCGGCTGCATTCCGGAGACCTCGCGCAGCAAGATGCGGAGCAAGAGCAGCGCCGCCTGATTTTCAACAACCGGAGCAACGCCATGTCGGATGTGACCTACTACGTTGCAATGCCCTTCTTGATCGATGCAGACGGCTCGCCGGTCGCAGGCACTGCCGAGGAATGCCAGACCTCGACTGCGGCGCTGCGGCGCGCCGAGATATTGGCCCACGGTGCCGGCCACATCGGCGCGGTCGCATTCAGCCGCAGCGGCGATCCCGTGACCGGCGAATTCGGCGACGCCAGGCTGCTGCGCAAATTCGGCAACGTGCCGGAAGATCTGGGGACACTGTAAGGTCAGCTGCTGACCAGCCTGATCTGCGGCTCGTGCCGCCGACACGCCTTGCGCACGTACATGGCGGCGTCCGCCTCCTCCAGGGCACGGCCGGCGTCGGACTGCGCCCCCAGCAGCGCGACTCCGGCGGAAGCGCCCGCGGTCACGTGCTGGCCGCGAAAGACAAAAGACAATTCGTCGATCGCCTGCTCGAAGGCCGCGGCCTTCGCCTTGGCGTCGGTCTCGCTGAGATTCCAAAGCAAGAGGGCGAACTCGTCGCCCCCGAGCCGGCCGACCACGTCGGAGGCACGGACCTGTCGCGTCAGCGTGGCGACGATCGCCTTGAGCACCTCGTCGCCGGCGGCATGACCGAACGAATCGTTGATCGGCTTGAGCCGATCGACGTCGAGCACGATCAGTGCCCCGCTGGCGCGGTAGCGCTTCATATAGGCGATGGCGCGCGCAAGCTCGCGCTCGAAGCCGCGCCGGTTGGGAATCTCGAGCAGGAAATCGGTGTCGGCCGCAGCTTCCAGTTCCGCAACCCGGAGCTGCGCCTCCTTGAGCTTGGCTCGCAGGCCCCGGATTGTCGCCCTGACGTTTTCAATAGCCCCACCATCGCCCGAGGCGGCGCGCCGGGGCGGCTTCGCCGGACGCTTGGTCAGCCTTTTGGGGGCGGATCGGCCGGCGCTGGTCTTCCGGCCCTTTTTGGCCTTCGCAGCGCTCGCCCTTCTTGGTTTCTTCATGGGCATCCTGCTCAATGAAGGCTTGCGGGGATTCACCAAGACAGGATAGTGGATTCCCTTCTCCTTGCCACCGCCTTGCGAGCCGCCGGCCGGAACCGTAAATCTGGCCTATCTTTCTGTTTTTCCGGGCACAATTAACGTCATGACCGCGCCGATCGCCATCATCATGGGAAGCCAGTCGGACTGGGACACGATGCGGCATGCTGCCGACACGCTTGACGCGCTCGGCATTGCCGCCGACAGCCGCGTCGTCTCGGCACATCGCACGCCCGACCGGCTGTTTGCTTTCGCCAAGGGCGCCAAGGCTGCGGGTTACCAGGTCATCATCGCGGGCGCCGGTGGGGCTGCACATCTGCCCGGCATGGCGGCGGCACTGACGGAACTCCCGGTATTCGGCGTTCCCGTCGAATCCAAGACGCTCAAGGGCGTCGATTCGCTCTATTCGATCGTCCAGATGCCGGCGGGTGTCCCGGTCGGCACCCTCGCCATCGGCAAGGCCGGTGCGATCAACGCCGCGCTGCTGGCGGCCGCCGTGCTGGCATTGTCCGATCCGGCCCTGTCCGATCGCCTTGCCGCCTGGCGCAAGGCGCAAACTGAGGCGGTCGCCGAGCGCCCGGAGGACAAGGCGTGACCGACACCAGGCATGTGAAGCTGAAGCCCGGTGACACCATCGGAATCCTCGGCGGCGGACAATTGGGCCGGATGCTGGCCATGGCTGCTGCCCGGCTCGGCCTGCGCTGCCAGGTGTTCTCGCCCGATCCGGACTCGCCGGCTTTCGACGTCGTGCTGAACGCGACCTGCGCAGAATATGCCGATGTCGAAGCGCTCGAACTGTTCGCCAACGACGTCGACGTCATCACCTATGAATTCGAGAACGTGCCCGCGGCAGCCGCGATGGTGCTGGATGCGCGCCGACCCGTGCTGCCCAACCGCAAGATCCTCGAGACCACCCAGGACCGTCTTGCCGAGAAGGATTTCGTCACGCGGCTCGGCATCGGAACCGCAGCCTATGCCGACGTCACCTCCGTCCCCTCCCTGCGCGAGGCGATCGCCAGGATCGGCCTTCCGGCCGTGCTGAAAACCCGCCGCTTCGGTTATGACGGCAAGGGCCAGGTCATCATCCGCGACGGCGACGACATCGCGAAGGTGTGGACCAGCCTCGCCACCAAATCGGCGATCCTGGAGGCCTTCGTGCCGTTCGAGCGCGAGATTTCCGTGATCGCCGCGCGCTCGGCCGCAGGCGAGGTCGAGTGTTTCGACGTCACCGAGAACGAGCACCGCGACCACATCCTGAAGATATCGCGCGCGCCCGCGCCGATTCCGGATGCGCTCGCCGAGGAAGCGCGCAGCATCGCCGGAAAGATCGCAGGCGCGCTCGACTATGTCGGCGTGCTCGCCGTCGAGATGTTCGTGCTCGCCAATGGCACCGGACCGAAGGTGCTGGTCAACGAGATCGCTCCGCGCGTGCACAATTCCGGGCACTGGACGCTCGATGGCGCCTCGGTCTCGCAGTTCGAGCAGCACATCCGCGCCATCGCCGGCTGGCCGCTCGGCAAGCCCGTGCGCCACGGCGAAGTCGTGACCATGACCAACCTGATCGGCGACGAGATCTACGATTACGAAAGATGGCTGAGCGTGCCGGGCGCGACCGTGCACATCTACGGCAAGGGCGCTCCGCGCCCGGGCCGCAAGATGGGCCATGTCACCAAGGTCCGGCCGCCACAGGGCGAATGAGGGGACCGCAGCTGCTGGCCGCGATCCCCTTTGCGATTACGCCGTCTTCACGCCCGCGACGACGCCGGTGGGCTCCTCGCTGAGCCAGCGATAGATCACCCCGCCCAGCGCGCCGCCGATCAGCGGTGCAACCCAGAACAGCCAGAGCTGTGACAGCGCCCAGCCCCCGACAAACAGTGCCGGGCCCGTGCTGCGCGCCGGGTTCACCGAGGTGTTGGTGACGGGAATGCTGACGAGATGGATCATCACCAGCGCAAGCCCGATCGCGAGCGGTGCGAAGCCCGCCGGCGCGCGGCCATGAGTGGCACCCATGATGATGAACAGGAACATCATGGTCATCACCACCTCGGTGAGGAAGCACACCATCATGCTGTACTGGCCGGGCGAATGCGCATCATAGCCGTTGGAGGCAAAGCCCTTGCTGACGTCGAATCCGGGCGCCCCGCTCGCGATGACATAGAGGAGGCACGCGGCAACGACCGCGCCGGCCACCTGCGCGATCACGTAGGGCAGGATCTGTCCGGCCGGAAAGCGCCCGCCGGCGGCAAGGCCGACCGTGACAGCCGGATTGAGATGACAGCCCGAGATGTGGCCAATCGCGTAGGCCATCGTGACGACGCTCAGGCCGAAAGCCAGGGACACGCCGACCAGGCCGATTCCGACCTGCGGGAAGCCGGCCGCGATCACTGCGCTGCCACAACCTGCGAATGTGAGCCAGAAGGTGCCGATGGCTTCGGCAGCATATTTTTTCATGTCCATTGTGGTCCCCTGATTTCAAGATTCCGGAACAAAGCTCCGGTTGCGGCCTCGCCATTGGCGTCGAATCGCCCAAATCGGGGCCGCGTGGAGGTATTTTCGCCGCATTTAATGGCCGAACTTGGCCCGAAAACCCGCTTGGCCGGTGGACATCCAAGGTTTTGTCTGATACATCCGCGCGCTCAAGGCCAAGGGCGCCCGGCTTTTTGCCATCCCCTTTGACTTACCAGAATTCAAATCCGATCTACTGAAGAGGATGCCGCGTGCAGGTTCTCGTTCGCGATAACAACGTCGATCAAGCTCTCAAGGCGCTGAAGAAGAAGATGCAGCGCGAGGGCATTTTCCGCGAGATGAAGCTCCGCGGTCACTACGAGAAGCCCTCCGAAAAGAAGGCCCGCGAAAAGGCCGAAGCCGTGCGCCGTGCGCGCAAGCTGGCCCGCAAGAAGCTGCAGCGCGAAGGCCTGCTGCCGATGAAGCCGAAGCCGGTGTTCGGCGCAGGCCCGGGCGGTGATCGCGGCGGTCGTGGCGGCCCCGGTGCAGGTCCGCGCGGACCGCGCTGATTTGCCGAACCTTTAAGATCTCGGTTTTCGATGACGCGGGCCCTTGGCCCGCGTTATTGTTTGTGAGCGGTGCCTTCGCGGGACGGGGCACGACCGATGCGGCGCTAAAGCGCGATAAAGTTGGATGAATGGTCATCGCGATTTAGGTAGTTGTTTGAGCACGATCTCCGCGCAAACGCGTTCCGCGTTTGTCGCGAGAGAAAACCGCGGCACACTTTGCCGGATCATGCTTTAGCGCGAGCGAACCGTCGATGGCTTCCCCTTTCCCTCAGCGCAGCTTGGCGTGGCGACGCCGGATCTGGCAGCAGCCGCTCGTGTTGGGCTTGATGGGGATCGCGCTATGCGGCTGCTCCTTCGATCTGGGATCGTTGATCCCGGCGAAGGACAAGCCCCAGGAGACGCCCAAGGCAGAGGCGCCTGCCGAGAGCACGGTGAGCGCCGGCAACGTCACCGAAGCTCAGGCCCACACTGCAAAGGCCCAGTCCCTGGCGAAGTCAGGGGAGACCGCGGCAGCGCTCGACGAGTTCAATCGCGCCGTCGGGCTCGATCCCTACAATGCGCAGGCACTCTATGGCCGCGCCCTGATCTACCAGGGCAATAACCAGCACAACTTCGCGATCGCCGATTTCGGCGCCGCGAGCGGGCTCAACCCGCAGAAGGTCGAGCCTCTGCTCGGCCGCGCCACCAGCTATCTCGCGATCGGCAAGCTCAAGGAGGCCGCAGCCGATCTCGATGAAGCCTCCGAGGCCGATCCGCACAATGCCCAGGTCTGGACCACGCGCGGACAGGCCTATGAGCGTTTGGGGGACAGGGCCAAGGCGGCGGCGTCCTACACCAAGGCCGTCGCGTTACGTCCACGCGATGACGCCGCCCGCAGCGGCCTCGCCCGCGTCGGCGGCTGACGGTCTGGCGCAGCGCGGGCCAGTCTTAATCGGGCGTGGCGCTCTTCGGCAGAACGGAGTTGAACATCGACTTCATGCCCGACAGCATCTCGTCGGCGACATTGGTCTTCCTCGGCCGCGGCATGGAGGCACCAACATCGGCACGCAGGTCGAGCGGGGGCGCTATGACCGGCACTGGAATGTCGGCCGGCGGCGTCACCCGATTCGGATCGTCGCTGCCGACCGAGGCCGTGTAGGACGGATTGGAGCCGCCATTGCCATAGGCCTCAGATGAGGGCGTCGAGACCGTGATCGGCGGCGGCAGCGGACGGACCGTGGATGGCTCCATGCCAATGACCCGCGGCGCCTCCGGCGTGCGGGCAGCTTCCCGCACCGCAGGCTCCGCGGACCTCTCGGTTGGCTTGGCCTCGGACGACTTGAGCTCGGCAGGCTTGGTTTCGGAAGATCTGGCCTCAGCGGACCTGCCTTCAACGGACCTGCCCTCAGGCGACTTGCGCAGGCGCTCGATCGCGGCACGTACGAGATCGTTGGCATCGGGGGTTGCGGCCGGAGCGGCAGCAGCCGGCGCCGAATTGGCCTCGACCACCGACGCAGGTGCGGTCACGGCCGGCGTAGACTTGGCGACCGCCTTTTCACGGGCGGACGGCTTGGCGCGCGGGCTCTCGGCCGGCGCCACATCCGGAGCCTTCTCGGCGGCCTTCTCAGCCCCCTTGGGCTCGGCGACCGGATGATGATCGGCCGCCTTGTCGGCTGCCGGTTTGTCGGTCACGCTCTTCTCGGCGATGCCCTTGGCCTTGACGCCGGGCGCAGGGAGGTTGGCGACATCAGCAGGCTTGCCGTTCTGGCCGGCGTCGGCGGGCGCAACAACGGCCGCGGGGGCATCGGCCGCCGGCTTGGCGTTGATGTAATGATTAACGATGTACGCCCCGATGATCGTCGCGAGCACCGAGGGGAAAATATCCATCGAGATTTTAGCGAGGTATTTCAGCATTTCTCGGCCACTCCCCGCGCGATCTGATGCGGGAACTTTAGGGCATTGTGAGGGATCAACTGCGACGGATCAATGGCAAAGGGTAACGCCGGACTTTACGGCTTCAGCTCGATCTCAAGGAACACGATCTCAGTTGAGGTTTCGTTAAGTACGTCGTGTTGGACGCCGGCCTTGCGGAAGTAGGATTTTCCGGCGGCGAGCTGCGCCTTGGACCGTTCGCCACCGGGCGCCACGATGGTCATCTCGCCGGCAACGACCGGAACAATCACGTAGTCCATCCCATGGGTGTGATGCCCGGTAGCGCTACCCGGGGCAAGCCGCCATTCGGTCACCCGGACCTGCTCGTTGTCGACCTGGACCTCGGATTTGGCGGCAAGCATCGAAACTCTCCTTTAGCGCTTCACGGCACGAAAACCATAAACACGTAGACGGCAAATACCACCATATGGACCAGTCCGAACAGGACATTGGTCCGGCCCGTGCCGAAGGTCAGCATGCTCAGGAAGAAGGTCAGCAGCAAAAGGACGCTGCCCTGGGCGTTCAGGCCGAGTTCGAGTTCCTTGTCGAGCGCATAGGTGGCGACACCGACGGCAGGGATCGTCAGACCGATGGTCGCCAGCGACGAGCCGAGCGCGAGATTGATGCTTTTCTGAAGGTTGTTCCTGCGGGCCGCGGCAATGGCCGCGACGCCTTCGGGCATCAGGATCAGCAGCGCGACCAGAAGGCCGGCGAAGGCCGATGGCGCGCCGATCCTGGCGCCGACGGCATCGACCACCAGCGAGAATTTCTTGGACAGCAGCACGACCGCCAGAAGCGAGACCAGGAGCAGCGCTACCGTGAGCGCGAGCGCCCCGGCCGACAGGTGCACCTCCGCGCCCTCGCCCTCGGCCCGTTCATGAACGAAGTAATCCTTGTGCAGGACGGTCTGGGTGTAGAGAAACACCGCATAAAGCGCGAGCGTGACAACGTCGACGAAGCCGAGCTGAATCGCCGAATAGACCGGCCCCGGCGTGGTGGTGGTGTAGTTCGGCAGGATCAGCGTGATGGTCGCAAGCGCGAACAGCACGCTGAGATAGACGTTGGCCCCTGAGAGCTGGAAGCCCTGCTCGCGATAGCGCAGGCCGCCGATGAAGATGCAGAGGCCAACGAGGCCGTTGCAGACGATCATGACGACGGCGAATACGGTGTCGCGCGCCAGTGCCGGGGCAGGCTTGTCGCCCAGCATGATCGTGGTGATCAGCGCGACCTCGATGATGGTCACCGAAAGCGTCAGCACCAGCGTGCCATAGGGTTCGCCGACCCGCTCCGCGATCACCTCGGCATGATGAACCGCGGCGAACACGGTGCCGAACAGGATGACCAGGAGGACGACGGCGAAGACGAGCCCGCCGAGCGACAGCGTGAACACATAGTCCGTCGCGCTGACGGCTGCGAACAACAGCACGGCCAGCCCCGGGAAGATCCAGGCCGACCGGGGCATCGGATTGTGCGCGCTCATCCACCACTTCCATTTGCTTGAATGAGCAGTAGCAAATCGGCCGGCAGATTCAATGCCAGTGCAGGATCGGGGCGACCGGCAGGAACGTCAGCAGCAGGAACAGGGGGATCAGCACGGCACCCGCGCGCAGGAGATAGCCGAAGAAACTCGGCATCTCGATGCCGCTCTCGCTGGCAATGCTGCTCACCATAAAGTTTGGCGCGTTGCCGATATAGGTGAGCGCTCCCATGTAGACGGCCCCCATCGAGATCGAGGCAAGCGTACCCGAGAGCTCGTGCATCAGCACTTGCGGGTCGCCGCCGGCGAGCTCGAAGAACAACAGATAGGTCGGAGCATTGTCGAGGAACGCGGACATCAGGCCGGTGAACCAGAAATAGGCGACCTCGCGCGGCGCTCCGTCCGGCTCGGTCACGGCGGAGAGCAGCCATGCGAACGCACCATCATTGCCAGCATTGAGCATGGCAATGACCGGGATGATGGCGACGAAGATGCCGGCGAACAGCTTTGCGACCTCGCGGATGGGCTCCCAGGTGAAACCGTTGGCCTGCCTGTGCTCGTCGGGCGTCAGCCACACCGACAGCGCCGCAATGGCCAGCAGCGCCAGATTGCGGACGACGTCCTCGAGGTCCAGCTTGGTGCCGAGAATGTCGAAGGCTATGCCGGGCTTCCACATCGCCGAGGCCAGCAGGCTCGCGACGATGGCCGCGATCAGCACCAGATTGACGAGGCCGCGGATGCGGACCGGCTGCGCCGGGCCGGTGTCAGCGAGCGGCTCGCTCCGGAAATGCCAGACGTCGACGGCGACGAAAATCGCGAGCAGCAGTCCGGCCACGATCGCGGTCTGCAACCAGAGGGCCCGCGTGGTCCAGAAGAAGTCGACGCCGTGCAGGAAGCCGACGAAGAGCGGGGGATCGCCGAGCGGGCTCAGCGCGCCGCCGACATTGGCCACCAGGACGATGAAGAAGATGACGACATGGGTGTTGTGGCGTCGCGGCCGGTTGGCGCGGATCAAGGGGCGGATCAGGATCATCGCGGCACCCGTGGTACCGACGATGCTCGCCCCCAGCGTGCCAAGCGCGAGGATGCCGGCATTGGTCGCCGGTGTCGCCTTGATGTCTCCGGTGATGAGGACGCCGCCGGCCACGACATAGAGCGAGAACAGCAGCACGATGAAGCCGAGATATTCGACCAGCACGGCGTGAACGAGCGCCGCCAGCGTCGCCATGCCGCCGGCAAAGAAGACGAGCGAGGCGAGCGCCAGCAGCGACCAGGCCGCGGCGAACTTGCCGTAATGGTGGTGCCAGAATTTTGCGAACAGCAGCGGCCCCAGAGCGATCGACAGCAACAGGCCGGCAAAGGGCAGCGCATAGGGCCAGCGCATCGCCGCGCCGTCGAGCCCGGTCGCGGCCCACGCCTGCTGCGGCAACAATGTCAGGATGGCGGCGAGGGCCTGGCTCCAGAGCCGCGTGACGATTCGCTTAGGATCCAATGAATTGCCTTGCCTTTTCGACCGCACCGAAGGCGTCGAGATTGTCGTGTCCGCCACCCGCAAAGCGAACGAACTGCTTCGGTTCGCGCGCGAGCGCGAACAGACGCTCTCCGAATATGATCGAAATGACAAGGTCATTGGTGCCATGCATCACCAACAGCGGCACCGTGACGCGCGCGATCCGTTCGTCCGAACGAAACTGGTCGCGCATCAGGAGGCGCACCGGCACGAACCGGAATGCTAGTGCGGCGATGTCGACCGTCGAGGTATAAGGCGCTTCCAGGATCAGCCTGCCGATCGGGTGTTCGGATGCGAGCGCAACTGCCACGCCCGTCCCGAGCGAAAAGCCCCAGACGACGATACGTTCCGCTCCATAGCGCGCAGTGGTGAAAGCGTAGGCGGCTGCGGCGTCGCGCAGCAGGCCCCGTTCGCTCGGTGTCCCGCTCGAGCCGGCATAGCCACGATACGACAAGGCAACGAGGCCGGTGCCGTCGGCGGTCATCGCCTTGAAACGGCTGACGCGGCCGGCGAGAAAATCGCCATTGCCGGGGAAGTATAGAATCACGGAATGACCTGGCCTGGCCGGCACGTGCCAGACGACGACTCTCTCGCCGTCCGACGTGGTCAGCACGTGCTCTTCCGCCTCGGGAAGTCCGGCAGCATCGGGTGCGGTGCGGCCGACGGGCGGGATCGGAAACAGCATCTCGCGCTGCCGGACATACAGCACGAGGAGCCCGGCGCAATAGACGGTCACCAGCGCAATGGCGATCCACTTGACGATGGTCATCATTGCGCGGCCCGCCTCTCGATGAGACTTACGGCTTGCGACGACTCCGCAGCAATTTCATGACATCGGGCCGAAGGCTCGCCGGAACATCGCGGCAGCCGCACGCCTGCTCGTGAGCAGCGTGCCAGACGACGCGCTGCTCGCGCGTCGCTTTGGGGGGCATCGGATGGGACCGGTGCCATTCCTCGTTGATAGCCACGGTCGGCGCGCCTCGCGCTACATCGCCTTGACGATGTTCTCGGTGACCTTCTTGGCGTCGCCGAGCAGCATCATGGTGTTGTCGCGATAGAACAGCGGATTGTCGATGCCCGCGTAACCCGAGGCGAGCGAGCGCTTGATGAACATCACGGTGCCGGCCTTCCAGACCTGGAGCACCGGCATGCCGTAGATCGGCGAGGACTTGTCCTCTTCGGCCGCGGGGTTGGTGACGTCGTTGGCGCCGATCACGAAGGCGATGTCGGCCTGCGCGAATTCGGAGTTGATGTCCTCGAGCTCGAACACCTCGTCATAGGGCACGTTGGCTTCCGCGAGCAGCACGTTCATGTGGCCTGGCATGCGGCCGGCCACCGGATGAATTGCGTATTTCACCTCGACGCCTTCCTTCTTCAGCATGTCGGCCATTTCGCGCAGCGCGTGCTGGGCCTGCGCCACCGCCATGCCGTAACCGGGCACGATGATGACCTTGGAGGCGTTCTTCATGATGAAGGCGGCATCGTCCGCCGAGCCGAGCTTGGCCGGCTTCTGCTCGCCGCTGCCCCCGCCGGCCACGGCAGTCTCGCCGCCGAAGCCGCCGAGGATGACCGAGATGAAGGACCGGTTCATCGCGTGGCACATGATGTAGGACAGGATCGCGCCGGAAGAGCCGACCAGCGCGCCGGTGATGATCAGCGCGGAATTGCCGAGCGTGAAGCCGATGCCGGCCGCGGCCCAGCCGGAATAGGAGTTCAGCATCGAGATCACGACCGGCATGTCGGCGCCGCCGATCGGGATGATCATGAGCACGCCGAGCGCCAGCGCGAGGATGACGATCATCCAGAAGTCGAACGCGCTGCCTGACAGCACGAGGCCGACGATGAAGAACACCAGCGCCAGGGCCAGCGCGATGTTGATGATGTGGCGGAACGGCAGGATGATCGGCGCACCGCTCATGCGCGCCGACAGCTTCAGGAACGCGATCACCGAGCCGGTGAAGGTCAGCGCGCCGATGGCGACGCCGAGCGACATCTCGACCAGGCTCTGCGGATGGATGTTGCCGGGGGTCCCGATGCCGAAGGCCTCCGGCGCGTAGAACGCGCCGGCCGCGACCAGCACTGCGGCCATGCCGACCAGCGAGTGGAAAGCGGCGACCAGTTCCGGCATCGAGGTCATCGGCACGCGGCGGGCGATCACCGCGCCGACGCCGCCGCCGATCGCGACCGCGAGGATGACGAGGATCCACGCCACGCCGTCGGCCGGCGGATGGCTTGCGAGCGTGGTGGCGACCGCGATCGCCATGCCGATCATGCCGAACAGATTGCCCTGGCGCGAGGTTGCCGGGCTCGACAGCCCGCGCAGCGACAGGATGAACAGCACCCCCGCCACGAGATACAAGAATGCAGAGAGATTGGCGCTCATCTCAGGTCCCCATTGATCCCTTCAGCCCGAGGTGGCCGCTCACTTCGACTTTTTCTTGTACATCGCCAGCATGCGCTGGGTGACGAGGAAGCCGCCGAAAATGTTCACGCAGGCGAAGACGAGCGCGACGAAGCCGAAGCCGCGCGCCCAGCCCGAGCCGCTCGAAATCATGCCGACACCCACCGCGAGCAGCGCGCCGACCACGATCACCGAGGAGATCGCGTTGGTGACGCTCATCAGCGGCGTATGCAGCGCCGGCGTCACCGACCAGACGACGAAATAACCGACGAAGACGGCGAGGACGAAGATCGACAGCTGGAAGATGAAGGGGTCGACGAGCTGTGCTGCATGCTCCATGGCGGCTCTCCTTAAACCCGATTTAAGATGATTTGGGCTGGAAGTTCGGGTGGATCACGGCGCCGTCTTTCGTCAGCGCGGTGGCCTTGACCAGCTCATCGTCCCAGTTAACGGCGAGCTTCTTCTCTTTCTTGTCGACCATGGTCTCGATGAAGGAGAACAGATTGCGGGCATAGAGGCTGGAAGCCGAAGCCGCGACGCGGCCGGCGACGTTGGTGTAGCCGACGATCCTGATGCCATCGAGGTCGACGACCTCGCCCGGCTTCGCACCCTCGACATTGCCGCCGCGCTCGACGGCGAGATCGACCAGCACCGAACCCGGCTTCATCGACCTGACCATGTCGGCGCTGACGAGCTTGGGCGCCGGCCGGCCCGGAATCAGCGCGGTCGTGATCACGATATCCTGCTTCTTGATATGCTCGGCGGTGAGCGCGGCCTGCTTGGCCTGGTATTCTTTCGACATTTCCTTGGCGTAGCCGCCGGCGGTCTGTGCGTTCTTGAATTCCTCGTCCTCGACCGCGAGGAATTTCGCGCCGAGCGATTCGACCTGCTCCTTGGTGGCGGGACGCACGTCCGTGGCTGTGACGACGGCGCCGAGACGGCGCGCGGTCGCGATCGCCTGGAGGCCGGCGACGCCGACGCCCATCACGAACACCTTGGCCGCGGGCACGGTGCCGGCCGCGGTCATCATCATCGGAAAGGCGCGGCCGAACGCCTCGGCGCCCTCGATCACGGCGCGGTAGCCGGCGAGATTCGCCTGCGAGGACAGCACGTCCATCACCTGCGCGCGGGTGATGCGTGGCATCAGCTCCATGGCGAATGCGGAGATGCCGGCATCGGCCATCGTCTTGAGCGCCGCCTCGTTGCCGTAGGGATCCATGATCGCGATGACGAGCGCGCCGCGCTTGTACTGCGCGAGCTCGGACGCCTCGGGGCGCTTCACCTTGATGATGATGTCCGCGTCCTTGAGCGCGTCGGCGCTGACGGTGGCTCCAGCCGCGGTGAATTCGGAATCCGGCAGGCCCGACTTGATACCGGCGCCCGGCTCGACGGCAAGCTCGGCGCCCAGCGCTTTGAACTTCTTCACCGTGTCAGGCGAAGCGGCGACGCGCGGCTCCGACGGATCGATTTCCTTGGCAACGGCAATCTTCATGAGGCCTCCGGCGACGCGGGAAAAAGCGCGCACGCGAACTTAGCGTTACTCCCGCAACGTTGGATACCGGTTTTGGGACCGGCTTGAATGCAAATTTTGTGGGCACCGACGACGCTGGCGGTGCGGCAGACGATGGATCAGGTGAGGAAGATCGCCATCAGGATCACGATGAGCGCGACCGAGGCCGTGCCGTACTTCACCAGTTTGATGAAGCCCTCATAGGTCTGCTCGTGGGCAACATAGTCGTTGCCGTCGGCGGTGGTGTACGCCACTTCACTATGGTCAGCCATGGATGTCCCCAGTCGAAACTCGAATTCTCGGGCTGGGATACCTTAAAGATTTGAACAGGGCAACGGCACCGAGGCGGGGTTTTCCCGCAAATCGGGTCATTTGGAATTCCAATTGTCGCGGATCCAGCGCGCGAGGCTCTCCTCGCTGACTTCGCCGGCCGCGAGCGACAGGATCATGGCTGCCGCTTCTGCCTCGGGTACAACGAAGTCGATGCCGTTCACGCCGAGAAACGTGTACAGCGCCAGCAGAGACGTGCGTTTATTGCCGTCGACTAACGGATGATTGCGCGCGATGCCGAAAGCGTATGCCGCCGCCAATTCAGGAAGATCGGCGCTCTCGTAAGACCATTCGTTTCTGGGCCGATCGAGCGCGGATTCGAGCATGCCCTCGTCTCGAAGGCCGCTTGCACCGCCGTGGATCGCCAGCTGTTCGTCGTGGATCGCAATGATGATCCGACGCGTCAGCCAGAACGGCTCGCTCATTTGGCAAGCTCGGCGAGGGCGTTGTGATAACGCTTCATACCTCGCCGCGCGACTTCCATCGCTTTTTCGAAGTCGGGATCACGCGGCGTCAGCAGGACGCCACCGTCCGATTGCTCGACCGGAAACAGCTTGTCGCCCTCTTTGAGATTCAGGCGAGCCGCGAGCTCCTTCGGCAAGATGACGCCGATCGAATTGCCTATCTTGCGCACCTGGAGCACGGTGGACTCGTTCTTCAGATCCTTGGGGCCCGCATTCTCGTTCATGCCCGCACCTCGTTATACACTTGTATAACATGCCCCAAGCGATCGTTCAACAAATGTTTTACGGCCCCTACATCAGCCCATCGCCTCCAGCTCGTCGATCATCCCGGCGATGACGCTGAGCCCGCCGTCCCAGAACTTCGGGTCCTTGGCATCCAGCCCGAACGGCCGCAGCAGCTCGGAATAGTGCTTGGTGCCGCCGGCGGCGAGCATGTCGAGATAGCGCTCGGCAAAGCCTTCGGCCGCATTCTCGTAGACGGCGTAGAGCGAGTTCACGAGGCAGTCGCCGAAGGCATAGGCGTAGACGTAGAACGGCGAATGGATGAAATGCGGGATGTACATCCAGTAGTTCTCGTAGCCCGCCTTGATCTCGATCGCGGGCCCTAAGCTCTCGCCCTGAACCGACAGCCAGATCTCGCCGAGCCGCGTCGCGGTGAGCTCGCCATTCTTGCGCTCGGTGTGGACCGCGCGCTCGAAGGAATAGAACGCGATCTGCCGCACCACGGTATTGATCATGTCCTCGACCTTGCCGGCGAGCAGCGCCTGACGCTGTTTCGCGTTCTTGGTCTGGGCCAGCAGCCGCCGGAAGGTCAGCATCTCGCCGAACACGCTCGCGGTCTCCGCCAGCGTCAGCGGCGTCGGCGCCATCAGCGCGCCGTTCTTCGCGGCGAGCACCTGATGGACCCCATGGCCAAGCTCATGCGCGAGCGTCATCACGTCGCGCGGCTTGCCCTGGTAGTTCATCAGCACGTAGGGGTGCGCCGACGGCGTGGTCGGATGCGAGAAGGCGCCCGGCGCCTTGCCCGGCCGCACCGGCGCGTCGATCCAGCGATCGGTGAAGAAGCGCTCGGCGATATCGGCCATCTCAGGCGAGAAGCCGCGATAGGCCGTCAGCACCATGTTCCGCGCATCGGGCCAGCCGATCACGTCGGTGGCCGCAAACGGCAGCGGCGCGTTGCGGTCCCAATAGGCCAGCCGCTTCTTGCCGAACCATTTCGCCTTCAGCGCATAATAGCGATGCGACAGCTTCGGATAGGCCGCGCGCACCGAGGCGACCAGCGCATCCACCACCTCGCGCTCGACCCGGTTGTTGAGATGGCGGGAATCCGCGACGTCCTTGAAGCCGCGCCAGCGGTCGGAGATGTCCTTGTCCTTGGCCAGCGTGTTGGTGATCAGCGCAAAGGTGCGCTCATTGGCCTTGAAGGTCTTCGCCAGCGCTTCCGCCGCGCTCTTGCGCTTGGTGCCGTCGCGGTCCTGCAGCAGATTGAGCGTCGGCTCGATCGCGAGCTCCTTGGATCCGACCTTGAAGCGCAGGCTGGAGATGGTCTGGTCGAACAGCCGGTTGAAGGCTGAATAGCCGGTCTGCGCCTTCTCCAGGAAGACCTGCTCGAGCTTGTCGTCGAGCTGATACGGCTTCTCCTTGCGCAAGTCTTCGATCCACGGACGGTAGTAGGCGAGCTCGGTGGCCTGCATCGCGCGGTTCAAAATATCGTCATCGATCCGATTGAGCTCGAGTGCGAAGAACAGAAGATGCGTCGACGCCGCCGTCAGGCGCTCGGACACGTCGCCGTAAAACTTTGAAATCGCGGGGTCAACGCTGTCGCCGGCATGGACGAGACCGGCATAGGAGCCGAGACGGCCGGCGAGATCGTCGATCGCCTCATAGCGTCGCACGGCTTCAGCGAGCCATTTTCCGCCATCTTCGTTTGCTGTCCCTGTTGCCAGCTTGCCTTTGTAGTCCGTCTCGAAGGCGACGCAGTCGGCATCCATTTTTTCGAGATCGCGCGCCACTTCGGGAGCGTCGATCCCGGAATAGAGATCGGCGAGGTTCCACTCTGGAAGCTTGCCGGTCTTGCTCGCAGGCTTTGCAAGTGAATGCTTGGCGAGCGAAGGTTTGGAGAATCTTTTCTTGGCGGGGGATTTCTTGGTGGCTGGCTTGCGGAGTGCCGATTTTGTGAGAGCGGTCTTGGAGCGCGAAGTCATTGTGTGGAAAACCTGTGTTCAACAATCGCGACGGCGGGCGGGGGCATCAAGGCTTAAGCATGTGTTAATCGGCTTCGGCCAGAGTGCCCCGATTCGAGACAGATAGTAGTAGCGTGCGGGGAACACCATGGCTGCCAGTATTTTGATCGCCGACGACGACGCTGTAGCCCGCCGGCTGGTCGAGAACATGGTGCAGAAATGCGGCTATGAGACGGTCGTCGTGGACTCCGGGGACGCCGCAATTGCCACCCTCACCGCCCCCGATGCACCGGCCATCGACGCCGTCATCCTCGATCTCGTGATGCCCGGCCTCGACGGCATGGGCGTACTCGCGAAGATCCGCGAAGCCGGCCTGAGCATCCCTGTCATCGTGCAGACCGCCCATGGCGGCATCGACAACGTGATCTCGGCGATGCGCGCAGGCGCGGCCGATTTCGTCGTCAAGCCGGTCGGCGTCGAGCGGCTCCAGGTCTCCTTGCGCAACGCGCTCAACACGTCCGCGCTCAAGGGCGAATTGCAGCGCATCCGTCACAGCCGTGAGGGCCGGCTGACTTTCTCCGACATCATCACGCGCGCTGAGGCAATGACCCCGGTGATGCGCGCCGCGCAGAAGGCGGCGAATTCCGCGATCCCCGTGCTGATCGAGGGCGAGTCCGGCGTCGGCAAGGAAATGTTCGCGCGCGCCATCCATGGCAGCGGCGAGCGCAAGGCCAAGCCATTCGTCGCGGTCAATTGCGGCGCGATTCCCGACAACCTCGTCGAATCCATCCTGTTCGGCCACGAGAAGGGCGCCTTCACCGGCGCCACCGAGCGGCACATGGGCAAGTTTGTCGAAGCTCATGGCGGCACGCTGTTTCTGGACGAGGTCAGCGAGCTGCCGCTGACCGCGCAGGTGAAGCTGCTGCGCGCGCTGCAGGAAGGTGCCGTCGAGGCTGTCGGCGGCCGCAAGCCGGTCAAGGTCGACGTCCGCATCATCTCGGCAACCAATCGCAAGCTGCTGGAGCGGGTGAAACAGGGACATTTCCGGGAAGACCTGTTCTATCGCCTGCACGTGCTGCCACTGACGATTCCCTCGCTGCGCGCCCGGCGCGAGGACATCCCGCATCTGCTCAGGCATTTCCTGGCGCGCTTTGCCGCCGAGGAGAACCGCCAGATCACCGGCATCAGCGGCGAGGCGGTCGCGCACTTGGCCCAGCTCGACTGGCCCGGCAACATCCGCCAGCTCGAAAACGCGGTCTACCGCGCCGTGGTGATGAGCGACGGCGACCAGCTCGACATTGGCGATTTTCCCCTGCTCGCCTCGCAGCCGCATCCCGTCACGGATATTCCGACCGCACCGTTGATGCTCGAGCCGCCGGCGATGCCTTCGGTGGTGTCAGGTAACGAAATACCCATCGCGCCACTCCCCGCCGTGGGAACTCTCGCCATGCTCACCGCGACCGGCGATGTCCGCGCGCTGGAGGACATGGAGAACGAGATCATCCGCTTCGCGATCTCGCATTATCGCGGCCAGATGTCCGAAGTGGCTCGCCGCCTCAAGATCGGCCGGTCGACGCTCTACCGTAAACTCGACGAGGCCGGGGTTCCCGGACATGGCGGCAAAAGCGGTGAGGAGACGCACTGAGCCGGGTGCAAACGGAGATTCGCGCGACGGTGCGTGACAGCGGTAAGCCGTTCGCATGACGACAGAATTCGACTGCGATTTGAACCGTGACCCGGAAGTGACAGACAGAGGGAAAACCGCGTGGCAGAAGCGCACAATCCGTTGCCAAGAGGCTCCCTTGAAGTCAGTTTGTCGTGAGTCGTCCCGGGTAGCGCTGGCCGCAGAATCGGGGCCTGTATATCGTCTGCGTAGGAATCGTTGCGTGCAGGCGTGCAACTTTCGAGAGGCCGGCGCAGTTTAGCCGAAGCTCATCAATAGGCGATAACGAAGCTGTTCCACGAGTGGACAGCTCACCCGAGGGGTGCGACACAATGCGTGACTGTTTGAACCACCGTGCGGGCTTTGACCGTGTCTTGATGACGGTCGCAGCGACCTTCCTCGCGGTGTCCGCCAACTCGGCGCTGGCGCAGGACCAGGCGCGCAGCAGCGCCGCCGAACTCGCGATCGAAGCTGCGATCCCGCGCCCCGAGCCGGCAAACGTCCCGCCCCCCACAGCAGCCGACATCAAGCTCGACACCACCGCCACGGTGCAGGATCCCACCAAGGAAATCGCGAAGGAGCCCGTCAAGGCGGACGCCGCGCCTGCGCCGGACAAGGTCGAGACCAGGCCGTCCGACGTCGCCACCACGCCGGCGCCCGAAGCGCCGAAGAGTGAGACTGCGAAAACCGAGCCTGCAAACACCGAGCCTGCAAAGGCTGACACCGCGACCGCCACGCCGGCGGCTCCCGCGGCACCTGCTGCAGCGGCTCCCGCCGCCGAGCCGGTGAAGGCCGCGAGCAACGTGCCCGCAGCCGACCAGCCGGTCGCGGACAAGCTCAAGGACATCATTGGCGCCAAGACCTCGCGCTATTTCGACCGCAAGAACGAGCGCGCGGCGATCGAGAAGTTCTACGGCGCACGCGATTTCGCGCCGGTCTGGACCCAAGGCGGCAACCCGACCGCTGCGGCGAAGGGCGTGATCGCGCGGCTGAAGGACGCGGCCTCCGACGGCCTCAATCCCGCGGACTATCCGTTGCCGGATTTCGCCGCCGCCACGACGCCCGATGCACTGGCGGATGCCGAGCTCAAGCTCACCGCCAGCATGTTCGACTACGCGCGCCATGCCCAGAGCGGCCGCATGCATTGGTCGCAGGTCAGCGGCGACATTCTCTATCCCGAGCATCCGGTCGACCCCAACGAGGTGCTCGCCAAGGTCACGACCGTGGCGGATGCTTCCGCAGCGCTCGACAGCTACAACCCGCCGCACAAGCTCTACAAGGAGCTGAAGGCCAAGCTCGCCGAGTTGCGCGGCCAGGGCAACGGCCCGGTGATCGAGATCGCCGACGGCCCGGCGCTGAAATACACCCCGGACAGCAAGAAGCGCGCTGAAATCGTCGTCGAAGATCCGCGCGTGCCGCAGCTCCGCGCCAAGCTCGGCCTTGCCGAGAACGCCGGCGACACCCGCTACGACGCGGCGGTCGCCGAGGCCGTGCGCAAATTCCAGAGCGGCGCCGAGATGAAGGCGACGGGTATTCTCGACGACAAGACCGTCAAGGCGCTCAACACTCCCAAGCGCGACAAGCAGATCGACGTCGTGCTGGTCAACATGGAGCGCTGGCGCTGGCTGCCGCGCGACCTCGGCGCGCCTTCGCTGGGTGATGCCTATGTCATCCTCAACATTCCCGACTTCACGCTGAAGGTGATGCAGCGCGGCCAGCAGGTCTGGACCACCCGCGTCGTGACCGGCAAGCCCGGCCAGCACGCCACCCCGCTGCTGACCGAGACGATGAAGTACATCACGGTCAATCCGACCTGGAACGTGCCGCCGTCGATCGTCTACAACGAATACCTGCCGGCGCTGCAGCAGGACCCGACGGTGCTTCAGCGCATGGGCCTCAGGCTCGAGCAGAACCGCGATGGCTCGGTGCACATCTCGCAGCCGCCCGGCGAAGCCAACGCGCTCGGCCGCATTCGCTTCAACTTCCCGAACAAGTTCCTGGTCTATCAGCACGACACGCCGGACAAGCAATTGTTCGCCAGGGACGAGCGCGCCTTCAGCCATGGCTGCATGCGCGTACAGAATCCGGATCAATACGCCTCCGTGCTGCTCAACATCACCATGCCGAGCGAGAAGTACACGCCGGAGCGCGTGCGCAGCATGTACGGCAAGAGCGAGATCGATCTGAAATTCCCGACCCCGATCCCGGTCAACATCACCTATCAGACTGCGTTCGTGGATGACGCCGGCAAGCTGCAATTCCGCAAGGACATCTACGGTCGCGATGCGGCCATGATCAACATCCTGAAGAACAACCGCGGCAAGGACCTCGAGGCTGTCGTCGCCCATTCCCAGCCGAGCTATTCGCGCCCGGCGACGACGCTGCCCTCCGGCGTGGCGGTGGCCAACAATGGCGGTGGCTTCGGCTCGTCCGGCCCGAACTTCTTCGAGCGGCTGTTCGGAGCGCCGACCCCGGCCCAGCCGCCGGCGCCGATCGGCCGTCGTCCGCAGCGGGTGTTTACCCGCTGAGGCCGGCTCAGCGCCATTCTCACAAGAATTCTGCAATGAAATCAGCGGCCCCGTCCTTTGGATGGGGCCGCCTATCGTTAACCATGCGCCAACCCGCGCCGGGGCGGCGGGCGTTTTTTTGCCACAGTCAACCGCTTAGGATCGTACTCTGACTTGGTTTGGGGGCGGGAAGGTCAACCTCGAATTAACCTTCTTGCTTTAAGAAAGCGTTCATCCTCTTCGCGCTGCTAACGGGGTTGGCGGGAGAGTCCATTTTGAACGCTCGTCGACTGGGTGGGCTCATACGTGCTGACTGGTTTCGCACGCAAATTCGTTGCGCTGTCGTTGTCCCATGCGGGGGTGAAGGCCGGATCCCGGATCGGCCTCGCCTCCGTGTTGCTGCTTGCCGCCGCAGGCTCGGTCCACGACGCCGCGGCGCTGAACGAGACCAAGACGCTCTCCTTCCACCACACCCATTCCGGCGAAGACCTCACCGTCACCTTCAAGCGCGACGGCCGCTATGACGAGGCCGCGCTGAAGCAGCTCAACCATTTCCTGCGCGACTGGCGCACCCAGGACGAGACGGTCATGGACCGTCGCCTCTTCGACATCCTCTGGGAAGTCTATCGCGACGTCGACGGCAAGCAGCCGATCCAGATCATCTCCTCCTACCGCTCCCCCGCCACCAACGCCATGCTCCGCCGCCGCTCCTCCGGCGTGGCGCGCTCCAGCCAGCACATGCTCGGACATGCGATGGACTTCTACATCCCCGGCGTGCCGCTGGAGCAGATCCGTTTCGCCGGCCTGCGTCTCCAGCGCGGCGGCGTCGGCTTCTATCCAACGTCAGGCTCGCCCTTCGTGCATCTGGACACCGGCAGCGTTCGGCACTGGCCGCGCATGACGCATGACCAGCTCGCCCGCGTCTTCCCGGACGGCAAGACGGTGCATCTGCCGACCGACGGCGTTCCGCTGAAGAACTATGAGCTGGCCAGGGCCGAGATCGAGCGGCGCAGCAGCGGCGACGACGCCGGCAGCAAGCCGAATTTCTTCGCCGCCTTGTTCAGGAGCAAGCCGGCTCCCGCCGCGAGCAGCGACGAGGATGACGAGGGCGCGCCCGCAACGGCCGCGAAGCCGTCCGCGCCGACCGTGGTCGCAGCCGCCGCCAAGCCCGCCGAGCCGGTGCCGACGCCCCGCGCCAAGCCGCAGATCGCCGCAACCCTCCAGCTCGCTTCGGCCGATGCCCAGATCGTTGCGCCGCCGAAGCCCGCGCCCGTGGCTGACAAGCCGGCGACCGGCAAGTCTGTCGAGGGCAAGCTGGAGACACCGGCCGACATCATCAACGCCCGCGGCTTCTGGGATGATGTCCCGGCCGCGCCGCAGCAGGCGACGCCGGCTCAGGTCGCAGCGTTGAAGGCGCGTCAGGCGCTGGCCGCCGCCACCGATCCGCAACCAACCGCGAGCGTGACCAGCGCGGCCTTCCAGGCCCTGGCTTACGCACCGGCGGCCTCCCCGGTCGACCGCGCCAACGTCGTCGCAGCGTCAGCGCCGATCCCGCGCACCGCCCGCCCGTCTGCGGCCTCCCGCAGCGTGGCCCAGGCGACGGAGATCAACATGGTGGTCGGCAAGAGCATCGACGGCAGGGTCGCAACCGCTACCCGCCTCTCTGCGGCCAAGGGCGAAAACATCTGGCTCAAGATCGTGATGCTGTCGCCGAGCGCCAGCCGCGCGATGTCGGTGACGCTGATGGGCGAGCTCGACACGGTCGCGCTGCGTGCTTATTTCGTCAAGCCACGCGCGGTCGTCGCGATGGGTTTTGTCGACGATCCGATGCAGGGCCTGTCCTGCGACAGCTTCTCGGGCAGCGCGACCGCGAAGCTCGAGACGACGTCGTTCGTCATGCGCACCGCGGCGCTGCGCTGAGGCCGGTAGCCCCTCTCTCTATCCACGAACTCGGCCTCGTAGCCCGGATGAGCGCAGCGACATCCGGGAAAGCGGCGCGCGCTGAAACAGCCCGGATATCGCTTGGCTCATCCGGGCTACAGGTTCACAGCATCTATTTATTTCGCTTTCCCGCCCCGCCGGTCCAGATGATAGGTCAGCGCCAGCGACAAGCAGACGGCGAGCTCCCGCTTCGGCAATTTGCCCGCCACCGGCAACAGCAACGCCCTGGTCTGCCGATACTCGAACTTATCTGGAAAGCGCTCGCGAAAGGTGTCGATCAGCGTCGTCTTGCAGTTGAACAGAATGGCGGCGTGATCGGAAGCCTTCAGGCGGCCCAGCCTGATCGTTGAGCCGCTGCCCGTCTCTTCGGTCAGGTAGGCCGGTTCACCCCATTTCAGGGTTTCGCTGAGCCGCCCGACCTCCTCATGCGCCGCGGCGGTCGCAAAGATCAGCTTGCGTACCTGAAGAAGCCGCTTACGCATCGGCGTCGGAAAGGCGTCGAAGGCCCGGCTCACCTCGCGCGGCAATATCGGCTCGGTCACCGTCTCACTCTCGATGGATCGGCAGTCGGTCGCCGCCGTGCGCCGGATCAAGCCGGCAGGCCTGCCCGGAGAAGGCCCGCCTCATAGCGCTGACGATCGACCT
Organism: Bradyrhizobium diversitatis; assembly: GCF_016031635.1. Classification (GTDB taxonomy): domain Bacteria; phylum Pseudomonadota; class Alphaproteobacteria; order Rhizobiales; family Xanthobacteraceae; genus Bradyrhizobium; species Bradyrhizobium diversitatis. Next base: position 102,710 of record NZ_JACEGD010000031.1, read on the forward strand.
CCTGCTTATAATGCTGGGTAGCGAGATGACTGGCCACCGAAAATGCCGGCTCACGCTTGAGAACTTCGGCCGCGTGCGCGCCAGCCGCCACTGCATTGCCCATCTGCGCGAAGATCCCGGCAAGGAAGGCGTGATGGGTGTGATCGGGGCGTGAGATCCTCGAGAAGGCTTCGGCGGCTTCGGCGTATTTCTCGGCACAGTAATAGGCGCGCCCGAGATGGCTCCAGAACCGCTCCGGGTGATACGGATTGAGCCGCATCGCCTTCTTGATCCAGTCGATGCCCTCCTCCGGCCGCCCCAACCAGGTCAGCAGTTCGCCCTGCTGCACCACCACGAGGTCATAGTTCGGGTTGAGCGCGAGCGCGCGTTCCTGATGATAGGCGGCCTTGCCATGGTCGTCGCGGTTCAGATTGAGTGCCGCGAGGATGCGGTGGACGTCGCTGTCATTGTCGTCGAGGCCCAGCGCGGTTTCCAGCTCTGCAGCCACCTGCTCGAAGGTGGCGTCGCGATCCGCGCACCAGTTATAGACCCAGGTCTGGCCGAGGACGCACGCCTTCCACGCGTGCGCGTGAGCATAGTTCGCGTCGAGTTCGAGCGCCCGACCAAGCAGAAGTTGCGCCCGCGCATTGTCTTCGCGATTGGAGCGATGGTGCAGGATCTTCGCAGCCAGCACGCATTCATAGGCTGCCATGTTGTCCGTCGGTTTGCGGTTCGCCCGATCGTGCGTCGCGGCCTCGACACGGCCGGGCAACGTGGCGGCGATCGCCCGGGTCATCTCGTCCTGGATCGCGAAGATGTCCTTGAGCTCGCCGTCATAGCGCTCGGCCCAGATATGCCGATCCGTCTCGGCATCGATCAGCTGCACGGTGACGCGGACGCGATCTCCGGCCTTTCGCACGCTTCCCTCGATGACGTAGTCGACACCGAATTCGCGGCCGACATCCTGTACCTTGACCGACTTTCCCTTGTACACGAACGTCGAGTTGCGCGAGATCACCAGCAGGTCGTGGAAGCGTGAAAGCTCCGTGATGATGTCCTCGGTCAAACCGTCCGCAAAGAACTCCTGCTCCGGATCGCCGCTCATGTTGGCGAAGGGCAGCACGGCGATGGACGGCTTCTTCGACTTGCCAGTCGCCTTTGCAGCGGCCGTCGTGCCGGCTGTCGCGCTTGCCAGCCCATCCTCCAGTCGAATCCGGTAAACGCGGATGGAACGCGCGATGTTCTTGACGTTCTGCTCGCCGATGTCCTCGAATGCGACGCCATCGAGACGCTGGCCCAGCTGGTCGCGCACCGCGCTGGAGATGCAGATGCCTCCGGGTTCGGCCAGCGCCTCCAACCGTGCCGCGACGTTGACACCGTCGCCGAAAATGTCGTTCTGGTCGACGATCACGTCGCCCAGATTGATACCGATGCGGAATTGGATCCATCGCGGCGGCGGGACATCGGCGTTGCGGCGCCCCATCCGGCTCTGAATTTCAGCAGCGCACAACACTGCATCGACGACGCTGTGGAATTCGACCAGCAGGCCGTCGCCCGTGGTCTTGATGATGCGGCCGTGATTTTTGGCAATCGCCGGATCGATGAGCTCGATCCGGTGGGTCTTGAGACGCGCGAGCGTGCCACCCTCGTCGACCTCCATGAGCCGACTAAAGCCGACCATGTCAGCCGCGAGGACCGCGGCGAGCCTGCGCTCTGGTCCAGGCACATCCATTGCTCGGTCCCTTCGCCGAGCATTCTAGCAGACCAGCGGATTTTACCCAAGCGCAGGCCGTCCGCAAATTGCGGCCCGGCGAGGTACTCTTATGGATGAGGCGCGGTCCTGTCGCCTTCAGATCATCCCCAGCGCCTGCATGTAGGTCTCGAGAATGGTCTCGGCCTCGGCGCGCTCGTTGGGGTCCTGCTTGCGCAGGCGTACGATGGTGCGCAGCGCCTTGACGTCGTAGCCGTTGCCCTTGCTCTCGGCATAGACGTCGCGGATGTCGTCGGAGATCGCCTTCTTCTCTTCCTCCAGCCGCTCAATGCGCTCGATGATGGACTTGAGCTGGTCCTTGGCAAATTTCGTCGCGGGCTCGTCGTCGCGGACGGCGGCGGAGGTGGCCATCTTGTACTCCCAATGGAACTGGCAAAACGAGGTGACGCCGGCATCCCTCACCGCGCGTGCTGGGTAGACCCTTAGGGTTGGGGCCAGCTGCATTCAAGCAAGCATCGCGCTCGTCCACAGCGCGCCCACACCTTCGTGCGCCGAGGCGAAGAAAGCTGTTGTCTGGGTGCGACTCGGGCGCTGGAGGTGGGCGCCGTTCAATGCCCGTGGGGATGGACCTTCTTCATCGTCTTGAGCTGCTCGGGCGTGGCCGTGCCCTGGTACTTCGCCTTCCAGGTCTCGTAGGGCATGCCGTAGACGGCCTCCCGGCTCTCGTCCTTGCTCAAGGGCACGCCCTGGGCGTCCGCGGCGTCCTTGAGCCAGTTGGACAGGCAGTTGCGGCAGAAGCCCGCCAGATTCATCAGATCGATGTTCTGGACGTCCGTCCGCGTCTTCAAATGGTCGACCAGGCGCCGGAAAGCCGCCGCCTCGAGCTCCGTTCTGGTTTTGTCGTCGATTGCCATGGCTGTATTCCTTAAGGGCCCGTCCCGATGGCGGTCACCCTTACGGGATCAGGTGGGTCCTGTCACAGATTTTGCCATATCGCGGCGCAAACGGGCCAAAGCCCGGTTACGGGGCGCGTCCCCGGCCCAACGCCAAATCGTCAATGATCTGGTATAGCTTCCGCGACAATGATTGCCGAATCTCCCCGCTTCCCGCTTCGCCTGCTCGCCCGGTTGGTCCCGGTGCTGGTCGTCGCCCTGCTGTGCCTTTGCGCCAGCCCGGCCTCGGCCGATTTCCGCCTCTGCAACAACACTTCGAGCCGGGTCGGGATCGCGCTCGGCTACAAGGATGCCGAGGGCTGGACCACCGAGGGTTGGTGGAACATCTCATCGCGCTCCTGTGAGACGCTGCTCCGGGGCACGCTGGTCGCCCGCTACTACTACATCTATGCCATCGACTATGACCGCGGCGGCGAATGGTCGGGCCAGGCCTTCATGTGCTCGCGCGACAAGGAGTTCACCATCCGCGGCACCGAGGATTGCCTCGCGCGCGGCTATGACCGGACCGGCTATTTCGAGGTCGACACCGGTGAGCAGCGGGCCTGGACGGTGCAGCTGACCGACGCCAACGAACAGCCGGCGCAGCAACGCGTACCTGGCCTGCCTGGCCCGGTTGGCCCGGGCGGCGTTCCGGGTTTGCCCAATGGTCCGCCCGGTGGTACGCCCCCCGCGGCGCCTGGCCTCCCGCCAGCCCCCTCGCCCCCGTCTGGAAATAAGCCATGAGGCGTCTTCGCCGTATCAAGATTCTCGCGACCCTGGGACCGGCTTCTTCAGACCTCGCGATGATCCGCCGCCTGTTCGAGGCCGGCGCCGACCTGTTCCGCATCAACATGAGCCACACCCCGCATGACAAGATGCGGGAGCTGGTGGCGACGATCCGCAACGTCGAGAGCAGCTATGGCCGGCCGATCGGCATCCTGGTGGACCTCCAGGGCCCCAAGCTCCGGCTTGGCGCCTTTGCCGACGGCGCGGTCCAGCTCCAGAATGGGCAGACCTTCACGCTGGATTCCGACAAGACGCCTGGTGATGCCACGCGCGTCAATCTCCCGCATCCGGAGATCCTGGCTGCGCTGCGGCCAGGCCATGCGCTGCTGCTCGACGACGGCAAGGTGCGGCTGATCGCGGAGGAGACCTCGAAAGAGCACGCGGTGACGCGTGTCGTCGTCGGCGGCAGGATGAGCGACCGCAAGGGCGTCAGCCTGCCCGACACCGACCTGCCGGTCTCGGCGATGACGCCGAAGGACCGCGCCGACCTCGAGGCGGCCCTCGTCACCGGCGTCGACTGGATCGCGCTGTCGTTCGTGCAGCGCGCCGACGACGTCATCGAGGCCAAGAAGATGATCCGCGGCCGCGCCGCCGTGATGGCCAAGATCGAGAAGCCGCAGGCGATCGATCGCCTCGCCGACATCATCGAGGCCTCCGACGCGCTGATGGTGGCGCGTGGCGATCTCGGCGTCGAACTGCCGCTCGAGCGCGTGCCGAGCCTGCAGAAGCAGATGACGCGGATGGCGCGCCGCGCCGGCAAGCCGGTGGTGATCGCGACTCAGATGCTGGAATCGATGATCCAGTCGCCGGTGCCGACCCGCGCCGAGGTCTCCGACGTCGCCACGGCCGTCTACGAGGGTGCCGACGCCATCATGCTGTCGGCGGAATCGGCAGCCGGCAAATTCCCGGTCGAGGCGGTCTCGACCATGAACCGCATCGGCGAGGAGGTCGAGCGCGACCCGACCTATCGCTCGGTGGTCACGGCCCAGCGTCCCGCGCCGGAATCCACCGCGGGCGATGCCATCGCGGACGCCGCCCGGCAGATCGCCGAGACGCTCGACCTGCCCGCCCTGATCTGCTGGACCAGCTCGGGCTCGACCGCGGTGCGCGTGGCCCGCGAGCGGCCGAAGCCGCCGATCGTGGCGATCACTCCGAACATCACCACGGGCCGCCGGCTCGCCGTGGCCTGGGGCGTGCATTGCGTGGTGGCGGAAGACGCGCGCGACCAGGACGACATGGTGAGCCGCGCCGGCCAGATCGCGTTCCGGGACGGCTTCGTCCGCGCCGGCCAGCGCGTGATCATCGTCGCCGGCGTGCCGCTCGGCATCCCCGGCACCACCAACATGGTGCGCATCGCCTCGGTCGGCCCCGAGGGCGACGCCAACATGTGAGGCCCGCCGGGGCGGCCAAACAAAAAGTCGAAAAACAACCCCATGCACAGTAGCCGGCCAGAACCGGCCGGCTTGCTGGGATGTCGCGAAAAAGCATGCGCGGGCAATGACCTGAATGCGATCAGGTCGACACCTCGCGCGCAGCGCGATTTTTCAAGCCCCGACCAGCGCCTTCGTCGTCGGCAGCAGCGTCTGCTGCACCACGAGGCCGCGGGCGCGGGCGTCCATGACGCCGACCGCGCGGAGCGCCAGCAACGTCACGGTCTGCACCGCATCGCGCATCTTGACGGGATCATCGAGATTGTCGGGCGCGAGCGGGCCGACCAGGGCCTCGTGCAGCGCGCCGAGCAATGCGGTGGCGGCGAGCGCGGTATCCTGAGCCGGCAGGTGACCGGCGCGCACGGCGGCATCGATTCGCGCGGCGATTTCGCCCGCGATCTCGCGCCGGCTGGCGAGGCGCGAAGCGCTGACATCGACATCGACAGGTTCGGCCAGGATGCCCCAGGCCAGTCTGCGCTGCGACAGGGTATGGACCGCCACGGTGGTCACGGCCGCCGCCAGCGCCGAGGACGGCCCCGGCGCAGCATCGGCCGCCCGCCGGATCGCCGCGAGTTCGTCGCGGGAGACCTCGGCAATGAGCTCGGAGATCAGGTCGGCCTTGGAGGGGAAGTAGCGATAGACCGTGCCGGCCGCGACATTGGCCCGGACCGCGACGGGCGCGATCTGCACCGCCGCCATGCCGCCTTCCGCCGCCGCGTCCCGCGCCGCCGCCAGTATAGCGCTGCGCCGCGCCGCCAGGCGCTTCACCACTTGATGCGTCCGCCGATAAACCATGGCGCGCTTCCTGTCCCACACGCCGGCCACACGCCCTGCGGCCAAACGCTTCGTCACGTCAAAAGATGCAAATCGCCCCGCAAGGACTGAACAACTATTCAGGGTGAATGACAAGATGGGAAATGCGTGAAGCGTCATTGCGAGCGGACGGAGGCGCCAAGCCTGCATCGACGGCATTTTGTCGAGGCCACCGTCCAAACGCTGGGAGTTTGCCCGGAGCAGCGCGGGATCAACGTCACACTTGGCCAGCCCGTTCGACGTGCAACTAACCCATCGCGCGGCCGAACGAGTATTCTTCGACGGCTTGGACCGCCAGTTCACAATTTGAGTTCAGTGGTCGCTCTTCCGCCTGTGAGTATTTCGCCTGGGATTGCGCTACGATCATAAACTTATAGGTTCATTTATCCTGTTCACAGCCAGACGTTGACCTCAGTCGCGCGCAGTGTGCTGATGGCGTCGCCCCTCACTGCCGGGCAATTTCGAGAGTTCGAGCGAGATCGGCGCTGTCGAGCTGCGGCGTGGGGGTCTCATGGACGAACGGAGCGTGCGACATGAATCGGCTCCTGGGCCTCGCGCTCACTTGCTTTCTGATGCTGACATCAGACCGCGCGACAGCCAGCGACTTATTTTCGGTGCGGTGTGAAGGTGGCGCTCCGGTCCGCCCCTACTTCGCGACGTTCGACATCGACGCAAAAGCTGTCGTCTTTGAAACGCCGTCGATAGACGTCGAGACAAATTTCGGCATCAATGCATATTCAGGAGAGATCATTTCCACGAACGATGGAAAGATCGAATTCATGCTGCGCGTCCGTCCAGGACGACTCGACCTGATCTTTGATCGCAATCAGAAGATGTTGACTTGGCCGGGATTCGACGACCCCACCTTTCGGCCGACATTGACTCATCAGTGCACCGTCACACCGCCGAGAAGCATTTTGAGCTTCCGGGTTCGCGAACCAATTCAGCATCCGATCTCCGTTCGCTGCGAAGACGCGGGGTACATGTATTTCACGATGGATGCTGCATCAAAACAAGCGATCTTCGAGCGCGGCAAGGAAGGACGGCTCTACCGAGGTGAGGTTACCGACGTCCGCGATGATGAGATTACGCTGTCGATGAATTTTGATGTTCCTCGTCAGGTCGTATGGAACAAAAGTCGTCAGACCATCACAATTGAAGGCATTGACGGCGATGCATCGCGGCCGCGGGGTGTCATGCAATGTCAAGAAGTCGCGCCCCGAACGATGATGGTCTACCATGCGAGACTCTGGCGACGTTGAGCGCCAGTCCGCGGCCATGCCCCTCAACCGGTCATCCCGCTGCCGACCCCCTCCTACAAAAAAGCACCCTGCCAAAGACGGCATTCTCGAATCAAGGTTCCGCCTTCACGCGAGCAGGTAGTAAACGCATCCTTTCACCCTCTGGCAGCGCAGATCTCGCCCGGTTTACCCGAGCTTAAAGGCGGTCGTGCTCAAATGCCGTCGCGCGGTCGCCCAACCCCGAGACTCCAATGTCGATTTCCGTCATCAGCAGCGTTCCGGTCCGCGGCGTTGCGCGCTGGCTTTTGCCGGTCTGCATCGGCGTCGGTGTCTACCTGTTCTTCCTGGGCGTCGGCGACATCATGCTGCGGGATTCGGATACGCTGTGGCAGATCAAGATCGGGCAGTGGATCCTCGAACACCGCGCGATGCCCTACACCGACATCTATTCGTTCACGCGCGCCGGCGAGGCGTGGATCTCGAGCTCCTGGCTGTCGCAGGTCCTGTTCGCACTGGTCTACGAGCCGTCGAACTGGTCCGGCGTGGTCATCCTGACGTCGCTCGCGATCGGCGCGACGGCGGCGATCTTCGTTCACCTGCTCGAGCCCTATCTGGAGCCGGCACGCGCTTTCGTGCTCGTCACCCCGCTCCTCTTCATGTCGATGGGTCATTTTCTCGCGCGCCCGCACATGCTGGCGCTGCCCGTGATGGTGGCCTTCGTCGGCGGGCTGCTGGCGGCCGCTGACCGGCGTAGCGCGCCGTCCTGGCTGTTGCTGCCCCTGATGGCGCTGTGGGCCAATCTTCACGGCGGCTTCGTCATGGGCCTGGCCCTGATCGGAGCCATCGGCCTCGATGCGATCGCGTCCTGCGATCGCAAGGACCGGTTTGCCCTGGCGACGCGCTGGGCCGTGTTCGGCCTTGCCGCGCTCGCCGCAAGCTGCTGCACGCCCTATGGCTGGAACACGCTGCTGGCGTCGACCAAGATCCTCAGCCTCGGCAAGCTGCTCTCGCTGATCTGGGAGTGGATGCCGGCCGACTTCAGCTCGCTCGACCTGTTTGGCGCCAGCCTGCTCGGCTTGATCGCCATCGGCTATTGCAGCGGGGTGGTGCTGTCATGGACCCGCATATTCCTGCTGCTCGGGCTGATCTGGGCGGCACTCAACCACGTCAGAAACATCGAGGCCTTCGCGCTGTTGACGCCCCTCGTGCTGGCCAAACCGTTCGCCGAACATTTCGGAGTGACGCGAGCGCCCGCGCTGAAGGGAAACGAGGCGCGGCCCTCCTTTGCCCTGACCGCAATCGCGGCGCTGGCCATCGTCGCGGCCGGCTGGAGCATCACGCGGTCCTATGCCACGCCGAGCCGGTATGCGTTCATCGGCAATCAATCACCGGCGGCCGCGGTCGACGTGCTCGAAAAACGGCGCGCGCAACGGATCTTCAGCACCGCTCCGATCGGCGGCTATCTGATCACCCGCAACATCAAGAGCTTCATCGATGGCCGCGCCGAACTGTATGGCGAGCGGTTCGTGCTCGACTATTTCGATGCCGTCGAGGGCAAGAACGTGGACACACTGCTGCGCCTGCTCGAGACCTACCGGATCGACGCGACGCTGCTGAACACCACCGTTCCCGCCGCCAGAATCATGGACCATCTGCCGGGATGGAAGCGGCTCTATGCGGATGATATCGCCGTGGTTCACGTCCGCGACGACGCGCCGGTGCAGTCACCCTCCGCGTCACGCTGACTGCCGAACGGGACCGCCAGCTGGAAACCGTTCGCTACGGCCATCCTTTGCGAGCCTGCGGCGGGGCTCTCAGGTCGCTTTTGCGGCGAAATGTCCGGCTCACAATGAGGCGCTGGCGAAGCTGCGTCCAGGATCATGCTCGCTAACGCCATCCGGCTGCAGGCGCCTCGTACGAAAAAGAGCCCCGCCAGGGACGGGGCTCTCGAAAATTCGCAGCTCGTCCTGGCCTTACTTGAGGCTGGTCGAGATCGAGGTGAACTTGGTGTTCAGCGCGGTGCCGAGATTGTTGACGACGGTGATGATCGCCAGCGCGATGCCGGCAGCGATCAGGCCGTATTCAATGGCGGTGGCGCCGGATTCATCCTTCACGAAACGCGCAACGAGGTTCTTCATGGAGTGCTCCAAATGGGTACACGAGGCTTACAACTGATCTGGTCTTTTCGGCTTCCCAGCGCCGCCCGACCATGGAACCGAACGTAGAGGCAAAGAATTGCGCCGCAGTTAATCCGACTACGTAAACATCGGGTGGTTTGCGAGTATTCGCCGATGGTAAATCGAAATCCAAAACAACCCGTTAAATTGTCGGGACACGGCCCAGCGCGGCCGATTTACCCGAAGTTATGACCGCCATGGTCCAATGCCGCCCGCTCGGACTGAAGCGCGATGAGATGACTAGTTCATCGCGCTTCAGGTGATTGTTGAGCGTGATCTACTCGGAATACCGCTACGTACTTTGCGCTAACGCGGCCCTCCGGGTCCGGATCATGCCCGACCCGACGAGAACAACAGGACGACGAGGCGGCATGTCCCTTTCCCTTGCCAACAGCATCGCGGTTCAGAGCCGCGCGCGGGCTCTGGTGCCCCTGTGCGTCGGTGCCGGCGCGTACCTGTTCTTCCTCTATCTCGGCGACACGCTGCTTCAGGATTCCGACTCGTTCTGGCAGATCAAGATCGGGCGATGGATCCTCGATCACGGCGCCGTGCCGTACACCGACTTCTACTCCTTCACGCGCACCGGCGAAGCCTGGATCTCGACATCGTGGCTGTCGCAGGTCTTGTTCGCATTCTCCTTCGCGCACTGGGGCTGGGCGGGCCCCGTCATCATCACCGCGGTCGGTGTCGCGCTCACCGCCGCCATCTTCGTCCATTTCCTCGACGCGCAGATCGAGGCACCGCGCGCGGTGCTGTTCGCGATGCTGGCGCTGCTGCTGTCGATGCATCACGTGCTCGCCCGTCCGCATATCCTGGCGCTGCCCGTCATGGTGGGGTGGGTCGGCTTGCTGATGGCCGCCGCCGACCGCAAGAGCGCGCCGTCCTGGACCTGGCTCCCGCTGATGGCGCTCTGGGCGAACCTGCACGGCGGCTTCGTGCTGGGCCTCGCGCTGATCGGTCCGATCTCGCTCGAGGCGGTCGAGCATGCCGAGAAGGGACGGCGGCTTGCCCTGTTCATGCGCTGGGTGCTGTTCGGAATCGGTGCGTTGATCGCGAGCTGCTGTACACCCTACGGCTGGCGGACGCTGCAAGGCGCGACCAACATCCTCAGCCTCGGCGAGCTGCTGTCGCTGATCTTCGAATGGATGCCGGCGAACTTCGCCACGTTCACCTCGTTCGAAGGCGCCCTGCTCGGCCTGATCGCGTTCGGCTATTATCGGGGCCTCGTGCTGTCGGCGCCCCGGATCTTCCTGATCCTGTTCCTGACCTGGAGCGCGCTGACCCATGTCAGAAGCATCGAGGCATTTGCGTTCCTGGTGCCGCTGGTGCTGGCAAAGCCGCTCGGCCGGATGTTCCCGCGCCGGGCGCCCGACGCCGCAGATGCCGACCGCTGGCCGGCCCGCCATGTCACTGCGCTCGGCGCGCTGATGATCGTGGCGGCAGGCTGGACCTCGACGTCGCTCTATCTGGGACACCATCGCTTCACCTTCACGATGACGCAGACGCCGGTGGCGGCGGTCGACCTGCTCGAGCAACGCAAGGTGCGGCGCATCTTCAACGCCTACCAGTTCGGCGGCTATCTGATCTCGCGCGACATCCCTGTCTTCGTCGACGGCCGCGCCGAGCTCTATGGCGAGAAATTCGTCGTGGATTTCTTCAAGGCGACGGAGGGCAAGAAGCCCGAATTGCTGCCGCGCTTGTTGGATGAGTACAGGATCGACGCGACGCTCCTGGTCGCCGACGCGCCGGGCCCGCAGATCCTCGACCAGATCAAGGGTTGGAAGCGGATCTATGCGGACGACATTGCGGTGGTCCATGTGCGGGACGACGGGCAGGCCGGCGTGGCGCCGGGAGCTGAGATCCCGAAGGATGCTCGCAAATGAGCATGTCCCTTCAGCCGCCGATATCCGCTCCGGCGCGTCGCCGGATCGAAATCCCCCTGATGTTCCTGCCGGCCTTGTCGATCGCTGCGCTGTTCGGCTGGGGCATTCTGGTCTCGACCTTCGTCCATCCCGGATGGATCGGACTGAACCACATCGCCCCCGGCACTGACTGGATGGTGTTCTACGGCGCCATCAGATCGATGCTTGCCGGCAAGCTCGCGCTGGTCCTCGATGCCGAGGCATTCACCGCGCATCTCAACCAGTCGTTCGCGTCATGGCTTACGGTGCCGCTGGCGTTCCGCCCATGGTTCTATCCGCCCAGCTTTCTCGTTCTGCTGCTGCCGTTCGCTCCGCTCGGTTTTGCCGGCTCCTATGTTGCATTCCAGGCTGCGACCGCAGGCTTCTTGGCTTGGGCGCTTCGCAACCGCGCCGAGCAGCCGCAACTGACGCCCTACATCATCGCTGCCGTGCTGGTCTCGCCATCCGCATCGCTCAATCTGGCCGATGGACAATGCGCGTTTCTCGTCGCCGCACTGCTGGTGGCGGGCGCCAGACTGCTCGGACCGCAGCCGCTCCTTGGCGGCGCCATCCTCGGACTCCTGAGCTTCAAGCCGCAATTCTTTCTGCTCGTTCCGTTCGCGCTGCTGGGTCTGCGCCAATATCGCGGCCTGTGTGCGGCGGTATGCTCGGCATTCGCACTGGCGCTCGCAAGCGTCATGATCTTTGGCATCGAGCCGTGGATTCGGTGGATACCACAGGCGTTCAGCAATCTGGTCAGCCCCGACGAGAAATGGCTGGCCTATGGCCGCATCTGGGGTCACAGCGTATGGGCCTGCGCGGTACTGCTGGGCGTGCCGGAGCGAATCGCCTCGATCCTGCAATTGGGCGCGATCGTATCGAGCGCGGCAGCGACGTTCGTGGCGTTTCGCTCCTCGCTGAACAGCGACAGCAAGTTGATCGTGTTGCTTGCGGCAACCGTGCTGGCGGCCCCGCATTCAGGCCCCTATGATGCGACGCTGCTGGCGGTCGCCATCGTGCTGTGGCTCGCCGCATCGATCGATGCGCCACGCCTTCTCGACTGGCTGATCGGGCTCGGCATCTGGATGGTCCCGCTGCTCAGCCCTGCGGTTTATGTACCTGCGGGACGTCTATCACCGCTCCTCACCATCGCTCTCATCGGCCTCGTGTTCGGAAGGATGCATAGCCAGGCGAAGTCTCGCGAATCAGGAATTCCGCCGCTGTCTTCAATTCGATCGACCGCTTGCGATTAGGCCCGCGGCCGGGACTTCGTGCAGGCGTCCGGATCCGGGCGGCGGCCGGTCCTTGCAGACGTGACGCAGACAAGACCTCGCACACCGCGCTCAAACCCAACGATCCCACGACATGGTTTCTTCCAACAGGCCGACCTTGACCATTCCGGATCGTCTCCGCTCGGACCGATCCGTGGCGATCGGCGTTCTTGCAATGCTGGCGGCCGTCTCGTTTCTTCCGGTGCTGCTGACCCCGATCCCCGCGATGGTCGATTACCCCAATCACCTCGCCCGCATGTACATTCTGAGCCAGAACGGCACTTCCAACGCCAATCCGCATTACGAGGTGGTGTGGGCGTTCTATCCCAATCTCGGGATGGATCTGCTGGTCCCGCAGATGGCGCGGCTGATGAGCGTCGAGAACGCCACACGGCTGTTTCTGCTGCTGAGCCAATTGCTGATCGTCGGGGGCGCGCTGCTGCTCGAATGGACCCGAAAGGGACGGATTCATCTTGCCGGCTTCGCTGCGCTCGCTTTCCTCTACTGTCTGCCGTTCAGCTGGGGCTTCGTGAACTTCGAGTTCGGACTGGGCCTCGCGCTCTGGGGCATCGCCGTCTATCTGATGCTGGCAGAACGCCCATGGCCGCTGCGTTTCGCCGCCAACCTGGTCTTCGTCGCTGCACTGTTCGTGGCGCACTTCTTTTCACTCGGCATCTACGGCGCGACGCTTGGCCTCTACGAGCTCTGGCGCCTCCGCGATCAGCGAATTGCGTACCCGGTCGCCGCTGCGCGGCTCGTCGCTCTGGCTCTGCCGGCGCTGGCGCTGTTCGTGGTCATGCATCTGACTGCCGGCTCGATCGGAGGGGAAGGTTCGAGCTGGTACCTCGGGTTCAAGCCGATTTGGCCGCTCCGCATCATGAACGGCTACAATCTGACGGCAGCGGCGGCGACCGGGCTGACGCTCGCGATCTTGCTGTACTTCGCCACCAGACGCGGCATCCTCAAGCTCGAGCCAGCCGGGATCTGGCTCGCGATCGGCCTTGCGCTGCTGTACCTGGTCATTCCTTCGAGACTGTTCGGAACGTCGTTCGCCGACCTCCGCATCATTCCCGCCGCGGCCCTGATCCTGCCCGCCTTCTGCTCGCTGTCGCTGCCCGGCCGAGCGTGGAAAATGGCTGCGCTCGCTGCGATCAGCTGCATCGTATTGATCAATCTCGCCGTCGTCCTCGCGGTGTGGCTGCCTTACCGTGCCGACTATGCGGCCATCATCGAGTCGTTCCACAAGCTCGATCGCGGCTCGCGCGTCCTGGTTGGCAGCACCGGTGACAATGGAGATCCGCCCTTCGGCGACCTCACCTCCTATCCGATGTACTATGCGCCGACGCTGGCCGTGCACTATGCCGACGCGTTCGTGATCAATCTCTTCACGGAAGCCGGCAAGCAACCCGTACGGACACGCGAGGCCGTGCGCCGTCTTGCGCTGTCCGACGGAGGAATAGTGCCGTCAGGGCTGCTCGTTGCGATTGCGGCAGGCCAGCCGCCGGCGAACGCCCCGCCCCTCGTCCGCACGTGGTACCGGGACTACGACTATCTCTATTTGGTTGGGCCGCCTGCCGCGAATCCGCTGCCGGATCTGCTCCAGCTGTTGGACAGTTCGGATCGATTTGTTCTCTACAGGATCCGTCGCCGGTCCTGAAGCGCGATGAGATCGGGATGGATCGTCCTTGTGCGCTCGGCACAACGCGGACAATCAGGCGCCATCCACCGGCTCCGCCCTTTCGTCTCCGGGTAGTTTAAACCCGCGGCATGGGCCCCGGAGCAATAGATCCTTAATCGTTGCGACAAGGCGACCTTAACCACCGGCGCGTTAGAGTCCCGCTCCTGAAACACAGTTGGAATCTTTCGCATGGCGGCCAGGCACAGATCGATCCGCTACAGCCTCGTCATCCCCGTGTTCAACGAGGAAGCCGTGCTGCCGGTCCTGCTGCGCCGCCTCGATCAGGTCATGTCGCGGCTCGACGGGCCGGCAGAAGCGATCTTCGTCGACGACGGCAGCCGCGATTCCAGCTCGATCGTGCTGCAGGCGCTCGCCACGCGCGACCCGCGCTATCGCTATATCGGCCTGTCGCGAAATTTCGGTCACCAGGTCGCCATCACCGCCGGTATGGACGCCGCGCAAGGTGACGCGATCATCGTGATGGATGCCGACCTGCAGGATCCGCCCGAAGTGATCGAGCAACTGATCGCAAAATGGCAGGAAGGCAACGACGTCGTCCACGCCCGCCGCCTGTCGCGCGAGGGGGAAAGCCGCTTCAAGCGTGCGACCGCGCATCTGTTCTACCGGCTTCTCGGCAGGATGTCCTCCGTCGGCATTCCCGCCGACGTCGGCGACTTCCGCCTGATCGATCGCAAGGTGCTCGAGGCCCTTCGGCAAATGCCGGAGCAGGATCGCTTCGTGCGCGGCATGATCGCCTGGCTCGGCTTCCGGCAGGCCGAGGTCGCCTTCCACCGCCTCGAGCGCGCGGCGGGCGAGACAAAATACCCACTGTTCAAGATGGTACGGCTCGCGATGAATGCCGCACTTGGCTTTTCCGACCTGCCCTTGCGGCTGGCGATCTGGTGCGGATTGTCGGTCTCCGGACTCGCAATGCTCTACGGCGGCTGGGTGGTGCTGATGTGGCTCAGCAACGACAGCCACCTCGTGACCGGCTGGTCGTCGACGATCGTCCTCGTGTCGCTGCTGTGTGGAATCAACATGCTGATGACGGGCATCGTGGGGCTCTATGTCGGGCGCATCCACGCCGAGGTGAAGCGCCGCCCGCTCTACGTGGTGCAGACGCGAGCCGGCTTCGATCGCAACGAGGCGGCGGCCCCACCCGCGATCCACGCCATCAACGAGTGACTCGGCGACGCGTGACCAGGCGCCGGACGGGCGTGTTGTCCAGAGGACGATATGTCGGATTCGACACGCCCTTTGCCTATCTTTGCGGCGTCTCCCGCCGCTTGTGCACGACCGCCACGTCGTCGCTGTAGACGCGCTGCCACGCGGGCAGCCGGTCGAGCATCGCTACTGCCGGTGTATGCGGTGCGAGCAACGTCGCACCGATGCGGTATTCCTCCAGCAAGTCGAGAAAATCTCCGAGATCGATCAGCGCCAGTGCGCGATTGTAGCGGTCGATGAACGGTCCGCCGTACAGTTCGGCGCGACCATCGATGAAGGTCGGTATGCCGGCAAAGATCAAATAGCCGCCAAAGGAATAGTCGTTGAGCACGGGCCCAGCCTTGGCGAGATCGGCTCCAGCAATGGCTGCCTGAGGCGTGATGGTCGGAGCCGGCCTGACGTCGTGCGCCAGGGCGACTCCGCTCGCCGCGATCAACACGCCGAGCCCGGCCAGAGTGAGGCCGCGCGGCGCGACGACCGCATCGTCCGCGGCCGCACCGCCGAACCGCCGCCCCAGAGGGGCTGCCAGATAGAGCGGCGCCAGCATGGCCAACAGATCGGCATTGCGCATCTGCGCCAGCGAGAAATGGAGCAGGCCCAGCACCACAAGGACGCGCACAACCGGCAGCGTCACGCCACGCGAGAGCGCAAAGATTCCAGCCAGCAGCAGCAACTCGAAGCCCCCGACATGGCCGAAATCCTGCGGTCGCCATTCCGCGATCCAGGCGAGCGCGGGGCCGAGGCCGAGTGTCGTCAGCGGCATGAGCAGCGGTTCCGGCCCGTGGGGCGTCAGGCAGGAGGCTGCGACTGCGAGTGCCGTGAAGGGTAGCCACCGCAGCAGCACGCGCGGCCATTCGCTTGGCTTCTCGCGCAGCAGCGCCTCGAGCCCTGCAGGGCCGATCAGCCCGAGAGCCAGCACCCCACTGCCGTGAAGATTGGCCCACAGCACCAGCAGCGGCAGGGCCCAGTAGGGTGGAGGCCCTCCACGATCCATGCAGCGCACCAGGGCGGCCGCCCAAATCACCATGACCGGCAGGACGAGGACGTGCGGCCGCGCCAGCATATGCGGCGCCAACAGGATGACGGCGGCGATCACCATGAGCAGCGTCTGGACCGGTGAAAGCTCACGCAGCAGGAAAAAGGTCAGCAAACCAAAGGCGAGCGCTATCGCCGCCGCGGCGACGACGACGACGCCCGGCCAGCCGGAAATTATGTACGCGGCCGCGTAGATGACCTCCGAGAGCCATTCGAAGGTGATCCAGGGCGCGCCATGCTTGGAAAACGAAAAGGGATCGCTCGTCGGCAGGGCGCCATGCGCCATGATCCAGCGTCCGAGCTCGACATGAGAATAGGTGTCGGGATCGCCGAGCAACCGTGGCCCGGCGATGAGCAGCGCCGCATAGACGCTGAGGCCCACCAGCCAAGGGAGCGCTGCACGTGCCGAAAACGGTTGAACCGCGCTGTGGACGACCTGGTCAGACATGGCGAGCCAAACTAGAACGCAAGCGTTAAGTTCTTATTGAGTGTTCTCGCATTCGCGCCAAGGCGGCTAGCCGGGTCGTCGCTGCTGCTCCCGCCGAACAGTCTTGCCAGGCCGGTCTGCGCGATCAATCGGGGGCTGCTGCGTGCCGCACTCCTCGTATCGCCCGCCACCCTCCGCGGCGTTGGCTTTGCAGGCTGGCCGGCATTCGCCGCGGCAAGGAGCGCCACGAGATCGCGATGCCCGATCGCAACCTGTCCTGCCAGACCATCTCCGGCATGGTGCCGCTCGCCGCGCAGCTCGGCTGGGCGCGTGAGTTTTCACTTCTCTGTGCGGACCGTCTCGCGAGCTGACGCGCACGTTCTGCCATGCGGTACTATCGGATGGTCGAAGGGAAAGGTGTGTCATGCTGCTTCGCAATCTCTTCATCGCACTTCTCGTCACGGCCTCGATCACGACGGCGCAGGCGGCGCCGCAATGGCTCAGACTGCCG
This sequence comes from Bradyrhizobium diversitatis, assembly GCF_016031635.1. Lineage (GTDB taxonomy): Bacteria > Pseudomonadota > Alphaproteobacteria > Rhizobiales > Xanthobacteraceae > Bradyrhizobium > Bradyrhizobium diversitatis. The sequence continues at coordinate 119,826 of NZ_JACEGD010000031.1, forward strand.
CCGACTCCAACCTTGCCCAAGGCGGCACAGAGCGGCTTCGCGCCCGTCAACGGCATCAAGGTCTGGTACGCCGTCTTCGGGCGCGGCCAGCCCGTCCTGTTGCTGCATGGCGGCCTCGCCAACGCCAACTACTGGGGCCATCAGGTCCGCGCGCTGCAACGGCAATATCAGGTCATCGTCATGGAGAGCCGCGGCCATGGCCGCAGCAGCCGCAACCAGGAGCCATATGGCTATGATTTGATGGCCTCGGACGTGATCGGGTTGCTCGATCATCTCAAGATCAGGCAGGCTGCGATCGTCGGCTGGAGCGACGGCGCGATCATCGGTCTCGACATCGCCATGAAGCATCCGGAGCGGGTGAGCAGGCTGTTCGCCTTCGCGGCGAACTCGGACCCGTCAGGCGTGGCGGATATTGCGTCGAGCGACGTCTTCAATGCCTACATCGCCAGGGCCGGCGAGGAGTACAAGCGCCTTTCGTCGACCCCGACCGAGTACAAGGGGTTTGTCACGGAGATCACCAAGATGTGGGAGAGCCAACCGAAGTGGACGGCTTCGGACCTCGCGACAATCAAGGTGCCGACCTGGATCGTGGATGGCGATCACGACGAGGCGATCAAGCGCGAGAACACCGAGTTCATGGCCGCGAGCATTCCGGGCGCCGGCCTCCTGATCCAGCCAGATGTCAGTCACTTCTCGTTCCTGCAGGATCCGGAGCAGTTCAACGATGACATGCTGCGGTTCCTCGCACGCGGCGCCAGATCCGGAGCAGCAGCGAAGTAAGGAGATCACAGGCGGGGCGAAGCGGACTTGTCCCGCCGTAGCTCTAAAAGCAAAGGTAGAGAGCCGCGCTGCCTCGGGGGCACGGGAGTGTAACTTCGAGGCGCAGATCGCCGCCGCCCAACAAAAAACGCGGCGTTTCCGCCGCGTTTTTCAATTCGGTCTGCCGCTTGCGATCAGGCCTGCGGCTGCGGCTCCAGGCCGGGATCCGGATCGGGCCGCGGGCGCGACTTGCCGGCCGGGGGCACCGCGGAGGCGCGCGGCGTGGTGGGCTCGAGCACGGATTCGCGGTTCGGCTTCTTGCCCTTGAGCAGGTCGACGATCTCGTCGCCAGTCAGCGTCTCGAATTCGAGAAGTCCCTTGGCGAGCGCTTCGAGATCGGCGTGCTTCTCGGTGAGGATGCGGGTCGCTTCCTTGTAGCCCTCCTCGACCAGACGCTTGATCTCGGAATCGATCTTCTGGACCGTCGCCTCGGACGCGTTCTGCGTGCGCGACACCGACATGCCCAGGAAGACCTCGTCCTGGTTCTCGCCGTAGGAGACGGTGCCGAGCTCTTCCGACAGGCCCCAGCGCGTCACCATCATGCGGGCAAGGCGCGTGGCCTGCTCGATGTCGGAGGCGGCGCCCGAGGTCACCTTCTCGCGACCGAAGATCAGCTCTTCGGCGACGCGGCCGCCCATCATGATGGCAAGGCGCGAGGTCATCTGCTCCAGGGACATCGACAGCTTGTCGCGCTCCGGGAGCTGCATGACCATGCCCAGCGCACGGCCGCGCGGAATGATGGTCGCCTTGTGGATCGGATCGGTCGCGGGCACGTTGAGGCCGACAATGGCGTGGCCGCCCTCGTGATAGGCCGTCAGCAGCTTCTCTTCCTCGGTCATGACGAGCGACTTGCGCTCGGCGCCCATCATCACCTTGTCCTTGGCCTCCTCGAACTCGGCCTGGGTCACCATCCGCTTGTTGCGGCGGGCGGCGGTGAGCGCAGCCTCGTTGACGAGGTTCATCAGGTCGGCGCCGGAGAAGCCCGGCGTGCCGCGCGCGATCGTCTTGAGGTTGATATCCGGCGCCAGCGGCACCTTGCGAACGTGAACCTTGAGAATCTGCTCGCGGCCGACGACGTCCGGATTGGGCACCACGACCTGGCGGTCGAAGCGGCCCGGACGCAGCAGCGCGGGATCGAGCACGTCGGGACGGTTTGTCGCGGCGATCAGGATCACGCCCTCGTTGGCCTCGAAGCCGTCCATCTCGACCAGCAGTTGGTTCAGCGTCTGCTCGCGCTCGTCATTGCCACCGCCGAGGCCGGCGCCGCGGTGACGACCGACGGCATCGATTTCGTCGATGAAGATGATGCAAGGCGCGTTCTTCTTGGCCTGCTCGAACATGTCGCGGACGCGGCTCGCGCCGACGCCGACGAACATTTCGACGAAGTCCGAACCGGAAATGGTGAAGAACGGCACGTTGGCTTCGCCCGCCACCGCACGTGCGATCAGGGTCTTACCGGTGCCGGGAGGGCCGACCAGCAGCACGCCGCGCGGAATGCGACCGCCGAGGCGCTGGAATTTGCCGGGATCGCGCAGGAACTCGACGATCTCCTGCAGGTCCTGCTTGGCTTCGTCCACGCCGGCGACGTCCTCGAAGGTGACGCGGCCATGCGCTTCCGTCAGCATCTTGGCGCGCGACTTGCCGAAGCCCATCGCCTTGCCGGCGCCGCCCTGCATCTGCCGCGACAAGAAGATCCACACGCCGATCAGCGCGATGAAGGGCAGCCAGGAGACCAGCAGCGAGACGAACCAGGGCACATTGTCGCCCGGCGGCTTCGCAGTGATCTGCACCTTGCTGTCATAGAGGCGCTTCACCAGCGTCGGGTCGTTCGGCGCGTAAGTCTGGAAGCTCGAGCCGTTGGTGAAGGTGCCGTGGATATCAGGCCCCTGGATCACGACGTCGCGCACATTGCCGCGGTCAACTTCGCTCAGGAGCTGGGAGAAGGCGATGTCCTGCGAGGAGGCCCGCTGACCCGGATTCTGAAACAGCGTGAACAACGCCAACAGCAGCAAGACAATGATGACCCAGAGGGCGAAATTGCGCAGATTGGCGTTCATTGATCTTCCTTCGTGGTCGCGCGGATCGCAACCCTGATCCTTGGGCAGTGGCTTTGGTCAATGCGAGGAAATCCCAAGGAATCCTCTCGGTTAGACGGATACAATTTAGGTGCCGCCCCGGTCGCTGCCAAGGGAACGCGATGGGACTATTTATCCCATCTTAGCGCGATTCCCGTGGAAATAATGGCGCCCGATCGGGGGTTTTCCGGCCTGGTTAAGGTGGCCTGACGGCGCAGATGCGAAACGGCCGGTGCCATGATCCGCCCTCATTCGTGCTCATCTCCCGGTGCGCCGCCGGGCCGGTGCCGGCGCAATGTGGATACGCCCGCCGGCAAGGCTGATCAAGGCTCCCGCGAGGGTCTGCTTCAGGACCGGCCGGCCGGTCGCGCGGGCGCGGAGACTTGCGGCCACCGCCTGGTCCAGTGCGGACATCAGGGTTTCAACCTTGCCGAGTTCCGCCGGCCCTTCATGTCCGAGCGCGTTGATCGCCCGCAGCAGGAGCCGCAGCCGGACCTCCTCCGGCAGGGCGGCAAAGGCCGAGGCCTCGAAGCTTCGGCCCCCCACCTGCGGCGCAACGCCGCGATCCCGCAAACGGAGGAAGCGCTCGGCGCCGTCGGCCAGCACCTCGACCGCCGCATTGGCCCGCGCCAGCCTTGCCGCGAGCCGCGCCAGGTTGCGCGCATCGCCGCCCTCGGCCGCGAGCAGCGGCAGCAGCGCGCGCAGCCGCGGCCGGGTGAAGGCGGTGTCCCGGTTGGTGGGGTCCTCGGCAAAGCCGACCTTCGCCCGCCTCAGGGTCGCGATCAGCTGCGACTTCGGAACATCGAGCAGCGGACGCGCCAGCACGATTCCGTCGCGCTCGCTGAGGGGAGCCATGGCCGACAGCCCGGCAAGTCCGCTGCCGCGGAAGAGGCGCATCAACAGCGTCTCGGCCTGGTCGTCGCGGGTGTGGGCCGTCAGCACATGGCTCGCGCCCGCGGCACGCGCGGCGTCGGCGAGCAGACGGTAACGGGCCTCGCGCGCTGCCGCAGGCAGCCCCGCCTTCGGCTTTGTGCCGCGCCAGCGCAGGGTCCGGTGCGGCAGCCCGAGCCCGGCGGCGAGCCGCTTGACCTCGCGCGCTTCGCGCGCCGCCTCTCGCCGCAAGCCGTGATCAATCGTGACGACGGTGAGAAGCGGACCACGCGCGAGGCTGCGCCGCCAGCGCGCCGCAAGCCACATCAGCGCGACCGAGTCGGGCCCGCCCGAGACCGCGAGCACCAGCGCCGGCGCAGCTCTCAGGCCGGCGAAGAGCCGCTTCGCCTCGCGCGCCGAGATCGGAGAATCGTCGTCTGACATGACCCGGCCCAGCACCCTCGGCGGATGATCGCGATGTTTAGCGCAGCACCACCCGCGTTGTCAGGATAGAAACGCCGGGCCTCAGCACTTCACCCGCTTCTGCTCGCGATCGACCGCCGCTTTGACGCCGGCGGAGGCGCGCGGATATTTGCGGCCGACCTCGCCGAAGGCGGCGCAGGCGGCCTCCTTCTCCTTCAGCGCGGCGAGCGACTGCCCGAGCCGCAGCAGCGCATCCGGCGCCTTGGCCGATTTCTCGTATTTGGTGGTGACGGCGAGGAAGGCTTCCGCGGAGTCGCGGTATTGCTGGCGCTGGAAGTAGCTCTCGCCGAGCCAGTATTGCGCGTCCCCGACCAGCGGGTCGCTCGGAAACTTCTGCGCAAAATTCTTCATGGTCTGCTCGGCAAGCGCATAGTCCTTGCGCTGCATGTAGCCGATGCCGAGGTCGAACTCGTCGCGCGGCGTCGCCGAGGGCGGCAGGGTGGTCAGGCCGCCGCCGCTGGCGGCCGGCGCGGGATAGCCGGATTGGGCCGGCGGATAGCCGGGCTGCGCGGCGG
>NZ_JACEGD010000032.1 GCF_016031635.1 Bradyrhizobium diversitatis
AGGCGGCGCCGTCCCGCATAATGTCGCCGCGACATGCGCCGCCGCGCCGACCGCGGGCGGACTCCTCTCGCACAAGGCCCGAATCCATGCCCTCTCATTTCCATGCCGTGATATGGATCGACCACTCGCAGGCCAGGATCTTCCATTTCGGCCTCGGCGGCTCCGACGAAATCACGCTGCATCCGCACCTGGCGACACGCCATCTTCATCACAAGGCCAATGCGATCGGCAGCGGCCATGCAGCTCCCGACAAGGCGTTCTACACTGAGGTGACCAAAGCCGTCGCCGATGCCGGCGAGATCCTCATCATCGGTCCGGCGAGCGCGAAGACGGAGCTTGCCGACCACATTCACGCGAGCGCCCCCGATCTGGCCAAGCGGATCGTCGCGGTGGAAGCGGCCGATCATCCTTCGGACGCCGAGATCGTCGCCTATGCGAAGCGTCACTTTAAAATGCCGCTGCCGCGCGTGCAGACACCGGGCTCGGCAACAGGCGAGCGGCACTCGGGTTAGGACTGCACGGCCTGAACAGCCCGGGGCGCGATGATGTCTCGTCCCGGTCTCACCGCGCTTCAGGCCGCCTCTTCGCTGTCGAACTCGGTGAATTTCTTGTAGATCCAGTCGCGGCCGTCGCGGCGGCGCCAGACCTTGCCGACCACGAACTGCCCATTGATGGAGCGGCGCGGCACGATCACCGTCCAGAGGTGCCAGATATCGGTCCAGCTCGACTGCGGACCAATGGTCTTGAGGTTGCGATCAAGAGACATGTGGCGGAACTCGCTGGCGCAGAACTCAACCGATGGGCGCCGCGGCGAACCGTGACCTGTGGTCGCACGGATCGAAGGCCGCCCATCGCGAGCCGGGACAGACCTGATAACAGCCACCCGGACGGCCGCAACAAACGCTCGCCTTTAACCTAACCGATCAACCTTACTTCTTGGGATGGAGCGGCGCGACCGGTTGTAAGCCGGCGCCAAGTTTTCTAGACTACACGTGATTTGAGAACGAACGCTGTTTCAGACGCACGTTGATTTTCCAGCTGACGTCGAACTTTGAAAACGACCGGACGTTTGGAAATCATCGACGTGCCGGGATGACAATAATGAAACTGCAATGCGCATCTCTGCGCCTCGCGCTGCGAGTGATGCCGCCAGCGTCAGTGGTGAAGACGCCGCCGCAAGAGCGGCCGAACGCCGCCAACGACAACGAGGCGATCTGGCCGCTGGTGCCGTTTCCGCCCGGCTGGCACGCGTCGAACTGACCGGCCCGGCCGGAAAAGCGCAACGCCGCGCAAGCGCAATATCATCGCTTGGCGGCGTCCGTTAGGCATTGGGCGCTGAAATCCCCAACACACATATGTCGGTGGCGACGCCCAAAGGTTCGACGAGGTCAACGTCGGGACTGGTCGGGGCAGCTGGATTCGAACCAACGACCTGCAGTACCCAAAACTGCCGCGCTACCAGGCTGCGCTATACCCCGAATGTCCGGCGAGCCCCGTCGATACACGCTTCCCAGGGCGCCAGCAAGCTTCAGAAGGCGCCAGCAAGCTTCCAGAAGGCGCCAGCAAGGCCCGCAATCGCCTCGCCCGGCCCTATTTGCTGCCGAACAGGGGGTGGCCGACGCGGTCACCGGGGCGGATGCCGTACTTCTGCGCCGTTCCTGCCACCACCTCCAGCACGGCCCGGGCCGGGCCTCGGGACGAGATGATCTTGGTCGACAGCGGCTCGGTGTTCTCGGCGATGCGCAGGATGCGGCCGTCGGCGCGGATGAAGATCATGTCGAGCGACACGTACGTGTTCTTCATCCACATCGACACCTCCTGCTCGGGATTGAAGTCGAACAGCATGCCTTTGCCGTCCGCCAATTCCTTGCGATACATCAGGCCGGTCTGCTTCTCCTCCTCGGTCGTCGCCATTTCCACCGAGAAAACCTGCACGCCGTTCTTGGTGACGATCTCGAGCGGCTGGAAGCTGGCGGCGCCGACGGGCGCGCTGGCGAGGACACAGCCGATGATGACGAGGATGGCGGCAAGCCAGCCCTGCGCAGCGGACCGGGCGGCCTTTCGATCAGAATTCATGGGGCTCTCGAGGCGTGGGGGACTGGGCAAGTCCTTACGCGGCGGCCACCGGAAAGGAAAGAGGCGCGCCGGCCAGCCGGCACGCCTCTGCTCACGATCGCGAGAACTGGTTGTGTTCAGTGCGACTGCAATCCCGGCGATCCAGTCTCGGGATGGATCTCGGCCGCCATCATGCCCTTGGAGCCGGGCCCGAAGCGGACCAGGACGTACTGGCCCGGCCTGAGTTCAGTCATACCGAAGCGGCGCAGGGTCTCCATGTGCACGAAAATGTCGGGCGTGCCCTCGCCGCAGGTCAGGAAGCCGAAGCCGCGCAGCCGGTTGAACCATTTGACCTGGGCCCGTTCCAGCCCGCTGGTCGGAGTGACCGTGACGTGGGTGCGCGGCGGCAGCATCTGCGCCGGATGGATCGCGGTCGACTCGTCCATCGAGACCACGCGGAAGGCCTGGTAACCCTTGGTGCGCTGAATGCACTCGACGACGATGCGGGCGCCTTCATAAGCGGTCTGGAAGCCGTCGCGCCTGAGCACGGTCACGTGCAGGAGCACGTCGGGCCAGCCATTGTCGGGAACGATGAAGCCATAGCCTTTGGAGGCATCGAACCATTTGATGACGCCATGGACCTCGACGAGATTGGCGCTGGCCTCGCCGAGCCCGCTGAAGGGGCTGAGCCCGCTGTCGCGGCCGGCACCGCCGTGCTCGCCCGGCGTCATCCGCCCAGGCGATACTCCCTGCCCGGGAACTCCAAGCTTCTTGGACTCAAATCCGTCCGACGACCCCATAACCCCGGACCCCACAGTGCCATGCCATCCGCCACATTGGCGGCGCTCGAATCACGCGTCTTTTGAAAATCTTCTCAACTCGACGCGACGCGAATCTTCCGACTCAAAAGATAACACTCCCGGTTGAGAGGCATAGACAAAAAAGAGATTCGCCGGAACCTATGAACAGCTTGCATCGCAGCGAATCAAATTGATTCGTCTCAATTGCCGACGAAGGGACCGAGCGTCTCGCCGATGTCGTGATGGATGACGAGGTCGGCGACGTCATCCTGCTCGGTCGGCTCGCGGTTGATGATGACCAGACGTGCACCGGCGCGCTTGGCCATGAGCGGAAAACCCGCGGCCGGCCAGACCACGAGCGAGGAACCGATCGCGATGAAGAGGTCGCAGGATTGCGACAGCGCGGTCGCACGCTGCATTTCGTCGTCCGGCATCATCTGGCCGAAGGAGATCGTGGCGGTCTTCACCGGCTCGTCGCATGCCGTGCAATTGGGCGCCGCGCCATCGTCGTCGAAACGGCGCCTCACCCAGTCGAGCGGATAGGCCTGCCCACATCCGATGCAGCGCGCATAAGTAGTATTTCCGTGAAGTTCAACCACGTGCTCGCTGGCGAAGCCCGAGGCTTGGTGCAGATTGTCGATGTTCTGGGTGATCACGGCGGGAACCTTGCCGGCGCGGTAGAGCGAGGCCAGCGCGCGATGGCCGCGGCCGGGCTTCGCTGCGGCAAATACCTCCTCCATCGCGAAGCGGCGGCGCCAGGCTTCGTCGCGCGCCTCCGGGCTCGCGACGAATTCGTCGAACGGGATCGGACGGTTGCGCGTCCAAATTCCGCCCGGCGAGCGGAAGTCGGGAATGCCGCATTCGGTCGAGATGCCCGCGCCGGTGAACGGTACGATGGCCCTCGCCTCGGCGATCATGTCGCCGAGCCGCTCGACGCCGCTCTGAAGATCCGATGCGATCAATCGCGCCTCCCGACTCGTTTGGCCTGACAGCAATATGCACAAGCGACAAGATCGCTGACGTATTTATCAAGCGCGAACGCAACACGCTCGGCAACTTTTTCTCCCGGTCTTCGCTTATCACAATCCTGCAATGCCGCCTCCCCATTGACGCCCCATTCAGGAGCGCCAATGGATGTGTTGACGCGACTCAACGTGATTGCGGCGGCAGCGCTTGAGTTCAGATACGCACATACTCAGGTGTGGAGGGGATTTCACATGACCGAAGACGAAGAACGCAAAGCGCGCGAGCGCGATGAGATCGCCGCCCGGGTCGCCGCCTTCCGTGCTACGCAAGAGAAGTTCAAGCGCGAGCGCGAAGAATACTTCGTGTCGACGCTGGAGAACGCCCGCAAGGTGGAACGGCCATCGCTCTGGCCCTAGCATCGTCGCGCAGGCAAGCGCGAGGAGTTGCGAATGAAAAAAGCCCGGAGCAACGCTCCGGGCTTTTCGCTATTGGCGGCTACCAATGGCGCCAGTGGTGATGGCGGTAGTACGGCCCGCCGCCGTAATAGGCGTACGGACCCGGCCCGTAATAATAGCCCGGGCCGCCATAATAGCCGTAACCGGGACCGTAATAGCCATACGGTCGGGAGGCTGCGACCGCGCCCGCGGTGATGGCGCCGGCGGCAAGCCCGAACGCGAGGCCCGGGCCGATGCCGCGACCGCGCGCCTCGGCCGGCGCAGGCGCCGCGACGGCGGTCACGCCGACGGCCGCGATCGTGGCCAGAACTGCCAATGTCTTCTTCATGCTCCTCTCCTTCGCGTCTTCGCGGGATAACCGCGAGCGCCCGCGATGGTTGCGCAACCCGCGGAAAGCCGGCGCGGTCAAAAAGCGTTGATGCGCGGGGAACGAAATCGCCGGACGCGAATTGGTTTTCCAAGTGCGGGAGCCTCCGCCATCCGGGTTGAGGCAACAGCACGAAGACCCCGTCAGTATCTCCGCGATGCTGGCGGGGTTTTTCAGTTAACGGGAGCCAATGGCAGCAGAGCGCAATTGCTGCCAGCGGGGCGGACGATCGAGGAGGAATTTTTGCCATTAGCCGCTTTGCTGGCCCGTATCCGCAGGTTGGTTCCCAGATCCGACGATCAGCACTACGACGAGATCGTCCGCAGCTTCGGTGACGGCACACTGCGCCCACCGCCGACGCCGATGACCGACGGCGAACTGGCGCGGGCGATCGCCGAGTTCCTGAAGGAGCAGCCGTCGAGCAAATCCGTCGCGGTCCTTGGCCGCCGGCTCGACCCCTCCTCTCCCGTTTGAGTTCCTTTCGGGAGTAGGGAACCAGGATTGCGCGCGGACGTTGAGTCCTTCCTTACGCTGAGCGGAAGGAAAAGAGGTCCGACATGCCCGCGTGGCTCGAAGTCTTGCTCAACCTGTCCGGCTATGCCGGCTTCGTGGCGCTCGCCTCTCGCGGCGGCGTCGCTTGCCCGCAGGCGCCGGCCGACGATCGCATCTACGGCGACGAACGCTAAAGCATGATCCGGAAAAGTGCGCAGCGGTTTTCCCTCGCGACAAACGCGGAACGCGTTTGCGCGGAGATCATGCCCAAACAACAACCTGAAGCGCGATGACAGTTGATCCCAATCACATCGCGCTTTAGTTGGCGTGCGCCGCCTGGCCCGCCGTGCGCACCAGCCTGACGGCCTTGACCGCCACGCGCGTGTCCTCGGCCTGCGGCCGCAGCGAGAAGCTGATCACCACGAAAGCGAGACAGAACAGCGTGCCGACGACGGCGACGCGCCGGTAGGTGTACCGGTCGCCTTGGTAGAAGGACGGCGTCGAAAAAGGCGTCATGACAAAATTGCTTGTTGGCAAAGTCGCTTCTTGCTTCTTGCCAGACACCTACCCCACCCCGCGGCAAGCGCAACGCGATTGGGCTTTTAACCTAACCGAATAGGGTTATCGGCGTCCGCACAAGCACTCGTTAGGCACATCAGAGGCGGCGCCTCTGCCGTCGGGACAGGCGAAAGACCGGCCGACTTTGTTCCGGCTTCGACTCCATTTCGTTCTCGAAGAACGAATCGGAATCGCAGAAATGGATGCGGAGCAGTTCTTAACAAACACTTTGCGACCTCGATCAGAGCAGTCCGCATCCATGGCGCCTTCCTCGCCTCGCGCTTTCGGAGAAGCCACGCGCGGGGGCCGGGCATCACTCCGTCTCTTTCCGACTGCGGGGCGCATCGCCGCCGCGAGGCGCCCCCTGTTCTGCATCCGACTCCATTTCGTTCTCGAAGAACGAATCGGAGTCGAGAAAACCGGTGCGGAGCGAATCCTAACGATCGATGAAGGCGCGAACTCTCGCACCTTCGGCTGCACAGCTCTTCGGCGCCAAACTCTTCGGCGGTAAATCGAGCGCGAGCCGATGGAGCACGATCGCCGGTTGCCGCGTGTCGTCGACGCCGATCAAGCCGCCCGCTTCGTCTTCTCCTTGGAGAAGCATTCGAGGATCTGGATGCGGAGCTCTTCTGCGGCAGGCCCCTCGAGCTTCCTGAGCTCGTTCCAGAGCCTGATCACTTCGCGCTGTTTTTCGACAGTCATGAGTCACCTCCTAAAATGTCTCCCAAGGCGACCCGCACTAGAACAAAGAGGGAACAAAAAGTCCAGCCCCTCCGGTTAAATTTCACTGGCCTCGCGTTGAACCTTTTCCGAGCGGCACAGACTTACGGAAGCTGGGGATTTCAGCGCCCAGTCACACGGCAGCGCCGCCTGACGAACATACTCCGTCACCGCGGCGCTGTTGCTTTTTAGATTTTCAACCTTAAGTTTGAAATACGGTTGGCGGCCAGGCGCTGAAATCCCAACGCCGTCAGCCAAGAGAGCCCCGCGCGAAAGCGCGGGGCTTTTCTCTTGAAGTCGGTGTGATCTCTTGAAGGCGACGGGCGCGGATTGCATGCCAGCGAAGCGAAGCCTCGCCCTTGCGCATCGATCGGCTGAAATCCAGCGGGCCGGCAACGGTGCAGCGCAACCGCTCGGCCCTTTGGAAGCCGGCATCGCGAGCTTCGTCGTGGAGACGCGATGATCTGCGAGGTCTGTGAGAACGAAAGTCGCTTGCGCCTCAGACGGCGTCCTTGGCGACCTTCAGCGGCGAGGCCTTGACCGATTTGCTCGCGGGCTTCGCCGCAAACTGCATCGGCTCCTTGGTGAAGGGATTGACGCCCATGCGCGCTTCGGTCGCCGGCTTGTTCACGACCGACATCTTCACGAAGCCGGGAATGACGAACTCACCGGACTCGTTGAGCTCCTTGTAGCCGACCGTCGCCATGTACTCGATCACCGACTTCACGTCGTTCTTCGAAAGCTGCGTGCCCTCGGCAATTGCATCGATCAATTGGGTCTTCGTCATCTTCGCCATGTCTGAATTCCTTTGAATGGGGGGCGCGAGCAATTCCCGGAGAGGACGCGGCCGGACCGCGGGGGCGCGCTGCTGATTCATGCCAGAGGTCATGAAGTGTCCGGGCTTAGAACCCATCGAGGCCGAAAACGCAAGCACGGGTTCGCAAGGACTCCCTTCCTCCTGTGAACGATCCCCGCTCTCTTTTTGACCATTCGGCTGCTGGCGCGCCTTAGGATTGAAGTCCCTGAGCCTCCCCTACCAGAGAGCCCCGCTGCCCCCAGGCGGGGTTGGGCTGTTGCGACTCTTCTTGATCCGCCTGCCGGGTCACCTGCACGTGAAATCTGTGGCGCGGCCGGCGTTGTTGACACTTCGGTAACCTAACGCGGCCAAGCTTCAATCAGGTCTGTTGCGTTGGAGTACCCCACAGTGCTGGATTTTGACGAGCTGCGTGAACTCGCGGCTGATGTTCGTATTTTTGTCGAGGTCGCCGAAGACAAGGCCGAAGCGCTCAGGGCCGTCATCGCGGCTTACGACGTCGTGCTGGCGATCTTCCCCACTGAAGAGGGCATGGGTCTGCACGTCATCAAGGGCCGCGAAATCCTGGACGGGATTGCGAAGTCGCGGACGCATGCGATGTACAGCCACACCGCCATCGCCGTTCCCGACCTCGCACATGCAGAAGCGCTCAAGTTCCTGACGACCCCTGTCGACCACCGGATTGCGGCCTGAAGCATCATCCGGAGAAGTGCGCAGCGGTTCTCCCTCGCGACAAACGCGGGAACGCGTTTGCGCGGAGATCATGCTTGAACAACGACCTGAAGCGCGATGACGATTCACAGTCGCATCGCGCCTTGGTCGCTGGTGCGAACGTGCCGGTCTCGCCGCGAGGCACGACCGATGTGGCGCGCGCTCAGCTCGCGAATGAAGCCATATGCGTTCGCCCGGCAAGTCCGGCTGCGGATTTTCTTTTGAACTTTCTGCCGGCTCGCGCGTCTTACAGTTGAAGCGTCCCCAAGCTTCACCCCCGACAGAGAACCCCGCTTCCCCCAGGCGGGGTTTTCGCTTTTTGGCGCGCTTGCGCTGCATCGGCTCGCCCGGAATTTCAAGCCTCTCTTTGCCGTTGACCCGGCTTCCCTCCCGAAGCACCTTTTCGGCGGGCAGGCTTTTGAGGAGGAGTTATGCCGAAAACCCTTGTGGAATTCAGAGCGCAGAACCTTCGTTTGCTGGAACGGCTTTATCCCGATGATCCCAGATACATCCAGGCCTGGCTGAAGCAATTCGACGAGCAGAACGGGATCACCCCCGAAGCACGTCCAAAGTCCCGCAAAGCGCGAAGGACTTCTCCGCCGAGGAAGGTTGCTTCGCCCGGTCGGACCAGGTCAGCGCCCTCCTCCTCGGTCTCGCCACGCTGATCGGCGCAACGACGAGCGCGCATGCTTCGTTGCTGCGTGCTCCCCGTCGTAACGGGAGCGGCGACACCGGCGACGTGCCCCGATGCGATGCACGAGCAACGATACGAGGGCGCAGCCGATCACGGAATATCCGCGGCCTTCCGGCTGTCGCCGATTGAAACCGGCTTGTTCAAAAAATACTCGCGGTTGCCCGTCGCGGCCTCTGCGTACTGGTCGATGGCCACGATGATGGCCTGGACGTGGGCGTAGCACCACCCTTCCCGTGTCGCCTTTCTACGAACGTCCTCGAGCGCGGTCAGGAAGGGCGACAGTTCTCTCTCGTCGTCGAACCAGCGCCTGCTCACCATGTCCTCCCGCCGAGCACCCTGCCCTTGTTGTGATGCGGCTCTGCGCTCCTCAACGCGTCACGCTGGGCGCAGAGACTTTCAACCTTCGCCTCCATCCGAGACAGCAGCGCTTCGGCCGAGGCCGTCCCGACGCCCGCCCGCTGCAGCTGGAGGATCTCCTTCCTCTGCCTGCCAATCTGGATGCGCATCCGTTCGATCTCCCGCCTGACAAAGTCCAGGTCCGGCATGTTCAGCCCTCGCGATTTGAGTATGGTTGAAGAGAACAAAAACGGAACGAAGAGTCGAGTCCGACGTTTGACGGAAAAGGAGATTTTCGATGGCGGACAACACCCGGAAGGAACCAAAGGATTGGGTCTCCGGGGACGACCCGATGACGGGAGCCCAGGAATCCTACCTCAAGACCCTCGCCGAGCAGGCGCATCAGGACCTGCCCGAGGAGGAACTGACCAAGGCCGAGGCCTCGGAGCTGATCGAGGAGATGCGGCAAAAGGCCGGGCTGGAGCGGTGACCCGTATTCTTGCGGGAATCCGGAGCCATGTGTATGCAAACGAAATTGGGAATCGAAAATGCCTTATTTCGTTTGCGCCCGCGACGGAGCGGGCCAGATCATTTTGAAGCGCGACACAAGGGAAGCGGCCGAGAAGAAGGCCGCCGAGCTCCGCGACATGGGCTATTTCGAAGTCGAGATCGTCGCGAAGGGTAACGAGAAGGCGGCATGACGCTCGTCTGATCCGCCTTCGCGCTGCTCACTCGGAGCCAGCGCTTCATGCTTCCCTCAGCGCCTTGAAGGCGCTGAGAATGACGAATGCACCCAGACCGTAGGTCAGCGCATTCACGCCCCACGAGATGGCTATGCCGAGGAAGGTGGATCCTCCGACCGCTCCCCAGAAAAAATAAGCTGCGGTGATGCCCGGCCACTCCAGCGAGAGGAACGCGAAGTCGGTCAGCGGCTCCAGGACAAGGAGCACCGTCGAGATGAGCGCCCCGATGGCCAATGCGATGATGAGGCTCGCTTTAACGGAGTACATCAAAATCCCAGCAGAAAGCGGCCCACGACAAAGCGTGCAGCACGGCCATGAATCTTCGTATCGAGCCACCCACAGATGGCCACCCCAGCATGTCTCAGCCAGCCACCAACGAGGCACCTGACGAGGTCAAACAGGAGTTCTGCAACGAGTGCGGCCATGCCTTTAGTCGGCGCCACCTCTGGCGGGGTTCAAGGGTGGAGGGAATTATTACGGTGACAGTGCACTAAATACCCCCCTCCTCCACCGACGGCTTCGGCCCGCGCTTGGCGGGCTTCAGGACGCGCCCGGTCTGACGTTCGAGACGAGCGAGAAAGCGGCTGTCTCCGAGCGGCCGGCCGATGCTCTCGGCTGAACGCAGGGCGTCGAACAGATCGTCTTCCGGTTCGGTCGCCAGCAAATCGGCGAACTCTGGAAAACGATCGCGGATCGGCGCCAGCGCGGTCACGCCGTCCTCCCTGCCGCGCAAATGCGCGCGCGTGCTCGACCAGCGCCAGTCCTGTGCCCGCGCTACCTGCCGCGCCCGCACCGGATTGAGCGACACGTAGCGCAGCGCCGCCGCAAGATGCTCTTCGTCCATGGCAACGGCGCCGAACCGGCCCTGCCAGAAATGACCGGTACGCTTACGTCGCGCATGGATGATCCCGGCGTAGCTGCGGTGCACGCGCGAGAGCGCACGCCGCAGCCCGTCGGGATCGGACGGCACCAGGATCAGGTGCACGTGGTTCGGCATCAGGCACCAGGCCCACACCTCGACCCCGGCATCCCGGCAATTCGCCGCAAGCAGGTCGCGATACAGCGCATAGTCGCCGTCCTCGAAGAACGTGCGCCCCCGGCCATTGCCGCGCTGGGTGACATGGTGGGGGTGACCGGGAATGACGACACGAGCGAGACGGGCCATGCCGCATCATGGCCGTGAAAGCGGCCGGCGTCAAATTAAGTGCACTGTCACCGTAATTGTAATTTCGCGCGACAGACGCTGGAGCCAACCGTCGCTTTGGAGCTTTCGTTTCAAGATCGCCATCGAATGTGTCGCTCGGCGGCAACAGTTGGACGCGATGTGAATGTCTTCCTGCACTGAATTTCAGCTGTAATGGCGGGCGGCCCTTCCTGAAATCGAAGCGTAACATCAGCCCGTCAGGACGGTCTCTGGTCCTCGAACGTTCGCCGGCTAGAGCAAGTGTCATCGGGCGTCGGGACCGCAATCAACATGCAGGACGTCGTTATGCTCAAGAAACTGATCGTCGCTTTCGCTCTCATGAGCCTCCCGGGCCTCGCCGTCGCGGCGGACCTACCGGTTCGGTCTCAGATGCCGCTGAAAGCCCCTCCTCTGCAGCAGCAAGCGTTTTCGTGGACCGGCTTCTATATCGGCGGGAATGTTGGCGGCGCGTTCGACAACTCCGACCGCGTCGACGTGACCGGTCTCGCAGGTCCCGGCTCACTCGACCTTCGCAGTAAGAGCGACGGCGTCACGGCGGGTGGCCAGTTCGGCTACAACTACGAGTTCTCGCTCGGCAATCTGAGCGGCATCGTGATCGGTGTCGAGGCCGATGCGGCCTACACCGATCTGTCGGGCAGCCTTCCTATTGCTGCCGGGCCAGGCGCCACGGTGAACCTCAACAGCCGGCTGGATTATCTCGGAACGATTCGCGGCCGGCTCGGCTACGCCTTTGACCGCCTCCTGGTCTACGGGACCGGCGGTTTTGCCTATGGCACCGTCGAACACAGCGCCGACTTGAATGGTGCCAACTTCGCGAACCTTAAGACCACCGAGACCGGCTTCACCTATGGCGGCGGCTTCGAATATGCGCTGCCCGTTGACGTGTGGCTTCACATGTCTAGCACCAGCGCCGTCACAGTGGGTGCCGAATATCTGCGCTACGAGCTTGATGACAACAGCTTAAATTTCGCGGTTGGAGCCACTGCTGCGTCGATCAAGCTCAAGGATGTTGGCAACCTCGCCCGGGCCCGGATCAACTATAAATTCTGATCGGCCGCGAACCTGGGTGCTGGTTCCAACCTGTCATCGTCGGTCCCGCAGGGCCTCGCCTTCGGCCAGTCCGATGGACAAACACCGGCGGTCGATCTGGTGACCACGTCAGTTCAGAGGGCCACGGCGCCTGGATGCCGCGGCTCTGCTCAGCTACCGATGGTCTTGCGGTGGCCCTCAAGGTAGCCGCGCTCGGCCGGGGTTGGTCGGTCCATCCCCTCACATAGCACGGTGCCAGAAGGGATAGAGTGGGAAGGACGACCGGCCTTCTCGATCCGCGCGGCCTGCTCGGGTTTGAGCACAAGATCGATTGAAGCGAGGTTCTCGGCAAGTTGCTCCTCGGTGCGCGCCCCGAGCACGATTAGAGCCGATACTGGGACGATCACGCACATTACGGAGGCAGTGCACCAAATTTCGCATTACGGTGACAGTGCACTAAATTTCCGGATCTCTCCGTCGGGTTTCGGGGCCGGGCTTCGCCGACGATGCTGATTGAGTGCACTGTCACCGTAATTTTGCGAGGGCCGGGCTTAGGTCCTGGCTTCCGGTTCAAACCATCCGGGCCATCGGCCTTCCAGGCCTTGATCCAGTCATGGAGAATCTTGCGGGAGATCCCAAGCTCCCGGGCCACAGGGAGGACGCCTTCGCCCCGCTCAACCCGCTTGATCGCCTTCAATTTGTACGCCGTCGGAAACTGACGCTTCTTTCCTCGTCCTGCCACAAGTCATCCTCGAAATGCCTGTCACTGTAATTATCGTGTCTCACTTCAGGGGTGCAGTCCAGCACTGTCACCGTAATCCGAAGCTTGAGGCCGCTCGCGAGCGCTCCGCGAAGGTCATTGAACGGCGCGCGAACGACCGAGGGCCGGCGATCACCTCAGAGTAGAAAGCCGGCCCGGGCGCTATCGCATTGCATTGCAGGGTGTTAAGCTCCGCATCGCTCCACGTGCCTCAAGGTCGCGAGGACACAACCATGCAGCTCGATCGCCGGTTCGCCGATTACGGTTTGACTGGTGGGCTCTTTCTTGTTTGTCAGTTAGGTCTCCTTTGGGCTTTAGGGTATTGGTTCCCGGTTCTCAAAGAACTTGAGAAGCTTTGGTTGCCACCCAACAATTCCCTACTTGCGCCCATCACTGCGGGATTTGCTGGCGCGCTTGCTGTGATTGCCGTTTTCGTGGTGGGACTCGTGCTTGATCTACTGGCGTCCTATTTTCGAAACTTGGAGATGCACGTCTTCACAACTCACCTCCACTATAATCGCGACTGGCTAAACGGTCTATTTGAAGCGAACAAGGTCTACTGCGGGAAAGACTTCGAACCCTTCCAGCGCATGCAACAAGACCTGCTGTCCCGATCGCAACAAGGCCTTGGCGACGTCCTTATGATCCTTAAACTATGGAAGCTTGAAAGCAGACGCACTTATGTGGAGCTCGCGAAGGCCCTCTTCGGACGGATGCCATCTCAGTATCAACGGCTATGGAGCTTCCTCATATCCTACATCGCGGTGCAGTCTGGATCATCTACGCAGCTAAGTTTGATGACTGATGAATATTCGCTGTGGCGAACGGCACGGGCAATCGGGCTCGCCCTGTTCATATTTGCGGCCGAGGTCTTTCTTATTCCGGTTTACTCAAATGACGCATCGATGTTGACATTTTTCTTTGGTGCGCTGTTTTTTCTGTTCGGCATGATTTTCTCTATGTACATCACGCATGCAACCTATAGCCGGCTGTGTTTCACATTGTTCTCGCTGGTGTACGTCATCTACGACAAGCAGCTTCACGCGAAGAAGGATGCGAAGATCGCTTAGACGATCGCACTATCGCGTGCCCTGCCCCCACAAGCACAACCGCAACCGTTTGTGACAGTGCTGGACTAAATAGGTGTCCGGCATCAAATATCGTCGTCCCGCACTGCGGGAGTTTAGTGCACTGTCACGGACGGCTCTCGGGCACCACCTCCCCTGACTCTCAACAAGCGATCCGGGAATCAACGCAAAACGGTGGCTTGAATGAAAACCGCACTTGTCTTCGGCGCCACCGGCTTCATCGGCTCACATTTGCTGCGCGACCTGTTGGACAGTCCCGACTATTCGCGGATCGTCGCGGTGGCCCGCAAGCCGCTGGCGGTGAGCCATCCGAAGCTCACGGTGCTGATCGGCGATCTCGCTTCCCTGCCCGCGCTCAAGCCGCAACTGGTTGCGGACGAGATCTTCATCGCGCTGGGGACGACGCGCAAGCACACGCCTGACGAGGCCGAGTACTACAAGATCGATCATGATTATCCGCTGTTGGCGGCCGAGATCGCCAGGGCGAACGGCGCGCGGTCGGTGTTTCTGGTCACGGCCGTTGGCGCCAACGCCGCTTCCAGCGTGTTCTATCTCAGGACCAAGGGCGAGGTGGAGCGGGACATTCTCTCGCTCGATTTCGAGCACACACATATCTTCCGCCCCTCGATGATCCTCGGCGAGCGCGACGAGGACCGCCCGCGTGAACGCCTCATCATCGCGATCTGGAGCGTGCTCAATCCGCTGCTCGTTGGCCCGGCCGACCGGTATCGCGGGCTCGCCGGGAACGACATCGCGCATGCCATGGCCAAAGCCGCGCGGCATCAAACGGAGAAGACGCGAATCTATCATTGGAAAGAGATGACGGCACTGCTTCGAACGTGATCCGGTCCGAGCCGGACCGGCACCCCTCACGCACATTTGCCTCGGCCCCCTGCCCCTCCTCCCCGTTTCCTGCTATCTCACACCCGCCGGCACCGCCGCCCCAAAACCCTCCACCACCCAGGGAGCAACAACCATGCGATACCTCCACACCATGCTGCGCGTGCGCAATCTCGATGTCGCGCTGAAGTTCTATGTCGATGCTTTCGGTTTGAAGGAGGTGCGGCGGATCGAGAACGACAAGGGGCGCTTCACACTGGTGTTCCTGTGCTCGGCGGACGATCTCGAGGCGCTGAAGAAGCAGCCGCCGACGCGCGGCGCGCCGCTGGTCGAGCTCACCTGGAATTGGGACGAGGAGACCTACGGCGAGGACCGCTTCTTCGGCCATCTCGCCTATGAGGTCGACGACATCTATGCCACTTGCGAGAAGCTGATGAAGGCCGGCGTCACCATCAACCGGCCGCCGCGCGACGGCAACATGGCCTTCGTCCGCTCGCCGGACCTCCACTCGATCGAGCTGTTGCAGAAGGGCGATCCGAAGCCGCCGCAGGAGCCCTGGGCGTCGATGCCGAACACCGGTCATTGGTAGGTCTTCGCGCGGGAACAAGCGCTCACGGCCCGCGTTCATCTTCCAGTGAGGCAATTGGAGGAGGATGCGATGGCGAGAGGGCTGTTGCTGTGGATGCTTGGCGTGCCGATCCCGGTGATCATTCTGTTGTGGCTGTTCTTCGGCCGCTGAGCGTCAGGTTGAACTTTGCAATGAAAGCTCCGCCGCGTGCGGAGCTTTTTGCATGAGGGGCGCGCCGCAATCGCGCATCGCTCCGAGCGGCGAATTCCGCTATCACCCGCAGCAAGCGACAACGCGGGGAGACGCTTCATGCCTGGGACCAAGCTGACGATCTGGGGCCGTGCCAATTCGGTCAACGTGCAGAAGGTGCTGTGGTGCCTGACCGAGCTCGGCCTCGCCTACGAGCGCATCGATGCCGGCATGCAATACGGCAAGACGCGCGAGGCCGAGTATCTGACGATGAATCCCAATGCGCGGATCCCGACGCTGGTCGAGGGCGACTTCGTGCTGTGGGAGTCCAACTCGATCATGCGCTATCTCTGCCTCGCGCATGGAAGCGGCACGACGATCTACCCGGAGGCGCCGAAGCAGCGCGCCTCGGTCGACCGCTGGCTCGACTGGACGCTGTCGACCGTGCAGCCGGTCGACCGCCCGGTGTTCTGGGGCATCGTGCGCACGGCGCCCGCCGAGCGCGACATGATCCAGGTGCAGCGCGATGCCGATGCCGCCGCCGAGGTCTGGGCCATCGCCGACCGCCTGCTCTCATCGCGCCGCTTCATCGAGGGCGATGCGTTCACGCTGGCCGACATCGCGATCGGGTCCTATGCGCGGCGCTGGCTCGGGGTCGAAGGCATCAGCCGGCCGGTGCAGCCGCACCTCACCCGCTGGCTCGCCGAGCTCGGCAAACGGCCCGGATTTGCACAATTCGTCGCACCGCCGATGTCGTGAGCGCCGGCAGGGTGCAAGCTGCGGCGATCGCGCGAGGAATCGTCGTGCTGGCGCGCTGCTCCGGCGTCACGGCAGCACTTGACGGCTACTGTGCATGGGGTTGTTTTCGCAGTTTTGTCGGGGCTTCAGCGCCAGCCGCGCTCGACCAGCAGGACGGCGATGATGAGCACCAGCGTCACCACGGCGGTCGCGAGCCGGGCCGTCCAGCTCAGGCCGCGGCCGACCCACCACAGCAGCGCGCAATACATCATGATGGGAACGATGAGGTCGAGCCGCAGCAGGTCCGCCGGCATGGCCGTTAGCGCCTGACGCTGGTGTCGATGCTGATCGAGCCACCGACCTTCACGCAGGTCCCGGTGCCCTCGACCATGACGAAGCGCGGGCCGTAGGAGGCGCAGGAGCCCGCCCTTGCCTTTCCGGCGGCGCTCTTCAACGGCAGGGCGTTGCCCGCTTGCTGCCGTTCGGCGGGCGGGAGGCGGAGGCTCTCGGCCGCGGCCGCAGGCGTGGCCAGCAACGAGATCAGGATGAGGAGCAGCGTACGCATCGCCGCCTTGTAGCCCGGACCGGCGGGGCGCGCCATCGGGGGCGTTCGCGTCCGCGATCAGATGAACCTGACGCCGGCCGACTTGCCGCGGCGCCAGACCACCTGGCAGCTCCGCCCGGTGCGCGCGTCGCGTGCGAAGGCCATCCGGATCACGCCCGGAAGCTGGCTCGCGTCCTCGTCCAGCGTGATTTTCGCGCCCGTGTCGGAGATGTCCTGGACCAGGCAATGCCGCGCGGCGAAGCCGCCGTCGAGCGTGATCCAGGCGTGCTGCGACAGCAGCTTGCGGGCGGCGCGCTTTTTCGGCGGTGGCATTGGAAAATCTCCCGCTCCAGCGCTACGCAGGGAACCCTAACAAACCGTTGAAATCGACCCCGATGCCTCCCGGCCCGCGCTATCCACGGGCGCCAAAAGTCCGTTCCCGAACGGCTTGCCCGGGAGCGCAAAGGCCACTATACGTTCGCCCGCTGCAAGCCGCCGGGCGCTGTTCGGCCGGCCAGCGGCCGTGCCGCGGCAAGCGGCGGGGCCCTGCGTTTGCTCCCTTCGTCTATCGGTTAGGACGCCACCCTTTCACGGTGGAGAGAGCGGTTCGATTCCGCTAGGGAGCGCCAAAAAGCACCCAAAGTCATAGCGATGTCGGCAGGTTGGACAGACCACCAGGCGACAAGACCCAGGACGCCAAGAGCCGGTCCGAGCTGATCAACGACCTGCGCAGGCAGATGCGGGAGGTGCAAGAGAAGGCCCGCAAAGCTTACCGGGAGATCAGGCGGCGGCAGCAGACGCTCGGCCTGCGGACACATTGTTTCTGCGCAGAAACTCGGCTACCGGTGCGGTTTCAATCTATGGATCCGCAGCGATGACGGCCCGGGGGCTCACGTTCATCTACGTTGAGTATGGCGACATGGAGCGGCTCCAATTGGAGCTGAGGTACAGTCTGTCGACCTTGCTATATTGGGGCCGCCCCTTCCCTTTGGACGTTGTCGTCTACACTGACAAACCATATCGCCACGCGGATTTGCCGGTTCGGCTGGTCGACATTTCCAGCAAGATTTCGGAGTTTTCCCGCGACGGTCTCTACCATCACCGCATCAAGCCATGCGTCCTCCAGAAGGAAATGGAGACCAGCACGAACTATTGCGTCATGGCTGATACCGACACCTTCTTCCGCGAGGGATTCTTCGAACGTCTGCTGGCCTCGCTGAGATCCGGTGCTGTAGCCGTCGATCGCCGTCACGGCCGCGATCCCATGCCCCAGCTCGCGGGGTTCGCAACCAGTCTGCCTAATGCAGGTCCCTATCGCTACGATCCAAAGCTCGCCGTTGAATACAACAGCGGGCTCACGGCCGTTGATCCGGAGCGGCATCTTCCGGTGGTGCAGGATGCCATAGCATGGATCGACGCCGTGCTCGACCATGGCGCACGGCAGCTCACCATCGAGCAGATCGCCTTGTCCGAGTGCCTGCGTGCCCACGCGATTCCCATAGCGACGATGCAACCCACTTTCGGGCACTACTATCGGGTCGCTCACAAGCGATACATGCAGTGGCAGCTGCGACGCTGGAAGGAAACGGACGGCCGGCTGTTCTCACCGCAGCCAGGAACAATCCCGTACACGCGACTTCGGGTGAGGTGGTTCAGGATCTTCGCCAAGATCAGTACGATGCTCGGGCGCAATGTCGAGACGCAGACCCGGTGGAGATGAGCCGTCGAGTTCACGGTCGGCGCCAAAAGACCAGTGAGACGATCGTGACCAGTGGGACCAGCACAGCGGTGACCCTGCCAACCCATCTGGCCATTCGCTCGATCCGAAATTGAAGCGCCGCGTCTGGGGCTGGTGAGGCAGCGGGGTCGGTTGGCTTTCTACGCATGGCAGCTTTCTCTTAGCCGATCCCCTTCAACTTGGCACGCTCGGCTTGGGCGAACGCCTCGGCATCCTTCAGCCTCGGCCTTCGGGCGGCCCTTTAGCAGGTCAGCCAGCGATCCAGAACGGGCGAGCGACATGCTGGCGAACCACCGCGGTCAACCATCTGAGATTGCTCATGGTGGCCCTTGCTGGCGCTGCTGGTCTGATCGCCACCGCTTGATTCCGCAGCGAGGATGTTGCGACCTTACGCCGCGAGCCGTCGCTCGACTCCGGTCTGCGCATTTACCGGAAATTTACCCCTGCTCATGTTCGCCGGTATCAATTGCTTAGAGTTTCGCCGCTAGCCGTGGAACCCACGGAATCCCAAACAGATCGGCGCTCATGTCCGTCGAAGAGTTCCTCAGGCAACGGGCAGTGGACGTTGCGGTGAGCGGCAGCTACTCGCTCTCCCGCTGGTACGATTGCGAGGGCAAGCTGCGCAGCTTCGCCTGCCGGACCAAGCGCGTCTCGCCCTTCCGCATGATCGTGGACGTGCCTGTCGTCGGCAAGGTCGGCGAGCGCGTGACCTCCTACTTCCAGGATTTCGGCGAATTCCAGTGCACCATCAGCGCGACGCTGAAGGCGGGCTTCCTGATCGAGCTCGACATGACGCGGGCGCGGCGCGCCTGGATGTCGGAAAAGCTGACCTGGCTCGAAAAGAAGCAGAAGGATGCCAGCGTTCGCGAGCTACGGCGCGACGCGCGCTTCGTTCCGCAGGTCTCGCACACCGTCCTGACCCTCGCGGACGGGAGCACTCATTCCTGCTTCATCATCGATGTCTCGACCGCCGGCGTCGCGGTGTCCTCCGAGTACGATCCGCCGGTCGGAACCCCGCTTGCGGTCGGTGCCTGCGTCGGGCGGGTGATCCGCAAATTCGCGCATGGCTTTGCGGTCAAATTCGCCGAGAAGCAGTCCCGGGACGACCTCGTCCGCCTGATCGTGCGCGCATCGCAGCCGGCCTGATCCACCGCGTCGCTGCCCTATCGCGGCCAAAATGCGGTCTCAGCCTATGTAGGTCTGTGCCTCGGGCCGGACGTCATCTGCAGACTTGCGCTCGGGGGACCGAATGGCAGTCGACAAGATCACAGCTGATAAAATCACAGTCGATAAGATCACTTGGGACAGGGTCGGCCGGGTCACCGAGCCCGGCCGCTACATGTACACGTTCGGCTGGCTCACCATCACCGCCGGCGATATCGAGATCTGGAAGCGGTACCCACAGGCTGCGTTCACCCTGCTGGCGCAACCGGCCGATCCGGACGCATCGATCGGCGAAGAATTCCACCTCGGCGCCTTCGACGTCGCTCCCGGCGCCGCGCCGCCATTCACCACGCATTGAAGAACGGCTTCGAGGCCGCCGAGTCGCTGCAGCGCAAGTAGTAAGCCGCCGCGCGCTGCCTTGAGAGGTCATACTGCCCGCTGATCCGCTGCCGGGACAGGTGTGCAGTGAATCGAAGAAACCTACGCATTTCCTTGATCTGCCTTGCCAATCCCGGACCCGACATCCGACGCAAGGTCGTTGCCATGGATGACGAGGATTTTTTGTCATGCAATTGATTGCGCTTGTATTCTACTGCTTCGCAGGCGACGGGAATGAACGGCAGCTGTCGCCCGCATTCAGCGAGCCGACAGCAGGCGCATGACACATGGTCGCATCGGCCGCCGTAGATAAGCGGATCAAGGGAACCTATTTTCGGCGCCAATGTATCTGATCGAAGCGCTCCCCACCGTGATTGGAACTGCGGCCATCGCCCCGGCGCTGCTGATGCTGTGGCTTGTCATCGCGGCCGAAGAGCGCCCTGGTCCGCCGGCCCAGGTCTGGACTGCCTTCCTGCTCGGCGCGGCCAGCATTTCGCTCCTGGGGCTCGCCCGCGCTCCCTTCGCCAAGATGGTCGCAGCCCCCGACGACCCCTGGGCGGCGCTGGCCATGCATTCGATCTTCGGCGTCGCGCTGCCTGAAGAGGCCGTCAAGGTGATCGCCATCGTGCTGATTTCGTCGACCAAGCGGCGGACCTTCTCCAATCCAATGGACACCGTGGTCTATGGCGCCGCGGTCGGCCTCGGCTTCGCCGCCTACGAGAACCTCGCCTATCTGGTCCAGCACGCGGAGATGTGGCGCTCGCTGGCCGCCCTGCGCAGCGTGCTGACCGTGCCCTTCCACGGCGCACTCGGCATCATCGCGGGCGCCTACCTGACGATCGCACGCGCAGGCACGGCACTGGGCGCCAACCGCCGCCATCGCGATTGGGCACGCCTCTCCAGCCGGCTACTGATCTTCGCCGCCCCGCTCGCGCTGCATTCGGCCTTCGACTTCCCGTTGCTGGCGCTCCAGCGCATGCCCGATCTCGATCCGACGCTCCGGATGTGGCTGGGCGCCGCGAGCCTCCTGGTCGGCTTCGGCTCGATTGCTTTCGCCATCCGCCTGGTCCGGCGCGTCGCGCGCCACCATGCGCCGCGGACCGATGTCGCGCGCGAGCGGCTCAGCCAGCTCCGCCGGATGTGGGCGCTGCTGCTGGCCGGCGGCGGCATCGGCTTTCTGGGGCTCGCCTTCGTGCTGACCTCGATCCATCACTGGCTGATCAATCCCGAGCGTAACCTGACGCTGGCGCTGATTCCGATTGGTTTCGTCTCGATCCTGCTCGGCCTCGCGCTTCTGATTGTCACGACGGCGATCTACATTCTCGGCCGCAACCGCATCCGCACCAGCGCGGAAGGCTTTTCGTCGGCACCCGGCGGCGGCTGAGCCGCGCGATGGCAGGCGCGGTGCACACATACTAGATTGAGCGGCATGGGCTGCTGACGAGATCGAGGACTTCATGACATCGCCTGAGGAATTTTCACGGCTGCAATCCGCAATGAACCAGGCGGTCAAGACGCATTGGAAGGCCTTCCTGTTCGAGGGCATCCTGCTCGTGGTTCTCGGCGTTGCTGCATTGGTTCTCCCGCCGCTTGCAAGTCTTGCGACGGCGATCTTCCTCGGCTGGATGTTCCTGATCGGCGGCATCGGCGGGCTGATCGCGACCTATTGGGCGCGCAGCACGCCGGGCTTCTGGTGGTCGCTGATCTCGGCCGCGCTGGCCGTGCTCACCGGCATGCTGCTGCTGGCCCGGCCGATGCAGGCCGTACTGACGCTGACCATCGTGCTCGGCGCCTATTTCCTGGCGGAGGGCGTCGCTACCATCATGTACGCGCTGGAGCACCGCCGCGAGCTGAGCGGCCGCTGGTCGTGGCTCCTGGTCTCCGGTCTCGTCGACATCGCGATCTCGTTCATGGTGATCACGGGACTGCCAAGCTCGGCGGACTGGGCGATCGGCGTGCTCGTCGGTATCAACCTGCTGTTCGGCGGCGCCACCTTGATCGGCATGGCAATGGCGGCACGCAACAGCAAGACCTGAGGCGCCTCGCCGCCCTACGCGCCGATTGGGGGGTGACAAGCCGCCAGCGGCAGGCTATATGGCCTGCCATGATCACCGTCGCCACCAGCTATTTTTGGTATTTTAGCTACGACAGCTCGCTGGCGGCGGGAGGATCGCGCTCAATCTGACACATTGCAGCAAACGTCCGAACAAGCCGCCAGACCTGGCGGCTTTTTTATTGGCCGGCAGGTTCTAAAACAGACAGGAGCCCGCCGTGCTGAGCACGACCGACGATCTTCGTATCCGCGAACTGAAAGAACTGAGCACGCCGGCAGAGGTGATGCGAGAGGTCCCGCGCACGCTCACCGCGACGCGCGTGGTGATGGCCGCCCGCAATGCCATCCACGCCATCCTGAGCGGCCAGGACGACCGCCTGCTGGTCGTGGTCGGCCCCTGCTCGGTGCATGATCCCGAGGCCGCACTCGACTACGCCGAGCGCCTTGCGCGCTTGCGCGAGGACCTTGCCGACCAGCTCGAGATCGTGATGCGGGTCTATTTCGAGAAGCCGCGGACCACCGTCGGCTGGAAGGGCCTGATCAACGACCCAAATCTCGACGGCAGCTTCGACATCAACAAGGGCCTGCGGCTGGCGCGCAACGTGCTGTCGGCCGTGAACAATCTCGGTCTGCCCGCCGGCACCGAATTCCTGGACATGACGACGCCGCAATACATCGCCGACCTCGTCTCGTGGGCGGCGATCGGCGCGCGCACGACCGAGAGCCAGATCCACCGCGAGCTGGCCTCGGGGCTGTCCTGCCCGGTCGGTTTCAAGAACGGCACCGACGGCAACGTGCGGATCGCCGCGGACGCGGTGAAATCGGCCTCGCATCCGCATCATTTCATGGCGGTGACGAAGCTCGGCCGTTCGGCGATCGCCTCGACCGTGGGCAATGAGGACTGCCACATCATCCTGCGCGGCGGCAGCAGGCCCAACTACGACGCGGCCAGCGTTGCGGCCGCCTGTAACGAATTGACCAAATCCGGCGTCGCGCCGCTCGTGATGGTCGATGCAAGCCACGCCAATTCGAGCAAGAAGCCGGAGAATCAGCCGCTGGTGATCGCCGACATCGCCAGTCAGATTTCGGGCGGCGAAAGCCGCATCATGGGCGCGATGGTCGAGAGCAACATCGTCGCCGGTCGCCAGGACGTGGTGCCGGGCAAGCCACTCACCTACGGCCAGAGCATCACCGACGGCTGCATCGACTGGCCGACCACGGCAGGCGCGCTCGAGCAGCTCGCCGACGCCGTCGAGATCCGTCGCAACACCCGGCACGCCGGGCGGCACGAACGATCGGCCTGAGAAATCACGAGGCCAATGCATGATCCGGAAAAGTGCGCAGCGGTTCTCCGAAAAGATCATGCTTAAACAACAACCTAAGGCGCGATGACGATTCATCCTGATCGTATCGCGCTTTAGGTTGGCTCGCTCCTGACCTTCCCCGACGGGGAGAGGTCAAAGCAATCAGCAGCCGCGGCAGATGCTCCTGATCTTGCGATCGAGCTCCGCATCTTCCTTGTTCGCGGCGGTGTTCGGATCGCTCAGATTCTTCTCGCTCGGCACGTCAGCCGCACGCGGCTGGCGGTGACCAACGGGCGCCGGCCACACCGTTCCACGGCTTGCACCGGTGGAGGTCGATCCCTTCGAGCCGTTCGGCTGCGCAACCGCCGCGCCACAAAGCAAGACCACGAGCGATGCTGCCACCATGATCTTCTTCATTCTCAGTGCTCCATTCTCAAAACCGGCGCGCTCTCCACCCCACTCAGGTCTCGGGCGGGTAAAGATGAACGTCGCCGCAATAATCGACGATACGATAGCGCGTTTCGGCTCCCGCATCATCCGCATCGGGTGCGGTATTTTGCGGCGCCAGGACGTAACCTGGCCCCACCGGCGATTTGCCGGCGCCGCCGGGAATGTCGATGACATAGTCCGGCTGACATAGCCCTGACACCCGCCCGCGCAGCTGCCGCATCAGGTCCTGTCCCTCCGCCAGCGTCGTTCGCAGATGCGAGGTGCCCGGCGCGAGATCGCCGTGATGCAGATAGTAGGGCTTGATTCGGCATTCGACGAAAGCTCGCATCAAATCCGACAGAGCGGCGATGTTGTCATTGACGCCGCGCAACAGCACGGACTGGCTCACCAAGGGAACTCCGGCGTCGACGAGCCGTGCGCAGGCAGCACGTGCGGGCCCTGCCAGCTCGCGCGCGTGGTTGGCGTGCACTGCCAGCCAGGTGGTCGCGCCCGCGACCTTCAATGCCGCAACCATCTCCTCGCTGACGCGCGCGGGTTCGGCCACCGGTACGCGGGTGTGAAGACGGATGATCTTGACGTGATCGATCGCAGCCAGTTCGGCCATGATCTCGCTCATCCGCCGCGGCGACAGCATCAGGGGATCGCCACCGGTCAGAATCACTTCCCAGATCTCGTCGTGTGCCCGGATGTAGTCGATCGCCGCGCGATAAGCGCTGTCCGACAGCGCATTCTCCTTGCCGGGCCCCACCATCTCGCGGCGGAAGCAGAATCGGCAATAGACCGCGCAGACGTGAACGAGCTTGAACAACACGCGGTCGGGATAGCGATGCACGATCCCGGGAACTGGCGAATGCGGGCGGTCGCCGATCGGATCGGCATTCTCGCCCGGCCTCAGGTCCAGCTCGGCCGCGGTGGGAACGAATTGTCGCGCGATGGGGTCGTCGGGATCGCTGGTGTCGATCAGCTCGATCAGCGCCGGCGTGATCGCCACGGCATAGCGCGCGGCAACGCGTTCGAGCGCCGGCAGCGCCGCCGCGGGGGCCAGACCCTGGGCGACGAGCTCGGCAGGCTCGCGCAGAGTGCGTAAAAGGTTCGCCTTCGTCATCTCTCATCCGCAGGCGGTGTCCACACCACCTGATCAATTCGTGTTGCGCCGCTCGCCAGCATGACCAGCCGGTCGAAGCCGAGTGCGACACCACTCGCCTCCGGCATTACGGCGACCGCGGCCAGAAAGTCCTCGTCGAGCGGATAGGCTTCGCCGTAGCGGCGCTGCTTCTCCCTCATCGATTCCGTGAAGCGTTTTCGCTGCTCCTCGGCATCGGTCAGTTCGCCAAAGCCGTTGGCGAGCTCGACGCCGCACGCATAGACCTCGAATCGCTCGGCGACCCTCGGGGCGTCCGCCTTCACCCGCGCCAGCGCCGCCTCTGGAGATGGGTATTCAAACAGGATGGTCAAACGCCCCTGCCCGAGATGCGGCTCGACATGCTCGACCAGGACCTTGCTGAAGATGTCGGACCATGTGTCATCCTCGGCCACACGGACCTTACCGCGGGCCGCCGCGGCGAGCGCGTCACGGTTACCCTCGCCACCCGAAATTGTCGACAGCAGGTCGATGCCGGCGAAGCGCTCGAAGGCACCCGCGACCGTCAGGAGTTCCGGCTCGGCGAAGGGATCGGCGGTCCTGCCGCGAAAGGAAAAGGTCCCGATGCCGGTCGCCTGCGCCGCACGAGCGATTACGAGGAGACAATCGGTCATGATGGCATCATAGGGGGCACCCGCCCGGTACCATTCCAGCATGGTGAATTCGGGCAGATGCAGGTCGCCGCGCTCGCGGTCCCGAAACACCCGGGCGAACTCGAAAATCCGCGTCTCGCCCGCCGCCAGCAGCTTCTTGCAAGCGAATTCGGGCGAGGTCCGCAGGTATCGGCTGGCCCGGCTGCCGTCGGGCCGCATGATCTCGGTCCGGGGGGCGTGCAGATGGGTCTCGTTGCCCGGGGAGACCTGAAGGACCGAGGTTTCGACCTCCATGAAGCCTTGTTCGGCGAAAAAGGCCCGTAAAGCTCCGGTCACCGCGCCCCTGGCCTGGAGGAACGGCCGCCGGTCGAGGTGCCTGCCGGGCGACCAGAACGGCGACATCGGCTTGTCCCCGGCCATTAACTGACCGCTCCAGCCAGCAGCAAAGTGCTGGCATCCAACGGCAAAATCAGTATGTTGCGGCCCGAAACGGGCGCCGAGGTCCGATTTG
This sequence comes from Bradyrhizobium diversitatis, assembly GCF_016031635.1. Lineage (GTDB taxonomy): Bacteria > Pseudomonadota > Alphaproteobacteria > Rhizobiales > Xanthobacteraceae > Bradyrhizobium > Bradyrhizobium diversitatis. The sequence continues at coordinate 26,004 of NZ_JACEGD010000032.1, forward strand.
AGGCCCCAAGTCCCCCATCAATTTGACCACGTCCTGGCCCTCGCCGGGCCAAGCAAGCAGGAAATACAGCTTTGAGAGTCATCGCCAGTTCTATTCGCAAGGGCAACGTGATCGAGCAAGACGGCAAGCTTTATGTCGTCGTGAGCGCCGAGAACATCCATCCCGGCAAGGGCACCCCGGTCAGCCAGATCGAAATGCGCCGAATCTCGGACGGGGTAAAGATCTCCGAACGCTACAAGACCACCGACCAGGTCGAAAAGGCCACGATCGAAGAGCGCAACTACACCTATCTCTATGAGGATGGCGACGGCTACCACTTCATGAACCCTGAGACCTACGACCAGGTCCAGGTCTCGAAGGACGTCGTCGGCGACGCCGCCGCGTATCTCCAGGAGAGCATGACGGTCAAGCTGTCCATGCACGACACCAACCCGGTGTCGATCGCGCTGCCGCAGCGCGTGACGCTGGAAGTGGTAGACACCGAGCCCGTGACCAAGGGTCAGACCGCCTCCTCCTCCTACAAGCCCGCGGTTCTCTCCAACGGCGTGCGCACCACCGTGCCGCCGCACATCACGGTCGGCACCCGCGTGGTGGTCATGACTGAAGACGGCTCCTACGCCGAGCGCGCCAAGGACTAAGCGGGCAATCGAGGATCGGAACAGGTACCGCCGGGGGCGAGGCAGTGGACAGGAAGAATTTCCGCTTCGTCCCGCTTCTCCTCGCGTCGCTATCGCTCCTCGCTGCCGCGCCGGTCGCTGCGGATGAATTCCGCGGCCCCTCGCTCACGGCCCTGCGCGTCGACTGGCGCGCAGCGCTCGACCAGCTCCGTGTCGAGATCAACAGTCGCCCGCAGATTGCGGGCGACTTCATCTTTGCACCCCGCCGTTCGGTCCCGCGCTACGATCCGCGCGCGATGCCCGCGCTGGTGCAGCTCAACGCGATCTCCTCGCGCTTCTTCACCGGCATCACCCGAAGTCCCGTACCCGTGCTGCTGCCGTTCGACGCTGCCGCGTACCTCGAGGCGCAGCGCAGCGGCGCGCCTGCGTCGCTCACGCTGTCGCGCTACCTGGCCGACTTCAATCCCGTCGACATGTTCGATGCCGGTCCGGCCGGCTACAGCGCGACCTTCTCGTTCGAGCCCGGCGCCGGCGAGGGTATGCCGAGCCGGCTATTCGCAAGGCCGGTCGAGGTGCAGATCACGGGCTCGGCGCTCGTCTACGACATCGCCGATCCAGCCGGCGGCAAGGGGGAGCCAGTCAAGCCGCTCGCGGCAACCTACCCGGACCTGCGCAAATTCATCCGGGAAGGCTATGTGCGCTACGCCTTCACGCGCTTCGGCGTCGCCTATGTGGTGTCGATCCAGTGCCTCGACAGCATCGCCAAGCCGCGGCGGCTCGCCTGCAAGGAAGCCTATCCAGTTGCCGAGCGCTTCTTGAAGGCCCTGCGTATCGCCGGTGGCCAGCGCATGCGGCCGTTGATGGACATTGCCTCCAACGTCCTTGACCGTCCCGCGGGACGTTCACCGGACTTCAGCTACCGGCCGAGCGGCGACATCATCCCGAACACCGGCTACCGCAAGCAAGGCGGCCATCCCGATATGATGGCCTATGCCCAGATCCGCTTTCCCCTCGACAAGGCGCCCGCCTTCGTACGCTCGCAATCCTACGGCAGGCGCGACAAGAGTGAAGGTCCGACCGCCTATCCCTGGCGCGACAATTTCTGCGAGTCGCGCAGTTTCGAAGTGTGGCAATGTGGCGGAGGCTACGGCCACCAGGGCGAGGACATCCGCGCCGCCGACTGCCCGCCGCCCGGCGAAGGCCGCGAGCCCTGCGATCCCAAGCAGCGCGCCGTCGTCGCCGTGCGTGACGCGATCGTCATCCGCGGAGCCAAGGACCAGGCCGCGACACTTCAAGTCAACAGCCGCACCGAGCACATCCGTTTCCGCTACATGCATATGAACCCGCACGCGTTGAACGCCGATGGCGTGCTCAATGGCCGCATCGTCACCGAAGGCGAGAAGATCGGTGTGATCTCGAACTATCTCGACCATCCCGCCGGCACGTCGATGCACCTGCATTTCGATGTGCAGGTGTTCACACGCGACGGCTGGATCTGGGTCAGCCCCTACGTCACGCTGGTCTCGGCCTATGAGCGCCTGATCCGCGCCCGCGGCCGCGAAGTCGGCCCGGAGATCGCAGGCACGGCGCAGCCGGTCGCCCATGCGCTGCCGGAGGATGTGATCAAGCCGGACCTGCGCGAGGGATCGAGCGGCGAGGACAATTGACGGCTTGCTCGCTCCCGATGCCGGGCGGCCCAAGAGCGTGTCATCGCGCAAACCTGCCGGCTCAATGAAGAAGGGACACGGTTCATGAGTGTCGGACTGATCGGTCTTCTCGACGATGTCGCGGCGATTGCAAAGGTGGCAGCAGCTTCGCTCGACGATGTGGCGAGCCAGGCCGCCAAAGCGGGCACGAAGGCGGCAGGCGTGGTCATCGACGACGCCGCCGTCACGCCGAACTACGTCATCGGCTTTGCCTCGAAACGCGAGCTGCCGATCGTCGGCAAGATTGCGGCCGGATCGCTGCGCAACAAATTGCTGATTCTGCTTCCCATTGCCCTGCTGCTTGGCTACTTCCTTCCCGCCGCGGTCACGCCGCTGCTCATGCTGGGCGGAGCCTTTCTCTGCTACGAGGGCGCCGAAAAGGTGCTCGAAGCCGTGCTGCCGCATCATGCGCACCACCACGAAGCTCAGCTGCAGCCGATTGCGTTGAATGCCCGGTCGGTCGAGGACGAGAAGGTCGCGAGCGCCATCAAGACGGACTTCATCCTGTCGGCGGAGATCATGGCGATCACGCTGGCGGCCCTCCCGGCGGGCAGCATCTGGACGCAGGCGCTGGTGCTGGCGCTGGTCGGCCTCTGCATCACCGTCGGGGTTTACGGCGTGGTGGCCCTGATCGTGAAGGCGGACGATGTCGGCATGGCCCTTGCGCGCTATGACGGCACCTCGATCATCGGCAGCGGAATCCGCTTGCTTGGACGCGCGCTCGTCCGCGGCATGCCCATCTTCCTGGCGGTGCTGAGCACCATCGGCACCGCCGCCATGATCTGGGTCGGCGGCGGCATCATCCTGCACGGCATCGAAAAATACGGCCCACCCGTGGTCGGCCACACGGTCCATGCCGTCACCGAGGCTGCCGCACACCTCCTTCCCTCCGTTGCGGGCGTCATCGAATGGTCGGTCGAGGCAGCCATCTCGGGCGTGCTTGGACTGCTTGTCGGCGCACTCGCGATTCCGGCCGTCGAATACGGTCTCGCACCGGCATGGAAACGGTTGAGGCGATCGCGATCGGCCTGAACATGCGGTGGCGGAGTGCGCGTGCAGCTACTCGATGAACGTCGTCAGTTGCGCGCCCTCGTCTGCGACGAACACCGCGATCAACTCCGCCGGCTCCGTCATACTGGCATTGGCCGAGACCAGATGCGTCGAGCCCGGCGGCTCGAAGAAGGACTGGCCGACGCCGAACGTCTCGACCGGGCCGCCGCCGAGCTGCGAGCGGATTTCGCCCTTCGTGATGTAGGCGGTGACAGAGCCCGCGTGACGATGCGGCCGCGAAAATCCGCCGGGACCGTAGGACACGCGCACGATGGTCACGCGCTTGCCCGGGACGTTCGGAAGCGCATAGGACCCGATCGGCTCGACCTTGTCGAGCGGCGAGCTCTCCGCCGCCGTGGCGCAGAGCGGTGCCAGCACTCCGGATACACTGTCGATCGTCAACGGCAGCACCTTGCCGATCGCAAGCGCGCAGGCGAGCCCTGCGACGACGGCAAGCGCCGTTGAACGTGACGGCATCGGGCACTGCACGGCAGAAAAGCTCATGGCTGTCATCGTGACCTCCCCTTGCCCCTCAGGATGCAGCTGCAGCGGCTGCGACCGGCCGCTTTGCCGGCGTCCAGCGAAACGCTGCGCCGAAACGGTTCCAGACGTTGATCGAGGCGACCGCTGACGTCAGGTACGTCAGTTCCGTCTCGGAGAATTCGCCAGACGCTTCCGCGTAGACTTCCTCGCTGACGCCATCGGGCAGACAGGTCAGCGCCTCGGTCCAGGCCAGCGCCGCGCGCTCGCGCGGCGAAAAAATCGGCGCCTCGCGCCAGACCGCGACCAGATGAAGCTTGTCGACAGGAACGCCGATCCGTTCCGACAGCAGGACGTGGTGCTGCACACAGAAGGCGCAGCCGTTGATCTGCGAGGCGCGCAGCTTGACGAGCTCGAGCAGCTGCTTGTCGAGCCCTGCGTTGGCCGCTAGCTGACCCAGCGCAAGCACCAGATCATACACGTCCGGCGCGATCCTCTTGAAATCCTCGTATTCGCTGCGGGCATGTGACATTGCCGTTTACCTCGGAATGTTATAAGTGTATTTATATCTTATAAGAGCTCTTATATGACACGCAAGACCGCTGCCAGCACAAGGCTGAAAAACGTGCGCAACGCACCCGCGCCTGCCGGCGACACCACGCGTGTTCCCGCTCCCGGCGAAGGCAAGCGCGGCGAGCAGGGCTATCTCGGCTATCTCCTGCGTCAGGCCCATGCCGCGGTTCGCCTGACGATGGAACGGACTCTCGCCGATCTTGGCGTGACGTCGCCGCAATTTGCGGTAATGACGATGCTCAACGCCTATCCGGGCTTGTCGGGGGCCGATGTCGCCCGCCTCACTTTCCTCACGCCCCAGACCGTCGGTGTGATCATTCGCAACCTCGAACGCGACGGCGCGATCGTGATGACACCTCATCCCGTCCACGGCCGCATCCTGCAATGGACGCTGACGCCGCGCGGCGCGACGCTGTTGAACGCGTGCCGGCAGCGTGTGCTCGAATTGGAGAAGCGCCTGGCTCGGGATCTGGATTCAAAGGCCGAAACCACGATCCGGCGCTGGCTTGCCGGAATCGCGAAGGATCTGCAGGGAGACTAGGCCACCGACATTCGCAGACGTTGGTTGCCGCCTCTGCTGCAGCAGCGCGCCTATCCGCCCTTCAACGCGTTCTTGACCTCGCCGTCGGGCCAGGTCTCCTCCGCCGCGATCACCCGCACGCGGCTTTGATCGGCGGTATTCACCAGCACGTGCGAACTCATCGGGTCACTGCTCTGCTCGAGACGCAATTCGGTTTCCGGCTTCCAGCTCAGCGTGGTCGCGAGATCGCCGGGGAAAATCTGCCACTGCGATCCGTCGTCGAGTTCGACGACGTGGCTTTCCGCATGCGTGCGTATCTTCATTCGACCCCGATTCGATTTGCCGATCGTGCGAAGGAAGGCCCCGGCATCAAGCCGGGACCCTGCTCCGTCAGTCGTTGTCGTGAATGACGGTCTTGCTGCGGTTGCCGAATTCATCTTCCTTCTTGATCACCGTGGTGCGGTCGGCAGGCTCGCGTTCCCTGATGACGGTGGTGCGGTCGTGGTCGCGGTCGCGCTCACGATATTCGTGCGACTGGCCGACCGTTACGCCTGCGCCGGCCGGTCCGACGTGAACGCCGACCTCGTCGGCGAACACAGGCGCTGCGACGGCGGTGACCATGGCTGCGGCAAGCAGATATTTCCTCATCTTCTCCTCCTTCCTGGTGTGGAGGGAATGCGGGAGTGCGACACTTGTTCCGGTGGGAACCGCCGACGCAATCAGGCAGAATTCTCACATCGCCGCCGTTCCAGGAACCGACTCACACGCGCCATGTTTCCGGCTAGAATGCGCTCATGACGCACGCTGATTCCTCGCCTCGTCCAACTCGCCGCGCCCTGCTCCAATCGGCGTTCGGTGCAGCCGCCTTGCTCGCCGTCCCGACGCGCCCTCTCGCCGCGCCTCCGGGATTCGACGAATGGCGCGAGAGCTTTCGCGCCCGCGCGATGGCGAAAGGTATTTCAGCCGCGACGTGGCAGCGCGCGATGGGGCGGATCGATCCGGACATGAGCGTATTCAAGCAGATGCGCAACCAGCCGGAATTCAACGAACAGCTCTGGCAATACATCAACCGCCGCGTCTCGGACTGGCGCATCATCAACGGCAAGATCGCGCTCAAGAACAACGAGGCGCTGCTTACGCGCGTCGAGCGCGATTTCGGCGTCGAACGCGGCACGCTGCTGGCGCTGTGGGGCGTCGAGTCCGCCTATGGCGATCCCCTGGTGCAGCAGAACCACATGAGGCCGGTGTTTCCCTCGTTGGCCGCGCTCGCCTGGAACGAGCCGCGCCGCAAGGCCTATTGGGAGACCGAGTTGATCAACGCCCTGCGCATCGTCGACAAGGGCTGGAGCGCGCCCGAGGAGATGCGCGGCTCGTGGGCCGGCGCGATGGGGCATTCGCAATGGATGCCGGAGGTCTGGCTCAATGTCGGCATCGACTATGACGGCGACGGCAAGGTGTCGCCATTCGGCAAGCCCGACGACGCACTGGGCTCGACGGCGAAGTATCTCGTCAACCGCGGCAAGTGGCATCGCGGCGAGCATTGGGGCTACGAGGTGCGCGTACCCGGCGGCATGAGCGGAAGCCGCACCTACGCGGCCTGGCAGGCGGCCGGCGTCACCCGCGCCGACGGCCAGCCGTTTCCGCAGCCGAACGCATCCGCGCAGATGTGGACGCCGGTTGCGGGCGGGCCGACCTTCCTGCTCGGGCCGAATTTCTATTCGGTGAAGAGCTATAACCCTTCCATGAACTATGCGCTGGCGATCTGCCATCTCGGCGACCGCTGCCTGGGAGCGCCACCCTTCATCCAGCCCTTCCCCGGCTCCGAGCGTGCGCTAACGCTGGCCGAGGTGCAGGAGATGCAGACGCGCCTGACCAAGGCCGGCTTCGATACCGGCGGTACCGACGGACGCGTCGGCAACGACACGATGAAGGCGGTGAAGGATTTTCAGCAGCGCGCCGGCATCACGCCGGCGGATGGTTATGGTGGGCTGAAGGTGCTGGCGAAGCTGCGGCAGGGCTCGTAGGTACCCCGTCATTGCGGAGCTCGCGTAGCGAGAACCCGGAATCTCGCGCCACAATCTCTGGATTCCGGGTTCGAGGCTTCGCCTCGCCCAGGAATGACAGCCTGCCTCAGTGCCTGTATTGCGGCTCTTCCGCATCGAGCTGGCGGCGGACCGCGGCAAGATGCAGCCGCGCGGATTCGGCATCTCCCTCGCGCATCTGCTTGTAGGTCGCGGCCGCAATCGCAGGATCGACCGGCAACACCTTTCGCCCCGTCGACATCGCCAGCACCTGAACCTCGGCAGCGCGCTCAAGGTAGTAGAGATCGTCCCAGGCCTCCGCGATGGTCGGCGCCAGCACCATCACGCCGTGATGCTTCATGAAGACGATGTCGGCATCGCCGACGGCGGAGGCTATGCGCGCGCCTTCACGGTTGTCGAGTGCAAGACCGTTGTACTCGCGGTCGACCGCGGTGCGGCCGTAGAATTTCAGCGCGGTCTGGCCGGCCCAGATCAGGGGCTCGCCCTCGGTCATCGACAGCGCCGTGGCGTAGGGCATGTGGGTGTGGAAGGCGACCTTGGCGCGCGGCAGCAGCCTGTGCATCTCGGCATGGATGTAGAAGGCGGTCGCCTCCGGCACACCCTCGCCGTCGAGCACGTTGCCGTGGAAGTCGCAGATCAGGAGCTTCGATGCGGTCAGCTCGCGGAAAGCGTAGCCGTAGGGATTGACGAGAAACAGATCATCATGGCCGGGTACGACGGCCGAGAAATGATTGCAGATGCCCTCCTCGAAACCGTTGCGCGCCGCCATGCGGAAGCAGGCGGCCAGATCCTCGCGCGCGGTGCGGATCGCGTCGGTCGCGAGGTCCGGCCGGTTGGAGCGGAATGGAGCGGGCGCTGGTGAGGACGCGTGAAGGCTATGCGCCATGGCGAAGGACACCTCTGTCGGTCGGGATCTGTCAGCCTTGTACAGGGACTGCGCCTGCGCGTCAGCCCCTGCAACCGCCGCCCTGCCCTGCGCGGCTCAGGTCCGCCGCGGCACGCCGCCCGCGTTCATTCCGCCGTCGATGACGAGCTCGCTGCCGGTGACATAGCGCGAGGCATCGGACGCCAGATACAGCACGCCGGAGGCGATCTCCGCGGCATGGCCGGCACGGCCGAGGGGCGTGACGACCTTGGCGCGCTCCTCCGGATCGATCGGCGCGTTCTGGCCGGCGCCGGTCGCCCCGGTCGGGATCTTGCCCCAGATCGGGGTATCGATGATGCCGGGGTGAACCGAATTGACGCGGATGCCGTCGCCCGCCGCCGCGCACTCCATCGCGATCGATTTGGCGAACAATCGCACGCCGCCCTTGGTCGCCGAATAGGCCGACAACCCGGGCGAGCCGCGCAAGCCCGCCAGCGACGACATCATGACGATCGAGCCACCGCCGGTCTTGCGCATCAAGGGCAGGCAATGCTTGACCGAGAGGAATACGCCATCGAGATTGATCGCATTCTGCTTGCGCCAGTCAGCAAGCGCCATGTCGACGATCGAGGGCACGGCGATGCCGATGCCGGCGTTGGAGACCATGATGTCGAGCCGGCCGTAGCGCTTCGCGATGTCGGCGACGACCTCCACCCAGCGCTCCTCGCTGGTGACGTCCTGCTCCAGGAAGATCGCCTTGCCGCCGGCCTTGGTGACGCGCCTGGCGAGCTCCGGGCCGCGCAGCTCGTCGATATCGGTGATGACGACCGCGGCGCCTTCGCGCGCGAACAGCTCGACGATGGCCTCGCCGATGCCGGAAGCGCCGCCGGTCACCAGTGCGACCTTGCCCTCAACCTGCCCTGTCATGTTCACTCCCGTTTTTGTTGTTTGAGCGCGCTATCCTTGCGCATGATCTCCGCGCAAACGCGGACCGCGTTTGTCGCGAGGGATCATGCGTCATCTAATCACGGATGGCCCTTGATCGGGTAGCGCGACGTCGACGACGCGGAATTGCACGCGCTCGGCGCCCTGGTAGCGGTCGACCGAGAGCGAGCCCGCGACATGCAGCTGCTGGCCTCGATTGGCGAGCAGCGCATTGCCGAGCTTCTGGCCGACCGAACGGAACGCGATGCCGTTGACCATGGCGCCGTCGCCCGACTTGAAACGCAGGCGCAGATGCGCCTGCCCGACCTCGTCGGCGAACACGAGCTGGTGCGCCGGCAGTGCCAGCACGGGCTCCGGATTGCCGCTGCCGAAGGGACCGGCGCGGTTGAGCGTCGTCGCCAGCTCCGGCGTCACAGCACGTGCGGAGACCGCGCCGTCGATATAGAGCTCGTTGACGTGGCGCGCCTCTGCGACATCGCGTGCCAGCGCGTTTTCGACATAGGCGCGGAATTCGGCGAGCTTCTCTTTCCGCAGCGTGACGCCGGCGGCCATCGCATGCCCGCCGCCCTTGAGCAGGATGCCGTCGGCGACCGCCTGCCGCACTGCCTTGCCGAGATCGACGCCGGCGATCGAGCGGCCCGAGCCGGTGCCGATGCCGCCGGGCTCCAGCGCAATGGCAAAGGCAGGCCGCGAGAACTTCTCCTTCAGGCGGGAGGCGACGAGGCCGACCACGCCGGGATGCCAGCCTTCCGAGGCCGTGACGATCACGGCGAGCTTGTCCTCCAGCCCGATCGAGGCCAGTGCCTCGGCTTCGGCCTGGGCTTCGGCGGCCTGCTCGATGACGCGGCGCTCGCTGTTGAGACGATCGAGCTCCGCCGCGATCCGCGCAGCCTCGACGCTGTCGCCCTCCAGCAGCAACCGCACGCCGAGATCGGCGCGGCCGATGCGGCCGCCGGCATTGACGCGCGGCCCTAGCATGAAGCCGAGATGCCAGGCCTCCGGCGGGCCGTTGAGCCGCGCCACGTCCATCAGTGCGGTATGCCCGACATGGTCGCGCCGTCGCATCGCGATCAGGCCCTTGGCCACGAAGGCGCGGTTGAGACCGATCAGCGGCGCCACGTCGGCGACCGTGCCGAGCGCGACGTGATGCAGCATGCCGAGCAGATCCGGCTCCGGCATCTCGGAGGTCCAGAAGTCGCGCTGGCGCAGTTCGCGGTTGACGGCGACCAGTGTCACCAGCACGAGGCCGACGGCAGCGAGATGACCGAGGCCGGAGAGATCGTCGGGGCGGTTCGGATTGACCAGCGCATCGACTTCGGGAAGGTCGAGCCCGCATTGGTGGTGGTCGATCACGACCACGGACATGCCGAGACGTTTTGCTTCTGCGAGCGGCTCGACGCTGGTGGTGCCGCAATCGACGGTCACGAGCAGCGTCGCGCCCTTTGCTGCAAGCGCCCGCACCGCCTCGGTATTGGGGCCGTAGCCTTCGAATATCCGGTCGGGAATATGGATCAGCGGATCGAGCCCGCAATGGCGCAGGTGCCAGGCAAGCAGCGCCGCCGAGGTGGCGCCGTCGACGTCGTAGTCGCCGAAGATCGCGACCTTCTCGCCCCTTGCCGCGGCATCGGCGATCCGCTTGGCGGCGGCTTCCATCTCCGTCACGGTGAACGGGTCCGGCAGCAGCTTTCGGATGGTCGGATCGAGAAAGTCGAGCACCGCGTCGATATCTATCCCGCGGCCGGCCAGCACCCGCGCCAGCAGTTCCGGCAGTTGGTGCCGCTGCACGATGGCGAGCGCCTGCGCCGCCCCGCGCCCGTCCAGCCGGTCGCGCCAGAGCTTGTCGGTCAGCGAACGTGCCACGCCCAGGAAAGCCTGGGGCGCTTCGACGGGCAAGGCGGTGGCGGGCGGCGTCATGGCGGATGCAACTTGTTGGGAGCTCGGGGTCCAGGCGATCACGCGGACGCACGGTTACTGGCTGTCCGAGGATTGGCCGGCAATCGGCCGGGATTTGCAACGGCCCGGACGCACAAAGCGGTGGATGGCCGCTCGGCCGGCCGGGGTGACTACCATTTAGGCATTCCGCCGAACAGCAAATTAAGCAGGCGTTAGGCGGAATCTTCGAAAAAGAATCGTATTCGATCTGTAAGTCGTTGTTCCCCGTTCATTGCAGATCAGGCCTCATTGCCAAGGGAAGCTCCCCGATGTCTGCTGCGCTGGGTCTGAAAGCCAAGCCGATTGCCCCCGAAGCCACGGACGATGATTCCGACATCTCCGCGCTGATCAACCGCCTCACTGCCGAGGTCAACCAGATCGCGATCGACAAGACCAAGTCGATCCAGCAGATCACCAATCAGATGAAGATGCTGGCGCTGAACGCGCTGATCGAGAGTTCGCGCGCAGGCGCGCAGGGCGCAGGCTTTGCGGTGGTGGCGCAGGAGGTGCGCGGCGTCGGCCAGCAGGTCGAGACCATCGCGCGCGAACTCGAAACCCAATTGACGAAACGCACCGGCGATCTCGTCTCCTCGATCGAGCGCATGAGCCAGCGTTCGCGCGGCGAGCGCATGGTCGATCTGTCGCTCAACGCCATCGAGCTGATCGACCGCAATCTCTATGAGCGCACCTGCGACGTGCGCTGGTGGGCGACCGATTCCGCCGTGGTCGATTGCGCGGCCTCGCCTGGGGCTGCGGCCGTCTCCCATGCCTCGCAGCGCCTCGGCGTGATCCTGGGGGCCTACACGGTCTATCTCGACCTCTGGCTCTGCGATCTCGACGGCAACGTCATCGCCAACGGCCGCGCCGACCGCTTTCGCGTCGTCGGCCAGAACGTCGCCCACACCAGATGGTTTCGCGAGGCACGGTCCTTGCGCTCCGGCGATGACTATGTCGCCGGCGACGTCGAGAACCAGCCGCTGCTCGGCAACGCGCAGGTCGCGACCTATTGCGCCAGCGTCCGCGACGGCGGCCAGGCCAATGGCGCGCCGATCGGCGTGCTCGCCATCCATTTCGACTGGGAGCCGCAGGCCCGCGCCATCGTCCAGGGCGTGCGCGTCGGCGACAGCGACAAGGCCCGCGTGCTGCTGGTCGACTCGAATTTTCGCGTGATCGCGGCCTCCGACGGCCAGGGCATCCTCAGCGAGCGCATCTCGCTGTCGCTGGATGGCCAGCGTTCCGGCTTCTATCAGGACCGCTCCGGCACGATGGTCGCCTTCCATGCGACGCCCGGCTACGAGACCTATCGGGGCCTCGGCTGGTATGGCGTGATCGTCTGCGGGGCCTGAGGCGAGCAGCGGCCGTCCGCGAAACCGGATCGTTCTCGGCCACCCGATCCAATCCTCGAAAACAACCCCATGCACAGTAGCTCGAGGCTTGTTTTCATTGGTGTTTCTCAAGGGCACCCTGCCGCCCCGTCTTTCGTCCGTCGAAACGCTTTGACACGTCGGGCAAAACACTGGCAATCTAAGATCATCACAGGTTGCGTGCACGGCATGAGGGACTGATCCCTTCCGCTGCGATCTTGTGATATCGCAGCCCAGCTTCTGAAGCATTTTCCGGCAAGGCTCGCCCGTTACAGGCAAGAGCCTGCGCCATGGCTCGCATAGAGTCGCTTCGCATCACGTTGATCGACGTGACAGCGCGAGCTCCCCTGGTTCGTCTCGCGCTCCGATAGACCGAGGAGACATGCCATGAAGATCGTCGTGATCGGCGGAACCGGCTTGATCGGATCGAAGCTCGTCGCGAAGCTCAAGCAACAGGGCCACGAGGTGGTGGCAGCCTCGCCGAAATCAGGCGTGAACGCCGTGACCGGCGAAGGCCTTGCCGCGGCGCTGGCGGGCGCGGAGGTCGTCGTCGATGTCGCCAACGCGCCGTCCTGGGAGCCGGCTGCCGTGCTCGAGTTCTTCCAGCGGTCGAGCAGGAATCTCGGCGCGACAGAGGCCGCAGCAGACGTGAAACATCACGTGGCGCTCTCGATCGTCGGTACCGACCGCGCGCCCGACAACGCCTATTTCCGTGCCAAGCTGGCGCAGGAAACCATCATCAAGTCCGCCTCGGTCCCCTACTCGATCGTGCGCGCCACCCAGTTCTTCGAATTCCTCGGGGCCATCGCCGAGACAGGCGTGATCGACGGCAAGATCGTCGTTCCCACGGCCCAGTTTCAGCCGATCGCGGCCGACGACGTCGTCGATCGGCTCGCGGAGGTCGCAACCGGCAAGCCGCTCAACGGCACGATCGATATCGCTGGCCCCGAGAAGGCCCCCTTCAATGAATTCATCGCACGCCGCCTGAAGGCATCGCGCGATGTCCGCCCAGTGGTGGGGGATCCGAAGGCGCCCTATTACGGCGCCCTCATTGACGACAAGTCGCTGACCCCGCTCGGCGATGCGCGGCTGGGGACAACGCCGCTCGCAACATGGCTCGCGAGCCTCTGAAGGCTCGGCCAGACTCAACCACGATGGAAATGGCAAAGAAGGGGAAATCCCATGCGAAGATTGCTGATCGCAACCGCGGTTTATGCCGCATCCTTCCTGGCGGCCCATGCAGCAGAGACCGCCGCCCAATCGGCCGCCCCCTTGGCCAAGGTCACGATCGTCTTTGACCAGGCGCTGCCTAATGTCCCCGGCAAGAGCATGAAGGGCGTGCTGGTCGAGTACGGGCCCGGAGGCTCCTCGCCCGCCCACATTCACGCGCCGTCCGCCTTCATCTATGCCACGGTCCTCGAAGGAGCGATCCGCAGTCAGGTCAATGATGGCCCGGCCAAGGTCTTTCACAAGGGAGAGAACTTCTCTGAAAGGCCCGGTGACCGCCACGCCGTCAGCGCCAATGCCAGCAATAGCGAGCCCGCGAAGCTGCTGGCCGTGTTCGTGGTGGACACGACCGACAAGGAGCTGACGACGCCGATCGCGAAGTAACGCCGGACCGGTTCGTGCCGTCAGAGGCCGCGACGCGCCGCCATTTCGGCTGCAAGCAGCAGAGCAGCGTCACAAGCGCGAAGAGGTTCTGCAGGCGGGCTTTGCCGAGACGGAAGGCAAGGACCTCACGCTGAGAATTGCGTAACGCGCAATTCCGCGGTCGCATGCATCCGCCGACCAATTCTACTTGCTAGCTTGTCGTAACCGGCGCAGCATGGCTGCCTCCGGCCACATGGCTGATCAGGCCGGTCGCAACCGCGCGAACAATGGCGCAAGATAACCAAGATAAAAGACTAAAGCGGAGGAAACGCATGACAATCGATGTCTCTCGTCGGTCCCTGCTCGCACTCGGGGCGGGTCTCGGCGCCAGCGCCATGCTCGGCAGCAGCGCGCTGGCGCGGGCTCCCAAGCTCGGCACGCAGACGCCCTACTGGCACCGATTCATTCTCGGCGATGCCGAGGTGACCGTCGTATCCGACGGGCCGCTGCCGCTTGGCGATCCCTCGGGGACCTTCACCGGCGTTCCCAAGGAAGAGGTCAAGAAGATGCTCGCCGACAATTTCCTGTCGCCGGACAACGTCGTGCTCGAACAGAACTCGCCGATCGTGAACACCGGCGACAAGCTGATCCTGTTCGATACCGGCATGGGCAGCTCAAAGATGTTCGGCGCCAGCACCGGCCGGCAGCAGAAGAGCATGACCGAGGCCGGCATCAAGCCGGGCGACATCGACGCCGTCGTCTGCTCGCATGCCCATATCGACCATATCGGCGGCATCGTCGACGAAGGCGGCAAGCCGTTGTTTCCGAACGCGCAGGTCTACATCTCGCAGACCGATTTCGACTTCTGGACCGACGAGGGCAAGCTCGGCAGCGCGGCCAAGGACTTCGTCGTCCACGCCCGCAAGAACCTGCTGCCGGTTCGCGACCGCATCGTGTTCTTCAAGGACGGCCAGGAATTCCTGCCCGGCGTGCAGGCGATCGCGGCACCGGGCCACACCGTCGGTCACACCATCTTCATGGTCTCTTCGGCGGGAAAATCCTTCGCCTTCCTTGGCGACCTCTCGCACCATTCGGTGCTGCTGCTGGAGCGGCCGCGGATGGAGTTCTCGTACGACACCGACCCGAAGCAGGCGGCCGACTCGCGTGTCAAGCTGCTGACCATGCTGGCCGCCAACAAGGTCCCGGTGATGTCCTATCACTTCGCTTGGCCGGGCTATGGCCATGTCGCCAAGGCCGGAGATGGCTTCCGCTACTATCCGGAGCCGATGCAGATGACGTTGTAACTCTCGTCAGATCAGGTCCGGGCGGCGCTCGCCGTCCGGACTGCGCCCTCGCTGGGCGAGGCGATTTTATAAGCGGTCGAGGCGCGATCGCAGCTGGGCGTCAGTCTCACGGCCCAATGCAAGCAATCCAGAATAAGGGTCCCCTGCTATGCCGAGCACGGCAGCAAACGCAGGCTCCGTCTTCATTCCGCGTCCCCTGTGCCCTACCACCGCCTTCCGCAGGCGTCCATCGTCGAGAGCGAGCAGTCTCCGCTCGATCTCGAAGTGCTGCCATCCCTCCTGCTGATCGACCGGTCTCGGATCTCCGAACAGTTCGAAGGGCCAGCCACCCCATTCGAAACGGGCGACCACCGGCCGCCGGCTGGAGCGCCATTGGTAGAGAGCAAATCCGTCACAGTCCCCGTACTGTCGCCACACCAGCTCCGCGAAAACTGCCGCGTCGCGCACCTGACACACGACATCGATGTCGCTTGTCGGCGTCGAAATTCCCAAGGGCAGCGTCCCAACCACGCGCGGATCGAATCCACTCAGCTCCCCGAGCAATCCCGAACTGCTGATCGCAGCTTCGTAGCTATCGATCCAACTGGTCATCGCCGAGGACCTCGACCAGGCGAAAGCGCTCGCACATCAGCATCATGTCATCGCTATATCGTCCAAGCCTGCCGAAATAGCCTTGATGGGCGCGGCGCCAAAAGGCCAGGCTCCGGTCACCTTCTCCCTCCTCATGAGCAAAGGCTGCGTCGACCTCGTTGAACCGCCGATATGTCACGTCGATGGTTTCGATGACGCAGCGCGGCTCCGCTCGCCCGTCGAGCACGACCCAGCGCTCGCCGGGTGTGGAGGTGTTCGGCTCGTCTTCGGTACTGCATGTCGCGGTCTTGATGCCCCTGACCACGAGCTCAACCAACTCATCCGCCAGCGCGGGGCTGTCGCCGAATGCGAAGGTTCGCAGAAGTCGATACCGCTCCGGAATCTTCTTGGCCATGCTGTCCGACTCTCACGTTAGCCCAGAAAGCAAGCGGAGCCGATCGCGTCGGGATGGCGCCGTCTAACATCCCAGCCTGTCGGCGATCCCGCCAAAATCCCTTGCGACGATGTCCCAGTTGCCGGTCGCCTCGAAGTCGACCTTCTGCAGCGGACCGTATTCCGTCGGCCGTGCTACGAACGCCGTCTTCAGCCCGTTCTTCTGCGCGGCCGCGAGATCGCCGTTGTGGGCGGCGACCATCATCACCTCCTCCGGCTTGAGGCAAAGCAGCTTTGCTGCGCCGAGATAGGTCTCGGGATCGGGCTTGTAGTGCTCGAACAGCTCGGCCGACAGGATGAGGTCCCACGGCAGGCCGGCGAACTTCGCCATGTTGGTGAGCAGCGCGACGTTGCCGTTCGACAGCGGCGCGATGACGAACTTGGTCTTGAGCCGGGTCAGGCCGGCGACGCTGTCCGGCCACGGGTGCAGGCGGTGCCAGCCTTTGGTGAGATAATCGAGATCGGCTTCCGTCAGCCCCTTGATGGCGAACTTCTCGACAAGCTTGTCCAGCGAGCGACGATGCAGATCATCCAGCATGACATAGCCGCGCTCGGGGTGTTTGCGCACGTCGTCCATCGAGGCCATGTACATGCCGCGCCAACCATCGACGAGTGCGGTCCAGTCGGCGGTGATGCCACGCTGCTTGCCCCACCACATAAAGTCGGCGATGAGACTCGTGCGCCAGTCGACGACGGTGCCGAACACGTCGAAGACGAGGGCTTTGACGGCGGAGTGATCGGATGGTGGTGTCATGTTTCGCTCCGCGGATTTTCCTGC
The DNA here is from genome assembly GCF_016031635.1 of Bradyrhizobium diversitatis. Lineage (GTDB taxonomy): Bacteria > Pseudomonadota > Alphaproteobacteria > Rhizobiales > Xanthobacteraceae > Bradyrhizobium > Bradyrhizobium diversitatis. The sequence continues at coordinate 42,793 of NZ_JACEGD010000032.1, forward strand.
GCCGGGCTGACTCCGGGTTCAGATCGAGGCTTTAAAGCATGTTCCTTCCTATGCAACAATAGCGGTTGTCCGCCACATCAACTTCGTCTAGGGCGAGCAATGCCACTGCCTCGACCAATTGGGACGCGCACCCATCTGCTATGGCAACCATTCCTCTCGCATTCATTCTGCTCAAAGATGCCCGCCTCCCGGATCAGGAGGCCTTGATTCAGTCAATACGCGGTCGTCATCCCGACTTGCAGTGCAGTCGCAGCGCCGCCGTATTGAGCGACGGCGCTACTCGTCCGATGTTGATCCCCGTCGGAAATCACACCCTGACGATCTTCCTGGTACCGGAGCCGGTGCCTTCTGATCAGCAACTTTGGGAGCGAGCCTCTCGGCTATGGCCGGAAGCTTTCCGCGCCGCGGGACGCCATCGCGCGCACCTCGCCATCGCGGTGATGGACTCTGCCAAGAGCAATGCCGAAACGAAAGAGCTGGGATTTGCCGAGCGTACGCTCCTCACAACCGCCCTTGTAGGCGCAGTGCTCGCAGCGACGCCCGGTGTGGTCGCCGTCATCTGGGATGGAAAGGTCGGTCGTTCGCCCGAGATGTGGCTGGAGCGGTCGCGCAGCGCCTTTGCGGCTTATCCAGATCAACCGTTCGCATTGTGGACGGAGATCGTCCCCTACCGTTCCGGCAAAACCATAGGAGCCTATACAGTCGGACTGTCGGCGTTCACTGGAAGAGAGATCGAGTTCGAGGTGGATGGGCTCGATCAAGACACCGTCACCGCCCGTGTCGCCCAGCTTTCGGCCTACTTCATCGCAACCGGCCTGGAGGACGGATTTAAGAGCGGCGAGGTGTTCGAAGCCGATTCCGAGATCGATCATCGCGTCGTGGTGCTCCACCGCAATTCGCGCTTCAACATCGGGCCGGTCGTCTCATTCTCATCCCTCGATGACCGATCGGGGAGACGCAGGACCTACCCGATCATTCCCGCCGCAATCGCCCGGAATCATCCGCTGCTGATCATGCTGGGCAAGGTCGGACTTTTCGATCCTGCCGATGCGAAGAACCACATCAGGCTCAGGCCGGATCACTACCAATCGGAGGTTCGCCTCGAGAGCTTCGATCAAGGCCTCTCGCAGGCGCTGTCCGGCATGATCGCAACCGACCTCTATGCCGAGGCCGACACCAAAGCGCGCCGAGCGGTCGCGGGCGGAGACATGGCGTCCGCGAGGTCAATTCTCCAGCCGTGGGCCGAGGAGGTTGGCTTGCTTCAAGGAGCAGCCAAGCTCGCTCTGACTTTGTGCGACGCGTTCTTGTTCGTGCCAGCGCCGCTGCGCGGCCCGTAGCGGGCGGACGTTGGACCCGTCCCGGCCACGTCTGGCTGAGCCAGCCGAACGATCGCGTGGGCGGGCCAGCTTAGTCCAGATGGAACTTCGCGAGCTCGCGATGCTCGGCCTTGATGTAGCGCACGGTGCCGGTGACGGAGCGCATCACCACCGTCTCGGTCTCGATCACGCCGTCCTTGCGGAACTTGACGCCCGACAGCAGCGAGCCCGTGGTGACGCCGGTGGCGGCGAACAGGCAGTCGCCGCGCGCCATGTCCTCGATGCCGTAGATCATCTTGGGGTCGTTGACACCCATCTTCGCGGCGCGTTCGCGCTTCTCGTCGGAATCGAGGATGAGGCGGCACTGCATCTGGCCGCCGATGCAGCGCAGTGCCACGGCCGCGAGCACGCCTTCCGGCGCACCGCCCGTGCCGAGATACATGTCGACGCCGGTGTTGTCGGGGTCGGCGCAGTGGATCACGCCGGCGACGTCGCCGTCGGTGATCAGGCGCACGGCGGCGCCGGTCGAGCGCACGCCCGAAATGATGTCGGCATGGCGCGGCCGGTCGAGCACGAGCACCGTGATGTGTTCCGGCTTGACGCCCTTGGCCTTCGCGAGGCGGCGGACATTGTCGGCCGGCGAGGCATCGAGATCGACGACGCCCTTGTCGTAGCCGGGGCCGATCGCGAGCTTCTGCATGTAGACGTCGGGGGCGTGCAGCAGCGTGCCGCCGTCGGCCATCGCCATGGTGGCGATCGAGCCCGGCATGTTCTTGGCGCACAGCGTGGTGCCCTCGAGCGGGTCGACCGCGATGTCGACCTGGGGTCCAGTCTTGAGGCCGACCTCCTCGCCGATATAGAGCATCGGTGCCTCGTCGCGCTCGCCCTCGCCGATCACGATGGTGCCCTGGATCGGCAGCTTGTTGAGCTCGCGCCGCATGGCGTCGACGGCGGCCTGGTCGGCCGCTTTCTCGTTGCCGTGCCCGCGCAGCCGCGCCGAGGACACCGCCGCCCGCTCCGTCACCCGCACGATCTCCAGCGTCAGAATGCGCTCGAGCAAGGCGTGCGGGGGGACTTCAATATGGGTCGACATCGGCTCACTCCTTCGAAACGTTTGGGCCGGAAATCTCCGTCCGCATCAACTCGTAACACCCACAGTTCGTTCGAACCGTTTTATCGCTTGAGCATGACCTTTCCGGAAAACCGCTCAACACTTTTCCGAGGTCATGCTCTAGTTCTTCTCAATCCTGATGACCTGCGGCCGCCCGCTGATTACCTTGTCCTTCTGCACGGCGGCGAGCGCACGGCGCACGGCATCCTCGTGTGTGGCATAGGTGATCAGGATGACGGGCACCGGGACCGCCTTGCCGTCGCTGGGCGCAGCGCCGCCATTGGGATGACGCTGCACGATCGACTCGATCGAAATCTTCTGCTCGGCCAGCCGCGTCGCGATCGCGGCTGCGGTGCCGGGGAAATCGCGCGCGAGCAGGCGGATGTAATAGCCGCCCTCGTGGCGCTCCATCGGCGCCTTCTTGGTGTCGCGCAGCTGCGAGATCGGCCGGCCGAACGGATTGGCACGGATGCCGCGCGCGACGTCGGCGATGTCGGCGACGACGGCGGATGCCGTCGCAGCCCCGCCGGCGCCGGGACCGACCAGCGTGATCGGCGGAATGCCCTCGCCGTCGATCGTGACCGCATTGGTGACACCCATCACCTGTGCGATCGAGGATGATTTCGGCACCATGGTCGGATGCACGCGCTGCTCGATGCCCTTGGTGGTGCGGACCGCAACGCCGAGCAGCTTGACGCGATAGCCGAGATCGGCCGCCGCCCGCAGATCTTCCGGCGCGATGGATGAGATGCCTTCGACATACACGGCACTTTGAGCAACTTTCGTGCCGAAGGCGAGGCTGGCGAGGATGGCGAGCTTCTGCGCGGTGTCGTGGCCGTCGACGTCGAAGGACGGATCGGCCTCGGCATAGCCGAGCCGCTGCGCGTCCTTGAGGCATTCGGCGAAGGACAGCCCTTCCTGTTCCATCCGGGTCAGGATGTAGTTGCAGGTGCCGTTGAGGATGCCGTAGACGCGGTCGATGCCGGTTCCGGCGAGACCTTCGCGTAACGTCTTGATGACGGGGATCGCCGCGCCGACCGCTGCCTCGAAATTCAGCGCGCCGCCGTGCTTTTCGGCCGCCTTGGCGAGCTTGAGGCCATGCCTGGCCAGCAGCGCCTTGTTGGCGGTGACCACCGACTTGCCGGCGCTCAGCGCGGCTTCCACCGCCGACAGCGCCGGATCGCCCGCGCCGCCCATCAGCTCGACGAAGCAGTCGACCTCGGGATGGGTGGCCAGCGCCATCGGATCCCTGGCCCATTCGACGCCGCGCAGGTCGACGCCGCGCTTCTTCGCCTTCGAGCGCGCAGTGACGGCGACGACGCGGATGCCGCGGCCGCTGCGGCCCGCGAGCACGCGCGCCTGTGTTTCGATCAAACGGACAACTTCGGCGCCCACGGTGCCGAGCCCCGCTATGCCCACTTTCAGGGGTGCAACCATGGTATCTTAGAAAACCTGCCGAAGAGAACTCAACGCCGATTGGCGAGCGGAACGACGTTGTGCAACGTTTCGATGCCGCTTTCAAGGAAGCGGCGCACGCCGCGCGCGGCCTGCCTGATCCGTTGCTCGTTTTCCACCATGGCGATGCGGACATATCCTTCACCATGCTCGCCGAAGCCGACGCCGGGCGAGACCGCAACGCCGGATTTCTCCACCAACAGGGTCGCGAACTGCATGCTGCCGACGCTGCGGAAGGCTTCCGGCAGCGGCACCCAGGCGAACATCGAGGCCTCCGGCGCCGGGATCTCCCAGCCGGCGCGCCCGAACGATTCCACCAGCGCGTCGCGGCGCTTGCGGTAGGTGTCGCGCATCTCCTTGATGCAATCGTCCGGCCCGTTCAGCGCCGCGGTCGCGGCGACCTGGACCGGCGTGAACGCGCCGTAGTCGAGGTATGATTTGACGCGGGCGAGCGCCGCGATCACGCGCTCATTGCCGACCGCAAAGCCCATGCGCCAGCCGGCCATCGAATACGTCTTCGACATCGAGGTGAATTCGACGGCGACGTCCATCGCGCCGGGCACCTGGAGCACCGAGGGCGGCGGGTTGTTCTCGTCGAAATAGACCTCGGCATAGGCGAGATCGGACAGGATCAGGATCTCATGCTTCTTCGCGAAGGCGACGAGGTCCTTGTAGAAATCGAGGCTCGCGACATAGGCGGTCGGGTTCGAGGGATAACAGACGACGAGCGCGAGCGGCTTGGGAATCGAATGCACGATCGCCCGCTCCGCCGCCTCGAAGAATTGCGGCGTCGGCTCCGACGGCACCGAGCGGATCACGCCGCCCGCCATCAAGAAGCCGAAGGCGTGAATCGGGTAGCTCGGGTTCGGACAGAGGATGACGTCGCCGGGCGCGGTGATCGCCTGCGCCACGTTGGCGAAACCTTCTTTCGAGCCCAGCGTCGCCACCACCTGGGTTTCGGGATTGAGCTTCACGCCGAAGCGGCGGGCGTAATAGGCGGCCTGGGCCCTGCGCAGTCCGGGAATTCCGCGGGAGGCCGAGTAGCGGTCGGTGCGCGGCTTGCCCAGCGTCTCCTTCAGCTTCTCCAGCACATGCGCCGGCGCCGGCAGATCCGGATTGCCCATGCCGAGGTCAATGATGTCGGCGCCGGCATTCCGCGCGGCTGCCTTGGCCCGGTTGACCTGTTCGAACACGTAAGGCGGCAGGCGGCGGATGCGGTAAAACTCTTCCATGGCTCTCTAGGGCTCCGGGCAACCGGTCAGGACAGAATCGACAAGCCACGAGGGCCATTTCAAAAGGCGCTCATGTTCATCGCGAAAATCACTCAAAATCAAATACTTAGAGCAATCATCGGCGACGAGGATTGAAGTCGTTCGCCCTGACTCTTGGCTGAACCGGAATCTTTTAGCACGGCGAGGCGGAGGCGCCAGCGATTACCTTGCGCCTCATTTGGCGTCCTTGGCGGCCACCGCCTGGCGATCGCGTGCCGCGGCGAGCTCGGCCTCGATCTTGGCGCGCCGGTCCGGCGGGATGATCGCCTCATCGCGATCCGGCGGCAGGTCATGCACCGGCAGATAAGTGCCGGGCTCCCTGACATGCGGCTGTGCATCCCCCGGCGTCAGATCCGCGAGCTGGCTCGAGCATCCGCCGAGGGCGAACGCCGCGAGCAGCAGCGCGCTGCAGATCGGCCGCGTCTTTTGCAGGTCCCATAACGCCAACACTTGGGAAATCCCCTACTCGTCCCAAAGCACGGCCCCAGGCAACCTTACCCAAGACCGCGCCCAAGCTCAAACCATTGCTGCCCAAATGGTGCGAGCGAAAAAAGCCCTTGCCAACAAGACGAGCGGTGCGGCTCGATTGTGACGGAACCAAGAAAATTTGTCGCAGTGCAACACATCTTCGAGAGTGTTTAACGTCAAACATGCGAGCTTCGCGGTGACGAATACGGAATGAATCGTTACTGTTCTGCTCATGAGCATGGCCACAACCGACACGCCGAAAACCGGGACGAAGTTCGACGCGGAAGCCTTCGCGATGAATGTCGCGCGGGCGATGGAGAGCGGCGGCAAGGCGCTCGCCGCCTATCTCAAGCCGCGCGAGAGCGGCGAGGTGCAGGACCGCCCGCCGGCCGAGCTTGCCGAGGTCGTCAGGACCTTCACGTCGGTCGCCGAATACTGGCTGTCGGACACCTCCCGCTCCTCCGATCTGCAGACCAAGCTCGCGAAGGACTATCTCGACCTCTGGGGCTCGGCGGTGCGCCGCATGGCCGGTCAGGACGCCCAGCCCGCAATCGCGCCCTCGCCGCGCGACAAGCGCTTTGCCGATCCGGAATGGAAGTCGAACCAGTTCTTCGACTTCGTCATGCAGCTCTATCTGCTCACGACCAAATGGGCGCAGGAGCTGGTGCGCGATGCCGAAGGGCTCGATCCGCAGACCCGCCGCAAGGCGGAGTTCTACATCCAGCAGGTCATCAACGCATTGTCGCCATCCAACTTCGTGCTGACCAATCCGGAGGTGCTGCGCGAGACGGTGGCGAGCAGCGGCGAGAACCTCGCGCGCGGCTTGAAGATGCTGGCCGAGGACATCGCGGCCGGCAAGGGCATGCTGAAGATCCGCCAGTCCGATCCGGACAATCTCGTCGTCGGCGTCAACATGGCGACGACGCCGGGCAAGGTGATCTACCAGAACGAGATCATGCAGCTGATCCAGTACGCTCCGACCACGGAGAAGGTGCTGCGCACGCCGCTCCTGATCGTGCCGCCCTGGATCAACAAGTTCTACATCCTCGATCTGAAGCCGGAGAAATCCTACATCAAGTGGTGCGTCGATCAGGGCATCACCGTGTTCGTGATCTCATGGGTCAATCCCGACAAGCGGCTCGGCAACAAGAGCTGGGAAGCCTACATGAAGGAGGGCCCGCTCACGGCGATGGACGTGATCGAGAAGGTCACCGGCGAGATGAAGGTGCACACCGCCGGCTATTGCGTCGGCGGCACCATGCTGGCGACCACGCTGGCCTGGCTCGCCGAGAAGCGCCGCCAGCGCGTGTCGTCCGCGACGTTCTTCGCCGCCCAGATCGACTTCACCCATGCCGGCGATCTCCTCGTGTTCGTCGACGAGGAGCAGATCTCGGCGCTCGAGCAGGACATGAAGGCCGCCGGCGTGCTCGAAGGCTCGAAAATGGCGATGGCCTTCAACATGCTGCGCTCCAACGACCTGATCTGGTCTTATGTCGTCAGCAACTATCTGAAGGGCCAGCAGCCGAGCGCGTTCGACCTGTTGCACTGGAACTCGGACGCGACGCGGATGACCGCAGCCAACCATTCCTATTACCTGCGCAATTGCTATCTGGAGAACCGGCTCTCCACCGGCACGATGGTGCTCGACAACACCCTGCTCGACCTGTCCAAGGTGAAAGTGCCTGTCTACAATCTCGCCACCCGCGAGGACCACATCGCGCCGGCCGAATCGGTGCTGTACGGCTCGCAATTCTTCGGCGGTCCGGTGAAGTATGTCCTGTCCGGCTCGGGCCACATCGCCGGCGTGGTCAATCCGCCCGCCTTGAACAAGTACCAGTACTGGACCAACGACAACGTCAAGGACGTCAGTATCGCGCAGTGGATGAAGGGCGCCGTGGAGCACAAGGGCTCGTGGTGGACGGACTGGCGGGAGTGGCTGGGCGAACTCGATCCCGAGGAAGTCCCCGCGCGTGAGGTCGGCAGCGAAGCATTCCCACCGATCGAGGATGCACCCGGCAGCTATGTCAGGGTTCGCGCATAGCGGAATCTCCCGCGCTTGTATAAGCTCGCTTGCAGCACCGCGACGACTGAGGGAACCGGACTATGACGCGCGAATTGTTCTGGCTGACACTGACGGTGATCCTGACCGGAATCCTCTGGATTCCCTACACCATCAACCGCTGCCAGGTTCGCGGGTTGAGCGGTGCCATGGCCAACCCCTCGCGCGGCGACAAGCCGCAGGCGGAGTGGGCGAACCGGCTGATGTTCGCGCATGACAACGCGGTCGAGAACCTCATCGTCTTCGCCCCGCTGGTGCTGATCCTGAACGCGATCGACTATTCCACGAAATGGACCGTGCTCGCCTGCGCCGTCTATTTCTGGGCTCGTGTCGCGCACACCATCGTCTATGCGCTCGGAATTCCGGTGTTCCGCACTCTCGCCTTCACCGTCGGCTTCCTCGCCCAGGCCGTGCTGGCGCTGGCGATTTTCGGATTGGTTTGAAGTCACTCCGATGCGGGTTCATGCCTAGGGAATCCAACCGGGACTTTCTCCGGTTTCAGGATCTCGATGCTGATACGATCCTGTCGATTGTTGCGCGCGCACAGGTGCTGGCGGCAGCGTGGATGGACCGCGCCATGCCGCAGAGCCTCGCCGGCAAACGCGTTGCCGTCATCGTCGACGATGGCGGCTGGCGGAATACGACCGCATTCGATCTCGGCGTCAGAGCCATGGGAGGCATCTCGGTACAGCCTCCGCTCCGGTTCAATGTCCATGAGACTACAGCTGATCTCGCCAAGTATCTCGACAACTGGTTCGACATCCTGATCGTGCGCACCCGGGAATTGTCGACCTTGCACGAGCTTGCAGCGCACGCCACCGTCCCAGTGATCAACGCCAGAACGCGATCAAATCACCCCTGCGAGACGCTCGGCGATCTCACCTATGTCAACGACAAGCGCGGATCGCTCGAGGGCCTGAAGGTTGTCGGTGTCGCTCCAGACGCCAACATTCTGCGGTCTTGGATCGAAGCCTCGATCTTGCTGCCGATCCAGGTGACGCAGATCTATCCAGAAGACTGGCACATTAAGGATATCGCGTGTCCGAACTTCGCCACGAGCACCAGTCTGGACAGCTTGCTCGATGCAGATGTGATCATCACGGATTGCTGGCCCGATGGCGGACGGGCGGATCAACTCCTTCAATACCAGATATCGGCGCCCCTCCTCGACAGCTGCCGTCGCGACGTCATTTTCCTGCCCTGCCCGCCCGTGACCAGAGGCAAGGAGGTTAACGCCACCGCGATGACCCACCCTGCATGTCAGAGCACGGCCGCGAAGGCTTTCCTGCTCCACGCGCAAAACGCCCTGCTGGAATGGGTCGCCGCATAGCTGGCGCCGGTCGGCACGTTCTCGCGCATCGACCGCATCGGCCAGGATGTCGACCTGGTCACGGCCCGGATCGCTTCGGCGGTCCGGTCATCGCGAAGCATTGAAGTCTCGTGTCCCGGACGCGCGAAGCGCGAGCCGGGACCAAGAAAGCCGCAAACAAAGCCGGTGCCTGAGCCCCGGCTCAGCAGCGCAGCGCCAAGTGGCGCTGCGCTGCGTCCGGGGCACGAGCTGTGCCTGCCCTACTCCTCCGGCAGACCCAGCATCAGCCGCATGTTCTGCACGGCAGCGCCGGAGGCGCCCTTGCCGAGATTGTCGAGCCGGGCAACCAGCAGTGCCTGATGGTACTTGTCGCTGGCGAAGACGTAGAGCTCGAGCATGTTGGTCTCGTTGAGCGCCTCCGGCTCGAGCCGGCCGCCCTTGGTCGCCTCGTTCTGCAGCGGCATCACCTTGACGTATTTCGAACCGGCGTAACGCTTTGCCATCGCCGCCTGCAGGTCGGCCCCGCCAGTCTTGCCCGGCAGCGCGTCGAGCTGCAGCGGCACCGAGACCAGCATGCCTTGCCGGTAGTTGCCGACCGAGGGAATGAAGATCGGACGCCGCGTCAGGTTGGAGTAGAGCTGCATCTCCGGCAGATGCTTGTGCTCGAAGCCGAGGCCGTAGAGCTCGAAGGATGGCGCGCTGCCGTCTTCGAAGCTCGCGATCATCGACTTGCCGCCGCCGGAATAGCCGCTCACCGCGTTGACGGTGACGGGATAGTCCGGAGGCAGGAGGCCGGCATCGACGATCGGCCGCAGCAGCGCGATCGCACCGGTCGGATAGCAGCCGGGATTCGAGACCTTCTTCGCCGCCTTGATCTTGCCGGCCTGGTCCGGCGTCAGCTCGGGAAAGCCGTAGGCCCAGTCCGGCGCGACCCGGTACGCGGTCGAGGCGTCCAGCACCTTCGGCGCCGCGGCGCCCATGCTGTCGACCAGCGCAACGGTTTCCTTCGCGGCATCGTCGGGCAGGCAGAGGATGACGAGGTCCACCTCCTCCATCAGCGCCTTCTTGGCCGCGGGGTCCTTGCGCTTGTCGTCGGCGATGGTCTTCACGACGACGTCGTTCTGGAGCTTCAGCCGCTCGTTGATGCCGAGGCCGGTGGTGCCGGAACCGCCATCGACGAAGACGGTGGCAGGCTTCTTCGCCGCGCCCGTGGCCGGGGCTTTCGTGGTTTCCGTGAGGCTCATGGCGCGCTCCTTTCGAGCATGTTGGTTTCGTTCACGAAGGCCTCCGGCCTCACGTCCTGCATCAATTGTGCGATCTCTCTGGCGTCGGCCTGGGCTTGCGCGCCGAGCGCATTGGCGATCGCCGTGTAATCGGCGTCCGACTTGTGCTGGTTCAGCTTGAAGCTGCCCTCGACCTCTTCAACCGTCATGACCAGACCCACGATCGCCTTCTTCATCGCCTCGAACCGCCCGGCGGTCATCTTGCCCGACGTCCATGGCTTCTTCGGCAACAGCCAGCTCTCGAACTTTTCGCTGAGCGTGTCGAGCTGCACCGACAGCTCGTCATCCGACAGCAGCCGCACCGGCCCGCTCAGATGCACCGACTGGTAGAGCCAGGTCGGAACCTGATCCGGCGAGACGTACCAGTCCGGCGATACATAGGCATCTGGGCCGTTGACCGCGAGCAGCCACGACGCCTCGCCGCCCGCCAGCTTTAGCAGCGGATTGTGACGGGCCAGATGAAAGGCGGCCTGCGGCGTGCCGTCAGCGCCGTAAGTCAGATAGAACGGCAATGGCGAGGCGATGGGCTTGTGGCCATCGAAGGCGCACATGGTCCCGAAGCCGCGCTCTTCGGCGAATTTCAGGCTCGCGGCGCGGTCCTGCTTGAAAAAGGGTGGCGTGTACATCGTGGTCTCCTGCTGGGCCTCCTCGGGGGAGCCGCCGGATCAGATCGCGCTGACAGGAGAGAGGATGCCGCGGATCGGATCCAGCGGCAAAGACGATGATCTCAAACGCGATCGATCGCCCGAACCGCTAAGCTGCGGCGGCGGCGACGGGCGAACAGAATGGTCGCGGCATTGATCATGGCGCGCGGCTATAAGGCCAGCTGGTTCCATGGTCAAGAGCAAATCGGTTCAGTGGGATGGCAGGATGCCGCACGCGCGACGGCAGGATGCGCGTAGATGTCATCGGGCCGCCGTGGAATTTCCACTAGCAATAGGGGTTTTCGAGAACGACCGGCGGGACACAACCTCTTCGCCGGCCCCGAGCCGTTCGCACCCAGCCTCAGGACATCACCATGACCGAGATTACTCGTCGCGCAACGCTAGCCGGCGCCGCCGCATCGGCGCTCCTGCCTTTCGTGAAGATTTCGCCCGCGAGCGCCGCCGCGCCCCCGGCCGAGAAGCAGAATGCGAGCTTCTATCGCTACAATGTCGGGACCCACCAGGTCACGGTGGTCTGCGACGGTGTTGCGACCGTCAATCTGACCGACAATTACGCCGCCGGCGCCAGCAAGGACGACATCAACAAGGTGTTCGCCGAGCACCACCTGCCGGCCGACAAGGTCACCCACACCTTCAACCCCGTCGTGGTCAACACCGGCCCGAAGCTCGTCGTCATCGATACCGGCCTCGGTCCCGACCAGTTCACGCAGACGAAGGGCAAGGTCGGCCAGTTCCAAAACAATCTCGCCGCCGCCGGTATCGACCGCGCGGCGGTCGATACCGTCATCATCTCCCACTTCCATGGCGACCACATCAACGGCCTGCTCGCGGCCGAGAACAAGCCTGCCTTCCCTAATGCCGAGATCATGGTGCCGGCGGTGGAATGGAAGTTCTGGATGGACGACGGCGAGATGAGCAAGGGGATGGGCAATCCGATCCTCGAAAACAATTTCAAGAATATCCGCCGCGTGTTCGATGCCCTGGGCCGCAAGGTCACACAATATGAGGCCGGCAAGGAAGTCGCGCCCGGTATCACCTCGGTGGCGAGCCCCGGCCACACGCCGGGCCACAATTCCTTCATCGTCGCCTCCGGCGCCGAGAAGGTGCTGGTGCAGGTGGATATCACCGCGGGCGCAGCGTTCCTGTTCGTGAAGCATCCCGAATGGAACATCGCCTCCGACGTCGACAAGCCTCTGGCACAGGCAACGCGGCGCAAGCTCTACGATATGGCCATTGCCGAGAAGATGCCGATCCAGGCCTTCCACGCCGCCTTCCCCGGTCTCGTCCGGGTCGAGAAGGAAAAGGACGGCTCCGGCTATCGCTGGATCCCCGCGATCTGGAACGCATCGCTGTAGTCCTCTCCTGACGCCCTGACCGGGCGGCCCGGTGCCCGGTCAGATCACTCGCCAGATCCATTCCATGATCTTGGCGAGCACGTCGCCGAACAGCAGGAGCACGGCGGACCAGATCAGGGCCGAGACGAAATTGGCGGCCTGGAAGCTCCAATAGGGCATCTCGAAGATGCCGGCCGCGAGCGGCACGGAGGCGCGCAAGGGACCGAAGAAGCGCCCGATGAAGATGCTGGGTATGCCCCAGCTGCGCACGAAAGCCTCGCCTCTGGGCAGCAGGTCCGGATAGCGCGAGAGCGGCCACATCTGGGCAACCCTCTCCTTGTAGCGGTAGCCGAACCAGTAGGAGACCCAGTCGCCCAGCGCCGCGCCAAGGCCGCCGGCAATCCAGACCGGAAAGAAACTGATGCCGCTGGCCCCGATCAGCGCACCGATGGCCACCAGCGCGCCCCAGGCCGGAACCAGCAACGAGATGAACGCAAGCGACTCCCCGAAGGCGAGCAGAAACACGATCGGTGCCGCCCAGGCCTGGTGAACGCGCACGAAATCGGCCAGGGCGTGCGCAAATTGCTCCATCAAAAATAGCCTTCCCGCCCCGTCTCAAGGTGCTGCTCGATGAAAAGGACTGGTAAGCCAAGGACTTGTGTGACATCAAGTCACAAAACCCGACATGACACTTGGCGAACCGTCAAATTGCCGGGAACTTGTGGGCCCTGCGGCGTAAAATCGCCGGGATTGGCTCCCAACCCACACCGCCAGCCCCGGCGCGGTAACCTTTCCAAGGCAGAAGTGGCATAGTCGGCGCAACCGATTCGCCGCCCCTGCGGCCCTCAAAACGCATCAAGATATATGTCCAAGCAGTTGAAGCCCAAAGCAAAAGACGACTTTTTCGGCGGCGACGAGCCGAAACCTCGTGCCGCCAAGGCGGCGCCGCGCGGAAGCGGCGGGGAAGCCGATTACACGGCAGCCGACATCGAGGTGCTCGAAGGCCTGGAACCGGTACGTCGCCGGCCTGGCATGTATATCGGCGGCACCGACGAGAAGGCGCTGCATCATCTGTTCGCCGAAGTCATCGACAATTCGATGGACGAGGCGCTCGCCGGGCACGCGACCTTCATCGAGGTCGATCTCAGCGCGGACGGGTTCCTGACCGTGACCGACAACGGCCGCGGCATCCCGATCGATCCTCATCCGAAATTCCCGAAGAAGTCGGCGCTCGAAGTCATCATGTGCACGCTGCATTCGGGCGGCAAGTTCGACAGCAAGGTCTACGAGACCTCGGGCGGCCTGCACGGCGTCGGCATCTCCGTCGTGAACGCCCTCTCCTCGCGTCTCGAGGTCGAGGTCGCGCGCAGCCAGAAACTCTACCGCATGACGTTCGAGCGCGGCCACCCGAAGGGCAAGCTCGAGGACCTCGGCAAGATCAACAACCGCCGCGGCACGCGCGTGCGCTTCAAGCCCGACACCGATATTTTCGGGCCTAAGGCCGCGTTCAAGCCGCAGCGCCTGTTCAAGATGACGCGCTCGAAGGCGTATCTGTTCGGTGGCGTCGAGATCCGCTGGAACTGCGCGCCCGAACTGCTCAAGGGCATCGAGGACGTGCCGGCGGAAGCGACGTTTCACTTCCCCGGCGGCCTCAAGGATTATCTCGCCGCGGCGATCCACGCCGACACGCTGGTGCATCCCGACATCTTCTCGGGCAAGTCGGGCCGCAACGGCGCGCATGGCGCCTGCGAATGGGCCGTGGCCTGGACCGCCGATGCCGACGGATTCCTCTCCTCCTACACCAACACCGTGCCGACGCCGGATGGCGGAACGCACGAATCCGGCTTGCGCAGCGCCCTTTTGCGCGGCCTGAAGGATCACGCCGAGCGCGTCGGTCAGAGCAAGCGCGCGGCCTCCGTCACCTCGGAAGACGTGATGGTCGGCGCCGCCGTGATGCTGTCGGTGTTCGTGCGCGAGCCGGAATTCCAGGGCCAGACCAAGGATCGCCTCGCCACTGCGGAGGCGCAGCGCATCGTCGAGCAGGCGATGAAGGATCCGTTCGACCATTGGCTGTCGGGCAATCCGAACATGGCCAACCGGCTGCTCGACTTCGTGATCGACCGCGCCGAAGAACGGTTGCGGCGGCGGCAAGAGAAAGAGACCGCGCGAAAAACCGCCGGCAAGAAGCTGCGCCTGCCCGGCAAGCTCGCCGACTGCACCGACGCCGGCACCGATGGCTCGGAGCTGTTCATCGTCGAGGGTGACTCGGCCGGCGGCAGCGCCAAGCAGGCGCGCGACCGCAAGACCCAGGCCGTGCTGCCCCTGCGCGGCAAGATCCTCAACGTCGCTTCCGCCGGCAAGGACAAGCTGACGGCGAACGCCCAGCTCTCCGACCTCGTGCAGGCGATCGGCTGCGGAACGCTGGCGCAGTACCGCGAGGAGGATCTGCGCTACCAGCGCATCATCATCATGACCGACGCCGACGTCGACGGCGCGCACATCGCCTCGCTCCTGATCACCTTCTTCTATCGGCAGATGCCGCGGCTGATCGACGAGGGCCACCTCTTCCTCGCCGTGCCGCCGCTCTACAAGCTCACGCACGGCACCAAATCGGTCTATGCCCGCGACGACAAGCACAAGGACGAGCTGATCAAGTCCGCGTTCAACGCCAACGCCAAGGTTGAGGTGAACCGCTTCAAAGGACTCGGCGAGATGATGCCGGCGCAGCTCAAGGAGACCACCATGGATCCGAGCAAGCGGACGCTGCTCAAGGTGGTCCTGCTCGCCGACGACCGCGACACCACCGCGGATTCCGTGGAGCGCCTGATGGGCACCAAGGCCGAGGCGCGCTTCGCCTTCATCTCGGACAAGGCCGAATTTGCCAGCGAAGAGCTGCTGGACGTCTGAGGCATTGGTCCGTGCCGGGCGCGCCAGCTACAAGCTCGGTGGTCCGGTGGTGGCGAAGTACCGCGCCGCCGCTTCTTCGAAAACCAGCCCCGGCCTCGGCTGGGGCTTCTTGCTTTTTGGCTCCTGCAAGTCAGCCACGGCGTGGACGACACGACCCGCACCGGACCGGGCGACTCGGCCGTCGACTCAGGAGCGAGGATTGCCTCCATTTCGGACAAAACCGGATTTGCTAACGACAGGTTACCCGAAATCGAAGTCTTGAGACTCCAAATAATACATTGAAATATATGACATATTATGGATTCGAGCGGCAGCATTCGAAATACTCCAGCACCGGCGTTTTCGGGCGACTGTGCCTGCCCGGCAACAGCATTTCGGCGAGAACCGTCTATAGTCCGATCATCAGATGACACGAACTTCAGCGCGCTCGCGCCTGCTACGACAGACCAAGGTTGGGGATTTGACATGAAGAAGACTTTGCTCGCTCTGACCGCGGTTGCGGCGATGACCGGTGCGGCCTCGGCGGCTGACCTTGGCGCCCGTCCCTACGTGAAGGCCCCGATGCCTGCGCCCGTCGCCAACTGGACCGGCTTCTACGTGTTCGGCGGTGGCGGTGGCGGCCTCTCGAATGCCGACCAGAGCGTGGTCGACACCGGCACGGGCACCCCGCTGACGATCACCCAGCGCCAAGGCGGCTCGGGCTGGTTCGGCACGGTTGGCGCCGGCTACGACTGGCAGTTCAGCGGCACCTGGGTCGCCGGTGTGTTCGCCGACGGTCAGTTCGGCAGCATTCGCGCCACCATCCAGGATCCGACCCTCGGCATCACTGGCAACCAGAAGCTGGAAACCTCCTGGGCCGCGGGTGTTCGCCTCGGTTGGCTGGTCGCCCCGAACGTTCTCTCCTACGTGAACGGCGGTTACTCGGGCGCTCACTTCGGGCAGACCAACTTCACGACGCTGGGCGGCACTCCCGTTGGCGTCCACCTCAACAGCTACGATCGCCACGGCTGGTTCATCGGCGGCGGCGTGGAGAACAGCCTGAACATCTTCGGCATCACCTCGCCCGGCTGGTTCATGAAGACCGAGTACCGTTCGGCCTTCTACGATACCAAGACTCAGGATCAGATCTCCGATGCCACGGGCCTGCCGACCGGCGTGAACAGCATCCGAGCCAACAGCTGGAACCAGACGATCTCGACCTCGCTGGTCTATCGCTTCAACTGGACCGGTCCGGTCGTCGCGAAGTACTGATCCGATCTCACGATCAAACGTCAAAGCCCCGGCATCGCCGGGGCTTTTTCGTTTTGGTCCGGGTGACCGACGCTCGCTTGCAATGACCTGTACGGCGAACCGGGCTCCGCTCGCCGACTATCGGCACGGCCGATCGCCCAGCCGCGAATTGCCCTTCCAGGGACACGCTTCCTCCCCACCGGCAGCTTGCGCCGGTGCTGCCATTGTATCCACACCGAAGCTACGGTTAGTGTGCGCTCAAGCTTTCGCGGCGCGGCGATCCTCATCGTCGCACCGCTGACAGGAGCGGACCGATGGGAGGAATCCATGCGCAGATTTCTGCTGGTCGCAGGCCTGCTTGCGACTGCCGTCGGGCTGCTCTGGATCGGACAGGGCACGGGCGCCGTTCCGTGGCCGCGATCGAGCTTCATGGTCAACCAGCTGCAATGGGCCGGCTATGGCGCTGCCATGGCCGGCTTCGGGCTGGTGCTGATCTGGCAGAGTCATCAATAAGATAAACCAGGGAATGAAAGCATGACATCCAGCCGGTTCGATCTTCGCGGCAAGGTCGCGATCGTCACGGGAGGCAATGGTGGCATCGGCCTCGGCATGGCGCGTGGCCTTGCCGACGCCGGCGCCGATATCGCCGTGGTCGGACGCAACGAGACCAAGTCCGCCGCAGCCGTCGCCGATCTCAGGCAGCGCGGCGTGAAGGCGATCGCCATCGCCACCGACGTGACCGACAAGGCGGCGGTCGCTGCGATGATCGAGCGCGTCGTCGGGGAACTCGGCCGCATCGACGTCCTCGTCAACAATGCCGGCATGAGCATCCGCAAGCCGCCGCACGAGCTCGAGCTCGACGAGTGGAACAAGGTGATCGACACCAACCTCACCAGCGCCTTCGTGTGCTCGAAGCTGGCCTATCCGGCGCTGAAGGCGTCCGGCAACGGCAAGGTGATCAATATCGGTTCGATGATGTCGATCTTCGGCGCGAGCTTCGCGACGGCCTATGCCGCGAGCAAGGGCGGCATCGTGCAGTACACCCGCGCCTGCGCCAATGCCTGGGCGCCCGACAACATCCAGGTCAACGCCATCCTGCCGGGCTGGATCGACACTGACCTCACCCGCGGCGCGCGGCGGCAGGTGTCAGGGCTGCACGAGCGCGTGCTGGCGCGCACGCCTGCGGGGCGCTGGGGCGACATCGACGACTTCGCCGGCATCGCCGTGTTCCTCGCCTCGCCCGCCTCGAACTTCGTCACGGGTACAGCGATCCCCGTCGACGGAGGCTTCTCGGTGATGGCCTGAGGCCGCGCCTGCCCGCAATCAAACGACACAAAAAAGAAGCCCCGGACCAGGCCGGGGCTTTTGAAATTTGCAGTGCTTTTCTTGATCGTTGGTCGCGTTGCGTCGACGTGCTCAGTAGCGGCCAATGGTCGGTGCGTCGAACTTGTAGCTCGCGCGCACGACGGCCCATTGGATGTCGCGCGGCTTGGCATCGAAGGTGTAGTTACCCGAGGTGCCGCCGAGCTGATAGGTCTGGCTGCCGAAGGCCGCATAGTTGTATTCGAGGCCGACGATCCAGTTGCGGGTGACGCCGTATTCCCAGCCGGCGCCGACGGTCCAGCCGTTGGCCCAGTGGGTCTGTTCGCCCGACCCCGTCGCCACACCGGTGGTGTCGGTCACCGAGAGACGGTTGTTCACGCCGGCATAGCCGCCCTTGAAGTAGAACAGGTTGTTCTGCACGGCGAAGCCGGCGCGACCGACGACGGTCGCGAGCACGTTGGCGCGCCAGGAGAACACGTCGTCCGCGGCGCCAAACACGTTGTTGACGACCGTACCCTTGTTGTCGAGGCCGGAGATCGTGCCCTCAATGCCGAACACGTAGTTGTTGGCCTGCCAGTTGTAGCCGATCTGGGCGCCGCCCATGATACCGGAGTTGCGCTGACGGAAGCTGTCGCCCGGCGAAAGATCGCCGAACGGCGCGCCGGTCCCATTATTGGTGAACTGCTCGTTGGTCCAGGCGCCACCGATATGACCGCCGACATAGAAGCCGGTCCAGTTGAACAGCGGCTCGACATAGGCGGGCGCCTTCGTGTAGCGCGCACCGAGATCGGCGGCGGAGGCCGCGCCGGTCGAAACCAGAGCCGTCGTGCAGGCGAAGGCGGCAATCAATTTATTACGCATGGTATACCCCGTGTCCTTTGATGGGCGCACGGTCACACGCAGGTCTTACTCAAATTTGAATCAAGAAAGTTAAGACGCCGGATTGGCACGCAGCGCGCCCTGAATCCATTGGCGCTGTTGCTCGCGCGCAACGCTTGGCGCGCGATTTAACGCGGCATTATCCCTGGCGGCTCCTGCGTTACGGTGCCGGCGCGGCCCTCGAATGCACGTGCTCCGGTCGCACGCCGAGCGCAAGCAGGCGCGCCGGAATGCCCTGAAGCCACGGCAGCGCGGTGACGAGGCGCACGACCAGAGGGACTTTGAGCGGCCGATCGCCGCCCTGCAAGGCGCCGCTGATGATGTTGTTCTGCACGATCACCTGCATGCGTTGCGTCATCTTCACCGGAAATTCGCGTCGGCGCCTGATAGCATCGAGCTCGTCCTCGCTCGGGCAGCCGAGTTGAAGCTTGTCCGCCAGCAGATTGGCGGTCGCGACCGCGTCCTGCACGGCGAGATTGACGCCGACGCCGCCGACCGGCGACATCGCATGCGCGGCGTCGCCGATGCACAGCAGGCCCGGCTGCGTCCAGCGCTTGAGGCGGTTGATCGCGACCGTGAGCAGCTTGATCTCGTCAAAGCTCTTCACATCAGTGATGCCGGATCGAAGGATCGGCGCCATGCGCACGACGTCGTCGAGCAACGCCTGCAATCCCCTCGCCTTCACCGCTTCGTATTGTCCCTTGGCGATGACATAGGCGCATTGCCAATAGTCGCCGCGGTCGAAGGTGATCATCATCTTGCCGGGCTCGACCCGCGCGAACACGTTCTCGGTCTCGTCGGGTCTGCGGCCGGCGCGGAACCAGAGCACGTCCATCGGCGCGCCGATCTCCTCGACCTCGAGGCCGGCGCGCTCGCGCACCGTCGAATGCCGGCCGTCGCAGGCAATGGTGAGATCGGCCTCGATGTCGATGATGCCGTCAGGCGTTTTCGCCCGCACGCCGGCAACGGTCTCGCCGCGGCGGATCAGATCGACCGCCTCCGTGCTCATCATCACCTCGAGCGAGGCAAAGCGCCGCCCGGCCTCGCGCAGGAAGTTCAGGAAGTCCCATTGCGGCATGAAGGCGATGAAGGGGTATTTGGTATGGAGCCGGCTGAGATCGGCGATGCGCACCGGCGTGCCGCCGAACAAGCCGTCCATCTTCTGCAAGCGCTGATGCGGCAGCTTCAGGAAGCCGTCGATCAGGCCGAGCTCGTCCATCACCTGAAGCGTCGAGGGATGCACGGTGTCGCCGCGGAAGTCGCGGAAGAAATCCGCATGCTTCTCCAGCACGATCACGTCAATGCCGGACCGCCCGAGCAGATAGCCGAGCATCATGCCGGCCGGCCCGCCGCCGACGACGCAGCAGCGGACCTTCATGGTGCGGTTTGGCTGTTTGTCAGATGTCATTGCCGCTGCGATCCGCGATGTGAGTATCGATCAACATATCCCTGACGATACTAGCGCGATTCAGGCCGAACGCAGTTTCAATTTGCGGCCATAGCCGCCGCGACTGGTTCGCAGCAGCACCAAGCCCCCGACAAAAAGGCCCGCAGTGCGCGGGCCTTTGCCTGAAAGCGGGATGACTATTTCTGGTCCTCATTGCTGGTCCCGGTGCCCGGACTGCCGATCGGCAGCCCATTGGGCGCATGACCGACACCCGCGTTTCGCTCGGCTTGCGCCGCCGCGGGCGTCTTGCCGGCCGCGGTCGGGGGCTGAGCGTTCGGATTGTTCAGGCTGTTGTTGGTATTGATGTTCGCTCCGGTCGTGGTGCCGTGCGTCCCCATTCCCGAGGGAGCCGATGGCCCCGAGTTGGCGCTGCTGGATGACGTGCCCATTCCGGCGCCTGAGCTGGCCGCGGATCCCGCGCTGGCGCCACCGGTACCCGCGCCGGCACCGCCACCCGCACCAGCGCCTCCGCCACCACCTCCCCCTTGCGCAAAGGCGGCCGTCGACAGCGCAGCACAAGCAGTGATTACGAAGATGGATTTGCGGATCATGGATCGTCTCCCTGGTTTGACAGACAATCCAGGTGCCCAAGGAGTTGTTCCTTCCGCGGAGATCGACGTGCGCTTGCCTCAGGGCTTCGACGACTTCCGTTCCCATGGGCGCTTGCCGTCGGCGTCGCGATCCCAGGGTCGCGTGATCGGAGCTACCTTCTCATCCTCGGCGGCCTTCGCGCGGTCCGCCTGGACACGTTCACGGTCGGTGAGTGGCGGCGCTGTGGGGACGGGAGTCGTTTGGGCCAAAACCGGAAGCGTCGTAACGACCGCGACGATGATGAACTTTGCCATCCCCGGCTCTAGCACTTCCACCTCGACCTGTCCGATTTAAGTTCGTCCACTTCGTAGGCCGATCGCGTCAGGCCGAACAGCGCATCAATGATTGCTGCGGTTCGCGCTACGAAAACTCTTGATCTCCGAGACGCTGCCGTCGCGATAGGTCAGCTCCACCGAGACGGACTGCGTGCTTGGCGCGAGCTTCATGTAGAGCGGCATGCCGGCGGTGACCGCGCTGGGATCGCGCATGTCGCAAGGCGGCATCTTCAGCACCTGGTTCGGCACGGCGGTGTCGATGCCGATGCGCACCTCGCGGATGGCGCAGCGGTAGGAGACGAGATGCGTGTAGTAGACCAGCAGCCCGTTGAACTCGCGGAACGACAGCCAGCTCGTCGAGGTCATGTCGAGGATCTTGCGCTGGTCGCGGATCAGCGCGGCCTCGGGATCGAACCTGATCGGGAACGGTCCCTGCATCTCGCCGGACTGATCGACATAGCGAACCTCGATGGTGCCGGCCTGCGCATCAGGCGGCAGCTCGATCGACGGGTTCGGCATCCGCTTGCGCGTGCGCGGATCGAGCGTGTCGATGAATCCGGTCTCGCGGAAATCGCTCTTGCCGGCCATGCGCCAGGAAATGCCGAGTGTCGGATCGGCGAAGGAGAACGTAACGCTCCAGCCGCCATTGTGCCGCGAGAAGCTCGCGATCGGCGCGTTGATGGTCTCCTCCTTCGGCATCTGTGGCACCGACACCGGCGGCAGTGCCGCAAGCTTCTGCGGCGGTGGATCGGCCGGGCGCGCGGCCGCATCCTTCGCCATGCCGCTGAGGAAGACGTCGTCGACCATCTGATCGAAATAGACCGGCACCTGCCTGTGCTTGACCGTGTCGGCCATCTCGCTGACGGCACGGCGCGTGCGTTGCGCCACCTGCACCAGGTTCTCGCCGGGCTTGAGCAGCTCCTTGGCGAAGGTGCGCGTGAACACCGAATTGGGATTGGCGTCGTCGTTGGACAGGCGATCGAGCGCGGTCTGACGAGGTCCTGCCGAGAACACCGAGAACACGCCCTCGGGCAGCTGCGTCATCGGCGCGAGCCCGCCGCCACCGGCGACCGCGCGGGTGCCCTTGCGCTCGAACGGGTTGTTGCGGCAGGCGTCGAACACCAGGATCGAGGTCCGCGCCTTCTTGTTCTGAAGGCGCTCGACGATGCGGTCGGCCAGGATCGAGGCGTCGCGCACCAGCTCTTCCTGACCTTCCGTCGCCGCCGGCACGTCGGTCGGCAGCAGGTAGTTCTGGCCGGCGATCTCGAAACCATGGCCGGCGTAGAAGAAGAACGCGGTGTCGCCGGGCTCGATTGCCTTGTCGAAGGCGAGCAGCGTCTCCGAGAATTGCTGCCGGCTCTGGTTCTCGGCGACCATCACCGAGAAGCCGAGCTGCTTCAGCGTGTCGCCCATGGTGCGGGCGTCATTGACGGCCTTGAGCAGCTTCGGGACGTTCCTGTAATCATTGTTGCCGACGACGAGCGCGACGCGCTTCTCGGCATGGGCAGGCGCTGCGAAGCCACTCAGGCTCGCCGCAAGACCAAGGGCCGCCAGAATTCCGAAAAGCCGACGCGTCATCGCAAAATTTTCCCTGCAGAACGGCCCTACGCCGGTTCCTTCGAACAGCAGTTCACGGGATCCCCTGCCGCTGTGTGATAGTCGGCCCAGAGGCAACGACGGTTCAAGGGGCCTGCCCCCCGATTCCTCGATCTGGCTATGGCAGATTGCGTTGGAATCTGCTTCTTCTTGAACGATTTCGCCGGAAACGAGGGGCAGCCGTGTTTCACTGGTGTACGGACGAGGTGGAGCCACACGACCGTTTCGAGTATTGGCGCGAGGTGCGCGCCAAGGGATTGTTCGGCGTTACCGCCGAGCTCGAACGCGAGCGGCGAACGAACTTCTTCGGCGAGTTCTCGCTGCGCCAGCTTGGCGGGGCTGGCCTCGTCGAGCTGAAGGCCTCGCCCTACGCGGTCGAGCGCAGCGCGTCCGACATCGCCAATGCCCCGGGTGACGCAATCTGCGTCTACCAGCAGCTCGGCAGCGGCGGCTGGTTCGGCGGCATGCGCACAAGCGACTTTTCGATCGCCAACGGCAGCTTCGCCACCAGCCATACCGACCTGCCTTACCGCACCGCGCCGCAGGGCGCCGCGGGCTTCCACCTGCGGATCCTAAAGATTCCCGTGAGCAGCATCCCGACGCAGGACAAGCGCATGCGCGAGCTTGCGCCCCGGACGTTCAACGATTCGACCCTGGCGCCCCTGCTCGCTGCCTGCTTCGCCGATCTCGGCGAGGCCGCCGCGGATGATGCTGCCGCCGCGGATGCGCCCCCTCTCGTCCAGACTTCCCTGGTTCAAGCTTTGGCCCATCTGGCGCTGATCGAGCGCGGCATCGTGCGGCCCGGCAGCCGGCGCGGCCAGGCCGCGCTGCGAACGGCCCGCCTGTCGCAGGCCCGGCGCCTGATCGCACGCCACCTGCAAAACCCAAACCTGGCGCCGGCCATGGTGGCCGACCTGCTCGGCGTGTCCGTGCGTCACCTGCATATGCTGTTCGAGACAGCCGAGAAGAGCTTCTCGCAGACCTTGACCGACGAGCGCCTGAAACAGAGCCGCCGCCTGATGCGCGAGGCGCCGGAGCGGCTGATCGCCGACATCGCGGCTTCCTGCGGCTTCGAGAGCCTGGCGACCTATTACCGGGTCTTCAACGCCGCCTATGGCATGGCGCCCGGCGACTTCCGGGCCAGGGGCGCGGATGACCTTTAGACGGGTCGTTTGGCGATTGCCGCCGGACCGCGGGCAGAGCGGAAAATCCCAGCAGCGCCCTCGATTTGGGCAAAAACCTCAGGTTTTTTAGGGCCTTCCCGCGCCTGCTCCATTGACTTTGGCCAATTCCCCCCTATGTTCCAGTGCGACGCGGCTCAGATCGACGAGCGATTCCTGAGCCTTGCGCTTTGTTCGCGTGAGTCAGCACCCCCAGCTTCTTCGAGAGCGCGCCGTTTCGGGGTGGAACGCGACAGCCTTAATTACCCTCGATTCCGAACGGCGGTTTCGACCAGAGGCTCAATGTCCTTTTCAAATCTCGGACTATCCGAAAAAGTCCTCGCCGCAGTGGCGGCCACCGGTTACACCAATCCCACCCCCATCCAGGAACAGGCGATCCCTCACGTCCTCGCACGCAAGGATGTGCTCGGCATCGCCCAGACCGGCACCGGCAAGACCGCGGCCTTCGTGCTGCCGATGCTCACCATCCTCGAGAAGGGCAGAGCCCGGGCGCGCATGCCGCGCACCCTGATCCTCGAGCCGACCCGCGAGCTTGCGGCCCAGGTGAAGGAAAACTTCGACCGCTACGGCGCCGGCCAGAAACTCAACGTCGCCCTCCTGATCGGCGGCGTCTCCTTCGGCGATCAGGATGCCAAGCTGATGCGCGGCGTCGACGTGCTGATCGCAACCCCCGGCCGCCTGCTCGACCACACCGAGCGCGGCGGCCTGCTGCTCACCGGCGTCGAGCTGCTCGTCATCGACGAGGCCGACCGCATGCTGGACATGGGCTTCATCCCCGACATCGAGCGCGTCTGCAAGCTGGTCCCGTTCACGCGGCAGACCCTGTTCTTCACCGCGACCATGCCGCCGGAAATCCGGCGCATCACCGAAGCCTTCCTGCACAATCCGCAGAAGATCGAGGTCTCCAGGCCAGCCACCACCGCCGTCACCGTCACGCAAGCCCAGGTGCCTGCCGGACGCGAGGCGCACGAGAAGCGCGAGCTGCTTCGCCGCCTGCTTCGCGAGGCCAAGGACCTCAAGAACGCGATCATCTTCTGCAATCGCAAGCGCGAGGTCGCCATCGTTCACAAGTCGCTTCAGAAGCACGGCTTCAGCGTCGGCGCACTGCACGGCGACATGGACCAGTCGGCCCGCACGGCCGCACTCGAACAGTTCCGAAAGGGTGAGCTGCCGCTGCTCGTCGCCTCCGACGTCGCCGCCCGCGGCCTCGATATTCCCGAAGTCAGCCACGTCTTCAATTTCGACGTTCCCCATCACGCCGACGACTACGTTCATCGTATCGGCCGCACCGGCCGCGCCGGCCGCACCGGCACCGCGATCTCGATCGTGACACCACTCGACCAGAAGTCGATGGTGGCGATCGAAAAGCTGATCGGCCAGAGCATTCCGCGCGCCGAAGGCGATTACGAAGTCTCGGCCGAGGCATCCGATGCGAGCGAGCGTCCGCGCGAGCAGCGCGGCCGTGAACGTTCACGCGGCGGCCGCGGCAAGCCGCAACGCGGCCGCGACCGTGAGCGCAGCCACGAGCCGCGCGACGCGCGAGGCGAGGCAAGGCATGCTGCCGAATCGAGGCCTCCTTCGGAGCCGCGACAGCCCGCCGAGTCACGGCATCGGTCCGACGACAAGCGTCGGGCGGAGCCGCGTCACGAGGCGCGCCAGCAGGCCAACATCTCGCATGTCCCCTCGATCGGCCGTCCCGAGCCGCGCCGCCAGCGCGAAGTCGACACCGAGCCGGGCGATCACTCGCATCTGCCGGCGTTTCTGCTGCGGCCGGTACGCTCGCCCGCCGGCGCCTGAAGCGCAACGCGCTCCAGATTCCGGTTGAGCAAACCCGCGGCACACCTTATTAGACACCTTCGTGAACGTATATTTACGGGGCGTTCACGATCGTCCGTTAGCCTACGAACATAATTTAAGCATTGCTGCGGTCGGGGGCGCGCCGGCCGCTGTGGGGTATGTTCCGTGATCAAGGTGCTCGATGAACACGAACGCACGATGGCGTTCGCCGAGGTGGCGCTCGGTCAGATCCGATCGCTTCGGCAGACGGCAATTCCCCGCAACTACGAGATCTGGTACGTCTACGCCACCGGCTACAACGCGCCGCTCAACAAGATCATCAACGAGACGCTGGCGCGCAGCGGCAAGCTGACCGAAGCCGATCTCGAGCAGATCTACGAGACCTATCTCTCCCACATCAAGACCACCGACCGCATCGACAAGGTCGGCGCGCGCGTCATCGGCGAGATCGACGACGTGATGAAGGTCCTGGGCGACGCGCTCGGCATGACCAGCGCCTACGACGCCAGCCTGTCGGGCGCGACCGAGAAACTGTCGTCGGCCAAGAGCCGCGACCAGCTCAAGACGATCGTCGAGGCCCTGTTGCGCTCGACCAGCGAGATGCGCGAGACCAACAAGGCGCTGGAAGACCGGCTCACGCTGTCGAAGAACGAGATCAGCAATCTCCAGCAAAGCCTGGAAGCGATTCGCGCCGAGAGCCTGACCGATCCCCTCACCGGCCTCGGCAACCGCAAATATTTCGACCGCATGATCGGCATGGCCGTGCAGAACGCGCTCGCCTCGGGCGAGCCGCTCTCGCTGCTGCTGTTCGACATCGATCACTTCAAGTCGTTCAACGATTCCTACGGCCATCTCACCGGCGACCAGGTGCTGCGGCTCGTCGGCCTTTCGATGAAGCAGACCATCAAGGGCCAGGATATCACCGCACGCTATGGCGGCGAGGAATTCGCGGTCGTGCTGCCGAACACCGCGCTGCGCCAGGCTCTCACCGTGGCCGACCACATCCGTCGCGCCGTGATGGCGAAGGAATTGAAGAAGAAGTCGACCGGCGAGATCCTCGGCCGCGTCACCATCTCCGTCGGCGTCTCCATGCTGAGGGAGGGCGACGACACCGACGCGCTGATCGAGCGTGCGGATGCCTGCCTCTACGCCGCCAAGCGCAATGGCCGCAACCGCGTGATCTGCGAAGCCGATCCGGAATACGCGGCCGAGACACCCAGCCGCGTGGCGTGACGGAAGCGTGCGCCCGACCGCGCGCGCTTGACTTTCTCACCTGACGAACAACATTTTCCTCGCCGCCTTACGGCGCCCGATTGCGAGGACTTGTCGTCTTGCCCAACCCCCACGATTTCCATACGCCGCAACCGTCCTACACCCAGGACGAGCTGCTGAGATCGAGCGAAGGCGGCTATTTCGGCCCAGGCAATGCGCAATTGCCGGCACCACCGATGCTGATGATGGACCGCATCACCGAGATCAGCATGGACGGTGGCGCGTACGGCAAGGGCCATATCGCCGGCGAGTTGGACGTCACACCAAGCCACTGGTTCTTCGATTGCCATTTCCGCGGCGCCCCGATGATGCCGGCCTCCTTGGGCCTCGACGCCATGTGGCAGATGATCGGCTACTGGCTCGGCTGGTCGGGCTCACCGGGCAAGGGCCGCGCCATCGGCGTCGGCGACGTGGAGTGCACCGGGACCATTGCGCCCGACACGAAACGGGTACGTTACGAGGTCGCGATGCGCATGGTCCGGCGGGGCAAGCTGGTGCTCGGAATTGCCGACGGTCGGGTGCTTGCCGACGGCACTTGCGTCTTCACGGCCAAGGACATGAGGGTCGGCCTGACCAAGGCCGCGGATTGATCTTCAGGCGCCGGGCGGGCAAAGGCGCAACGCACCGTGCCCACCATCTCACCAACACCTTTATCCTAAATGGTGGGCACGCTTCCGCGTTCGCGCTGCGAGCTTCGGCAGACGAGTCGCCTTGCCCGCCCTACCGCACCGTTCTCTTAGTTGCTTTCTTGGCCGAACGCTTCTTGGCAGCGGGCTTCTTCGCCGCCGCCTTTTTCGCCGCCTTCTTCGCCTTCGGCCGCTTCTTCACCTTGGCGCGTTGCGCCGCGGCGAGGGCCGCCCTCGCCCATTGTGCAAGCTCTGCGGAATCATCGAACAGGCGTGCTGGCAACTCCCAGTAGGAATTGACCACCACGGTCTTGGCGCGGGTCGAATACTGGAACGGCTTTGAGCCTTCGGCCTCGAAGTCCGGAACGGTCGTCTCGTCGGCGCGGAAGAACAGGCCGGCGCGCAGGGACAGCGCGAAATTGACGCCGTCGGCGGAGATGCCGTAGCCCGAGAACATCTTGCGGATGGTGACGGGGCCGAAATCGGCGAACAGGTCGATCAGGAATTCGCGGTCCATGGGCACGCTCTCTCGTGCCCCGGACGCAGCGCA
>NZ_JACEGD010000033.1 GCF_016031635.1 Bradyrhizobium diversitatis
ACCGCAACGGCAAACCCGTCGAAAACACCGAAGCAGCCTCTGGCGCGAACGTTCCCTTGGAGACCGATTTGCAGCTGGAGCCCTGGCTCTAGCCGCGGAAAGCCCCTGGTGTGACGGCCGCACCGCGGCCGAGATCGAGCGACGGCCGGCGCCTAGTCGGGAAACTCAGCGCCACCGCGACGGCGGCGAGTCCGATCGCGAACGAGCCGGCGTGCAGCCATGTGTAGCGCTGGAAGTTGTCGAACACGAGCCCGCCGGCCCAGGGACCGAGCGCCATGCCGAGGCTGGCGAAGGCCGACACCGCGCCGAACACCGTGCCCATGATGCGCGCGCCGAAGAATTCGCGGACCAGCACCGCATAGAGCGGCATCACCCCGCCATAGGCGAGGCCGAACACCACCGAGAGCGCGTAGAATTCGCCGAGCTGCCCCACCGCCAGATAGGCCGCGATGCACATCGCCTGCACCAGCAGGCCGCCGACCAGCACGGGCTTTGCACCGATGCGATCGGCAGCCGCGCCCAGCAGCAGGCGCCCGCCGAGGCCGGAGACGCCGGCCACGCTGTAGACTGTCACCGCCGTGAGCGGAGCGATGCCGCAGACCATCGCATAGGACACCATGTGGAAGATCGGGCCGGAATGCGCGGCGCAGCAGGCGAAATGTGCCGCCGCGAGCGCGATGAATTGCGGCGTGCGCAGCGCCTGCGCCGCGCTCAGCTCCACGTCAGGAGCGGCGTCCGCATTCGTGTTGCCTGCCGCTGCCGGAGCCGGACGCACCAGGAAGCAGGCGGGGATCAAGAGCGCCCAGGCAGCACAGCCGATCACCAGCATCGCGGTCCGCCAGTCATAGGCCGTGATCAGCCAGCTCGCGGCCGGTGCGATCGTCACCGGCGACACGCCCATGCCGGCGGAGACCAGCGCCACCGCAAGGCTGCGGTTCTTCTCGATCCAGGCGCTCGCGAGCGCCATCATCGGCGCGTAGAAGCTGCCGGCGGCAACGCCGATCAGGACGCCGAAGCTCAGCTGGAATTGCCACAGATGTGTGGCCTGGCTCGCGGTGACGAGGCCGAGCCCCAGCAGCAGGCTGCCCGAAAGCACCACGATGCGGGTGCCGAACCGGTCCGACAGCGCGCCCCATAGGAATGCGGCAAATCCCATGCAGAGGAAATCCAGCGTCGCCGCCGCCGACACGCCGGCGCGCGACCAGCCCATCGCCTCCGAGATCGGCTGCAAGAACACCGCCAGCGACAGCATCGTGCCGAACCCGACGCAAGTCATCAGCGCACCCGCGGCGACAACGACCCAGCCATAGTCGAAGCGTGATGCCTTGCTCATGCGTTTCCTCAGCGCTTTTGGTGTTGTTGACGGTGCGCGGGAGGGATGGTGACCCATTGGGTGGCGGAGGGCAAGGCTGGGTGCCATGCGTTGTTCGCTCGTCGAGGCGAAGGTCCGCCAGACTCATCCTCGCAACGGATGGAATCAACGACAATCGCTCGCTTCAGGTGCACCGAACCATCGCATCGCGGCTCGAGCTGCGTCATCGAGGTGAGGCGCCTGCTCGCTGACCCACGCCACGATGCCGTCCGGCCGTACGAGCAAGGCGGTCACACCGAATCGATTCCCGGCGTCGCCTGCGACATAGTTGATCCGGCCGGTCCAGCGGCGTGCAAGCGCCTTGAGCGATGGCCGGACGTCGAAGTCCAGCAACAGGCCTTGTCCGGTCCGGAGCAACTCGGCGGGACGTGTGCCATCGGCGAACGTGAACTCCGGCACGCTGCGGCCGACAAGCGGATGTGTATCGCCGAGATCGTAGCGGAGAGAGATGCCCCACACGCGTTCGGCGAAATAGGTCGCGCCGTCGCGCGTGTCGATGAGATCGCGGATGATCGCCTCGAGCGCGCGCGAGCTCCTGCTGGGACGCATGAGCGCGACTTGGGCGCGCGACCAGTCGAGGATCTGTGCTCCCACAGGATGCCGCTCAGCCGAAAAAGTGTCGAGCAGGTCGGCCGGCGCGTCGCCGCGAATGGTCGCCGCGAGCTTCCAGCCGAGGTTCATCGCGTCACCAAGGCCGAGGTTGAGGCCCTGGCCTCCCAGCGGTGAATGGATATGCGCGGCATCACCCGCCAGCAACACACGGCCCTTGCGATAGCCGGTCGCCTGACAGGCGCGGTCGGTCCAGGTGGTGGCGAGCAGAAGGCTCGTCAAGGTCACATCCAGGCCCGAGACCTTGCGCAGCACGACCTCGATCTGGTCGCGTTTCGGCTCGGTGCGATGAGCCATGCCGCCATCGAAATCGACCATCGCGATCGTGCCGGGCGCCGCATAGGTGTACATGCCCGACGCCGTGTAATGGCGACCGGGCTCAAGCGCGGCCGGATCGGCGAGTTCGGCCTGCACGGAATAGCCGGTGAATTCCGGATCGGTGCCGACAAAGCCGATGCCCGCCGCCTTTCGCACGGTGCTGCGTCCGCCGTCGCAGCCGACCAGCCAGCGGCCCCGGGCCATTCCGTCGGCTGTTTCAACGGTGACGCTGTCGTCTGATTGCGGGAGAGACTGGACGCCACACCCGCGCCGGATCTCGACGCCCAGCGTCTCCGCGCGGATCGCGAGGACAGCCTCGATGCTTGCCATATCGGCCGCGATGCTGCCGATGGGACCGGGCAGGCGATAGGGCCATCGCGTGCTGTCGATCTGATCGTGGAAGAACTGGATTCCGGCGAAATGACCGCCTGGGCGGCGCTGCTGCTGCATCCAGTGCGCGGCAGCCGGCGTGTCGCGGCCGACCGCCCGGCGCGTGAGCTCGTTCAGCAGGTCGCGGCGATCCAGGCTCTCGATGGTCGGCACCGAAAGTCCGCGCAGCCCGAACGGCAAGCCCTTCAGCGGTGAATGCGGCTCCGGCGCTTTTTCCAGCACCAGCACCGAAGAGCCCGCAAGCCGCAGCTCGCAGGCCAGGAACAAGCCGACGGGACCGGCGCCGGCGATGATGACGTCATAAAGAGCGGTGTCGGGACTTTGCATAAATGCTCCGTTGTCGATCTTCGACTGTCGCTGTTCGACCGGAGCGTTTCCCGAACCTTTAGGACCTCACGGACGAACCATGAGCCGCCTGAACGGCGACCGTTGTTCGTCGTGGGGATCCCGGGCACGAGGCCAAAGACCAGAGCTTTCGTTACCGAAAGGACTTGGGCTCACCAGACCAAGTCTGCCTTTTCCGACGTGGTCATTTAGCGTTGGGAGCGCGGCCTCGTCAACGGGCTGTCGGTCGCCGCTCGTCGGATCGATAGGGCGAGCCGAAATCGCTCGGGCGTGATCTACCTCAAATTGCAAGCATGGGTCAGCGCTTGCTGACGCCGTCGGCCTGGAGTGGTAGCATGCCGCTCGGTGTCGTTCTCGCAAGCGCACGCAGACACGAGCGTGCGAGGAAGCAAGCGCCATGAAATGGGGAGCCTTGTGCAGGCTACGCGTGTGCCGCCAGTTGTTCTTGCCCGTCATTTTCGTCTCCGCGCTCTGGGCGCCTCTGGCCTGCGCACAGGACCTCCGCGGCGAGCCGGGGCCGGTCTTTTCGGATAGCGGCCCCGATGCCGAACTCTACGGCGCGGCCGAGGGCTACCCGGTTGGCAAGCGGGGCGCGCCCCCTCAGCTCGACAGGCTCGTCGGGAGCTACAGCCATTTCGGCGAGATCTATCCCTCGCGCCGGGTCGGTCGCGCG
The DNA here is from genome assembly GCF_016031635.1 of Bradyrhizobium diversitatis. Lineage (GTDB taxonomy): Bacteria > Pseudomonadota > Alphaproteobacteria > Rhizobiales > Xanthobacteraceae > Bradyrhizobium > Bradyrhizobium diversitatis. Next base: position 3,708 of record NZ_JACEGD010000033.1, read on the forward strand.
ACGGCGCCCTGGCAATTCAAGCGCGCGCCGGAGCCGCAGGTCACCTACAGTTTTGGTACCGAAAAGCTGAGCATCGCGGACTACCTCAAGCGCAACCCGGTGACGGGACTCCTGATCGCCCGGGACGACACCATCCTCTACGAGCGCTATCAATATGCGCGGACCGACCATCACCGCTTTGTCTCGCAGTCCATGGCGAAGACGCTGGTGGCCATGCTAATCGGGATCGCGGTCTCGGAGGGACGGATCAAGTCGATCGACGACTTGGTCTCGAGCTACGTCGGCGGCCTTGCAGGCACGGAATATGGCAACACATCCATCCGCGCCTTGTTGAACATGTCTTCGGGCGTCGAATTCTCGGAAGTCTATGATGGGAACGACGACATCGCCCGGCTTGGGCGAGCGCTGTTCTCTGGTGAGCCAAAGGACCCCGCCGCCGTCGTCGCGCAGTTCAACACCCGGACCGCGCCGCCCGGCTCCCGATTCCACTATGCCAGCGTTGAAACGGAGATACTCGGGCTGGTCCTGCGCGCCGCCACCGGCACGGCGGTTGCCGACTATCTTCACGACCGGATCTGGGACCCCATCGGCACCGAGGCGGACGCCTCCTGGGTGATCGACGGCAGCGGGCAGGAGATCGCCTTTTGCTGCTTCAACGCAATCTTGCGCGACTATGCGCGCCTCGCCCGGTTGCTGGCCCATGACGGCGCCTGGGAAGGCCGGCAGCTGGTCCCTCGGCAATGGCTGCTGGATGCCACGACCGTGCGGCCGGCCGATGGCCACCTCGTCCCGCGCGTGGCCACGCCCTATTTCGGCTACGGCTATCAGGTGTGGCTCCTCCCCGGCGAGCAGCGTCGATTTGCCCTGCTCGGCATCCGCGGTCAGGTCATCCTGGTCGATCCCGCGTCCAAGCTTGTCATGGTGCACACGGCCGTTCGCCAAAAGCCGTTCGAGTCCGGCGCGCTCAGAGAGCCGCTCGCGTTGTGGTTCGCCGTGCTTCAACAGCTCGGGCAGTGACGACCTGATGGTGTCTTGAATCCCAGATATTCGCGATGACCATGTCGGTGCCGACGGGGTTCGATCGTCCTTGGTCTACAATTCCCGAAAAGGGCCGCGAACGGCTCGGCACGTGGGGACGTGATGTCGCACCTCGACTACAAGAATTGAACTGGAGCAATACCCATGAGGATCACCGTCGAAACCAGCGTCGCCGCCCCGATCGATCAGGTCTGGCGTGCCTATACGACGCCAGCCGACATTGTGAACTGGAATGCCGCGTCCGACGACTGGCATACGACCAGGGCGACGGTCGACCTGCGGGAAGGCGGCGCCTTCTCCTCGCGCATGGAAGCCAAGGACGGCAGCATGGGCTTTGACTTCGCCGGCACCTACACGAAAATCGTCGAACACAAGCGGATCGAATACGCGTTCGGCGATCGGAAGGCCGAGGTCGAGTTCGTACCCGGCCCGAACGGCGTTGTCGTCCGCGTCGTCTTCGATGCCGAAACCACGCACTCGGTCGAGCAGCAGCAGGGCGGCTGGCAGGCGATCCTCGACAGCTTTGCACGGTACGTCGAGGCGAAGAAGAAGATGCCGTGAGGGTGTGCCTCGAGGAGCGGACGCGAGCACGGCTTTCGTAAGGTGGGCAAAGGCGCAAAGCGCCGTGCCCACCACTCTCCCGACGGCACACGAGCGGGTGGCGCGTGGGCCCTAGAGCTTGACTGGGTGCAGGAATGTGCCGACGGGATGTGGGGTGACCTTTGACGGGACCCAGGCCACCTCCTTCGCCTTGAGGGCCGGACGGCTGATCGCGCCCCCTCTGTCGGGAACGGGACGAGGTCTCGAAAAGACCGGTCGTTCGCGGGCATGAATGCATCGACTTGCATCAATCAATCATTCTATCACACCGTCCGCGTGGGCCAGCAATGTAGCAGGTAGTTCGATCCCGAGTGTCTTTGCAGTCTTGAGGTTGACGAATAGTTCATACTTGGTTGGTTGCTCGACCGGTAAATCCCCGGGCTTGGCGCCCTTGAGGATTTTATCGACGTAACTAGTGGATAGCCGGTTCAAGTCGATGATATCCGCTCCGTAGGACAGGAGCGCACCAAGTTGAACAAATTCCTTGCCAATGGCAAATAGCGGCAGCCGATGTTCTGCGGCGAGGCCGGCGATGCGCTTGCGTGCAATGAAGAACATGGGGCTGGGAAACAGGAAGACTGCATCGGCACGGGCGCCCGCAAGCGCGGAAAACGCCTCGCCCAGCCCGTCGGGATCTTGGACGGCAATGAGTTGCAAATGAACGCCCACGGCTTTTGATGCGGACTCCGCACCGCTGATCATGCCTTGAGTTGTAGTCTTGCCGTATGCAGCCGGGTGCCAAATTGCTGCTATCCGGGACGCCATGGGCAATGCTTCCTTCAATTGCGCAAGCCGCTTGGGAACAAGCTGCGGGCCGATGAAGGTTAGTCCGGTGATGTTGCCTCCTGGTCGGGCGATGCTGGCGACGAGTCCGTCTTCGATTGGGTCGCCCATAACTGGCACAACAACAGGAATCGATTTGGTAGCTTGCTGCACTGCCCGCGCAGCAAGTGAATTCTGTGCAACTATGAGAGCAGGATTGAGACGGACGAGGTCACTCGCCAAGGCCGGGAGTTGTTCGACCTTTGAATCGGCTGCTCGAAACTCTACGATGATATTCTCTCCGTCGATATAACCGTGTTCGCGTAGTCCTTGATGAAAGGCAGCCATCGAAGTGCGGGTTTGCTCGATCGAGCCGGTGGTCAAGAAGCCAATATGGGGGACTTTCTTTGGTTGCTGCGCGCGAGCAAGGGGTGACCAGGCCGCTGCGGCACCGATCAGTGCGAGAAATTCGCGTCGCTGCATGACACCTCCTCTCATTGAGGCTCAGCCACAATAACGCGAGCGCCGACCCGAGCCAACAACCACTTGCCCGATGCCCCTCGCACGGCGCAGGCGCATCCCTCCGAAAATGACAACAAACGCCAATTTCGCGTTTCGGTTGGGAAGCAGGCGATAAATCGCTGGCCGGTTAGTGAGGATGGCTGCCACCTCGACGGAACATTGTTCCATTGAAACAACCTTGACGCACGCAACCAAAGAGATAACAATTGTGCAATTCTCGTTTTAGTTATTCATTCTGGAACACGTCACGTGGGCCGAAAGTCATCGCTTCGCTCGGTAAAATGGGTTCGGCACGCGGACAGCGAACGGCCTACCAGCCGACGCATCGGTACTTTCTTCAGTGAAACAATTCCGTGGGTACTGGGCTTTGAAACGAAATCCCGTCGGGAAAGGCTGGCTTCGCCACTGAGGCGGGCAATGTCGGAAAACGTTCCAGTCGTTGTGGCGGTCTCGGCGCAAGACGAAGCAAAGCAATTGCTGCAAGCCGCCGCCGAAATCGAGCACGCGCTGCTGATCCAATACCTCTATGCGGCATTCTCTGTCCGGCCGTCCGCAACGCGAAAAACCCTGATCAACATCGCCATCCAGGAGATGTCGCACTTCCTTGCAGTGCAGAATTTGCTGCTGCTTCTCGGAGCCGATCCCTATCTCGAACGCTACGACATCTCTCCAAATCCGGACCTGGATCCCTTTCCATTCGGGTTGAAAAGTCTTCGAGGGAAGGAAACGCTCGAGGCATTTGTCCTGGCAGAAATGCCCGTTCTGGAAACGCTCAAGGAAGCCGATCGCGCCGCGATCCTGGACATCAAGAGCAGGATTGATCCGCAATCGAAATTTCATCGCGTGGGTATTCTGTATGCACGGATTTACTGGTTGTTTCAGCAAACCTCAAACCCGGAGGGAGATTGGACAGATGTCAGCAACACCGGCGACATCGGTCCGCTGCCGCAATGGCACGTAACTGATTTTCCCGGCGCGCCGACATTTGGTACGAGACAGGCATCACGCGAGGAGAAGGGGGCGCGAGCGGACGGAGAGAAGGGGGAAATCTGGTGGCAGGACTACAGCGGTGAAGGAGCGTTCGCCGAAGTGGATTCCCGGGCGACGGCTCTACGTGCGATCTACAGCATCGCCGTTCAGGGTGAAGGTCTGGCGTCCGGTGGCGCGAATTCGCATTTCTGGATCTTCTTTCGCGCGCTGAAGACCCATGGTGAACTTGAGCCATCCGAATTCTTTCCCGTTCCAGAAAATCCCTGCACGTCGACCGCCGACGGTCAGACCGAAATTTCTCACCCCATCGCGCGTGCCCTCTGCCAGATCCTGAACGACCGCTACCAGATCATGCTCGTTTCAGTTGCGGCGGCTTTGCGTCGGAATCGCCAAGATGCAAGCGAGAACGAGCGCCGTCAGGTGCTCGTGTCCTGGGCCTTCTACGAGATGAAATATTCGATCCCAAAGCTCACGTCAGAGATCGTCGATCAGCCCTGCAAGATCGGCGGAGACGCCGAGGAACTTTGCGCCGGCCCGACATTCGAGCTTGGAAATGTTTCATTGTCTGACGACTTCGATGCGCTCGAGCGGGAAAATCGCGCGCTGCATACCCGTGCCAAACAATCCATCGACGCATTGGTCGCGCTCGGATTCGATGCGGATGTCATTGCCAAGATCGCGGCGACGGACCGGGACCGCTATCCCGATATTTAAGGGAGAATTGCATGGCGAAGCAGCTCAGAATCTACCCTGGTATCGGTATCGCCCGCCTGGGAAACCATCCCGACGCCTTTTTTCTCAGTCCGGAAGTTCCTGGAATCGGCCCGCTGGAATTGACCGCTGACGACAGCGTTTCCGTCGTTGCAACGTGTCGCGCCAATGGGCAGGTCCGGCGACAGGGCGCGAGATTTCGTATCTACGAACTAGAACTCGACGCAACGGGGACGATAACTCACCACCGGGAGATCACGTCCGACGAAGCAACGATCGAGTGGCGGGTCGAGCTTGCCAACCAGAAGGCCGATGCAGGAAGATTTGCTTCTGAAGATACGCCCGAAAGCGACACCAAGCGTAACCCGGGCGTCGCGTCCGACCAGCTCGTGATCCGGCCGGTCTTTCCTCCTATCGCCGGCGAGAACCGAACCGTTACCGCATCGCAGGCCGGACGATTCAAGAACGAGGAGGTCTATCTCGGAGAACTCCGCACCGATCACAAGGGTCGGCTCATCGTTCTCGGCGGTCGCGGCCGCTCGGCGAGCGTTCCCGCTGGCAAGCCCATCGGCGACGAAAATAATCCAAGCCAGAACAACTTCGCTAACAACGAGTTCTGGTACGACGACATTGCGGACGGGCCCGTATCCGCGACTGTAACGATTGCGGGAAACCCGCCTGTTCAGGTGAACGACGCCTGGGTGATCGTCGCGCCGCCCGACTTCGCTCCCTATACGCGCGCGGTGACGACGCTTTATGACGTCGCGCTTCACGCTGCGATTGCCAACGGTATGCTATCCGCGCCGGCGGAGCCCTCGTTCAAGCGGCACATCCTTCCGATTCTGCAAGCAGTCTCCAATTATCGCTGGGTATCCGATTTCTCCTTCTGGGAAGACTTCCCGAGGGATTGGGCTGCACTTGGGTCGAAAAGCAGCGTCGACCTTCGCGCGAAGACGCGAAAGAAGTTGAATGACGTTCCGGCTCTTGTCGCAAACCTGTCGTTCACGAGAACCCAGATCAGAATGCTCGATTTGTGGAAGAATGGGACCTTCGTCGAGGATTTCGCAGCGCAGGATCCGCCAATAGCGGTCCACCCGGAAGGTCTCGATGAAGCAAGCCTGACACAAGGTGCCGGCGGTGGATTCTTTCCAGGTATCGAAGCCGGCATCATCACGACCTACAAGGAGCTGTACGGGTCTCCATTCCGTGTTGCCCGCCAGCCTTTCGAGCACGATGGACGCGGATTTGCGCCCTCGGCCGGCTTCCTGACGCGCAACATGGCGTGCCCGTGGCAAGCCGACTTTTGGGAGTGCAAATGGCAGGGGCCTGAAAGGATCTGGTGGCCCGCGCAGCGACCCATCCACGTTCGGCGGTCCGATGCTCCCACGGTCAAGATCGAGTGGGATCGCGGAATTGCCGATCACCGGGACTTGGTCGCGCGCGCGATGGAGCTGGGCTTCGTGTCGCGACGCATTGCCGGCCAGGATGGAGTCTTTGAGGTCGATCGCACGATTGTCGAAGTTTAGAGGTGGCGACGTTTGACTTCGCTGTGGTCGGCGGCGGGCCTGCCGGCTTGGCCGCTGCGGCGCTGCTGGCTCGTGGCGGCGCGGGCGTGCTGCTCGTTGATGCGGCCAGAGCCCGAGGTCCGAGGGCGGGTGAGTTCATTCACCCCAGCGTCAGGTCGTTCGTTCATCGACTGGCGCTGCTGCCGGAGAGATGGGAAGAAGCGCACCTGCCTGTTCATGGCTTCGTGAACGGCTGGGCATCCGCCATCTCACAAGAAACTGACTTCATTTTCCATCCCAATGGATACGCGCTGGCTCTGGATCGGCGGCGCTTTGAAGGACAATTGCTCGAAGCTGCGGTCGGTTGCCGAGCCGACACGCGGATGGGTTGGATCGCGCGAGCGATCGAACCCTGTTCTGATGAGCAGTGGCGGATCACGCTGGGCAACGGAGAGGACGTGCGGCATTGCGAGGCGCGCTATCTGCTGTTGGCGACTGGCCGGCAGTCGTTTCATCCGAGGGTGAATTTTCGCAGAAGGAGATACGATCGGCTGGCCTTCCTGGCGGTTCATATTCCTCGCGTGTCGAAAGACAATCGGCCCTTCATTGAGTGCTTCGAAAATGGGTGGGTCTACGTGACACCGGTTCCCAGCGACGCAAGCGTGATCTACGTGTTCTTCGACGCTCGAATGGGACCGCCGTGCCGCCGCACGGTTGGTTCGCTGCGTCAGACGCTCGCATGCTGTGACCGTCTGTCGACGCTTTTCTCGGATGTAAGCGGCGATCGGAACGAGGACGTGAAGTGGTTTGCCGGCACGGCTCATTCGGGCCTCGCGACTCCAACGGCAGGGAAGAATTGGTGCCTTCTGGGCGACGTCGCTGAATCGCGCGATCCGTTGTCGGCATCAGGAATGTACAGCGCCTTGCAGGATGCCTCCCGAGTCTCCGAGCGGCTGCTGCGGGATGATTTCACGACGACGGCCAGGGAGGACATGGATGCCTCGCGCCAGCAGTCATTCGCCGAATATCTCAAGATGCGCGAGGGCTACTACGCCGCGGAAACCCGCTGGAGCGATCTTCCGTTTTGGGTCGACAAAGGCGGCAGCATGGTCGAAGCGAGCGCAATCCCGGCGCTCGGATGATGTGATGACGGGCCTCGCGTGATCACACCCTATCAAAAGGTGATCGGGAAAACGCCTCGGCCCAACCGACTACGCACCGCCCGATGCTGCCACCATACCCCTGTTTTGCCCGACGGGTCAAACCGAACTCGCAAAAATCGAAAAAGCGCAATGCCGCCAAGGCGGCGGCTACTGTGCATGGGGTTGTTTTCGCACTTTTGTTTTGCCGCCCGGACGCCGCCTTTTTCCCGGCCCCGGAGACCGGCCCGCCCCCGCCTCAGCTATCCACCTTCAGCGCGGCAATAAAAGCTTCCTGCGGGATGTCGACCTTGCCGAACTGCCGCATCTTCTTCTTGCCTTCCTTCTGCTTCTCCAGAAGCTTTCGTTTACGCGTGATGTCGCCGCCGTAGCATTTTGCGGTGACGTCCTTGCGCAGCGCGCGCACCGTCTCGCGGGCGATCACCTTGCCGCCGATCGCCGCCTGGATCGGGATCTGGAACATGTGCGGCGGGATCAGCTCCTTCATCTTCTCGACCATGGCGCGGCCGCGGCCCTCCGCGCGGGTGCGGTGGACCAGCATCGAGAGCGCGTCGACCGGCTCGGCATTGACCAGGATCTGCATCTTGACGAGATCGGCCGGCTTGTAGTCGGTCAGGTGATAGTCGAACGAGGCGTAGCCCTTGGACACCGACTTCAGGCGGTCGTAGAAGTCGAACACGACCTCGTTGAGCGGCAGGTCGTATTTCACCATGGCGCGGGAGCCGACATAGGTCAGCTCCTTCTGCGCGCCGCGGCGGTCCTGGCACAGTTTCAGCACGCTGCCGAGATATTCGTCGGGTGTCATGATCGTGGCCTCGATCCAGGGCTCCTGGATCTCGGCGATCTTGACCACGTCGGGCATGTCGACGGGATTGTGGATCTCGAGCTCGCTGCCGTCGGTGAGCTTCATCTTGTAGATGACGCTCGGCGCGGTCGCGATCAGGTTCAGGTCGAATTCGCGCGACAGCCGCTCCTGGATGATCTCGAGGTGCAGCAGGCCGAGGAAGCCGCAGCGGAAGCCGAAGCCGAGCGCGGCGGAAGTCTCCATCTCGAAGGAGAAGCTGGCGTCGTTCAGGCGCAGCTTGCCCATCGCCGCGCGCAGCGTTTCGAAGTCGTCGGCATCGACCGGGAACAGGCCGCAGAATACCACGGGGATCGCCGGCTTGAAGCCCGGCAGCATTTCCGTAACAGGCTTCCTGTCGTCGGTGATGGTGTCGCCGACGCGGGTGTCGGCGACTTCCTTGATCGCGGCGGTGATGAAGCCGATCTCGCCGGGACCGAGCTCGTCGACCTGCTGCATCTTCGGCGTGAAGAAGCCGACGCGCTCGACGTCGTAGGCCGCGCCGGTGCCCATCATGCGCACGCGCTGGCCCTTCTTCATGGTGCCGTCGACGATGCGCACCAGGACGACGACGCCGAGATAGACGTCGTACCAGCTGTCGACCAGCAGGGCCTTCAGCGTGGCGTCGCGATCGCCCTTCGGCGGCGGCAGGCGGGTGACGATGGCCTCCAGCACGTCGGGGACGCCGAGGCCGGTCTTGGCCGAGATCATCACCGCATCCGAAGCGTCGATGCCGATGACGTCCTCGATCTGCTGCTTGACCTTGTCGGGCTCGGCGGCGGGCAGGTCGACCTTGTTCAGGACCGGGACGATTTCGTGATTGTTGTCGAGCGCCTGGTAGACGTTGGCGAGCGTCTGCGCCTCGACGCCCTGGCTGGCGTCGACCACCAGGAGGGAACCCTCGCACGCCGCCAGCGACCGCGAGACTTCGTAGGCGAAGTCGACATGGCCGGGCGTGTCCATCAGGTTGAAGATGTAATCCTTGCCGTCCTTGGCGCGGTACTGAAGGCGCACCGTCTGCGCCTTGATGGTGATGCCGCGCTCGCGCTCGATGTCCATGGAATCGAGCACCTGCTCCTTGCCCGCCATCTCGCGGTCGGAGAGGCCGCCCGTCATCTGGATCAGGCGGTCGGCCAGCGTCGATTTGCCATGGTCGATATGGGCGACGATGGAGAAATTGCGGATGTTGGAAATGGGGACGGTCGTCATGGGCGCGGGATACCACTCACATCCTCGTGCGGCAACCATATTGCTGTATTTTCAGGGCCTTTCTTCACGCCAAGCTGATTCCACGGCAGGCCAAAACGCGCTACGCAACGGCGCATGTCCACCACCTCGATCCCATCCGCCAGAGCGCGGGCGAAGACCCGCTTGAGTTACAACCGCTTCCGGGCCTGGCTGGTTGCCTGCGCGGTCCGTCCCGAGGCGCGGCTGTGGCTGGTGATCCAGCTCGCCATCCTGCATGCCGTGCTCTGGACCTTCATCCTGATCAATCTCAAGGCGGCGCAGGACGTTCACATGGACGTCGCAGAAGCCTATGGCTGGGGCCAGAAATTCCTCTGGGGTTATGGCAAGCACCCGCCGCTGTCGGGCTGGGTGGCCGGCCTGTGGTTCAAGGTGTTCCCGGCGGCGGACTGGGCGACCTATGCGCTGGCGATGGCGACGGTGAGCGTCGGCATGGTGATCTGCTGGTTCGTGAGCTTGCGGGTGGTGGATGCGCGACGCGCGTTCCTCGTCGTCGTGATGATCGCACTCTACCCGATCTTCAATTTCAAGGGCTTCAAGTACAACCCGGACCTGCTCCAGCTCGTCACGCTGCCGCTCCTGGTGCTCGCTTATCTCAACGCATTCGAGAAGCGGACCTGGCAATCCGGACTCCTGCTCGGCCTCGCCGGCGCGCTGGCGCTGATGACCAAATATTGGGTGCTGACCATGGTCGGCGCCATCGGCCTCGCCGCGCTGATCCATCCCGACCGGTTGCGATTCCTGTCGTCGCCCGCACCGTGGGTGGCGATCGTGACCATGATCGCGGCGATGATCCCGCACATCGTCTGGCTGGCGGACGCGCATTTCGTGCCGCTGACCTATGCCGGCGACACCTACAGCCTCCAGGACAGCGGTCAGGTGCATCAGCTCGTCGCCGGCTACGTGCTGCATAATTTCGGCCTGCTGGCATTGCCGGTTGCGCTCGCAGCGCTGGCCATGGCGCTGGTGCCGCCCTGGGTCAAGTTGCTGCTGCGCGCGCCCTCGCGCATCGTCACGCGGGCCTGGGCGCGCGGCGGCAATCCCGGCGTCAATCTTTCGCAGGCGCTGAACGTCTGGATGATCCAGATCATCGTCGCGGTCGGCCCGCCGCTCGGCGCGCTGGTCTTCAGCATCTACATGAAGACCGATTGGGGCATCTCGCTGTTCTTCCTGGTCCCGCTCGCGCTGGTCGCGATTCCTGCGCTGCGGGTGCAGAGCGCCGTGCTGTTCAACATCGCCGCGATCTGGCTCGTGCTCAGCGCTGCGACGCTCGCCGCTTCGCCCTGGATCGCCGCGCGCGAGATGGCGGTTAATGGCGGCAACACCGCGACTTATGGCGCGCGCTCGGAGCTGGCGCACGAGCTGACCCAGGCCTGGCACGCGCGCTTCGCGTCGCGCTGGGCCGTCGTCGCGGGAACGATGGAGACGATACAGCCGATGGTGTTCTACAGCCCCGATCACCCCAGCCCGTTCACGCCGAACGAAGCCTGGGCTTCCGGGCTGACCTCGCTCGACGACATCAAGAGATACGGCTTCATCGGCGTGTTCGATGCGACCGACGAACGCCTGCCCAAGTTCGAGAAATGGGTGTCCGAGACCGCGCCGAACGCCGAGCGCATCGTGATGACGACGCGCCGCTTCACCCACGGCAAGGCGGGCCCGTCGATGACCTGGAACGTCTATATCGCAGCGCCGGGGAAGTGAGGGTTATTGTCGTTCCGGGGCACGCGAAGCGTGAGCTACGGTGCGCATTTGCGCACCTGAGAACCTCGAGATTCCGGGTTCGATGCTGCGCATCGCCCCGGAATGACAATCGGGCCTAAGTCCCTTCCTCGTTGAACTTGCTCTCGACGAGCTCGGTGATCGCCGCGAGCGCGGCTTCGGCATCCGTGCCGGCGGCGGATACCGTGATCGTCGTGCCGGGACCGGCGGCGAGCATCATCAGGCCCATGATCGAGGTGCCGCCGACGGTCTCGCCGCCGCGCGTCACCCACACCTGCGCATCGAAGCGCTCGACCGCCTGGACGAATTTCGCGGAGGCGCGGGCGTGCAGGCCGCGCTTGTTGATGATCAGGAGATCCTTGGAGATCGCGCCCGCGGGCACGCCTGTCCCCGCTTGTGGCGCCTCGCCGCTCATTTGCCGGCGAGCACGCGGCTGGCGATGGTGACGTATTTGCGGCCCGCTTCCTGAGCCATCGCGATCGCGTCGGGCAGCGAACGCTCCTCGCGCACCTTGGCGAGCTTGACCAGCATGGGAAGGTTGATCCCTGCGAGCACTTCGACCTTGGGCCGGCTCATGCAGGATATTGCAAGGTTTGACGGCGTGCCGCCGAACATGTCGGTGAGGATCGCAACGCCGTCGCCGGAATCGACGCGATTGACCGCCTCGATGATGTCGCTTCGGCAGAGATCGGAATCGTCTTCGGCACCGATCGTGATCGCTTCGATTTGCTTTTGTGGACCCATGACATGCTCAAGCGCTGCCTTGAATTCGTCGGCAAGGCGCCCGTGGGTCACAAGTACTAGACCAATCATCGGAAAACTCCTCGCGGGCGCTTTTGGTGCACCGCACGAACGCGCCACTTTGACCATCCAGAGCCCCCGCGCAAGAGGGGATGTTGCGTATCTCCCTGAATATAGACGGATGGATAATGGGAGCTGCGCCGGTCTACTCGGTCGCGATACTGGGGTTCATATGGTTACCATTTCCCTTCGAACAATCGCCGGTAGGGTTAACGGAAGATGAACTCTTGGTAGTGGTCAAGGCCGCAACAACCAGCGGGAGGGGCGAATGGTCGCGGCCGACGGGGACTCGCGGTATTTCGACACCAAAAAGGCTGGTTTTCAACGATTCCGCCGCAGGCAGGCGCTCCGCGTCCGCCGCGTCCAGATCGACCACGAGACCGACGGTCGCATGCTCCACGAAGTCGCAGCGACGAATTCCCAAGCCCCGGATCTCGATCAAGCCAGCCAATACCGGCGCGGGGCGCACCTCAATTTCATGGCCGACTGTCGCCAGATGGACACGGTCATCACCGACCAGAACGGCCCTTTCGACCACGCCCGAGCGTCCCGCCATGATCAAATCAAAGGCAAGGCGCGACTTGCCGGAGCCCGACGGCCCACGGATCAGCACCGCCAGAGATCCGACCTTGACGGCGGAGGCGTGAACGCTTGGCCCGCCGTCGCTCATAGAGCCGGCAGCCTGACCACGAAGCGCGCGCCGGCAACCGTCGGAGCCCCGTCGGCATCCAGCGGGCCAGGGCGGTTCTCCGCCCAGATGCGTCCGCCATGGGCGTCGATGATCTGCTTGGAGATCGACAGGCCGAGGCCGGAGTTCTGGCCGAAACCCTGATGCGGACGGTCGGTGTAGAAGCGCTCGAAGATGCGCTCCAGCGCGTCGTCGCGAATGCCGGGGCCGTCGTCGTCGACCACGATCTCGATCTCGCCGCGGACGCGGCGGCAGGTGAGACGCACCTTGCTGCCGGCCTCCGAGAACGATTGCGCATTGGAGAGCAGGTTGGAGACCACCTGCCCCAGCCGTGAATCATGGCCGCTCACGGCGAAGGAGTCGGTTGGGCTGCGGCCCTCGAAGCGCGTCTCGACCGCGACGTCGTGGCCGAGCTTGGTCTCGTTGGCGACGGACACCAGCGTCGTCAGCAGCCGGCGCAGATCGACGGGGATCGCATCCTGGCGCTGCAATTCGGCATCGAGGCGGCTGGCGTCGGAGATGTCGGAGATCAGCCGGTCGAGCCGCTTGACGTCGTGCTCGATCACCTCGAGCAGGCGCGCGCGGCTGGTCTCGTTGCGCGCCAGCGGCAGCGTCTCGACCGCCGAGCGCAGCGAGGTCAGCGGGTTCTTCAATTCATGGGCGACGTCGGCGGCGAACATCTCGATCGCCTCGATGCGGCTGTAGAGCGCGCTGGTCATGTCGCGCAGCGCGCCGGAGAGGTGCCCGATCTCGTCGCGGCGGCGCGTGAAGTCGGGAATCTCGATGCGGGCCTTGATGCGGCGGCGGACGCGCTCGGCGCTGTCGGCGAGTCGGCGCACGGGTCCGGCGATCGTGCTCGCGAGCAGCAGCGACAGCATGATCATGACGGCGGCGGCGACGCCGCCGACCTTCAGGATGGCGAGGCGCTCGGCGGTGACCATCTGGTCGATGTCGTCGCCTTGCGTCGACAGCATCAAGGCGCCGTGGATCGCGCGCGAGCGCAGCACCGGGACCGCGACCGACACGATCACCTCGCCGCGTACATTGACCCGCACCATCGAGCGTTTCTGGCCCTGCAGCGCGTCCCCCACCTCCGCATAGCCATTGCCGTTCTCGGGCCCGAGCTCGCGATAAAGCGGCAGGTCGCCGCGGTTCAGCCAGGTGCGCACCGCGACCAAGCCGCGCTCGACGAAACCGGGCTTCTCGGCCGGAGGCGGCAGATCGAAGCGCAGAACGTTTTCGAGGTTGCGGCTGTCGAGCAGCAGGCTGCCGTTCGGATCGTAGATGCGGGCGCGCGTCTTGGTCGGCGAGATCAGCGTGCGCAGCACCGGCGCCACGCGCTCCGGATTGATCGGGAAGTCCAGCGGCGAATATTCGTCCGAGCCGCCATAGGTCTCGCCCGGCTTGAGGTCGAGCAGCCGGTCGGGGTCGATGGTGATGGCGTTGGTCTGCACGGTCGCGGAGGCCGCGATCGCGCCGGCGATGATCTCGGCCTGCACCAAAAGGCTCTGTGCGCGCGCGTCGATCAGCCCGGCACGAAATTGCGACAGGTACAGGATGCTCGCCACCAGCGCGACGAGGCCGGCAAGGTTGAGCGAGACGATGCGGCGGGTCAGGCTCGAGAAGGACAGCGCGAAGAAGAACTGCCCGGCGCGCTTCAGCCAGTTCAGCGGTCGCCAGCCCTGCTGCTTTTCATCAATGACGTGCTCCGGAACGCCGTTGGATGCAAGATCCCCGGCGCTCTGGTCTGAGTCAGGCTGCGTTCGGTCAAGCAATGCTCACGCCCGCGTTAGGACAGCTCGTGCGAAGGTCCCCGCATCCTAGAGCGATCCTGGTCCCGATGGAACGAGAACCGGAGATGACATCGATCTTCGTGAAGGGGGCCAGCCGCTTCAGGCTTCCTTGAAACGGTAGCCGACGCCGTAGAGCGTTTCGATCATCTCGAACTCGTTGTCGACCACCTTGAACTTCTTGCGCAGCCGCTTGATGTGGCTGTCGATGGTGCGGTCGTCGACATAGACCTGGTCGTCATAGGCGGCGTCCATCAGCGCGTTGCGGCTCTTCACCACGCCGGGCCGGGTCGCGAGCGCCTGCAGGATCAGGAATTCGGTGACGGTCAGCGTCACCGGCTCGTTCTTCCAGGTGCAGGTGTGGCGTTCAGGATCCATGCGCAGCAGGCCGCGGTCGAGCGCCTTGGCGTCGTTCTCCTTCGGCGCGACGGTCGGGTCCTTCGGCGCCGAGCGGCGCAGCACGGCCTTGACGCGCTCGACCAGCAGGCGCTGCGAGAACGGTTTGCGGATGAAGTCGTCGGCGCCCATCTTGAGGCCGAACAGCTCGTCGATCTCCTCGTCCTTGGACGTCAGGAAGATCACGGGCAGGTCGGATTTCTGCCGCAGGCGGCGCAGCGTCTCCATGCCGTCCATGCGCGGCATCTTGATGTCGAGGATGGCGAGATCGGGCTGGGTGGTGCGGAAACCGTCGAGCGCGGAGGCGCCGTCGGTGTAGGTCATGATGCGGTAGCCTTCGGCTTCCAGCGCGATCGAGACGGATGTGAGAATGTTGCGGTCGTCGTCGACCAAAGCGATTGTGGGCATGAGCCTCTGCTTTCTGCTTTCCGTTTGGGTCGTGGCTTGAAACGGCGAGCAATCCAGTGATGCGCCGCATACATACATGGGTGCCGAAGTTGGCGTTCGAACCTTGTCACCGAGCAATGCAAGCTGGGCTGAAGTGTGACCAAGTTCCACGAAACGCGGCAGATTCGCCGCATCTCGACCCATAACCGGACTCTCGTTTACCCGAAAGAAGGCCCTTCATGCAACCACCTGACCCGAGAAAGCCGATGCAGCCGACTCCCGATTTCGACCCCGGAAAGCTCGCCAAATCGCTGCTGCGGCGGTCCCGGCAGGGGGCTCTGGCGACGCTGATGACCGGCAGCGGCGATCCCTATTGTTCCCTGGTCAATCTCGCCAGCCACCCCGATGGATCGCCGATCCTGCTGATCTCGCGCCTCGCCGTGCACACAAGGAACATCCTCGCCGACAACCGGGTCTCGCTGATGCTGGACGAGCGCGTGGCCGGCGATCCCCTGGAAGGCGCCCGGATCATGCTGTCCGGCCGGGCGGAGGAGGCCGATAGCGACAAGGATCTGGTGCGGCGACGGTATCTCAGTGCCCATCCATCGGCGGAGGGCTTTGTTTCGTTTAAGGATTTCGCCTTCTTCCGGATCCGTCCCACGGGGACCCACCTGGTTGCCGGCTTCGGCCGGATCGTCGACCTCAGGCCCGATCAGTTTCTCACGGACCTCACGGGCGCCGACGACCTGCTGGCGGCGGAAGAGGGCGCCGTCGAGCACATGAATGCCGACCATCGCGACACCATGAACCTCTATGCAACGAAGCTCCTCGACGCCGCCGAGGGCGACTGGCGCTGCACCGGCTGCGACCCCGAGGGCCTCGACATGCAGGACGGCCAGACCACACTGCGGCTGGACTTCCCGGAGCGGGTGACGGATGGCACGGGCTTGCGCAAGATGCTGGTCCGCCTCGCTGGCGAAGCGCGCATGAAGATGGACCAGAGCGCAACGACTTGAACGCCGCGACCCGTCGCTGCGACCCATGACCGTGATGGTTTTCGGGCTTGCAGCGAGAGGGGTCATGGCGCGTCATCGTATGGCATGGGCCGTGGGTCTGGCGCTCGCGATCACCATCTTGCTTGCCACCCCGGCCCTCGCCCAGAAGGGCGATCTCGCCGCACAGGGGGCGCGGATCAACGCGCTCAATCAGGCCGGCAGATATGCGGAAGCGTTGCCCCTGGCGCAGGCCATGGTCGCGAGCCTGGAGAAGGCCAACGACGGTCGCGAATTGTCCGCCGCGCTCAACAATCTCGGCCAGGTCCATGCCGGCCAGGGCCGCGACGATCTGGCCGAGCCGGTCTACAAGCGCGCCATCGCGCTGATGGAGAAGTCGCTCGGCCTCGACACCGGCTTGATCGCGCCCGAGCTGAACAATCTCGCCGCGCTGTATCAACGGCAGGGCCGCTTCGCTGAAGCCGAGCCGCTGTTCAAGCGCGCGCTCGCGGTCAGCGAAAAGAGCCTGTCGCGCGAGCATCCCGATGTCGGCCGGGCCCTCAACAATCTCGCCGCGCTCTATGTGAAGCAGGAGCGCTTTGCCGACGCCGAGCCGCTGTTCCGGCGTGCACTTGCGATCTATCAGAAAGCCGCCGGGCCCGAGCATCCCGCGGTCGCGACCGTCCTGAACAACATCGGTCAGGTCGATCGCGACCTCCATCGCGACGCCGATGCCGAAGCTCCGATCAAGCGCTCGCTCGCGATCCGCGAAAAGGTGCTGGGGCCGGAACATCCCGATGTCGCGCGCTCGCTCAACAATCTTGCCGGGCTCTACCAGCACCAGAAGCGCCATGCCGAGGCCGAGCCGCTTTATCGTCGCGCCCTGGCGATCCGCGAGCGTGCACTCGGACCGGATCATCCCGATGTCGCGACTTCCGCGAGCAATCTCGCCCATTTCCTACAGGCGACGGGACGCACTGCGGACGCTCTGCCATTCGCGCAGAAGACGCTCGCCGCCAATCGTGCCCAGCTGCGTGTGGTGTTGCCGATCCTGTTCGCAGCGCGGCAGCAATCGCTACTGACGAACGACAGGGCGCTCGATGACGCGCTCGGTGCGATCCAGCGCGGCACGCAATCGTCCGCCGCCTCCGCCGTGAACAAGCTCGCGGTGCGGCTCGCTGCCGGCAGCGACCGGCTCGCGGAGCTCGTGCGCAAGGATCAGGATCTTGCGGCCGAATCTGACGCGCTCGACAAGGCGATCGTCGCCGCGGTGTCGAAGCCGCCCGCGCAGCGCGACGTCGCGGCCGAGCAGCGCAGCCGCGCGCGGATCGCGGCGATCGCGAGCGCGCGCAATGGATTGCAGAAGACGCTCGCTGTCGAGTTTCCCGACTATGCCTCGCTTTCCAACCCGCTGCCTCTGACGGTGAAGGAGATCCAGCCGCTGCTCTCGGCCGATGAGGCGATGGTGATCTACTCCGTCGTCGACAGTCAGAGCTGTGTCGTCGCGATCACGCGCGAGGGCGTCGACTGGAAGGAGATTTCTCTCGGAGCGGATGCGCTGGCGCAGAAGGTGGCCGCCTTCCGCAGGGGCCTGGATGTCGGCAAGGCGCTTGATGCCTCCGGCAAATCGGGACTGTTCGATCTTGCGCTCGCGAACGAGCTCTATGCCGCGCTGCTCGGCCCGGTCGAGGCGCTGACGAAGGACAAGCGCAGCTTGCTGGTCGTACCGTCGGCCGCGCTGACCGCATTGCCGTTTCATCTGCTGGTCACGGAGAAGCCGCAGGCGGCGATTCCGGACAGGCCCGAAGGCTATCGCGATGCCGCCTGGCTGCTGCGGCGGCAGGCCGTCTCGGTGCTGCCGTCGGTGATCAGCCTGAAATCGCTGCGCGGCTTTGCCCGCAGGGACCACGGCGTCAAGCCGATGACCGGTTTCGGCGATCCCGTGTTCAACCCTGCAGCCGAAGGTCCTGCCGACCGGCGCACCGCGAGCAGCAAGATCGCCGCGCGCAGCATCGCGACGATGGCCTATGCCGAGTTCTGGCGCGGCGCAGGCGTCGATCGCGCGCGGCTGGCGCAGGCGCTGCCGCAGCTGCCCGACACCGCCGACGAGCTGAATGCGGTGGCGAGGGACGTCGGCGCCGCCGCGGCCGATATCCATCTTGGACGCGATGCCAGCGAAACGACGCTGAAGCGTGCAGCGCTTGCCCAATACGGCATCATCTACTTTGCCACCCACGGCCTCGTTGCCGGCGACGTCAAGGGACTGGGCGAGCCCTCGCTTGCACTCTCCATCCCGGATCAGCCGTCGGAGCTCGACGATGGTCTGCTCACCGCGAGTGAAGTGGCCCAGCTCAGGCTCAACGCCGATTGGGTGGTACTGTCGGCCTGCAACACCATTGCGGGCGACAAGCCCGGCGCCGAGGCGCTGTCGGGATTGGCGCGCTCGTTCTTCTATGCAGGTGCCCGCGCGCTGCTGGTTTCGCATTGGGCCGTGGATTCGGAAGCTGCCACCCGCCTGACCACATCGACGTTCGCGCTGCTCAAGAACGAACCAAGGATCGGTCGTGCCGAAGCCTTGCGCCGTGCGATGTTAACCTATCTCGACGACGCCTCGTCGCCGCGCAATGCCTATCCCGCGATGTGGGGGCCGTTCGCACTGATCGGCGAAGGTGAGGTCAGGTGAGATTGCGCCGCGGCGATTGTGCATCGCAATAACCCCGAGTAACGCGCAAATGCACGTTTGGTTGCGCGATCATTCGTACTTTTTTGCCGCGGCTGCTCAGAGCTGACATGCGTGACGTTTGGCGCGGTCCTTGAATAAACCAAATCCTGCGGGATCAGCTTGGCAAGGCCAGCGTTCATGATTATTACGTCGTTCAGCCGAGGCTGAACGGCCCATTGATCAAGGTGACCGTGGTGGCGCCAAACTTGTCGCGCTGAGTGTCGCGGGTTCTAGGAGGATTCTTTCGTGCAAGAGACGGGCGTGCGCAACGGTGCCTTCGGCGCCGACAAATTCGGCTTAAGGAATCTCAAGCAGCTGCACTGGAATCTCCGTGCGCCGCAACTCTATCAATACTCGCTCGCAGCGGGTGAGGCGGTGCTGTCCGCTGACGGTGCGCTCTGCGCCGACACGGGCGAGTTCACCGGCCGCAGCCCGAAGGACAAGTTCACGGTCCGTGACGCCACCACCGACAAGAAGATGTGGTGGGCCGGCAACCAGTCGATCACCGCGGAGCAGTTCGAAACGCTCTACCAGGACTTCCTCAAGCACGCCGAAGGCAAGAAGCTGTTTGCGCAGGATCTCTACGGTGGTGCCGACCCGGCCTACCGGATCAAGACGCGCGTCTTCACCGAGCTCGCCTGGCACTCTCTGTTCATCCGCACCCTGTTGATCCGCCCCGAGGCGATCGAGCTGTCGACCTTCGTGCCGGAGCTCACCATCATCGACATGCCGAGCTTCCGCGCCGATCCTAAACGCCACGGCGTGCGCTCGGAGAACGTGGTCGCGATCGATTTCACCCGCAAGATCGTCCTGATCGGTGGGTCTTATTATGCCGGGGAGATGAAGAAGTCGGTCTTCACCACGCTAAACTACTATCTGCCCGAGCGCGGCGTGATGCCGATGCACTGCTCGGCCAATGTCGGCGCCAAGGGCGACGCCGCGATCTTCTTCGGCCTGTCGGGCACCGGCAAGACCACGCTGTCGGCCGATCCCAACCGCACGCTGATCGGCGACGACGAGCACGGCTGGGGCCCGAACGGCGTCTTCAATTTCGAGGGCGGCTGCTATGCCAAGTGCATCAAGCTCTCGAAGGAGGCCGAGCCGGAGATCTATGCGGCCTCGACCCGCTTCGGCGCGGTGCTCGAGAACTGCGTGCTCGACGAAGACACCCGCGTGGTCGATTTCGACGATGGCTCCAAGACCGAGAACACGCGTTCGGCGTACCCGCTCGAGTTCATCCCGAACGCCTCGCGCACCGGCCGCGCGCCGCAGCCGAAGAACGTGGTGATGCTCGCCGCCGACGCCTTCGGCGTGCTGCCGCCGATCGCAAAGCTGTCGCCGGCGCAGGCGATGTATCACTTCCTCTCCGGCTACACCGCCAAGGTCGCGGGCACCGAGCGCGGTCTCGGCAACGAGCCGCAGCCGGAATTCTCCACCTGCTTCGGCTCGCCCTTCCTGCCGCTCGACCCCAGCGTCTACGGCAACATGCTGCGTGACCTCATCGCCCAGCACAATGTCGATTGCTGGCTGGTCAATACGGGCTGGACCGGCGGCAAGTACGGCACAGGCAGCCGCATGCCGATCAAGGTGACGCGCGCGCTGCTCACCGCCGCGCTCGACGGAAGCTTGCGCAACGTCGAATTCCGCACCGACAAATATTTCGGCTTCGCGGTCCCGACCGCGCTGCCGGGCGTGCCGAGCGAGATCCTCAACCCGGTCAACACCTGGAAGGACAAGGACGAGTTCGACAAGACCGCCCGCGCCCTGGTCGGCATGTTCCAGAAGAACTTTGCCAAGTTCGAAGCCCAGGTCGACGCCGAGGTACGCGCCGCCGCGCCGGAGGTGAAGCTGGCGGCGGAGTAATCGTTGCTCCGTCTTCAATGCAAAAGGGCGGCTGAATGGCCGCCCTTTTTGTTTGGAGTCGCCAGAGCGAACCGCACCCTCGGTGTCGTCCCCGCGAAGGCGGGGACCCATAACCCCAGGGAGAAGTTGTTGCGCGAGCTGGCAACTCCGAGTCTTCGTCAAACCACTTCCTGTGGCTATGGGTCCCGGATCTGCGCTTCGCTTCGCTGCGCTTGTCCGGGACGACGAGTGTGGCTACGCCTTGAAATACGCGATCTGTGTGCTCGTCGCGAGCAACCTGCCGTTCGGCGACCACAGCTCGGCGTTCTGGTCGGCGTAGCTCTTGTGCATGATCTTCGAATCCGCCGTCGCGAGCACGCGCGTGATGTCTTCAGTGGCGAGCTCTGCGCTGTCGGTGTGGAAATAGGTCGTCAGCGACACCGTGCCGAACGGCACCAGCTCGCGGCGCGCGTGGAAGATGCGGCCGAAGAAGGCATCGGACATCGACATCAGCGACAGCATGTCGAGCTTGCGCGGAGTGCGGTCGCTAATCCAGATCTTGGAGTAGGTGCTGGCGAGCTCGGGCTGCGGCGGGCCGATCCGCATCTCGCCCTCGACGAAGCGGAATTCGTACTGGTTGGCCCAGGACGCCGAGATCTTCGGGAACGGCAGCGTCTGCTCGAACGGCCTGGCGTCCGGATATTGCGCCACCCGGTGCTCCCAGGACGGGCGCCGCTCGGCGAACACCGCGGTGGCGAGCGTTGCCACCTCGCCGCCGCCCTGGCTGAGCTCGACGCTCCAGTGCTGGCTGGAGCGGTTGGCCTTCACCAGCCGCACGTCGAGATCGAACGGCCCCTTTGCGATCGGCGCGCAGTAGTTGACGGTGAGTGCGAGCGGATCGCCGGCGGCTTGCGGATGCTCGATCAGCGCGCGCAAGATGGTCGCGGCGGTGGCGCCGCCGAACGGGCCGACGAAGGCCCAGTAGTCATCGCTGGTGTGCCCCTGCCAGCTGCTGTCACCGGCGGTGATGCGCGTGGCGTCGTCGAAGGGGTGGGGAAGCTTGGCGTGCATTGGAATCCTCGGTGTCTCCCCGCCGGTCATTGCGAGCGCAGCGAAGCAATCCAGACTGTCTCCTAGGAAAGATTCTGGATTGCTTCGCTGCGCTCGCAATGACGCTGGTCGAGGTTGCTGCGGCGTGTCACCGGCGCCGCCTTGGGGATGATAACGATCATATCATCATCCCGCGCGAAGGATGCAATAACCTCGCAGGTAAACGCCGTTTCACGCCGCGGAAAATCAGCCCGCGGCGTCGCGCAGATCCGGCAGCAGCGGCGTCGTCGGGTTCACCGGCACGTTCCAGATTTCCTCGGCATATTCGCGGATGGTGCGGTCGGAGGAGAACCACGCCATACGCGCGACGTTGAGGATGGAGGCGCGGGTCCAGGCCGACGAGACCAGCCAGCGCGCATCGACCGCGCGCTGCGCCTCGTAATAGGAATCGAAATCGGCGCTGACCATGTAATGGTCGAGATAGCGCAGCGCATGCGCGATCGATTCGAAGCGGCCGGGGTCGCCGGGCGAGAACTCGCCGGCGCCGACTGCATTGATGGCGCGCTGCAGCTTCGGCGACCGGCGGATCACGTCGGAGGCATCCAGCCCTTGCTTGCGCCGGATCATCACGTCGCCGGCCTCCATGCCGAAGATCGCGATGTTCTCCGCGCCGACATGGTCGCGGATCTCGATATTGGCGCCGTCGAGCGTGCCGATGGTGATGGCGCCGTTCAGCGCCAGCTTCATGTTGCCGGTGCCCGAGGCTTCCATGCCCGCGGTTGAGATCTGCTCGGACAGATCGGCGGCGGGAATGATCACCTCGGCGAGGCTGACATTGTAGTCGGGCAGGAACACGACCTTGAGCTTGCCGCCGATCGCGGGATCGTTGTTGACGATTTCGGCGACGTCGTTGATCATCTTGATGATCAGCTTGGCGTAGCGGTAGCTCGCCGCCGCCTTGCCGGCGAAGATCTTCACCCGCGGCACCCAATTGCCGTTGGGGTCGTCCTTGATCGCCTGGTACAGCGCGACCGTCTCGATGACGTTGAGCAGCTGGCGCTTGTACTCGTGGATGCGCTTGATCTGCACGTCGAACAGCGCGCTCGGATCGACCTTGATGCCGAGCCGCTCGCCGATCAGGCGGGCGAGCTGAGTCTTGTTGTGGTGCTTGACGCTGCGGAATTTCTTCTGGAACTCGACGTCGCTGGCGCGCGCCTCGATCAGCGAGAGCTGAGTGGGATCGTCGAGCACGGCCTCGCCGCAGGTCTCGCGCAAGAGGTCGGTCAGCTTCGGGTTCGCCAGCATCAGCCAGCGGCGGAAGGTGATGCCGTTGGTCTTGTTGGTGATGCGGCCGGGATAGAGATGGTTGAGATCGTGGAACACGGTCTCGCGCATCAGGTCTGAATGCATCGCCGAGACGCCGTTGATGCGGTGCGAGCCGACGAAGGCGAGCTGGCCCATGCGCACGCGGCGGCCGCTCTTCTCGTCGATCAGCGAGACCGAGGCGCGGAAGTCGATGTCGCCGGGGCAGCGCGCCTCCGCAAGCGCCAGATGCTGCACGTTGATCCGGTAGATGATCTCCAGATGCCGCGGCAACAGCCGCTCGAACAGCTCGACCGGCCAGGTCTCCAGTGCCTCGGGCAGCAGCGTGTGGTTGGTGTAGGAGAGGGTGGCGACGGTGATCTTCCAGGCCTCGTCCCAGCGGAAATTGTGGAGGTCGACCAGGATGCGCATCAGCTCGGTGACGGCAAGGCTCGGATGGGTGTCGTTGAGCTGCACCGCGACCTTGCCTGCGAGGTTGCGCAGCTGGCCGTCGGAGGCGAGATGCCGTTTCACCAGGTCCTGGAGCGAGGCGGAGACGAAGAAATATTCCTGGCGCAGCCGCAGCTCGCGGCCCGCCGGGCTCTCGTCGTTCGGATAGAGGAACTTGCAGATCGCCTCCGCGCGCGACTGCTCGGCGCTGGCGCTGACATAGTCGCCCTTGTTGAAGGCATCGAGCTTCAACGGATCGGGCGAGCGCGCCGACCACAGGCGCAGCGCATTGACGTGATGGCCGCGCCAGCCGACGATCGGCGTGTCATAGGCGATCGCCTGCACGGTCTCGCCCGGATGCCAGATCGCGCGGTCGCGGCCCTTGTCGTCGACATGCTCGACGCCGCCGCCGAAATTGACGTCGTAGATCACCTCGGGCCGCTGCAATTCCCAGGGGTTGCCGAAGCTCAGCCATTCATCGGGATACTCCTGTTGCCAGCCCTGGTTGATGATCTGGCGGAACAGGCCGTAATCGTAGCGGATGCCGTAGCCGATCGCGGGAATCGACAGCGTCGCCATGCTTTCCATGAAGCAGGCGGCGAGGCGGCCGAGGCCGCCATTGCCGAGCGCAGCGTCCGGCTCGCATTTGCGCAGCTCCGGCAGCGAGACGCCGAGATCGCCGAGCGCGACCTCGAAGATCTTCAGCAGCCCCATGTTGTTGAGCGCGTCGGTGAACAGGCGGCCGATCAGGAATTCGAGCGAGAGATAATAGACCCGCTTGCGTCCCGCATCGTAGCTGTGCTTCTCGGCCGTCAGCCAGCGATGCACAATGCGGTCGCGCAGCGCCAGCGCCGCGGCCTGGTACCAGTCGTGCTTCGTCGCCATGCCCGCGTCCTTGCCGATGGCAAGGCGCAGCTTTGCCAGGATCGCGCCCTTGATCTCAGCCAGCGCGAGTTCGTCGATGGGCTGTCCGGGGGCCGGAGAACTGGGTTGGAACGATGAATCCTGCAAAGCCGTCACTTCCTGGGTCGAAAGAACTCTTACCAATCTACGCGTCCTGCCCTTGCACCGGAACTGCCGCCCGTGCGCTGGTGCACTGCGCTGGCGCAAATTTATGCAAGGAACGGGCCGAATTGGGAACCCGGGCGAGCACGGAGAAACCGGGATTTCCGTGCTAGATTACGAAAGATTCAGCCATCAGTGTGGAGAAGATCCCATGAGACTGCTGACGCGACTGCCGATCGAAATCGCCGCTGCGGCCCTGCTCGTCGTCTGCATCGGCGCCTCCGGCGCGGCGTTTGCCGCTGGCAAATCCGGTCGCAGCGCCGACGGTCTCAGTTGCGGATTCACGGTCCCGCAGAACGCGTCGCCCGCAGCCCGCTGCGCCGCGATCAAGCGCCAATGCGGCGGCAAGTTCTACGCAAATGCGTGCGGCGACAAGCTGCTGTCCGCGGCGAATTGAAAGCCGTCGGAGATCCGGCGGACTCAAGCCGCCTTCGTCTGCACCGTGTCGCAAAACTCCGCGAGACGATTCGCAAGCCGCAGCGTTGCCGGGCTCGCATTCGGCGAAGCCATCAGTGCGAGCTCGGTCTTGTTGATCGGCGCAAAGCCTTCCTTCGCCGTCAGCACGCGGTGCTCGGACTGGATCGACATCTCCGACAGGATGCTCAAGCCCATGCCGGCGGCGACGGCGGCCTGGATGCCGGCGAGATTCGATGACGTATAAGCGGTGTGCCAGGCGCGGCCGGCGCTTTCCAGCGCGTGGATGGCGCCGGCACGATAGAGGCAGCCGAGCGGAAAGCCGATCAGCGGCACCGACGACACGGCGACGTCGACCGGATGGCTCTTGCTGGTGACCCAGTGCACGCGCTCGGGCCATACCGCGATCGCGTCCTTTCCGCCGGCCTCGCGCTTGTAGAGCGCAAGATCGAGCTCGCCGCGTTCGAGATCGCGGGCGAGGTGCTTGCTCTGGTCGGCGCGCACGTCGAGCCGCAGCCCCGGATGCGAGCGCGAGAACGCACCCAACAATCTGGGCAGCCGGTACGCCGCGAAATCCTCGGGGATGCCGAGCCGGATCGCGCCTTCGCTGTCAGGCTGGCGCAGCACGTCGCGCGCCTCCTCGGCGAGCGAGAGCAATCGGCGCGCATAGGAGAGCAGCCGCTCGCCGGCCTCGGTCGGCCGCACGTCCTTGCCGTCGCGGTGCAGCAGCAGCTGGCCGACATCCTCCTCCAGCCGCTTGATCTGCTGGCTCACGGTCGACTGCGTGCGGTGGACGCGGGCGCCGGCGCGGGTGAAGCCGCCGGCCTCGACCACCGAGACGAAGCTGCGCAGGAGCTCCAGATCGAGCATGCCGGCCTCCATTGGAAAATCCACTGATATGGAGTTAATCATTTAATTTCCAAATGACAAGCGGCCTCTCTAGATCGAGGGCATTCTGGAGAATGCCCTCATGTCGCTCGCCACCTCGCTTCCCGCAGCCCCCAGCCGTTTCAACACATTGCCGTTCGCCATCGGCCTGTTCTGCCTGCTCTGGAGCTACGCCTTCGTCGCCGGCAAGATCGGGGTCACCCATTGCCCGCCGCTGATCCTGCTTGCCGCGCGTTTCTCGCTCGCCGGCATCCTGATCCTCGGCGCCACGCTGATCCGCGGCGAGGCCTGGTCGTTGTCCTGGCGCGACGCCGCGATCTTCGCCGTGCTCGGCATCGCCAACAACGCGCTCTATCTCGGCCTCGGCTATACCGGGCTGCAATCGGTCTCCGCCGGTCTCGGCGGCCTGATCGTCTCGGCCAATCCGGTGTTCACGGCGGCGCTCGCCGCGATCCTGCTCGGCGAAGGTATGACCTGGCGCAAGGCGAGCGGCCTGCTGCTCGGCGTGCTCGGCGTGACGGCGATCGTCTGGCACCGCCTCTCGGTCGGCACCGATTCGCTGCACGGCATCGTCTTCACGCTGGCCTCGCTGGCCTCGCTCGTGGCCGGCACCATCCTGTTCAAGCTGCTGGCGCCGAAGGGGTCATTGTGGATCGGTAACGGCGTGCAGAACCTCGCCGCGGGCATTGTGCTGACGCCGGTCGCGCTCACCTTCGCCGATATCCATGCGGTCGACTATACGCCGAGCCTGATCGGCGCCTTCGCCTTCCTCGTGCTCGGCGGCTCGATCCTCGCCTATTGGCTCTGGTTTCACCTGCTCAAGGTGTGCGGCGCCACCGCCGCCAGCGCCTATCATTTCCTGATGCCGCCGCTCGGCATGCTGTTCGCCTTCCTCGTGCTCGGCGAGCACGTCGAGGCGCCGGACCTGCTCGGCATCATTCCGGTCGCGCTCGGCATCTATCTGGTGACGCGGCCGGCGAAGGCGGCGTCGTGAGTTGAAGGCTTCGCTATCTCCACAATCGTCATTGCGGGCGCAGCGAAGCAATCCAGAATCTCTCTGTGGAGGCAGCCTGGATTGCTTCGCTGCGCTCGCAATGACGGAGTGTGTGGCTCAATCCTTCCGGAACACGATCGACGCCATCCAGCCCGTCATCAGCGCCATCGCCACTGTGGCAAGACCGTACAGCAACCCGTTGTGCCGCGCCGTGGTGGCCACGAACTGCTCGAATCCGACCTTGACGATCTCGAACGCGGTCTCGGTCTTGCCGATGAATGCGCCGTTCGCAAACAGCTTGATCTCGATCTCATAGGTCCCGATCGGCACCTCACCGGGCAGCGGAATGCCGGTGCGGAACAGCGTCGGCGTCAGGAACGTCACCGCGCTCGGGTCCTCGCGATAGAGGCCGCGCTGGGTGCGCAAGCGAATGAAGGCCGAGCGGAACGCATCGTTCGGCACCACGTCGGCGTAATCGCCGCCGACCCGCTGCGTCAGCAGCACGTTGTTGAGCCCGATCTGCTGCCGCCGGGCGATCTCGGGCGAGGTGATGGCGTCGAAGGGACGGTTGGCGAACAGCGCGAGATAGCTCGGCACCTGCAGGAACTGCCGGTAGTCGGTGTTGATCCAGATGCCGAAGGTGCGCTCCTTGCGCCGTGTCACCATGTCGGCGCGCGGGCCCCTCACGGTGACGACGAGATCGTAAGCCGTGCGGTCGGCGGGCGTCGTGGCGTCCCTCTCGACCGAGCCGAACAGCACCAGCTCCTCGCCGGAATAGTTCGGTGTGACCGTGACGCGGTGGTTGGAGACCGACACGATCAGCCGCTCGGCCCGCGCGGCGCCGCCGAGCAGCAGGACGAGAACGATTGCGAGAAGCGTGCGCGTCATCCGCTCACTCCCAGCTCGCGAATGGTGAAGAGATCCGAGGGCTGGATCACCAGCTCGATCGCAAAGCGGATTCCGACCGAGAGGATCAAAAGGCCGAGCAGCAACCGCAGCTGCTCGCCGCGGATCTTCTGGCCGGCGCGGGCGCCGAACTGTGCGCCGGTGACGCCGCCGACCATCAGGATCAGCGCCAGCACGGCGTCGACGAGGTGATTGGTCACCGCGTGCAACATGGTCGCGAACAACATCGTGACCAGCGTCAGCACCATCGAGGTCCCGATCACCGTCGAGGTCGGCACCCTCAAGAGATAGATCATGATCGGCACCAGGATGAAGCCGCCGCCGATGCCCATGATGGCGCCGATGAAGCCGATCACGATGCCGACCACCACAACCGGAATCACCGAGAGATAGATCTTCGAGCGCTTGAACCGCATCTTTAGCGGCAGGCCGTGGATCCAGTTGTGGCTGCGTCGCGGCGGCAGCGCGCCGCGCCGGGTCCGCATCAAGGCGCGCAGGCCTTCGGAAAACATCAGGCTGCCGACCGTGGTGAGCAGCACGACGTAGGACAGCGCGATCATCAGGTCGAGCTGGCCGAGCGCGCGCAGCTGGGTGAAGGCCCACACGCCGAGCGTGGTGCCGGTGACGCCGCCGCAGAGCAGCACGCTCGCCAGCGCCGGATCGATCGCGCGCCGCCGCCAATATGAGAGCGCGCCGGAAAAGGACGAGGCCGCGATGTGGCTCGCGACGGAAGCGACCGCCACCGCCGGCGTGATGCCGATGAAGATCAGCAGCGGCGTCATCAGGAAGCCGCCGCCGATTCCGAACATGCCCGAGACGAAGCCGACCGCGGCGCCCATGGCGAGCACCAGGAAGACGTTGACCGGAAGATCGGCGATCGGAAGGTAGAGCTGCATTGAACCACGCACCGGCGAGACGGATCGACGAACGCGGAATGCTCGCGGAAAGGACGGAACGATTGCCGCGCCCCTCAATAGCGGACTTTGCCTGCGGGCGGGACCGGGAACTTCGCGCGTGGTGAATGCGTCAAGTGAGATCATTCGGCTGGTCACCGCGCGCCGCGGCTCCTGCCACCTTCTCCGCTGTCATGCCCCGGCTTGACCGGGGCATCCAGTACGCCGCGCCCGTTGTTGTGACAGCGAGCTCCTCAACGCCGGCCTCTGGAATACTGGGTCGCCCGGTCAAGCCGGGCGACGACAAGAAGCCGCTTAATGCGCCGCCGAGGCCGAGCGCTTGGTCGCGACTTGCTTCGGCGCCGGCTTTGCACTTGCCTGCGGCGCGGTGTCCCAGCCGCCGGCGGGCGCTGCGACATTGACGGCGTCGTCGGGCTGCGGCTCGGCGCTGAAAGTCTGGATCGCGAGCTTGGCGGCGGCGAGCGATTGCGGGTCGAGGCGCTTGGCGACGTCGTCGCGCTTGCCGGCCGCGTCCGCATCGCCCTGCGCGGCCGCCAGGCTGAACCATTTGTAGGATTCGGCGAGGTTCTGCTCGACGCCGATGCCGCGGGCATAGAGGATGCCGAGGTTGAACTGGCTGTCGGCGACGCCGCGATCGGCCGCCTTGCGGAACCACTGCGCCGCGCTCTTGTAATTGGCGCCGCGCCCACCGCCGTCGGCGTCGAGCACCGCGAGATTGTGCATCGCCTTGGCGTTGCCGCGCTCGGCGGCCTGGGTGTAGTAGCGGCGGGCGATGTCGGCGTCCTTCTTCACGCCAAGGCCCTTTTCGTAGAGCGTGCCGAGGCGGAAGATCGCGGGCACCACGCCGGCCTGCGCGGCGCGGTCGTACCACTTCGCCGCTTCGTCGTAGTTCGTGGCGACACCCTTTCCTTCGGCAAAGCGCACGCCGATCTCGTAGGCCGCGGTCGCATCGCCCTTCATCGCGGCGGTGCGCAAGGCCGGACCGCCGATGCCGTCGGGCAGTCTCTCGCTCGGCGGCACCTGGACGAGGCCGAGCTTGGCGCGGCTCGTGCCCGACAGCGCGCCGGTGACGTCGCTGGAGGCCGGCGGCGGCGCGGCCGCGGCGGGTGCGGACGGGATTTCGACCGAGGCCGAGCTGGCCGGATTGGCGGCGGGCGGCGGCGCGGCATTGTTCTGGGATTGCCGTCCGATCGGCGTCGGCGACGTCATCGACGGCGTGATCTGCTCGGGCGTGGCGGGCTTTGTCTCGACCGGGGGCGGCGGGGCCAGCGGCGCCGGCTGGCTGGACGTATCGTCCATGGCCTGTGGCGCCGGCGGTGGGCTGCCTTCGAGCAGGTTCATCGCCATCTTGAAGGTGCCGAGCACGATCACGACCACGCTCGCGCCGACCAGCAGCGAGCGGATCTTCGCGGTGATGGTCGAACCGCCGTCCTTGCCCTTGTCCTTGGACCGGTCAGCCCCTGCCTTGGCGGCGCGGCCGGTCTTTTCCGGCTGCGCGGCGGCGGCTTGCGCGGCGCGACGTGCGGCCGCGATGAAGCTCGACGACGACACCGGCTCTTTCGGCGCGGTGGCGATTCCGCTGATTGCACTCTCGGAGGCGGCAATGCGCTCCGACGGCGTGGCGAGGCGTCCGCCCGGCCGTGTGCCCGGCTCGAGCGGATGATCCGGTGGCAGTTCCGGCGCGAGCGCGGCCCGCGCGGGCGCGGTGTGCGGCTCCAGGATTTCGCTGATCGCACGCGGCGGCAAGGGTGGTGCGACTTGCGGTGCCGCCGGCACCGGCGGCGGCGCAACCGGCGCGGCTGCGTGGAATTCGCGCGGCGCGGCGACGAAGGCGGCTTGCGCACCCTGCGCGGCGGCGGGATTGGGCAGCTCGGGCTTTGGATCGTATTTCGGCTGCTGCGGTTGAGGCCGCGGCTCGCGCGCCATCGGCGCCGGCTCCATCGGAGCGGCCATCGGCATCGGCTGCGGCGCCGGCACGGTGCGCACCGCGCGCAGATCGCCCTCGATCATCGAGAGGCGATCGACGACGTGGCCGAGCGCGCCGTGGACGGCCTCGAGCGAGTCCTGGGTGTGCCGGTTGGTCTCGGCCTGGCTGAAGCGGATGTCGGAGAGCTCGCGCTTGACGAGATCGACCATGCCGGAATCGGCGGGCGGTGCGGAGTTGCGGCTCTCGGCCAGCGCGGCATAGGTCGCCTGCTGCCGCTCGAGATGCCGCAGGATGTTGTGCAGCCCGTCCTCGACGCGGCTCAAATTGCCGTTGTGCGGATCGGAGGCGGCTTCGATCCGTTCCAGCAGATAGGAGACGCGCTGTTCGAGATGCGCGAAGGTGGACGCGGAATCGCTGCCGACCTGCATGCGGTCGAAGCGGTCCGACAGCGCGCGGATCGCGGCTTCGAGGTGCTCGGTGCTCTCGGATGGCTGCGGCCGTTCGCGGGTCTCGAGCGCGGCGGTGAGCGCGGCGATGCGCTGCTCCAGCACCGCGAAGCTGTCGCCGTGGCCGGAGGCGCGGGTGATCTGGTCGACCTTGGACGACAGCAGCTGCACGTCCTCGGAAAGCCGTGCCAGCGCCTCGTTGGAGGCCACGTTGGAGACGATGCCGCGCAGCGCCGAGATCGCGCCTTCGAGCTGCTGCACCGTCGAGGGATCGTCATTGGCGCGCAGGATCAAATCGAGCTTGGCGCCGAGATTGCGGATCGCCTCGTCGTAGCCGGTGAGTTGCTCGGCCGGCGTCAACGTGCGCAGCACCTGCTTGATGTCGGACAGCGCATGCTCGATGCCGGAGAGGACCTGGCCGTCGGTGCCGTTGGACCGGGTCTCGTCGATGCGACGGTGCAGCGAGCGGATCTCGTTCTCGATCGATTCGATCGCGCGGCGCGGCATCGCCTCGGTGATGGCGGCACGGATTTCGGCAAGCTCGCTGCGGAAGGCGTCGATCGCCTGCTCGGTATTATCAGGGCGCTGCAGCGACTCGATCTGGCTCGTGATCTTGAGCAGGTGGCGCTCGAGCGATGAAAAATCCGGCCCCGGCTGCGGTGGCGGCGGCGCGTAGGCAGGCGCCGGCGGGGCCATGGGCGGGGCGTAAGGAGCGGCAGGCGCACGCGACGGCGCGGCACGCGGCGGCATCTGCCTGGGCGCAAAGCCGTCGAGCTCGCTCTGGCGCGCGGTGATCTCGGCGACCGCAACGTCGAACGAAGCCGGGCTCAGGGGAGGTGAGCTGCGATAGACCTGCGCGGCCGCGCGCTCGACCGCATCGGCCTGGCTCTGGCGCGTGTCGACCGGGGCGGGGCGCGGAGCCTGCGGCTGCTGCAGTTGCCGCTGCGGGCGGGAGATTTGCGACAGGCGCGCATCGAGCCGCGAGATCGCATCGTTGAGTTGACGCGCGACGCCCTGCTCGCGCGAGACGTCTGGTCTTGAAGAGTCCTGGCGCGGGACGGGCTTGGAAATCCGTTCGATCTGCTGGGTGATCGCATCGAGCCGCTGGTGGATGTCGGCGACTTCGCGGCTCTCCTGACTGGGCCCTTGGCTCGGCATGTGCTGCGGACGCTGGTCGTAGGCTGCGCGAAAGTTCGGCGGGGCTGTCTCGCCGAGCGTGGAGCTCAGCCAATCGTTGAGTGACATGCCGGCTCTGCGCGCAGCAGCTTCGGCCCGCTCCCGGACGGATGGATCGATGCCGTCAACACTCCACGATACGCGCGAATTCATGACTCTGTCCGGTTCCGACTCCGGCGCCCCACCCGGCGCCTCCAGCCTCCCCACGCGCCCCGGTTGCAAAGACAATCGAATTTGGCGCGGGTCGTCTGCCTCGAAAACCGACTTTTTCCTGTTACGGTAAATAACGAGTTAAGGAATGCGGCGCGGGTGTCTTAAAGTTGGGCGGGGGAACCTTCGGTGCTCGTCATGCCCGGGCTTGTCCCGGGCATCCACGTTCTTCTGTGCTGCGCGACAGGTCGTGGATGGCCGGGACAAGCCCGGCCATGACGCTTGAGAGAGTTCAGCCCTTCCCCTTGCGCTTGCCGTCTTCCGGCGGCAACACCATGGTCTTGCCGCTGATCGCAGACGCACCTACCGGCCCGGCGGATGCAGCCGCGTGTCCAGCGCAAACGGATCCTGCGATCTCAGCTTGTAGGCTCCGGTGGCCTTTGCAGCGATGAAGATCAAATTCCAGCTCGCCGTCGAGACCACGCTCGGAATCACGATGAACCTGTGTTTCGCAAGCAGCTCATCCCCGAATGCCTGCTGGCCGGCGCTCGGTATCCCCGGCCTCAGCCAGTTGGGATTTGGAACGGTATTGGGCTCGACGACGAATACACCCGCTGGATCGATCGCTGCGGCCGTGATCACATGGGACACCATGTCCAACGCGCGAAATCCCTTATGAACGGCGACCTCCAGAATCGCCGTCGCGGGATCAATCGAACAGTAAACCGTGCGAACTCCTTTGCTGTTCCAGCGGCCTCCGACGAGAAACGCGCCCTCTCCACTGTCCCAGGTCGCAGCATATTTGGATTGATCCAGACGCCAGGCCACCAGCTCGGAGCCGCCGAGCGATGCGGGGAGCGGTGTCACGCGTAAACGCCATACTCAAGGCGTGCGAGAAAATCCTCGACGAGTTCAACACCGGCAGGTGTGGCTAACAGATCAATCGGCCTGCGTTGATCGAGGCCAATGGCCGGGCGCTCCAGCCACTGCTCAGCCTCCTCCTTCGATCCGAAGACCGAAGTGGCTTTCGCCAAAATTTCGGCGAGCTTCCACGCGCGCCCGCTCTGTTCAGGGCTGAGCTGCCGGATATTTTCAGCCGTGTGCCGCTGGTAGGTTCTATGGCTCATTCCGATCGCCTTGGCGAAAGAATCGTCCCAGCGGAGAAATGCGAAATTTGCGACCAGATACACCAGCGCCTTGGATGGGAGGCCACTCACGAGAATTTCGTGAGCCTCTAGTGGGCTCTTGGGCATCTTCCGAAAGGTGGAGGTTCCCCCGAGAAGCCGTGTGACGGCCGCCAGCCGGGCAATTTCAGGGGATTGAGCAAGTTCGTCCATCAGCATCAGTCTCGCCACTTGTCGCTCAAAATATGACAAGTGTCGGAATGATATTCAAGGGCGGGGCGCCAATTCTTGGTCGGGCTCGGCAGCCTCAGCCCTTCCCCTCGCGCTTGCTATCCTCCAGCGGCACCACCGTGGCCTTGCCGCTCATCGCCGACAGCGCCTCCAGTGCCTCCTCGCAGAAATCGGCCACCATCTGCTCGTGCCGGGCCCCCAGGCGGAGCAGGAGCAGGTTGCCGAGGTCGAGCTTGCCTTCTGCCGTGCCGTCCGGAAAACGCTTCTTCAGGATGCGCTCGTAATTGGCGTGGCGGTCGCGGTGGTGCTCGAGCCGAGCCATCAAATCGGCGCGAAGCGGCTCGATGTCGATGCTGTCGAGCGCGTGGAGGCGGACCAGGAGGTCGTCCTTGGTCGAGGCCGGCGTACTGGGCCGCGCGGCCCAGTGCCGCAGCGCTGTTCGGCCCTCCGGAGTGAGCGTATAAACCAGCTTGTTGGGCTTGCCCGATTGGACGACCTCGCGGCCCTGGATGTAGCCGCGGTCGCGCAGCTTGGAGAGTTCGCGGTAGATCTGCTGGTGGTCGGCCTTCCAGAAGAAGCCGATCGAGGAATCGAACGTCTTGGCGAGCTCATAGCCCGTCATCGGACGTTCCGTCAGGCATGCGAGGATTGCGTCGCCCAGTGCCATGACCGGTCTCCTGTTCTCGACCTTGTGGCTTGACTTTATGCGCATCGGCGCATATGCGTCAATGTGCATATGAGGCAGTGAGCAGTCGAGACAAGTCCCGACTGAAAAAATCCAGCAGAATCAACCCGACTGCTACTGTGCATGGGGTTGTTTTCGCACTTTTGCCCTTGGCCTAGGGAGGCACCTGAAAATGACCGGCCTCGATTCCTGGTACGCCTACATGAAGTCTCATGACCGCGCCGCGCTCTGGGACCTCCTGCACCCCGACGCCGTGTTCGAAAGCCCCGTGGTGCACACGCCGCAGCGCGGCCGCGACATCACCTTCAAATACCTCGCCAGCGCCGAGAAGGTGCTCGGCGGCCCCGGCTTCACCTATGTCGGTGAATGGCGCAGCGACAACGGCGCCGTGCTCGAATTCAAGGCCATGATCGACGGCATCGAGATCAACGGCGTCGATATCATCAGCTTCGACGGTGAGGGACGCATCACGCACTTCAAGGTGATGGTGCGTCCGCTCAAGGCGATCAACATGCTGCACCGCCTGATGGCGGAGCAGCTGGCCGCCGCCCAATCATAAGCGCAACATCATCCCCTCGAGGCTATGCCGGGAGAACCCCATGCCGATCTATAAAGCCCCCGTCGAAGACGTGAACTTCCTGCTCAACGACGTCTTCCAGATTGACCGCTACGACAATCTGCCGGGCTTCTCCGATGCGTCGAGCGACGTGCGCGAGGCGATCCTCGGCGAAGCCGCCAAGCTCGCCGAAGAGGTGCTGCAGCCGCTCAATCGCATCGGCGATCTCGAAGGCTGCAAGCGCGCCGAGGACGGCAGCGTCACCACGCCGAAAGGCTTCAAGGAAGCGTTCAAGCAGGTGGTCGAGGGCGGCTGGCTCGGCCTGTCGGCGCCGACCGAATATGGCGGCCAGGGCCTGCCGGTGACGCTGAGCCAGGCGGTCAACGAATTCCAGATTTCCGCCAACATGGCGTTCTCGATGTATGGCGGTCTCACCATGGGCGCGACCGCCGCCCTGCTGGTGCACGGCACGCCCGAGCAGAAGAAGACCTACGTCCCGAAGATGGTTGCCGGCGAATGGACCGGCACCATGAACCTCACCGAGCCGCATTGCGGCACCGACCTCGGCATGCTCCGCACCAAGGCGGTGCGCCAGGCGGACGGCAGCTTCAGGATCACCGGCACCAAGATCTTCATCTCGGCCGGCGAGCACGATCTCGCCGACAACATCATCCACCTCGTGCTCGCCCGCATCGAGGGCGCGCCGGCCGGCATCAAGGGCGTGTCGCTGTTCGTGGTGCCGAAATTCCTGGTGAACGCCGACGGCTCGGTGGGCGCCCGCAACGGCGTCGTCTGCGGCTCGATCGAGCACAAGATGGGCATCCACGGCAATTCCACCTGCGTGATGAACTACGACAACGCCACCGGCTGGCTGATCGGCGAAGAGAACAAGGGCATGCAGGGCATGTTCGTGATGATGAACGAGGCTAGGCTCGGCGTCGCCGTGCAGGGCCTCGCGCAGTCCGAGGTGGCGTATCAGAACGCCGTCGCCTATGCCCGCGAGCGCATCCAGGGCCGCGCGCTCACCGGCGCGAAAGCGCCGGACAAGCCGGCCGATCCGATCATCGTGCATCCCGACGTGCGCCGCACGCTGCTGTCGATCCGCGCCTTCAACGAGGCCGCGCGCGCCTTCGTGATCTGGACCGCGCTGAAGAGCGACGTCGCCCACCGCTCCGAGGATCCCAAGGACCGCCAGGCCGCGGACGACCATATGGGCCTGATGACGCCGGTGCTGAAGGGCTTCCTCACCGACTACGGCTTCGCCAACGCGGTGCAGGCGCAGCAGATGTATGGCGGCCACGGCTACATCGCCGAGCAGGGCATGGAGCAGTTCGTGCGCGATGCGCGTATCGCCATGATCTATGAAGGCGCCAACGGCATCCAGGCGCTCGACCTCGTCGGCCGCAAGCTGCCGCGCGACGGCGGCCGCGCCATCATGGCCTTCTTCGGCGAGGTGATGGCCTTCGCCAAGGAGAATGGCGGCGACGAGGGGCTCAAGCCCTTCATCACGCCGCTCTCCACCTCGCTCGGCCATCTCCAGCAGGCCACCACCTGGCTGATGCAGAACGCGATGGCAAAGCCGGACAATGCCGGCGCGGCCGCCACCGACTACCTGCATCTCTTCGGCTTCGTCGCGCTCGGCTATATGTGGGCGAAGATGGCGAAGGTGACGAATGCCAAGATTGCCGAGAGCGGGGCGACGCCCTATCTCTCGACCAAGCTCGTCACCGGCCGCTTCTTCATGGAGCGGATGCTGCCGGAGACGGCCGCCAATCTGGCGCGTATCCAGGCCGGTTGCGCCACCATCATGGAATTGCCGGCGGAAGCGTTCTGAGCCTGCGTTCCGCTGCCTGCTCCCAATCGTATCGAACAACACACCAGGAGGGCGTCATGCCTGAGGCATTCATCTACGACCACGTTCGCACCCCGCGCGGCCGCGGCAAGCCGGACGGTGCGCTGCACGAGGTCACGGCGCTCGCGCTGGCCACCGTGCCGCTGAAGGCGCTGAAGGACCGCAACAACCTTCCGGAAGATTCAGTCGACGACGTCATCCTCGGCGTGGTCGATCCGGTCGGTGAAGCCGGATCCGACATCGCGCGCTTTGCTGCGCTGAAGGCCGGCCTCGGAGAAGCCGTTCCCGGCGTGCAGATCAGCCGCTTCTGCGCCTCCGGCCTCGACGCCGTGAACTTCGCTGCGGCGCAGATCATGTCCGGCCAGCATGAGCTCGTGATCGGCGGCGGCGCCGAATCGATGAGCCGCGTCGGCATCGGCGCCTCCGGCGGCGCCTGGCCGGTGGACCCCTCGATCGCGGTGCCGGCCTATTTCATGCCGCAGGGCGTGTCAGCCGATCTGATCGCGACCAAATACGGCTTCTCGCGCGACGACGTCGACGCCTACGCGGTGCAGAGCCAGCAGCGCGCGGGCAAGGCCTGGGACGAGGGCCGCTTCAACAAGTCGGTGGTGCCGGTGAAGGACATCAACGGCCTCACCATCCTCGCCAAGGACGAGCACATGCGTCCCTCGACCACGATGCAGTCGCTGGCGCAGCTGCAGCCGTCGTTCACCATGATGGCGCAGATGGGTGGCTTTGACGGTGTCGCGGTGCAGTCGCATCCCGAGATCGAGCGCGTCAACTACGTGCACCACGCCGGCAATTCGTCGGGCATCGTCGACGGAGCCGGCGCCGTGCTGCTCGGCAGCAAGGAAGCGGGCGCGAAGTACGGCATGAAGCCGCGCGCAAAAATCCGCGCCTTCGCCAATATCGGCTCGGAGCCGGCGATGATGCTGACCGGTCCGGTCGACGTCACCGAGAAGCTGTTTGCGCGCTCGGGCATGAAGAAGTCGGACATCGACCTGTTCGAGCTCAACGAGGCTTTCGCCTCCGTCGTGCTGCGCTACATCCAGGCCTTCGACATCGACAGCGCCAAGATCAACGTCAATGGCGGCGCCATCGCGCTCGGCCATCCGCTTGGCGCGACCGGCGCGATGATCCTCGGCACCGTGCTCGACGAACTCGAGCGCACCAACAAGTCGACCGCCCTGGTCACGCTGTGCATCGGCGGCGGCATGGGCACCGCGACCATCATCGAGCGGGTGTAGGTTCGTAGGGTGGGTTAGCCGCAGGCGTAACCCACCTCTTCTGTCCCCGCAGCGAAAGACCGTGGTGGGTTACGCTTCGCTAACCCACCCTACGAATTCAGAGTCAACCGCCGCGCCTGGGATCGGCTGCGGCACCGAGGAGCAACCAACATGTCGTACAAGAACTTCAAGGTTGAGACCGACGCAGACGGCATCGCGCTCGTCACCTGGGACATCCCGGGCCGGTCGATGAACGTGCTCGACGAAACCTCGACCAACGAGCTCGAGGCGATCGTCAAGGCGACCACGGCGGATGCCGCGGTGAAGGGCGTCGTCATCACCTCCGCGAAAGAGGCGTTCTGTGCGGGCGCCGACCTGTCGATGCTCGAAGGCATGAACCAGGCCTATGCGAAGGTCTTCAAGGAACAGGGCGAGACCGCGGCGAACCAGATGCTGTTCGAGCAGAGCCGCCGCTTCTCGCTGGTGCTGCGTTCGATCGAGACGTCGGGCAAGCCGTGGGCGGCCGCGATCAACGGCCTCGCGCTCGGCGGCGGTTTCGAGATCACGCTGTGCTGCCATTATCGCGTTGCGGCCGAGAATCCCAAGACGCGCCTCGGCCTGCCCGAGGTCAAGGTCGGCCTTTTCCCCGGCGCCGGCGGCACGCAGCGCGTGCCGCGCCTGGTGCCGCCGCAGGATGCGATGACGATCCTGCTCAAGGGCGATCCTGTTACGGTCGAGAAGGCCAAGGCGCTGAATTTGATTCACGCCGTCGTTCCCGCTGCCGATCTCGTCAAGGCCGCCAAGGACTGGATCAAGGGCGGCGGCAAGGCCGTCGCGCCCTGGGACGAGAAAGGCTTCAAGCTTCCGGGCGGTCCGGTGTTCTCCAAGGCCGGCATGATGATGTTCCCGGCCGGCAACGCCATCTACCGCCGCGAGACCTACGACAATTATCCGGCCGCGCGCGCCATCATGAGCTGCGTCTATGAGGGCCTGCAGCTGCCGATCGACGCCGCGCTGCGCGTCGAGTCGCGCTACTTCGCCTCGGTGCTGCGCTCGAAGGAAGCGGCGGCGATGATCCGCAGCCTGTTCCTGTCGATGCAGGAGCTCAACAAGGGCGCGCGCCGTCCCAAGGACGTGCCGCCGACCAAGGTGAAGAAGATCGCGGTGATCGGCGCCGGCTTCATGGGCGCCAGCGTCGGCTACGTCTCGGCCCGCGCCGGCCTCGACGTCATCCTGATCGACCGCGACCAGGAGAGCGCCGACAAGGGCAAGGCGCATGCGCAGAAGGTGATCGAGGAGCAGATCAAGAAGGGTCGCGCCAAGCCCACCGATGCCGAAGCGCTGCTCGCGCGCATCACGCCGACCGCGGACTATGCCGCGCTGAAGGACGTCGACCTCGTCATCGAGGCCGTGTTCGAGGACCGCAAGGTGAAGGCGGACACCTTCGCCAAGGCGCAGCAATATCTGAAGCCGGACGTGATCTTCGCCTCGAACACCTCGACGCTGCCGATCACCTCGCTGGCCGAGGGCTTCAAGGACCAGGGCAAGTTCATCGGCATCCACTTCTTCTCGCCGGTCGAGAAGATGATGCTGGTCGAGATCATCCTCGGCAAGAACACCGGCGATGTCGCGCTCGCGACAGCGCTCGACTACGTCCGGCAGATCGGCAAGACGCCGATTGTCGTGAACGACTCTCGCGGCTTCTTCGCCAACCGCTGCGTCGGCCGCTACGTCGCCGAAGGCAACGAGATGTTCCTGGAGGGCGTGCCGCCGGCGATGATCGAGAACTGCGCCAAGATGGCCGGCATGCCGGTCGGCCCGCTCTCGTTGTCGGACGAAGTCGCGCTCGACCTCGGCCTCAAGATCATGAAGGCGACGGAGGCCGATCTCGGCCCCAACGCCATCAATCCCGATCAGAAGAAGCTGATGGTGGAGATGGTCGAGAAGCAGGGCCGCCTCGGCCGCAAGAACAGCAAGGGCTTCTACGATTACCCCGAGAAGGGCAAAGGCCAGAAGAGCCTGTGGCCGGGCTTGTCAGCGCTGCAGCCGAAGCAGCTCGACCCTGATACGCTCGACATCGAGGAGCTGAAGCAGCGCTTCCTGGTGGTGCAGGCGGTGGAAGCGGCGCGCACGGTGGAGGACCACGTCATCACCGATCCGCGCGAGGCGGATGTCGGCTCGATCCTCGGTTTCGGTTTCGCGCCTTTCACCGGCGGCACGCTGTCCTACATCGACTTCATGGGTACGAAGAAGTTCGTCGAGCTCTGCCGCAAGCTCGAGGCGAAATACGGCTCGCGCTTCACCCCGCCGAAGCTGCTCGAGGAGATGGCGGCGAAGGACGAGACCTTCTACGGCCGCTTCGCGCCGAAGAAGGCGGCGGCCTGAGAGAGACCTGCAGCCCGGATGGAGCGCGAGCGAAATCCGGGCACGCAAAGCCAAGAGGCCGGATCATTGATCCGGCCTTTTTATTGTCCGTCGCCGAACGGCGAGAATGCGCGCCCCGATACGGTCTCGCCGGCGAGACTGGCCGTCCAGCTGCCTTCGTCGCCGCGGTCGATGCGCACTTCGAAACGCCAGCCATTCTGGTTGGTGAAAGCGATGTCTGCGCCGCGCTTCGTCTTGGCGTAGCTGCACCGATATTCGGTCGGCCGGTCCGTCGCCGATCACTTGGTTCACGATGAAAAAGGCTGGATCATCCACGCCAAAATCCTGCTGCAGCCGCGCTCCGCCCTGGCACCGCTCTTGCTGATGTTTCCCGCGGATGGCCCATTGGCATCGAAGGTGTCCCGCAATGATCCCCACCGTGTCTCAAGACAGCGCAGCCGGCGTTGCGGTAAGATACGCCCCCCTGCTGCTGCTGGGTCGGTCGTGGCAACGCCGCGGGCTCCTCCGGCGGCGCAGAAAAATTCCCTCGTGGTTCGGCCTGGTCCTACTCGTTCTCCTTCTCGATATCGCGATGGCCGTGCTCGCCTGGCTCGCCGTCGATGTCGTCCTGCATTGAGAGCTCGCCCCTGTACAGGTAGAACGTCGCCGCCAAATAGGCGAGCTGGCCGGCAATCAGGCAGCCGACGACGATCGGAACGCCCGTCCAAAATCCAAAGCCCGAGCTCTGAAGGACTGTTGCTGTAACGATCGCGGTCGCCGGCGAGACCAGCAGCAGAGTCCAGACTCGGAAGATGAGCCCCGTCGCAAGGCCAGTGATTGCGCTCGCGAGCAGGAGAAGGAGTACAGCCGTCACAATAGCTTCCCGGTCCAGTGATCTGCGTCGTGTTCTCGCGCTGAAGCTGAGCCAAGTGGAGTGCTCTCACAAGGATAGTGACGGCCGCGGAGTGCACAACGCAGAGTTATTGTTAACCCTGACAATGCTCGTAAAATTGAAGTCAGTGCATCGCGGATCTTCGGATTCGGTGAATGGCGCAAGCACAGCGCCGGATCATCGATCCCGGTCTTCGTCGCTTCGCCTGCCCTGTGCGAACGGCGGACCAAAGCTCCTGCGCAGCTCGGAGGTGAGGAATTTCAGCTTGTGGTGCTCGGACCTGTCGCGGGCCGGCGCGAGCGCCTCGGCCGAAGCCTGACGGCGATCTTCTGGACAATCGCCGGGCCTTCGGTCACGATCTCGCCGCTGTCGAGGCCCGGCGCAGGGCCTGGCCCCCAGGGGTCAGCTTCAGATAGTCCTCGCCCATTTTCGAGCTTCTTGGCGCCGATTCGACCTCGACCATCTCATAGGGCAGGCCGGCTGACCGGTGGGCCATGGGGGGACGGCGAGCAGGCACCGGTCGAATCCTGCGGTTTCGCGGAATTCCGCCTGATGCTTGGTTCGGCCGAAAGAGCAACTACATGCACCTGCTTGAAATAGTCAAGATTGATGCAGGTGCATCAAATGGAGTAAGAGACGGGCGACGAACTTGAGCGGGACCATGAAACGCAAACCATCGACCGAGGCAACGGCTGCCTGGATCCGCTTGATGCGGGTGCAGAGCCGCGTGCTCGATTGCGTCGAGCAGGACTTGAAGAAGGCCGGCTTCCCACCGCTGGCCTGGTATGATGCGCTGCTCGAATTGTCGCGGGCGCCCTCGGGCGAGCTGCGGCCGGTCGAACTCGAGCGGCAGATGCTGATCCCGCAATATTCCACCTCGCGGCTGATCGACCGCCTGGTCGACGAGGGCCTTGCCTCGCGGCGCGAATGCAAGATCGACAAGCGCGGCCAGTTCGTCGAGATCACGGAAGCCGGCCGCGAGTTGCAGAAGCGGATGTGGGGCGCCTATTCGGCTGCGATCGAGAAATATGTCGGCTCGAAACTGTCCGATGCCGACG
Organism: Bradyrhizobium diversitatis; assembly: GCF_016031635.1. Lineage (GTDB taxonomy): Bacteria > Pseudomonadota > Alphaproteobacteria > Rhizobiales > Xanthobacteraceae > Bradyrhizobium > Bradyrhizobium diversitatis. The sequence goes on from NZ_JACEGD010000033.1 coordinate 46,092, forward strand.
CCGTCAAGCTCAGCAATCTGCTCGATCGCCTGGGCTGCTCGTGCGGCGAGGTGAAACTGCCGCCCGCGGGCGTCAACGAAAGCATGCCGTCGCGATGATCGCGCGGCAAACCGCTCGTCCGCGCAACCGGTGGGTTCGCGGGCCATCCCTGTCACCGCGCGCGTTCGGTCGAAGCGCCTTTTGATTAGAGTTTGATATGGCGCGAGACCAGATCGATATGACGCCGCTGCAGTCACGCGACGAACTCGTCGCGTGGTTCGAGGCCGGCTGCAAGGACCCGTCCGAATTCCGCATGGGCACCGAGCACGAGAAGACGCCGTTCACGCTCGACGGCCACCGTCCGGTGCCTTACGAGGGCGCGCGCGGCATCGGTGCGCTGCTCGAAGGCATGAAGCTCTTGCTCGGCTGGGAGCCGATCATGGAGAGGGGCAACATCATCGGCCTCTACGACGTCACCGGTGGCGGCGCGATCTCGCTCGAGCCCGGCGGACAGTTCGAGCTGTCCGGCGCGCCGGTCGAGAACGTGCACCAGACCCAGGGCGAGTTGATGGCGCATCTGGCACAGGTGCGCGAGATCGCAACGCCGCTCGGCATCGGCTTCCTCGGGCTCGGCATGACGCCGTCCTGGTCGCGCGCGGATATCCCGGTGATGCCCAAGGGCCGCTACAAGATCATGACCAATTACATGCCGAAGGTCGGTCAGTACGGCCTCGACATGATGTACCGGACCTGCACCGTTCAGACCAATCTCGACTTCTCCTCCGAAGCCGACATGGTCAAGAAGCTGCGCGTCTCGCTCGCGCTCCAGCCGGTCGCGACGGCGCTGTTCGCCAATTCGCCGTTCACCGAGGGCAAGCCGAATGGCTTTCTCTCCTTCCGCTCCGAGATCTGGCGCGACACCGACAACGCGCGCGCGGGCATGATGCCGTGGGCCTTCGAGGACGGCATGGGATTCGAACGCTATGTCGACTACGCACTCGACGTGCCCATGTATTTCGTCAAGCGCGGCGAGGAATACATCGACGTGTCGGGCTCCTCGTTCCGCGCGTTCTTCGAGGGCCGCAACAACAATCTTCCCGGCGAGCGTCCGACGCTGTCGGACTGGGCCAACCATCTTTCGACGATCTTCCCGGAAGTGCGGCTCAAGCGCTATCTTGAGATGCGCGGCTCCGACGGCGGTCCGTGGGGCCGCTTGCCGGCGCTGCCGGCGTTCTGGGTCGGGCTGCTCTACGACGACGTTTCGCTCGACGCCGCCTGGGACATGGTGAAGCTCTGGACCGCGCATGAGCGTCAGGCCCTGCGCGATGACGTGCCGCGCTTCGGCTTCAAGGCCCGAATCAAGGATCGCTATCTGTTCGAGATCGCCAAGGAGTGCCTCGTTCTGGCACATGCCGGCCTGCGTCGGCGCGGCCGGATCGACCAGCTTGGCCGCGACGAGACCCGACACCTCGAGCCGCTCGATCGCATCATCGATTCCGGCCGGACGCCGGCGGAGGAGATGCTGGAGAAGTTCAACGGTCCCTGGAAGGGCTCGGTGGAACCGGTCTACGCGGAGTATGCATTCTAGAGCTTGTTTGCGCATGATCTTCTCGGAAAACCGCGTCACACTTTTCCGGATCATGCTTTAGGCCAACGATCGGGATTTGAGCCGTTCATCGCCCATACAGGTTTGCGGCGATCAAATGGCCGGCCGAAAAAACCTGAGCGTCGTCAATAACTCGAAAGCTGTTCCGATGAGGAAGGGCCGCCTGTCCGGGGCCGTCATGGCCAGCGTCGCGGCATGTGTGACGCTGTTTTCGCTTGCATTCGCGAGCGTGCCGGCGCCTGCCCAGACGGCGTTCGATCGCCCCGGCGGCGACTATTTCAGCACGCCGGTCACGTCGGGCGATCCCGAGGATTGCGCGCTGCTGTGCGAGCGCGACCGCCGCTGCCGCTCCTGGAGCTTCAGCTATCCCGACGTCGAAGGCGGCTCGGCGGTCTGCTGGCTGAAGAACACCGTGCCGCCGCGCGTGCCGGGAAGTTGCTGCATCTCCGGGGTGCGCGGCGCCGGCGTGATCGAGCCGCGGGTCGAGGGCGTCGAGACGTCGATCGACCGCCCGGGTGGTGATTTGCGCAATTTCGAGCTCAAGGACGGCGAAAGCGTGGAGGCCTGCAAGGCCGCCTGCACCGCCGACAACAAATGCCGTGCCTTCACCTATGCCCGCCCCGGCTACACCGGGCGCGAGGCGCGCTGTTTCCTGAAGAAGGAGATCAAGCCGCCGCGCCGCAAGGCCGGATTCACGTCGGGCGTGGTGCGGTAATATTCGTACTGGTGCCCCGGCGCCATCAGCGCGTTTACGCGCGTCTTCGACGCGCTATGGCGGCGCTCCTTCAGCGCTGCGCTGCAGAGCCGGAGCCCATGCCACACTGCATTCTGTTGCGCATGGGTCCCGGCTCGGCGCCGCATCGTTTCACGATGCGTCTTGTCCGGGACACGTGGGGCTTATGCATCCGCCGCAATCACCGTGAGCTCGGGCCACAGTGCCTTCCATCGCGCGGCCTTCGTCTCGTAATTGGCGGCGGAAAAGTTCGGCGCCCGGTTGGGCCTTACGATCAGCCTTGCGACGTCATCGAACCCGTGGGGCGCATAGACGTCGAAATTTCCACCGGCGGGTCGGATACCCAGCTGTGTATTCTCGGTGAGGAAACGGTCGATGCCGTCCGTCGAGCGCGTCAGCGGCGGATAGGGCAGGCCATGCTTGCCAGGGTACCACAGATGCACCCGCGCCTGGTTGCGGATCTCGATCTTGGCGCCGAGATGCGCGAGCCGCGCATGCAGCCTGCGGATCACTGCGTCTTCCGCCTCCCACGACGTATCGGGATCGAAGTAGAACACGTCGTAGTCGGCGATGCCGTGACCGATCGCACGGCCGGTGAGCACGTTCCACACCGTCTGCACCAGGCAACCCGCGACCAGCCAGGCATCCGGCAGCGCAGGCTGCGCGAGGGTGTCGGCAATCGCAGCGTTGACGGGATTTCTCAGGGCAAGCGTGAGGAATTCGTCACGGTTCATCGTGAAGGGGAGAGACCTCCGCTCAATGCACGGCGGTGAAGAACCTTGCCAGCCTGAACCCGGACAGCCAGGTCCACACCGGCTGACCGCGCATGCCGAGATCCCAGGAGCCAAGCACGGCATCGGCACGGCCGATCAGATTGTCGATCGGCAACAGGCCGACGCCGCCGGCGCGCAGCGGCACGCGGCTGTCGGCGGAATTGTCGCGGTTGTCGCCGAGCACGAAGAGATGCCCGGCCGGCACCGTCACTTCAGGCGTGTTGTCGAGCGGGCCGTTGTCGCGCATCTTGAAGATCAAATGCGAGACGCCGTTCGGCAGCGTCTCGACATAGCGATAGGCAGGCTCGCTGCCGCCACGGTCGTCCTCGGCCGCGCCGACGCCGTCGGGCTTCAGCTCGGCCGGGCGGTCGTTGATGAAGAGCTGGCCCTGCCGCATCTGGATGCGATCGCCGGGCAGCCCCACGACGCGTTTGACCCAGGCCTGCGAGCGGTCGCCGGGCCAGCGGAACACGACGACGTCGCCGAGCTTTGGCGTCTCCGCGAACACCCGGCCGCTCTCGGGCAGGCTGATCTGAATCGGCAGCGACGAGGTGCCGTAGCCATAGGGGAATTTCGAGGCGAGCAGCGCATCGCCGATCAGCAGCGTCGGCTCCATCGAGCCCGACGGCACGTAGAACGGCTCGGCGAGCGCGCCCTTGGCGATGAAGACCGCGGCGACGATGCCGGCGAGCTGCACGAGTTGCCCACCCCAGCCGCTGCTTTTCCGCTTGGGGGTGACAGTCACTTTGTCTTCCACGCTCATGCGCCCGTTCCACCCACCGTGATGCGTTCCATCAGCAGCGATGGCTGGCCGACGCCGACCGGCACGCCCTGACCGTTCTTGCCGCAGGTCCCGATGCCGGTATCGAGCGCAAGGTCGTTGCCGACCATGCGGATGCGATGCAGGTCGGTCGGCCCGTTGCCGATCAGCATGGCGCCCTTCAGCGGTGCGCCGATCTTGCCGTTCTCGATCTTGTAGGCCTCGGTGCACTGGAACACGTACTTGCCCGAGGTGATGTCGACCTGGCCGCCACCGAAATTCGCGGCAAACACGCCGTTCTTGACCGAGGCGAGGATCTCGGCGGGATCGCGGTCGCCCGCGAGCATGTAGGTGTTGGTCATGCGCGGCATCGGCACATGGGCGTAGCCCTGACGACGGCCGTTTCCGGTCGGCTTCATGTTCATCAGCCGCGCGTTCTGGCGGTCCTGCATGTAGCCGACGAGGATGCCATCCTCGATCAGCACGGTGCGGTTGGTCGGCGTGCCCTCGTCGTCGATCGACAGCGAGCCGCGCCGCGAGGCGATGGTGCCGTCGTCGACGACCGTGACGCCCTTGGCCGCGACCTGCTGGCCCATCAGGCCGGCAAAGGCGGAGGTCTTCTTGCGGTTGAAATCGCCCTCCAGGCCATGGCCGACGGCTTCATGCAGCATCACGCCGGGCCAGCCGGCGCCCAGCACGACGTCCATCTCGCCGGCCGGCGCTGGAATCGATTCCAGATTGACCAGCGCCTCGCGCAGCGCGCCGTCGGCGGCCTCGCGCCAGGATCTACTCTCGATGAACTCGGCATAGCCGGCACGGCCGCCATAGCCCTTGCTGCCGCTCTCCTGGCGGTCACCCTGGCCGGCGACGACGGAAATGTTGACGCGCACCAGCGGACGGATGTCGCGATAGCTCTCGCCGTCGGGCCGCAGGATCTCGACGACCTGCCAGGTCGCGCCAAGGCTGACGCTGACCTGCCGCACTCGCGGATCCTTGTCGCGCAGGTAAGCGTCGATCTCGGCGAGCAGCTTGACCTTGGTCTCGAAGCCGGGCGCATCGAGCGGATTGTCGTCACTATAAAGCCGCACGTTGGTATGCGCCGGCGGCGCCGCGAAGCTGCCGGAGTAGCCGCCGCGCACGGCGGCGACCGCGTCGGCGGCGCGAATCAGCGCCGGCAGCGACACGTCGGAGGAATGGGCGTAGCCAACCGCATCGTCCTTGACGGCGCGTAGGCCAAAGCCTTGCGAGGTGTCGTAGGTCGCCTGCTTCAGCCGCCCATTGTCGAACATCAGCGCTTCGGTCTGGCTGTATTCCAGGAACAATTCGCCATCGTCGGCACCCGAAAGCCCGCGCGCGACCTCGTGGCGAACCTGGTCGCGGTCGAGATTGGCACGGTCGAGCAAGGAGGTTGTTGCAGGGTTGGTCATGCGTCCGTCCATTATCGGGGGGCTGTGAGGCAAGATAATGGTTTCGGACCGGTTCCGCGAGGCGCCAAGCCTCACATTACGGAAACAATAGGATCGCTCACCGGTGCCCTATCCGCCGCTACGGCAGCTTGTCGTAGCCCTCGCCGAGCCCGTTCAGGCTGAGCGGGAAGCCGATGCCTTCTTCCGGGGTCTCGAAGATGATGAAGGTCGCGGTCTTGGCGTTCCGCAGCTGGCCCAGCAGCTTGTCGTCCATCACCACTTCCGCCACGCAGCCGTTGGGCAGGCATCTGACGAAACCGGCGCGGCCGACGTCCTGGTTGTCGAGCTTGAGGCCGAGGCCGGAGGGCAGCAGCACACCCAGCGGCGCCACCACGCGCATCAGGCGGCTCTTCTGGTCTGCGGTTTTCAGCACGATCACGGTCAGGCCGGCATTGGAGCGGTCTTCCGCCACCACGCTCTGGATCAGCGCGCATTGCTCGGTCTGGGCGCCGGGCGGGGTATCGCAGCGGATCTGCCAGTCGCCATGGACGGAGCGCACCGCGCCCTGCGCATGGGCGAGGCCGGGGAGCGCCAGGAGGACGATCGCGGTCAGGAGGGCGGTCAGCGCCAGGAGGCCGCTAGCCGGTTTTGCCATCGATCTCGAAAGCCCCATCGGGTCGGTCCCTCTGCTCGCCTGGGTCGCTCGCGCTGGCAGGCCAATCTGGCGGACTGATACGGGAATGACGGCGTCTTGAAGGCGCTTCCCAAGCAAATTCCGCGCCGCCTCGCGCCGCCGCCGCCGGCACGAATCAGGCTCCTGCGCGGCCATCCGCCAGTGCCTACCGCGGGCAATTCCGCTGTCAAGCCGCGGCATCCCGGCAAACGGTATTTTTGTTTGATGTTGCTGGGAAATATCTTGCCGGTGATGGCTGACAGACCGAGCTCAAGACTGCATTGCGATAGATCAAGAATTATGGTTTGAGAGGCTTGATTTCGCGTTCTAGCGATCTGGCCCCAATTCCTCTTAGAGGTATTCTTGCGTGGCGGTTTGTCGGACTGGCGGATCGAATAAGCGTTTCCCGGAAGCAGGGGAATGCACTTGGGGTGATTTCGTAAGGGGAGCGCGAACGGCATGAGGATGTCGATGGGTCGGGTGGGCCGGCAATTGCTGGGATTGGCCACCATCGCCTTGGTGGCGGCTGGCGTCACGCTGGGGACGGGTGGTGCGGCGTTCGCCGAGCTCGGGCAGCCGGCGCCTTGGGAGTGGACGCTGCAGCAGTCCGGTTCCCCGGTGATGGACAATATCGTCTGGTTCCACAATTTCCTGTTCGTGCTGATCACCCTGATCACGCTGTTCGTTCTGGCGCTGCTGGTGATCGTGGTCATCAAGTTCAACGCGAAGGCCAATCCGGTGCCGTCGCGGACCACTCACAACACGCTGATCGAGGTGGCCTGGACGCTGGTTCCGGTGCTGATCCTGGTCGGCATCTCGGTGCCGTCGTTCCGGCTTCTGTTCCTCCAGCTCGACATTCCGAAGGCGGACCTGACCGTCAAGGCGACGGGCAAGCAGTGGTACTGGTCCTACGCCTATCCCGACAACGGCAAGTTCGAGTTCGACTCGCTGATGGCCCAGGACAAGCAGCCCCGCCTGCTCGGCGTCGACAACGAGATGGTGGTGCCGGTCAACAAGGTGATTCGGGTCCAGACCACGGGCGCGGACGTCATCCACGCCTTCGCGCTGCCGGCTTTCGGCGTCAAGATCGACGCCATTCCGGGCCGGCTGAACGAGACCTGGTTCAAGGCCACCAAGACCGGCATGTATTACGGCCAGTGCTCGGAATTGTGCGGCAAGGATCATGCCTTCATGCCGATTGCCATCCGCGTGGTCAACGACCAGGAGTTCGCCTCCTGGGTCGAGGCGGCCAAGAAGAAATTTGCGAGCGGCGGCACCAGCACCTACGCCTCCGCGGCCGGCCCGACGCAGTAAGCGTCGGGTGACGGCTTGAGGGACTAAAAGCGATAAAAGGGCGGGACCTCCAAAGGTCCGAATGGGACGCAAGGCAGGATTTGAAAATGGCAACGAGCGCAGCGGCACACGGCGATCACGCGCAAGACCACGGACATGACGAGCACGCCCATCCGACCGGGTGGCGGCGCTACGTCTACTCGACCAACCACAAGGACATCGGCACGATGTACCTCGTCTTCGCGGTCATCGCCGGCGTCATCGGCGCCCTGATGTCGATCGCGATCCGCGCCGAGCTGATGTACCCGGGCGTGCAGATCTTCCACGAGACGCACACCTACAATGTGTTCGTGACCTCCCACGGCCTGATCATGATCTTCTTCATGGTCATGCCCGCGATGATCGGCGGCTTCGGCAACTGGTTCGTGCCGCTAATGATCGGCGCCCCCGACATGGCGTTCCCGCGGATGAACAACATCTCGTTCTGGCTGCTGCCGGCGTCCTTCGCGCTGCTCCTGATGTCGACCTTCGTCGAGGGCGAGCCGGGCGCCAACGGCGTCGGCGCCGGCTGGACCATGTACGTGCCGCTGTCGAGCTCCGGCCATCCGGGCCCGGCCGTCGACTTCGCGATCCTGTCGCTGCATCTGGCGGGCGCCTCGTCGATCCTCGGTGCCATCAACTTCATCACCACCATCTTCAACATGCGCGCGCCGGGCATGACCCTGCACAAGATGCCGCTGTTCGTGTGGTCGATCCTGGTGACGGTGTTCCTGCTGCTGTTGTCGCTGCCCGTTCTCGCCGGTGCGATCACCATGCTGCTCACCGACCGCAATTTCGGCACGACGTTCTTCGCCCCCGACGGCGGCGGCGACCCCGTGCTGTTCCAGCATCTGTTCTGGTTCTTCGGTCACCCCGAGGTGTACATCCTGATCCTGCCCGGCTTCGGCATGATCAGCCAGATCGTCTCGACCTTCTCGCGCAAGCCCGTGTTCGGCTATCTCGGCATGGCCTACGCCATGGTCGCGATCGGCGGCATCGGCTTCGTGGTGTGGGCGCACCACATGTACACGGTCGGCATGTCCTCGGCGACGCAGGCCTACTTCGTCGCGGCGACGATGGTCATCGCGGTTCCGACCGGGGTGAAGATCTTCTCCTGGATCGCCACGATGTGGGGCGGCTCGATCGAATTCCGGGCGCCGATGATCTGGGCGGTGGGCTTCATCTTCCTGTTCACGATCGGCGGCGTCACCGGCGTCGTGCTGGCGAACGCGGGTGTCGATCGCGTGCTGCAGGAGACCTACTACGTCGTCGCGCACTTCCATTACGTGCTGTCGCTCGGCGCGGTGTTCGCGATCTTCGCGGGCTGGTACTACTGGTTCCCGAAGATGTCGGGCTACATGTACAATGAAGGGCTCGCCAAAGCGCACTTCTGGGTCACCTTCATCGGCGTCAACCTGGTGTTCTTCCCGCAGCACTTCCTCGGCCTGTCGGGCATGCCGCGCCGCTACGTCGATTATCCCGACGCCTTCGCGGGCTGGAATCTGATCTCGTCGCTCGGCTCCTACATCTCCGGCTTCGGCGTGCTGATCTTCCTCTACTGCGTGATCGACGCTTTCGCCCGCAAGGTACCGGCGGGCAACAACCCCTGGGGTGCCGGCGCGACCACGCTGGAGTGGACGCTGTCCTCGCCGCCGCCCTTCCACCAGTTCGAAGTGCTGCCCCGCGTGCAGTAAGCAATCTTCCGCGGCGCCCGTGACGGGCGCCGCGGTGCTATAACGAAGCGAGTAGATCTAAGTGTCCGTCCTCGACCAGAACGCCATCGACATCAATCCCCGCATCTCCGAAGCGGAGGTCGGCGATTACATCGCGCTGCTCAAGCCCCGGGTGATGTCGCTGGTCATCTTCACCGCGCTGGTCGGGATGGCGATGGCGCCCGGGCATTTCCATCCCGTGCTGGCGATCACCTCGCTGCTCTGCATCGCGGTCGGTGCGGGCGCCTCCGGGGCCCTCAACATGGCGCTCGAAGGCGACATCGACGCCAAGATGTCGCGCACCGCGAACCGGCCGATCCCGCGCGGCCGTATCACCCGTCCCGAAGCCATGGCGTTCGGCATGACGCTCGCCTTCTTCTCGGTGATGACGCTCGGCATTCTCGTCAACTGGATCGCAGGCAGCCTGCTTGCCTTCACCATCTTCTTCTACGTCGTGATCTATACGATGTGCCTCAAGCGCTGGACCGCGCAGAACATCGTGATCGGCGGCGCCGCCGGCGCGCTGCCACCGGTGGTAGCCTGGGCTGCGGTAACGGGCACGGTCGACGTCGAGCCGCTGCTGCTGTTCGCCATCATCTTCTTCTGGACCCCGCCGCATTTCTGGGCGCTGGCACTGTTTCGCTCCGACGACTACGCGCGCGCCGGCGTTCCGATGCTGCCCAACGTCGCCGGCCCCGACGCGACCCGTCTCCAGATCCTGCTCTACACCATCGTGTTGATCGCGGTCGCCGCGGCGCCCTGGGCGCTCGGCTATTTCGATGCCGTCTACGGCATCGTCTCGCTGATCCTCGGCGCCGGCATGCTGGTGCTCGCGATCAACGTCTATATGCGTCGCGAACGCAGCCAGTCGCTGCGCGCGACCCGCAAGCTGTTTGCCTTCTCGATCCTGTATCTGTTCGCGCTGTTCGCGACCCTGCTGGCCGAGGTCGTGTACCGGGCGCTTGCTCCGATGGTTGGGGGCGCATGAGGCAGGAATGGCTGACAAACCCGAGCCAGATGGAATCGTCCTCACAGAGGCGCAGCGGAGGAGCCGTCGTCAGCGTTCGATCGCAATCGCGCTCGCGCTCGGCGTGCTCGTGGTGCTGTTCTTCGCCGTCACTATGGTCAAGGGACCGGCAGTGCTAGTGCGGCCGATGTAGGTAACATGGATCACGAGCCGACCATATCGCGGGATCAGAACCGGACGGACACGAAGCGTCGTCTCGGTGGCCTTGGTTTCAGTGGCCTTGGTTTCAGTGGCCTTGGTTTCAGTGGCCTTGGCCGCGACGCGCTGGTCGCCTCGATCTGCGGCGGCGTGGTCGCGCTGATGGTCGGTGCGTCCTACGCGGCGGTGCCGTTCTACAACTGGTTCTGCCGTGCCACGGGCTTCAACGGCACGACGCAGGTCGCGACCTCCGCGCCGGCCACCGGCCCGATCTCGCGGAGGATTTCGGTGCGCTTTGATTCCAACGTCGCGCCCGGCCTGCCCTGGAAGTTCGAGCCGGAGCAGAGCGAGATCGAGGTCAATATCGGCCAAGTCGTGACCGTCTTCTACACCGTGACCAACCAGGCCGCGCGCACCACCGCGGGCCAGGCCGCCTACAACGTCGCGCCGCTGACGGTCGGCTCCTATTTCCAGAAGATCAACTGCTTCTGCTTCACCGAGCAGACCATGGCGCCCGGCGAGAAGCGCGAGATGCCGGTCGTGTTCTACGTCGATCCCTCGATCGTCGACGACCACGAGAATGACGGGCTGAGCTCGATCACGCTGTCCTACACGTTCTATCCGGTGCGCGATCCCGTGGTGAAGCCGCTCGCCGCCAGCGAGGACAACAAACGCAAGGGAAATCTTTGACCGCCAGGCTCACGGTCAGGCGGTTGGAAACAAGGGGATAAGTGCCTGACAGGCACGGGATTGAGGAGAGAGACGGAATGGCTACGGCGCACACCAAGCATCACGACTATCACCTGGTCGATCCCTCTCCCTGGCCGGCCGTCGGCTCGCTCTCGGCCTTCATCATGGCGGTCGGCGCGATCGCCTGGATGCACCACATGTTCTCGGCCGCGCCGATCGTGTTCGGCGTCGGCACCGTGGGCGTGCTCTACACCATGGCGAGCTGGTGGGGCGATGTGATCAAGGAAGCCCAGTACAAGGGCGACCACACCCGGGTCGTGCAGCTGCACCACCGTTACGGCATGATCCTGTTCATCGCCTCGGAGGTGATGTTCTTCGTCGCCTGGTTCTGGGCCTATTTCAATGCCGCGCTGTTTCCGGCCGACGCCGTCCATGCCACCCGCGATGCTGTGTTCGGCTGCGGCCTCGGCACGCAGCCCGGCGCCTGCTCTGTTCCCGGCACCTGGCCGCCGAAGGGCATCGAGACGTTCGATCCCTGGCATCTGCCGCTCCTGAACACGCTGATCCTGCTCACTTCCGGCACCACCGTGACCTGGGCGCACCATGCGCTGCTCGAGAACGACCGCCAGGGCCTGAAATACGGCCTGATCCTCACCGTCGTGCTCGGTGCGCTCTTCACCTGCGTGCAGGCCTATGAGTACAGCCACGCGGCGTTCTCCTTCGCCGGCAATGTCTATGGCGCGACCTTCTTCATGGCGACCGGCTTCCACGGCTTCCACGTGCTGGTCGGCACCATCTTCCTGCTGGTCTGCCTGTTCCGCGCCTATGCCGGCCATTTCACGCCGAAACAGCATCTCGGCTTCGAGTTCGCCGCCTGGTACTGGCACTTCGTCGACGTGGTCTGGCTGTTCCTGTTCCTCTGCATTTACGTCTGGGGACGCGGCGCCGAGACCATGGCCCACGCCGCCCACTAAGCTGCATCGAACCGATCAGAAAGGGCGGCCCCAGGGCCGCCCTTTCGCTTGCCGGCCGCCGAACGTTCGGCGGAAACTGTGATAGGGTCCGCCATCATGAACGACACCGCCGGCCCACCGCAGCCCGAAACCACCGTCCTGCAAAGCGCGATGCGCGGGCTCGCTTGCAAATGCCCGCGCTGCGGCCAGGGCAAGCTTTATGCGGGCTTCCTGACGCTCGCGCCCGCGTGCGACCGCTGCGGCCTCGACTATGCCTTCATCGATACCGGCGACGGCCCGGCGATCTTCATCATCATGCTCGCCGGCGGCATCGTTGTTGCGTGCGCACTCATCGTCGAAGTCAAATACCAGCCGCCATATTGGCTTCATGCCGTGCTCTGGCTGCCGCTGATCCTCGCCACCACGCTGCTGCCGCTGCGTGCGATGAAATCGCTGCTGATCGCGCTGCAGTTCCACCACAAGGCGGCGCCGGGCCGGTTGGTCGACCGCGCAAAATGAGCGAGCCCGCGCGCAAGGCCCGCGTGGGCGGCTTCGCGCTGTTCACGCTGTTCCTGACGGCTGCGTTCGTCGCGCTCGGTGTCTGGCAGTTGCAGCGCCGGACCGCCAAGCACGAGCTGATCGCGGCACTCACCGAGCGGCTTGCGGCGGCGCCCGTCGCACTGCCGCCGTCGGCGCTGTGGACCGCGCTGAATCCTGCTCGCGATGAATTCCGCCGCGTCAGCTTCACCGCCACCTACGCGGCCCTGCCCGATGCGATGGTCTATTCCTCCGGCTCCGCGGTGCGCAAGGACGCTTCCGGCCCCGGCACCTGGGCATTTCTGCCGGCGCGGCTATCCACGAGCGAGACGGTCGTGATCGATGCGGGCTTCGTCGAGAACACGATGCAGGATCGCGGTGTCGAGGATCGCGCGGTGAAGAAGCTCGTCACGGGCCAACCGACGGCGCTCACCGGCTATCTGCGCTTTCCCGAGGCGCCGGGCTGGCTGACGCCGGCGGAGAATCGCGACAAGCGGCTCTGGTTCGTGCGCGATCACCTGGGAATCGCGAGTGCGCTCGGCTGGGGTACGGTCGCGCCGTTCTATGTCGATCTCGAGCATCCCGCGCCCGCGAACGGCATTCCGCGCCCGGGACCGCTCGACGTGAATCTGAAGGACGATCACCTGCAATATGCGGTGACCTGGTTCACGCTGGCCGGCGCCGTTCTGATCGCCTTTGCCGTATGGGCAAGAGGCCGGCGGCAGGGCTGAGCTTGTTCGGAACCATCTTGAGGGAACCCGGTATCGCCCGGGGTTTATTATTCAGCGCATATTCACGAGTGTGGTCCTAAGCCGCTGGTTCTTTTCGCGGCAGACAGGATTGCGGCGTGAGCGATTTCGACCAGATGGGAATTATCGTCGATTGGGTGGACGCCTGCCGGAAGGGCGACCTCACGGCGCTGCTCGATCTCTATGCCGATGACGCCCAGCTCGAATGCGCGTGCAACGGCACGCAGCGATATCAGGGACGGAGCGAGCTCGAAGCCTATTGGCAGCCGCGGCTCAGCGCCTTCTCCTCGGCAGGTTTCGGGCTGGAGGAAATCCATCCGACGCCCCACGGCGTCGATCTCGAATATTCCGTCGCCGGCGCGCTGCGCATTCAGGCCTCGTTTCGTTTCAACCCGGAAGGCAAGATCCGCAGCACAATATGCGAGCCCGCGCGCCAGAACGCGCATGACGGCTGCGTATGCTAGTCTAGCCTGCTGACGGCGCGTCCCGCGTCGTTTCGACAGGAAGACGGCAGCGGACGTAAGTTCGCTCATCCACGCGCAACAGGGACAGCGATCCGCTGAGCGCGCGCACGCGCTCATGCATGCCGGTCAAGCCCCGGCCGAAGACGTTGCCCGCTGGAAGGCCGCCGCCGTCGTCGGAGATCTCGATCGCGAGCGTCTCGCCGGCGACGGTCGCCCTTACATGGGCGTTGCTGGCGTTGGCATGGCGCAGCACGTTGGTCAGTGCCTCCTGGATCAGCCGATACATGGTTTGGGCCGCCGGCCCGTCGATCGCGTTCAGATCGGCGTCGATCGTGTCCGTCAGGATGATGTGCGGTGCCTGATTGCGAAAGGTCCGGAGCAGCGTCTGCACGCTGGTCGAAAGGCCGAGTTCCTCGATATAGAGCGGCCGCAGCCGGTCGAGGATACGACGATTGGTCTGCTGGAGCGCCTCGACCGATTGCAGCAGGCTCTGTGCGGAATTGCCGAAATTTCCCGCCGGCGGCGCAGCCTCGACCAGCGCGATCGTGCCGGCGCGGATGCTGAACAGCAGCGGTCCGAGTTCGTCGTGCAGTTCGCGGGCGAGATCGCGCCTCTCGTCGTCCTGGAGCGACACCAGCCGGTGCATCAGATCGCGATTGTCCTGGCTCAGTTGCGCCAGCGTTGCAGCCAGCGCATTCGCCTCTTCGCAGCCTTGCCGGATTTCCGGCGGACCCCCGACCGGAATCGGCCTGGTGTAATCGCCCCGTCGCCGCGTGAGACCTTGGCCGAGATCTTGCAGAGGCCGCAGGACGGATCCCGCCAAGACATAGGCGATCGTGCCGGTAAGAACCATCAGCACGGCGACCAGGCTGGTGAGCGCGAGAAAGCCGATCCATTTCTCGAACAGATCGGCCGACATGTCCTGCAGGAATACGATATCGCCGATGCGTCTGCCGTCGATCATCACCGGGGATGCCGCGTCCATGTCGGGGGTGGCGAGAAGATCGATGAACCATTGCGGCACGCCATGCGGCTTGTGCAGGCCGTCCTTCGGTGACGGTGCGGGACCCGCATCCAAGGCGCGGAATTGGATATCGGAGGAGGTGTCCAAGGAATGGACAAAGGCGTCGAGCGTCCGCCGTGGATTGTCCGATGTGCGCAGCGTGTCGTTGAGCGCGGCGGCGATGGCCTCTGTCGAACGCCGTCTCGGCTCGTTCTCCGCCGCCAGTTGGTCCGTTGCGAATATATGGAGCAGCACGCCCGCCAGGATCAGCGCCGCCAGAAAGCTGGCGCCGAGCGGAAGAAACAGTTGCGTCCTGAACGAAAGTCGTTGCCACATTAGGTCAATTCTAACGCGCCCCGGCGGGATTTACCCTTTCCATTTATTCCCGCCGGTCTATGAGTCGAAAAACAAGAGAGTGCGCGATGCAAGATACCGCCAAGCTAGCGACCAGGGTCCTGATCGTCGACGACCATCCCGTGGTGCTGTCCGGTTGCCGCACCCTGTTCGCGTCCGACCATTCAATTCGCATTGACGAGGCGAGCGACGCCAAATCCGGGCATCGCGCCTATGTCAGCAAGCGGCCCGACGTCACCGTGATCGACATCAGCCTGCCCGATGTCTCCGGCTTCGAGCTGATGCGACGCATCCGCAAGGACGATCCCGACGCCAAGATCATCATGTTCAGCATGAACGACGATCCGGCCTTCGTGGTGCGGGCAGTCGAGCTCGGGGCGCAGGGCTATGTCTCCAAGGGCGACGATCCCCGGATCCTGCTGAAAGCGGTGCGCAAGGTGGTCGCGGGCGACAATTTCATCTCGCCGCAACTCGCCGAGGCCGTGACGTTTTCCGGTGCGGCCATCAAAGCCAATCCGGCCTCACAGATGACGCCGCGGGAGCTTGAGATCCTGCGCCTGCTTGGACGCGGCGACAAGATCGTCGAGGTCGCCGAGGCGCTCGGCATCTCTTACAAAACCGTGGCCAACACCACATCCCTGCTCAAGCAGAAGCTGGGCGCCAAGAACCACTCCGACCTGATCCGGATCGCGGTGGAAATCGGGATGAACTGATCTTCTGCCAGCGACCGAACCGGCTGCTCCAGGATGCAGCGGTTCGGTCGACGGATCGACGCCGCCGTTGGCCGGGCAATGCATGGGCAACGGGCGGCACCCATCCGCGGACACAATGAGCCGGACCTGTATTCGTTCCTGCAGCAGAAGGTGCTTCGGGAAAGAGTAGCATTCTGAACTAAGCCTCCGGCTGAATTGCATCAGTCGGCGCCCGGAACGATTCGGGAAAAACAGGAACATTTTACGGCCAGCACGGTTTTGGCCTTGACGACTTCGTGGCAGGCGACGAATGCTTGCCGGAACAGTTTTGACGGGCGCGACCCTGACGAGGCAAACCGGTCTGCACACAACGACAGACCTTCCAAGAGAAGGGCTGCGGCAATGCCGCAGCCCTTTTTCATTGGGCGACGGAAGGGCCGGAAGCGGTTTCCCGATGCCGCAAAACACTTTATGGTAGCCCAAAGCCTCTGGCTGTTATCAAGTAGTTTCGTAAGATCAAAGGCTTAAGGACCTGGCCTCGGTTCGGCCCGGCCTTTGGAGGGCAGTTTGACTCGTTATATCTCGACCCGGGGCGAGGCCCCCGAACTCGGCTTCTGTGACGTGATGCTGACCGGGCTTGCCCGCGACGGGGGCCTGTATGTGCCGGCGACCTGGCCACAGCTCCCGACCGAGACGATCGCCGGCTTCTTCGGCCGGCCCTATTGGGAGGTCGCGGTCGACCTGATTCGTCCCTTCGCCGGCGGCGAGATTTCGGACGCCGAGCTTGGTCGTATGGCGAACGAGGCCTATGCCACCTTCCGCCATCCCGCGGTGGTGCCGCTGCGCCAGATGTCGCCGCACCAGTTCGTGCTCGAGCTGTTCCACGGCCCGACGCTCGCCTTCAAGGACGTCGCGATGCAGCTGATCTCGCGGCTGATGGACCACGTGCTCGCCAAGCGTGGACAGCGCACCACCATCGTGGTCGCCACCTCCGGCGACACCGGCGGCGCAGCGGTCGAAGCCTTTGCGGGACTCGAGAATGTCGATCTCATCGTGCTGTTTCCGCACGGCCGCATCTCCGAGGTGCAGCGGCGAATGATGACGTCGACGGGCGCGGCCAACGTCCATGCGCTCGCCATCGAGGGCACCTTCGACGATTGCCAGGCGATCGTGAAGGGGATGTTCAACAACCATCGCTTCCGCGATGCGACCTCGCTGTCCGGCGTGAATTCCATCAACTGGGCGCGCATCGTCGCCCAGGTGGTCTACTATTTCACCTCCGCCGTTGCCGTTGGGGCGCCGGCGCGCGCGGTCGATTTCGTCGTGCCGACGGGCAATTTCGGCGACATATTCGCCGGCTACGTCGCCAAGCGCATGGGGCTGCCGGTGCGGACCCTGCGCATCGCCGCCAACGTCAACGACATCCTGGCGCGGACGCTGAAGACCGGAATCTACGAGGTGCGCGAGGTGCACGCGACGGCGTCGCCGTCGATGGACATCCAGATCTCGTCCAATTTCGAGCGGTTGCTGTTCGAGGCGAGCCGGCGCGATGCAGCAGGCGTGCGCCGTCTGATGGAATCGCTGAAGCAGTCCGGACGTTTCGTGCTGCCCGACGCGACGCTCGCCGCGATCCGCGAGGAGTTCGATGCAGGGCGCGCCGACGAGACCGAGACTGCGGCTGCGATCCGCGCCGCCTGGCGCGAAGCAGGCGAACTGGTCGATCCCCACACGGCGGTGGCGCTCGCCGTTGCGGACCGCGATACCACCGACACGAGGGTGCCGAGCATCGTGCTCTCCACTGCCCATCCGGCCAAATTCCCCGACGCTGTCGAGGCGGCCTGCGGCCAGCGGCCGCAATTGCCGGCCTGGCTGGACGGCTTGATGACCAAATCCGAACACATGAGGGTGATGAAGAACGATCAGGCCGAGGTCGAGCGGTTCGTGCTGTCGGTCAGCCGCGCCGCAAAGCAGGGAGTTGCCGGATGAGCGTCGAGATGACCAAACTTGCCTCCGGCCTGACCGTCGTCACCGACGAGATGCCCCATCTCGAGACTGCAGCGCTCGGGGTCTGGGCCGGCGTCGGCGGACGCGATGAGAAGCCGAACGAGCATGGCATCTCGCACCTGCTCGAGCACATGGCGTTCAAGGGCACGACCAAGCGCTCCTCGCGCGAGATCGTCGAGGAGATCGAGGCGGTCGGCGGTGACCTCAATGCCGGCACCTCGACCGAGACCACGTCCTATTACGCGCGGGTGCTGAAGGCCGACGTGCCGCTCGCGCTCGACGTGCTCGCCGACATCCTCGCCAATCCAGCCTTCGAGCCCGACGAGCTGGAGCGCGAGAAGAACGTGATCGTGCAGGAGATCGGTGCCGCGCAGGACACGCCCGACGATGTCGTGTTCGAGCATCTGAACGAGCTCTGTTATCCTGACCAGCCGATGGGCCGTTCCCTGCTCGGCACGGCCAAGACTCTGCGCGCCTTCAACCGCGACATGCTGCGCGGCTACCTCTCGACCCACTATCGCGGGCCCGACATGGTGGTGGCGGCCGCCGGCGCGGTCGATCACAGTCAGGTCGTCGCCGAGGTCGAGAGACGCTTTGCCAGCTTCGAGGGGACGCCGGGGCCGAAGCCGCAGACCGCTCAGTTCGGCAAGGGCGGCACCAAGGTGGTGCATCGCGAGCTCGAGCAGGCGCATCTGACGCTGGCCCTGGAAGGCGTGCCACAGAGCGACGCGTCGCTGTTCTCGCTCCAGGTCTTCACCAACATCCTCGGCGGCGGAATGTCGTCGCGCCTGTTCCAGGAGGTGCGCGAGAAGCGCGGCCTCTGCTACTCCATCTATACCTTCCACGCGCCTTATTCCGACACCGGCTTCTTCGGCCTCTACACCGGCACCGACCCGGCCGACGCGCCGGAGATGATGGAGGTCGTGGTCGACATCATGAATGATTCGGTGGAGACGCTGACCGACGCCGAGATCGCCCGGGCCAAGGCGCAGATGAAGGCGGGCCTGCTGATGGCCCTGGAGAGCTGCTCCTCCCGTGCCGAGCAGCTTGCCCGGCATGTGCTCGCCTATGGGCGGCCGCAGACGGTGCAGGAACTGGTGGCCCGGATCGATGCCGTCAGCATCGAATCGACGAGGGACGCGGCGCGTGCGCTGCTGTCGCGGAGCCGGCCCGCCGTTGTCGCATTGGGCAGTGGCAGGGGTCTGGACACGGCCGTATCTTTTGCGGAAGGATTGACCCGGGCGCGCGCCAAGGCGCGGCTGCATTAGGAGCTGTGCTAGGGAGCCCCACCCCGGAAAGCATCACCATGGCCCTCTTTCGCCTGCCATCCAGTGGACCCGCCACCCTCGCCCCACGCGGCAACGGGCTGCTGCTGCGCGCGCCGCAAATGTCGGACTTCCTGCAATGGGCTCATTTGCGCGAAACCAGCCGCGACTATCTCACGCCCTGGGAGCCGATCTGGCCGTCCGACGATCTCACCCGGTCCGGCTTCCGGCGGCGCCTGCGCCGCTATTCCGAGGACATTGCCGCGGACCGCTCCTATCCCTTCCTGATCTTCCGTGAGCTCGACGGCGCCCTGGTCGGCGGCATCACGCTTGCCAATGTCCGGCGCGGCATCGTGCAGGCCGGCACCATCGGCTATTGGGTCGGCCAGCCTCATGCCCATCGCGGCTACATGACGGCCGCGCTGCGGGTGTTGCTGCCGACGCTGTTCGGCGAGCTCAATCTGCACCGGGTCGAGGCCGCCTGCATCCCCACCAATGCGCCGTCGATCCGGGTGCTGGAGAAGTGCGGCTTCTCGCGCGAGGGCCTGGCGCGCCGTTATCTCTGCATCAACGGGGTCTGGCAGGATCACCTGCTGTTCGGCCTGCTGCACGAGGATTTCCGCGGCTGAGCCGCTATCCCGTGAGGGCAAGGTCTCCCTGCTTGCCACCTTTTTGCTGCCTTGGGTTCGCCGATTTTGACGATATAACGGCGCGGACCGGCCGGTGGTTGGGTCCGGATATTGTGATGGAGTATGGGTGTCGATGGTGAAGGAGCTTCGGTCATCGCGGAGGGCGTTGCGGCGGGGGACAGCGGTCGCGTTGGCGCTGTCGATTGCGCTCGTGTGTGTCTCGCCGGTGACGGCCCAATCCTTGAGCGACCGCTTCAAGAGCCTGTTCGGCGGCAAATCGGACGAGCAGGCGCAGCCCAATCCGGCGCCCGCGCCCGCGCCCGGCCAGCCAGCCGATGACGAGCTCGATTGCCCGCAGGTCACCGTGCGCGCCGGCGCCTCTACCTATGCCGTCGGTGCGAACGGCAAGCAGGCTGTCGGTAACGACATCCGCTTCCAGGCCACGATCACCAAAATGGCGCGCGAATGCGCCCGGAATGGCGGCGACATCACCGCCAGGATCGGAATCCAGGGCCGCGTCATCGCCGGTCCCGCGGGTGCGCCTGCTACAGTCGACGTCCCATTACGTATCGCGGTGGTGCAGGGCGGCGTCGGCGAGAAGGTGATCGCCTCGAAGGCCTACCGGACCACGGTCGCGATGTCGGAGGGCGGCAGCGTGCCCTTCACCTTTGTCGCCGAGGATATGAGCTATCCGGTGCCCTCGGCCAAGGATGCCGATTCCTACATCTTCTATGTCGGCTTCGACCCGCAGGCCCTCTCGCCCGAGCCGAAGGCGCGGAAGAAGAGATAGTCGTCCGTTAAGAAGCCGAATTGAGCGGGGCCGGACAGGCGCGCGTGCGCCAGAGCTGGATCAGGAACAGGCACAAGAGTTCTCTGATCCAGGCGAGGATGCGGCGGAAGTTGTGGCCGACGGCTGAGAGGATGACGTTGGCCGCATCGCCGGCGCGGCCTTTGAGGTAGCAGCGGCCGAGGTGGCCATCGGTCTTCAGGTGTCCGATGATGGGTTCGATGGCGGAACGGCGGCGCAGCTCGCGCTTGATGACACCGAAGACGCCGCGCTTCTGGCCAGAGATGAAGATTCGGC
>NZ_JACEGD010000034.1 GCF_016031635.1 Bradyrhizobium diversitatis
CCGCCGAATCTTCATCTCTGGCCAGAAGCGCGGCGTCTTCGGTGTCATCAAGCGCGAGCTGCGCCGCCGTTCCGCCATCGAACCCATCATCGGACACCTGAAGACCGATGGCCACCTCGGCCGCTGCTACCTCAAAGGCCGCGCCGGCGATGCGGCCAACGTCATCCTCTCAGCCGTCGGCCACAACTTCCGCCGCATCCTCGCCTGGATCAGAGAACTCTTGTGCCTGTTCCTGATCCAGCTCTGGCGCACGCGCGCCTGTCCGGCCCCGCTCAATTCGGCTTCTTAACGGACGACCAGTTAATCGCAGGTGACGGTGTCGCGCCTCATCCACAGGCGAGCAGCGTGATCCTACGGCGCCAGATACCGCACCAGCTCCGGATTGTCCCTGACCTCGCCCGCCTCGCCTTGCAGTGCGACCCTGCCACGGTCGAGGACGTAGGCGTAATCGGCGACGCGCAAAGCGAGGTCGAGGTGTTGCTCGACGATGATGACGGCGATCTCCTTCGCAAGCTCGATCAGGCGTTCGGTGATCTCCTCGATCACCCCGATCCAGACGCCCTCGGTCGGCTCGTCCAGCAGCAGCAGCTTCGGGTCGCCGAGCATGGCGCGGCCGATGGCGAGCATCTTGCGCTCGCCGCCGGAGAGGGTGCCGGCGGGCTGGTCGAGCCGCTGGCCGAGTTTTGGGAAGATGGTCAGCACGTGATCGACCGCGTCGGCCTTCTTGCTCGCGAGCGAGCCGACCGCGAGATTGTCGCGCACCGACAGGCGCGCGAACACCGAATGCTCCTGCGGCACGTAGCCGATGCCGGCGCGGACGCGCTCCTGGGTGGCGCGGCGGCTGATGTCGCGGCCGTCGAAGCCGATCTCGCCGTTCCACGCCGGCAGCTCGCCGACGATGATCTTCATCAGCGTGGTCTTGCCGGCGCCGTTGCGGCCGAGCACGGCGACGCCGCCGCGCCAGGGAATGCCGAGGCTGACGTCGAACAGGACCTGGCTGCGGCCGTAGCCGGCGTCGAGATGCTTGATGTCCAAAAATTCAGGCACGGCGCAGATAGATCTCCTGGACGGCCTTGTTGGCCTGGATCTCGGACACCGTGCCTGACGCCAGCACCTTGCCCTGGTCGAGCACGGTGAGGCGATCGCAGATGTCGCGGATGAAATCGAGGTCGTGCTCGACGATGACGAGCGAGCAATGCTGCTTGATCGGCTGCAGCAATTCGCCGGTGACGCGGCGCTCCTCCAGGCTCATGCCGCCGGTGGGCTCGTCGAGCAGCAACAGCTTCGGCTTGCCGGCGAGCGCCATCGCAATCTCCAGCCATTGCTGCTGGCCGTGCGACAGCGCGGCGGCGGCATCGAAAGCGCGGTCGGCGAGGCGGAACTGCGTCAGCATGGTCATGACCTGGTCGTGCAGGAGCCCGCGCGTGCGCGAGAACACGAGGTCGAGCAGCGAGCACTGCGCCTGCAGCGCGAGCAGGATGTTGTCGTAGAGCGTCAGCGTCGGCAGCACGCTGGTGATCTGGAATTTCAGGCTCATGCCGGCCCGCGCCCGCTCGGTCGGCGTGAACGCGGTGATGTCGGTGTTGACGAAGCTCACCTTGCCCTGGGTCGGCACCTCGGCGCCGGCGATGCACTTCATCAGCGTGCTCTTGCCGGAGCCGTTCGGGCCGATCAGGCCGTGGAACTCGTTCTCGCCGACGGTGAGCGCCGCGCCGTCGAGCGCGGTGAGCTTGCCGAAGACCTTCTTGATGCCGGCGGCCTCAAGGAGCGGCATTGCGCTTCTCCTTTGGTTTCGCACCGAAGCTGCCGACCCGCTCGCGCTCGCCGAGCACGAAGCTGATCAGGCCGAGCGGCCGGAACAGGATCACGAGCAGCAGCAAAAGACCCAGGATGATCGGCCAGACGTCACGATAATTGTCCGACAGCCAGAAACTGACGCCCTCGACGATGACGGTGCCGATGACGGCACCGATCAGCGTGCCGGAGCCGCCGAACAGCACGTAGAGCACGACCTGGGTCGAGACCACGACGCCGACCATGTTGGGCCAGACGAAGCCCTCGTGGAAGGCGTAGAGGCTGCCGGCCAGGCCCGCAATGGCGCCGCCAATGGTGAAGATGATGGCTTTCAGGTGCTGCGCCTTGTAGCCGAAGAAGGCGATGCGCTGCTCGTTCTCGCGCAGGCCGGCCAGCGCCAGGCCGAACTGCGAACGCACCAGGAAGCGGCAGAGCAGATAGACCACGACGAGGATGCCGAGCACGAGATAGTAGAAGGCCGGACCTTCCGTGAACTCGTAGCCGCCAAGCGACATCGGCGCGATCGAGGGAATGCCGTTCTGGCCGCCGAGATAGTACCAGCCGCGAGCCAGGCGATCGGCGGCATAGGAACCGGTGAGCGTGCCCAGCGACACGAAGATCACGCTGGAGGGATGCCGTCCCAGCAGCAGGAAGCCGCCGAGCAGGAGCGCGGAGGTAAGTCCGATGATGGTCCCCGCCGGCAGCACCAGGAGGATGTTGGTGATGTCGAGGTCGCGCGCGAGCAGCGCGACGCCGTAGCCGGCCGAGCCGAAGAACAAGGCCTGGCCGAAGCTCATGATGCCGGCATAGCCCCAGACCAGGTCGAACGACAGCGCGAACAGCGCCAGGATGATCACCCGCGTCGCGAACACCGTGAGGTAGTCCTGCAGCACCAGCGGCGCGAGCAGCGCTGCGACCAGCACGACGCCCTCCACGATCGGCAGGATTTTTCGCCCTGACGATGTGCTCTTGGCCACCGGAACGTCCGTTTCGCTGCCAACGTTGGCGTGGACAGCCTGTTTAGCCGCACCCATGGACTTCAGCATTTCGCATTCGACATCGTGGGATCAGTCCGCCTTGTCGTGTGTCACCTCTCCCCAACGGGGAGAGGTGAAGAGAGAGCCTCTCGGCTGGTGCAGATGCAAGCCAAACTGACGATGACCCGCATTTGCCGTCAGCATTCCTTGGGATCGACGAGGCCGTTGCTGCGGGCGACGATCTCGTAGTTCCCGCCCTTGGCGACCGCGGTGTACATCTTCATCTTGCAGTGCCGCTTGCCGGGCACCATCTCGGCGGGCCCGCCCGGACCTTCGGCGATCTTGGCGTGGTCGAGCGCGGCGGCGACCGATTCGCGATCGATCTTGCCGGCTTCCTTGACCGCAGCTTCCCACAGCTTGAGGCCGCGATAGGTGCCGGTGGCGGCACTGCCGGCGGCGAACAGGAAGTTGCCGGGGAAATCCTTCTCGTAGGCGGCCTGGATCTTGGCGTCGAACGGGTTTTCCTTGGTCAGCACCTTGAAATAGTCGAGGCAGCTGGCGAGGCCCTCGATCTCCGCGGCCTGGTTGATGTTGAGCGTGTTCTCGTCATAGTAGACGCAGGCGAGCCGCCCGCCGCTCTTGAGGAAGCCCGCTTCATAGAGCTGCTTGAAGAACGGACCGACGCCCGGCGGGATGACGGTGTTGAAGACGACGTCGACCTTGTTGGAGATGATGCGGTTAACGGTCGAGGAGAAGTCGACCTGGTCGAGCGGGTAGTATTCCTCGAACACGACCTCGCCGCCGTTCGATTCGATCACCTTGCGGGCGTAGACGTTGAGCGTGTGCGGCCAGACATAGTTGGCGCTGGGCAGCGCGAACTTCTTGCCGCCGTTCTTGATCAGCCAGGGGATGAACTCGTCGCACTGCTGCGCCGGCGTCGGGCCGGTGCAGAACAGGTAGGGCGTGCACTCCTTGCCTTCGTAGAGCTGCGGATAGATGTAGAGCGTCTTGCCGCGGGCGACGATCGGATCCTTGATCGCGTTGCGCATCGACGAGGTGATGCCGCCGAGCACCATGTCGACCTTGTCGCGCTGGATCAGCTTTCGCACGTTGCCGACGGCGACGGATTCGTTGGACGCGGTGTCCTCGATGTAGAGCTCGAGCGGACGGCCGAGCAGGCCGCCGGCCGCGTTGATCTCCTTGATCACCATTTTCGCGACGTTGGCGTCGGCGTTGCCGGCATAGGCGATGGGGCCGGTGAGGTCGGTGGCGATGCCGACCTTGATCGGGCCCTCGGCCGCATTGGCCCAGGGCGCCGCGATCACCCAGCTGCCGACACCGGTTGCGACCGCGCCGGACGCAAAGGCGAAATTGGAGAGGAAACGACGTCGCGTGAGCCGAGTACGATCGAGCATGTGATTAAACCCCTTTTCCAGCGATGAGGCCCTGCGGGCGGAATTTGATGAAGACAATGGCGAGCACGAAGACGAGGACATCGGCGACGACGGGCGCCATCACCCAGGGCAGGGCGGCGCTGAGGGTGCCGATGACGCCGGCGCCGGCGACCGGACCGATGAAGGAGCCGACGCCGCCGACCATGACCGCGACAAAGCCCTGGATCAGGAAGCGCAGCCCGAGATCGGCGTAGAGGCTGAACACCGGCACGATCAGCGCGCCGGCAAGCCCGGCGAGCGCGGAGCCGAACGCGAAGGTGGCGCCGTACATCAAGGGCGTGGAAATGCCGGAGGCGCGCGCCAGCGAGGGGTTCTCCAGCGTGGCGCGCATGCGCAAACCGAAGCTGGTGCGCGAGAGCAGCAGGTAGCAGCCGGCCATCACCAGCAGCGTGATGACGATGATGGTGAACCGCCAGGCCGAGATGTGGACGGAGCCGATGTCGATCGAACCGCCGATCGGCTCCGGCACGGTGAGATAGAAGCCGCCGATCAGCCCGCGCACGGATTCGCGGATGATCAGGCCGAGCGCATAGGTGCCGAGCATGGCGACGATCGGAGCGGCGTAGAAGCGGCGGATGATCAGCGCTTCCAGCACGAAGCCGAGCGCGCCGACGACGAAGGGCGCCGCGACCATGCCGGCCCAGATCGGCAGGCCCCTGGCATAGGCGAGATAAGTGATGTAGGCGCCGAGCAGGACGAACTCGCCTTGCGCGAAGTTGAAGATGCCCATCATGCTGGCGATGATCCCGAGCCCCAGCACGATCAGAACGATGATCGCCCCGAAGCTCAGGATCTCGAACGTCGCGACGAACGCATTAGCCATGCGCCGGAGCCTTTCCCGTTCCGATGAAATCGGAACGGGCCTCTAGAATCCAGATTTGACGCATTTTCCTGACGCGAACCGGGGTCCAGTTCGCGCGAAAACGCCCTGGCGTTCCGCCCACCCGCATCAACACCTCGTTCACATCTTCTTCCAGTCGCCGATCTGCTCGAAGGCATGGGCGGCGCGGTAGATGGTCGTCTCCTCGAACATGCGGCCGACCAGCATCAGGCCGGCCGGCAGGCCATCGACCATGCCGCAAGGCAGCGACATCGCGGGATGATGCGTGATGTCGAACGGCGCAGTGTTGGAGATCATCTCGAGCGCGCGGGCGACGTACTCCTCGCGGCTGGCATTGGGCTCCGGCAGCTTGGTCGCCTTCATCGGCGTGGTCGGCATCAGCAGGAGATCGTAATCCCCAAACGCCTTGTCGTAGGCCGCGGTCAGGCGGCGCGAGATGTTGAGTGCCTTGCCGTAGAAGCGTGGACCGAAATTGTTGTTGATGTAGGTGCCGAGCATCATGAACAGCTTCGTGGTCTCCGACAGCGAATCGGCCTGCCGGCGCCAGCCGCGATGGAAATCCATCAGCGAAGTCGAATAGAGGTCGCCGCGGCTGAGGCCGTAGCCGTCGCCGAACATCATGGTCTGGGTCAGGCCTTCGGTGCCGATCGGGGTCCAGATCGCGCCGCCCAGGAGGTGCATCGGGATCGACACCGTCTCGACGCTGGCCCCGAGATCCTTGAAGCGCTTTGCCGCCTCGCGCACGCTTTCATTCACCGCAGCCTCGGCGCCCGGCTGATCGAATCCTTCCTTGACGATGCCGATCTTCATGCCCTTGACGCCCTGGCCGAGCGCCTTGGTGTATTCCTCGACCTTCGGAGCCTTGATGCGAGGATCGTAGCCGTCGTCGCCGGCGAGCACTTCGAGCAGCAGCGCATTGTCGGCGACCGTCGCGGTCATCGGGCCGGTATGGTCGACATAGATCTCGATCGGCATGATCCCGGTATAGGGCACGAGGCCCCAGGTGGGCTTCATGCCGTAGATGCCGCAGAACGAGGACGGCATGCGGATCGAGCCCCCCTGATCGCCCCCGATCGCCATATCGACCTCGCCGAGCGCGACCACGACGCCCGAGCCCGACGACGAGCCGCCGGCCGAGTAGCCCATCTTGTGCGGATTGTGCACCGGTCCGTAGGAGCCGGTGTGGCTGCCGCCGGACAGGCAGAAGTGCTCGCAATGCACCTTGCCCTTGATCTCCGCGCCGGCGTCCAGCATGCGCGTGACGATGGTGGCGTCGAAATCGGGCACATAGCCTTCCAGCGTCGACGACCCGTTGGTCATGGGAACGCCGGCCAGCATGATGTTGTCCTTCAGCGCAATGGTCTTGCCCTTCAGCTTGCCGCTGGCGGCACCTTTCACGGTCGACTTGCGATACCAGGCGTTGCGCGGGTTCTCCTCGGCCGAGGGCCGGTAGCCGGGCGTCCGCGGGTACTTCACCTCCGGCACCTCGTCCGGCATCGCGGCAACGAGATTGTAGGCCTCGATCGAGCCCTGCATCAGGCCGCGGAACGAGGCGACGTCGTCGTCGGTCAGCGAAAGGCCGCACTGCTCGGCGACGCTGCGAAGTTGGTCGGGCGTGGGAAGGACAACTGTCACGGCGCTCTCCTTGAAGGCTTCTTGTTTCCTGGCGTTGAACGGAAGCCTTCCGCCCGCGCCTGCACGGCGCGGGCCAATCTGGCTTCGCGGCGATATTACAGACGGAAATATTTTCCTTTTCAAGTATTATTTCACGCGACGGCTGCGACGTATCGGCGGCCGCATTCAGAACGTCTTGATGATCCTGAAGTCGAGACCGTCGGCTTCAGCGAAGTACATCGGCATCTCGGCGCGGCCGTCGCGAAGAGTCACGGGACCGCGGCCGGCCGAGTAGACGGTGTTGCGCGCGGCCTTCAGCAGCGGACGAAACGCCAGCGAGCCGGCGCGGTTGGCCACGGACTCCAGGAAGCGCAACCCTTCATAATTCGACTGGCCGACGGAACCGACCGGCGGCGCATTGGCGCCGAACATGGCTTCGTATTTGCTGAGGAACTCGTCGTTGGCGCGTGACGCCATGCAGTTGAAATAGCCGGAGGCGCAGAACAGATTCTCGGTATTGTCGGCGCCGATGCCGAGCAGCACGGTCTCGTCCATCGCGCCCCCGAGCCGCAACGTCGAGGTGGCAAGGCCCGCTTCGGCGAAGGCGCGGTTGAAGGTGATGCTGTCGGTGCCGATCAGGGAGATCAGCACCACGTCCGGCCTGGCGGCGCGGATGCGCGCCAGATGCGGCTCGTGATTGTCCTCGCCGACCGGAACGAACTCCTCGCCGACAACCTGGCCGCCCGCTTCCTTGATGTAGCGCTTCACCGCGCGATGCGATTGCCAGGGCCAGACGTAGTCGCTGCCGATCAGGTACCAGCGCGCCGCCTTCTTGACCTCCGCGAGCCAATGGATCGAGGGCCGGCTCTGCCAGCGCGGCGTCTCGCCGATCGCCATGACCCCCGGCGTGCGCTCGCCGCCTTCATAGACCGGGGTGTAGATATAGGGGATGCGGTCGCCGGTGACCTTGCGCAGCGCGACGCGGACGGCACTGATATGCGAGCCCATGATCAGATCGACCTCGTCGAAGGCGATCGCCTGCTCGGCGCGACGAACCACCTCGTCGATCGGGCCGCCGGAATCGTAGATCGACAGCTCCAGCTCGCGGCCCAGAATGCCGCCGCGCTTGTTGATCTCGGCGACCGCCAGCATCGCGCTGTTGGTGGAACTCGGGCCCCAGATCCCCGGCGAGCCGGTGAAGGTGAGGAAGTTGCCGATGCGCAGCTTGTTGCGGGCGCCGCGCCGCTTCATGAAATGTGCATCGACCGGGGACAGGTCGAAATCCGCCACCGATGACGACAAATTCCTGAACAGCAGGGACGGCGGCAACGCCGGTCCGCCGTGAGCCGGGAAGTTCACCGTCGCGCGCACGCCAACTCCTGTCTGGGACCAGACCTGAAAGCACATTGATCAGGCGGCCGCGGCTTCCGCCCTTTTGTTGGGCAATGATCCTATTTTGAAAATATTGAATGTTCAAGAATTGAAGTGCATATAGATGCAGCATTGATTGCAAGACATTCACTCATCTGGGTCAAGACGAAGTCTTAGCCGTGGCAAAACCGCCGAAAGAAAACTCCCCGATCACCGAACACCTCGCCTACCTGCTCGCGCAAGCCAACCGGGAAATCAACCGGCAGCTCGAACTGCGGTTGAGCAAGGAAGGCGTTCCCGTCGAGCAATGGCGCATCCTGAAAGTGCTGTCGGATGGCAACGGCCACTCGATGGGCGAGCTTGCGGATGCGGTGCTGCTCAACCATCCGACATTGACCAAGATGATCGACCGCATGGTCTCCGACACGCTGGTCTATCGCGTGCAGGACCCGAACGACCGCCGCAAGGTCCTGATGTTCATCTCCGACCGCGGCAAGGTGCTGTGCAGGAAGCTCAACTCGCTCGCGGTGGACCAGGAGGAGCACATCCTGGAGAGCTACGGCGGCAAGTCGACGAGCGAGCTCAAGCGGCTGCTGGAGAGCCTGATCGACAGCTCGAATTGATCTGCGCGTGAATTGAAACGTTAGCTTGGCGAGTTCTCAACGCTTGTCGTCCCGGACAAGCGCAGCGAAGCGGAGCGCAGATCCGGGATCCATAGCCACAGGCCGGTCGTTTCAAAGATTGGACCAGCAGTTGCGCTTTCTCGCGCGGTACGACCACCGCGCGCCACCGATGGATTCCGCGGTATGGGTCCCTGCGTTCCGCAGGGACGACGGCGTGGTGAGAGCTGAGCGCCACATGCTCAACCGTCATCGCCCGATTTAATCGGCCGATCCAGTATTCCAGAGACGGATGTGATTGAGCCGAGGAGCCGCGGCGTACTGGGTCGCCCGGTCGAGCCGGGCGACGACAGCGGAGGATGAGGCGCGAATATCGCGCCTTACGCGCGCACGGCCGCGAAGTTAGCCGCTAAGCATACCTGCCGTGGCAGTGCTTGTACTTCTTGCCTGAGCCGCACGGGCAGTCCTCGTTGCGGCCGATCTTGCCCCAGCTGGCTGGGTTCTTCGGATCGCGCAGCGACGCATCCGTGGCCGGGGCACCGAGGGTGACGCTGGCAAGCGCCATTTCGTCTTCGCCGGTATTCGGGTCGAACTTGTGCGCCTCCATCGGCGGCAGGACAGGAGCTTCCTGCTCCGGCGGGACGATCTCGACCCGCATCAGCTGCGCCGTGACCGCCTCGCGCAAGTGAGCGCTCATCTCCTGGAAGAGATTGAAGGCTTCGGTCTTGTACTCCTGCAACGGATCGCGCTGGCCGTAGCCGCGCAGGCCAATGACCTGGCGCAGGTGATCGAGCATGATCAGGTGCTCGCGCCAGAGATGGTCGAGGGTCTGGAGCAGGATGGTCTTCTCGACGTAACGCATCACGTCGGGACCCCATTGCCCGACCTTGGCCGCCATGTGCTCGTCGGCCTTGGTCTCGATGCGGTTCAGCAGCTCCTCGTCGGCGATGCCTTCTTCCTTCGCCCATTCGTCGACCGGCAGGTCGAGATCGAGCACGCGCTTCAGTTCCTCCTTCAGACCCGCGACGTCCCACTGCTCGGCATAGGCATGCTCGGGCACGTGCTTGGCGACGAGGTCGTCGATGAAGGCGTGACGCATGTCGGTGACGGTCTCGGCGACGCTCTCGTCCTTCATCAGCTCGACGCGCTGATCGAAGATCACCTTGCGCTGGTCGTTCTGGACGTTGTCGAACTTGAGGAGGTTCTTGCGGATGTCGAAGTTGCGCGCCTCGACCTTCTGCTGCGCCTTCTCCAGGGCCTTGTTGATCCAGGGATGGATGATGGCCTCGCCCTCTTGCAGGCCGAGACGCTGGAGCATGCTGTCGAGACGGTCCGAGCCGAAGATCCGCATCAAGTCGTCTTCGAGCGACAGGAAGAATTTCGAGCGGCCGGGGTCGCCCTGACGGCCGGAACGGCCGCGCAGCTGGTTGTCGATGCGGCGGGATTCGTGGCGCTCGGAGCCGATGATGTAGAGGCCGCCGGGCTTCTTCACGGTCTTGGCAGGCTTGGATCCCTTCGCCGGCTCGATCTCGACGGTCTCCTCGGCCTTGAGCACGATTTCGCGGAAGCGCTCGATGTCGGCCTTGATCTGCTCGATCTTCTTCGTCTTCTCGGCCTCGTCGGTGATAGCAGCGGTCTCCTGCTGGATGCGCATCTCCAGCGAGCCGCCGAGCTTGATGTCGGTGCCGCGGCCGGCCATGTTGGTGGCGATCGTGATCGCGCCGGGCACGCCGGCTTCCGCGACGATATAGGCCTCTTGCTCGTGGAAGCGCGCGTTCAGCACCGCGAACAGCTTCGCCTGCTTGCCGGCGCGGGCCGCGGCGTAGAGCTTGTCGAGCGCGCCCTCCTTGCCGAAATCGATCTGCTTGTAGCCGTTCTTCTTCAGGAACTCGGCAAGCACCTCCGATTTCTCGATCGACGCCGTGCCGACCAACACGGGCTGGAGCCGCGAATTGGCGCGCTCGATCTCGGCGAGAATGGCTGCGTATTTCTCCTGCTGGGTACGATAGACCTCGTCGTCCTCGTCGAGGCGCGCAACCGCCAGATTGGTCGGGATCTCCACGACCTCGAGCTTGTAGATGTCGAACAATTCGTCCGCTTCGGTCGCGGCCGTGCCGGTCATGCCCGCCAGCTTCTCGTACATGCGGAAGTAGTTCTGGAAGGTGATCGAGGCCAGCGTCTGGTTCTCGGGCTGGACCTGGACGTGCTCCTTGGCCTCCAGCGCCTGGTGCAGGCCTTCCGAATAGCGGCGGCCCGGCATCATGCGCCCGGTGAACTCGTCGATGATGACGACCTCGTTGTCGCGGACGATGTAGTCCTTGTCGCGCGTGAACAGCGTGTGGGCGCGCAGGGCCTGGTTGATGTGGTGCACGACGGAGACGTTCTCGACGTCGTAGAGCGACTCGCCCTTGAGCTGGCCGGCGTCGCGCAGCAGGGTCTCGATCTTCTCCATGCCGGCTTCGGTCAGCGTCACCGTGCGCTGCTTCTCGTCGACCTCGTAATCGGTCTTGTCGAGCCTGGGCAGGAAGCCGTCGATGGTGTTGTAGAAATCCGAGCGGTCGTCGAGTGGACCGGAGATGATCAACGGCGTGCGCGCCTCGTCGATCAGGATGGAGTCGACCTCGTCGACGATGGCGAAGAAGTGCGGGCGCTGGACCATGTCCTCGAGCCGGTACTTCATGTTGTCGCGCAGATAGTCGAAGCCGTATTCGTTGTTGGTGCCGTAGGTGATGTCGCAGGCATAGGCCGCCTTGCGCTCGGCATCGTCGAGGCCGTGCACGATCACGCCGGTGGTCATGCCGAGGAAGCCGTAGATCTGGCCCATCCAGCCGGAGTCGCGGCGGGCGAGGTAGTCGTTGACGGTGACGACATGGACGCCCTTGCCGGCGAGCGCATTGAGGTAGACCGCGAGCGTCGCGACCAGCGTCTTGCCTTCGCCGGTCTTCATCTCGGCGATGTCGCCCTCGTGCAGCACCATGCCGCCGATCAGCTGGACGTCGAAATGACGCTGGCCGAGCGTGCGCTTGGCAGCCTCGCGCACGGTGGCGAAGGCCGGTACCAGGAGATCGTCGAGCGTCTTGCCTTCGGCGAGCTGCTTCTTGAAGTCGGCGGTGCGCGCTTTCAGCGCCTCGTCCGAGAGTTTCGAGACCTCGGGCTCCAGCGCGTTGATCGCGTTGACGCGGGACTGATATCCCTTCACCCGCCGGTCGTTGGCGGAGCCGAAAAACTTGCGGGCGAGCGCGCCGATCATGCCTAGTTCCTGTGTTCGCGATTCAACCGCGTTGCAGCCAAGAAGTTGTCACCCGCCCGCCTATCAACTCACCGTGACGCCTCGCGGCATCAGAGCCCGGACTGCGGGTTCATCCGCCATATGGGTGGGAATTGGGCAAGTCTGGGTTCAACGGCCAAAAACGCAGCAAAATAAACGCCATCGCCATGGTCGCGACCGGGCAGAGATATGGCCCGGTCAGGGCCTTGTCAACGGCGGGCGCATTGCGGCTAATTCATCATTTTGACAGACTTTTCGCGTTGCCAAGCCCCCCTGAATTGGGCGAGTGTCCGCCCCGCTCGAGCAGCCCCCTGCTTCAACATAAGGATTTTCCATGACCACCTCGTTCCCGGTAACCACCGGCCAGCGCTTCCGGCATGCGTCGGCCCTGGCTGGCAGCCTCGGCTTGACAGCCTGCTTGGCGCTGTCCCTGGCGTTCGCGGGCCCGCTCCGGGCCGCCGACGATCCGGTGCTGGCGAAGGTCAATGGCGCGGAAATCAAGAAGAGCGACGTCGCCATGGCCGAGGAGGAACTCGGGCCGAGCCTCGCCCAGATGGACCCGGCGACCAAGGACGAGAACGTCCTGTCCTTTCTCATCGACATGAAGATCGTCAGCAAGGCTGCCGAAGACAAGAAGATCGCCGACAGCGAGGAGTTCAAGAAGCGCCTGGCATTCGCCCGCAACCGGCTCCTGATGGACAGCCTGCTCGCCAATGAAGGCAAGGCCGCCACCACGCCGGACGCCATGAAGAAGGTCTACGAGGAAGCCGCCAAGCAGATCACCGGCGAGCAGGAGGTGCGCGCCCGCCACATCCTGGTCGAGACCGAGGACGAGGCCAAGGCGGTCAAGGCCGAGCTCGACAAGGGCGCCGATTTCGCCGAGCTCGCCAAGAAGAAGTCCAAGGACCCGGGCTCCGCCGATGGCGGCGACCTCGGCTTCTTCACCAAGGAGCAGATGGTGCCGGAGTTCTCGGCCGTGGCGTTCTCGCTTGAGCCCGGCAAGATCTCCGACCCCGTGAAGTCGCAGTTCGGCTGGCACATCATCAAGGTCGAGGAAAAGCGCAACCGCAAGGCGCCCGATTTCGAGCAGGTCAAGGCCCAGATCGAGCAGTACGTGACCCGCAAGGCTCAGGCCGAGTATGTCGCCAAACTGCGCACCGAAGCCAAGGTCGAGCGGCTGGACCAGCCGGCGGCGGATGCGTCCAAGGACGCCAAGCCGGCGGATCCTGCCAAGCCGTCCGACAGCAAGATGGCGCCGCCAGCGAAGAAGTAAGAATTCGCTGTCACTTCGCTGACGCCGAGAGTATCTAAGCATCGCAATGGCCGGGCATCCCCCGGCCATCTGCATGTCCAGACCCACCAAGGCGCCCCACGATGTCCTCTGCCGTCTCTCCCCTCGCCCCCAAAGCCGTTCCCGACATGCCCGTGATCGCGGGCATCCGTCTTGCGACGGCCGAAGCCGGCATCCGCTACAAGAACCGCACCGACGTGCTGCTGGCGGTGATGGACAAGGGCACCGCCGTCGCCGGCGTCTTCACCAAGTCGAAGTGCCCCTCCGCCCCGGTGGAATGGTGCCGCGCCAAGCTGAAGGGCGGCAAGGCCCGCGCGCTCGTGGTCAATTCCGGCAATGCCAATGCCTTCACCGGCAAGACCGGCCGCGCCTCCACCGCGCTGACCGCGAAGATCGCCGCCAAGGCGGTCGGGTGCAGCGAGGGCGAGATCTTCCTGGCCTCGACCGGCGTGATCGGCGAGCCGCTGGATGCGACCAAATTCGACGGCGTGCTCGGCCGCCTCGCCGAGACCGCCGAGCCCCGCGACTATCTCGCCGCGGCCAAGGCGATCATGACCACCGACACATTCCCGAAAGTCGCGACCGCGACGGTCAAGCTCGGCAAGGCCAGGGTCACCATCAACGGCATGGCCAAGGGCGCCGGCATGATCGCCCCCGACATGGCAACGATGCTGTCGTTCATCTTCACCGACGCCCCGATCGCGCCGGCCGCGCTGCAGGCGCTGCTCAAGAGCGGCGTGGAGGACACTTTCAATGCGGTGACGATCGATGGCGACACGTCGACGTCGGACACGCTGCTGGCCTTTGCGACCGGCGCCGCCGCCGGGCAGGGCGCACCGAAGATCAGCCGCGCCAGCGATCCGCGCCTGAAGGCCTTCGTCAAAGCCTTCAACCAGGTGCTTGCCAACCTCGCCGAGCAGGTGGCACGCGACGGCGAAGGCGCGCGCAAGCTGGTCGAGATCACGGTCGAGGGCGCCAAGACCAAGGCCTCGGCGCGCAAGATCGCGATGTCGATCGCCAACTCGCCGCTGGTGAAGACCGCGATCGCGGGCGAAGACGCCAATTGGGGGCGCGTGGTGATGGCGGTCGGCAAGGCCGGCGAGCCGGCCGATCGCGACAAGCTCTCGATCTCGTTCAACGGCATCCGCGTCGCCAAGAGCGGCGCGCGCGATCCTGACTATGACGAAGCGCAGGTGTCGGAAGCGATGAAGGCGCCGGAGATCGCGATCAAGGTCTCGCTCGGCCTCGGCAAGGGTCGCGACCGCGTGCTGACCTGCGACCTCACCAAGGAATACGTCGCGATCAACGGGGATTACAGGTCCTGATCGGATGGCCGAACTGAAGCTCACCCTCGTCGTGGCCTGCGCGCTGGTCGATGCCGACAAGCGCATCCTGATCGCGCAACGTCCCGAGGGCAAGCAGCTGGCCGGCCTTTGGGAATTTCCCGGCGGCAAGCTCGAGCCGGGCGAGCGGCCGGAGCAAAGCCTGATCCGCGAGCTCCATGAGGAGCTCGGCATCACCGTCGCCGAGCCATGCCTCGCGCCGCTGACCTTCGCCAGCTACGGCTACGAGACCTTTCACCTCCTGATGCCGCTCTACATCTGCCGGCGCTGGGAAGGGATGGTGACGGCGCGCGAAGGGCAGAACCTCGCCTGGGTCCGCGCCAACAAGCTGCGCGACTATCCGATGCCGCCGGCGGACATTCCGCTGATCCCGCATCTGATCGATCTGCTGATGTGAGGTCGCAGTCGCCACTGCCTCAATCTCTTCGCCGTCCCGGACAAGCGCGCCCAAAGCGCGCGCAGATCCGGGATCCATAACCACGGAGCCATGTCGTAGAGGAAGTAGTCACTCCGAATCCTCGCCAAACGACTTCCTGTGGTTATGGGTCCCGGATCGGCGCTGCGCTCTGGACAACGCTGCGCGTTGCCAGGCTACGCTTGTCCGGGACGACATCCAATTCTTGGACGACGATCTCGGCCACGACGGAGAGAACGACTCAGCGTTCCCCCATCTTCTTCACTGCCTCTGCGAGGCTCGCCTTGGCCGATCCCGGCTTCAACGGCTGCTGCTGGCTCGCATGGGGGGCCCAGCCGGACAGCCAGATGACGTCGAACGTCGCCCGGATGCGGCCGTCGGCATCGGCAAAGCGCTCGGCATAGATTTCGGCCATCCGCAGCATCGTCGCGCGGCGGCTCGGCGTGCGGCGCCGTTCGATCAGCACATTGGCCGCGCCCATGCGGCGAAGATCCTGCATCAAGGCGAACGCATTGCCGTAGCGCACCACGACACGGTCGACGTCGGTCACCGGGAGCGCGAAGCCGGCCCGCTGCAACAGCGCGCCGATGTCGCGGAGGTCAGCGAATGGCGCCACGCGCGGCGACACGCCGCCCTCGCATTCGGCTTCTGCCGCGGCAAAGGCCTGCCGCAGCTCGGTCAGGCTGTCGCCGCCGATCATCGCGGCAAGCAGCAATCCGTCCGGCTTCAGTGCGCGACGGACCTGCGCCAGCACGCCCGGCAGGTCGTTGACGAATTGCAATGCCAGCGCCGAGACGACGAGATCGAGGCTTTCCGGCGCGAAGGGTAGTGTCTCCGCACCCGTCGCATCGGGTGCAATCCGCGCGATTGCCGGAAGCCGCGTGCCCAACGCCGCGAGCCCCTCGCCGGGCGTCCAGAGATCGGCCGGAGCGTGAAACTCGCGCATCACCGCAGCCAGCCGGTCGGACATGTCCTCGGCCACGCGATCGAGCAAAAATGTCACCTCGCCCAGCGCCTGGGCGCGCCGCTGCCGCGCGTTCAGCAAGGCGCGATCGAACAAGGCGGGCGGGGTTTGCGGGGTCTGAGCCATGCCGCTGGTTACGCCGATCGCCACGGTTCTTGCAACGCTCTCGTGTCCCGGACGCGCTGCAGCGCTCTTGCGCTGCTGCGCAGAGCCGGGACCCATGCATCTGCACGTGCGGCTCGCTGGGCCCCGGCTCAGCAGCGCACCATTGCGCGGTGCGCTGCGTCCGGGGCACGAGACCGGTATAGCCGCTTGAGCCCACGCAAACGGAGCGCTAGCCTTCCCTTATGGAAGCCAACGCCGCCCCCACCCCCTCGATCGCCGCACCGCTGCGGGCCGCGTGGACGACTGGCCGCCACGTGCTGTCGCGCGCGGCACGGCTCGCACTCGACATCGCGCTGCCGACGCAGTGCGTATCCTGCCACGAGCCGGTCGACGGCGAGGGCGTTTGCGCTTCGTGCTGGGCGCGGCTGTCGTTCATCGAACGGCCCTACTGCCCGCGGCTCGGCATCCCCTTTGTGTATGACCCCGGCCCCGACATGCTGTCGATGGAGGCGATCGCGAGCCCACCGGCCTACCAGCGCGCGCGGGCGGCGGTGCGTTACGACGACGTCGCGCGCACGCTGGTGCATGCGCTGAAATACCAGGACCGCACCGATCTGGCGCCTGCCATGGGCCGCTGGATGGCGCGCGCGGGCGGCGAGCTGCTCGCCGGCGCCGACATGCTGGTGCCGGTGCCCCTGCACTGGCGGCGAGCCTGGCGCCGCCGCTACAACCAGTCCGGGGCGCTGGCGCGCGTGATCGCGCGGCAGAGCGGCGTCAAGGTGCAGAGCGAGGTGCTGCGCCGGGTGCGCGCCACCGAGCAGCAGATCGGCCTGTCGCGGTCCCAGCGCGCCACCAATGTGCAGGGCGCATTCCAGGTATCTCCCGACCGTCAGGCCGAGGTTCAGGGCCGCCGCATTGTCCTGATCGACGATGTCCTGACGTCGGGGGCGACGCTGGATGCCTGCGCGCGGGTCCTGCTGCGCGCCAAAGCGGCCCAGGTCGACGTGCTCGTCTTCGCCCGGGTTGTCGAAAGCGGCCCCCGTCCCATATAGTTCAATGAATTCATGACATGAGAGCGCCAGACGAAATGACTGCTGCTGTCGAGATCTACACCCGGCCGGGCTGCGGCTATTGTTCCGCCGCCAAGTCGCTGCTGACCCGCAAGAAGGCGACCTTCACCGAATTCGACGTCGCCAAGAACCCGTCCTGGCGCCAGGAAATGTACGGCCGCGCCGGCCAAGGTTCGACTTTCCCGCAAATCTGGATCGGCGGCACCCATGTCGGCGGCTGCGACGAGCTCTATGCGCTCGACCGCGACGGCATGCTCGACGGCATGCTCGAGAGCGTCAAGGCGGTCTCATGAGCGAGAATCGCACCTTCACCGCGGCCATGGTGCAGATGCGCACCGGCCTGATGCCCGAGCCGAGCCTCGAACAGGCAACGAAACTGATCCGGCAGGCTGCGGCCAACGGCGCCGACTACGTGCAGACGCCCGAAGTCAGCAACATGATGCAGCTGAACCGCAAGGCATTGTTCGAGCATCTGCAGAGTGAAGAGGACGACGCTTCGCTGAAGGCCTATCGCGCCCTCGCGGCGGAATTGAAGATTCATCTCCATGTCGGCTCGCTGGCGCTGCGCTTCTCGCCGGAGAAGGCGGTCAACCGCTCCTTCCTGATCGGGCCCGAGGGCGATGTGCTCGCGAGCTACGACAAGATCCACATGTTCGACATCGAGCTGCCGGACGGCGAGAGCTATCGCGAATCCGCCAATTACCAGCCGGGCGAGACCGCCGTGATCTCGGATCTGCCCTGGGGCCGCGTGGGCTTGACGATCTGCTACGATGTGCGCTTCCCGGCACTCTACCGTGCGCTCGCCGAGAGCGGCGCGTATTTCATCACGGTGCCGTCGGCCTTCACCCGCAAGACCGGCGAAGCGCATTGGCACGTGCTGCTGCGCGCACGCGCGATCGAGACCGGCTGCTTCGTCTTCGCCGCGGCCCAGGCCGGCCTGCACGAGAACAAGCGCGAGACTTACGGCCACTCGCTGATCATCGATCCCTGGGGCGAGATCCTCGCCGAGGGCGATGTCGAGCCCGGCATCATCATGGCCAGGATCGACCCAGCCAAGGTCGAGACCGCCCGCCGGGCCATTCCGTCGCTCCAGCATGGCCGCCGCTTCGGCGTCTCCGACCCCAAGGCGGGACCGGACCATTTGCATCTCGTGCGGGGATCGGCATGATCCGCTACGCCCTTCGCTGCGACCGCGACCACGCCTTCGAGAGCTGGTTCCAGAGCTCGTCGGCCTATGATTCGCAGGTGAAGCGGAAGCTCGTGACCTGCCCGATCTGCGGCTCGGCCAAGGTCGACAAGGCGATCATGGCGCCACGCATCGTCGGCAAGAAGGGCCGCGGTCCCGCAGTGCCGCCGCCGGAGCCAGTTACCACGGCCACGACGCCCGATGCTGCACCGTCAGGACCGACCCCGCTGCTGATGGCGCAGGAGCGCGAGCTGCGCGCCAAGCTCAAGGAGCTGCGCGATCACATCGTCAAGAACGCCGACAATGTCGGCGAGCGTTTTCCGAACGAAGCCCGCGCCATGCACTACGGCGACAAGGAGCACCGTCCGATCTACGGCGAGGCCTCGCCGGAAGAGGCGAAGTCGCTGATCGACGAAGGCATCGAGGTCTCGCCGCTGCCGACGCTCCCGGAAGACCGGAACTGACGCGCGGAGCGCGTCATCCCGGAACGGTCCGAAGGACCGGACCCGGGATCTCGAGATTCCGGGTTCGCCCGTCGAGCGCCCCGGAATGACGCCCAGCTACACCGCCACCAGCACCGCCACGCCGATCACGATCAGCGCGATCCCTGCGAGCTCGCGCGGCGCGATCGGCTGCTTGAACGAGTAGTAGGCCACGGCCTGCGCGAACAGCACCTCGATCAAAGCGAGTGTGCGGACATTGGCAGCCGCCGTCAGCGCGAACGCCAGGAACCAGAATTGCGAGGCGAAGGCGCCCGTGAAGCCGGCGAGCATCGACGGCCGCCATAATCCGAGGATTCCCCGCAATACGTCTGGCGCGCGTAGAAGCAGATAGATCGTCAGCACCAGCGTCTGCACGAACAGGCCGAGCACCAGCGTGAACGAGGAGGCCGTCACGAACGACACGTCGGGCACCGTGATGATCGCTCCGCGAAAACCAACCGCGGACAGCGCGAACGCCGCGGCGGCGACGAGGCCGGTGATGGTCGGCTTCAGTTCGGCAAAGCTCTTCTCGCCGCCGGGGCGCAGCGCGGTGATGACGACGCCGACGGTGGCGATCGCGATCGCGAGCACCTTGAGCCAGGTGAGGTGATCGCCGAGGAAGATGAAGCCGAAGATCGCGGTCTGTATCGCCTCGGTCTTCAGGTAAGCCGTCGTCACCACGAAGGAGCGGTCGTTCATCGCGAGCAGCATCAGGCCGGTGGCGACGATCTGGCTGAGCGCCCCTAACAGCAGCCAGGCCCAGAACACGATCGGCGGCATGCTCAGATGATCGCCGGTCGCGAGCAGCACGACGGCGAGGAACAGCACCGAGAATGGAAAGCCGAACAGGAAGCGGATATTGGTCGCGCCCCAGGTCCCCAGCGGCTTCGTCAACGACCGCTGCATCGCATTGCGCGCGACCTGCCCGAGCGCGGCAATGATGGTGAAGGGAATCCAGAGGCTGGCGATGGTGAGCATCGGGGTGGGTAATCAGAGAGGAATGGTGATCAGCGTGACGGGAACAGATTCGCTGGTCAACCGCATGGGTGTCATGGGTGCGATGCGCTCGCAACAAATTCGGTGTCGTCCCTGCGCACGCAGGGACCCATAACCCCAGGGAGCAGTTTTGCGGAGGTCGCCAACCCGCGCGTCTCATACCACTCACTGCCGATAGATTCCGCGGTATGGGTCCCCTGCGTTCGCAGGGACGACAGTCTTTGCTGGGCAGCGTCAAACCAGGAGATCGCTCAGGTCCTGCCATTCCGGGTTGTCGCGCTCGATCAGCTCGATCTTCCAATCGCGCTTCCAGCGTTTGAGCTGCTTTTCGCGGGCAATCGCTTCTTCTGCCCGCTCGTACGCCTCGGTGTAGACTAACCGATACACACCATAGCGCTTGACGAACTCCGAGCCTTTGCCGGCGCGATGCTCTTCGAGGCGTTTCTGGAGCGAGTTGGTGACGCCGATGTAGAGCGTTCCGTGATGGCGGCTGGCGAGGATGTATACGTAGTACATGCTCGGGGCGCCTGTCTGGGCTAACTGGATGGGCCGGTGGTTATGGGTCCCTGCTTTCGCAGGGACGACACCATTCTAGAGGCACGACTTCGCATCTCGCTCATGCCCCCTCACACCATGGCTTCCGCAACCACCATGTAATTCACGTCCATATCGGACGAGAGGGTCCATTTGTCGGCGAAGGGGCTGTAGACCACGCCGGTCTGCTCCGTGATGACGAGGCGGGTGTCGAGCAGGTGTTTTGCGAGCTCGTCGGGGGTGACGAACTTGCTCCATTCGTGGGTGCCGCGCGGCAGCCAGCGCAGCACGTATTCGGCGCCGACGATGGCGAGCGCGAAGCTCTTCC
The DNA here is from genome assembly GCF_016031635.1 of Bradyrhizobium diversitatis. GTDB lineage: Bacteria > Pseudomonadota > Alphaproteobacteria > Rhizobiales > Xanthobacteraceae > Bradyrhizobium > Bradyrhizobium diversitatis. Next base: position 20,654 of record NZ_JACEGD010000034.1, read on the forward strand.
AGTTGCGGTTCAGCGTCGAGACCACCATCAGGCCGTTCGGCTTCAGCATCGCGGCGCAGCGCTTCAGGAAGACGCCGACATCGACGACGTGCTCGACCACCTCCATCGCCAGCACGATGTCGAAGCGCTCGCGCGGGTCGATCTCCTCCACCGTGGTGCAGCGGTAGTCGATCGCAAGATGGCTCTTGTCGGCGTGGAGCTTTGCGGCCGCGATGTTGCTCTGGGAAGGATCGATGCCGATGACCTGTGCGCCCAGCCGCGACAACGGCTCGCACAGCAGGCCGGCGCCGCAGCCGATGTCGAGCACGCGCAGGGACCCGAGGCAATTGAGGCTGCGCACGTTGCGCTCGAACTTGCGGCAGGCGGCATCGCGGATATAGCCGAGCCGCAGCGGGTTGATCCGGTGCAGCGGCGCCATCTTGCCCTTGGGGTCCCACCACTCCGCGGAGAGTTTTGAGAATTTCGCGATCTCGGCGGCGTCGACGGTCGAGCCCGACTGGGCGGAAAGGGAAGTATTTTGCTGCATGCTCATGGTTGCGCGCGGTCCTACCGCGTAGTGATCGAACTACGGAAGGCGAGCGGCGAGGCGATCGTCCTGATCGTCTCGATGCCCTCGCCGACGCCGCGAATCGTCACGTCGCCGTAGTTGAGAATACGTCCAAGGATGGACTGGTCGACGTCGACGCTCTCGACCTTGTCCAGCGCCATCTCGAAGGTTCGGCGCTTGATGAAACCGGTCTTGTGCACGACCCTGAGATTGGTGACGTCGGTCTCGGTGGTGAAGCGATGGAACCAGCCCTTGATGGTCCAATACAAGGCCGCCAGAGCCACGAGACCCGAGGCGACCAGGCAAAGCAGGACGAGCCAGTCGGCGGTGGCCTGCCGGGACAGCACGAACAGGGCCAGCGCCACGATCCAGGCCACGATGGCCGGAAAGTGGAAGATCCAGTGCGCATTGGTCGAATACAGCACCCGCTCGCCCGGTTGCAGGATCTCGTCGATATAGCGCGCCATGATCTCGGTTGACCTACTTCCCCCGCGCCCTGCCCCCGCAGGAACCCGCTTGCCCCCGGCCCCGCCGCTATGTATACGCGCGTCGGTGTCCGCGAGGCACCCGTCCAGTGCGGGTCACCATACTGATCCTTATGAAGGAATGCACGCGTCGTCATGAGCCGCCTCGTGATGAAATTCGGCGGCACGTCCGTCGCCAACATCGAACGTATCCGCAACGTCGCACGCCATGTGAAGCGTGAGGTCGATGCCGGCCATGAAGTGGCCGTGGTCGTCTCGGCGATGGCCGGCAAGACCAACGAGCTGGTCGCCTGGTGCACCGAGGCCTCGCCGATGCACGACGCGCGCGAATACGACGCCGTGGTCGCCTCGGGCGAACAGGTGACGTCGGGTCTTCTTGCCATCGTGCTCCAGGGCATGGGCATCCAGGCCCGCTCCTGGCAGGGCTGGCAGATCCCGATCAAGACCAGCGACGCCCATGCCTCGGCCCGGATCGAGGACATCGACGGCAGCGAGATCATCAAGCGCTTTAGGGAGCGCAAGGAGGTCGCGGTCATCGCCGGCTTCCAGGGCATCAACCCCGAGACCAATCGCATCACCACGCTCGGCCGTGGCGGCTCCGACACCTCGGCCGTGGCGATCGCCGCCGCCGTCAAGGCGGACCGCTGCGACATCTACACCGACGTCGACGGCGTCTACACCACCGACCCGCGAATCGTGCCGAAGGCCAGGAGGCTCGACAAGATCGCGTTCGAAGACATGCTGGAACTGGCCTCGCAGGGCGCCAAGGTGCTCCAGGTCCGCTCGGTGGAACTCGGCATGGTCCACAACATGCCGATCTTCGTCCGCTCGAGCTTCGACAAGCCCGAGGATATCGACCCGCATGCCAACCAGCCGCCCGGCACGCTGATCTGCAGCGAGGAGGAGATCATGGAAAGCCACGTCGTCACCGGCATCGCCTTTTCGAAGGACGAGGCCCAGATCTCGGTGCGCCAGATCGAGGACAAGCCCGGCGTCGCGGCCTCGATCTTCGGCCCGCTGGCGGATGCCAACATCAACGTCGACATGATCGTGCAGAATGTTTCCGAGGACGGCAAGACCACCGACCTCACCTTCACGGTGCCGGCCGCCGACTATACCCGCGCCAAGGATACGATTACCGCCGCCAAGGCCAAGATCGGCTATGCGCGGCTCGATACCGCCACCGACGTCGCCAAGATCTCGGTGATCGGCAGCGGCATGCGCAGCCATGCCGGCGTCGCCGCCCAGGCGTTCTCGGCCCTCGCCGGGCGGAACATCAACATCCGGGCCATTACAACCTCCGAGATCAAATTCTCGGTTCTGATCGATGCCGCCTATACCGAGCTGGCGGTGCGCACCCTGCATACGCTCTACGGCCTCGATCAGGCCTGAAGCGCGACCATCGTTGCGCTTCAGATTGTTGTCAGAGCATGGTCTTTCCGGAAAACCGCCTCGCACTTTTCCGGACCATGCCTAGGCTAATTTTCTCTTAGCGGTCGCAGCAAACGGGAAGGTGTACACACCTTCGCGTTTGGCAGGCGTTTTGCTTGGCAAAACAAGCCTCAATTCGCTATACGGCGAACAGGGTGGGCTGCCGCAGACTGTGTCCCAGTTCAGGCGGCGCTGATTCGGTACAAGCGCTAAATCTCAGGTAGATTTTGGGCTTGTGCCTGCGCCGGACAAACAATTTGGTTGTTTTTCTGGAATTTTGAGCCAGCCGCCGGCTGATACCGCCGGGCCCGGCAGACGGAGGAGATTGACGGTTCATGCGGAGCGCGTCGGGAGGTCCCCGCGTCTTGTTGAGACGGCTCCGCGAAACCATGGCGGAGCAGGTCTCGGCCCAGGAGCGGCTGGACAAGATCGTGGTGCTGATCGCCGCCAACATGGTGGCCGAGGTGTGTTCGGTCTATGTGCTGCGCATCGACAACACGCTCGAGCTCTACGCCACCGAAGGTCTCAACCGCGAGGCGGTGCACCATACCGTGCTCAGCGCCCATGAAGGCCTGGTCGGCCTGGTCGCCAGCGAGGCGACGCCGCTCAATCTGAGCGATGCGCAGAGCCACCCCGCCTTCTCGTTCCGCCCCGAGACCGGCGAAGAGATCTACCACTCCTTCCTCGGCGTGCCGATCCTGCGCGCCGGCAACACGCTCGGCGTGCTGGTGGTGCAGAACCGCGCCAAGCGCAACTATGTCGAGGAGGAGCTCGAGGCACTCCAGACCACCGCGATGGTGCTGGCCGAGCTGATTGCCTCGGGCGAGCTGTCCGCGCTGGCCCAGCCGGGCCAGGAGCCGGCGGCGCGCCATTCCGCGCAGAAGGCCGGCGCGATCCTGTCCGAGGGTATCGCGCTCGGCCATGTCGTGCTGCACGAGCCCCGCGTCGTCATCAAGGACTACATCGCCGAGGACCTGCCGAAGGAGATCAAGCGGCTGGACACCGCGCTCGCCAAGCTGCGCGCCGACCTCGACCGCATGCTGGAGCGCGGCGACGTCGCCGACGGCGGCGAGCATCGCGAGGTGCTGGAAGCCTACCGCATGTTCGCCAACGACCAGGGCTGGTCGCACAAGCTGCACGAGGCGGTCGCCACCGGCCTCACCGCGGAAGCCGCCGTCGAACGCGTGCAATCCGACACCCGCGCGCGCATGCTGCGCTCGACCGATCCATACTTGCGCGACCGCCTGCACGACCTCGAAGACCTCGGCTACCGCCTGATGCGGCAGCTGGTCGGCCAGGATCACGCGCCTTCGCGCGAACAATTGCCCGACAATGCCATCGTCATCGCCCGCGCGATGGGCCCGGCGGCACTGCTCGACTACGACCGCAAGCGCCTGCGCGGCATCGTGCTGGAGGAAGGCACCGCCAATTCGCACGTCTCGATCGTGGCGCGCGCGCTCGGCATTCCCGCGGTCGGCGAAGTACCGAACGCGCCCGGCATCGCCGATCCCGGCGACGCCATCATCGTCGACGGCACGTCCGGCTCGATCTATGTGCGGCCGTCGCAGGAGATCGAGGCGGCCTTCGCCGAGCGCGTGCGCTTCCGCGCCCGCCGCCAGGCCCAGTATCTGGCGCTGCGCGACCGGCCCTGCGTCACCAAGGACGGCCAGAAGGTCGAGCTGATGATCAACGCAGGGCTCGCCATCGACCTGCCGCATATCGAGGACACCGGCAGCGCCGGCATCGGCCTGTTCCGCACCGAGCTGCAATTCATGGTCGGCCAGAGCCTGCCGCGCACCAGCGACCAGCTCGCGCTCTATCGCACCGTGCTGGACGCCGCCGGCAGCAAGCCCGTCACCTTCCGCACCCTCGACATCGGCGGCGACAAGGCGCTGCCCTATATGGAAGCCGTGATCGAGGAAAATCCCGCGCTCGGCTGGCGCGCGATCCGGCTCGGGCTGGATCGTCCCGGCCTGCTGCGCGGCCAGATCCGCGCGCTGCTGCGCGCCGGCGGCGGCCGCGCGCTGCGCATCATGTTCCCGATGATCTCGGAGGTCGCCGAGTTCGATTCGGCCAAGGCGCTGGTCGAGCGCGAGCTGACATATCTGCGCCAGCACGGCCACACGCTGCCTGAAAGAATCGACATCGGCACCATGGTCGAGGTGCCGGCGCTGCTGTACCAGCTCGACGAGCTCCTGAAGAAGGTCGACTTCATCTCGGTCGGCTCCAACGATCTGTTTCAATTCCTGTTCGCGGTCGATCGCGGCAATGCCAAGGTGTCCGAACGCTTCGACACCATGTCGGCGCCGATCCTGCGCGCGCTGCGCGACATCGCAAGCAAGGCGCACGCGGCGAAGAAATCGCTCTCTCTGTGCGGCGAGATGGCGTCGAAGCCGATCGGCGCGCTGGCGCTGATCGGGCTGGGCTACCGCTCGCTGTCGCTCTCGGCGACTGCGCTCGGCCCGGTCAAGGCGATGGTGCTCGACCTCGACGCCAAGAAGGCCGAGGCGGCGCTTGGCCCACTGCTGGACGCGCCGGCTGGCAGCGTCTCGATCCGGCAGAAGCTGACGGAATTTGCCGAGGCCGAAGGGCTGGCCTTGTAGCGGGCCTGTCGCCGCGTCCCGCCGCCTCGCCTCTTGCCGCTATTGAGACTGAACCGATGTCGTCACTCCCCGAAGCCAAACTGGACGTCCTGCTCGCGCATCACGCCTCGCTCGAGGCCGAATCGCTCGGACAGCTCACCTCCGAGCGTTATGTGCAGATCACGCGCGAGCTCGCCGAGATCACCCCGCTGGTCGAGGCGGTGAAGGCCTATCGCTCCGCCGTCAAGGAGCTGGCGGACACCGAGGCGCTGATCGCCGATCCCGCGACCGATGCCGAGATGCGCGGCATGGCGGAGGCCGAACGGGACGAGCTGACGCGACAAATCGAGGAGCTGATCCAGAAGATCCGCGTCGCGCTGTTGCCGAAGGACGCCATGGACGACCGCAACGTGGTGCTGGAGATCCGCGCCGGCACCGGCGGCGACGAGGCCTCGCTGTTCGCCGGCGACCTGTTCCGAATGTACGAGCGCTTTGCCAGCCTTCAGGGCTGGAAGGTCGAGGTGATCTCGGCCAGCGAAGGCACCGTCGGCGGCTACAAGGAAATCATCGCCGAGGTGCAGGGCCGCGGCGCGTTCTCGAAGCTGAAGTTCGAATCCGGCGTGCACCGCGTGCAGCGCGTGCCCGACACCGAGACGCAGGGACGCATCCACACCTCCGCCGCGACGGTGGCCGTGCTGCCGGAGGTCGAGGACGTCGACGTCGACATCAAGAACGACGACCTGCGGATCGAGACCATGCGCGCGCAAGGAGCGGGCGGCCAGCACGTCAACAAGACCGAATCGGCGATCCGCATCACCCACATCCCGACCGGCATCGTGGTGATGATGCAGGACAGCCGCTCGCAGCACAAGAACCGCGCCTCCGCCATGAACATCCTGCGCTCGCGCATCTACGACGCCGAGCGGCAACGCGTCGACGCCGCACGCTCCGCCGAGCGCAAGGAGAAGGTCGGCTCCGGGGACCGCTCCGAGCGCATCCGCACCTATAATTTTCCGCAAGGGCGCGTCACCGATCACCGCATCAACCTCACGCTCTACAAGCTGCCGCAGGTGATCGCGGGTGAAGCGCTGGGTGAATTGATCGACGCACTGACGACGGAGCACCAGGCCGCACAGCTCGCTGCGCAAGGCGCGGCGGCCTGAGGCGTGAGCAACCCCTTCACCGGACAATCCATCGAGGGTGCGCGGCGCACGCTCTCTGCGCTGTTGAGATCGGCACAGCTCGACGAAGCCGAGCTCGACGCCCGCATCCTGATCGGTGCGGTGCTCGGCCTCGACCTCACCGGCCTGGTCACGCAGGCTGCCCGTCCCCTCACCGCGGCCGAAGCATCGCGGCTCGCGCAGCATGCGCAGCGCCGCGTCGCCGGCGAGCCGGTGGCGCGCATCCTCGGAACACGCGAATTCTGGGGCCTGCCATTTCGCTTGTCGGAAGCAACCCTGGTCCCGCGCCCCGATACCGAGACCGTCGTCGAGCTTGCACTCGAGATATTTCGCGAGCGGCAGGCGTCTCATCCGCCGCGTATCGCCGACATCGGCACCGGATCCGGCGCGATCCTGCTCGCGCTGCTGCACGAAATTCCTGATGCTTTCGGCGTCGGCACCGATCTCAGCCAGAACGCGCTCAGGACCGCCAGGGACAATGCCGCCGCGCTCGGCCTCGCCGACCGCGCCGCCTTCGTCGCCTGCTCCTACGCCGCTGCGCTCCGCGGCCCGTTCGATCTCATCGTCTCGAACCCGCCCTATATTCCCTCGGCCGAGATTCAGAAACTGAGCATCGAGGTGCGCGGGCACGATCCGCATCTGGCGCTCGACGGGGGCAATGACGGATATGACGCCTACCGCGCGCTCATCCCCCAGGCGGCCGAACGGCTCGCGCCCGGCGGAGCGGTGATCGTCGAGGCCGGACAGGGGCAGGCCCAAAATATTGAAACCTTGATGAGGGGCGCCGCGTTATCGCTGGACCGGCCGCCCAAGGCCGACCTGGCGGGCATTCCGCGGGCCGTTTCGGCCCGAAAAATGCCTCCATAAAAGCTGGATTGGGCTGCAAAAACCTCTTGGAATATCGCCTGGGAACGACTACGTTCCGTCCAACACATCGGTGCCGGCCCCGTATACCTACGGGTGAAAGCCGGGCTCTCGGGCGAGAGCTTTACTGATTTAAAGGTTCCAAGCCGCAGGTCCTGTTGAGCGCGATGGCCAGTGGAGCTGCGCTGCTCTCCGACCGCAACGTGAACGAAAGCCTGATATTGCGCTTGAAGACTTACGCAAGAACGCTGGGCTTGTTTCGGCAGGCGAAATGAATGGGTTCGCTGGCAATGAATGCTGGCGGGTGGGGAACGCGTCTTTGTTGAACGCGACGGTCGACGAACATTGGCAGGGCTCGATCCGGCTTGCGCGCGGTGCGCGCGAGAGATGTGAGCCGCTGTCACCAGGTCACTCCTAGCAATCAGTAATGCGTGCAACCTTTAGGGCTGGAATCGAAGGCAGGACATGAGAAACGGTCAGAACAAGCAGCGGATGCGCAACCGCAACAACAATAACAACAACCGGCGTGGCCAGAACCCGATGACCCGGGTCTACGAGTCCAACGGACCCGACATCAAGATTCGCGGCACCGCTTCGCACATCGCTGAAAAGTATCTCCAGCTTGCGCGTGATGCGCGCTCCTCCGGAGACCCCGTTGCAGCCGAGAACTACTACCAGCATGCCGAGCATTACTTCCGCCTGATCGCGGCGGCCCAGGAGCAGTTCCGCCAGAACCAGCAGCCGCGCGGCGATGAGCCCGTCAGCAGCAGCGACGACGGCGAGGATGACGGCGAGAATTTCTCAGCTTTCGGCCAGGAGCCGGGTTTCGTCCCGCAGCCTCCGCAGCAACCCTTCATGCGCGACCGCGATGGCCAGCGCGATCACCACCAGCGTGATCAGCAGCCGCGCGAGAGCCAGCCGCCCTATCAGCGCGACAACCAGCAGCCGCGCGAGCACCGCGAACGCGATCATCGTGCTCAGCCGCAATATCAGCCGCAACCCGCCAACCAGCCGCAGCCCGTCATCGCCGATGCCGGCAGCGTCGACCGCCTGCCCTCCTTCATCACCGGCGCGCAGCCGCAAGTGAATGTCGCAGCGAATGGCGGCCAGGGCGGGTTCGAGGGCGCCGGTGGCGGCGAGCGCTATCCGCGGCGGCGGCGCCGGCCGCATGGCCCGCGCCCCGAGCGCGAGGCCGCCCCAGTCGCGTCCAGCGACGAGGTCGCCCCTGGCGAGTAGCCATTTCTGATCTGATGTCCTGAACTGAAATCGTCCCGGCCTCGCGCCGGGACGATTTGTTTTGGACGGTGTGCGTTGGTCCAATCGGCGGGGGCCGCAAGCACGGACCACCTCTCCCATAGGGACCCATAGGGAGAGGTTAAGCTAGCCGCGCGTCGCTGTCGTCTGGGACGGCACCAGCACCGGCTTCGCGAGCGAGGGAATGAGCCGCGCGCGCTCGCGCTTGGCGGGGATCGCGCGGTAGACCTGCTTGGTCGCCTCCACGATATGGACGCCGGCAAAGGGCAGCGACAACGCTGCCCCGGCGCGCTCCCACATCTGCGCCGATTTCAGCACCCAGCCTCCGGCATAGGGCGGCATGAACAACGCCTCGCCCCAGGCGGTCGGGGTGAACCAGGTCTGGCGCAGCAGCTCGGTGATCTGCGAGCGCGAATAGGGCCGGCCGTGACCGAAGGGCGTGCTGTCGGTGCGGGTCCACACCCCGCGCCGGTTCGGGATCACGGCGATCACGCGCCCGGACGGCGACAGCACGCGCCACACCTCGCGCAGCAGCGCGGCCGGATCGTCCGACATCTCCAGCGCGTGGACCAGGAGGATGCGGTCGACCGCGGCGTCAGGAAGCGGCAGCGAGTATTCGTCGACGAGCGAGGCCAGCGCCGGTCGTCCCGTCGGCCATTTCAGGACGCCCTGGGCCGCCGGCATGAAGGCGATGCAGCGCTCGGCGTCCTCGCGGAACAATCCCAGATAGGGTGTGGGATAGCCGATGCCGAGCACGCGCTGGCCCTCGGCGCTTGGCCAGCGCTCCCTGATGCCGCGATTGATCATTTGCCGCGCCACGATCCCGAGGCGGCGGGAATAGAACTCGCGGAGGTCGACGACGTCGATGGTCATGACGGCAATGTAACATGCGCCAGGCCGTCGCTGCGCGCGGAATATTGCATTGCCTGCGCAACGTTAACGCCATATTTGTCTGGCGGGGCTGAGCCCGATGGAGATGACATGGCCGCCGAAATTCGTACTTTCACCTGTTTAAACGACAATTTCGGTTATCTGATCCACGATGTGGAAACCAAGGCGACGGCGTCGATCGACGCGCCCGAGGCCGGTCCCATCCTCCAGGCCCTGGAGCGCGAGGGCTGGCAGCTCACCGACATCCTGATCACCCATCATCACGGCGATCATGTCGGCGGGGTTGCCGAACTCAAGCAGAAATACAATTGCCGCGTCGTGGCGCCGCACGACAAGACCACGAAGATCGCGAATGTCGACCTGCGTGTCGCCAACGCCGACGTGGTGAAGATCGGGAATTTGCTGGCGCGTGTCGTGGAGACGCCCGGCCACACGCTCGACCATATCTCCTACGTATTCGACACCGAGAAGACGGTCTTCGCCGCCGACACGCTGTTCTCGATCGGCTGCGGCCGCGTCTTTGAGGGCACCTACCCGATGATGTGGGATTCGCTTCTGAAGCTGCGCGCCCTGCCCGACGACTTCAAGCTCTATTGCGGCCACGAATACACGGCGTCCAACGTCAAGTTCGCACTCACCATCGAGCCGGACAATGCGGCGCTCCAGGCGCGCGCCGCGGAAGTGGCGAAGCTGCGGGCCGAGAACAAGCCGACCATTCCCTCGCTGCTCGGTGAGGAGAAGCGCGCCAACGTATTCCTGCGCGCCGATGAGCCGGCGGTCGCGGCGAAGCTGCACATGAAGGGCGCGGATGCCGCCGCGGTGTTCGGCGAACTGCGCGAGCGCAAGAACAAGTCCTGAAGACCAAGTCCTGACGGGGATCGATGCCGACCGCAGCCGAGATCATCGCGCGCCTCGAACTCCGGCCGCATCCCGAAGGCGGGCATTACCGCGAAACGTTTCGCGATCTGGCCACGGACGCCAACGGGCGTTCGCGCTCGACATTGATCTATTTCCTGCTCGCCCGCGGCGAGCGTTCGCACTGGCATCGCGTCGATGCGGTCGAGACGTGGCACTATTACGCCGGCAGTCCCTTGATGCTGCGCATCGCCCATGACGGCTGCTCCCAGCATGAGGTGCGGCTGGGCACCGACCTCGCCAACGGCGAGCGGCCGCAGGCGATCGTGCCGGCGCAGGCCTGGCAGATGGCGGAAACCACGGGCGAGTGGACGCTGGTCGGCTGCACCGTGGCGCCCGCATTCGAGTTCGCGAAGTTCGAGCTCGCACCAAAGGGCTGGGAGCCGTAGCTCACCTCTTCCGCAGCACCATGTCCTTGGCCGCGATCAGGCCGCCCCCGGCGATGAGGATCGCAGCAAGGGCGATGTTGGCGCTGGCCTTGGCGAAACCGGCAGCGATGAGGAATCCCGTCGAGAGCAATGGCGTCGCGTAGGAGGCGGCGCCGAGCACACGAATGTCGCCGCGCTTCATGCCGATGTCCCAGGCGTAGAACGCGGCGCCGACCGGGCCGATGCCGAGTGCGATGACCGAGAGCCATTGCAAGCCCGTCTCCGGCCAGACCGTGGTTTCAAGCAGACCGTGCATCAGCGCGGCCAATATTGCCGTGGCAAGACAGAAGCCCGCGACCGCATCGGTCGGCACCGCCTTCAACCGGCGCGACAGCACCGAATAGGTCGCCCAGACAAACGCCGCGATGAAGGCCGCGATGAGACCCGGCACAGCTCCAGGCGCAAAACCGCTGGTGTTGCCGGCGAACAGCAGCACCGTGCCGACGAGGCCGAGCACGGCGCCGATGATGTGATGCGCGGCCAGCCGCTCGCCCGGCAGGAAGGACGAGAACAGCACGATCAAGAGCGGCCACAGGTAATTCAGAAGGCCGGCTTCGGCCGGCGGGGCGAAGCGCAGCGCGAGAAAATACAGCGCATGATAGCCGAACAGGCCACCAACGCCGACGACCCAGACGGCGAGCGGCTGACGCAGGCTTTTCGCCGCCTCGCTCCGCCCGATCCAGGTGAGCAGCCCGACGACACCGCCGATCGCGAAGGTCATCGCGGCGAGCTGGAATGCCGGGATCTTTCCGGTCGCCACCGTCATCACTGACAGCAGCGACCACATCAGGATCGCGGTCAAACCGATCAGCGTGGCGGTACGGGGAGTCATTCCAGGGCCTCGTCGTTCCGGGGCGGCTCGAAGAGCCGAACCCGGAACCTCGAGATTCCGGGTTCGCCGCTAGCGCGGCGCCCCGGAATGACAGGGCATCATGCCCGGGACAAGCCCGGGCATGACGACGTGGAAAATATCAGCCGGCGTGATGCGATCGCATCACACCATGTACTGGCCGCCGTTGATCGTCAGCGTCGAGCCGGTGATGAAGCCGGACTCGTCGGCCGCGAGGAACACGACCGCGCGCGCAATCTCTTCGGGCTCGCCGAGCCGGTTGGCCGGGATCTGCGGGATCACGTTCTTCTCCAGGACGTCCTTCGGCACCGCCTGCACCATTTCGGTGTTGATGTAGCCCGGGCAGATCGCATTGACGGTGATGCCGCCCTTGGCGTTCTCGAGCGCGAGCGCCTTGGTGAAGCCGACGTCGCCGGCCTTCGCCGCGGAATAGTTGACCTGACCGAACTGCCCCTTCTGGCCGTTGATCGACGAGATCGAGATGATGCGGCCGAACTTGCGCGCGCGCATGCCCTCGATGACCTGGCGCGTCATGTTGAACAGCGAACCCAGATTGGTATTGATGACGGCGGTCCACTGCTCGAGCGTCATCTTGTGGAAGGCGGTGTCGCGGGTGATGCCGGCATTGTTGACCAGCACCTCGATCGGCCCGAGATCGGCTTCGACTTGCTTCACGCCGGCCGCGCAGGCGTCGAAACTGCTGACGTCCCATTTGTAGACGGCGATGCCGGTCTCGGCCTTGAACTTCTCCGCCGCCGCATCGTTGCCGGCATAGTTCGCCGCGACCTTGTAGCCGGCCGCCTTCAGCGCCTTGCTGATCGCCGCTCCGATGCCCCGCGTACCACCCGTCACCAGTGCAACACGTGCCATGTCGTATTCCTTCCCTTGGACTCTTCGGACGCTTGAGAGTGACTGTTTTTAGCTGCGGATTATGCGGGACGTTTGACGGACATCAAGAACAAAACGCCCGGCGTCGAGCCGGGCGTTTCTCTTTAGTCGAGGCTTGCGTGGTTGCGAAGAATATTTGATTTGCAACCGCCGCCTTTTTAGCCGCGTGCAACGCAGCGCTGACGTGTGCGGCGCACGCGTCAGCTCCGTGCAAGGTTGTCGTCAGTCGCGCGCCAAACACATCGCGATACCCATGCCGCCGCCGATGCACAGCGTGGCCAGGCCCTTCTTCGAATCGCGCTTCTGCATTTCGTGCAGCAGCGTCACCAGCACGCGTGCGCCGGATGCGCCGACCGGATGGCCGATTGCGATCGCGCCGCCATTGACGTTGACCTTGGAGGTGTCCCAGCCGAGATCCTTGTTGACGGCGCAGGCCTGTGCCGCGAAGGCTTCGTTGGCCTCGATCAGGTCGAGATCGCCGACGCTCCAGCCGGCCTTTTTCAGCGCGGCGCGCGAGGCCGGGATCGGGCCCGAGCCCATGATCTTAGGATCGACGCCGGCCTGAGCCCAGGACACGATGCGCGCGAGCGGCTTCTTGCCTTCCTTGGCCGCCTGCTTGGCGGTCATCAGCACCACGGCGGCGGCGCCGTCGTTGATCCCGGAGGCCGAGCCCGCAGTGACCGTGCCATCCTTCTCGAAGGCCGGCTTGAGCTTGGCCATCGCGTCGAGCGTGGCGCCATGACGCGGATATTCGTCGGCGCTGACGACCACGTCGCCCTTGCGGGTCTTGATGGTGACGGGGACGATCTCGTCGTTGAACCTGCCGGCCTTCTGCGCGGCCTCCGCCTTCTGCTGCGAAGCGACGGCGAACTCGTCCTGCTGGGCGCGGGTGATCTGCCACTGCCGTGCGACGTTCTCGGCGGTGTTGCCCATGTGGTAGCCGTTGAAGGCATCCCACAGGCCGTCCTTGATCATGGTGTCGACGAACTCGACGGGGCCCATCTTGACGCCACCACGCAGGTACTGGGCGTGCGGGGCCATGCTCATGGATTCCTGGCCGCCTGCGACCACGATCTCGGAATCACCGTTGAGCAGCGCCTGATAACCGAGCGCAACCGTGCGCAGGCCCGAGCCGCAAAGCTGGTTCACGCCCCAGGCCGGGCTCTCCACCGGAATGCCGGCGGCGATCGAAGCCTGGCGGGCGGGGTTCTGGCCCTGGGCGGCGGTCAGGATCTGACCCATGATGACCTCGGAGACCCGGCCGGGCTCGATGCCACCGCGCTCCAGCGCGGCCTTGATGGCGATGGCGCCGAGATCGTGGGCGGGAAGGGTCGCGAACGCTCCGTTGAAGCTACCGACCGGGGTGCGGGCGGCGCTGACGATGACGACATCGTCTGACATGGGCATCTCCTGGGTTTGAAGGGGGCAGGCGGGGCTGGGGAAAAGACGGCTCGCCAGTCTCGACCGGCATCCTGTTAACGTCGTTGAGGCATGTCAATCGGACGGTCTCCGAATTCATGCCGCAACGCATTCAAAATAGCGTTCTTGGCGCTTTCGCAAGCACGATTTTGCTCTGCAATTAACCGTGCCGCACAAAACGGTAGCGTGAGCCCTTTGAAAATGCTTATTTTGTTGCGTTGCGTACTCTTCCCGCCCTGCGGCATTGCCCGACAGGTTCCCGTTCTCCGCGTTTGCAAGTGAGAGCCCATGGCGAAATCAGACCAACCCACCACCATCAAGAAATACGCGAACCGCCGGCTCTATAACACCGGAACGAGTACCTACGTGACGCTGGAAGACCTCGCCGCGATGGTCAAGGACGGCGAAGATTTCCTGGTCTACGACGCCAAGACCGGCGACGACATCACCCGCTCCGTGCTCGCCCAGATCATCTTCGAGCAGGAGAACAAGGCCGGCCAGAACCTGCTGCCGACCACCTTCCTGCGCCAGCTCATTCGCTTCTATGGCGACAGCATGCAGATGGTGGTGCCGAAATATCTGGAGCAGTCGATCGCGACGCTGACGCAGGAGCAGGAGAAGTTCCGCAAGCAGATCGCCAATACGCTGTCCGGCACGCCTTTTGCTCCGCTGGAGGAGCAGGTCCGCCGCAACATGGAGCTGTTCCAGCAGACCTTCTCGATGTTCAAGCCGTTCGCGGCGCCCCGTCCGACCACCTCTCCCGAGCCGGAGGCCGGTGCGAATACCGAGGAGTCGAAGGATAGCAACATCGACGATCTGCGCCAGCAGATGAAGGAGATGCAGGAACGCCTCGAGCGGATGTCGAAGAAGGACGAGTAGTCCTTCATTTGCACCGGCCCCCAGCGAGCGGGAGGACGAGCGAGGACGAGCCATGTCTGACCGAAGCACCCATTGGGACCATGTCTACGCCACCAAGGGCGAAGCCGAGGTCAGCTGGTTTCAGGACAGTCCGACAATCTCGCTCGAGATGATCCGCGCGGCCAATCCGGATCATGGCGCAGCCATCATCGATATCGGCGGCGGCGCCTCGCGGCTGGTCGATGCGCTGCTGCAAGACGGATATCGCGACGTCGCCGTGCTGGATCTCTCTGCCAACGCGCTTGATGCGGTGAAGAAGCGAATCGGCAAAATCGGTTCGATCGTCGACTGGATCGTTGCCGACGCCACGACGTGGCAGCCGGCGAAGACCTACGACGTCTGGCACGATCGCGCGGCGTTTCATTTCCTGACCGAGCCGCGCGACAGGGCGGCCTATGTCGAGCGCCTGCGGGCAGCGCTTACCCCCGGCGGACAAGTCGTCATCGGCACGTTCGCGCCCGATGGTCCGGAGAAATGCAGCGGCCTGCCGGTTCAGCGACACGACAGTGCGAGCCTTGCGGCGGAGCTCGGGCCTGAGTTTGAGCTCGTCGAGACGCGCAGCGAGACGCATCACACGCCGTGGGATTCAACGCAGGCGTTTCAGTTCAGCCGGTTCCGGAGACGCGGCTCATAAGCGAGCGACAGCCGGCTCAAGCCGCCAGCTTCACCGCATGCGCGAAATCCCAATAGAGCTTTCGCGCGCGCGTATAGAACGGCCCCGGCTTCAGCTCGCGCTCGTCGATGCGGATCACGGGCGCGACCTTGGCGAAATTGCCGGATGAAAAGATCTCGTCGGCGGCAAGGAAATCGGCATAGCGTAGCGTCTTCTCGACCACGGTGACTCCGTCGCCACGAAGCAGGCTGATGACACGCTGGCGCGTGATGCCGTTCAGGAAAGTGCCGTTCGGCACCGGCGTAAAGACCACGCCGTCCTTCGCCATGAACACGTTCGAATTGCCGAACTCGGCGACGTTGCCGAGCATGTCGAGCATCAGTGCGTTGTTGAAGCCGCGCGCGGCGGCCTCGGCAAGCGCGCGCGAATTGTTCGGATAGAGGCAGGCCGCCTTGGCCTCGACCGGCGCGCATTCGGCGGTGGGCCTGCGGAACGGCGACAGCGTGATCGCGTTGCCGACGGGTTTTGGCATCGGCGCCACGTAGATGCACAGGCACCAATTGGTGGTCTCGGGGTCGAACAGCACGCCGCCGCCGCTCCCGTTCTGCGCCCAGTACATCGGACGGATATAGAGCTCGGCATCCGCCGCAAATCGCGCAATGCCTTCCTGCGCGAGCGTCAGCCAGGCGCCGGTATCGAGCACCGGCTTCAGGCCAAAATTGATCGCCGATTGATTGACGCGGGCGACGTGCCGGTCGAGATCGGGCGCAACACCCTCGAACGCGCGCGCGCCGTCGAACACGATCGAGCCGAGCCAGGCCGCATGCGTGCGCGAGCCCATGATCGGCACGTTGCCGTCGTGCCATTCGCCCTCGAAGAAGGTCCAACTCGGCGAATAGTCGATGGGCTTCTTGATCTCGGCCATGACCGGCCTCCCCTTGGAAATATCGGGCACTATTGCGCCCAATTTCTAAAAGATTCCCTGCGGGGGCTTGGTGAGTTACCCTCTCCTCTTGTGGGAGAGGGTGGCTCGTCGCGTAGCGGCGAGACGGGTGAGGGGTATCCATCCGCGAACTCATCTGCGGAGAAACCCCCTCATCCGGCGCTGCGCGCCACCTTCTCCCACAAGGGGAGAAGGAAGAATCCATGCCGCTCGATCCGCTCGCCAAGCGTTTGTTGACCATGATGGCTGCGGCTGCGCCGCAGGCGCGGAGCCGGCCCAGCGTGGAGGCGCGACGGCAATCGCTGGCAAAGCTGATGCAGTTCGCGCGTGCCGAGGCGGCGGATGTGACGACGTCCGACGGCGTTCTGGCCGGCGGCGCCGGCGAACTGCCCTATCGCCTCTACACGCCGGCAAGCGCCGAGGAACTCGCACCGGGCTTCGTGTTCTTTCACGGCGGCGGGCTCGTCGCCGGCAGCATTGCCACGCACGACCGCATCGCAGCCGCGCTGGCGCATGCCACCGGCTGCCGCCTCGTGTCGGTCGACTACCGGCTCGCGCCCGAGCACAGATTCCCCGCCGCCGTCGACGACGCGATCGCCGCCACCGAATGGGTGGCGCGCGAGGCGGCATCGCTCGGCATCGACGCGGACCGTCTGGTGATCGGCGGCGATTCCGCCGGCGCCACGCTGGCTGCGGTCGTGTGCCAGGAGGCAGCGCAGACCGCCGGCCTCTCCATTGCCGCGCAATGTCTGATCTGCCCGGTGCTGGATTTCGAGGAGACCTCGCCCTCGCGCGAGGCCTTTGCCGAGGGCCACCTGATCGACCGCGCCACGATCGAAGCGGATCTTTCCGACTATCTGCCCGAGGGCATCGACGCCGCCGATCCCCGCGTCTCTCCGTTGCGCGCGACACGGCTGACGGGACTGCCGACCGCGATCATCCACACCGCCGAATACGACCCGATGCGCGACGAAGGCAATGCCTATGCTCGCAAGCTGCTCGCCGCGGGCGTCGCCGTCGAGCATGTCTGCCACGACGGCATGGTCCACAATTTCCACGCCATGGGCGCGATCCTGCCGCAGGCCCAGCTCGTGCTGTCGCAGATCGGCGAACAGGTGCGGAGGGCGGTGAAGAAGTGAGTGAGCGCGAGAATCACACGCGTGCGTCGAGAACGGCTCTGGCGGCCGCGAGATACTCGGGCCAGTGCGCATCCGCATAGCGCTCCGCCTGCCGTGCGCAAGTGACGTCCGGAGCATGCGCGCCAGCGATCATGCGCGCAAAGCGTTCTTCGGCAACCGTCACATCATCGACCACTGGCGCCGGTGCGGCCGCCGCAGCGGTCGGAGCGAGGGCGAGCCCCGCCATTCCGGCGAGCAGGATGCGGCGTGACGTGTTCATGGCTGTCGTCCTCCGTTGTCTGGCCTGCACTCTGGCCGGCGAGAGTGTCGGTGCAGTCACGACAGGGTAGCCGCGTGCGTCGATACAGTCCATCGTTTGCGGATAGCGCTTGACCGCGGGAACAATCACGTTCCATCTAGCGAGCGTTTCCGCCACCAGAGCCTCACGCGTCGGATTGTCACGTGTCAACTCGCAAACCACCGCATCGTCCGGCTTTGCGCGCGATCGCGCGGGGGCTGGCCTGCCTGACGGTTTCAGCGAGCGCTGCCTTCGCCGCCGAGGCGGACGAGGACGCACCGGCAAAGCCGGCTGTTCCGAACATCTACCTCGACCTCCGCACCAGCTACGCGACGATCCCCGCAGGCACGCTCGGGCTCGGCTTCGGCACCACCTCGCTGTCGGCCGCGCTCCAAGCCCTGGCGGCGCGACGAAGCACGACGCTGCCGAACGGCTTGCCGGCGGCGAAGTCGATTGCCGTTGACCTGCCGCTGACTGTCGACGTCACCGACCGCGTCTCGCTCTATGGCGGCGTGTCCGGATCGACGACGGATATCGGCGGCGGCTGGTCGTCCTTCGATATCACCAGCTGGAACATCGGCGTGCAGGCCGACCTCTACCAGCAGAATGGCGGCAAGATCCCGACGATCACGCTGCAATCGACGCTGACGCAGTCGGTGCCGAACGAGCAGGGCATGGTGAATTCCTTCAACAACATCCTGGAATTCGACTACGCGCTCGACGAGGACGAGACGCGGGGCTGGTTGGCCGGCATGCAGTACACCACCGCCACCATTGCCAGCCCGTTCGCCAGCATCCGGCCGAACACGGTCCTCTATGGCGGCGGCTATTACCAATGGCCGAGCAACTGGAAGTTCACCGGGCGCTTCGGCATGCAGTCGTTTGGTGGCGCACAGCTCGCGGGACGGACGATCGCGGAGTCCTTCACCCAGCCGATCCTGCGGCTCGACCTTGACCGCATGGACGACAACGACAACCGCCTGTTCGGCATCACCGCGCTGATCGCGTGGACGCCGAAGCCATCCTATCAGCTGACGTTGCGAACGCCGCTCTACGCCGTGCGCAATTGAGCATGATCCCGGAAAAGGATCATGCTCAAACGAAACGAAACCGCTGCTAATCCGGCACCGGCACGTCGAACGTGTTGAGCGTGACCGAGACCATGCAGTAGACGCCGACCAGATAGGACAGCTCGGCCGCGCCGTGTTCGCCGAACTCCTTCACCGCCGCACGATAGGTCAGCTCCGGCAGCACGCCACCGCTGACCAGGGCCGAGGCCATGTCATAGGCGACCGCCTCCTGCCTGGTCAGATCGACAGGCCGCTGTCCGGCGACGATGGTCGCGAGCTTCTCGTCGGACAGACCGCGCTGCTCGGCGACCAGAACGTGGGCATAGAGCTCGTAACCGGACCGGAAATGCGAGCCGGTGACGAGGATCGCGACCTCGCGCACCGGAGCGGGCAGCAGCGGGTTCGACGCGACCGCCTTGACCAGCTCCCACACCGGCCCGCCGAAGCGCGGCTCGCGGATCCAGGGGTTCCAGGGCCCGAGCAGCGCGCCGTCGTCGCGCATGTTCACAAAACCCTTGAAATGGTCGGTGATGCCGGCTCGCATGTCGTCATAGAGCGGCTTCTGTTCGTCGGTCAGATCCTTGGGGTCGAGAATGGGAAGGCGCACGATGGGATCTCCTCGTTGAGACCACAACCGTCACCTGCATGCGTGCGCAGGGCAAGTGAAGTTGCCGTGACGGTCGTGCCAATTTGAAAAACGGCAGGAAGACGCTGCTATGACGCGGCGGGGCTTCGTATGCCCTGCGGATTGAAGACGTCGTCGACATCGAGCCTCAGCGGCTCGCCTGTCGCGAGGAACGACGACAAGGCCGCCTCGTAAGGCGCCGGATCGAGGCCGCGCGCCGTCAGCCATGCGGGCTCGTAACAGGTCTGCCGGTAGCGCTCGCCGGAATCGCAGATCAGCGTCACCAGCGACCCTGTCGCGTTCGCCTGACGCATTTCCGAGGCGAGCCGGCACAGCGCCAGGAAGTTGGTGCCGGTGGAGCCGCCGACCGCGCGGCGCAGCCGGCGCGACAGCACGTTCATCGCCGCGATCGTCGCCGCATCCGGGATCTTCATCATGCGATCGACCACACCCGGCACGAAGGACGGCTCGCAGCGCGGCCGGCCCACACCCTCGATCAGCGACGGGCGGTCGCAGACATGGGAGCGGTCCTGCGAGCGGAAGCAGTCGAAGAAGGCGGAATGTTCGACATCGGCGACGCATAGCCGCGTCGGATATTGCCGATAGCGCAGATAGCGCCCGATGGTGGCCGAGGTGCCGCCGGTGCCCGCGCCCATCACGATCCAGTCCGGCAGCGGGCGCGGCTCGCCCTGCAATTGCGTGAAGATGGACTCGGCGATGTTGTTGTTGCCGCGCCAGTCGGTGGCGCGCTCGGCGAAGGTGAACTGATCCATGTAGTGGCCGTTCAGACGGGCGGCGAGCGCCGCGGCGTCCGCATAGAGCGCGCGACCGTCGTCGATCAAATGGCAGTTGCCGCCATAATGCTCGATCGCGGCAATCTTCTCCGCCGAGGTCGTCCGCGGCATCACGGCGTAGAAGGGCACGCCGATCATCTGCGCGAAATAGGCTTCCGACACCGCCGTCGATCCCGACGATGCCTCGATCACGGGCGTGCCTTCGCCAATGTGGCCGTTGCAGAGCGCATAGAGGAACAGCGAACGCGCGAGGCGATGCTTCAGGCTGCCGGTCGGATGCGTAGACTCGTCCTTGAGATAGATGTCGATGCCGGAGAGCGCCGGCACGATCAGCCGGATCAGATGCGTGTCGGCGGTGCGGCACTGGTCGGCCTCGATCGCAGCTACGGCCTCGTCAACCCAGCCGCGCCGATAGCTCGGCCCGGCCGGATTGAACTGGCGGAAGGGGAATGTCTGCATCGGGTGAACCTCTCATGATGCCGATCGCGCATCAAGTGCGCTGGATTTTGTTTGACGTGTTTTATGATGCGAACCGGCTTCCACTTCGCTGGAAAACGCTTCCGTTCAAAACTCCAGCGGCGCGTTGTCGACGACTTCCTTCATCACGAAGAAGGTTCGGGTCTGGCGCACGCCGGGCAGCGCGATGAGCTGCTCGCCATGGATGCGGTTGAAATCCTCCATGTCGCCGACGCGGATCTTGAGGAAGTAGTCGAAGTCGCCGGCGACTAGGTGGCAGTCGAGCACGAATTTCAACTTCGCGATGGCCTTTTCGAAGGTGGCAAAACTCTCAGGCGTCGAGCGGTCGAGCACGACGCCGACCATCACCAGCGTGCCCTTTGCCAGCTTCTTCGGCGCGATCATGGCGCGCACGGTGGCGATGAAGCCGTCCTCGAACAGGCGCTGAGTGCGGCGATGGCAGGTGGCGGGGCTGATCGCGACCGTCTCGGCCAGCTCGGCATTGCTGAGCCGGCCATTATTTTGAAGCAATCTCAGTATCTTAAGGTCGATGCGGTCAAGTCGAGCGGCCATGGAAGAAGCTTTCATTCATTACGCACAATATGGAAGAAATCCGGCTTATCGTATCTATTTGTGCAAGATACGAATAGTATCGAGCCGATATTCGAGAGCACATTTATCCAAGGTAATGCTAGCTCCGTTTCCCAGACGCCACCGCCAATCGGGATGACCAATGATGCTGGAAAAATTCGCGCGCTACCCGCTGACCTTCGGCCCGACGCCGATCGAAAAGCTGGAGCGACTGTCAAAACACCTCGGCGGCAATGTCGAGATCTATGCCAAGCGCGAGGACTGCAATTCCGGCCTCGCCTATGGCGGCAACAAGCTGCGCAAGCTCGAATACATCATCCCCGATGCGATCGCCTCCAACGCCGACACGCTGGTCTCGATCGGCGGCGTGCAGTCCAACCACACCCGCATGATCGCCGCGGTCGCGGCCAAGATCGGCATGAAGTGCCGTCTGGTGCAGGAGGCCTGGGTGCCGCACGAGGATGCGGTCTATGACCGCGTCGGCAACATCATGCTTTCGCGCATCATGGGCGCCGACGTGCGCCTGGTCGACGACGGCTTCGACATCGGCATCCGCAAGAGCTGGGAACAGGCGATCGAGGAGGTGAAGGCGGCGGGCGGCAAGCCCTACGCGATTCCCGCCGGCGCCTCCGTGCACAAGTTTGGCGGCCTCGGCTATGTCGGCTTCGCGGAGGAGGTGCGCAAGCAGGAAGCCGAGCTCGGCTTCAAGTTCGACTACATCATCGTCTGCACCGTCACCGGCTCCACCCATGCCGGCATGCTCGTCGGCTTCGCCGCCGATGGCCGCGCCCGCAAGGTGATCGGCATCGACGCCTCGTTCACGCCGGCCCAGACCAAGGCGCAGGTGCTCGAGATCGCGCAGAACACCGCTAAGCTCGTCGAGCTCGGCAAGGATCTCGTGGATGACGACGTCGTCCTGATCGAGGACTACGCCTATCCCGCCTATGGCGTGCCGTCGGAAGAAACCAAGGAGGCGATCCGCCTCACCGCGCGGCTCGAAGGCATGATCACCGACCCCGTCTACGAGGGCAAGTCGATGCAGGGCCTGATCGACCTCGCGAAGAAAGGCTATTTTGAGAAGGGTGCGAAGATCCTCTACGCCCATCTCGGTGGCGCCCCCGCGCTGAACGGATACGCGTATGCGTTCAGGAATGGGTGAGTGAGGGCATAGCCCTCGCCTTGTACACAGCTGTCGTCCCGGACAAGCGCAGCGAAGCGAAGCGCTGATCCGGGACCCATACGCCGCAGCGATGGTTTTACGATGAATTGTGGTTGCCAGCGTGACGCAGCGACCTCGTCCTGTGGCTATGGATCCCGGATCTGCGCGCGCTTTGGGCGCGCTTGTCCGGGATGACGGCGGAGTTTTTGGCTCGCGCCCTACCGCGTCCTGATGATCTGCAGCAGCTCGTCGCCGTAGTGCTCGAGCTTCTTGTCGCCAATCCCCGGCACGTTGCGGAGTTCGTCCAGCGTCGTCGGCCAGGCCCGGACGATGCCGTCGATCGTTGCGTCGTGCAGCACCACGTAGGCCGGCACTCCACGTTCGCGCGCCACGTCGGAACGCCATGAGCGCAGGCGCGCGCGCAGTTCGGGATCGACATCGCCCTGCGGCGCGCTGGCCGTGGGCGCGAGGTCGCCGCGACGGGATTTGGCGCGGCTCGAACGCAGCCGGATGCCCGGCGCCTCCTCGCGGAGCCAGACCTCGGTCTCGCCGCGCAGCACCCCGCGCGAAGACTCCGTCAGCTTGAGCGCGCTGTAGGCTTCGCTGTCACTTCGCAAATGGCCCATCGCCACCAATTGCCGGAGCACGGTGCGCCATTGCTTCTCGTTGAGCTCGCGGCCAATGCCGAACACTGACAGCTTGTCGTGACCGAACTGCGTGACCTTCTCGGTCAGGCGCCCGACCAGCACGTCGATCAGGTGCATCGCGCCGAAGCGTTGCCCGGTACGGTAGACGCAGGAGAGCAGCTTCTGCGCCAGCACCTTGCCGTCGCGCATCTTGGGCGGGGTCAGGCAATTGTCGCAATTGCCGCAGCTCTCGCCCATCACGATCTCGCCGAAATAAGCGAGCAACCGGTGGCGCCGGCAATGCGGCGTCTCGGCAAGGCCGACCAGTGCATCGAGCTTGCCGATCGAGACCCGCTTGAATTCGTCGGAGGCGTTGGACTCGTCGATCATGCGGCGCTGCTGCACGATGTCCGAGAGGCCATAGGCCATCCAGGCCGTCGACGGCTTGCCGTCGCGGCCGGCGCGCCCCGTCTCCTGATAATAAGCCTCGATGCTCTTGGGCAGATCGAGATGGGCGACGAAGCGCACATCGGGCTTGTCGATGCCCATGCCGAACGCCACGGTCGCGACGATGACGATGCCGTCCTCGTTGAGGAAGCGGTCCTGGTTGCGCGAGCGCAACGCCCCGTCGAGCCCGGCGTGGTAGGGCAGCGCCGCAATGCCGGCGTCTTGAAGCGCGGCGGCGACCTCCTCGACCCGGTTGCGCGACAGGCAATAGACCACGCCGGCGTCGCCCATGTGGCGCTCGCGGATCAATTCCTTCAGTTGCGACACCGCGTTGCGCTTGTCGACGATCTCGTAGCGGATGTTGGGCCGGTCGAAGCTCGAGACGAATTGCGGCGCACCCGTCAGTTGAAGCCGCTCGACGATCTCCTTGCGCGTCAGCTCGTCGGCCGTCGCGGTCAGGGCGATGCGCGGCACGTCGGGAAACCGCTCGGCGATGATGGAGAGGCCGACATATTCGGGTCGGAAGTCATGCCCCCATTGCGAGACGCAATGCGCCTCGTCGATCGCAAACAGCGCCACCTTCGCCTGCGCCAGCAGCGACAGGCAGCGCGGCGTGACCAGCCGTTCCGGCGCGACATAGAGCAGGTCGAGATCGCCCGCGAGAAGGCGTCGCTCGATGTCGGACGCCTCCTGCTGCGTCAGCGACGAGTTCAGCGCGGCGGCATTGACTCCGGCCTCGATCAGCCCGGCAACCTGGTCGCGCATCAGCGCGATCAACGGCGACACCACGATGCCGCAGCCTTCGCGCAGCAAGGACGGAAGCTGATAGCACAGCGACTTGCCACCGCCGGTCGGCATCAGCACGAGGCAATTGCCGCCCTCGGTAACATGCCGGATGATCTCGCCCTGCGCTCCGCGAAAACCCGGCAGGCCGAACACCGAATGCAGCACCGACAGCGCGTCGCGGCCGTTGGCCGGCGCAGAGAGCGGAGCGGTGGAGGGAGCGGACATGGGCGGAACAGATCAGGCCGTGAGATTCATCACAACGCCAGTCGCATGCCGGCGTGGGCGTGGCAAGACTGTTTGGGGGCGAGACACGCAGCTTCCTCTCCCTCTCCCCGTTCTTACGGGGAGAGGGTTCGGGTGAGGGGCATTTCTCCGCAGATGAGATGCATGTGAGACCTGTACCCCCTCACCCGGATCGCAAGGGCGATCCGACCTCTCCCCGCGAGCAGGGAGAGGTGAACAGGCCTACGCCCCGATTCGCCGCAGTGCCTCTGCGACCGTCACGATCGGCATGTTGCGCTTCCCAGCGGCCTCCAGCGCATGACGCATCAGATGCGGCGTACAGCCATAAGGACTTGGCGCATCGGCGACGTCGTGGCCGTAGAAGATCAGCCAGCCGCCGCTAGCGACCGCCTCGTCAAAATAGCGATCGACGCCTGCCTGATCGATCTCGCAATCCACAAGCGGCGAGGCGCGCAGGAACTGGAGATCGATGACGTCGCTGTTGACACCGGGAAGAATGCCGCGCGCGGAACGGAAGGCTTTCGCGAGTTGCGGCTTGCGCCAGACCGAGGCGAGCCCATAGGGGTAGGCGAAGTTCTCCAGCGTGATCGAGGAATCGATGCCGCGGAAATGACTGCGGTTCCGCTCGATCTCGCGTGCCATCGCGGCCTCATCGAGAGTGGCCGAACTCCGGTGCGAGAAGGTGTGGCAGGCGATCTCGTGACCGGTCCGATGAAGCCGCACGATCGCATCGTTCGACAGACCGTGCCAATGGTCCGACGGCTGATCGATCAAGCTGCCGGCGAGATAGAATGTCCCCCGGCCGCCATGCTGCTCCAGAAGCTCGGCGCCCTCGCCTGCGGCGCTATCGGGGGCATCGTCGAAGGTGAAGCTCACCATCGGCGCATGCGCAGGCAATCGGTGCGGCGCGGCATGGAAATGCCGGGCCAGACGATTGTTCACGCGTCCCTGGAGTGCCGACCACACGCTGCGCTTCCCGTGATTCCCTATTCCTCTACTGAAACATTCGTGCGCAGGTTGAGGCAAGCCTAACGCCTGGGTAATCCTAACGTGAGACCAAGACCGCTTCGGCTAGCGCGCTGCTACTGACGCGTCGGCGTCCGCGCCGAGATAGCGCAACCAGTTTCGGAACAGCATTGCTGCCGCGTTGCCGGCGCCGATATCGGCGCGCAAGTTCAGCCCAGGCAGCTCGTTGGCGAGTGCCGGATGGCGCTGATGCGCCGCCTTCTTCTCGAAGCGAGCCAGCTTCTCTTCGGTCGCTGCGTCAAAATAGCTCACCGGCAGGCGCGGGTAGGTCTCGCGCTCCCGCGCGAGATAGCGGCCAATGTCGCGCAGATATTCGCGCTGGAGCGACAGCGCGTCATATTCCGGGTGGCCCTGGAAGAACACGAAGCGGCTGGCATATTGGCGGACGAAGACGTCGACGCCGGCTTGGGGCGAGCGTGTCAGCACCTGATAGCCGGCCTGCACGAGGTCGCTCTCGGCGATCTCGTTCAGGCGTGAATGCGAGACCTTGAGCGGCGCAGGCGCAGCACGGGTCAACCCATCGCGCGTCACGACGTCGCAATCGAAAATGCCGTGACATTTGGCCGGCAGCCGCCGCCGTTCAATGCCGTCGAGGTGCAGCACTGCGGCATGCGCGGCAAGGCACGACCAGATCGTCGAGCGCGTGTTGGTCTTGGCCCAGTCGATGAGGTTCGTGAGGTCCTGCCAGTATGGCTCCTGGTCGAGCTCGGGCGCGATCGGCTCTGCGCCGGTCACGATCAGTCCGTCGAACTTGCCGCGCTCGAGATCGGAAAGGTCGGAATACTCGCTCTCGACATGCCACTTCGCTTCCGGCGACCGCTTCACGCTGGGAAGCGAGAAACAGTGGAAGCGGATGCGGTGCGGGCCCGCGGCGGCCTGGAGCAGCTTCATGAATTGCCGTTCGGTCGCCTTCAGCGCCGGATCCGGCATGTTGTTGATCAGCCCGATCGTGAGGTCGGCGCCGGCATGATCGCGCACGAGATCGCCCTCGCCCGGCACCAGGGCCGGGCTCGATACGACTTGATCCCTGTCGATCAGGATCGTCATGGGCGACGCCGCCTACTCCGCGGCCTCGAGCCGCGCCGACGGGCAGGCTTTTTCCAGCGCCTGGTCGATATCCTCGATGATATCAGACACATGCTCGATGCCGATCGACAAGCGGATGGTCTCCGGCAGCACGCCGGCAACGCGCTGCTGCTCCGCCGACATCTGCCGATGGGTGGTCGAGGCCGGATGGCAGGCCAGTGACTTGGCGTCGCCGATATTGACGAGCCGCGTGATCAGCTTCAGCGCGTCATAAAACGTCTTGCCGGCCTCCATGCCGCCCTTGATACCGAAGGTGAACAGCGAGGAGGCGTTGCCGTTCAGGTACTTCTGCACCAGCGGGTAATAGGGGCTGTCCGGAAAACCGGTGTAATTGACCCAGGCGACGCGCGGATCGCCGCGGAGGAATTCGGCGACCTTGCGCGCATTCTCGACATGGCGCTCCATGCGCAGCGCGACGGTCTCGATGCCCTGGAGCAGCAGGAAGGCGTTGAACGGCGACAGCACCGAGCCCATGGTGCGCTGATAAACGCTGCGCGCGCGCTCGATAAAGGCGGTACGGCCGAAGCGCTCGGCATAGACGAGGCCGTGATAGGAGGCATCCGGCTTGTTGTAGGCCGGGAAGCGCTCGGCGTATTTGGCCCAGGGAAAGTTGCCAGAATCGACGATGGCGCCGCCGAGCGTGGTGCCGTGACCGCCCAGGAACTTGGTGAGCGAATGCACCGCGATGTCCGCGCCGTAGTCGAACGGCTTGAGCAGGATCGGGGTTGCGACAGTGTTGTCGACGATCAGCGGCACGCCATGCGCATGCGCGATCTTCGCCAGCGCCTCGATGTCGCAGACGTTGCCGGCGGGGTTGCCGATGGTCTCGGCAAAGACGGCCCGGGTGTTCTCGTCGATCAGCTTCTCGATCGCCTCAGGCCTGTCGCTCTCGGCGAAGCGGCCGGTGATGCCTTGGCGCGGCAGGATGTGGGAGAGCAGCGTGTGCGTGGTGCCGTAAAGCTGCGGCACGGAAACGATGTTGCCGCCGTGATCGGCCACGTTGACGAAGGCGAAATGCAGCGCGGCCTGCCCGGTCGCGACCGCAAGCGCGCCGACGCCGCCTTCAAGTTGGGCGATACGCTTCTCCAGCACCGCACTGGTCGGATTGGCGATGCGGCTGTAGCGAAAACCTTCGGTCTCGAGATTGAACAGGGCGGCGCCGTGATCGGCGCTGTCGAATGCGTAGGCCGCGGTCTGGTAGATCGGCACGGCCACCGCATGCGTCGTGGCCTCGGGCTCGTAACCGGCGTGAATAGCGATCGTCTCGTTGCGCATCGTACCACCTCCGCGTGGAGCGGGCCGCACTTATTGGCCTAGAATGAGGCATGTGCGTTGTCCGCCGTCCTCGTGTTAGAGGCGGGTGGTAAAGCGGACAATAATTCGCCTAGAGATCGAGGAAGTAACCCTAACCGCCGTTGGCAAATTGGCTAAAGTTCGAGTTAAATTGGATTAATCAATTAGCGGCGGCGATGTCGGCTACCGACGCCCTGTGGTGATCCCCAGCGAAAGCGTACTTCCGCCACTTCCCGGATGTGGGCGCGGGCCTTGTCCTTTTCCCGTTCGGACCGGACGATCCTCCATGGGATCAACGGAGCCTTACTCGGCAGCCAATGCCGCTTGCAATTCCGGCTTTTCGCGTGAAGCCTCATGCATATCATCTGCGGTCGGCTTGATCCGGAACCACGCTGCATAGAGCGCTGGGAGGAACAGCAGGATCAGCACCGTTCCGACCGCGGTGCCGCCGATCAACGTGTAGGCCATCGATCCCCAAAAGACGGAGTGCGTGAGCGGGATGAAGGCAAGCACCGCAGCAAGCGCCGTGAGGATCACGGGCCTGGTGCGTTGGACTGTGGCTTCGATGACAGCGTGATAGTCGTCAAGTCCGGCGGCGAGGTTCTCCTTGATCTGTTCGGTCAGAATCAGAGTGTTGCGCATTAGAATGCCCGCCAGTCCGATCAGGCCCAGGATCGCGTTGAACCCGAACGGCTGGTTGAAGAGGAGCAGTGCCGGCACGACGCCGACGAGGCCGAGCGGTCCGGTTAGCACGACCATCGCCATCGTCGAGAAGGACCGCACCTGTAGCATGACGACGATCAGCATCGCGGCAATCATGGCGGGGAAGATCGTCGCCAGCGCGTCGTTGGCCTTGGTAGCTTCCTCGATCGATCCGCCGAGCTCGATACGATAGCCGGCCGGAAGGGAGGCGATCAGCGGCTGCAGGGCCGTCTTGATCTCCTTGGAGACCTCCGGAGGTTGGGTCGCCTCATTGATATCAGAGCGAATGGTGACGACCGGCGTGCGATCGCGGCGCTTCATGATCGGCTCTTCGAGTCGGATTTCTGAATGACCGACCTGGTCGAGCGGAATCGAGCGGCCGTCCCTGCTCATCAATGAGAAATCCGCCAGACGCGATGGATCCAGCCGCTCGCCGCCGGCGCTGCGCGCCACGATGGGGACATTGCGGATGTCCTCGCGAACCTGGGTCACGGCAATGCCAGTGAGCAGGAATTGGAGCTGGCGGCCCACCTCGGCCGGCGAAAGGCCGATCAGGTTCAGCCGATCCTGATCTGGGATGAAGCGGAGCACTGGCGTGCGATCGCCCCAATCCCGATTTGCCTGCCGCGCGTCATGAACGCCACGCATGACTTCGAGAGCCTTCTGAGAGATGGCATACAATTGAGCGGGATCCGGCCCCATGATCCGGAACTCCACCGGGAAGGGCGTATAAGGTCCGAACACGAGTTGGGTGACGCGCACATTGGCCTCGGGTGCCAGGCCCTGTGACACGGTCTGCCGGAGCCGGTGCTTCAAAGCCTCCCGCGCCTCTGCGTCAGGCGTCAGGACGACGATCTTTGCGAAGGCCGGATCGGGCAGCTCCGGCGCCATCGCGAAGAAGAAGCGCGGCGCACCCTGACCGACATAGCTGGTAATGATTTTGGCCTCGGGTTGATCGTGCAGCCAACCCTCGAGCTTCTCGACGGTGGCCGTGGTCGTCTCGATGCTGGTGCCTTCCGGCAGACGGACCTCCACCAGCACTTCCGGGCGGTCGGACGTCGGGAAGAACTGCTGCTTGACTCCGCCCATGCCGACGACGGAAAGCGCGAAGGCGACGGCGACGATGCTGGAGGTCAGGAACTTGTGGCGCACGGCGAGGGTGATGAGGCTACGCAGGCGCTGATAGTTGGGCGTGCCGTAAATCGCGTGGTGACCGCCTTCGACCGGCTTGATCGCGGGCAGCATCTTGACGCCAAGATAGGGCGTGAAGATCACCGCGACGATCCAGGAGACGATGAGGGCGAAGCCCACGACCCAGAAGATGTTGCCGGCATATTCGCCGGCGGTCGAGCGGGCGAAGCCCACCGGCAGGAAGCCTGCGATCGTCACGAGCGTTCCGGACAGCATCGGCGCCGCGGTGTGGCTCCACGCGTAAGCTGCCGCGCTGATGCGGTCCATACCCTCTTCCATCTTCACCACCATCACCTCGATGGCGATGATGGCGTCGTCGACGAGGAGACCGAGCGCCAGGATCAAAGCACCGAGCGTGATGCGGTCGAAGAACCGGCCGGTCTCCAGCATGATCAGGAACACGACGGCGAGCGTCAAAGGCACGGCAGCCGCCACGACGATGCCGACGCGCCAGCCGAGGCTGAGAAGGCTCACCAGCAGCACCACGCCGAGCGCCATCGCGAACTTCATCATGAATTCGTCGACCGCCGAGGTGATGTTGACGGCCTGGTCGCTGACCTTGGCCAGGCTCATTCCGAGCGGCAGCGTCCCAGCGATCGCTGCGGACCTCTCCTCCAGCGCCTTGCCGAGCGCCAGACCATTCCAGCCCTCCTGCATCACCGCTGCGAGCATGATGGTGGGCTCGCCCTGGTGCCTGATGATGTAGGTGGGTGGATCCTCGTAGCCGCGGCGGACCTCGGCAATGTCGGACAGCTTCAGCGTCCGCCCGGCAGCGACGATCGGCGTGTCGGCGATCGCCTCGACGCTGTCATAGGCGCCGTCGACCCGGATGAAGACCTGCGGTCCCTTGGTGTCGATCGAGCCTGCCGGCGTGACGGTATTCTGCCGCTGCAAGGCGGCAACGATATCCGTTGCCGATACGCCGAGCGTTGCCAGCTTGGCATAGGAAAATTCGACGAAGATCTGTTCGGGACGCTCACCGAGGATGTTGATCTTCTTGACGCCGGGCACGTGCAGGAGGTCCTGACGGATGGTCTCGGCTTGCCTTGCGAGTTCGCGCATCGGCATGCCCTTGGCCTTGAGCGCATAAAGCGCGAAGCTCACGTCTGAATATTCGTCGTTGACGAAGGGGCCGAGCACGCCAGAGGGCAGCTTGCGCGCTTCGTCTCCGAGCTTCTTGCGGGCCTGATAGAACTCCTCCTGCACGCTCGACGGCGGCGTGCTGTCCTTCAGCGTCACGGTCATGTAGGCATAACCGGGCCGCGTCGTCGTCTCCACCCGGTCGTACCAGGTCAGCTCCTGAAGCCGCTTCTCCAGCGGTTCGGCGACCTGGTCCTGCATCTCGCGCGCGGTCGCGCCCGGCCAAACCGTCGTCACCGTCAGGGTCTTGATGGTGAAGGACGGATCCTCGGCCCGCCCAAGCATGAAGAAGGCGTAGGCGCCCGCAGCTGCCAGCAGGAGGATGAAGAACAGGGTGACGGCCCGTTCGCGAACGGCGAGGGCGGAGAGGTTGAAGCTCATCAGTTACTCCTGGTTTCCGACGCGGTCCTGACGCGAGCGCCCTCGTGCAGAAGATGAGCGCCCAGGGAGACAATCTGGTCACCGGACTTCGATCCGGAGATAACAGCCGTTTCGCTGGTCACGCGCAGAAGCTTGACGGGCTGCAAGCGCACGGTTGAGTTCGCGCTGTCGAAGACCCAAACGCCGGTCGTTCTGCCGTCATCGAGCACGGCTCCCAGCGGCACCTGGACTTCCGGCCGATGATCCTGGCTTGCAAGCCGAATGGTGACCGTCGCGCCAAGCGGCGCCGCCGCGGCGTCACCATCGAGCACGTATCGGGCCTCATAGGTGCGGGTCTGGGGATCGGCGGAATCCGACAACTGGCGCAGATGCGCGGTAAAGCGGCGCCCATCGCTCCCATACAGGCTCGCCTCGGCGAGCGATCCGATCGCCGGCCGGGTCGTTTCGGGAAGCGCCACCACAGCTTCGCGAGGACCGGACTGGGCCAGCCGAACCACCGCCTGGCCGGCGGCGACGACTTGGCCGGGCTCACCAAGCGTTTGGGTGACCGTTCCGTCAGCGTCCGCCACCAGCACGGAATAGGTCGCCTGGTTCTCGGCGACTCCTGCTTCGGCTTCGGCTGCCGCGAGCTGCGCCTTGGCGGTGTCCGATGCGGCCTTCGCCTGCTCGTAGCGTTGCTTTGACGTCCATCCGTCGTTCACCAGATTGGCGTAGCGCCGCTCGTCGGCGTCGGTCTGAACGACAACCGCACGCGCAGCGGCGACGGCGTTGCGCTTCGCTGTGACCGCCAGGCGCAGGTCGGTTTCGTCGATCCGCATCAGCGGCTGGCCGGATTTGACCTGCTCACCGACATTCACGAGTCGTTCGACGATCTTCCCGGCAACGCGGAAACCGAGATTGCTTTCCACGCGGGCGCCGACGGTCCCCGTGAAACCACGTTCAGATCCGCTGACGCGAGTGGGCGTCACCAGGCGGACCATAGGGGGCTCTTGCCTGGGGTCGATGACCGCAGAGGCTTCATGGGCGGGAATCGCAAGAGCAACGAAGGTCGCCACCCCCGCCGGGATCAAAATACCGGCGAGCACCGCAACACCCCTTTTCATGACCGTCTCCTTTTGAAATTTAGATTTCAAGCGACCTCTATATGGAATTTAGATTTCGTTCGCAATCTAAATTCTGAGATGATCACGGGAGCGTGATCCCCAGAGCACGGGTTCTCGTCGCGCTGCGCTCAAAATCTAGCTGCGCGGATTTATAGATTGCGATTGAACTCTATATTGACTATAGAGGTTGGACGAAATCCAAATGGAGATCCGCGATGCGAGTGAGTCGCACCCAGGCGGCCGAGAACCGCCAAACCGTGATCAATGTGGCCAGTCGCCTCTTCAGGGAGCGCGGCTTTGATGGCATCGGCCTCAAAGATCTGATGAAGGGGGCCGGGCTAACCCAAGGCGCCTTCTACAAGCAGTTCGCATCAAAAGAGGATCTGGCGGTGGAGGCGTCCAGGCGCGCATTGGAAAGCGCATCCGGCCGATGGTCAGACGCGGCCGCGACCCATCCCGACGATCCACTCGGCGCAGTGATTGGGTTCTACCTCAGTGGAGACCATCGCGGAGAGAAGATGGACGGCTGCCCGATCGTGGCGCTTGGCTCGGATGCCGCTCGACAGGGCCCTGAGGTGAAGGCGGAATTCGAAGCAGGAATCAAAGCGCATCTCGACGTGCTCGACCGCTTTCTCGCCGGAACTCGCGACGAGGCCTCCCGCAGCAAGGCCATGGCCATTCTCGCGACGATGGTCGGCGCGGTGACGCTATCGCGCGTGGTCAATGACCCTGAGCTGGCTCAGGCCATTCTGGATGCAGCGGCCGAACAGGTTCGCGCTGCCGCAGCCGCTTGAACGCCCCCCGAAGCACGGAGACAGTCCAATGCTCAGCATCGCCGAAGCCAAACCCAGTTTGTTGGAGATATCGGACAAGTTAAGCGTACGTTTTCAAGAGACTGGCAGCGGGCCTCCGCTGCTCCTCTTGCATACGATCCGGACCCAGCTGGAATACTTTCGTGCTCTTGCGCCCATCCTCGCGAGATCACACACAGTGTACGCCATTGACCTTCCCGGTCACGGACACTCGGCAATCGACCCAAGCGCAAGCTTCGATGAACCCTACTTCAGACGGGGCGTGATACGCTTCATCGAAGAGCTAGACCTCTCGGACGTGACGCTCGTTGGTGAATCGATCGGCGGAACACTGGCCCTTACAGTTGCAGCGTCGCTTCCGCAGCGGGTGAAGCGGGTCGTTGCGATCAATCCCTACGACTACGACACCCGTTACGGCGACGGCATTCGGCGCGGCAACTGGTTCGCGAATTTCATCATCGGAAGCCTGCAGATCCCGGTGCTCGGCGCCATCAATGCTTGGCTCGAAAACAAGCTCGTCCTCGGCAAGATCATGGGCGGCGGATATCACGACCCGCGCAAACTGCCGGCCGATCTGCTCGCCGAATTCGGTGAAGTCGCCCGCCGCCCCGGATACAAGCGAGCGGCGCGGAAGGTGCTGGCTGGTTGGCGCTCCTGGAGCAAGGCACGCGACTACTATCAGCAGATCTCGGCGCCCGCGACGCTCGTCTATGGCGACAGCGACTGGTCTCGGCACGATGAGCGCGAACGCACAAGGTCGCTGATTCCCGCTTCGCGGATGGTGACGCTCAAGAAGACAGGCCACTTCTCGGCTGTCGAAAACCCGTCGGAACTGGCTCGCGTGATCTTGGGATAGAATACCCGTCCATCAGCGGTGAACGCCGTTAATCCGACATAAGCGACTGTCTCGATCTGGCTCTTCAGCGCCGCAGAGCTCCGGCTGCCGAGACGCTGTCCGCGAGCCCCCTCTTCCGCAAGGGGATAGGGATAAGGCTATCGCCCTAACCCATCCTCTCCCAGAGCTGGCGCGTCAGCACGCCGGCACGCTTCTCGATCGCGGCGGCGGCATTGAGTGCGAGGTCCTCGCGGTAACGGCCGGCGATGAGCTGCACGCCGATCGGCTTGCCGTCATGCAGCGCCACCGGCACCACCGCGCCGGGCAGACCCAGCACGTTGATGGCGGAGATGAAGCGGATCTCGCCCCAGAAGATCTCGCGCACGCGCTCGGCGCTGACGGTGTCGTCGCGCGGGCCCGGCGTCGGCTTCACCGTGGTCGGCGCCAGCACAACCGGATACTCCTCGAAGAACAATTGCCAGGCGCGGATGTGGCTGCTGCGTGCTGCAGTCGCCTGCATCCAGGCCTTGAGATCGAGCACGTTGGCCTTGGCCTTCATGCCGCCCCAGGCCTTGTGGAAATCCTCCGACGTGACCTTCAGCATGCCGGCCTCCTGCATCACCACGGTCTCGTTGGTGATGATGTCGCACCAGGTCTGCCAGACACCGTTGATGTCGGGCACCTCGACCTCGCTGACGCGATAGCCGGATCGCTCGAGATGGTCGGCGGCCTGGCGAAGCGCTGCGGCGACGGAGGGATCGACGTCCATGTCCTCGGGGATCTTCGCCAGCGCGACCTTGATCGGCCCCTTCGGCTTGGGTCCGATCAGCGGTGCCGGCACCCACCAGGGGTCGCGCGGATCGCGCTGGCTCATCGCCTCCAGCGCGAGGCGGACGTCGGCGACGTGGCGGGCGAGCGGACCCTGCGCCGACATCAGATGCGCCAGCATCGGCCGCTCCGCCGTTGCGCTTCCGTTGAAGGCGGGGATGCGGCCCTGCGTCGGCTTGATGGTGGCGACGCCGTTGCAATGCGCCGGCCAGCGCAGCGAACCGCCGATGTCGTTGCCATGGGCGATGGTGCCGATGCCTGCCGCGACCGCCGAACCCGCACCGCCCGAGGAGCCGCCACAGGTGATATCGGGATCCCAGGGGTTCAGCGTCAGCCCGTGCAGGGGATTGTCGGTGAAGCCGCGGAAGGAGAATTCCGGAGTGTTGGTGAGACCAAGAACGATGGCGCCGGCCTTCCTGAGGTTGCGGACAACAGGCGCATCCGATGGCGCGATGAGATCCTTGTTGGCGGGAACGCCGTTGAAGTTGGGCCGGCCTTCATAGTCGACATTCTCCTTGATGGTGATGGGCACACCGTGCAGGAGGCCGAGCTCACCGCCCTTGGCGCGCTGCTTGTCGGCGGCGTGCGCGGCTGCGAGCGCTTCTTCCGAGAGATCCACGACAACGGCATTGAGCCCCGGATTGACGGTGCGCATCCGCTCGAGATGCGTTTCCACGACCTCGACCGCGGAGATTGCGCCGGAGCGGATCGCGGCCGCGGTATCGACCGCGGACCATTGCCAGGCCGGTCCCCTGGGCCGGCGCGCGGTGGCTGATTTGCGCGCGGCGACCTTCTTGGCGGGCTTGATCGTTTTCGCAGCGACGCCCTTTCGGGCTGAGGTCTTCTTGCTCGATGCCTTCTTGCTCGTCTTCGTTGCCGCTTTCCTGGAAGTACTTTTCTTCTTGGTTGCCGTTTTCTTCGCCACGTCGCATCTCCTGAAACTGTGCGGCGGAGGTTACGGACGAGGATGAGGCGTGTACAGCCGCGTTTCTGCATGGCGCATTGCGACGGTACACCGATGCGACGAATTGCCTGCGTCCCCTGGCCTAAACAGCCGGCGGATTCAGCCGGGCAAAACCCTGCTGGATGCGATAGGGATAGTAGGGATAGGGCGGCATCACCGCGCTGGCCTCGTCGAGACGCTTGACCTGATCCGCGCTCAGCGACCAGCCTACTGCACCGAGATTGTCGCGCAGCTGCGCTTCGTCGCGAGCGCCGATGATGACGGAGGCGATCGTGGGGCGGCTCAGCAGCCAGGCGATCGCGACCTG
The DNA here is from genome assembly GCF_016031635.1 of Bradyrhizobium diversitatis. GTDB lineage: Bacteria > Pseudomonadota > Alphaproteobacteria > Rhizobiales > Xanthobacteraceae > Bradyrhizobium > Bradyrhizobium diversitatis. Next base: position 56,744 of record NZ_JACEGD010000034.1, read on the forward strand.
CGGCACGGTGCGGCCGGTCTCCATCGCGATCGCGTCCAGCACGTCGACGACGGCGTAGAGCGTCTCCTCGCGCACCGGCGGACCGAACTGTGCGGTCGCGTGCAGGCGGCTGTTCGGCGGCAGCGACTGGCCGCGCCGGATCTTTCCGGTAAGGCGGCCCCAGCCGAGCGGACTCCAGACCAGCGCGCCCACCCCCTGGTCGCGCGCGAGCGGCATCAGCTCCCACTCGTAGTCGCGGCCGAGCAGCGAGTAGTAGACCTGATGCGCGACATAGCGCGGCCAGCCATGCCGGTCCGCAATGGCGAGCGACTTCATCAGCTGCCAGCCGGCGAAATTGGAGACGCCGACATAGCGCAGCTTGCCCGCGCGCACGAGCATGTCGAGCGTCGACAGCACCTCCTCGATCGGGGTGAAGGCGTCGAAAGCGTGGAGCTGGAGCAGGTCGATGTGGTCCGTGCCAAGCCGGCGCAGCGCCGCGTCGACCGAGGTCAGGAGCCGCTGCCGCGACGAGCCTGCATCGTGCGGCCCCTCGCCCGTCGGCAGGCTCATCTTGGTGGAGATCAGCACCTTGTCACGCCGGCCCCTGATCGCAGCGCCGAGGATCTCCTCGGACGCGCCGTTCGAATAGACGTCGGCGCTGTCGAACAGGTTGACGCCGGCATCGAGGCAGATGTCGATCAGCCTGCGCGCCTCGTCCGCATCGCTACGGCCCCAGGCCGAGAACAGGGGGCCCTGCCCGCCGAACGTGCCGGTCCCGAAGCTAAGGAAGGGGACCCTGAGTCCGGAGGCACCGAGATTGCGGTATTCCATGACGGGTTTCCTCCGCTATTCCGCCGGACACGCCGCGGCGGCGACCGACGCGCGATCGAGCCGAAGGCTCCACAGCGCCAGCGCGAGGCCGATCGCTGTGATGCCGGCCGCGACCAGCGGCAGCGCGGGAAGCCCGAATCCGCGATCGATAGTGACGCCGCCGGCCCAGGCGCCGAGCGCGTTGCCGAGATTGAACGCGGCGATGTTGAGGCTGGAGGCGAGCGTGCGGCCGCTGGGACCGGCTGCCTCCAATACGCGAAGCTGGAGCGGGGCGACGGTTGCGAAGGCGGCGATGCCGAGCAGCAGGATCAGCGCGATGGAGAGGATCTTGATCGATAGCACGGCTGCCAGCCCAAGCAGCACGATCGCAAGCGCGGCAAGCGTGCCGGTCAGGGCCCGTGCCAGGCCGCGGTCCGCAAGCTTGCCGCCGGCGACGTTGCCGATCGCGAGCCCGACGCCGAATACCAGCAGGATCGGCGAGACGGCGGCCTCCGAGAAACCGGTGAAACGCGTCAGGATCGGCTGGATATAGGTGAAGACGACGAACAGGCCGGCGAAGCCGAACACGGTCATGGCGAGGCCGAGCAGCACCTGCGGACGGCCGAGCACGGCCACTTCTTCGGTAAGCGAGATCGGCTTGTCGCCATTGCCGACATGGCCAGGCACGAGCGCGGCGACCACTGCGAACGCGATCACGCCGATGACCGTCACGGCCCAGAACGCGGCGCGCCAGCCGAGCATCAGGCCGAACCACGCGCCGAAGGGCACGCCCAGGAGCGTGGCGACCGTCAGGCCGATGAACATGGTGGCGATCGCGGAGGCACGCTTGTCCTCGGCGACGAGGCTGGTGGCCACGACCGAGCCGACACCGAAGAACGTGCCGTGGGCGAGCGAGGTCAGCACGCGCGCAGCCATCAGCAGTTCGTAATTCGGGGCCAGCGCGCAAGCCGCATTGCCCAGCGTGAAGATCGCCATCAGCGCGAGCAGCACTGTTTTCCGTGGCATCCGCCGTGTCGCCAGCGTCAGCACCGGCGCGCCGACGAACACACCGAGCGCATAGCCCGATATCAGCAGGCCGGCGACCGGCACGGAAACATGCATGTCGGCGGCGACCTGGAGCAAGAGGCCCATGATGATGAATTCGGTGGTGCCGATGCCGAAGGCACCGGCGGTGAGCGCGAGGACGGCGGGAGGCATGCGTGGCTCCGATGGATGAGACGAAGCCCCGCAGATAGCGGCATGGCCGCAAAACCATTAGACTGTCGGCAATCCAATCATTTGTGACGTGAATTCAACATGGCCCGTTTCGACACCAACCGCTCCGCCGAGATGGAGGTTTTCGTTCGCGTCGTCGATCTCGGCGGCTTCACCCAGGCCGCGCGAAAGCTGCGCCTGACGCCGTCGGGCGTCAGCAAACTGATGTCGCGGCTGGAGGCGCGGCTCGGCGCGCGACTCGTCAACCGCACCACGCGCAAGCTGACGCTGACCGAGGAGGGCCGGGCCTTCTACCAGCGCTCGTTGCGCATCCTCGCCGAAATGGAGGAGGCCGAGCGCGAGGCCGCCTCGGGCGCGGCGCCGCGCGGCCGCCTCACGGTCAACTGCAACATTCCCTTCGGCATGCTGCATGTGGTGCCGTTGGTCCCGCGCTTCCTGGAACGGCATCCCGACGTCACGCTCGATCTCGTGCTCACCGACACGCTGATTGACCTGATGCAGGAGCGCGCCGACGTCGCCATCCGCGTCGGCCCGCTGCGGGCCTCGCGTCTCGTCGCGCGAAAGCTCGGCAGCAGCCGCATGGTCGTGGTCGGCGCGCCGGCCTACCTCGCCCGTTGCGGCACGCCGAAAACGCCGGCGGACCTTGCCGATCACCGCGGCATCGGCTGGACTTTTCCGCGCAGCATCCGCGGTTGGCCGTTCAGGCGCGGGGATCACACCGAGGAGGCCGTGCCCACGCCGGTCGCGCGCGCCAGCGACGGCGAAGCCGCCCGCCGCCTTGCGCTGGGCGGCGTCGGGCTTGCCCGACTCGCCCTCTTCCACATCGGCCCCGACATCGAGGTCGGCCGTCTCGTCCCGGTGCTGCAAGGCTACAATCCCGGTGACCGCGAAGACATCCACGCCGTCTATGTCGGCCACACCGCACCGCTGCCAGCGCGCGTGCGCGCGTTCATCGATTTTCTCGCCGAGCACGTGCGGGTGGGCGATCCGGCGTTGAAACGGGCGAGTGACGGAAGGTGGAGATTGGTGGCGTGAGGTGGCGGCGGAGAGCGCAGGAGAAGTTTGATTCCGGCCGGCTTGCCGAGCCGAAGCAAACGGCAACGACTCCGCCTTCGCCCTGCGGGCTTCGGCGCGCCAGCCTTGCGCAAACTTCGTTTGCGAAGGCTGGCGGAGAGAGTGGGATTCGAACCCACGGTACGGTTTCCCGCACACACGCTTTCCAAGCGTGCGCCTTAAGCCACTCGGCCATCTCTCCGGAGCGCCCTCTCTTGAAGGGGCGCCAACGATTTTGCAAGGGATCGCGGGGATATCCGGCGATTTTTCCGCAACTCATTGTATTTACGAGACAATATCTAACGCCAGACGTGCCTTGACCCGCCTGTTGGCTGAACCGCAGGCGGGTTTGGCGCGACGATTCACGGTAAGCCGCCAAACACGACCGGGGACGCCATGACCATTTGCAAGACCATCGCCGCCCTTGGGCTGATTTCGGCCATCGGCTCCGCCCTCGCCGTGACCGCCGCCGCGCAGGTCTGCACCCGGCAAGGCGTCGACGTCAGCTGTGACGACGGCCGGCGCGGGGTGCTTTCGGGCGATGCCATCCTCTGGCCGGACGGAACGCGCTCGAGCTCGACGCCGCATCAGAGCGTGATCATCGGCAACAGGAGCTCGGTCCATGTCGGGCCGGGCGTATTCGTCGGCCAGGGCAAGGGCGTGGTGCCGTTGGACGATCCCAACGCGCCGAACAAGCGGCAATGCGCGATTCTGGAGGGCGTGTCGTATTGTTATTGAGGGTTCGCGCCATTCGCCTGATACCGTCATGCCCGAGGCTCGTCCCGGACATCCACGGTCTCGGATCCGCGTGGCAAGACACGATGGCCGGGACATGGCCGGCCATCACGGCGTGGACAGAGCCTGCGAAGATCTTAAATCAACCGCACGCCTGATATCGCCGACTTCAGCCAGCGCAGTGCCTGCGGCGGCTGGGCTGCGAGCGGCGCGACCGCCACCTTCTCCGTCCGGCACTTCTCGAGCTCAGCGACGAAATCGGCGGACCATTGCTGGATGGTGTGGCCGCGCAGCTTCTTCATCATTGCGTCCCAGCGCATCTTGCGCTCGGTGAGCGGCATGGAGGCCGCGACCGCGATCGCACGCGCCATACCGTCGATGTCGTGCGGATTGACCAGCAGTGCGGTGTCCAGCTCGTTGGCGGCGCCCGCGAATTTCGACAGCACCAGCACGCCGGGATCGGCCGGGTTTTGCGCGGCGACGTATTCCTTGGCGACGAGGTTCATGCCGTCGTGCAGCGGCGTCACCACGCCGATCTGCGCCGTGCGGTAGAGGCCCGCGAGCACGGCCTGGCTGAAGCCCTTGTTCAGATAGCGGATCGGCGTCCAGTCGACCTCGCCATGACGGCCGTTGACGTCGGTCACGAGGCGCGCGACGTCGTTCTGGAGAGTGCCATAAGCCTCGATGCCGCCGCGCGAGGGGTTCGCGATCTGGAGCAGCGAGATGCTGCGCGCAAACTGCGGCTGCTCGGTCCAGAGCCGGTCGAACGCGCTGATGCGGTTGACGAGCCCCTTCGAATAGTCGAGCCGGTCGACGCCGATCGCCAGACGCTCGCCGTTGAGGCTGCGCCGCAACCGCGACACATCGGGGTGCGAGGCCGATTTCGCAGCGTACTGCGCAAACTTCTCCGCATCGATTCCGATCGGAAAGACTTCACAACGCGTACGCCCATGTTGCGAGATCGCAACGCCGCCTTCGATGGCGAGGCCGAGCTCACCGCCGACATAACCGAGAAAGTTCTGGCGATCCTCCTCGGTCTGGAAGCCGAGCAGATCGTAGGCCAGCATCGCCGTGATCAGCTCGCGATGGTTGGGCACGCCTTGCACCACCGCGGCGACGGGCCACGGCGTATGCAGGAAGAAGCCGATGGGATCATCGACGCCGAGGTCGCGCAGCTCGGCGCCGAGCGCGAGGAAATGATAGTCCTGCACCCAGAACGCGGTCTCGGCTTTTCTGAAGCGCAGCAGCGCGCGCGCCATGAAGGCGTTGACCTCGCGATAGCTGACATAATCCTCTCGCGAGACGCGGATCAGATCGCTGCGCGAATGCAGCGCCGGCCACAGTGCAGAATTGGCAAAGCCTTCGTAGTAGCCGCCATAATGGGCCGCCGGCAGGTCCAGCGTCGCAATCGCGCCCGTCCCAAGCGCCTCGATCTCGGCGAAGGGTTCCTTCTGATGGCCATCACGCACACGGCCGGAGGAACCGACCCAGATCGCACCGGAATGTTCCACCACGGGAAGCAGTGCCGCCGCAAGGCCGCCCGTCATGGGCTCATTGGGTTTGCCGCGCGCGACGCGATTTGAAACGACAACTAAGTTCACAGGTCGTCCCCTCCTGTTCATTCCACCCCGTTTAACTGCCGTTCATCAATATGGTTCCTGATCATCGTTTCAACCAATTGAAACCAAAATCAGGCGCGCGCGTTGGAACTGGTTTCGCTTGCGGAACCCTGGGATTTCGCCGCAAAGACGGCTTTCCGGTCGTGTTGCGCAGCATGTAACGCGGCGCGCAGCGGCACTGCACTCAGCGCTTTGTGTCTGCGCGGTGGCGCTGCCTTCGTTTCACCTCGGATCGAGCAGGCGCGCAAGGAACGCGCGCACGTCGGCCGGCGCATCGAAATGGCCATTCACGCCCATGGCGCGGCGGCCGACGGAGAAGGCGAGCCCGTCCATGTCTGGCATGATCGCGAATACCGTCTCGTCGGTGACGTCATCTCCGATGAACAACGGGCGCCGTCCCCTGAACGGCTCGTGCTTCATCAATTCGCGCACGCCGCTCGCCTTGGTGAAGCCGGAATGCTTGATCTCGCAGACGAACTTTCCGGGCAGCACCTCAATCGGTGCATTGGGCAGGTCGGCGCGGATCAACGAGACGGATTCGTAGATCGCCTTCTCCGCATGCGGCGCCAGGCGGTAATGCAGCGCGAGCGAGTAGCCCTTGTCCTCGAGTAGTATGCCGGGGCTGAGCTTGGCGATGGCCGCCAGGCGCCGCTTCAGCTCCTTGTCAAGCGGCGGCGCATGCACAGCATCCGCTTCGTTGTCCACCGACAGCCGCATCTCCGCACCGTGGCCGGCAACGGCGCGGAATACGTCCGGCGCGAAGATCAGGTCGATGTCGTTGAGCGACCGGCCGCTGACCAGCGCCAGCGCCCCGGACGTGCGCTCGGTCAGCCGGCCCAACGTTTCCGACAGGCCCGGCGGCACCCACACCTCGCGCGGTGTCGGCATCAGGTCGAGCAATGTGCCGTCGATGTCGAGCAGGATCGCGATCTCATCGAGATGCGGCACAAGCGCATGCGGCACCGGCACCGCTTCGGGCGCATCGTCATCCAGCATGGTGCGGTTCTGGTCCAACGCAATCTCCGCAAGTTCAGATTTCATCAGTCTACTCCATAAATGCGAGCGGCCGCGCGATTTGTTCGAGCGATTTGCGCTCCGCGGAGACGGCGTAGCGCCACGCCACGATCGCAGCCGCGATCATCAGGACTGCCCCCAGCAAATAGCCGGCGAACACGCTGTTGCGTGATCCCGTGTCGATCAGCGCGCCGAACAGCGCCGGCCCGATCACGCCGCCGATGCCGGTACCGACGGCGTAGAACACCGCGATCGCCAGCGCGCGAACCTCCAACGGAAACGTCTCGCTGACGGTAAGATAGGCCGCGCTCGCAGCGGGCGAGGCAAAGAAGAAGATCACCATCCAGGCCACGGTCTGCCCTTGCGCGCTCAGCACGCCGATCGAGAACAGATAGCCCGATAGCGCCAGCAGCACGCCCGATGCGCCGTAGGTGAACATGATCATGGTGCGGCGGCCGAGCGTATCGAACAGACGGCCGAGCAGCAGGGGCCCGAGGAAATTGCCGGCCGCGAACGGCAGCAGGTACCAGCCGACGTGATCGGCACTGATGCCATAGAAATCGGTCAGCACCAGCGCGAAGGTGAAGAAGATGGCGTTGTAGAAGAACGCCTGCGCGCTCATCAGCACGAGGCCGACCACCGCGCGCTGGCGATAGGCAGAGAACAACGTATGCACGACCTCGCTGATCGGCGTGTGATCGCGCATCCTCAGGCGTATCTTCGTGAAGCGCCCGTCCGTCAGGTCCTGATCATGCCCGATCACCGAGCGCTCGATCCCGTCGACGATGGCATGGGCCTCGTCGGGACGGCCATGGATCATCAGCCAGCGCGGACTTTCCGGGATCCACATTCGCATCAACAGCACGACGAGGCCGAGGATCGCGCCTATGAGAAAGGCCAGGCGCCAGCCGAGCTCGGGATCGATCACGGCAGGATCGAGCAGCACGATGGCCGCCACCGCACCCATCGCGGCGCCGATCCAGAAACTGCCGTTGATGACGAGATCGGTCCAGCCGCGATAGCGCGCCGGCACCAATTCCTGGATGGTCGAATTGATCGCGGTATACTCGCCGCCGATGCCGGCGCCCGTGAGGAAACGAAACAGCGCGTAGCTCGCGACATCCCACGACAGAGCGGTCGCGGCCGTTGCCGAGAGATAGAGCGCAAGCGTGATGAAGAACAGCTTCTTGCGGCCGATGCGGTCGGTGAGCCAGCCGAAGCCGAGCGCGCCGAGCACGGCGCCCGCCAGATAGGCGGAGTTGGCGATGCCGAGATCGAGATTGGAGAACTGCAGCGAGGGACTCTGCTTCAGCGCCCCCGAGAGCGCACCGGCCAGGGTCACCTCGAGCCCGTCGAGAATCCAGGTGATGCCCAGCGCGAGCACGACGCGGGTGTGGAAGCCGCTCCACGGCAGCGCGTCCAGCCGCGAGGGAATGCTGGTCTCGACGATACGGTCCGTCGCGGTCGCCGCCGGGACTACGGGTGCATAGTTCAGCGCTGGGCTTTGCTGCAATTCCATCGGGTTGTTGCGTCTGATCAATGGAAAGGACCCCTCTCACGTGATGTGGACGGGTCGATCCGATCATCGGGGTGCGGCAATTCGCCTGCCACCTGCGACAACGCCTGCGGCGAGGCCAGGTTCCCATGGGAACGCCCGTTGGCACCGCTCGTTTCCAATGGAGCCGCAAGGAGTTGACGCATGGCTCACGTCAGAAAGACGACACATTCAAGGAAGACAGGCGCGCGCAACACCGCGCGTCGCAAGGCGAGCACGACGCGCAAGAGGTCAAATCGCCGTGCAGCACCGAAGCGCTGGTCGCAACGGGTGACGCAGGAGAGCGACGCGCTCGATCTCAAGCGCGGAGTGTTCAAGCTTAAGGATCCCCGGAAGATCGCAGCCTCCCTGAAGCGCTCGGCGGAGCACAGCTCACGTCGCAAGACCGGCGCCTATCGCTCGGCGCTGTCGATGCTGACCTTCTACATCAACCGCGCCGGCAGGACGCTGCCGAAGACGCAGCGCACGCGACTGGAGCGCGCGAAGGTGGAGCTGAAGCGAGCCTTCGGGAAAGAGTGAGACTCGCGCTCTTCTTAACTCCGCCGTCGTCCCGGACAAGCGCGCCTCGCGCCGATCCGGGATCCATAGCCACAGGATTGGGTTTGGCGAAGACTCGGAGTTGCCAGCTTGCGCCCCCACTGCTCCCTGGGGGTATGGGTCCCGGATCGGCGCGCGCCTGGGGGCGCGCTTGTCCGGGACGACGGCGGAGGGCGGTGCGACAGCAGCGCACCTACGCTGCGCGGATATTCCCCATGAAGCGGTCGAGCTCGGCGCGCAGACGGGTGCTCTCGCTCGACAGGGTCTTGGCCGAATTCAGCACCTCTTCCGAGGCCGAGCCGGTCTCGGCGGCGCCGCGGTTGACCTCGCCGATGTCGGTGGCGGCCGTCTGCGTGCCCTGTGCGACCGTCTGGACGCTGCGGGCGATCTCCTGGGTGGCGGCGCCCTGCTGCTCGACCGCGCTCGCGATCGACGTCGAG
>NZ_JACEGD010000035.1 GCF_016031635.1 Bradyrhizobium diversitatis
ACGCAGCGCTGGACCGTCTGATGATGGGCGCCAAGTCTTTGACCTACCGCAAAGAACGACGGGTTCTCACGGTAGGCAAGCAGCATCGCGGCCCGCGACACCCGGCGTGCCGGTTCGGTCCTCGACCGCGAAAGAGCCGTCAACGTTTCAATCTCCTCATCGGTCATCGCCAACTCGACCGCTTGCCGCCGTCCTGCCATGGTGAAACTCCTCGTTCAGTCAATCGCAAACGAGGAATCCACGAACGAACGTACCGTTCCATCACTGCCAAGTTCACGGAATCGGTCGTCTAGGTCGCTATCTCAGCCGACATCGTCGGATGACCAGGACATGTTGATTGCTCGCGATCTTTCGATGATCGAGCGGGCCGATGATTGGGAGGTCTACAACGAGCAACTTGTTTGCGCAGGTTCGCCAAATCGCGTGCATGGCAAGAAGCTCTCGAAGACTGGAAATCGATCAGACATGTCGTCAGCCCCTCAATAGATAACCTCCACCGTAACCTGCATTTCTGCATCCAAAGCCAAACCTATACGGTGCTGGCTTTCCTCTTCCGCTCTACTGGTTCTACGCGCAGTCGGTGTGGGTTCTCGGAAAGCTTTGATGGATCGCTTCGACCTGTCGACTTCTTGAGCGAAATCTCTTTCGGCGGTGAACCCGTGCTCCGGTGGACGATGCTCATTTGGTCCCTTTGGCTTGCAGGCGGAAAGTCGGTAGAGAGCGGCGGGCGTATCGCCAAGAATTCGCCCTCCCGCATCCTCGTCCGGGACGAGTTCCTCAAGCCACTCGAAATGTCTGCGCATAGGATGGCGCGTAGGCGTGGGAGGCCGCGACGTGCGGCCACTCCGAGCCCCAGAGCAGCTGCTTCGGCCGAGCTCCTCCAGCATCGTTGCCGCAACTGCCTGGGCCCAGCCATCTGCGACCCGTCGGATCCCCGACAGCTTCACCCACACCTCGGCGCCCTTGGCGAGCGCCAGAAGCCGTGCGAGGCGTGGATCCCAGGCGGGATCGCGGGCACTATCCGCAAGTCCGAAGCCGCGGAAAACCAGTCGATGGCCGTCCGCGAGAAGCAACTCTGCGAGGTGCTCACGTCCTTCGAGGCACCCGACACCTGCAAGTGAAAGCCCAGCCGGAGAGCGGCCTGAAGGGATTCGGCCAGTGGATCTGGATCGGCTAGGGTTAGCGCCAAACCCACGGCGCCTGATCGGGCCCACTCCTCCAGCACCTCAGGCGCCAGCGGTTGCACGAGAGGCGGAATGAGCCTCACCGGCATCCGGTCCTGGCTCGCCTGGTCGAAGAGTTCGGTCGGATCGTCGTTCAGGAAGGCAGGCTGGACCAGGACCAGCCCAGTGATCTCCGACTCGCGCGCGGCGCCTTCCAGCGTTTCCATGGAGCCCTCAACGATGGGCGCAGCCTGCCGGCTCTTAAGACGGAAAGCATGCACCTCGCAGTCGATCTTCATGAAGCGCCCTCGCCGCAGAGCTCCGCCCGAACAACGTTCGTAAGGCCGCAGCTCACACACATATTCATATCCTCGATGCCAGCGCGAGGGTGGAGACGTTCCAGCTTTTGCTCAAGTACGCTGCCGGTGATGTCCGGCTGCGCGTCCGCGCGATAGAGATCGGCCGCCATGACCTCACCGATAGGCCGAATCCGCACACGGAGTGTTCGCGCGCCACTGCAAATACGGGCTCGCTGCAGATGCTCTTCTTAGTCATTTGGCCAGTAATGTGATTCTCGTTGTGGAAAACACGTATGGGATGGAAATAAGTCAAGACAGTCCGGTTCTCTTGCAGTGAGGCCATTCGGAAGGCCCGGCTCTTTGAGGCCGTACGATCATTTCGTGCGATGCAAATACGTTGCGAGAGAAATCCAGAATCGTTCGACGTCCTGCGCATATTTGTCATCCTTCCGCCAATGCCACCACCGGTATTTGTCTCGATTGCCGCGCTGTGGCCTGCCGCCATCATATGCTTTCGGTCGGCTCTAACCGTAAAGCTTACACGACATTAATACCCTGCAGCATGACTTCTTTGGTAACACCGAAGTCCCTTAGCAATGTCGCCTGAGACACTTTTTCTCGTCCGGATAGCAGTTCGCTTTGCTGCAAGCTCGCAGCGCAGGACTAAAAAATGCAGAAATCCAGCATTTTTTGCGCCATTGCGCAGGATTCAGAGGATGCGACCCGACCAATGATTGCGCGCCATCGACAAGGCAAATTCGCCTGCCTCTCGCTTTCCGGCAGCCGGATGGCCGCAGGAACTGGAGCGGCCGGCGATTGAGCTTGGAAGTCGAAGATAGCGGTCAGCTATAAAAGCAGCGAACTTACCAGCAACGCCATCCTGACCTGGGCTGGGGACCATCAAAGCCGTCAACTGGAAGCAGCATGGGCCTCGTTCACTCTAGCCACGCGCGCAAGGGGCAGTCTTGCAAAAATTGAACACGTGAACCAGAAACCAAAGGCCATGACCGAGCATACGTCACAGCTTGCCTGCGGCGCGACGCGACCCGAGCCCTCGACCGGCGCCTGGAGTGCGAAGCGCGTCGTGTCGAGCTGGCAGCTAATTTGCCGCCCGCTCCTTGATCATAGATCGATCATCGATTTCGAAAGAACGACGACACGGCAATCGGGAAGGTTTTGCAAGTTCAACGCTTCGAACGATCATGGCGGCAACTTCAGGCGTGCCAAGATGGCGAACCCTGCCGGCTTCGTTGGTGACAGCGGTGCAGACGTCGACGCGGAGCACGATCGTGGGAGAATCGTCCAATCCGCATCCACGGAGCGGCCTTTGGCGCTCGGAGCGCGATCCAATCAGGATCCGACCACGACCGCTCCACCTCAAAGCTGAACAAAGGAATCAGATAGTCTCGTATGATGATCGTGACATGAGCTTCGCTGGCTTCATCCTCGGTCAACTGCTTGGCCTCATTGGCATCCGCATATTGAGTTGTGGTCGGGATCAAACGTCTCCTTCCGAAGGAAAACCTCACATCAACGAAAAGGAACAAGGCCCCAGGCCTCAACAGCCGCACGGCTGCGATGGCAGCCGCCAAATCGACATAGATCGAATGGCTCCCATCGAGATAGAGGATATCGAAAGTTTCTCGATTTCTGGCCAGCCTGATCAGGTTGAACAGGTATGTTCCTGACGCATTTCCCAGAAAGGTGATATTTCGATCGGCGATGCCGGCCGCCGCCAGATCGACCCGGCGTTCGGCGCAGACATGTTCGAAGTCCAGGCCGACATAGTGGATGCCGAGCTCGTCGATGGCCCTGAACCGCTCCTGCCTGAATATCGGTCCTACGCCAATCTCGAGAAAGCGGCACCCCGGATTCTGTCGAAGGATCTCGACCAGCCGAGCCAGAACCGAGTGCCTGTAGGCAAGGTACTTGCGGGGCAGAGGATGGTTACCGTCAAAAAGGACGTCGTGACGCTCACTATTCATCCATTGTCTCGAAGTTGGTCAGAAAAGATACGGCTGGCATACCGTACGCACGGCCAAGAGCCCCACCTTCCCGGCCACGGGCCAATGTCGGGCCGTATCCGGCGGACACCGCAAGCCCAGAATGGCCAAAGTGCGCTGAAGTGGAAGCAACGACATTCATGCCGGCACTTTGCCGACGGCGGGTGATGGGATCGCTTCATCTCTGTTCGCTCCATCCGTCGTGAGCGCTGCCAAATAGTGAGCAAAGAGCGACATCGTCCGGGTGTGCGACTCAAGGGAACTCTTCTCGCTCCGTCCCGCCAGCCAATCGTCAAACAACCTTTTGCGGCCGGCGCCCAGATCAGCGTTTCGGACAAGCGTGTCGCGCGCGGGGTAATGCCGTTCGCGTAAGACTGCGCCGCCGAGGAAACCGGCATTCCGCCAAAGCGTGATGTGCGCCTCCCTGGTCAGTTGCGGATAACCCTCCAGGCTCAGGTGTGGGCGCTTGAAGATCCTGGCCTCGATCGCTGCGAAGGGACCGATATTCAAGCGAATGGTCTCAGACCCGTACCGTCCGTTCTTGTTGTAAACATCGCTTGGCAGTTGCCGCCAATTGCGCAACGACACGCTTGTCTGCAGAAGGTCGAGCCGAAACAGGCAGACGGTATCGCGGCTTCCGGGACGGCGTGCGGCTCCGGACGAGACAATATCCGTCTCACCCCAGAACGGTGGCGCGGGAAGCAATCGAGCAACTGGCGCGTCGCCGCGAAGCCTGCGAACCGGATCCGGACCAACCTGCCCGACCTGGTCGGCGGCGGTCGCCCGGTGCACATCCAGCTCGACTGCCAACTTCCCGAAGTGCTCCTCATTGTGAGCCAGGAGACCGGAGAGAATATCGATGTAGTGATAACCGGAATGGCAAAGCATTCCGTAGCCGTAACGGTAAGGATGGTCCTCCCGGGAGAGGATCTCCTCCTCCGTGTTCCATACTCCCGCATGATGCTCGATACCAATGTAGGTGATCGGCGTGCCAAGATTCGGGGAGGCGCGGCGCGCATAGCGTCCAATCAGCTCATAGACTGCGTTGTAGCGGCGTGGCGTCATGACCACGCAACGGCCGCCAGTCCGATCGCAGATCTCCTTGAGCTCGGCTACCGCATCAACCAGACGGTCCGCTGCGGGGCGTCCATTCGATCCCATGGGAAGAACGACGGGCTTGTCGACCAGGCAATCAAGGCCAAGTCCAAGAGCCGCGCGAAGGTAGCCCAAATGAGCCTTGGGTTCGGTCGCGACGATCACTTTCGTGCCCGGACGTGCCAGAGCGGTCAGCACGTCCTCCCCATGGCCGGAATACCAGATTGCCCGTCGCCGGAGATCGGGCACCCATGAGACGCTCGCCGGCTTGCAGGTGCGGGTCCGGAAAAAGGCATCCACGTCGTCTCGCGCGCTGTCGAGCTCGACGACATGGAACGACGATGCTCGATCGCTGGAGACGGCATCCTCGATTAGAGGAAGATATTTCGCCCGGGCATAAGCACCCAGACCGACGAGAATGATATCTCCTCGCATGCCTTCTGATACTCTCTCATCTTTGCCTCAATCGGAACGTCGGACACGATGAGGGCAGACACTAGGTCGACCTGACGGACGCTGACAAGGTGGGATACTGGCTCCTCGCGCACTCAGAACCAGCCGATATGCAGACACCTTCCGTTCAACGATCGCTTCGTCATGCGCAGGCAAGCGCCCGGTTCTCGATATTCTTGAGGAGGGCGACCTGGCTCGGGCATTGGCCGCAGCCGCTGTTCGCCCGAAATTTCTTCAGAGCCGGCGAGGTACGCCAAACGTTCTCCAGGTCGAATTCCGGCGATCGGATGTTGCCAAGGAGGAACTCCTGGCTATCGGGATCCCCGACGACGAAGGAACAGGGATACAAATCGCCGTTTGTAGAGAGGTAGACCGCGGTGGCACCACAATCGCATTCGGTATATCTGACGTTTGGCCGCGGCTGCGACGTATCGACGAAAATCGGCGGCGGCAGCTCTAGGCGCGCTGAGCTGGGCTGCGCAGCAATCTCCATCAGGGCTTCCTGCAGCTCTCGAATTTCGTCAGCCGAGCCCAAGAGCGCATCCTCATTACCGAGCGCCACGCCCGAGGCGAACATCGGCTTGACCCTGAAGGAGTAGACGCCGATTGACGACAGCAGCCGGTAGGCGTCGAGCGCCTCACCGATGTTGTGCCGGTTGGCAGTCATCCTGGCCTGCACCAAGGCCCCGCAATTGGCCGCCTCAGCCATCTGCCGGAGCGCAGAATCGTAAACACCCGCCTTGCCCCGGAAGCGGTCCACCGTGTTCCGCTTCGCACCGTCAAAGCTGAACTGGAACGTCAGCTTCTCGCGATCGTCAAAGAACGAGACCACGTCATAAACTGGCACCTGGCCGAGGCCCCCTGTGTTCAACTGGACTTGAAGGCCTCGCTTGTTTGCATGGGCCATCACGGCTGCGGACCGCGGAAACACGCGTTTGAGAAGCGGCTCGCCACCCGTCAATGAGACTTTCTTCAGGGAATATTTGTCGACGAGAAGGTCGACGAACTCCGTCATCTCCTCGATAGATAATTGTGATGGCTCCAAAAGCCGCTTGTATTGATCCCGATACTCTTCGGGAACATAGCAGTGCTCGCAATGAAGATTGCAGTAGAAAGATACACAAATTCTCGCGTGGTTGAAGACAATGGGAAGCGAACCGTCGACTGGCATGGCGTCCTCCTGGCTCTTCCCCCAGTGAGGACGGAGCAGGATCTGTGCCACCACGTGGCGGCGGAACGTCGACCATTTTTGAGGGCGCAATGTCACGCTCCAAACAGCTTGGCGGCTCCTAGACATCAAGTGCGTTCGGTTTCAGACAGAAGCACGCACATGCCCCGCGGTCGCCAGCCGATCTACAAGCTCCCGACAAGCCGCCCGGCTCACATCGCGCTTATCAGCCGCGGCATTGCGGACGATGAGCATTCCATCGCCAATATCGCAGAAGTCGCGCATCGTCCCACCGACCACATGCATCATGCTGGTGAGCGGAGCGCGGCCGGCAACCGCCGATTTACGGGGACAATGCTCATCTGCGTGTTATAGGGCAGCCGCTTCTGATCGTCCTCGTACTCCTGATTTAGCCAGAATGATTGTCGTGATCTCGGGATTCGCGAAGCCGTTAACCTTGTGGGCACGTTCACGGGGACTTTGTCGGGCGAGCGTGTTTGCTTCGTCAAGCAAGGCGCTTATCAGATTCCGCTAGTGGCACGCCGATTGCTAAGACGAGAAGGACGGAGCGACCGCCGACACGGCGGGTCATTCCGGGAGTTGCCGACGAAGCTCGCCCGATTGATCCTACCGAATGCGCCGATGTGGCTTCTAACTGGGAGCGCTGAAGCAGCGAACATCAATGTCGCAGTTGCCGCGAACTTCACCGAGAAGGAGATTATTGCAGCTTTTACAGAACTGGACCATGGGGCCGTGCGACACGTCGGCACAAGCGGCGCCACGTTTAGTGGAAGATGGGACACTATGCTGGTCTTCGGCGGCGCGGATATTCGCGCTCTGTAAGTCAAGCATCCTGCAGGCTGCAGGTGCCGGGTGGGGAGCATACCATTTGAGGTCATGGAAGGAGTATGATCATGAAGTTCGTCGAACCTGCTTCGTGCAGCTCCGCGGCGTCGACTGTCTTTGTTGGCAGGAATCGTCGCGGCGATTGGGTTGCTCGCGAACAGAACGGTATTTTTGGCGGCCTATTCGCGAACCGTGCTCAAGCGTTCAAATACGCGTTGTTCGAGAATGGCCATCACTCAGAAACCGTCGTCGAGGTGTCGTACGAAATCGAACTCGATCTTTCCACCGATCCGGCGATCGCCGAGACGATTCGCGTGGCTGATACGCCGATGCAATTGAGGAGGGTCGAGTGCCTGAGCTCCACGAAGAGCCGATCGCCAGGATCATGATTGCGGTCATTCGATCATCCAGAACGGTCAGCCGGCGACTCCGCGACATCGGCCGCAAAATCGAGGGCCAGCCAGCCCTGGAGGAGACGTTCGCCCTCCCCCTTGGCCGCCCTTGGCGGGGCCATGCAGATCCGCTCGCAGCAGCAGCGCCGGCGCGGCTGGAAGCTTTACTCTTCCAACCCCTGGAGGTGGAATGCATCGGCAAGGATAAGGCAGTCGCGCCTTGTGAGTTCGGAGTGAAGGCCTCCATCGTCATCACCAACCGCCGTGCTGCCGGCGGCCTAACGTGCTGCACGGCAGGGCGCTGCCCGACACCCCTTCGACGGTCACACCCTACGAGCCCTTATTCGAAGACATGAGACAGTCACCGGCTGCGATCGAGCGGCCTATGTCGACAGGATACCGCGGCCACGACGTGCACAATCCCCGTCGCGCTTGAGCTGGCAACATGCGTAGGCCGCATCCTGACGATGCTGTTGGGCAAGTGAGTGGTTTATAAGACCTACTATGCGCCGGCCGACCTTTGTGACTTTCTAATATGCGGCCTTTTAAGCCTTTGGAGAGCTCTCGCGACCTCTGATACGTCAAACAGTCCTTTGGCGCGTCGCCTCCCACCTACACATGCTGCGCTTTAGCGGCGAACGGTGGTTGGTTTCGGTTGTTGAGAATACAGCAAAGCGCATGCGCGAGAAGCAGCCCGGCCAATCATTGAAGGTCGCCGTCAATTTTGAGCTCATCACCGGACAGCTTGGTCAAGGCGAAAGGTGGTACAAATTGCTTGCCACCGCATGCGCCAAGGCTCATGGGCACAACGCTAAAAACACACGCAAGCGCATCGCCCATGGAGTTTCCGCTGTGAAGGACCATCGCCAGTGTCCGGATCCATCAATGGGTGTTGTTTGCTGAGCCCGGCTCTCGTTCTATCACGATACGCGCTTCACGCGGCGATACTGGCACAAATGCCGAGTATCTGTGGCGCGCATCGGATTGATTATCTCTCTTGGACGACGCCTTCCGCGAGTTGAACGAGTCCACTCGGTTCAGTCGGCTTGCGGAACACCTGAAGAAGGATACGACGCCAACATCTTGCGAAGCGCCGGCGCGGCCGCAATTTGCGCTGGACTACCTTCGCAGCTTGAATACGGAGGTCCTCGTGTTCTCTCGAAGGCGTGCAATGCTCTGCTGCGAGTGATAGCGCACTGAGAGCGGCTCGAAACGTCATCCGCAGTCGCGGCCCAGTTAGGATGCCAATGCCCGTCATCACTCTCGTTCCATTGGCGAAAAGCCAACCCCTCCTTTCCGTGCAATTGGACTGGCCCAATGCCGGCGCGAGCGAACGCTTCATTGGCGCCCATTTTCTGTCCACCAAAGCGACCGCGCGCGCTCGCGATAGGATCGAATCCCGCTCGCGGCGACTGACCCATATCGCAACGCTATTGCAGTAATGCCGACATTAGTGTACTCAGCAAGAATTCTCACGATCTCGGGACGTACCGCGGAACAACCGCTAGCCAGCGCCGACATCGTTAGTCATTAGCCTGCCCGCACGTATTCCTCTGCAAGGCATTTCGCCTGTTCCCTCTGATAGAGAACATAAGAATATTGCTCTGGTGGAGCGCCAACTGATCGTCCAGGGATCACTAGATTACTGTCGACCCCGAAACTCGTATTGATGCCATAAAATTATCGTACGGGAACTCGGTCGATTTTCGAGTTGGGCCCGCCCCTTCTGGAACAGCTCCAGCACAGTGGGTGCCATGACAATTTTGCGACCATGTGCGGCAACGTCGTGAAGGTCTTCAAGCTTGACGTTTATCGACCTCTAGACGGCGTTTGCTGAAGCGGCACCCGCCGACTCGATGACCATAAAATCGTCATTCCTCCGGGCAGGGTCAGCATGCGTGTTCATCTGCAGCAACTCACGTTGGCATCAACAGGCTCACGGCCCAACATGCCTTTCAAGCACCAAAATGTCGTAATGGTTTCCGCTGTCGGAAAAGACCTCTGGAAGGCATCCCGTGACCGAAAACCCGCATTTCCTTTCTGCGAAGGAAACGACGTCTGCCTTATGTTTAAACACCATCGCGAAAATGCAGTGTAGATTAAGGATAATTGCTCGGTTTAGAAGAGTGTGCGCAAGGGCGGCCCCAACTCCCCTACGACGAAATGACTCTTGAACAAAGAGCGACATCTCGACCGTGTGCTCAACATCGTCCCTGACGCGATACCGAGTGAGCGCTGTCCAGCCGACCACGGCGTCCTTGTCTACGTAGGCGTAGGACTCAAATGAGGGACGCGATTCGAAAAGGAATTCCTTCATTTCATTGACGCTCCACGGGCGCGTTCCTTGAGTTGATTCTCTGGCCTGGCATGCAGCGTTGTAGATCTCTGTCACGGTTGGCAGGTCAGCCGTTTGCAACGGACGCACTTGGCACGACATAATACGTTCCTCCGATCTCGTTTCGGATCGCAACAGCTATCTGACAGTCCCTGTTTCCGGAGCTCGCAGCAACCTACCAGAGCTGATAGCTTTGCGGACAGACCTGACTGTGGTTTGTTCGGCGTAATGGAGACGAGGCAGCGGATATCCGCACTTTGCGCAAGTAAATGGCGTCTCAGCAGATGACAAACGGGCGTGAAGTTACCGAGTCACGATTTGCAGACCTCGTTGGATACTGAGGCGTTTAGCGTGTCACAAGGCACCGCGTACGCGCGCTTAAACAAGAACGGACGGGTCAGACCAATGTTTCGACGTGCAACTTATGCCGATACCGGGGCGATCGCAAAGATCTACAATCAGGCGATGAAGCCTGGCATTTTTGCTATAAGTCACATCGCTCCCGATACTTACAAGGAACGTGCCCTCTGGCTTAGCGAACATAAAGATCCGTATCCTGCGTTCGTCTATGAAACTGATAATGGTATAGTGATTGGTTGGTGCTCATTGAGCAGATTTTGCGTGCGCCCTGAATATATAGAAGTCGCCGAAACGTCACGCTACATTGACGAGAATCATCGAGGGAAGGGACTTGGAAGACTTATGCTGGCACACTTGATTGAAACAGCCACCAATTTGGGGTTACGACTACTGGTGTCGCGCGCGTATGAAAGAAATATCCGAACAATAAAAAGCGCTGATCCTTTCGGATTTCAACGCGTGGCGGTACTACACGAAACGGCACGTATTCATGGCGAATGGCACAACGACGCATTTTTCTGGAAGAAATTGCGATGAGCTCGCGCTGTGTGGACGTGCCCAAGCGATGTGAGCTTACGACCGGCGGCGTCAAGAACACTTCTCGTGTGCACTCACAGCTGAATGGGGAGTTGCTAGCAGTCTTTCAGGCTGCACACCGCAATAGCGGGAGCCAATCCGCTGACCAGGAGGTACCGGTCGAAACGATGCCGTACCGGCCATTTTGATCAAGGCACGGCCGCCATCAAGATTGTAGAATGGCCGGTTGCGCCAAACGCAGCTGGCAGGGCCGCAAACACGCCGACAAACACTGCCCAAACCATGTCTGCGTAGTTTCAGTTCGGCAGATCTGTCGACACGGCACACTCGCCAATGCTAAGCACTTGCCGAGCCAGAGACTCAAATTGGATCGCCGCGCCGCCGCAAATACCACGGCGTTGAGTAACTGTAAAGTTGCGGGTATCCGAAAAGAACACCGGCTGCCCTAGCTAGCGTTACTTTGGTAGATTTACTCACGCTGCGACTCGTCGCAAATCCATTTTTGGCAATGCGAGCATCATTGCGGCGCTGGTCAAGTGATGAGTTCCAGGATAGGGCAAGGTCGGTTGCGGTGGTTGCCCGTTGATTCTTTTTTCCCGCCTTGGCAGTTTTGAGCCGGCGATGCTGAAGGAAAGCGTAAGCGATCATGGTCAAAGAGCGCATGGCGGTGAAGGCCTTGCCAGGATCGCCCTCGAAGTGGTCGAGGCCCAGGTTGTTGGTGAGCCTGCTCGCAAATCCATTGCGCCTTGATGATGGCCGCAAGGGTGCGCAGGTCCGTCTTCGCTGGCCGGTTGGCGAAATAGTATTTCTTCTCTCCCGACATCCTATGTTCGCCGACAAGCCAAGCCTCGTCGCCTGGCAAATGTTGCAGACTCTTGTCCCTGACCCGCTGCGGTGCTCCGGCACGCGGACGGCAGCAAGAGCCTTGAGCTTCCTCTCCGTGCCGGTGTGCCAACTGATGTCGTTGGCAAGCATGTCTTCGGTCGGCATCGATAGAATGTCCGTGACGTGCCGCTGACGAGGACGACCGCGCTTGGCCACCGGCCCGATCATCTGAACATCTACAGGGTAATCTTGAGGTGCCGCGGAATCACGACCGCCGCGGCAAGCCTGCGGGCCGTGAGTTCCTGACGGAACGGCGCGCTCAGACGGTCTAGCATACCCAAGGTCCTCCGAAAAAGCAGTCTTGAATCTGATTTGCTACCGCAAGGGAACCCCACGACTTTCACAACGCAGCGCACTCGAGACGCGCTCCCCAATTTTTATCCCGTGATCACGACACGCAGAAGCTGTGTATCGGTTGCCTTGCGCACCTCCGCTAGCGCGAGAGCGACAGCAGCCGCTGCCGAAGTATGACCGGGAATGTCTCGTCAAGGTCTATAGAGTTCGCAAAATGGCAGTTGGCATATAACGCGCCCCGCAAGGCTCCAGAGCTGTTTGCGACCCGTGACAGACGCGATGTTGCCATCTCCCGAGAAATTAGCCGAGCCATGGGCAATCGGCGTCATGCGCGTGCGGGTGGCCGAGATCATACGGCCGATCATATGGAGCACTAGAAGGCTGTTAAAAAGGGTGCTCGCCGCCGACCGACAGGGTGATTCATTGGCTCCGACGAAATTCGGAGATGGCGCGTGCGCTGCGGGGACAATCAAACGGATGAGCTGTTCAGGTACCTTGACTTGGAGGCGCGGGTGCGCCGCGACCATCCGCTGCGAGCGATCCGGACTATTGTGCACGAGGCGCTGCCGGCGCTGGAGCGCGGGCGATGCTGTTGCAGGCCTTTTTTTCGATCCGGTCGGAGCGGTATTGATGGAGCGGATTACGACGCCCTGCTGTTCCGCTGGAAACGGCGTCGACGATGCGGCCCGGAACCATTCGGTGTTTCTCAAGAACCCCGAGCGGCTGCTGGAAGGCGACATAGCGGCGAAGATCCTGGCGTCGGGTGCTCGCGCAGCCTAGGAGGAACAAGCTTCTGTCGAGCGATCACTTCTCGGTCGATGGCACGCCGATCGAGGCATGATCCCCCGATGAAGAGCGTCAAGCCGAAGGACGGCTCTGGCGAGCCGCCGACCCAAGCGGCGCGCGAAATGCCAAAGCGGACTTCCACGGTTAGAAACGGTCGAACGACCCCCATGCTTCGACCATCGATCCCGATGCCAGGGTCTACCGCAAGGGTAAAGGCAAGGAGACGAAGCTGTGCTTCATCGGGCGTGGGCTGATGGAGAACCGCCACGACTTGCTGGTCGACGCCTGCCTGACGCTGGCTGACGGGCATGCCGAACGGGTGGCCTCGCTGCAGGGCGTTCGGCTGGATGAAGACGGTCACCCGGCGAGACAAGACCAGCTTCAGTGGCCGTGATCGCGTTGGGTGGGGTTTACCTTCGCTGCCGCCGCCTACAATCTCAGGCACCTTGACCATCAGCCGGGCTTCGAATCAGCCTGAGAGCCGCACCATGCTTCGCCAGCGCCTTTGCCGGCCGCTGGCGCATCGTCGAAATGGACAACTGGGAAGGGCACGACGAGAATGATCCCGCCTGCGGTCGCGGATGGGCTATGACTTTGCACCTAGTCCTTCAGAAGAACGCGCCAAGCCCGCCGTGATGTATGGGATGAAGTGTGGTTTCGCGCTGCCGATCGGGACAGACCATCATCTGATGCCTGATGGCCCGTTCTCGGGAGCGCTTGCTGAGGACCTGAACTCGATTGCCATCAAGTGACGTAGAGGGCACTTAGCCAAAGCAGGGGCAGAAGGGTCAGCAGCGACGCCACGGCGGCAATCGTGCGCGTGGGGAGCGGCCGGCTCATCGTGTGCGAGCAGGATGTTGCGGAAATATCATGTGCTTCCGAAATGTCGATCTACTCGATTCGGACCGGTCCGCATGACAACGATGCGATCCGACGAGGTAAGAGCCTCTTCCTGGTCGTGGGCGACACATATTCGGGTCCGCGAATTGCGCGAGAAGAATCGCGGCCGTTCATTTACCTGGTGGATCAGTTGAGTCCCACCCCTAACGCGTCGAACCTCATCGACCAGTAGGCGAATTGCCCAAGCCGGTCGCTTGGGAGGTATGAGCCTATTTCGAAATTACGCAGTCCGGCTGAGCCCTCTTCTTCGCGGTGAACGAAAATGCCTCGCCATCTGGAGGTCGTCTTACAATCCAAGCTTGCTGATCAAAATTCGGTCCTAATTATAGGTTTCGTCTAGCGGGGTGGGCGATCAGGCCGCAAGCTCCTTCCCTTGGCCAATTCTTGAATCTCCGACTCTGAATAGCCAAGGTAAGTGAGGATCGAGAACGTGTCGCCGCCTAGCGACGGGACGACGCTAACTCGTCCTATGCTGGCTCTATCGAACTCGAGCGGCAGCGTAGGGACATCGATTGCATGCCCCTTCTCATCAATCATCGTAACCAGCCCGCCTGGACGACGGACGTGTGGATCGTCTAGCAGTTCCTCCGGTGCGTTGATCGGTGCGAACGGTATACTCACGTCGTCGAGCTTTGCCATGAGATATTCTAGGTCGTGCTGCCGCAGCCGGTCCGCGATGGGCGGTAACAGCCGAGGCCGAGCGTCGATGCGTTGCTGAACCTTCGTAAGGTCCGGATCAGCCAGCAGCGCATCAAGGCCGAATGTGCGACAAAGAGCTTTCCATTGACCATCGGTGGTCACGGCGATGAAGAGCCGCTTATCGTCTCGCGTGGTGAAGATGTCGTAGACAGGCCAGCACAGAATTCGCTGCGGCATCGGCGGCACAGGTACGCCCGTCATCTGAAACTGGACGATGTGCTGTGCCACACTGAAAAGGCAATTTTCGAAGAGCCCGATGCGAATTTCGGAGCCCTTCCCGTTCATTTCCCGTTCGCGCAATGCGGCGAGAATTCCGATTACTCCAAACATCCCACCCATGATGTCATTCACAGAAGCGCCGACCCGAAGCGGCACCTCGCGTGACCCGGTCATATATGCGAGGCCAGCCATCATCTGTACGACCTCATCGAGTGCAGGTCGATGTTCATAGGGGCCGCTTAGAAAGCCTTTGTGAGCCGCGATGATGAGTCTTGGAAAGTGCTTCGTAAGGCTGGTCCCGTCCAATCCACTTTTCATTATCGTCTCGTCCTTGAAGTTCTCGATGAAAACATCCGAGCGTTCGAGAAGACGGAATAATGCGTTTCTGCCCGATTTGGTGGCTACGTCGAGAACGAGGCTTCTTTTTCCGCGATTGAAGAGCGGAAAAAAACTGGTCCCCATTCCCTCGAGCGCCCGGGTCTTATCGCCTGGGGGCGGCTCGACCTTGATGACGTCCGCACCGAGTTGAGAGAGTATCATACCACAACAAGGTCCCATGATCATGTGGCTCATTTCGACTATCTGAATGCCGCGTAGCGGGAGCTTATCCATTCCGTCCTCTGCCTAAACCTCATCCGCACATGTTCGCTGCCGCGACCAGCGGCGAGTGACACCAGATAATGAAGCCGCAGGTCGAGCCGATCGCGATGACACCTCGCAACCTACCGCCCGACGGCTGCGACATCGGTCGGTTCGAGTGTCCGATCGCCCCCGGCGCCCCGATTTGGCGAAGCTCGCTCGATGGAGTCCGAGATGATCGAGAAGTCAAAAATGGCCGCATCCAGGATCGTGCTCGCGGCGGGGGCCGGGCGTCGGGCGGCAGCCCGCGTTCCGTCCCGAGGCTTCCGAAAGCGTGTAATGTCATGGACGAAGACTCCGGCTAAAGCGCAAAACGCTTCCGAGGCGCACGCGTCAGTACCCCCACGCATGTTTCGGTGATGCGGAATACAGGATGGCGGCATCGGCGATGGCGGCTGCATCCCGCATGACGGCGACCTCGAGGTCGGACATGACGATACGCACCCAGTCGACCTTCGTGCGGGCCACGCTTTTCGCCAACCTCTCCTTGAACTTCTCCGCCAAGTGCGGGGTCGTCATACCCAAGCCCAAGCCGTAGCTGCCGTCGAATTCGATGCCCACGCTGCAGTTCGCCAAACTGGCTTGATGGCGAACATCGGTCACTGTGTCATAGCCGTTCTTGTTGGCCCTGCCGACGTAGTCGTCGGAATATCCGATCACGTTGCCCGTCTCCACGAACGTTGGGTGGACAAACGGCCGAAACATCGACGGCACGCCTGATGAGCGTCGACGCTTCTTGTCGGCCATCACTACCAGTCCATCAAGTGAGTAACTCCGCGCAAAACTGCCGGTAAGAGAGGTGATATTCGATGAGTTTGTGACAAGGGCACCGTTTTCGCATCGTCCCATTTCAGCTTTCAATGCGGCAAGCCTGCGCAGGTACTCTATTCTCGGGTAAACCTGCAATCCTTTGCTGATTGTCATCGTCTTCGACCATCTGGGGTGTTGAAGACAGCCGCCTCGCATCGAGAACTGCGCAGTCCATCTCGACCGTCAGGTCGCTCGCAAAGATTGCTTGGAACGATCGGCTCCAAATGGACGACCTTCATGGTCACGGCTCGGATTCCTTCGCTCGCCTTCTCACTGGGAATCGTGGACCCAGCGCATTCCGGTTGACGTCAGGGAGCCCCGAAATCGAGCGATGCAGAACCGTGGTGTGCAGCGACGCCACCACTGACCGAGAGGACGACTTGTCAGTCGTCATGGTTTCAGTTTTGACATGCCGAATGCCGTCAAGATGGATTAGCTGCTCGCGCTGCGGACTCTTCGGATGGTGTCTCAGGTTCTTCGCCATCGTTGCTTTCTGTAGCCGCGCACCATCCGCGCTCTCGCAAGAGTATGTGTCGCACCACGCCATCTCACCACTGGGAGCAGCGCTTCTCTTTGTCTAAGCGATGCTACAACGCCGGGCTTGCGGCGCATACTATCAACTTTGCTAGGCCTAACTGACGTGTTCGTGGAAATTACCGCGGGGGTAAGATATTTCAGCTTTTGTTGTTATCCATCTTTCAATTATTCATAGGTGGCGGCTTTTGGAGGGCGGGCCATGCAGCGGGCGATCGCGATCAGTTGCACCACTGCGTCGCTGATGGGATCTGGGAGGCGGCACCGGTAACGTCAGAACTGCTCATTCGGGCCGACCGGGCTCGTCGGCCGTCAGGTTGCGGTGCTGTTCATCGATGACACGGCAATGCCGAAGAAGGGGCGAACGCTCAGTTGGTGTCGCTGCGCAATTTGCATCGAGTCTCGGCAAAAACGGCGAATTGCCAAAGTATTGCCGGGCCCGTTAGGACGAATTCCGCTGATTTAGAGGCTCCAAGGTGGGCTACGTTGGTTTTGCCGAGTCTTTCTCCGGAATTACTGTCGCGCCAGCGCGGCAGCAACCAAGGACCTGATATCGTCATCGGAGATGTGTTTTTTTTGATCCGCCAAAGCTTTGAATTGCACGAATGCGTGTTCTAAGGTGGCCTCTGAGTGCCGATAGCCAAGCTCCTGGGCCTTCCGTGCGAACGCATGTCGGCCGGAGTGCTTTCCCATTACGAGCGACGTGTGCTCTGCACCAACACTCTCCGGTTTCATAATTTCGTATGTCTGAGCATTCTTCAATATACCATCTTGATGGATACCGGCTTCGTGCGCGAACGCATTCCGACCGACGATCGCCTTGTTGTACTGTACCGGAAATGAAGTTACCTCGCTTACTAGCTTAGAGGCACGGGCGAGCATCTGAGTCTCAATATTGGTCCAGTAAGGCAGTACATCGTCGCGAACCTTGATAGCCATGACGATTTCCTCCAGAGACGCGTTGCCTGCGCGTTCACCAATTCCGTTGATCGTGCACTCAACCTGTCTAGCGCCAGCGTGGATTCCAGCGAGGGAGTTCGAAACGGCCATCCCAAGATCGTTGTGACAATGGACCGAAAACCTAACCTTATGGGAGTTGGGCACGCGTTCCTGCGCCATCCTAACCATTGCCGCGTATTCTTCCGGCGTAGAATAGCCGACAGTATCTGGTAGGTTGATCGTGGTGGCTCCCGCGTTGATCGCCGCCTCAATGCAACGGCATAGGAAATCGTGATCGCTGCGCGTTGCGTCTTCGCCGGACCACTCGACGTCGTCAGTATGAGTTCTCGCCCTTTTTACTTGGGCGACTACCAATTCGTGAACCTGCTCCTCTTCCATCTGAAGCTTCCACTTCATGTGGATCGGCGAAGTGGAAATGAACGTACTAATACGGCCATGCTTTGCAGGCTTGATCGCCTCGGCGCAACGATCGATGTCTTCGCGCGTAGCACGCGACAGTCCACATACCACGGCATCCTTTGTCTGTTTGGCAATCGCATGTACAGCTGCATACTCTGCTTTCGATGCGGCTGGATAGCCCGCCTCGATTACGTCAACTCTCATGTTGTCGAGCATCTCCGCTATCCGAAGCTTTTCTTCAAGAGTCATTGTCGCGCCTGGCGACTGCTCACCGTCACGCAAGGTTGTATCGAAGACAAGGATTCGTTCGCTCTTAGCGGTCGGGGTTAAAGAAATCATAGAACCGTCCTTTCTACTTGCTAACTTGTGCCAAAAACGTTGGCTCCGTTATAGGCAGCTGACACGAGAATACTCCCTCGCGATAGCAGTCCCAACAGGATCCACGGAGATCACCTTTCGGCAACTGTTAACGGCGCATCGTCGCTTCGCACTGGTGCGCTTCATATCAGACACTGGCCCTGCGGAGTTAACGCTGTGGTTGGGCTGCTGAGGAGTAAGCTGGCGCTGCCGTTGTGCTTGCGTCGACGACTTCCTTCTGGAGTCGATCAAAGATGAGCAATCCAAGCCTCCAATCCGCTCGGTTGCGTAAGCAGGTTCTTGATATCGTTGGCTCCTGCTACTTATTCGCCGCGCACATTGTGCTCGCGCGAGACCGCGAACTGTGTCTGACCGCCCCGTCTGATCACTGGGCGCACCGCAACTCTTTCTTCAAGAGAAGCTACACCACCGGCCTTACGGTGCATACTATCAACTTTGCTAGGGTCCAGACTCAATTGCATCCAATAGGAGACGATGGCAGCGAGGTGGACGGCAGCCAAGAAATTCCTGGCAAGTTTGTCATAGCGCGTTGCGACACGCCTGAAATCCTTGAGCCTGCAGAAGCAAAGCTCGATGACGTTGCGCCCTTATAGGCGCGCTTGCTGAAGCTGTGGGAAGTCACCGTGTTGGATTTGTTCGGGATGACGGGCTTGGCGCCGCGATCGACGATTTCGGCGCGAAAGCCGTCACCATCGTAGCTAGTTCTGCCAACGATCATTTGGATTATCGCCAGTCGGTTCACTGCAAAACTATCGCGGCGATAGAAGAGGTCGTCCCATCCGGGTCGCCTCAAGTCCCTCACCGTGGCAAGAAAGGCCTCAATGGCCAAGCAAAAGCACAAAGATCGCGCCAGCGCACGGAGTGCGCAGTGATCATGGATCGGATGCAGCTTGACGAAACAGCGTCAATCTAGTTGAAACTGAAATCGCTGCCATAAGCTACGGGGAGGAACTTCGAGCAGGCTACGACACTCAGCCTGTAAAGATGAGACAATGGTTCAGGTTAGACCACAGCTAAAGTCACATCCTCACGCGCCGATTGCCATGGTTATGCTTCTTTGTTGGAGAGCGCCATGATATAGCTCATCGGGTCAGTTGAGTCCGCTCTCGATTTGCCGCGCAAGTCGAATCAGCCAGGGTGAGAGTTGCACCGAAGTGCTAGAAAGACGCCTCGTACCGCGCCCTTTTGCTTGAACGTGGCGTTCCTCGCATCATCAGGGCTTACTTCGAGTCGCTAAGCTTCATGGCGTATCCAGCTCAGCCAACGGTCGCAATTACGCTGACGCTTGCGCGTGGTGAGGTGCCAGTGATGCTTACAGCGTCTTTCCCTCCCCGAGAACTGAACAAGTTATACGATAGGTTTTGAAGCGCGCCGGCGTACCGGTCGAATACCGAGCGCCACGATCCAAGCCAGAGAGGTATCCATCCGGCGTAGGCCCCAGGCATCGCGGTCACCGCCCGAGCAGCGCAGGATTCTCCTTGAGACCCAGATGAGCCCGTCCTCGACGTCCATCCCAAGGGCGATGTCGCGCAGCCAGTCTTCGTCTTCACCGAGGTCCTTCTGCAAATCTTGGTAATAGTGGTGACGTGATGGACCTTGTTGACGTGAGTGGTCATGCGGCTTGAGCGGAGATCGCTGACACCGGCGTCCAATTCCATGGCAAGAGCTCGTCCAGCCGATGATCCGGATGGGCGGCGATGCGGGCCATGATGTCCGTGAGCCAGGCCTGCGGATCGCCCCCGTTCATTTTGGCCATGACGATCAGGCTGTACATGGCCGCAGCGCGCCGCCCGCCGCGGTCAGAGCCGCAGAACAGCTAGGCCTTTCGCCCAAGCGCGATGTCTCGTAACCCCCGCTCGGCGGCATTGTTTGAGAGGCAAACTCGCCCGTCCTCGAGGAACAGAATGAAGCTCGCCCAGCGCTTCAGCATGTAATTGAATGCCTTGGCCAGGTCGTGCCCACGGGCCAGTTTGGCGAGCTGTTCGCGCATATAGACCTGAAGATCCTCGACCAGGGGTCGGCTCAGCGTCTGCCGCACCTCTAGGCGCTCCTCGGCACTCTTGCGATTGACGGAGCGCTCGATCTCAAACAGCGCATCGATCCGACGCACGACCTCGACAGCGATGAGGGACAACAGGATCTCTTTTTTGCCCGCAGCCTTGCGTCGCGCATTCGCTTCAATGTCGGCCATGGCGAAGAACGGGCGCCGCGCATGGACCCAACGCGCTGCCTCTCGGATTGGTGCAGGTTGCCGCCCGCCCAGATAGAGCTGGTTATGTCCGTCATAGGCGTCGGCCTGCAGGATGCCGGCATAGCCTGCCAGGTGCGCCTGGGGATGCTCGTCCTTGCGATCACGTGAGTAGTAGAACATCGCTGCCGGCGGACCCGCACCGCCAAACGGCCGGTCGTCCCGGACGTAGCCCCAGCACCGTCCGGTGTCGGTCTTGCCCTTGGCCACCACCGGTACGGTTGTGTCATCGGCATGAAGGCGCTCGGCCGGCATCACATGGCCTTCACATGGCCTTCGAGGCGGCGCAGGAGGAGATCCAGCGAGGCACGGGCCGATCCCACGGCATCCGCCATGGTCGACAGCGCGATCGGCACGCCCTCCAGAGCATAGCGCTCGGCCTGGCGGTTTAGCGGCTGATGCTGGCCGAACTTCCCGGACACGATCATGGCCAGAAGGCTCGGGCCGGCCCATCCCCGGGGAATGGCATGGAACGGCGCCGGCGTCTGGTTGATCTTCTCACAGTCGCAGCAGGAGAACTTCTCCCGGACCGTCTCGATCACCTTCCACTGGCGCGGCACCACTTCCAGCGTCCGCGTCACGTTCTCGCCGAGCTTGCGCAGGCGATTGCTGCCACGGCACTCGCAAGCCGTTGGTGGATCGATCACCACGCGCTCGCGTGGCAGATGCTCAGGGAAGGTCTGGCGTTCGACGCGCTTGCGGATAAATCCCCGCACGGTCGTCGTCTTGGCTACGGCCTGTTCAGTCGCCAGTTCGTCCTCGGCGGCGTCGAGCTCCAGCTCTTCGAACGTCAATGCCAATTGCTCGATCAGCCGCGACGAGAGCTCCGACCGCTGTCCATAAATCTGGCGTTCAAGCTTGGCGATCCGAAGTTTCTGCTGGGCGATCAGGGCTGCATTCCGACGCCTTCGCGGGCGACCGCGAGTTCAGCAGCGATCTCCAAACCGTTGGCGCGCTCGACTGCCAGCGCCTCTTTCAGGGCGGCAAACGTCAGCCGGAGCAGCGTCGCGATCAGTAATCATGCGACGCAGTGAATCACAGATGGGACGCGTTGTGATTCCCCAAAATGCCAAAGGCCGCAGATTCCTGCGCTCAGCCAGCGCTCAACGGTCGCCAGCTGAGTTGGGGATTCCTCCAATCGATGCCTTCGAGCATATAAGCCATCTGCGCGGCCGAGATCGACACCGCACCAGCTGACGCTGAGGGCCAGATGAACTTGCCGCGGTCCAGGCGTTTGGCGTAGAGCGACATGCCCAACCCATCGTGCCAGAGGATCTTGACCAGATCGCCGCGACGACCCCGGAAGATATAGAGATCGCCGGCATGAGGATCGCGCTTCAAGCTCTCCTGAACCGTAAGAGCCAAGCTTCGCATCCCGCGGCGCATGTCGGTGTGGCCAGTCGCGATCCAGACCCGGACGCCGCTCGGGATCGGGATCATCGCCGCCTCAGAAGCTCAAGGACCCGCTGCAATGCCTCGGTGTCCACGTCCCGGTCAACGCGCACGCGACAGCCGCCAAGTCGATCTCGATTATTCCGACCCTCGCACGCTGCAGGAGGCGAAGATGACGGCTGCGGTGCGTACGTCGACGCCGGAGCCGGCGTGGATGTGATCTCGACGGGAACAAGAGCCGGCATAGCCTCGCCGCCTAGGCGGCTCTGGCGCGCCTGCCGACGCCAGGTGAACAGCAGGCTCTGAGCCATTCCATGCCGGCGCGCAACGCCGCACACAGTCTCGCCAGCTTGCAAAGTCTCCTCAACCAGGCGAACCTTCTCGTCGTAACTCCACCGGCGCCGACGCTCGGCACCCAGCACCTTGACCTGCATTCGCCACATGACCACGTGATGGGAGGCGACGTGGCTTCGGTTCTGTGCTGGCGGATGCGAGATACGGCCTCAGCGCGCCGTTTCGATAAGAGCTCACGGCATGCGGGCTTACCTGGGCCGCTGGCATCCCCCGTCACCTCAAGGTTTACCCCGTCTGCGCCAAGCTAATCTGGCCAGTTCCTGCAAGCGGCACATTCCGGACATCCTCTCGAGGGCAACCGAAGACATGCTCGCCGGTTCGAACTGGCAAAATGTGAGCTCGCGAACGAGGCCAAGGTCCGACTGAAAGCCCGTTTTGCCGCCGTTCGGGGCGGATTGCCGCCGCAGCGGATCAAGGACCAGCAGCATCTTCGCGACGAGGAGGTCTGGCGGATCGGCTAACACAGGACGTCAGGGGGAGAAGAAATACTGTCTTGCCGATCTGTCAGCAGCAACAGATCTGCGCACATTGCGCTGCCAAGGATCGAAGCATAAGCACTGCCATTTTGCGCCAACGCGCGAGGTTGAGTCATGAAAGTCCTACCCCATTCTGGCCTCGCCTGGTTGAAGCAGATACTGACTGCGACGCTGGGCTATTTCAATGTTTCGGCCAAAGATTGCTCAAATATGTCAAGACCTTGATTCAGTGTCTCAAGATCGATCGTGAGTGCGGGCAAGAACTTTACGACCTGGTCATCGGGTCCGCATCGTTCGATGACCAATCCCTTATCGAAGGCCTTGCGCGCCGCCGCTTCCGCGATTTCGGCCATTTGGCAGTCAAACCCCATCGCCATACCCCGTCCTCGAACAGCAAAACTGTTTCGATGCCCGGCTGCAATGGCCTCGAGTCGGTTCCGCATAAGCCCTCCGATGTGCTGAACCCCCTGCGAGAACGACCGACTGCGCCAATAAATGTTTATCGCTGCCGTTGCAGATACAAGCGCAAGGTTGTTTCCTCGAAATGTGCCAGTGTGCTCTCCTGGCCGCCACGCGTCTAGCTCCTCCTTGATCAACAACATTGACAATGGCAGACCATAGCCACTTAGCGATTTCGACAGTACAACAATATCTGGCGACAATGCTGCGAACTCGAAGCTAAAGAATTCTCCCGTACGACCACAGCCCATCTGAATGTCGTCGACTATGAAAAGAGCGCCAGCATCTTTTGCTATGGTCTGAATTGATCGCAACCATTGCCTGCTACCCACGTTTATACCGCCTTCTCCCTGCACAGTTTCGACAAGAATGGCCGCTGGAGCGTCGACGCCGCTACTCTTGTCCAGCAATACCTTTCGCAGGTAGTCAGCAGTATCAACAGCTGGCCCAAGATAGCCATCATAGGGCATGAAAGTTGCGCCAGACAAAGAAACGCCGCTGCCTGCCCGATAAAAATGATTACCGGTCGCAGCCATGGCTCCTAGACTCATGCCATGATATCCATGCGTGAATGAAATCGTATTTTGCCGTCCTGTGACTTTGCGAGACAGCTTTAAAGCTGCCTCAATCGCATTAGCACCAGTTGGCCCCGTGAATTGGAAGCGGTATTGCAGCCCCCGCTCCCGGAGTATGACAGAGCTGAAAGTCTCCATGAATTCCGACCTTGCAGGAGTGGCCATGTCAAGCCCGTGGACGACGGCATCCGACGCTAGATACTCAGCAATAGCAGCTTTGATCGTGTGATCGTTGTGGCCATAGTTCAGCGTTCCAGCACCGGAGAAGAAGTCGATGATCCTTCGACCATCCTCCGTAAACATAATCGATCCGCGCGCTCGACTGAACATAGCCGGGAACAAACGTGAGTATGAGCGGACGTTTGATTCTAGGGCTTCAAACGCCTTCATCTCACGCCGTGTATCAATCACTCCCTCCATGGTCATCTTCTCCGCAAGTTTTCAATGACGCTTTAATCGGCTGCGCCAAGTGTGGACATAGGACCGGTCGTACGCGCATTTCGGCGGAGTTGCGTGATACTGTTCACCAGAATGGCTCGACTCACTTACCTCAGAATTGGGAACAGCGAACCTACTAAGTGCGGTAGTCTTCTGTCATTGAGAGTGTTACGTCTGGATCGATTAACGAGCGGATGATCGCTGATTTGAGCTGTCTGCGTGCGTGGGACGGAACTGTTGGGCGTGCATGGGCGCCGAGAGCAGCGAGAACGATCTCAAGCCGTGGCGAAGGCGCACTCCCGAATTCAGACGGACCACGTACCCCCATCGAGCATTACTCGACTCCAGCGCGGGCGCGCAAATCCCAATAGCAAGTACGACCAGGACCTCGATTATCGGCACGTTGTCCATTGCTTGCGCAAGCCAATGGCGCTTCTCAATCTGGTCTATCGCGACCGGCTGCTCCCATGTGACGCCGACCGCCGGAACTTCGAGTTCTGTGTGAACGCTTGCCGAACAAGAAGGCCTGTTGGATCAACGTCGACCTGCTCACACTCGCTCATGAGCGCGGCTGCGCGGCTGGCCTCGCTGAATACTCGCAGCTGATCTGGATGCCGGCCGAGTGGCCGACATCAACCTGCGCTCGCTTGGCCCTTGATCCCGCCAACGGTAAGCGTGGCTCTGCGGCCTTTTTGATTGGCGCCTTGACGACGCAATCCGCCAACGGGCGCGAGTTCAGCCCCCGATGGTGGAGTAACGGAGAAAGGCTCGCAACGACCAGCACATCGCCTTGCCTGTTCCCGGGCTCCAATCCTGGGCGTGGCGCTCAACGTAGCGGATCACGTCCTCTTGGCTGATCTTGCACAGGGCGCCGGCGCCGCCGGAGTACACCTCGTGCAGGAACATGCGCATGACTGGGAGATGGCGGACGATAGACCTCGGGGCCAAGCCGCGCTCTGATCGCAGGTCGGCATCGAACTCCTTGAAGATTCGTTCGTGCGGGGTGAGAGGCGGTAGCACCAACGCCGCGATCGCGCCTTACTCGCGCAGCATCGACAGCCATCGCTTGAGCACAGCTCCGTCACCGGGTTGGATAGATTGCCTCCCGCTTCGAGGTCGGAGGTACCGCTCAACGACCTGCTCATCGAGATCGACCAGCTTGTAGTGACGGCCCGCGATCCAACTCAGGAGCTCGCCAACCACGTTGAGGCAACGCCACGTGCCGTGCTGAACGAGCCTCTCTTCGACGAGACGAGCGGCGTACCGCTCGACGAACTGTCCGTGCGGCCCGCTTCTGAGACGCCGGTACAGCCGGCTTCGGCCCAAGTACTCTTCAACTTGCATCTTCCTGTTCTCCGCTGTTGAAAGCGGAGGCACAGAACGAACTATGCCGAACCGACCAAACGCCGGTCGGCTAGATCTGGGGAAAACGACCCCACCCGGCATAGTTCGGCGGGCGGCATAAACGGCCCTATACCGCGCTGGGCATAGGGCCGTCTCAATCAGCGACGCCAGCAATGCCCAATTTCGGCACCCTCGTCGCAACCAGCGAACGGAGCGTTCTTGGCATTGAGCTTCATCGGCCGCATCGCACGCTCGACCGCGTTGGTGTCCATTTCAATGCGCCCGTCATCAAGATAGAGCGTCAGATCGTCCCAATGACGCAGCGCACAGCGCAAAGCCTTCGCCGTTTCACTCTTCTGCGCGAGGTCACCAAGCTTTGCCTCAAACCACTGCTTCAACGCCGCGGCCAGAGGTTGGGCATGCGCCTGCCGGCCAGCGCGGCGTTCGGCCGCGGTTCGACCGCGCAGTGCCTTCTCGATCGCGTAGAGCTGGGCGATGCGGTCAAGCGCCTCGTGGGCAACGGGAGCCGGCGCCGGGGCAGCCTCGCGCTCGATCTTCACAAACTGGCGCCGCAGATGCGACCAGCAGAAGGCGAGCGTCCCAGACAGCGCGTCCCCACGTATCGCGCGGGTCATGGTCTTATAGGCCTCATAGCCGTCACAATGGATGATGCCGCGATAGCCCTCGAGCAACTTCAAGCCATGAACGGCACCCCGGCCCGGTGCATAGGCGTAAGCCACGCCAGGCGGGTCAGGCCCGGCCCAAGCCCTGTCATCGCGCGACAGCGCCCAGAAGTTGTGTTTCGGCACGCCATAAACATATCACTCAGCACGGCAAAGCTAGGCGCTCCGCGTACCTCTACCCGCACACCCAGGAGCTCAACCGTAACAACGGCTGCTTCCGGCGATCCGGAAAGCTCCGCAGCCGTCGGCCGCGAAGATTCCGACACCAACGGCACGAACGATACTGTATCCGCCGAGGCGGGAAGCGACAATTGGCCCAAATGCGCGATGCGCCGCCAGCCGTGCACCTGCTGTGGCCGGCAGCCATGGCGGCGCGCGATGTCCGTTACAGCCGCGTCCGGCTGGAAGCTCTCAGCGACGATCTGTGCCTTCTCGTCCGGCCAGCGCTTTTCGACCCACGCCAGCATACACTTCAATACGCGGCGACAAGGGTCGTCTTATGTCGTCCGAATGCTCATCCATTGTGAGCACCCTTACCGAAGATGACTCTTCTAACGGTGCTCCCAAGACTGCGCACAAGCAATCTGAAGGGCCTCGGCGCCACGCTTACCGCCAACGTTCTGAAAGTCGTGGTGCATCTCGCGCCTATGAATGTCTCGACCAGATCGGACACGCCGGATGAGCACGGCCGACGCCGAGTATCCTGACCGTGAGCGATGACTGCAGCCGCGAGAGCCTTGCGCTGGTGGCCGATACCTCGCTCGCGGGTACCCCGGGTGGTCCTGAAACTGAATGACTGATCACCGGACGCAGCAAGCCGAAGATGGTGGTCAGGGACAACGGCAGCGAGCTCACCAGCAACGTCATCCTGACATGGGCTGATCAGAGCCGCGCGGCATGGCACTACATCGCGCCGGGCAAGCCCATGCAGAATGCCTTCATCGAAAGCTTCATGTATAGACGGCCCCGCGGATGCAAGGGATTTCAGCAGCACTTTCGGATACCGATCGGGTGCGTTCATGTATGCGGCCTGTTAGCGCGACCGATGGCATGGCCGCTGGCCCTGATGGACATCGCGGATCGAGGCCTCATCAACGGGACCCGCTTGTTGCGCTTAAAGCTCTTCGGGCTTGCTCGATCCCCAGCTCCGCCGGTTTCCATCATGCTATCATCTGCCCTCGCACCACAATGTGGCCAGCATGCGCGGTAGCTCAGGCCGCCAGCTTAGGCCGATAGAATTCCCCGGTGTCATCATCCCCCAGACGATCCGGGCCAACTTATTGGCGACGGCGATGGCGACGACCGAGGGCCGACGCCGTTCAAGCAGGGCTTCGATCCAGCCGCCTCCTGTGACGCGCTCGCGGGTCCAGCGATTCCCGTTGCCCGTCTTGAAGCCGTTGCGGTTGAGGAGGCCAGATCGTCGCTGGTGATCAGCACCGGTTGACGCACGGCTTGGATAATATCAGCAGAAGTGCTGTTGCGCTGTCCGCGCTGGCGCTTGGGCAAGCGCAACTCGCTATGAGCGCCACCCACCCAGTGGACGATGAGATGATCTCGGACGCTGCGTCGTCGATATCGGCCACGACCTCATCGACGAAGGTGCGTACAATGCGTTTCTTGAGCGAGCATCCGTCGTCGGCGCATTCCAGACCGTTTTGAGGTTCTAGGCGAGAACGACTAGTAAAGCCGGATCAGCAATGGGTGCAGGCGTCCCCGCACCTGCATAGCGATCTTGCCCCTCGGCCTCCGCCGCGTGAGCGAGTGCCCTGTTTCTGCGCGCTTCAAGTTCACTCGCCACCAGCCGGCCCGTGGGGTCGGCGGCATCGTATTGCCGGAAAGCCCGGTCTGCGGCAAAGCGTGCCCGCTTCCAGATCGCGACTGGGGGCATCGCGCACCTGATCCTGTCGTTCTTCGGCCTCCTTGGCAGCAGCGGTTGCAGCGGCGATCGCGCCTGGGCCGACAACGCCAAGCAGGGTTTCCTCGATCCCATCATCGACGCGCAATCCGCGAAAGACGATGCAGTGAGGGTCGCCATTATCCATCCAGGCACGGCTGCAGCTGTAGCGCGGGATATGGTGCTTCATGCCGGACTACCAGAGTGTGAGCTCGCGGCCGCAGCGCTTGCACCGGATCAGACCGGCCAGCAGCGCATCACCATGCTTGGGCGCACCGTGATGCCGACCCGTGGGAACGTTGCTGCTGAGCATGGTGCGGATCGCCTCGAACTTCTGCCAACTCACATACCCTTTGTGGGTGTTGGGCTTCAACGCCAGCCATTCGTTGCGCGCCTTGCGGCGGATCTTCACGCTCACGCCCACGGCGCTGTATCCCGCCGCCACAGCCGTCTTACCATAGGCATAGTCGGGTTCTCAATGACCGGTGGATCGCGGAGTAGCTCGGTCGCGGCCAGGCCGTGCCGCCATTGGTCTGCTTCACCGGCAGATCGAGACTGTACTCGTAGGGGCCAGCTGATGGCGTTCGATCCTCCAACGGCAGATCGAGAAGCGCTGAGGGCGCCGCAAGTTCGTCGATGCTGACAAACGGCTGGGCTGTCAAACGCTGGACGTCAGGGAATGCCGTCCGGTCGAACATCCATGCCGGAACTTCCAGCCAATGATCCGATCGCGCCCCACCAGCGTGCAGCGAAAAACGACATCAGCAGCCTTGTCGACAGCCCCATGAACACAAACTCGGGGACCAAACCAAGGACGAAGCGATAAAGAACCTCACGAAGAACGGTCCTGTGGGCGTTCTCAAACGTCGTTGTACAACAACACTCGACCGCACTCGCAGCTCGGATGGAAGATCCCCGTCCGAGTTCGCCAGCAACTACAATCCGCGCCGGATACTGGCCCTGTGCTATGCCGAAGGCTCCGCCCTAGCTCCCGTCGCTATCACCGCCCAACACTATTGCCACGGGCGAACTCAGGATTGGATAAAACATGGGGCGATGTCACTCGCCCGAATCCGCCGTGATCACACGCGCCTCACACGTGAATTGCGGGACGATAATCTTACAAACCATCACTGGAATTCTTGAGCATTCGATGCTGCTCGGTGACAACAATATGAGCTATCGATCTTGGTAGTTTCAAAGTTCGGCGCGCCATATACTCTGAGCCACACGGAGCCCTATTCAAACAATAGGAAGACTTCGGAAGACGAATGAAACAGTCGCAAGGGTCATATGCTCTGCTGGTCTGCTGGCCGGTGTTCCTGACCGCTGGCGAAGTTGGAAGTCGTTCTTCAATGTAATCACTTCGCAAAGAGCACCAAAATGGCTGAAATCAAAGCAGGAACGCCACAAGCGCCATGCGATCGATTATTGTCGACGGCGGAAGACTCAGGCTCGTCATCGGTTCCCATCGTAACACACCTATCCGACTGGGACTTTGGGACGAATTACCGAGATGCAATGCGGCCGGTTCTCGTACGTGGCGCGTGCGCGGCTTGGAGTGCCTGCCAGCGCTGGTCCCCTCAGTATTTTGATCAGGTCGCCGGGTCACTTGCTGTGCCCGTCAAGACGCTTAAGAACGGCGACATCAAAGTCTCGTCTTGGCGCCTAGCAGAATACGTGCGGCTCATCATGGGGCAGCCGCCTGTCGGGGATGGTGTCTCATCTGACCCGGCGCCTATCCCGTACTGCCACGACATTCCATTGCTCGGGCTAGTTGAAAGTCTAGCTAGCGATTGTCAGCCCTTTCCCGCAAACTTTCTTAGTCCCTGGTATCGTCGGCATTGGTGGCGCTACTCGCAGTTCTTCATGGGTCCAGCAGGCACGGTTACTCCGCTCCACTTCGACAGCCTACTTAGCCACAATCTCTTCTTCCAGATCTACGGCGAGAAGCAGTTCACGATCCTGCCAGCGAACCAAGCTGCGTATTGTGGGCGCCGCGGTTGGAGGTGGTTTGATGTGGACCCCGAGCAGCCGGACTATGTGCGCTTTCCGCAGTATCGGCAAACGACGCCCATAGTTATCACCGTAAGTGCCGGCGACATGCTGTATATGCCGCCCGGAACCCTCCACCACGTTCGCAGCTTATCGTCCTCGATTTCCTTCAATATTGATTGGCACACCAATCGGAGCGTATTGCATGCGCTGGCGCAATGCTACAAGGGAATGCCGAGAAAGGTAATTTATTACAATGCGATCACGGCATTGGCGGTAATCGCCAAAATACCTGAAGCCATCACCTTTTCGTTGTACCGGCCATACTTGAGCTATGTAAGTTGACAAGACGAGGCGCAGAGAAGCGCCCGAACACGTCGATGGGACCGTAATGAGCAACGACATTCGAGATTTCGAATCAGATGTGGCGAGGATTCGCGAACATTGTGACAGCAAACCGAGTGCACCTCCCGGGGACGGATACCGGGAACGCAATGGAAATCGCCTGTGCCACTGACCGACATAGTCACCTGCACTCTCCTCGCGAGAGAGATAATTGCCCGCCTATGGTGCTCGAGTGCGTTTGCTCGCGCACGTCGGCCTCAATATTTCATGTACGGACGGCGTAGCGCCGCAGCACGACAGCCCGAGGTAGCCGATCGGTTACTCGTAGCGAGATCGTGCAACCACCTGTCGCGCAGACTCGCGTCCAAAGGATGGCTGAGCGGCGGCAGATCATCTTGCGATCGGCGCTGACGATCAGGCCCAAGACAGCCTGCAGATGCGTGCCTGGTGCGCGCTTGCCGACGCGCCTACCTTGCGAGGGTGGCCGCATCGAGTCCTCCGTGAAGAACCATCCAAGCGGTTGATCAAGCGCCGATTTTCCGGGCGACACGGACGGACCTGAAGTCCAATCCTCTCAAACAGATGCCCCTCAGATAAACGGCCTCGCCACGCCCTCCCGCGGAGCGGGTTCGTTCAAGAGTGATCACGATGGGCTGGAATTGGTGATCACGATCGTCTGGAACGCGCAGGCATAGCGCTGATGCTTGATCAGCGCGAACTCTTGCCCAGCCTGGCGTAGGATTGCGCAGCTTGAGCACCAACAGGTGCTGGAAGAACTCCGCGCCGCAGAAGAACTGGTTATAAGCCTGTATGTCCTAAGAGCCCGCTACGCCGCTGCATGATCGAGGATATGACGGTGCGCAACTTGTCACCATCGACGCAGCAATCCTATGTCGACGCGGTTGCGAACTTTAGCTGACATTTCGGCCGATCGCCTGACAAGTTCAGCCTTGCGCAGGTGCGCACGTACCAACTGCAGCTGATCGGGTTGAAGCGGTTGTGCCCACATCAAGCCAAGTGACGCGCGCGTTGTGCTTCTTCTATGCGGTGACGCTCGGACGGAAGGAGGCGATTGAGAACATCATTTCGGCTCACGAGCCGATCAAGCAACTGCTGGTGCTGAGTGAGGAGGAAGTCGCCCGTTTCCTGGAGGCTGTACCGGTCCTGCGTAACCGCGTTGCGCTGGTGACGGCCTACGCTGCCGGCCTACGGGTCGGCGAGGTCAGCCGCCTGAAGCCCGGCGCGATCGACAGCAGGCGCATGCTGATCCTGATCACTGCAAGTAAGGGCGGCAAGCATCGTTACGTGATGCTGTCGCCGCGGCTGCTCAGCACCCTGCGATCCTACTGGTGTCTGACCAAACCGCGCCATTGGCTGTTTCCGGGCGGCGATCCGGACAATCCAGTGAGCGTCGCCACGCTGTAAGAGGCTTGCCGCAAAGCCGGCAAATGCCGGCCTCGACAAGCGGGTGTCATGAGAGCAGTCATTATGGTGAAGGCCACGCCTGACGATTGCAATCAGCCTGAGGCGATCGTCGGGCGTCGCATGCGCCCCAAAAGCACGTTTGGCGGACCAAAATCATCCTGGGGACGCCCGATGGCCGTGGCACGACCGAGATATGCGGCTCAAGGCTAAGCCGGTGGTGTGGCGCTGGCAGCCGCGGTTCATGGCGGAAGCCGTTGCCGGTCTGACCCGCGACAAGATGCGTAAATGTGAAAAGCCGCCGCCGCCGGTTGGCACCGTGCTGGGAGGCTGAACTTGCGACCGGTGCAGCGGGTGACAAGAAAGTCACGGCGCTCAGACGAAAGAAATGCTGCGACAGCGGTCTGGAGTTTTGTTGGGAATGAACGGGAAGACGAGCAAAATGGCTTCCAATATTGGCTCAGTGGGCATGCAACTCGTCGCGCGCCCACTCCGAAGGCTCGACCCGTCAATGTGCAAAGCACGGTCATTGCCAAGGTCAGGAGGCACGGTTGCCCCGCCGGCATGGGCCGAGGGCTCAGATCAGCTATCAAAAACGATACCCGCCCCTGCCGCTTCCGCCCGGGCAAAGGCGAAGGTAGCGATCGCTGTATCTTGAATCCCTGTGCCAGTGAGGTCAGCGATCGTGATTTGACCTTGGTTGACTCGGCCCAATTTGGCTCCGGAGACAATGTCGCCAAGCTCTGGAAAAAGTACGGAGCTCGCAACCGCTTTGGTCGCAATAGCGTGGTGGAGTTCACCGAGTCGCATAGTTTGCTTGAGGCTGTCTGGGACATAAAGGTCCGCACGGGCGATCGCGGCTGGATCTATTTCATTCTTGTGTTCGGCGTCCGAACCCACTGCTGTTACGTGCTGGCCGGGCTCCAACCAATCAGCGCTAAAAATTGGCTCATTCGCAGGCGTTGCGGTCACGACAACATGTGAGCCAGCTACAGCCTCTCTGGGCTCCGAACAGGCGGTGACCACAATGCCGAGCTGGTTCGAGAGTTCTTGAGCGACCGCCTTTGCCTTCGATAGGTTCCGCGCCCATAAGCGTACTTCTGAAATAGGGCGAACGAGTGTAAGCGCTTGAAGTTGCAATCTCGCCTGCACACCCGCACCCAGGATTGCCGCGACGGAAGCTTTCGGACGGGCGAGATAGTTTGCAGCCACGGCCCCCGCAGCCGCGGTCCGAACATCCGTGAGATAACCGTTGTCCAACATGATAGCTTGTACTAGACCGGTCTTGCTTGAGAGCAGCACCATCATGCCGTTGGTGCTTCGCAAGCCAATCTTCGGATTATCAAAAAATCCAGGACTGATTTTTACGGCAAAGCCATCGAGTCCAGGAACATAAGCCGTTTTCACATCGACTTCGCCGCGATATTCTGGAATGTCGAGACGCAGGATAGGGGGCATTGCCACGGCCTTTGTGGCAAGCGCGCGAAATGCGCTCTCAACGCATTGCACCGCCTCGACGTCGAGTGGAATGATGTTCTTTAACTCGCGCTCTGTCAGAACTTTCAGTTTTGCCATTAGTTGGCTCCTTGAATGGGTCGTTCTCGCCGTTCACAACGCGACGATGAAGCTCCACGTCGATGTTCCGCCCGGAGAGGACGAGGGCGACGGGGCCCTTCAATTCGGGAATCTTGCGAGCAAGTAGCGCTCCAATGCCCACCGCGCCCGCACCTTCCAGGATCTCGCGCTCCTGCTCGTAGGCATGGCGAATTCCGGCGGCGATTTCACTTTCGCTAAGAAGAACAACGTCATCTAGAAGCGATTGACACATCGGGAAGGTCAACGTATTTCTGAGTCCGATCCCTCCACCCAGCGAGTCAGCGAGACTTGGCCACTCCTCGACTTGCACAGGATGCCCGGCGTTCAAGCTCGCCTTCATAGCGGCACCGAGCTCCATCGTGACGCCGATTACTTTAGCATTGGGCCGCAGCCCCTTGACCGCCGCTGCGACACCGGCGGCCAGTCCTCCACCGGAGAGCGGCACTATAAGCGTTGCAACATCTGGCATCGCGTCAACCACTTCTAAACCAACCGTTCCTTGACCTGCCACGATCTCGGGATTATCGAATGGCGAAAGCATCACAAGCCCATGCTCGTCAGCCAGACGTTCAGCCTCCGCCAATGCATCGTCTTGTGATTGACCTACGATGCGAATGTCGCCGCCTAAACGACGGATTTCCAATACCTTGTTCTCCGGGACAAGCCGGGACATGCAGATTGTGGCGCGAGATCCAATTGCGCGCGCCACGTGAGCGAGCCCGCGGCCGTGATTGCCAGTTGAAACTGTAACAACTCCCCGAGTCCTCTCTGCCTCAGAAAGTTGAAGGAGGGCATTGGTCGCACCACGGAGTTTGAAACTACCAGTCTTTTGGTGGTGCTCCAGCTTTAAGCTCACCGGGACGCCCGCAATTTCAGACAGCGTGTGTGAAGGCACAAGGGGCGTCAAAAGGACGTG
This sequence comes from Bradyrhizobium diversitatis, assembly GCF_016031635.1. GTDB lineage: Bacteria > Pseudomonadota > Alphaproteobacteria > Rhizobiales > Xanthobacteraceae > Bradyrhizobium > Bradyrhizobium diversitatis. The sequence continues at coordinate 34,292 of NZ_JACEGD010000035.1, forward strand.
GCTCGCGATACGCCTGCGTGCTTCCTGAATTGTATTGAGCCCAATCATCGTCCCGCTCCACTCCCTTGTGACAGCAACAAAGCGATCCAAGGCACCCGCTGGCCGACCACTTTCGTGCGGCCACTGGGATATCACCGATAGGAAAGCACACATAATCGAAGTTGGCTTCGACGGCGAAGGAAATGGGAGAATAAGCGGCAAGGTGTGCAGAATTTCATACTTCCAAAAGTTAGTTTTTACGGCCAACTCATGATCGAAACGCCAGCTTAGGATGGTGAAGGGTTAAAATCCGAATAGGGGCGTGTTAGGGTTCCGATTCAGACTGTGAAAACTGATACAGATGACGAGGGGTACGCGCGTGCCTTCCGGCGACTCGCTCGTAATCTCGTCCGCTTCCTTTCGCGAACGGCAGGGTAGCGGCAGACTCATCCGTGCTGTTCCGGCCTATCGCTTCTCCGAGGAAGAATTTGTAGGCCCGTTCTCGCATGTCAGAGTGTCTTGGGCGCGGTTTTTCGATGGGAGCCGGATTATGCGGACCAGAGTACTCATCCATCAATGGATAAAACCTAAGAACAGGTAGCCTACGCCGACGGGACACAATGTTCGACGCCGCGGCCTGCTGCCTATTTCGCAATCAAATGCCGTGGCGCGTATCCATACGAGTTCGCAAGACGTAAATCGCGGGCGTCGGCCGAGGCGCTCGGTTGAGGACGGCGTCAAAGCGAGGCTGGTCATAGAATCAACCACACAGATCATGAGGGCGGACGAGCTTGCCCGCATGACGCGTCTTGCATCTTCACCAAAGAGGCCTCGTCGCCCGGTCGTCACATTCGGTGGCCTTGTCGACCAGAAATCCTGGTCTGTTGGCTGATATTTACTGTGCCCTTAGCTGGTGTGGACTCGTGGGATTCCTTGACAGACCTACTGAGGGGGCGACATGGTCGCGCGGGTGCAGACGGCCCTAATGCTGCAGTGATGCTGATCTCCTTGCCCGCCGGCGCCATTGCCGACACGTATGACCGTCGCCTCGTGGCGCTGGTTGCGGTCTCGATCGCGCTTTTCGGCGCGACCGCGCTCATTGCGCTCGAGTGGCTGAGTCTCACCACACCAAATCTGTTGCTTGCACTCTGTCTTTCTGATCGGCAGCGGCGCCGCACTGATGGGCCCTGCCTGGCAACCCTCTGTCAGCGAGCAGGTTCCGACTGAGGCGCGCTGCCGGCGACGGTTATGCTCAGCGGCATCAGCTTCAGCATCGCGTACAGTTTCGGACCCGCGATCGGCGGCATTGTGGTTGCGATCGCGAGCGCAATTGCAGCTTTTCGTGCTCAATGGGGTGCTTTGTGACGCAGTCGTCTGGAAAATCGTGACGGAGCCGTCGCGGCTGTCGCGCCGACAGTTGACTGGCGCCGCTGTTTCGAGCGTGCGATGCATCACCAATTCGCCGTCCACCAGGAATGTGCTGAAATGAGCCGTGGCAACCGGCGCGATCGGAGAGTCGATCTGGGCGCTCATGCCGCTGGTCGCGCGCGCTCTTACACCGCGGCGCGCAGACCTACAGGATCATGCTCGGCGCACTTTGGCCTTGGCGCCTTCATCGGGGCACTCTGTATCGGTGAGGTACGCAAGCGCATAAGCAGTGAAGCCGCGATGCGCACCTGCGCGCTCCGATGGGCGACGCGATTGGAGTTCGTTGCGCTGAGCCGCCAGTCGATTCTGACCCGAGACCGGACCAGGTGATGTGGAGATGGCGTTTACGTTGATCGATATCGGCGCGCACCTCACGGCGCTGCGCTGGGTGGCGGGCCGATCGCTTGCGGTTTTATCAGGCTTCGTACGCCGGCGGCATTGGCATCGACAGCTGGGGGTGAAGCGGCCTCAGCGATGCCGCTGGCGTTAAGCTAGCGCTGCATCTTGTCGCCATGCTCATGCTGCTCTCAGCGCTCTGAGTTCTGGCTGCGGATGCCGCGCCTTAGAGCGCGCAGCGAGAATGCCGAGGCGATGGCCGATCCCGAGGTGCAGCTATCGCTTATCGACCGCAGCGGGCCACTGGTGGTGGAGATCGAGTATCGCATCGCTCCGAAGGATGTGCGGCCTTCCACGAAGTGATGCAAGACGTACAGCTGTTCCGTCGGGCTATGGCTGGTCAATTGCGCGCGACATCGCCGATTCCGAACTGTGCACCCGGGGCGCAATCACGTTCCCCCGACACGGCTCGATTTATTTACGCCAGTGGCAGCCAATACTAAAGGATCTGACGTTTCTGATAAAAGCGTAGCCCGCATATGCAAGCTTGTCTGCAACGAGAACGGTGGGTCGCTGCCCGGCCGGTCGAAGCCGGGCCAATCCATCGCCATCAATGACGAGGACCGCGGTCGTGAGAAGTAGGTCTAAAAACTATCGGCTACGAACCACGAACTGACCAAGGCGAACGTGCGCGGCACCGACCGCCGGGCCGTCTTCATCGGTCCGGAGACCTCTACGGAACTTGGCGTCCACACAGACTGTCGCAGAGGCATCTCTTCGTATCGTGTGCCGCATCCCTGTACGGCTTGACCTGCCACTGCGTATTTCCTCCAGAAGGAGTTGGAGTCTGGCCCGAAGAAGGACGGACAGATCAAGCGAGCAGGTTCACGGAAGAGCAGATTGTCGCGGTGTTGAAGAAGCATGAGGCTGGGGCGAAGACGGCCGACCTGGCTCGCAAGCATCGGATCTCCGAAGCGACGATCTACAATTGGAAGGCCAGATTCGGCGGCGGCATGGACGGTCCGAGGCGAAGCGGTTGAAGGCCTTGGAGGACGAGAACGCGAAGCTGAAGAAGCTTCTGGCCGAGCAGATGCTCGATGCGGCCGCCCTTCGCGAGCTTCTTTCAACAAAATGGTAGAGCCCGCCGCCAAGCGCGCTGCGGTCGCGCATCTGCAGGTCATCATGAGCCTGTCGGAACGACGAGCCTGCTCGATCGTGGGTGTGGATCGGAAGATGATCCGCTATCGTTCCAGCCTTCCCGGACGCGGCTCTACGCGGCCGGTTGCGTGATCTGGCCAACGAACGATGACGGTTCGGCTACCGCCGGCTGTTCGTCCTGCTGCGACGGGAGGGAGAGCCCTCGGGGATCAACCGGATCTACCGGCCTTTTCGGGAGGACGGGCTCACCGTCCGCAAGCGGCGGGCCCGGCGCAAGGCTGCAGGCACCCCGCGCCGATCTTGGTGGAGGTCAAGCCCAATGCCCGCTGGTCGCTGGATTCGTTCACGACCAGTCTGCCAACGGTCGGCGCTTCCGCATCCTTAACATCGTCGACGACGTCACCAAGGAATGCCTGGGCGCCATTCCGGAGACGTCGATCTCGGGACGTCGCACGCCGAGGCAAGCCCGGCATGATCGTATCCGACCATGGCACCGAGTTCACCTGCAATGCCATGCTCGCCTGGAGCAAGGACGCTGCCACCGACTGGCACTTCATTGCGTCGGGGAAGCCGATGCAGAACGGTTTCGTTGAAAGCTTCAATGGCCGGATGCGTGATGAGATGCTCAACGAGACCCTGTTCTTCGATCTAGCGGACGCCCGCGCCAAGATCACCAACTGGGTCGCCGACTACAATCTCCAGCGGCCTCACTCGCCGCTGAAATATCTTACCCCCGCGACCTATGCCGCCCACCCCACCGCAACGGATGATCGACTACGCAACCCCGAGCAGCTTGGCCGATCGTCCGATGCTACAACCGCGCCACTTGGCGTACAAAACTCCGATACTCTTACTGCCGCTGGATGAAAGTTCAGTGGCAGGTCAACGGCACTTCATCCTCAGGCAGACGTCCGCGTTCGGCACGAGAGGCAGCCCACGCTGTGTTAAGCTCCATCTTTGTCGTACCATCCGTGTCCGGTTGATGACGCCGATGCCGCGAACCCTACGACGCGTCGCGGCCATTCCAAGCCTCGGGGTGACACCTACGCGTGTTTCACTCTCGTTAAGCAAGCAAGGGCCATATTCCGCGAGTGGCACGCCAATTGCCAGGATGCAACTGTGATGGTGCGGATGCAGGAGCGGCGAACAACGATGTGCGGTCGTCTGGAACTTCAGCGAGATGAAGCGGTAGATTGCAGCGTCGTTCAAGCAGAAGACGCGCACGAGCCATGTTGAGCTTTGGCGCAATCGGAAAGTTTTTGCGGTCGCACTATTGCACCTGTGAAACCAATCAATGACAGCATAGAACGGAGAAAGACCTATGAAACTTGCTTCTGGATATAAGGCGTTTTGGGAGGCGGCCCACAAGAACTATCCCGATCAAATAGGGGAAGGCGGATTTCTGTATATGGGACTCGGAATAAGCAACGTCGTGGAATCTGACTATTCTGACCGCTTTGCAAAACCATCGGGACGCGGATGGATGCCGTCCATGCACCCAAGGAGTTTTCACAAGCGCTCCACAACAATCGGAGCCTTGGCGCTAACGTACAAAGGGTTAATAACCATTAAGACCCCCTTTGATCTGGCTCTTTATACTAGGCTCATTTGGGAACTTCAGCCGAGGACAATTCTAGAACTCGGTTCTTATCAGGGTGGCAGCGGACTGTGGTTTGCTGATCATATGTCGATGCTTTGTGAGAATCCCGGTGAAGTTCACTCCTTTGATCTGCAAACCAAATGTATCCATGAAAATGCAAAGCACCCCCTTCTTACGTTTCATCAGGTTGACCTTTCGGACGTTGCCGCGTTTGATGAAAACCTGCTGATGAGGTTACCCCATCCTTGGCTTGTGACCGACGACGCGCACGTGCAAGTGTTTTCGATATTTTCTTACCTGAACCGCTTTTTAGCGCCCGGAGATTATTATGTAATCGAAGATGATCCTATAAGAGCTGATAAGGAGATTATCAATGGCTTGCAGTTGGTCGAGCAATCAGGATTCTTAGTCGACACTTATTACACCGACGCGTTTGGGGACAACCTTACTTGCGCTCCAAATGCATGGCTTCGAAAGTCGTAAGCGTAGGTAGGCTTGGAGCATCGTCGCCTTCATTGTAGCCTGATACGGCGTGGCGTTGGTCTGGTCTTGAGCAGCTCGCGTTGCGCAATGGGCGGAATTTTCTTCCGCCTTATCTCGGCATAGTCCGAGAGACCTACATGGCGAAGGTTGCGGCGCGCCGCTGCGGCCTTCGCGAGTTCCGATCCAATGTAAGCGCCAAGATGAGGCCGTTCAGGCTTTGAAGCGCCAAGGCATGAGAGCATCGATCTGATAGATCGGCCAGCCCTGCGCGATCCGTTCGAGTTGCGTGAGCCAGGCGCGCGGGTGGCGATGGTCGCCCAGGTTCGGCCGCCGCCATGGCCGCCCGCGAAGAGCGCATTTTTTCTTGTGATGGTTTGCGGCCGGATTGCCCGCTCGACCGTGTTTGGAGTCGATCTCGATACGGCCTTCGCTTCGAAAGCGCTCTGAGGGCGGTACGGCTAGATGTAGCATAGCGGATCGCCTCGGCGAGTTTGGATTTGCCCGACATGCGCGGAAGCTCCTTGTCCCACGGATCGAACAGCGCCGCGACGATAGCGGCGGGACTTTCCCGGCGCGCTTAGGATTCTAGCCGCGGATGTCGGCCTCGATCTCCCACAGCCCGGCCATGGTGGTGACGGTCTGGGGCCAGGCGCGAACCCTCCTTGACGTGAAGCTCGTAGAACCGTCTCCTGACATGGGCATAGCACACTGCCAGCGTCACGCCCTCATTGATCCCCGATGACCTGGCGAGCCGATTGTAGGCGGCATAGCCGTCGACCTGCAGGATTCCGGTAAAGCCGCCAGATGCCGCTCGGGGCATTCACCGCTGCGACACTCCTCAAAGCGATAAGCGACCATCGGTGGACCGATGCCGCCAAATGGCCGATTGTCGCGCGCGCATAGGCCCTCAGCCAGGCCATTTGCGTATGCCGGAACCGGAGCCGAGCGTTGGCAGGTTGTCTCGTCGGCGAAGATCCGTTCGCCTTGCTTGATCTTCTCCAGCACATAGTCGGCGAGCGGCTGCAATTCGAAGCCGACCTTGCCCATCCATTGCGCCATCAACGACCCATCGAGATCGACGTCGGAGAGTAGATCGCTTCCTGCCGGTAGAGCGGCAGCCGTCGGCATATTTGGCCACCGCGATCTGGGCGAGAAGCGTTCGGTCGGAAGGCGCTCTCGATCAGATGGATGGGTCCCGGGGGCCTGAAGCACGCCATAGCGGTCGCGGTAGACGTATCTCGAGCGGCGCGTGACGATCACGTGGAACTTCGCCGGTGTCACGTCCAGCCGCATCGACACATCCTCGCCGATCAGGACCTTATCCAAAGTTCGACAACCAAGGGCACCTCGGCTCGACGAACGACCCGCTCCAGATGCGCGCCAAACTCCTTGCGCGGCCGCGGCGCGCGTTTTGGCTTGTCCTGGCCGCTCTTTTCGAAGGAAGAGTATAGCGCGCCGCTGCCGACACGGACCACGAAATCGCCGATCACGATTTCCACCATGTCGCTCGTCGGTTCGTGCCTCAGTTTGGAGGCACGAACCGCTCGTCACCGCATCAAACCGCCCGAACTTGACCGCTTGGCGGCGCGCCCGAAACCGGTGCGACCAGTCCCGAGGCCAGTGCCCTGCGCCGCCACGCAAATAACTGCGCTGGATCGAGCCCGTGAGACCGCACGATCACCGACACGTTCGGCCCCCGGCAAAAACGGTTCCTTGACGATCCGCTCCTTCGCCTCCCGCGGCCAGGTGCGATAGCTTCGCCCCCGGACTGACCGCAAGCCGCTCGGGTGTGGCCGTGATAACTTCGAAATTCTTGGTGTCAGAGGTATGTTCTCACATGAGCTCCTGGCAAATAACTCGCCAAGGAGATTCTCTGACAATCGAACATCATCCGCTACGTGGGGCTCAATCGGGTTAGTAATTGGTATGATCATGCGGCGGGGGCGAGTGAGGTCGTCGCGGGCAGCGACTCGCAACAACCCCCTGCGATCCGAAGAAATTCCGTTCGAGTCCGCGGTTTTCCGATCATCGCGCCAGCGATCCGTCGCTTCACGAAGTTGCCCGTCTGCGGTATTATGGGTACCAATTCGGAACGGCTCGGCCTTCGATAGATAGAAACTCGCGCCCTCACCTGGTCTGCGACTGCCACTGTCTCGAACCGCCTCTGATGCCGGAGCCGACCTGAAAAATCTCTGCACGGAATCGGCAGAAGCCTGCCAGAATCCATTTTCAACCGACCGATCCTTTCGCGAGCTCATCCATTACTTGCCTGGTCGCTCGATAGGCTAGATCAACAATCTCGTCTATCTCGGCTTCGGACACGACCAGAGGTGGTGCAAACCCGAGAATGTCTCCGTGCGGCATCGCTCGTGCAATCAGCCCCCGATCCCGAGCAGCCTTCGAGATGCGGGCACCCACCTTGAGCTGCGGATCAAATCGGCGTTTCGTCTGGCGATCTGCAACAAACTCGATCGCGCCGAGCAACCCCACCCCTCGGACTTCCCCGACGATCTCCGTCTGAGCGAACCGCTCCTTAAGTCGCTTCTGGAAGTGCGATCCGACGATCCTCGCTCGGTCGCTTAGTCGCTCCTTCTCAACGATATCGAGGACCGCGTTGGCAGCTGCAGCCGCAATCGGATGGCCCGAATAGGTGTATCCATGCGAAAATGCCCCCACTCGATCCGCCGCTTCCTCCATAACCGCGTAAACCCTCTCACCAACAATGGCTCCCGAGAGGGGTACGTAACCGGACGTCAGCCCCTTGGCGACTGTCACCAAGTCGGGCTCGATGCCATACAGAGTGCAGCCAAAGTTCGCGCCGGTCCGACCGAATCCACAAATCACCTCATCCGCGATCAGAAGAACGTCGTAGCGCTTGAGCACCGTCTGAATTTCACGCCAGTAACCGGTAGGAGGCGGTGTGATACCGCCCGTACCAAGCACTGGCTCAGCAATGAAAGCAGCAATCGTTTCCGGCCCCTCTCGCAGGATCAGCTCTTCAAGCTCGCCTGCACGCCGGCGAGAAAAGGATTCCTCCGTCTCACCTGACTCAGCGCCCCAGTAGTGGTGCGGTGTGCCCGTGTGCAGAATGCCAGGGAACGGAAGGTCCATGTGATCATGGTAGAACGACATACCGGTCATCGAACCGGAAATGACTGAGCAGCCATGATAGCCTCGCTCGCGCGAGATGATCTTCTTCTTTTTAGGCTGACCACACAGATTGTTGTAGTACCAGACGAGCTTCGCTTGGGTTTCGTTGGCGTCCGATCCGGACAGCCCGAAGAACACTTTGCTTGGCTTACCCGGCGCCATTCGTACGAGTCGCTCCGACAGAGTCGCCAGCTCTTCAGTCGTGTGGGCCGCATAGGTGTGGTAGTATGCTAATTGATAGGCCTGCCGCGCGATGGCCTCAGCGACTTCGGTCCGGCCGTATCCAATATTTACACAGTACAGGCCAGCAAAGCCGTCGATGTAACTACGACCTTGCGCGTCCTCGACGCGGATGCCCTTACCCCCAACAAAGATAGTGGGATCACCGATCTTACCAGTGGCAAATTCCTTGAGCTGAGTGAAAGGATGCAGAACCGTCGAGCGATCTCGTTCGGCGATAATTTTGATATCAATCATACGGATTCTCCTAGACTACCAAATCACCGAAGCAAACGTATTTGAGTTCCATGTATTCCGCTAGTCCGTGCCGCGACCCTTCGCGACCAAGGCCAGATTGCTTCCATCCACCGAACGGAACAGGCGGCCCGGTGAATGATGCGGTATTGATCCCGACCATGCCACACTCGATCCGTTCAGAAAGTCGGAGCGCCCGACGCAGACTGTCCGTGTAGACGTACCCAGCCAGCCCCATTTCACTAGTATTGGCTCGAGCGACGACCTCTTCTTCAGATTCGAACGGCAGCACTGCAGTTACCGGCCCGAATGTTTCCTCACGCGCAATGAGCATGTCCTCAGTGACGTCACTAAGCAGGGTCGGAAGAACGAAGTTCGGTCCTAGGACGGACTCTTGATTCGCAGAAATAATTCTCGCCCCCTTTCTCTCCGCATCATCTATTTGGCCTCTGCACTTTTTGGCGACTGACAACTTCGTCATCGGTCCGATATCTGTCGCGGGTTCCAGACCGTGACCGACTTTGAGCTGAGCCATCTCCGCAGCAAACGCCTCAATGAAGGCCTTGTAGACCCCCCTTTGCACGTAGATGCGGTTAGCGGCCAGACAATCCTGACCTGAGGTAGCGAATTTTGCGACCATCGCCCCTTTGACAGCCTTCCCAAGATCCACATCATCAAAGATGAGGAAGGGAGCATGCCCCCCCAGCTCCAGCGACACCTTCTTTACTGTGTCAGCCGCCCCCTCCAGAAGCAGACGACCAACTTGAGTAGAACCGGTGAAGGAAAGAGCGCGGATTCTTGTATCGCGCAACAGAGGCGCCGAAAGCTCGATCGGATCGCCAATCACCACTTGAAAAACACCGGCCGGGACGCCGGCTTCTTCGGCCAATCTAGCCGCGGCAAGAGCAGAAAGCGGCGTCTCGGGGGCAGGCTTCACAATCATTGGACAACCGGCTGCAAGAGCAGCCCCCGCTTTTCGTGTAATCATGGCAACAGGAAAGTTCCACGGGGTGATTGCCGCCGCAATACCGATTGGCTGCATTCGCACTTGAAGCAGACTTCCAGGCTTGTGACTCGGGATCGTCTCTCCGTATGCGCGCTCCCCTTCCGCAGCGAACCACTCAAGGAATCCCGCACCGTACGCAATTTCCTGGCGCGCCTCCGCGAGCGGCTTGCCCTGCTCGCTCGTCACCAGGACGGCGAGTTCTTCCGAATGGTCGAGCATCAATGACGCCCAAGTCCTAAGGATCGCCCCGCGCCTCGCCGGCAACAATTCTCGCCATGCAGCAAATGACCGTTCGGCTGCCGCGATCGCTACAGTCATATCTACGGCAGAGCAACGAGCAACATCCGCGATCTCTTCCCCGGTAGCGGGATCGACCACAACGTCTCTTTGTTCACCCGCAATCCAGCGGCCGTCGATGAGTGCGGCCCCCGCCGCGAAATCCCGACGACGCAGATTCCGCAGGTGCCGGGCAGCAAGACCGACCAAATGGGGACTTTTGCGCCCAATAGTTTGAAGGGCCATCTGAAGGTCCTCAGCCAGCCAATTGTTGAATTTGCCTTCGCATTCAGGATACTGGGATCGCAAAGATATTTGCGTCGCATTTTCCCGTGGTTCGGATGATTTCCTGCATCACACGGGATTTTGCGACGAAATTCACCTCAATGCTGGAGACGACTATGCAGTACGACCGAATAGACGCCCGCATCCTCGAGATCGTGCAAAAAAACAATCGCGTAACCTCCGATGTGATCGGCGAACTGGCGGGCCTTTCCGCTACCGCGTGTCAACGACGCCTGAAGAGGCTGCGTTCGGAAGGCATCATCGAGGCCGATGTCTCGATTGTTTCGGCAAAGGCCGTTGGAAGACCTATTCAAATGCTTGTGCTCGTGAGCCTGGAGCGCGAGCGTTCAGACATAATCGATAAGTTCAAGAAGGCGATCAAATCGTCAACTGAAGTTGTCAATGGATTTTACGTCACCGGCGATGCTGACTTTGTCCTATACATTACCGCCCGTACCATGGAAGATTATGAGCAGTTCACCCGACGATTCTTCTATGAGAACTCGGACATTAAGGGCTTCAAGACGATGGTCATCATGGACCGCGTAAAGGCGGGCTTTGCCATTCCAATTGAGGCTCCGCCCGAGGATTGATGCGAGTGTCCCACTCCGCAGACCTATACGTCCGCACGCTTTTGCATCGGTGACTCGCACAAAACGCAGAAAACCTTCACGGTCGCCCCTCTACTCTATGCCACCACCGAAATGCGGTGAGAGCTCTCTTCAGATTGACGTTCTGAACGACTGAGGCCATGAGTATCGCCCTTCATTTGGTTGTGTGACCCATCCACTCCGCGAGATCACCCCCGTCCAGCGCCAGTTTTACCGCGTCGAGGGCCAAAACGGCAGCCTCGATTTCCGGATTCTCGGCCGCTGTTGCAACTGTGACCTCACCCCGCTTCTTGCCGTTGACCTGGACCACCAGGGTCCCAAGAATAGGAACTCGGCGCTTGAAGAGGTTCATTTGAGCTTCGATTGATCGAACCGGCGGCCTCGTCTCGAACGACCGAGATGTCATGCCATGCCCGCCCGCTGCGCTGGCGGCATCAATTTCCAAAGCAAGTCACGGGACATCATCGCGTCCCAGGCGGGCAATAGCGCTGCTTTATCTACAGAATTCAGGCAGCGGGAGAAGTGCCTGGCGCTCAGCCTTGGGTGCGAGAGACGATGTCTCTCGCGCACCGAGGCAATTGCGAATTACGAGGAAAGCCTCGAGACATTGGCCGGCCTCATAAGGTTCTCGGACACAGCGTGTGCGAGACAGGCGAGCTTGAAGAGGCACCTGCCCACTTTCGATCGGTAAAGTCGTTAGATCATCACTGATGTGGTCCCGAATTAGATCATGGAAGGCCAGGCAGCCAGGCAGGAGCCGAGATGACGCATCAGTCCAAGCCACTTTGGTCCGGCACTGACGGCATCACGGCACCGTTGCACTGTCCTAACTTCCACCGCATCTGGTTTGCGAGCCTGTTCACCAATCTCGGCATCCTGATCAAGGCGTCGGCGCAGCCTGGGCGATGACGCAGATGACGTCTTCTGCCGACCAGGTTGCGCTGGTGCAACACGGCGCTCATGCTGCCGGTAATGCTGATCGCGATCCCGGCCGCCACCTCAGAAAAGGTGATCGGCTCATCGGTGTTGCCGATGATGGGAGTCGTCCCGACGAGAACCATTTCCTCTTCCAGAAGCGGTATGGATCTTAGGCTGGGATCGCTTGGTGGATTGTACGTCGATATCAACATTGTTCGACATCAAAACGCTTAATGTCGATCCCGATAAGCTTTCGGTGATGGAGATTCTAAGTTTTGGAAATTCGCCGACAACTCGATAAAAGAAATCTATGCCAACTGCCTTTATTGCTGACTGCGCCATTACAACTGAAACTTCGCCGGGTGGTTCGGTTCGAGCATGACGCAGATCGTCTTCTGCGGTCGCTACAGCCTTCAGGATCGATTTTGCGTGAACGTGGAGGCGTTCGCCGGCTGCGGTCGGAAGCATGCCACGTGACTCTCGCGTGAACAATTCCGTGCGGTAGTGATAGATGATGGCTGAGGGCTGACACAGCGACGCTGCATTGTTCGGCGGCTCGCGAAAGTCCTCCTTGCTCATAGATCGAAGCGAAGTTAACGAAGCTGTCTGAGATCCACAGCCAACCCTTCTCGACTTTTGCTTGACCGCCGAGGTGTTCAATGACAATCAGCAGCGCTTCGCCGTCTCGATGCAGAAGCGTTGCGCCGCGAGTTTTCACGATGCTCCTGCCCTCGCACGACGGCTTTCTGTCCGCTCCTTACGAAACTCGCACGGCATTTGCCGATGTTGCGCGATGACGCTTCGCAGGGTTCCTTCCTTCAGTGACATCATGGGTGTGTGCCGGCATGAAATAGGAATTCCGTTTCCGGGTGGTCGCACAATCGGACAACTCGGGACAAAGGCCCGTATTGGCTTCCGTTCGCGTCGCGGAAGCCGAGGTTGGATGCTAGTAGTGGAGACGAAAAGATCCGTCGCGCCAAATTTTGACGCACCAAGGCTCGCCGATGATGCGCGGCCTCTCCGGCGTCCAGTAAGCACGCTCTGGCCAGCACCCGGCGGTTCCTGACTCGCTTGCCGAGAACGCACGAAGAAGGCGTCGGGATCGTTGGCGCTTGGTGTGGCGACAGGCGGAGTCATGTAGGCTTCCTCCATGAGTAGAGTGATGGCGGCACGCACGCGCTCACTAATTCGCATGTCTCCTGCTCAATGAATCTGAAGCGACGTGGACGGCGGCTGGAAACGTAATATGCATCGCCAGCACCTAATACACGCCGTTCATCGCCAACCGTAACTTCCAGGCTCCTCAAATGATAATTCGTCGTCCGTTAAGAAGCTGGTTTGACGACTGGACAGGGTGCGGCAGCCCGCCAGAGGGTGATCAGGATTGAGGTCAGCAAAGCCCTCAGCCAAGCGAGGACGCGGCGGAGGTTGTGACCGACGGCGGTGAGGATGACGTTGACGGCGTCGCCCTCCCGGCCCTTGAGATGGCCGCGGCCGAGGTGCCCGTCGCTCTTCATGTGGCCGATGATCGCCTCGATGGCGGAGCGGCGCCGGAGTTCGCGCTCGATGACACCGAAGACGCCGCGCTTCTGGCCGGAGATGAAGACGCGGCGCGAGCCTTGCGTTGTGTGGCTGCGATAGCCTTATCGACATAGGCCCGTTCGATAGGGCATCCGGTCAGCTTCTCGGTCGCGTCGATGACGCTGGCGAGCGTATGGCCGTCGTACGGATTGCCTGGCAACGCCGTGGCATGGAGCACGAACTGGCCGCCCGGCGCGCGCCCGTTGGTGGTGACGATCGATGCCTTGACGCCGAATTCGTAAGGTGCCGAGGCCTTGCCCTTGCCGATGCATTCGACCTCGGGAGCATGGAAGGAGTAGAGCTTCCAGCCGCGCTGGCGCTGCTGCTGCGACCTGATCTGAGCAGCGCGCGCCAGCGGCGCTTCGAATGCCGCTTCGAGGTCGGGGCGCCCTCGATCTTGCGGCGGATGTCACGGATGACCCGACCGAGACGGCTCTTCAACAAGCGCAATTGGCGGTGGTGGCGCTTGAACTGTTTGGCGTGGGCATATCGCCCTGCCATCATCGCGGCCTTCTTGGCGATACGCCGATACGAGTGCCGCAGCTGCACCCCGTGCTTGCTGACCAGCCGATTGCGCCCTTCGATGGCTGCGTGCAGCAGCTTGGCATCGGTTGGGAAGGTGATGGCCTTGGGCTGCACCGTGGTGTCCACCGTGACGCGCGTGACGTCGCGCGTGCGCAAGGCACCCGTGTCGTGTGCCACTTTTAAGCTCTCCGCCAGCAGAAGTTCCAGCCTGTCGCCGAAGCGCTTGCGCCAATGGCTCAGATCCGAGCGCTCGTGCGGAAATGCGTGCTGAAAAAAGTCGCCGGTAAAGTACTGGAAATAGGGATCATGGACCCAGCGCTCGCACACCCCCCTTATCGGAGAGGCCGTAAATGTGCTTGAGCAGGAGCCAACCAACCACGAACCGGGCCTCGATCCCAGGTCGGCCCTTGTCGCTGTAGATTGGCGCGATCTGCTGGTCGATCCACTCCCAATCGACCTTGGCGGCGAGCTGAACCGGCTCGTGCTTCATGTTGATGATCTGATCGAGCCTGGCCCGGAACAGATCGCCTTCCCCTATCGCCTTCGGCTTCTTCGGTCGCATCGGTCCCTCCGATGCAGCCAATGAATCAGAGCTGGCGATTCGACGGAATCTCAATCTCGAAATTGCAGGCTTCCGACTCACAGCCCTATCAAGCCTGCAATGGCAAAGTCGCGGCGGCTTGCAAACCCGCTTCCAGATCAGCCACTTAGCCGTTCTTCACGGGCCACTCACTAAGGACCCCTGCGAGAGGCCTGAACACTGCTATTGCGGCGCCAGCCACAATTGTGGCGAACTGCCCGCTGCTGCCGGGCATGTGGAGGACGCAAAGGGCAAAGGTCGGAGTGTAGATAATGCAGTAAGCGAGTGCTATCCCGAATGCAAAGATCAGGATCAGGTAATGCACGTCCATATCCCATGTCCGAGAACTTCGGCCAGCAGCGAGTGGGCTTGCGCATATCGGTGTGGCCGGTCGCAAGCCACACCCGCATGCCCGTCGGAAGCGGGATCATCGCTGTCGTGGACCATCGGACAAAGCCACGACTGTTGCCGCGTCGACCGCACTCGCGATCCGCATCCGCGCCCCGGTCGCAAACTCGATCTCGATCGCACCGCTGGCTGGCCGATGCTTGTGCAGGTATCTGCAGTTCGGGTTCCGCGATCACCGTCGCCGGCACGAACCCGATTTGGTCGTCCATCAGCGTTATTCTGCTCGGCTCGAAGTGACCGTCGCCACTCGAGGAGCAATGAACGCGAGACGCCGTATCGCCGGGATGTCGCAGACACTTGTCGCAGTCCTGCAGTTCTCTAGTACGATCCTGAGCTTCTCATCCTCGGACCAGCGCCGCCGCCGGCCGATCTCCACCACTTCAAGCCGCCCGATTTGGGCACTGTGCCTATCACTCTCCCTAAGGACCGTTCTGAACATCAGAGATCAACTCGCAAGGCGGCTTCGCTGCAGGCTTACTTTCGAACCAGAATTCGTAGAATAATACAGCCCGTTCCGACTTGCCGGCGTCAGCCCTACCAGTTCACCGAACTGAACCACTGATGCCTCGCAATAGCCTCCCCTTCAACAGACTCGTGCACTGATGATGCACGCTTTGGCCTGACAAGAGGACATCGCGATGCTGCAAGCACGCGCGGGCCTCTACTCCTGGCCTGCCGGCGCGGATGCCACGGCGAGGTACTGCAGCGGCAGCGGCGAGTCTTTCGCCACGCCCAGCACCGGAAAGCTGCGCACGTTCTTCACGCTAGGCATTGCTGCGAAAAATAGAAGCTGCTGATGCATACCCTCCACACTCGGGGCGACGCATTTCAGCAGATAGTCGGTATCGCCCGAAATCCGCCAACATTGCTGAATGCGCGGGACTGTGGTTATAGAGGCTTCGAACGTCTTCAGTATCGGCTGGGCCTGGCTGGACAGCTGGATCGCGACGAACGACACCATCTCGTAGCCGAGCAAGCGCTCGTCGAGGACAGCGTGGATGGCCCTGATCACGCCGCGACTGAACAGAGATTTCAGGCGCCGCAAAGAGTTGGGCGCAGACACGCCGACCCGATGCGCCAGCTCATTGTTGCGGACACGACCGTCTTGCTGCAGTTCCACCAGGATCTTCAGATCTACGCCGTCGAGCGGCTCCGCCATACTAGGTACGCCCCTCATCTAGCTCGTGGGTCCTCAACGGTCGTGGTCAATAGCTGATCCTTTGATCGAATATAGTGTAAAGCAGGTCGACAATGAGATTCAAACCGGCGGCGCAAAAAACCATGATTGCACGATCAATCAGCGTTCCGCGCTTCCAAGCAGCGAGCACCTCCAGAGGCAAAGCGACGCTGACCGAGACACCCGACTTTCCCCAATGCAGCGGGCAGCAAGATGAATGGCTGCTTTAATCTGAAGTACACCGTCTTGTCATCGGCAGCTGAGAGCTCGTTCGTCTGGCTGAACAAGGTCTCGCCAAAAATGTCGCGCTTCGCCCAGCGGCTAAGACTAGCGATGACGTCCTTCGCGCGCACAGGCTCTCCGTCGTGGAACAACACCCGCTCTCGTAGCTTGATCTTCCACTCCAGGCCGTCTGCCGAGACTTCGTGGCCCTCTACCATCTGAGGCTGCAGAAGAAAATTGCTATCGAGACGGTACACGGTGTCGAACACCATGAACCCGTGCAGCCGAGTGGGATCGGCTGTGTTCGCAAGAGGGTCAAAGATTGTCAAATTCGATGATGGAATGAACTTCACGATCGAGGTTTTCTGGGCCGATGCCAGCCGTGGAAACCCAACTGCCGCACCGATAGCGAGGCTGCTCTTCAGAAATCCGCGTCGTTTCATTGTTTTCCTCCCTTTTTTGGAGGGTGCTATTGGCGTCGAAGTTCGCCTCCTGCTGCCCAGTCGATGTTTTTTGGCACGCCCGAGCGCGCGATTGCGCCGTAGAGCCTCTCTTCTGGCATGGCCTCGAGCTGGGTCCTACGGACATCGATAAGGGCATCGATATCAATGCCCGTCCGAAATCCTTTCGTTTCGCAGAGGTAGACAAGATCCTCGAAGACGACGTTGCCGGTAGCTCCCGGTGCGAATGGGCAGCCTCCCAAGCCCCCCAATGAGCCGTCCAACACGCGGCAGCCGGCATCCAACGCGGCCGACGCATTCGCGATGCCCAGACCGCGGGTGTCGTGAAGGTGAACGACAAATCGGCCTGATCCAACCAGCGCGTGAAGAGCGGCGGACAGCTCATAAACCTGATTTGGCCCAGCAAATCCCACCGTGTCAGCGATTCCGACCAGATCGGCACCAGCGCTCAAGCACGCCTCGGCGATCTTCAGGACCTCAGCTGGCTGCACAGGGCCCGCAATCGAGCACCCAAATGACATCGCGATGCCGACAGAAATCAGAGCGCCGTGATTGCTTTCTAAGCGGCGCTTTGCTGCATAACGCACCAGCTCGATGGATTGATCGCGCGAGCGGCGGATGTTGGCGTGACTGTGCGCTTCAGTCGCGGAGACAACGCAGGCGATTTCAGAGACTTGGGTGGTCAAGGCCTCATCAATGCCTCGCTCATTCATGGCGAGCGCCGATGTGTGAATGGCAGATGCGCTCGTCACGCAAGAGAGCAACTCCCGAATATCGGCGAACTGCGGCGCCCGGTTGGCCGGCAGAAACGACCCCACTTCAAAATGCGTTACGCCAGCCGAATGTTCACGAACAAGCCACTCAAGCTTCTGCGACGTTGTCGGCCACGCTTTCACCAACTGTAGGCCATCTCGGAGAGCTACCTCGCGAAGGGTCACACCGTCGGCCCGATAAGCTGTGGTGGTCGACATTTCAGGCGGCCTACTTGGTCTCGCGGCTCGCAGTTTCGACGATCTCTTTCTCGAAACCAGGAGCCGACAGAATCGCTTCAGTATATTTCACCGTTCCCGCCCACAATGGCATTCACCGACAATCCCATGGCAAGCGTGCCCGCTCGGCCGCGTGATTTGGGCCACATTCGTTATCATCTGCACGATATTGGGCTGACGGATCTCATCCCACGGTTGAACAGCGGGCCGCCTGCCAGCTAGATAATGGGTTTTGTCGCCCCGTCAGGGGTTCGATCTTGATGACCTCCGCCCCCAGAATTGTCAGGAATATGCCACAGGACGGTCCCACTACCATGTGGCTCATTTTGGCGCGGAACTCCTCCAGCGGCCGGAAATTTTCGCTCATGCGCTCCTCCCCGATTAGAAGATAGGATAAAAAATCTCAGTGGCAGGTCACCTTAAACCACCCGATCCGGCGATCAGTGGTTCAGGACTGATTGGAGGAATGAACGCGTGCGCTCGGATTCTGGGCTGATGAAAATCTTCTCGGGAGTGCCCTGCTCGATGATACGGCCGCCGTCGAAGACCGCGATGCGGTCGGAGACTTCGCGCGCGAAACGCATCTCATGCGTGACGATCAGCATTGAGACGCCCGACTCCCGCGCGATGCGTCGCACCACGTCGAGCACCTCGCCGGCGATTTCTGGGTCGAGCGCAGAGGTGATTTCGTCAAGCAGCAGGATCTCGGGCTTCATCACCAGCGCCCTAGCGATCGCGATACGCTGCTGCTGGCCTCCGGAAAGCTGAGCCGGGTAGGCATCTACTTTTCCTTCGAGCCCCACCATTCTCAAATAGCGAAGTGCGCTCTCCTTGGCCTCTGCCTTTGACTGCTTCAACACGGTCGTGGGCGCTAGGATTAAGTTTTGCAGTACAGTCAGATGCGGAAATAGGTTGAACTGCTGGAAGACCATGCCGCAGCGCCGCCGGATGCGTGCCTCCTCGGCGCTGGAAAGTAGAGTGCCTGCCTGATCGAAAAGGATGCTTTCGCCGAATATGCGAATATCGCCGCTGGTTGGCTTGGCAAGCGTCATCGCCAGGCGCAAGACAGTGGTCTTGCCGGAGCCACTCGGCCCGATCAGCGTCACCTTCTCGCCCGGCTGCACCTTAAGGTCGAGGTCGACGAGCACGCGAAACGCACCGAATGATTTGCAGATCTTCTTGAACTCAATGGCCCACACGGGCTCTTGCTTGCTACTCGTTGACACGTCAACCTTTCTCTCGCTCGATGCCACGCCGCCCGGGTTCACTCGATTTCCCGCCGAGCTAAGTTCAGTGGTCCTAGACATGGTCGGCCTTTGCTTTCGATAGAATGTAGATGAAGGGCAGATTGAGCAGAATGAAGATGCAGCCTGCTAGAGTATACGGTTCAAGGTATCGAAATGATCTGTCGGCCGCGGTTTGTGCCTCGCCCATGAGTACTGGCACTCCTATCGCGAACAAAAAGACGGTCGCTCGGAACATGCCAACGACGTAGTTAAGCAATGCTGGGATAGACCGCTTTACCATCAACGGAATGAGAACACTCAGCCATGTCACCGAAGGGCTCAGGCTCAACGCCACACACGCGTCGCGCAATTCGGGTGGGATCGTTATAAGGCTCCCTCTGTACACCTCCGAGGAGTACGCAGCATAGACGAGGCCGGTGACGCCAATCCCGATGACCATTCCTGAAAAATTCAGCCCATATTCTGGCAGAACGTAGTAAGCCATGTAGAGCAGCACCAAGATCGGAACACCACGAAAGATCTCGAGCCAGAACCGCACAAATGCTCGTCCGAATGTTGTGCTTACGCTCTCTAATATCGCCAGCAACAGCCCTAGCGACAGCGCAATCGCTGAACTCGCTAAAGTAACCACCACCGTGTACCAGACCCCCACCAAGAGGTCGGGCATAATCTCGAACGCGTAATTCCAATCCCAGGTCATGCGGCACCTATGGCGGAGACGTTGTCGCCAAGCTGGCTGGCACTGCTTGAGGCCTGCGCAGCCCGCAACGCCCGATTGAGAGGAAGCACCTGCTCAAGTGCCCGGAAAGCGAAGGCTACACCTAGGCAAAGGATCCAATAGACAACGGCGAGAAGGAGGAATACCTTCGTTGTCTCAAAAGTTTGGGCGCGAACGAACTGTGATACGTAGAGAAGATCCTGTACGCCTATGAAGCTCACTATCGCTGTCCACTTAAACATCGTCCGTGCCATGCTGCCAAAGCCAGGCACAATTTGGGAAAGCGCCTGCGGCAGCACCACTTTGATGAAACTTTGGCTTTTGTTGAGACCAAGGGCGTAGCATGCGTCTGACTGTCCGCGATTGACAGCTTCGAGGCCGGAGCGAACAACCTCAGAGCCGTAGACCGACGCCTCAAGCAACAGGACGAGGATCGCCGCAGTGAGAGGATTGATGCGTGTACCGGTTACCATCGGCAACGCGTAGTAAACCCAAAATAGCCAGACAAGCGCCGACGGACTGCGCCACAATTCTACGAAGACCATCGTCGCAACGCGCACAGCCGTTGAGCTGGACAGTCTCAGCCCGCCGATGATTACCGCGCCGATAGCTCCACCGATTATGGTGCATAGCGATACCGTCACGGTAATCCATAAACCCTTCAAGAGGACCGGCCAGTACTCCAGAATTGCCATCATGCCTCTTGCACCTCACCGACAATCATCGCCGATTTCATCGGCAATCCGGCATAGATTCTCCAATCGTCCGAACTTTCGATAGCGTATCCCACATCAAGGCAAAGTCGTTCTCCGCAAAGTCAGCTTCAACGGCCCACTTTTGCAGTGCTTCCTTCATTTTGCCGTTCTCGCGCAAGATATTAACCTGCTCGCTGAGCGCGTCGCGAAAACCAGTGTTCTCCTTCCGCACCACGATGCCGTATAGGACTATGTCAAGCTGAGGGTCGACCACGATCTCCGCGCCCAACTTCTTCAGCGTCGAAGCTGGAAATGAGGCTTGGCCGCCTAACCAAGCGTCCGCTCGTCCGCCAATGACCGTGGCCATGCCCGCCTGATTGTCCGGTGTGGGCACCAGCTGGCCGCGCTTCACCCCCGCCTTCAAAGCTTGAGTTTCATTGCTCCCGCCTGGCTGAACCGCCACCTTGAGGTCTGGCGTGCCGGCAATCTGGCTCAGATTCGTCAAGTGCTTCGGATTTCCGGCCTTTACGAATAGGACATTCCTGTTGAGAAAAACGGGCGCCGAGAATAGTACCTGCTCGCATCGCTCTCTGTTGGGCTGCATAATCGGGACTACGAGGTCAACCTGGCCTGCCTTCAAAGAAGGGATCATCGACCCATACGCTGTAACCACT
Source organism: Bradyrhizobium diversitatis (assembly GCF_016031635.1). Taxonomy (GTDB): domain Bacteria; phylum Pseudomonadota; class Alphaproteobacteria; order Rhizobiales; family Xanthobacteraceae; genus Bradyrhizobium; species Bradyrhizobium diversitatis. The sequence continues at coordinate 55,273 of NZ_JACEGD010000035.1, forward strand.
GGTGTGATCTCGGGCAGATCGAGGCCCTTGAGCGCAAGATTCGTGATTTTTGCCATGTAACCCGTGGCATTTCCATCCCGCGAGATTGTCAACAGGGGTGGCACCGACGAAACTGCCGCCTTGACCTGCCCTGCCTTGCGAAGCGCGGCTATGACAGGGTCATCCGCTTGCGCGAGTGCCGGGCCTGAAAAGCCGATCAACGCAACTAGTAGGAATTGCATCTTTGATTTGAGGCTCATGCTAATCTCCGTCTAATTACTTCGAAGAGGTTGGTATTCGATGCTCCCGACGTCACGTATCTGACTCAAAGTTCAAATAGCTTGCGCGGTGCTTTTGTCAGCACCTCGACGCGGGAGTCGGTGAGGCGACACGTTTCACTTACGACATAGCCAAACTCTTCCTCCACCCAGTTACCCAGCATCAGATGGAACGTCATGTTTGGCTTCAGCTCAGTCATATTACCTACCTCTAAGCTGATTGGTTCCGGCCAATCGATGCCTATGGCATACCCGCAGCGGGACTCCTTCTTAAGACCCATCTTCTCGATGGTGCGGTAGAGGGCGCTCGCAACGTCACCGGCTGTATTGCCAGGACGCGGTACATCTAACGCAGCCTCAAGACCGGCAACTTCTGCCTCGTGCAGGCGACGCAGTCGATCCGGCGCGGGGCCGATTGTGAATGTGCGCGTGATGGCGGCCATTTACTGATACCTGTTACCGCTCAGTTCAATACTTGATTTGTGAGCCCTTTTCGCAATTCATCCTCTCTCCAAAGGATGTGAGGTGCGTCCGTACGGGCGACGTTCACATAGGCGCGAACACCCCAGTAGCAGACTTGCCGCCCGGCGCTCCGCGGATTTTGCGCCGCAACGATCTCTGCGACGACGTCGGCTTCTCTTGCTCCAGGGCACTTCCGCTGCACGGAGGATTGCGGCATCGGCAATTGAAGCGGCATCTCGGATCACGTCAATCTCAAGGTCGGATTTAACGATGCGTAGCCTTGTACAGTCAACGGCGTTCGGCAGCCTCGCTTTGAACTTCTCCGCCGAGGCTATCGTCATCATTCCCCAGATCAGCCCGCGGCTGCCGTTGAATTCGACCCCAACCATCCTATTGCCCAACCCCTCCTGATGGAGGAAGTCTATTACAGCGTCATAACCGTTCTTGTCCGCTTTGCCGACGTAGTCGTCTGAATAACCAATAATGTGGCCCGCATCGAGGAACGTCAGATAAACAAATGCGGAGACATCAATAACACGTACGATGAGCGCCGGTTCTTCCTTGTCGGCGCGCACGAGCGCATGCAGTGAAAAGATCCTGGCACAATTTTCTGTCAAATAAGTAATATTCGAGGAGCTGGGGACAACGAGCGCGTCTATTTCACGTCGAACCATCTCTTTCTTTATTGCTGCCATCCTTCGCAAGTACTCGGCTCTCGGGAACGGCTGCGGCGCCTTCTTGATAGTCATATCTACGAACTCCTGACGAGTGTGAGAACTATTTAGATTTCACTGGTGAAGAGCCGCGACTTAGTGGTGTTGCACCTGCGGAGCATGAAACGTCATGTTACAGACGCGAATACCATCCGGCACAGGTCGGCGATGTCATAAATTGGAAGCCGCGTATTTTTCCGAAGCTCACGCGACACCAAGGGAAAGCCTGCACATTCAAATAGAATCGCCTTGATGGCCGGGTGCGCGGCTCTCAAACGGGAGATGCAGGCTTCCACATCCGACTGTATCGAGAAAACCGGAGTAAACACTGGGGGACGCACCATCTCGTTGCGTAGCAACTCTCCGCCTTCAATCCCACCGATAACAACTCTGGACCGATCGGACGGGTTCCCAATGACCAGAGTGTCTTCCGTAAGATTGGACGAGTCGGCGGTCACAACAGCAACCTTTCCGTCCCTCGGAACTTGGCTTAGCATCATCGGCAACAGGAGGAGGCTTGAGAGTGCGACCGGTACGTCGACCGCAGCCGCAACAGCTTTTTGATGGCGGATAGAAAAGCCGCAATTGCTGCTGATCGCAACTGCGCCGCGGGCGACCAACTTGCGGGCCGCTGCAACGAAGGCCGGCTCTAAGATAGGGTCTCCGCGGACGACCAACTCTGACCACCCGCCTTCGATCGTCTCGGAAATTACCGGAAGGTCGAGCAACTCAGTAAAGCGAGGATTGGCCGCCGGAGAACCGGCTGGTAGCCCCTTTTCTAGGGCAAGTATTCCAAGAGCGGGTTTCGAGGACGACGTCATCATTAGCCTTCTTGCGCTAGTTGCTTGCTCAAGCTCTTGCTTGCTGAGGTCTGCTGCTTTGCGGCGAACAGCCGATATCCCTAGATGAATTTCTCAACGACCGACGCACGGACTGGCTACCCCACGGGGGCTTTCCTCGGGCCCGCGTACCTGCCGATTTCATGCAGCAGAGCAGCGCCCGTTCTGATCCCTCTCAGATAATAATCGATCTCGATATTCTCATTTGGTGCATGATTGGTCTGATCATGGTTCGCATACGGTAAGACAAATGAGTGCGTGTTGAGAATTTTGGTGAAAACGTATTCCGGTAGGCTGCCTCCTGCCACAGGATACACAAGTGGCTCCCGACCTTGTCCAAGTCGAACGGCGCTCTGGATTAGCTTAGCGAACGGTGAGTCAAACGGCGTTTTTGAAGGTAGCATTCCTTCGACCGGAACGAACTCGATATCTGGGGCATGGCGCCTAACGTGAGCCTCCAATTTCGCCAAGACATCGTCTGGCGTCTGCTTCTCAACGAGGCGCGCGTCGCACTTGACAATGGCCTCGTTCGGCACGATCGATTTCGAACCCCGCCCGCCATAGCCACCATGAAAGCCATTGATGGTGAGGGTTGGATGAAACATAATTCTATCTGCCAAAGGCCGACCGCTAGGAGTATCCAACTCGGCGAGATCGAGCTTTTTCATGACTTCTGCAGCGTCCAGAGGCAACGCCCTCGCAGTCGCGACTTCGAGGTCACCCGGTGGAACAATGTCATCATAAAAGCCTTCAACAGTAATCTCTCCGGCCGCATTCTTTATGGTCGCCAACAAATGCACGAGCTTCCAGATAGGGTTTGGTGCGACACCGCCGAAGCCGCCAGAATGCACATCACTGTTCGCGGTATGAGCTCGCAACTCGAAAGATACAATTCCCCGAACACCATGGAAAATGTAGGGACTTCCCGATGGATCCATCGCGCCGTCGGCGGTCACGACTACATCTGCCTGCAACAAGTCTCGGTGAGCGCGAACGAATTCTTCAATGTTTGGACTGCCGATCTCTTCCTCTCCTTCGAGCAGAAACAAGACATTGCATGGCAATCGGCCATGCACCGCCAGATACGATTCCACAGCGAGCAGCTGAGCGAAGTGTTGGGCTTTATTATCTCCCACCCCGCGCGCATAAATGCGCCCATCGCGTATTGTCGGCTCGAATGGTGGGGTTATCCAGGCCTCCAACGGTTCCGGAGGCTGCACGTCATAGTGGCCATAAAGCAAAATCGTTGGCGCTCCAGGCGCATGGTTCCAGCGCCCAAACACCATTGGGTGCCCGGACGTAGGGATCGTCTGCGCATCAAACCCTAAGCGATTTAGCATTTCAACGAGGATTTCACCGACTTCACGGATGCCGATGTTCTGCGCGCTGATGCTGGGATGTCTTAGATAATCGAGCAGACGGTTGATAAATTGATCTTCGTTTGCTGCGATGTGCTTATAGATGCTAGACAGCTCAGCAGTAATTTTGACCTGTTTTTCTGTCGCATTCATTTTCGATTTTCCTGCTTTTGCCGATTGTCTATTTGCGGTCGCGTGACGGAAATCGATTTTCAGGGAGTTCACTTCATAAGCGTCGGCGGGATATCAACCTACTCATGCCGCGAGCGGCGAATGTTGGCCTGGCTGTGCTCTTCAGGAAACAACGCAGACAATTTCGGACGCTTGCGTGTTTTAAGGCATCATCAACGGCCCGCTCGTTCAAAGTGAGCGCCGACGGGATGGAAGATACTCTCTCGACGAAGGTGAGCACCTCCGGAATGTCGGCGAATTGCGGCACTCGGTCGGATGGAAGAAACGTCCCAACCTCAAAGTGCGTCACATCAGCCGAACGCTCACGAGCAGCCGACTCGATCTTCTGTGACGTTGTCGGCCATGCCTTCACCAGGTGCAAGCGATCGCGGAGAGCTATCTTGCGAAGAGCTACGCGATCGATTGGGTGAGCTGTAGTGACGCACGTTTTACCCATCGCACGCACCATGCTCTGTCGCACCGCTGGCAGCTTCGATCGTTTCTTTGTCGAATCCGAGGGAGGACAATATCGCGTCAGTGTGCTCACCCATCGCAGGCACGTTGCCAATATTCCCGATAGGAAGACCGTCTACGTCTACGGGTAGAGACGGAGCACGGAAAGCGCCCCCCTCCGGCATTACCGACTCGACCAATCCGCCCGGGCGGAGAACATGCGGATCCGAGTACATGTCCTTCGGACGGGCCACCGGCGAGTAGGGGATTCCCTCACGCTCAAAATTTTCGCGCAGCGTGTCGAGGGTCGTTCCACGAATTGCGTTGGTCAAGACCGGCAAGGTAAGCGGGCGCGCTTTGATTTGGTCACCTTTCGTCTGTAGCGTTGGGTCGGCTGCGAGATCTACGAGCCCGAGAACGTCACAAAGCACCCGCCAGTGCCGTTCCGTTGCGACTGCCACAAAAATCTGATGATTGTCTGCAGTCTGGAAAATATCATAGACCGGCCAAGCGAACGTTCTTTCCGGCATCGGGAGCGGTTCTTGGCCTTCCAGTTCAAACTGAACCATGTGCTGAGCAACGAGCAGCAGTGCGTTTTCGAACAATCCGATTCGCAGACTTCTGGCGCGCCCCGTTCGCTTTCGCTCCATAAGCGAGGCAACTACTGTGAATGCACCGAACAGACCGCCCATGATGTCGTTGACTGAAGCCCCCACGCGTAGGGGGCGCCCGGTCGGCCCGGTCATGTACGCTAGGCCCGTCATCATCTGCACGACCTCATCCAGTGCCGTACGATGTTCGTAGGGACCAGCCAGGAAACCCTTGTGGGATGCGAGGATCAATCGAGGAAACTTGCCCCTCATCGCATCAGCATTGAGCCCCATCTTGGCAAGCGACGCGCTGCTGAAATTGTCAATGAAGACGTCAGCAGTGGACAGCAAGGCATCGAGAGCGGTCCGACCGCTGTGGGATTCGGTGTCGAGGCGGACTGATTTTTTTCCCCGATTGAACAGCGGGAAGAGGGGGCGGCCCATGCCCGATAAGTAGCGGGTTTTGTCGCCCGCCACGGGCTCGACCTTAATGACTTCCGCCCCCAGCGTCGCGAGAAACATGCCACAGGACGGGCCCATTACCATATGGCTCATTTCGACCACCCGAATACCTTCCAAGGGTCGGAAATTTTCACTCATGTTCTGCATATCCACCCATAGGAATACGTCGAGTTAGATACCTCCTGATGGCCGCACGATTTCAACGTTTTTCCGGACTTTCCGCAGATTCTAGGTATGGTCAGCCCATTAACGCAGCTTTTCTGCATCGAAGTATCAGGATTAGTGTCACATGCTTGCAATTTGACAATGGCTGCCAAACGCCGTGCTTGCTTTCTTCAGTGATCGCGATTGCCAGCTAGACGCCTTGATTGCCGGGAAGGCCTTCAGGGATCCAAAAGTCAATTCATTCGGCCAGCCAAAGCTTTTTGGCGGTGGAGCGGGACGGAGCATAGAGCAAGGCTAACCAACTTTCATGGGTTTGCGATTGCTTTGGAGTACGACCCTCGACCCGCTTAGAAGCAGGAACGTGCTCTTGGAGGAAACGCGTCGGCGCAGACAAGCTCTCTTTAGCACGCCGAGACTACGGTGGACTGTCGGCTCCTCTAGCGGACTGTTGAAGAAGTAGCCAACCGGCGGACGATAAAGGGAATGTCGTCGCCGCTTCGATGCATATCTCGTCGTCCGTTCTTTAATCGCGGGCAGGATGTCAACTCCGATACTCCAAATTGATCCGCTGCCGGGTTCATGGTTCTTTCCGCAGTCGTCTCTGTGCACGAGCGCCGCATGATTGCGTTCAAGAGGTGTGGCGCATCCCGATGTTAAGAACGCGGTGCGCGCAACGCCCGCAGGGACGACTTCGAGATTGCCAGCACCGTCGTCCCGCCAGGGACGCATACTCCGCCGAAGGCGGATCTGGGTTAATTTAAGACTGCTTCATGCGGTGCGCATCTCTGCCTGGAATTCGGTGCCATCTATCCAGATGGCATGGAGGATGACGGCCATTTTGCGCGCGACAGCAACCTTGGCCTTTTTGGCGTCGATGCGTTTGGCCAGCTTGCTGCCCCAGCGCTTGAGCGAAGAACCTCACCTGACAACAGTCAGCAGGACGTTCGCGGCCTCGAACAGATAAGTTCGCATCTGGTGGTTGCCGCGCTTGGAGATGCGGCCAGTAGATCAATCTCACCAGATTGATAACATCTTGGTGTCAAGCCGAGATAGGCGCCGACGTCGGCGGAGTGTCGGAAGGAGTGGGGTCGTCGATGGTAACGACGAAAGACAGGGCAGTCAGGGGACCGATGCCGGGAACGGTCATCATTCGCGTCTCGTCGGCTTTTGCCGCTGCCAGGAGTAGTCGATCGAACTTCTCAATCTGCTCAGTCAAGCAGGTCTGGGAACGGAGTAGCGATGCAAAAATATCTTGTAAAATCCGGCGCTTCAGCGAGCACGGCGTCGAGTTCGCGGCCGAGGTTAGTCGAGCCGGCCTTGCCGAGCACTATTCCCAGCCCCTTGCACAGACCGCGCATTTGGCTGTCAATATCTCGCCGTAGATTCACCAGCCTGGTCCGGCGCCAACCCATGCGGGCCATTTCGGCCCCCCTGGCATCGTTCTGATCCGACTTGTTGATGCGCATCGATAACGCTGCGTTGGCATGACGCGCGTCCAGGCAAATTACCGGAAAGCCTAGCGCCTTGAGTTGGTGCCAAAGCCAATTGGAAAGCGAGCCCGTTTCAAACACGATCCGTTCAGCATTGCAGGCGTGCTGCCGCAAACTTTTGGCGATAGCCTCAGGATTGGCCGACGCGCAACCTTCGAATGTCACGTCGCCGGTTTGGTCCAAAACGCAAATGCTGGTTTCTTCCGTAGAGATGTCCAGACCAACGTACCGCTTCATGGCGCTGCTTCCCGTCGATAGTCTGCGGGGACCGATCCTACCGACCCTCGTGTCCTCAGGAAGACGTCAGCCGCGATGACGCCATGTTAAGAAGCCGATTTAAGCGATGAGCGGTCGCTGGCGGCAGCGATGAGGGTGGTCAGGATCACGCACCAAAGAACCCTCAGCCAAGCGAGGATGCGGCGGAGGTTGTGGCCGGCGGCTGAGAGGATGACGTTGTCGGCGTCTCCTGCGCAGCTTTTGAGGTAGCAGCGGCCGAGGTGACCGTCGGCCTTCAGGTGTCCGATGATGGGCTCGATGGCGGAGCGGCGGCGTAGCTCGCGCTTGATGACACCGAAGACGCCGCGCTTTTGGCCAGAGATGAAGATTCGGCGGGGATTTTGGGCGTCGTGGCCGCGGTATCCCTTGTCGACATAGGCCCGCTCGATCGCGCAGTCGGTGAGTGTCTCGGTGCGGTCGATGACGTCCCGCAAGGTGTGACCGTCGTACGGGTTATCGGGCAGCGCCCTGGCGTGCAGCACGAACAGGCCACCGGGAGCACGGCGGTTGTTGGTGACGATGGAGGCTTTGACGCCGAACTCGTAAGGCGCGGCGGCTTTGCCCTTGCCGATGCACTCCACCTCCGGGGCGTGGAAGGAATAGAGTTTCCAGCCGCGCTGGCGCTGCTGCTGCGAGCGGATCTACGCGGCCCGGCTGGGCGGGAGGGCGAACGCGTTCGATCTTGCGGCGGATATCGCGGATGATCCGGCCCAGCTGGCTGCGCAGGATGCGCAACTGGCGCGGATATCGCTTGAATTGTTTGGCATGGGCGTAGCGGGAAGCCATTATTGCCGCGGTCCTGGCAATGCGAAGATAAGACTGCCGCAGCTTGACCCCGTGCTTCCTCGGCAGGCGGTTGAGCCCCTTGATCGCCGCGTGCAGCAGCCTGGCATCGGTCGGGAAGGTGATCGCCTTCGGCTGCACGGCGGTATCGACCGTGACCCGCTTGAGGTCCTGGCTCCGTAACGCGCCGGCCTCGTGCGCCACCCGCAAGCTCTCGGCCAGCAACAGCTCCGTACCCTCCGGTGAAGCTTTCAATTGCCCATAACTTTGGCCACTCGGGCTGATCCGCTAATCGTCGTAATCTTGAATCGAAAGAATCACTTGTGATTCCTTGCTGAGCACCTGATTCGGGAGGAGGTGCTCTATGGGGCTGACAGCAAGGGATCGATCGGCAAAAGGCCGTTTGTGATCCTTGGAAGGTGAATGTTGGATTGATCGAGAGAGTAGTGGATGCGAGTTTAGGGATGCGCGGCTCGGCGACAGATTCCGCAACTGCTCACGCAGATTGGAAGCGCCATGGGACAAAGCATTCCGCTCGTCTGCCAGGATTGGGCAAATACCAAGGCGGCCTACCGCTTCTTCTCTAATGACCGGGTCAGCGAAGCGGACATTCTGGCCGGCCATTTCCAATCGACACGTGATCGCGCCGCCGCCACTGAAGGTCTCGTTCTTGTGCTGCACGATACAACCGAATTCAGCTATCAACG
>NZ_JACEGD010000036.1 GCF_016031635.1 Bradyrhizobium diversitatis
CCGCCGCATCGAGCATCTGCTCGGCCAGGAGCTTCTTCAGCTTCGCATTCTCGTCCTCGAGCGCCTTGAGCCGCCTGGCCTCGGAGACATCCATGCCGCCAAACTTGGCCTTCCAATTGTAGAACGTCGCCTCGGAGATCCCGTGCTTGCGGGCCAGATCGGCCGTTTTGGCTCCGGCCTCGTGCTCCTTCAGCACCGCGATGATCTGCTCTTCCGTAAAACGCTTCCGCTTCATCTGTCCGTCCTTCGTCAGGGCAGACTCTAAATCCTTCTGGAGGAAATTCTTAGGGGCAGGTCATGCCCGATCAAGTTCTTTGCCGATCAAAATTTTGCAAGTCTCGACGCACACGGTCGATGACGCTGCCGTACTCCCGACCCTCGTTTTGCCTGAAGAGGCGAACGGTTGGATACCAGGGGCTGTCTTCGCGGTGGCGGAGCCAACGGTAGTCCGGCATAAAAGGTAGCAAAATCCAGGTCGGTTTCCCAAGGGCGGCCGAAAGGTGAGCAACGCTCGTATCAACAGTGATGACAAGATCAAGGCAAGAAATCAGAGCTGCCGTCTCGGCAAAATCAGTAAGATGCTGGGCGGGATCGAAGATATCGGTTCGAGCCAGCAGTTCAGCTCGGTCGTTCGGCCTGACGTCTTTCTGAAGACTGACAAAACTCACCTTGTCATCCAAAAGGCCCGTCAGCATACGAAATGGAATGGACCGATTGTGGTCGTTCAAATGTTCGGGATTACCTGACCAGACAAGCCCCACGCGTGATCGAGCACGCGGACCAAGCCGACTCTCCCAAGCTTGAACACGCTCTCGAGAGGGCGGCGGCAAATAGGACACGGCCGCCGGAACGGACTCCAGTCTGGTTCCAAAGATGAGCGGCAGGTTGCTGAGAGGGCAATGAAGATCGAAAGGGGGCAAGCGAGCCCCCGATGACCCCGGCAAGCATTCCGAGGCGCCCTCCATTTTTGAGAGTAGCGGCCACAATGCGTCCTGCACTATTAGAACGACGCGCGCACCACGGCCAGCAAGCAGCGGAATGTAGCGCACGAGCTGAATGGCATCCCCAAGACCCTCATCGGCGCAGACCAGTAACGTCTTCCCCGCAATGTCTCCGTCACCAAGCCATTTAGGTCCAGGAAGCGGCGGATACCCGTTCGGCAGGCCCGGAACGTCCCAACGCGCCTGCATCCCCTTCAGGCCACGTTTAAAATCGCCAGTGAGCATCTGAAGCAAAGCAAGATTCCAGACGGACCTCGAATGCTCGGAGAGAATGGCTGCCGACCGCTTGTAAGCAGACATTGCTTCATCGACTCGCCCCAACTCGGCAAGTACGCTTGCCCGGCCGACAATGGTCTTTCCTGCATTGGGCTTGATCTTCAAGGACCGGTCGAAGAAAGACAAAGCCTCTTCCAAATGGCCCTGCGCTCGCAGCAGAGCACCAAGGTTGCCCACCGTATCAGCGTTCTTGGGATCCAGTTGGACTGCGCGTCTGCAATCTGCCGTCGCCTCTTCGATCCTTCCGAGGCCGTTTAAGGTGAGTGCACGCGTGTGCAGAGCCTGCGAATTATCAGACCGCAAATTGACGCTATGATTCAAATATACGAGTGCTTCCGCAAGTTGACCCGCTCCATGCAGAAGATGACCTGCCTTATACGCAGCATCAGCATGCCCCGAATCAAGTTCGAACGCGCGACGAAAGCAGAGGAGAGCTTCGCTGTTTCTTCGCGCCTGGATCAGCGCGTCTCCCATCTGCCGCCAAAGCTCGGCATCGCTCGGCTTGAGCTGAATAGCCTTGTCAAAGACTCTCAAAGCCTCGTCCAGACGGCCAGCACTCGCAAGCGCATTGCCCAGCGTGGCCAAGTAGGCCGGCTGGGGGGCTTTCCGGATCGCACGGGAGGCCCAATCTACCGCTCTGTCTGCGCGGCCGGCGGCGGCGTCTACAACGGCCATGAGGTGCAGGTTTTCAGCGCTCTCCGCATCCAGCTTGAACGCTTCTTTGACGCGAGATTGAGCCTTCAGTAGTTGACCACCACGCAAATGTTCGATCGCTTCGGCACGAAGTTCCTCAAGGCGCATCGCTGGAGGGTGATCTTTATCGAGCACCTCGGATTTCTTCTGGACGATCTGACGGTCAGAATGTGCCATTGCAACTCCACGAGTAGCTTGCACAATCTCTAGGTGATTCGCTGTTAACGAGTAATGGATCGCTACATCAGCCTAACGTATGCATAAACGAGAGGCTGCCCTAGCAAACTTTCATGTCCGCCTATTCCATCGACTGCAAGCGGGACCTTTGGTTGGATGTTGGGCGAAGCGGGGCCTTGTTCGCAGGCTGCAATGCCCGCAATGGGTAAAAAGCGGTAACGCTCTGCCGAGCAGAAGACTCCGCTCTTCCCTCAGGAGCCGACATTGCTTTTCCGAGTACGCGCCCTAGCGGCCCCGCCCCGTCCCCTCGTTCAGCAAGCACGCCACCTGATGCCCGTCGCCGGCATCCAGCAACGCCGGCCGCTCCGTCTTGCAGCGTTCCATCGCGAACCGGCAGCGCGTGTGAAACGCACAGCCTGAAGGCGGATTGACCGGGCTCGGCACGTCGCCGTCGATCAGCGGAGCGAGCTTCTTCGCGAGCGGGTTGGCGACGGGCACCGACGCGAGCAGGGCCTGCGTGTAGGGATGTCGCGGGTTGCGGAACAGCTCGTCCTTGTCGGCGATCTCGACGATGCGGCCGAGATACATCACCGCGACGCGGTGACTGATATGGGCGACCACGGCGAGGTCGTGCGCAATAAAGAGGTAGGAGAAGCCATGCTGGCGTTGCAGGTCGATCAGGAGGTTGATCACCTGCGCCTGGATCGAGACGTCGAGTGCGGAGACCGGCTCATCACAGACGATCAGGCGCGGCCCCAGCGCCAGGGCCCGCGCAATGCAGATGCGCTGGCGCTGGCCGCCGGAGAACTGATGCGGGAAGTTGCGCATCTGGTCGGGCCGCAGGCCCACCTGCTCGAACAGCTGTGCGACGCGCGCCTCCAGCGCCTTGCCGCTTGCAAGGCCATGCACGGCGATGGGTTCGCCGACGATGTCGCCCGCCGTCATGCGCGGATTGAGTGAGGCAAACGGGTCCTGGAACACGATCTGCATCGAACGCCGGTGCGGGCGCAGCGCCGTCTTCGACAGATGGGTGATGTCCTCGCCGTCGAGCCGGATCTGGCCCGAGGTCGGCTCGACCAGCCGCAGGACGCTCCGCGCCACCGTGGACTTGCCGCAGCCGGATTCGCCGACGAGGCCGAGCGTCTCGCCGGTCCCGAGCGCGAACGAGACGCCGTCGACCGCATGCACGGTGCCGACCTGTCTTCGCAGCACCCCGGCGCGCACCGGGTAGTGCTTCTTGAGGTCGGTGACTTCGAGCAGCGCTTCGGTCATGCCACCTCCGCGACGTCTTCCGCGCGCCAGCAGGCAGCGAGATGGCCGCCGCCCCAGTCGGCCAGCGGCGGATACTCGGCCTCGCAGCGCTTGATGGCGAGCTTGCAGCGCGGCGCGAAGGCGCAGCCCCTCGGCAGCCCCACCAGCGAGGGCACCGTGCCGGGGATCTCGTTCAGCCGCGCCTGCGCCGGGACACCGGATGCCGGGACGGCCGGGATCGAAGCCATCAACCCGCGCGTATAGGGATGCATTGGCGAGGCGAACAGCGCCTCGACGCTGGCCTCCTCGACCTTTCGCCCCGCATACATCACGATCACGCGCTGCGCCGTCTGCGCGACGACGCCGAGATCGTGCGTGATCAGCACGAGGCCGGTGCCGAGCTCCTTCTGAAGGTCGAGGATCAGCGCCAGGATCTGCGCCTGGATGGTGACGTCGAGCGCAGTGGTCGGCTCGTCCGCGATAAGCAGCGCCGGCCGACAGGCCAGCGCCATCGCGATCATCGCGCGCTGGCGCATGCCGCCGGACAGCTGATGCGGATATTCCCGCGCCCGCCGTGCCGGTTCGGGGATGCGCACCAGCCGCAGCATCTCGATCGCGATGTCATGGGCCTCCTTCGCCGTGATGCTCCGGTGCAACCGCACCGCCTCGACGATCTGGTCGCCGATTCGCATCACCGGATTGAGTGATGTCATCGGCTCCTGGAAGATCATGGAGATGCGGTTGCCCCTGACCGCGCGCATCTGCGCTTCATCCAGCGACAGCAGCTCGGTGCCCTCGAGCGTGACGGAACCACCTACGATGCGGCCGGGCGGATCGGGCACGAGCCGCATCAAGGACAGCGCTGTGACGCTCTTGCCGCAGCCGGATTCGCCGACGATCGCCAGCGTCTCGCCGCGTCTGACATTGAACGAGAGATCGTCGACGGCCTTGAACAGGCCGGAATTGGTGAAGAACACCGTCTTCAGGTTCCTGACGTCGAGCACGAGATCGGATGTGTCTGCCATCAGCCGCGCTGCCTCGGATCCAGGATGTCGCGCAGGGCGTCGCCGAACAGGTTGGCGCCGAATACGGCGAGGCTGATCGCGATGCCCGGGAAGATCACCAGCCACGGCGCGGTGCGGACATATTCGGCGGCGGATTCCGACAACATGCGCCCCCATGACGGATAAGGCTCGGGAATGCCGAGGCCGAGGAAGGACAACGAGGCCTCGGTGAGGATGGTCGAGCCGAGCTGCGCGGTCGCCAGCACGATCAGCGGCGCCAGCGTGTTCGGCAGCACGTGGCGCAGCGCGATCCGCATCTCGCTCATGCCGATCGACTTGGCGGCTTCGACGAAGGGCTGCTCGCGCAGCGCCAGCGTATTGGCGCGGATGACGCGCGCGACCGTCGGGATCAGCGGGATGGCGATGGCGATGATCACATTGGGCAGCGAAGGGCCGAGCGCCGCCGTCATCACCAGGGCCAGCACCAGAAGTGGCAGCGCCTGGAGAACGTCGGAGACGCGCTGGAAGACGAGATCGACCCAGCCCGAGAGATATCCGCAGGTGAGGCCGACGATGACGCCGATCGTGCCGCCGAGCGCGGTCGAGCCGAGCCCGACCGCGAGCGAGATCCGCGCGCCGTGGATGATGCGGCTGAACACGTCGCGGCCGAAGGAATCGGTGCCCATCCAGTGCGCGAGGCTCGGGCGGGCCAGTGCGCGGGCGGAATCGACCGTCAGCGGATCGTAGCGCGCGATGAAGTCGGCGAAGATCGCGGTCAGCACGAACACCGTTATGATGACGAGGCCGGCCGCGCCCAGCACATGCCGCTGCGCCATGAACAGCACGCGCCGCCAGCCGCCGGTCGCATATGCGCCGGCCCGCCTCAGTTCAACGTCGAAGTCGATCGCGGCCATGTGAGCTCTATCTTCCCCCTCTCCCCGCTTGCGGGGAGAGGGTTGGGGTGAGGGGGGCTCTCCACGGGGGAGGTGAGAGTTGGACTCGCGGAGACTCCCCCTCACCCGAATTCGCGCTTCGCGCAAATTCGACCTCTCCCCGCAAGCGGGGAGAGGTGAAGGAACGCGCGAGCCCGGCGCGGACGACAATCATGCGGCTAATCCGTGTATCTGATGCGCGGGTCGAACACCGCGTAGAGCATGTCGACGGTGAAATTCGCGAACACCACCACGACCGCGATGAGCATCACGAGATTCTGCACGATCGGATAGTCGCGCCAGCGGATCGCCTCGACCAGGAAGCGCGCGACGCCGGGAATGTTGAACACGGTCTCGGTAACGATCAGGCCGCCGATCAGGAACGCCGCCTCGATGCCGATCACGGTGATGACGGGCAAGATCGCGTTCTTCAGCGCGTGATGATAGTTCACCGCCGCTTCGGAGGCGCCCTTGGCGCGGGCGGTGCGGATATAGTCCTGCCGCAGCACCTCCAGCATCGAGGATCGGGTGATGCGCATGGTCAGCGCTGCGCTGCGGAAGCCAACCGCGGCCGCGGGCACGGCATAGGTCGCGAACGCTTCGAGCCAGGTCTGCGGATTCGGATTGAAGATCGGCATCTGGCCGAACATCGCCACCGATGCGGTGAGGATCAAAAGTCCGAGCCAGAACGAGGGCAGCGACAATCCGCTGAGGCTGACGACGCGAAGTGCGTAATCGAGCTTCGTGCCCTGCTTCACCGCGCTGATGACGCCGAGCGGAATGCCGATCGATGCCGAGAACAGGAGCGCAAGGCCCGCAAGGCGTGCCGTGATCGGAATCCGCGGCAGGATCTCCTGCAGCGCCGGCTTCTCCGAGACGTAGGAGAAGCCGAAATCGCCGCGCAGGAACCCGCTGATCCAGTGCCAATATTGCACGATCAGCGGCCGGTCGATGCCGAGCTCCTTCTCCAGATTGGCCTTGTCGGCGGGATCGACATAGCCGGCGGCGGCGAACAGGATATCGACGATGTTGCCGGGCACGATGCGCAGCAGGAAGAAGATGACGATCGAGATCCCGAACAGGGTCACGAACATCAGGAACAGGCGCCGCACCAGATAGGCAAACATGCACAGCCTCCCGTCGAACCCGTCAGCCGCGCGCGGCCTGCGCTACTTGTCTAACCACACATCCTCGTAGCGATAGCCGTTGTAGGAGCTGTTGGTCATGACGGTGATGCCCTTGACGTAGGGCTGCCAGCAGCTGCCCATGCGGCTGTGGAAGATGATGGGCCGTGCGACGTCCTCCTGCAACTTCTTGTCGATGTCCCAGACCAGCTTCCTGCGCTTCTCGACATTGGTCTCCTGCGACTGCACATCGAACAGCTTTTCGATCTCCTTGTTGCAGTAATTGGTGTAGTTGCGCTCCGAACCGCAGGAATAGTTCTCGTAGAACGACTGGTCGGGGTCATCCACCGCGTTGCCGGTGAGGTTGAGCCCGATCATGTAGTCCTTGCGCGCGACCTTCGGGAACCAGTTCGCGGTCTCGACCACGTCGAGCTCGCCGTCGATGTAGATGGTCTTGAGCTGGTCGATCAGGATCACCGCGGGATCGCGATAGATCGGGATGTTGCGCGTGGAGACCTTCACGGCGAGATGCTTGTCCGGCCCGTAGCCGGCCTTCTGCATCAGCTTCTTCGCCTCCTCGCGGTTGGCCTTCACGTCGGGGCCATAGCCCGGAATGGTCTCCAGCATCTCCTTCGGCATGCCCCACAGGCCGTTCGGCGGCGGCAGCATGGTGCCGCCAATGTCGCCCTGGCCCTCGAACATGATCGAGATGAAAGCCTTGCGGTCGAGCGCCATCGCCATGGCGCGGCGGATGTCGACATTGTCGAACGGGGGCGAAGACGAGTTGACGATGATGTTCGTCGACACGTTCGTCGGCGCGATCTCGCAGATCGCGTTCGGCGCCTGCGACTTGACGTCCTTCACCAGCGGGATCGTCACCTCCGTCGGAAAGGCCATGTCGAACTTGCCGGCCACGAAGGCGAGGATCGCGGTCGAGCGGTTCGGGATGATGGTGAATTCGATGCCGTCGAGATGGGGCCGGCCCTTGCGCCAATAGTCGGGATTGCGGGTCAGCTTGATGGACTCATTGGCCTTGAACTCGACGAACTTGAACGGGCCGGTGCCGATCGGATGGGTGCGCATCTCCGCCGGCGAGACATGGCAGGGATAGACCGGCGTGTAGCCCGAGCCGAGCAGTGCCAGCAGCGAGGGCTGCGGCCGCTTCAGATTGAAGGAGACCTCGGAGTCGCCGTTGGTCGAGATGTCGACGACCTGATCGTACCAGGACTTGCGCGGGTTCTGCCGGAACTTCTGCTGCGCCTTGCCCATCAGCATGTCGAAGGTGCATTTGACGTCGGCCGAGGTGAACGGCTTGCCGTCGTGCCATTTCACGCCTTGGCGCAGCTTGAAAGTCAGCGTCTTGTTGTCGTTCACCCAGGCCCAGCTCTCGGCGAGCTCGGGGACGATGCTGTCCATGCTGTTCTGAGCCACGTCCTGCTTGTAGATGACGAGGTTGTTGAACACCGGCATGAAGGGAACGTTGAGGGAGTAGGTCGCACCTTCGTGGATCGAAGCATTGCCGGGACTGTCGCGGTGATACATCCGCAGAACGCCGCCCTGCTTGGGCTCGCCGGCGAGCGTGGAGGTTGAGGCCGTCAGCACAGATAGCGCCGCCATTGCGGCGAGCGCCCACACGCTCCGCATGCTCATCCTCCCTGGACAACGGCCTTTTGCGGCCTGTTTGTCAGACGATAGCGAGGCGCGTGCAGCGAGGCAACCCGCAAGGCCGTTCATTCTCTTGGCAATTTGGATGATGTAAGGCCGCACACTGTGAGAGTGCAGGTGCGAACGGTTCCTGCGCGGGTGTTGGTCTCGACTGCCGCAACAAACTCCACCGTCGTCCCGGACAAGCGCGCCTTAAGCGCGCGCAGATCCGGGATCCATAACCACAGCACGTGGTTTGACGAAGGCTCGGAGTTGCCAGTTCGCGCCGGAACTCCTTCCTGGGAATATGGGTCCCGGGTCTGCGCCTACGCTTGCCCGGGACGACAGAAGAGTTTGTGGCGCCTGCCTGTGCGCGCTATCCAGCACGACCCTCACACGATCCGGGACGACTTGTTCCCCCAATACCGATCCCGCAGCAGCCGCTTGTACAACTTCCCTGTCGGCAGCCGCGGCAATTCCTTCTCGAAATCGACCGAGCGCGGCACCTTCTGCCGCGACAGCGATTTGGCGCAGAACGCGATCAGCTCTTCGGCGAGGGCCGGCCCCGGCACTACGCCGGGCATCGGCTGCACCACCGCCTTCACCTCCTCGCCGAGATCGGCATTGGGCACGCCGAACACGGCGGCATCCGCCACCTTCGGGTGGGTGATGAGCAGGTTCTCGCATTCCTGCGGATAGATATTCACCCCGCCGGAGATGATCATGAAGGTCGCGCGGTCGGTCAGGTACAGGAATCGGTCGGCGTCGACATAGCCGACGTCGCCGACCGTGCTCATGCTGCCGTCGGCCGAGCGCGCCTCTTTGGTCTTCTCCGGATCGTTGAAATATTCGAACGGCGTTGCCGTCTTGAACCAGACCTGACCCGGTGTGCCGGTCGGGCATTCCCGCATGTTCTCATCCAGGATGTGGAGATCGCCGAGCAGCACCTTGCCGACCGTGCCGCGATGGGCGAGCCATTCCTCGCTGTTGCAGGCGGTGAAGCCGAGGCCTTCGGTCGCGCCGTAATATTCGTGGATGATCGGTCCCCACCATTTGATCATGTCGTCCTTGACCAGGGCCGGGCAGGGCGCAGCGGCGTGGATCGCGATCTCCAGCGAGGAAAGGTCGTAGCGGCCACGCACCTCCTCCGGCAACTTCAGCATGCGCGAGAACATCGTCGGCACCAGCTGGGTGTGGGTGATGCCCCATTGCTCGACGAGCTGGAGGTAACGCTCGGCATCGAAACTCTCCATGATGATCACGGTGCCGCCCATGCGGATCGTGAGGTTCACGGCAGCCTGCGGGGCGGAGTGATAGAGCGGTGCGGGCGACAGATAGACCATCCCTTCCCGGTAGTGCCAAAGCTTCGTCAGAAAATCGAACAGCGGCAGACTGTGCCTCGGCGGCTCTTCCGGCAGGGGCCGCAAGATGCCCTTCGGCCGTCCCGTCGTGCCGGACGAATAGAGCATGGCGGTACCGAGCCACTCGTCGGCGATCGGCGTCCTGGGCAGCTCGGCAGTCACCTCCGCAAGTCCGACGATACGTTCGCTCTCACCCGGGCCATCGGCGACGATGCAGAGCTTAACGTCGGGGCAGGCCTTGATCGCCTCGCGCGCGATGTCGAGCTTGGCCATGGACGTGATCAGGATCTTCGACTGGCTGTTGACGAGGAGATAGGCGAGCTCGCCCGGCGTCAGGAAGGAGTTGATGCAGGTGTAGTAGAGCCCGGCGCGTTCACCCGCGCCGCAGGCTTCCAGGTAGCGCGAATTGTTCTCCATGAAGATCGAGTAGTGATCGAGCCGCCTCAAGCCGTGCCTGCGGAATAGATGCGCCAGCCGACTGCTGCGTGCCTCGAGCTCGCGATAGGTGACGGTCTCGCCCGTTGCCGCCATGATGAAGGCGGGCTGGAGCGGGCGCAGGCGGGCATGCGTACCAGTATACATCGATCCTCCGGCTTTCGATCAGGCGGCAAGAAGCAGGATTTCGCGCACGTCGGCGGGGCCATCGATCTTGCGTGGGTTGCGCGGAATCCAGTTCGTACGCATCGCCTGCTCGGCGATGGCGTCGAAATGCTGCGGCGACACCCGCACGTCAGCGAGGCTGCGCGGCATGCCGAGCGAGCGGATGAAGGCATCGAGCACATCGGCGGCGTCGTGGCCGGGATAGCCCATGGCGGCCGCGACGATCATCTGGCGCTCGGCATTGTCGCGCGCGTTCCATCGCATCACCGCCGGCAGCATGATGCACGAGGTGTAGCCATGCGGTACGTCGAAGGCCGCGCCCAGGACGTAGCCGATGCCATGGCTCGCGCCCATCGGCACGCCGGCTGCGAGCGCGCCCATCGACAGCCAGGTGCCGATCTGCGCGTCCATCCGCGCATCGAGGTCGGCAGGATCGGCCTTCACCCGCGGCAGCGCGTCGGCGAGCATGGCAAGCCCCTTCACCGATTGCGCGTCGGCATAGGGATGCGTCTCACGCGAGCAGATTGCCTCGACGCAATGATCGACGGCGCGGATGCCGGTGGACAGGAACAGCCATTCCGGCGTGTGCACGGTGATGGCGGGGTCGAGGATTGTCGCGCGCGGCACGATGAGCGGATGCCGCAGCATCTGCTTCACATGCTTACTGCGCTCGGTGACGCCGGCGGTCGCGCTGAACTCGCCGCCGGCGATGGTGGTCGGCACGCTGATCTGCCGCACGGTCGGTGCATTCATCTTGGGCGCGACACTCTTGTGCACGCGGATGCGCTCGATGCCTTCGATATCACCGATGTCGTTGGCGAGGCAGAGCTGCACCGCCTTGGCGCCGTCGGTGATCGAGCCGCCGCCCACGGTGACGATGAGGTCGGCGTCCGCCTCGCGCGCCGCCTCTGTCGCCGCGATCACCGCCTCACGCGGCGTATGCGCCGGCATGGCGTCGAACAGGCCGGCACAGCGCTCGCCGAGCGCCTGCGTGATCTTCGCAATTTCGTCGGTCTGCCGGTTCAGCGTGCCCGAAACCATCAGGAACGCGCGGCGCGTTCCCAACCGGTCCATCTGCGCGACGATGGCGCCGGCTGCGGGATGGCCGAACACGACCTCCTCGATCGCGCCGAAAACGACACGTCCCTGGTGCACGCCTGTCCTCCCGGACTATTCGTCTTGTTATTGTAGGGGTAATCTAGCCGAGCCTGCTGTCCCCGTCATGCGCGAAGACGCTGGCCGCTTTGCACTCTCCAAGGGGAGGGTGGCGAGTGTTCTCTTCGTGAACGATCGCACACCCACCTGCGACCATCTGTACCTGTCAACCCGCCATCCGGTCAGGGCCTCCGGCTCGGCATTGCACGCGCATTGGTCTTGAAGAGTTCAACATTGCCGCCCATCTTGTTTCGCCCGCGGGCAGGCGGTTACCCTGCATTTGCTGCGGCTTTTGATGCGAGGACTGGGATGGGCGGACCGGACGGAAGCGAGCGACTTGTCAAAAAGCACGATTTCGTTCAGTTGCGGCGGGGCGCCCTTGCCGGGCTCCTCATTGCAGCGTTCGCACTCGCGGGCTGCGACAGGCCGGCCTCACAGGCCGCGGCTCCACCGCCGGCGCCGGTGACAGTGGCTCAGCCGGTCAAGCGCACCGTCACCGATTGGGATGAGTTCACCGGCCGCTTCGAGGCGGTCGAGGAGGTCCAGGTACGCCCCCGTGTCGGCGGCTTCGTCAACTCGGTCGAGTTCCAGGACGGCGCCATCGTGCGTCAGGGCGATCTGCTCTACGTGATCGACCCGCGCCCGTTCGAGGCCGTGGCGACGCAGGCGGAAGGGCAGCTCTCCGACGCGCGTGCCCGGGTGGAGCTTGCCAAGCGCGAGCTCGACCGCGGCCTCAGCCTGGTGCAGACCAGCGCCGTCTCCGAGCAGGTCGTCGATCAGCGCCGCCAGGCCTTGCAGGCCGCGCACGCGGCCGAGACGCAGGCGGAAGGCGCGCTGAAGGCCGCCAAGCTCAACATCGAGTTCACGCATGTGACGGCGCCGCTGACCGGCCGCGTCAGCCGCCATCTCGTCAGCCCGGGCAATCTCGTGCAGGGCAGCGACAACGGAACATCGACATTGCTGACCTCCATCGTGACGCTCGATCCGATCTACATCTATTTCGACATGGACGAGGCGACATTCATCAAATACAGCAAGCTGTGGTTCGAAGGTCGTCGCCCGAGCTCGCGCGACACGGCAAACCCGGTGCAGGTGTCTCTCGCCGGCGAGACCAAGCCGTCTCACGAAGGCGCCATCAACTTCCTCGACAATCGCCTCGACGTCTCCACGGGAACGCTGCGCAGCCGCGCGGTGGTCAAGAACACCGATTTGTCGATCCTGCCCGGTCAGTTCGGCCGCGTCCGCCTGATCGCCAGCGCGCCCTATGAGGCACTGCTGATTCCGGACGCCGCTGTTGCGACCGACCAGTCCCGCAAGATCGTTTTCGTGGTGAAGCCTGACGATACGGTCGAGGCGCGCCCTGTCGTGCTCGGGCCGCTTGACGAGGGCCTGCGCGTGATCCGTGAAGGGCTGAAGCCGGACGATCGAGTCATCGTCAACGGCATCCAGCGCGCCCGCGTCGGTGCCAAGGTCGCCCCGCAGACCGCGCAAACCCCGGCCGGTGGCAAGTCATGAATCTCGGCCGCCTCTCCATCAACCAGCCCATCCTGGCGATGGTGCTGTCGATCGTGCTGCTGATCGTCGGCGCGCTCGCCTACACCACGCTGCCGGTGTCCGAATATCCGCAAGTGGTGCCGCCCACCGTGGTCGTCACCACGCAATATCCCGGCGCCTCGGCGCAGACCGTGTCCGATACGGTCGCGGCTCCCATAGAGCAGCAGATCAACGGCGTCGAGGACATGCTGTATCTCTACAGCCAGGCGACCTCAAACGGACAGTTGACGATCACCGTCACCTTCAAGCTCGGCACCGATCTCGACAAGGCCCAGGTGCTGGTGCAGAACCGCGTTGCGATTGCACAGCCGCAACTGCCGGACGAGGTGCAGCGCAACGGCGTCGTCACCCGCAAGAACTCGCCCGACATCCTGATGGTCGTGTTCATGCTGTCGCCGGACGACACCTTCGACCAGCTCTACATCTCCAACTACGCGCTGCTTCAGGTCCGCGACCAGCTGCTGCGCATCGACGGCGTCGGCGACATCCAGATTTTCGGTGCGCGCGACTATTCGATGCGGCTGTGGCTCGACCCTGATCGAATCGCCAATCTCGGCCTGACCTCGGCCGAGGTATTGGCGGCGATCCGCGCCCAGAACGTGCAGATCGCGGGCGGCCAGATTGCCGAGCCGCCGATCGCAGACCGAGCCTTTCAGCCGAATCTCACCTTTACCGGACGTTTGAAGGACCAGAAGCAGTTCGAGGACATCCTGATCAAGGCCGGTTCCGACGGCCGCACGGTACGGCTGCGCGACGTCGCCCGGATCGAGCTCGGCGCGCTGGCCTATTCCACCAACAGCTTCCTGCTGCGCAAATCGGCCGTCGCCATGCTGGTGACCCAGCGGCCCGGATCGAACGCGCTCGCGACGGCAAAGAGCATCTCCGACACGATGACGAAGCTCAAGGAGAGCTTTCCGAAAGGTCTCGACTACAACATCGGCTATAATCCGACCGAGTTCATCGCCCAGTCCGTCCACGAGCTGATCAAGACAATCTACGAAGCCATGCTGCTTGTGGTCGTCGTGGTGCTGGTATTCCTGCAAGGATGGCGGCCCGCGATCATTCCGATCATCGCGATCCCGGTCTCGCTGGTCGGCACCTTCGCGGTGATGGCGGCGCTTGGATTCTCGATCAACAATCTGACCCTGTTCGGACTCGTCCTCGCCGTCGGCATCGTGGTCGATGATGCCATCGTCGTGGTCGAGAACGTCGAGCGCCATCTCGAGCACGGCCTCAGTCGTCGCGATGCGGCGCTGAAGACGATGGAAGAGGTGGGCGGCGCGCTGGTCTCGATCGCCCTGGTGCTGTGTGCGGTGTTTGTCCCGACCGCGTTCCTCGGCGGCATTTCCGGGCAGTTCTTTCAGCAGTTCGCCGTCACCATTGCCGTTGCGACCGCGATCTCCTGCTTCTGCTCGCTGACGCTGTCTCCCGCGCTGGCCTCGCAGATCCTCACGCCGCACGAAGAGAAGCGTCCGCCGGCCGCCTGGAATGTCATCGCGCGCGGCTGGAACGCATTCACTGGCGTGTTCAACCGCGTATTCGACCGTCTGGCGCATGGCTATGCGGGCCTCGCCAATTTCGTGATCCGCCACTCCGTCGTGATGCTTCTGATCTACGTCGTGCTGATCGGCAGCGCCGGCTGGCTGATCGTGACCACCCCGCAGGGCTTCATCCCCGCGCAGGATCGCGGCTATGTCATCATATCGGTGCAATTGCCGGGCGCCGCTTCGCTGGCGCGCACCACCGAGGTGGTCCGCGAGATCGAGCGCATCTCGCTGGATACGCCGGGCATCATCCGCGTTGCCGCTTTCGCCGGTTTCTCCGGCGCTACGCGCACGCAGGCCGGCAACGCGGCCGCGCTGTTTCCGGTGTTCGACGAGCCTGAGGCGCGGATGAAGAAGGGATTGTCTGCGAACGCCATCACGGTCGAACTGCGCAAGCGCCTGGCCGCGATTCAGGGCGCCTTCATCATCGTGATTCCGCCGCCGGCCGTGCCCGGCATCGGTACCGGCGGCGGCTTCACCATTCGCATCCAGGATCGCCAGGGTCGCGGGCCTGAGCTGCTCGCCGCGGCCACCGACGAGCTCGTCGCCGCGGCGCGCAAATCGCCCTTGTTGCTCGCTCCGTCGGTGTTCTCGCCGTTCAGCGCCAACACGCCGCAGCTCTTCGTCGACATCGACCGCACCAAGGCGCAGAAGCTGGGCGTGCCCATCTCCAACATCAACGATACGATCCAGACCTATTTCGGATCGACCTATGTCAACGACTTCAACCTGTTCGGGCGCACCTATCACGTCACCGCGCAGGCCGATTTCCCGTTCCGAAAAGAATCAAGCGACCTTGCGCGCCTGCGCACCCGCAACGCTTCCGGCGACATGGTGATGCTCGGCAGCGTGGTCGAGTTCAAGGACGTCTCGGGTCCCGACCGCGTCGCGCGCTACAATCTCTATGCGGCGTCGGAACTTCAGGGCGAACCGGCACCGGGCGTAAGCTCGACCACCGCGCTGAACACCATCAAGCAGCTCGCGGACGATACCTTGCCGAGCGGCTTCACCTTCGAGTGGACGGACCTGTCCTACCAGCAGATCACTGGCGGCAACGCCGGCCTCTACGTGTTCCCGATCTGCGTGCTGTTCGTCTATCTCGTGCTCGCAGCGCAATATGGCAGCTGGACCTTGCCCTTCGCGGTGATCCTGATCGTGCCGATGTGCCTGCTCGCTGCCACCATCGGCGTGCGTATCATGGGCCAGGACGTCAATATCCTCACCCAGATCGGTTTTGTCGTGCTGGTGGGACTGGCGGCGAAGAACGCGATCCTGATCGTCGAGTTCGCGCGCGACATCGAGAACGAGGGCAAGCCGCGGCTCGAGGCCGTGATCGAGGCCTGCCGCCTGCGCCTGCGGCCGATCCTGATGACGTCGTTCGCCTTCATCCTCGGCGTGCTGCCGCTGGTGATCTCCAGCGGCTCCGGCTCGGAGATGCGGCAGGCCGTGGGCGTTGCCGTGTTCTTCGGCATGATCGGCGTCACCCTGTTCGGGCTTCTGTTCACGCCGATCTTCTACGTGGTGGTGCGGAACCTCGCGGAGGGACGGCGGGACAAGAAGCCGGAGGTGGTGGCCTGACGCTGCCTCTATGGTCATAGCCGTCTCCACACCCATCGCTGTCATCCCCGCGAACGCGGGGATCCATAGCCACAGGGAGTGGTTTGGCGCGGGCAGCGGCAACTCCGAGTCTTCGCCAAAACCTTTCCTGGGGCTATGGGTCCCGGATCTGCGCGCGCTTTTGGCGCGCTTGTCCGGGACGACACCGGTTGTTTGGCGCATACCCTCCATACTAACGACCAACGTGAAACGGATGGGCACGCGCGGGGTTCTTCACTAGTATCCGCGCGATTTCAAAACAGAAAACTACTGGGAGCTCAACGAATGAAATCAGCATTTTTGGTCGCCGCAACCTCGGCCGTATTGCTCGCCGCGCCGGCCTCCGCGCAAGGCGTCAAGATCGGCATCCTCAACGATCAGTCCGGCGTCTATGCAGACTACGGCGGCAAATGGTCGGTCGAAGCGGCCAGGATGGCGATCGAGGATTTCGGCGGCGAGGTACTTGGCCAGAAGATCGAGCTCATCACCGCCGACCACCAGAACAAGCCGGATCTCGCCAGCTCGATCGCGCGGCGCTGGTACGACGTCGAGAACGTCGACATGATCACGGAGCTGACGACCTCCTCGGTTGCGCTCGCGATCCACGAGCTTTCCAAGGAAAAGAAGAAGATCGACATCGTGGTCGGCGCCGCAACCTCGCGCCTCACCGGCGACGCCTGCCAGCCCTACGGCTTCCACTGGGCCTACGACACCCACGCGCTCGGCGTCGGCACCGGCGGCGCACTGACCAAGGCCGGCGGCGACACCTGGTTCTTTCTGACCGCGGATTACGCCTTCGGCTATGCGCTGGAGAAGGACACCAGCGAGATCGTCACGGCCAATGGCGGCAAGGTAGTCGGCTCGGTTCGCGTGCCGCTCAACTCCTCGGACTTCTCCTCCTTCCTGCTCCAGGCGCAGAGCTCGAAGGCGAAGATCGTGGGCCTCGCCAATGCCGGCCTCGACACCACCAACTCGATCAAGCAGGCGTCCGAGTTCGGCATCGTCTCCGGCGGCCAGAAGCTCGCGGGCCTCTTGATGACGCTCGCCGAAGTCAACGGCCTCGGTCTCCAGGCCGCGCAAGGCCTGGTGCTCACCGAAGGCTATTACTGGGACCTCAACGACAAGACGCGCAATCTCGGCGAGCGCTTCCTCAAGCGCACCGGACGGATGCCGAGCATGATCCATGCGGGCACCTATTCGGCGACGCTGAGCTACCTGAAGGCCGTCAAGGCCGCCGGCACCAAGGATCCGGATGCCGTCGCCAAGAAGCTGAAGGAGCTGCCGGTCGACGACGACTTCGCGCAAGGCGGCAAGGTGCTCGAGAACGGTCGCATGGTCCACGACATGTATCTGTTCGAGGTCAAGAAGCCGTCGGAGTCGAAGAAGCCGTGGGACTATTACAAGCTGCTCGCCACCGTCCCCGGCGACAAGGCCTTCTTCACCGCCAAGGAAAGCGGTTGCCCGCTGACGAAGTAGGGAAGTGGCAAGGCTGCCACTGCGCACTCCGCCGTCGTCCCGGACAAGCGCGCCCCAAGCGCGCGCCGATCCGGGACCCATAACCACAGGCGGGCGTGGTTACGGGGACTCGGAGTTGCCAGCTCGCATCACAATTGCTCCCTGCGGTTATGGGTCCCGGATCGGCGCTTCGCTTGTCCGGGACGACACCGAGTATGTTGCGGCCTCCCGCCTCTCACACCAACCGCAACACCACCGCGCCCAACGCTCCAACCCACAGCGCCATGGCGGCGATGCCCTGGATCGCAAAGCCAGTGCCGCGCTTGGCCGCCGCCTTCGAATAGCCGACGAAATAGACGATACGGCCGATGATCCAGACCACGCCGATGCCCGCCGCGATGGCGTCGCTGATGTAGATCGCGAACAGCCAAAGCGCCGGCAGGAAGATCGGCATCCATTCCAGCGTGTTCATCTGGATGCGGAACGCGCGCTCGAAATCCGGATGGCCCGACATCGCCGGCACCTTGACGCCGGTCGCGGTACGCGAGCGCGACACGTTGATGCAGGTGAAGAAGTAGAACGCAATCGCGAGCAGCGTGACGAGGGCGGTGAGATGATACATCGCTAGTCCCTTGGAGGAGATCGCGTCTCAATAGCCGGTCAGCTCGAGATAGCCAACGCCGTCATGCGAGCCGGCAAAGCTGATCGGTCCTTCCCAATAGGAGAAGCCGGTCCCCATCCAGGCCTTGGGGTTGAGCGGCTTGCAGGCAATCGAGAACGATCGCGAGGGGATCGCGATCTGCCACTCCACCGGCAGCTTGCGTCCCGCGACATCCGCGGTTGCCTTCGGCGTCATCTGGATGTCGCCTCCCGCGATCATCTGCGTCTCGCCGGTGGCGCTGATCCAGTTGCCGAACGGATAATCCTTGCCGTCCTTCTGCCGCAGCCGGTACAGCATCAGCTTGTCGCCGGATGCGAGATGCAGCGAGAGCCAGTCCCAGCCGGTCTGGTCGGCATCGAGCGGCTGGCTGCTCCATTCCCGGTCCATCCAGGCTTGGCCGGTGACATCGACGGATTTGGCATCGATCGTGAGATTGCCGCGCGCGCGATAGAACGGCTGGCTGTAATAGTAGGACGCCTGCCCGCGCTCGGACTTGCGGCTGTAGCCGCCATTGCCCTGCAGGACCACCGGACGATCGGCCTCCAGCGTCAATGCGTAGCTGAAATCGGTGCCGGACGCCTTCAGTGTCAGCGGTGCCAGTGTGCGATCGTCGGTGCGCTCGAGGCCCTTCATCTCCCAGTTGTCGATCCAGGCATCGAACGGCTTGGCCGTCACGCCGGCCTGCCCCACGCCGCCGCGCGAAAACGTTTCGTTGAAGCGGTGGGTGTCGGCCCGTGTCACCGCGGCATGCGCCATCCACACCTGCTGATTGGCCCAGCCTTCGCCTTGTGGGCCCGGCTGCGCGGCCTGGCGGAACAGCGTCCATTGCAGGCCGCAAGCCGCGCCGCTGCCATCGACCAGGTTCGCCGTGAGATACCACCACTCGATGCGAAATTCCGGATGCGGCCCGTGATCGGCGGGAAAGGTGAATGCCTTTCCCGGCGTGACCTTGGCAAAGCCGTCGGCGGTCTCGCCGAGCCCGGCATAGCCCTGCGCGCCGGCGCGCCGGGCTAGAGCGAGGGCGGCGATGCCGGCGGCGAAGGCGCGCCGCGAGATCCGGTCAGCGCTCATTGGCAAACACCTTGACAAGAGTCGTCGGCTGCATCCGCGCCAGCCGCAGCATCGGCAGCAAGGCGGCCACCAGCGAAGCAAGCAGTGCAACCACGACCAGCTCGACCAATTGCAGCGGAAACACGTGGAACGGCAGCCGCCAGCCGAATGCCTTCACATTGACGATCGCAATCAGGCACCACGCCACCAGCAGGCCGAGCGGCACCGCCAGCAGGGACGTGAACAGTGCGACCGAAAGCGTCTTGGTCAGCTCGATCGCGGCAAGGCGCGGCCGCGTGATGCCGATCGCCCACAGCGGCGCAAGCTGCGGCAGGCGGGAATTCGCCAGCGTCAGCAGGCTGGTCAGCAGTGCGATGCCGGCGACGCCGAGCGTGAAGGCGTTCAGCGCCGAGGTCACGGCGAAGGTGCGGTTGAAGATGCGGATCGATTCCGCCTTCACCGTCGCCTGGTCGGCGACGCTGCGGTCGTCGAGCGCAAACTGCTTCTGCAGGGCCGCGATCAGGCCGGGGATATGTTCCTTGGCGACGATCAGGCCCATCCGCGTCTGCGGCGTCTGCGGAAACTGCCGGATCAGCGCCGCGACATTCACGGCCAGCTGCCCCCTGGGATTGCCGTAATCGGCATAGATGCCGACGATGTCGAGCTCCCAGGTGCCGCCCGGCGCCGGCACTTCGATCACGTCACCGAGGCGTACATTCAGCCGGCGGCTCAACTGCTCGCTGATGAAGGCGGCATTGCCCGGCACCAGACGGGTCCAAGCGCGGGGTGCGACTTGCAGCAGCGGCCAGCGCTCGCGATAGAGCGCGTGATCGGGCAGGCCCAGCAGCTCGACCGGCTGGCCTTGAATCTGCGCTTCCGTACGTCCGCCCGAGAGGATCGCCTGGACGTCGCTGCGCTCCTTCAGCCAGCTGCGGATCGCAACTCCCTGCGCATTGTCGGACGCGCTGATGTAGACGTCGGCGGCGAGCCGCCCGTCGAGCCAGCCGATGAACGTGCGGCTGAAGGTCTCCACCATGGTCGAGACGCCGACATTGACGGCAAGCGCGAGCAGCAGTGCCATCAGCGCGAGCGACAATCCGGACAGCTGTTGACGGCTGTCCGCCCAGAACCACAGCGCAAGCGGGCCACGCGCGACGCGCTGGCCGGCGAGCAGGATGATGTCGAGAAAGGCCGGCAGGATCAGCGCCGCACCTAACATCAGGGCCGCTAGCACGCCAAAGCCTGCGATCAGCGATTGCCCGTAGTGGAGCAGCAGCGACGCGACGGCGAACACGGCGCAGGCCGCACAGCTCTGCAGGATCAGCCAGCGGCGTTGCCGCTGCTGCCAGGCGCGCGGCTGGGCGGTTGCCAGCACCGGCATTCTGACCGCCTTGATCAGACTCGTTGCGGCCGCCACCAGCGCGCCCGCCACGCTGATGCCGATGCCGGCGAGCCACCATTCGCCTCGCAGGCCGAGCTGCCCCGGAATCTGCGCGCCATAGAGCCCGCGCAGCGATGCGGCGACGTCGGGCAGCAGGGCAGCCGCGATGAAATAGCCGCAAGCGAGCCCGATCAGCCCGGCGATCAGCGCCAGTGCCACGAGCTCGATCACCAGCACCGTGTTGACCAGCCGCGCCGAGGCGCCGCAGGCGCGCAAGGTCCGCAGCATCGGCAGACGCTGCTCGAAGGCGAGGCCGACGGCCGAGTTGACGATGAACAGGCCGACGAAGAACGACAACAGGCCGAACGCGGTGAGATTGAGATGGAAACTGTCGGTGAGATGCTCCAGCTCCGTCTCGGCATCCGGCTCGACCCGCTGCAACTGCTCGCCAACGACGCTGGCCAGCGGCGCCGGCTTGCCCTTCGCCTCGCCGATCAGGAGCCGGGACACCTGATCCGGCTTGTTGAGGAGGCGCTGTGCCACGCCGATATCGACCACGAGCACATCGGGCACGAGCTGCGGCAGCACGCGCAGCGGCGGCAGCTTTGCGCCATCGCTGATCGCAGGCGCCGCGCCTTCCGCCTCATGCAAGTCGGCCAGCGTCTCCCGCGCCACCAGCGTCTGGCCCGGCGGCGCGACGAAGCTGCTCAGATCCGAGGCGCCGAGCCGCGGCGCGTTGCCGACATCGGCCGGCAGCGTCACCGGCTCGATGCCGAGCAGCCGCACCGAGCGGCCGTTGATCTGGACCCGCCCCTCCAGCACCGGCGAGACCGGCCAGCCCGCGCGCCGGAGCTTGACGAACAGCTCCTGGGAAAACGTCGCCGCCTTTGGCGCCACCAACATCGCCGTACGCGCGCCGCCGAATGTTGCCGCGGCACGGTCATAGGCATTGCGGGCCTGCTGGTTGATCGCCTGCACGCCGCTCCACAGCGCGGTCGCCGCGATCAGCCCGATCAGCAGCGTGGCGAACTGCATCTTGTGGCGCCGCCAATGGCTGAGCAGCACGGCGAGGATCCACAGCGCGCGCCTCATGCGATGCGCCCCGCATGCAGGGTGAGGTGACGGTCGAGCGTCGCAGCCAGATGCAGGCTGTGCGTCACCATCAGGAAGCCGCAGCCGGTGCGCGCGACGAGGTCGCGCGTCAGCGCCAGCACGTCCTCGGCGGTGGCTTCGTCGAGATTGCCGGTCGGCTCGTCCGCGAGCAGCAGCGAGGGCTTTGTCGCCAGCGCCCGGCCGATCGCGACCCGCTGCTGCTGGCCGCCCGATATTTGTTCTGGATAACGTTTGAGCAGGCCGCCGAGCCCGAGCCGCTCGACAAGCTCCTTGATCCAGGCCGCATCATGCCGGCCGGCGATCCGCGCCTGGAAGGCGAGATTGTCCGCGACCGAGAGGCTCGGGACCAGGTTGAATTGCTGGAAGACCAGCCCGATGCGATCCCGCCGCAAGCCGGCACGTCCCGCATCCGACAGCTTGGTGACCTCGATCTCCTCCAGCTGGATCGTGCCGCCGTCGGCCGCATCGAGCCCCGCGATCAGATGCAGCAATGTGCTCTTGCCGCTGCCGGACTCGCCGGTCAGTGCGACGCGCTCGCCGTGCCTGAGGTCGAGATCGACGCCGCGCAGCACATGGACCGGCTCGCCGGCCGAGGAGAATGTCTTGGACAGATTTCGGATGCTCAGCACGATGAATGGCGCCGGACGGAATTGACACAATTGCTCCGTAGCACACTTGCTGCGGAAATGCCGGGTTGCGTTGGTCTTGAAGCCGTTGTTAGCTTCCAAGACGGCCAAATCAAAAAGTGCCAAAAAGACATACGGGGAGATTCATGAGCGCTCAGGGAACGCCGGCGGCGGCGGGCAGGACGGCAGGGCAATCCAAGGCAACGCCGAAGGGCGCCTGGACCATTACATTTCTCCTCTTTCTCTTCATGGTGGTGAACTTCGCGGACAAGATCGTCGTCGGTCTCGCCGGCGTGCCGATCATGACCGACATGAAGCTCAGCGCCGAGCAGTTCGGCCTGCTCGGGTCCTCGTTCTTCTTCCTGTTCTCGATCTCTGCCATCGTGGTCGGCTTCATCGTCAACAAGGTGCCGACGCGCTGGGTGCTGCTTGTTCTGGCCGTGATCTGGGCGCTGGCGCAATTTCCGATGGTCGGCACCGTCTCCTTCACCACGCTCCTGATCTGCCGCATCGTGCTGGGCGCTGGCGAAGGCCCGGCCTTCTCGGTCGCCGCGCACGCCATCTACAAATGGTTCCCCGACGAGAAGCGCACGCTGCCGACCGCGATCCTGTCGCAGGGCTCGGCCTTCGGCGTTATCCTCGCGGTGCCGGCGCTGAACTGGATCATCGTCAATCATTCCTGGCACTATGCCTTCGGCGCGCTCGGAATCGTCGGCCTGATCTGGGTTGCGGCCTGGCTCACGCTCGGCAAGGAAGGGCCGCTGGAAGACACGCAAGTCTCGGCTGCGGCCGAGCCGAAGATCCCTTATTTGCAGCTTCTCACCTCGCGCACCTTCATCGGCTGCGTCGCCGCAACCTTCGGCGCCTATTGGGCGCTGTCGCTCGGCCTGACGTGGTTCACGCCGTTCATCGTCAAGGGGCTCGGGTTCTCGCAGAGCGAGGCCGGCTTCATCTCGATCCTGCCCTGGGTGTTCGGCGCCACCATCGTCATGCTCACCGGCTGGATCTCGCAGGTGATGATGGCGCGCGGCTACAACACCCGTGCGGCGCGCGGTGTTCTAGGCTCGGTGCCGCTCGTGGTCGGCGGGCTGATCCTGGCGATGATGCCGCATGTCCAGGGCGCGGGCCTTCAGATCGCGCTGCTTGTGGTCGGCTCGGGCCTGTGCGGGGCGATCTACGTCGTCTGCCCGCCCATGCTCGGCGAATTCACGCCGACGTCGCAGCGCGGCGCGATTCTCGCGATCTACGGTGCGCTCTACACGCTCGCCGGCATCATCGCGCCGGCCGTGATGGGCGCCACGATCCAGCGTGCCGGCAGCACGCTCGACGGCTACCTGACCGGCTTCACCATCAACGCCGTGATCATGGTCGGCTCCGGCCTGCTCGGCCTATTGCTGCTCTGGCCGAACACGGAGAGGACCAGGCTGACGCGTGGTGCCACTCCGCAGGCAGCTGCGCTGAAAGGCGCGGTGTCGCCGGGGTAAGGGAAGCGGTTAGCCGCCCCAACCACAACTGTCGTCCCGGACAAGCGTAAGCGCAGATCCGGGACCCCCGCGCGAGCGCTTGCGCTCGTCGCGATAATCACAGGGAGTGGTTTGGCGAAGGCTCGGAGTTGACAGCTTCGCACCACACGTCTCCCTGTGGTTATGGATCCCCGCTTTCGCGGGGATGACAGCGAGGATGTTGAGACGCTTTGGCGTCTCATACATGGACGTCGCCTAATTCACCCCCTGCGCACCACGAATCAGCCTCCCCGGCCGCCGTCCCGTGGCCTCACCCTGTCGCCGCGTCACCACGCCCGACACGATGGTCGCCTCGTAGCCGTCGACATCCTGCAGCAACCTCCGCCCGCCGACCGGCAGATCGTAATGCACCTTCGGCGGATGCAGGTGCAGACGGTCGTAGTCGATCACGTTGACGTCAGCTTTATAGCCCGGAGCAATAAGCCCGCGGTCGGCGAGACCGACCGAGAGCGCCGTCTTGCGCGACTGCGCCGCGACCACGAACGGAATCGTGAGCTTCTCGCCGCGCTTGCGGTCACGGGTCCAGTGCGTCAGCAGATAGGTCGGGAAGCTCGCATCGCAGATGATGCCGCAATGCGCGCCGCCGTCGGACAGGCCCGGCACCGATTGCGGGTCGAGCAGCATCTCGCGCGTCGCATCGAGATTGCCGTCGGAATAGTTCAGGAATGGCACGTAGAGCATGCCGCGGCCATCGTCCGACAGCATGGCGTCATAGGCGAGCTCTTCCGGCCGACGCCCCTGCCTGCGCGCCAGCGGTCCCAGCGCGTTCTCCGGCGGCTGCTCGTAATCGGGGGGATCGCCGAGCAGGAACATCTTGTCGTAGTCGGGACGGAAGAACAGCGGATCGTCGGTCGCGGTCGCCGTCTCGCTCAGGATTGCCTTGCGCACATCAGGCTGATGCAGCCGCGCCAGCCGTTCCTGCAGCGGCAGATGGGCAATCGCCCTGTAGCTCGGATGGGTCTGGAAAGGGTTGCGCGAGAGCTCGAGCCCGAGCAGGAGCCCGACAGGGCGCGCCGCAATCTGCGCGGTGACGGAGAGGCCGCGCCGTGCTGCCGCATTGATCTCGTCCAGCGTCTGGCGCCAGCGCTGCGGTGCCTTGTCGTTCTGCGTGATCGAGAACGAGATCGGGCATTTCGTCGAGTCTGCGACCCGCAGCATCATCGGCAGGTCTTCGTGGAGGGTGGAGAGGTCGAGCACGAATTGCAGCACGCTGCGGCCCTGCCGGTGCATCGCGCCGGCAATCGCGGTGAGCTCGTCCTCGCCTGCTTTCAGCGTCGGCGTGAAATCGCCGGTCGAGGTGCGATGATTGAGCGTGCGCGAGGTCGAGAAGCCGAGCGCTCCCGAGCGTACCGCCTCGCCCGCGAGCCTCGCCATCGCCGCATTGTCCTCCGCGGTCGAGGGATCGCGGCGCGCGCCGCGCTCGCCCATGACATAGACGCGCAGCGCCGCATGCGGCAGTTGCGCGCCGACATCGATGTCGAAATCGCGCCTGGAGAGCCAGTCCATGTAATCCGGAAAGCTCTCCCAGGCCCAGGGAATGCCGGCGCTCAGCACCGGCTCCGGAATGTCCTCGACGCCTTCCATGAGCTGGATCAGGCGGGTGTGGTCATCAGGCTTGCACGGCGCAAAGCCGACGCCGCAATTGCCCATGATCGCCGTGGTGACGCCGTTCTGTGAGGACGGCGTGATGTCCTGGCTCCAGGTGACCTGCCCGTCGTAATGGGTATGCACGTCGACGAAGCCCGGTGTCACCAGTTTTCCGCGCGCGTCGATCTCCTCGCGGCCCTTCGACGCAACCTTGCCGACTTCGCTAATCTTGCCGCCGGTGATGGCGACATCAGCCTCGAACAGCTCGCCGCCGCTGCCGTCCGCGACGGTGCCGCCGCGGATTATGAGATCAGGGGTGCTCATTGGTGTTTCTTCCCGATTTGTTTTGTTGTTGTACGCGCCTCTTTCAGCTGTCGTCCCGGACAAGCGAAGCGCAGATCCGGGACCCATAACCACAGGAAAATGTTTTGCGAAGACTCGGAGTGACCAGTCCCGCGCCGCAACTTCTCCCTGTGGTTATGGGTCCCTGCATTCGCAGGGACGACAGTTGAATTCGTGGCTCAAGCCTTGGCCGGCTTCCGTTCCGTGAACGGCGACAGCACCACCGTCGCGAGCATGAAGATCACGGACGCGCCGAACACCCAATGCGGCGCGCTTTGATCCATGATCCAGCCGAACAGCAGCGGTGAGACGATGCCGCCGAGATTGAAACCGGTCGAGACGATGCCGAAGGCACGCCCCGCAGCGCCGGCGGGCGCCGCATTGCGCACCAGCATGTCGCGGGAGGGCGCGATCACGCCGGAGAGGAAGCCCGCGGTCGCCATCATGGCGGTCAGCGCCCAGCCCGGCAGCGTCACCAGCGCGATCAGCAGTACGATTGCCGCATTCGCCGCAAAGCAGGCCGCCGCGACATAGCCGTGACGCTCGGTGTGGTCGGCGAGGAAGCCGCCCGCGAGCACGCCCGCGGCGCTGGCGGCGAGGAATGCGGTCAATGCGACGTTGGCGATCGAATAAGAGGCACCATACCCGCTCATCAGCGCGACCACGCCGAAATTGTTGATACCTGCGACCGACAGGCTGAGCAGCATGAACAGCGCGGTCAACGTGATCAACGCTGGGGTGATCACCGCCTGCTTCGGCGCGCTTTCGCCGCCCGGCTTCTTCTTGTGCGCGCCGGCCTCGGGAATGCCCATGGCGATCAGCAGCAACGCCACCAGGATCGCGATCGCGCCCGACGCGATCAGCGCACCGACGCCGCCGGACAGGGTGACCAGCGCGGCAACGATCGCCGGCGTCACCGCACCGCCGAGATAGCCGGCAAAGGTGTGGACCGAGAAGGCGCGCCCCATCCGCGCCTCGTCCATGTGCTCGGCCAGGATCGCGTAATCGGCGGGATGATAGACGCTGTTGGCGAGGCCGAGCAGCACGGCGCAGGCGATCAGCGAGGCGTAGCTGAGGTGTAGTCCGAGCAGGATCAGCGCGAGCCCGCCGAGCGTCAGCCCGGCCAGCAGGATTTTGCGCGCGCCAAAATGGTCGACGAGATAGCCGGTCGGCGCCTGCGTCAGACCCGATACGACGGCAAGCGTGGTAAGCGCGAAGCCGAGCTCGACATAGCCGACGCCGAGCTTTTCCCTCAGGAACGGAAACAGCATCGGCAGGACCAGCAGGTGGAAATGGCTGACCCAATGCGCGATGGAGATTCCGGTCAGCGTGCGCAGCGCATTGTCCGCCTTGCCATGCTGCGGTGCGGCGAGAACGTCGACCATTGCAGTTCCGTTTCACTCCCGATGGAGGCGCAAACTATCGGGGAGGGCGGTTATTTGTCCATGAACGCAGGCGCATGGCAGCTAGCGCGGGCGGGGGAAGTGAGGGGCATCGGGTGTGCCTCCACGCCGTCATCCCTGCGCACGCAGGGACGACAACGGAGTTCGGCTACTCACAACGGCTCGTCATCCGGGCCATATCGATCACGCTTCGGCGTTGCGATGTCGCCGTCTTCGTAATCGTCGTCGTCAATCTCGCGCCGGGGTGAGGGCTTCTTTGCCTTGTCTTGCGCCTGCTTCGGCGGTTCGCTCGGTTTTACGGTCTTGGCCATGGCTGGTCCCGGATGGGTGATGCTGCATCCGAATGAATCTATCCGCCCAATATGTGCGGTTCCTGGCCCAACTCAAGGCTCGCGACGAGGCCGTCAGTGCAGCATCGGTCCGCCCGCCTTCTTCCAGGCATCGATGCCGCCGGCGATATGGGCGGTGTTGAGAAGTCCCGCTTTCTTCGCAGCCGCCACGGCCATCGCCGAGCGTTCGCCGAAGGCGCAGAAGAACACCACACGGCGGCCGGTGGCGGCCGCGACCTCGCGCAGCATGCCGCCGGGCTTGAGGCTCTCCTCGACGGAGGGATAGGGCGTGTGCAGCGCGCCTTCGAGCGTGCCGTGTTTCAGCCGCTCGTTGGTCTCGCGCAGGTCGACCAGCAGGATGTCGGGCCGGCCGAGCGCGCGGATCGCCTCGACGGCGCTCAGCGCGCGGCCTTCCTTTTCCAGCTCCTCCTGATGCAGGCCGACATGCATGTTGGCGGGCACCGCCACGTCCATCATCTTCGGATTGGGCAGCTTCAGGTTCGCCATCAGCTCGATATATTCGTCCACCGAGCGCACCTGGAGCCGCGGATTGTAGCGCTTCTCCTCGCCGATGGTGGAGACGGTATCGCCCTTGTAGTCATGCGCCGGGAACACCATCGTCTCGTCCGGCAGCTTGAGCAGGCGGTTGAAGATCGAATCATACTGGGCGCGCGAGGATCCGTTCTGGAAATCGGTGCGGCCGGTGCCGCGGATCAGGAGCGTGTCGCCGGTGAAGACGCGGTCTCCCATCAGATAGGAATAGGAATCGTCGGTGTGACCCGGCGTGTACATCACGTCGAGCGACAGGCCCTCGATCGTCACCTTGTCGCCGTCGGCCACCCGCATCGCAACCACGTCGGCCTTGGTCTGGTCGCCCATCACGGTCATGCAATGGGTGCGGTCGCGCAGTTCGCCGAGGCCGGTGACGTGGTCGGCATGCAGATGGGTATCCACCGCCTTCACCAGCTTGAGGTCGAGCTCGCGCAGCAATTGGCAGTAGCGGTCGACCTTTTCCAACACGGGATCCAGGATCAGAGCCTCGCCGCCGGCGCGGCTGGCCAGGAGATAGCTGTAGGTGCCCGAAACGCTGTCGAAGAGCTGGCGGAAGATCATGGCGGGAAGTCCGGCGTGGAACTCGTTTCGAGGATTCTACTACGTTCCGGGCAAAAAAGAGAAGCAATTCACTGTGCGCGCGAGAGAATTTGGAAGATTTTTGTTGCGGTGCGGGTACGGGAGATGGTCGGCCATGCCATTGCCTCACGCCCAGCCGTCATCGCCCGCGAAGGCGGGCGATCCAGTACTCCAGAGGCCGAAGTGAGATACGGAGAAGCTGCGGAGTACTGGATTCCCCGCTTTCGCGGGGAATGACACTGAGTGCGTGGGGCGCCGTGGCACGGAATAGTCCTACGGCCTCACCAATGTGTACCCGTTCTCCGCCAGGAACAGGATCTGCCCGACCCCCACCTGCACCGGCGTTGCAGCGGGGATGAACTCCGGCCGCCTGCCGGTTTCCCGCTCGATCGTATCGACGGTGTTGAGGCAGATGTCGAAGCGAACGCCTTGTGCGATCAGGCTCTCGACCTGCTTGCGGCGCTCGCTGCCGGCAAGAAGCAGGTCGATGCCGGGACCGAATACCACCACTTCGATCGCGATCTTGTCGGGATCGTAGGCCTTCAGCAGGTTGTTGGCGACGCTCAGCACCAGCGCCTGCTTCCTCGCATCGCCGTCGGAGAGCTGCAGCACGATCCTGTGCTCGGCGAACGGCTTGTCCTGGAGCGGCACCTGTTGTGCCAGAGCGGGCGGGGCCGTCGCCCAGACGAGCAGTGCCAGCATCATCGCGGACAAGAGCTGCGATCGCATCATCCCTGTCCTGCAATGCCCGGATTGCCCTCGACTCCCTTCAGCGTCACGCCGGAGCCGAGCCGCTCCTGGAGCATCCGGCCCGAGCGCAGATACTTGCCGACGACGTCCCACACCGGCGCGCCTTGCTGGCCGTTGACCGAAGCCCAGCCCGCGACCTTGTAGCGGTGTCTGGCGCCGAGCGCCTTGCCGCTGCCCAGCTTCAGCTCCGAGATGCGGCTGCCGATCGCGGCTGTCGGCGTGCAGGTGTAGCTGAGCCCGCCGACGCGCACCATGTCACCGCCCTGCTGGTAATAGGGATCGGCGTTGAAGAGATTGTCGCAGACGTCTTCCAGCACGTCCTTGATCTGGGCTCCCGTCATGTCCTGCACATAGGTCTCGGGATAGGTGATCGCGGTTTCCGCCAGCAGATCCTCCATGGTCAGCGCCTGGCCGGGCAGCGCGGTGACGCCCCAGCGGAAGCCCGGCGACAGCGCGATCTCGGCGTCGAGCTCGGCACGCAGCGCCGTGCAGATCAATTCGTCGACGGGCCCGGAGAAATTGTCGCGGCGGTAGAGCAGGCGATCCGGCGTTGCGATCTTCTCCGACCAGTCGCTCACATGCGGCGCGCGCAGCCGGCCGATCAGCTCGGCCATGGCAGGGTCGGGCTTCAGCAGCTCGGAATAGACCGGCAGCAGATGATAGTGGACGTCGCTGACCTTGCCCTTGTCGAGTGCAAGATCGAGCACGGCCAGGAATTTCCCGTTGGAGCCGGCATTGGTGACGAGCGTCGTGCCGCCCGCATTCTTGACGGCAATCGGCTGCGGTACGGCATCATGGGTGTGGCCGCCGAGGATGACGTCGATGCCGGTGACCCGGCTTGCGAGCTTGAGGTCCACATCCATGCCGTTGTGCGACAGCAGGACGATGGCATCGACCTTGTCGGTGCCCCGCAAGGCATCGACATGCTTCTGCAACTCCTCCTCGCGGATGCCGAAGCTCCAGTCCGGTGTGAATCGTTTCGGATGCGCGATCGGAACGTAAGGGAAGGCTTGGCCGACGATCGCGACGCGATGCCCGCCGATCTCCTTGATCATCGAAGGCTTGAACACGCGGCCGGTGGCCTTGTCAAAGGCGGGGGCGTCGTTGAACGCGGCTTCCTCGGTCAGGAACACGTTCTGCGCCAGGAACTCGCCCTTGAAGCGCTCGAGATTGTCGCGCAGCGCCTGCTCGCCATAGGTGAATTCCCAATGTCCGGTCATCGCCTCGATGCCGAGCAGATTGGCGACCTCGACCATGTCGCGGCCCTGCATGACATTGGCAAGCCCGGTGCCCTGCCAGAGATCGCCTCCGTCGACGAGCAGCGAGCGCCTCTCGCCGACATCGGCGCGCAAGCGGTCGACCAGCGTCTTTAGGTGGGCAAAGCCGCCGAGCTTGCCGAAGCGGCCTGCGGACTTTTCGAACTCGAAGCAGGTGAAGGCATAGGCATCGGCGCTGTCGGGCCGGATGCCGAACCGCTCCAGGAAGGCGCGGCCGACCAGGTGCGGCGGCCGTCCCGCCATTTCACCGATGCCGATATTGACGCTGGGCTCGCGGAAATAGACCGGATTGAGCTGCGCGTGCGTGTCGGTGATGTGCAGGATCCGCGCATTGCCGAACCGCTCGATGTCGTAGATGCCAGCGGTCTCGGTGCCGCGGGCCAGCCGCGGCAGGCCGAGCGTCGCGGCGGCAAGGCCTGCACTTCTCAGGAAATCGCGGCGGCGGATCGCCATCCAAGAATTCTCCGCGCCTCTCGTGATCGTCGGACTATTCCACTCAGGCGCAGTTTAGCGGATTTCCATTGCCTTCCAGGCTTCTTTTTCGGACGTGGCCTGGAAGATCGATGCCTTCGCCAGCACCTCGGCCTCCCTGGCTGCGGCAACCGCACGGTCGAAATCGCCGCCGTCGGCAGCCTTCTTCGCGGCCGCCAGCGCAGATACGGTCACGGTCCATTGATTGCGCATGCCGGCCGCCTCCTTGGAGGCGGCTTCGGCGGCGGCATAGGCCGCCTTGTAGTCCGCCTCGTTCGCCGCGCGCGCGGATGGCGCAAGGCTCATGACGAGCAGCATGGCGAGAGCAAGTGACCGCTTCATGGCCGTGCTCCCGGTCCCGAGATCGGCAGGCCGTTGGCGACGTAGGACAGGAAATATTCGACGTCGCGATATTCGTCCGATTGCGGCTCCAGCGGAACCGCGCGGGTCTGGCTGTTGCAGGTGACGAAGCGGCGGCTGGTGGTGCCCATGCCGCTCCATTCGGAGCGGTAGATCGGCATCGCGTTGAGGATGCCGAGCGCCGGTGCCAGGGTCTCGGCGCGGATGCGCTCACCCGGGCTCTGCACATGGCAGCTGGCGCAGGAGAAATTCATCTGGCCGCGCCGGGTGTAGAAATACCGCTTGCCGTTCTCGTACGCCGCCAGCGCACGGGGATCGTCGGGAATCTTGATGTCCATCGGCTTGCCGCGCGAGGTATAGGCCATGTAGGCGGTGAGCGAGGCCATCTCGTCCTTGACGTAGGAATAGGGCGCTTCGCCATTGGCCTCGCGGCAGCGGTTGAGTGCGAGCTCCAGCGTGACGACCTTGCCTTCCTTCTCGTCGAAATAGGGATAGTTCTGGCGGATGCCGATGCCGCCGTTCGGGAAGCAGTCGGCGTAGGTCTTGCCGTTCTTGAACGGGGTCGAGAACATCTCCTTGCCGGCATCGAGCGCGAACTCGTAGGGCGGGAATTCCTCCTTCTCCTGCCACTGCCGCTTCATATCCTCGTTCATGGAATAAGGACCGTTGACGAAGTCCTCGTGCTTCACGTTCGGAAACTTCTGGAAGAAAAAATTCTGGAACGCCTTGGCATCGGCGACGGGATCGACCTTGTCCGCTGCGATGACGCGCGTTGCGGCGAAAGCGAGCGCCGCGAGTGCGACGAAGGCTGAGCCGAGCAGAACAGTGGCGCGCTGTTTCATCACGCGATCTTCGCGGTCGTCGTATCCGACGCACCCTTGTTGTCGGTCCAGGAGATCTTGAGCTCGTCGCCCTTCTTGGCGCCCTTGAAGCTGAACTTGACGTAGGGGTCCTTGGAGACCGCAGTGCCCCAATCGGCGACGAAGACGTCCCTGCCGTTACATTCGAACTTCAGCTCCTGGATGAAGTGCGCCGGAATCGGCTCGCCCTTGGAATCCTTGACCAGGCCGGTGTCCATGGGGTGCTGGATCAGCGTCTGCACCTCGGTGATGTCGCCATTGGATGTCGCGCGCACGCGAATGCTGGATGCCATGTCGAAATGCCTCGCTTAACCGCCGCAACCGCCGACGGTGACCTTGACCTCTTTGGTCGCGCTGTAGAGCTTGCCGTCGGCTTCCACGATCGCGGTCAATCTGGTGGTCTTGGCCATCTTCAGCCGGTTGGCGACGGCAGGGATCGTGCCCTCGGGAATCCTGTAGCTTGCCGCGAGCGCGTTCGGGTTCTCGGCCACGAAGAACGAGATCGAGGTCACCTTGTCGAGTGACGTCGTCACCGAGATCGGCACCACGCCGCCGTTCTCGGCGATCTCCGGCGCGTCGAGCTTGACCTTGTCGGACGGCTCCGCGGTCCTGCCATAGAGGGCCTTGATCGCGTCGGCCTCGTTCTTCTGCTTGAACGCCTCTTCCGGATATTTGTCGTTGGCCGCGGCGCGCGCGGGAGCGGCGCCGAACGGCAGATTGCCGAGGCCGAGCAGCGCGACGGAGGCTGCGCCCTGAAGGATCAGGCGCCGCGTCGGATGAGCGCCGGTGGTCGTGGTCATCTCAAGTCTCCTGGGCAGCCGGCCGTTACAGGGTCTGCAGGAAATCAACGATCGCGTTGATCTCCTGTTCGGTCAAAATCCGGTTCCGGCCGAACGGCGGCATCATGGTTTGCGGATTGCGCTTGGTCTCGTCGAAGATGATGGCGAACAGCTCGTCGCGATCGGGGTATTTTGCCTTAATGTCCTTCAGTTCCGGCCCGATCGTTCCCGGCAGGTCGCCGCCCTTGATGACGTGGCAGGTCAGGCAATTGCCCTTGCCGCGGTCGAAGGCGAGCTTCTCGCCCGCGGCCACGTTGGACTGCGCCCGTGCCGGGGCCGTGCCGGCGATAAGGGCCAGCGCAATCAGCAGGGCGGGCTTGCAAGGAAAGACGGTCAAGGCATCGTCCGGAGCGGTATGTCGATGATGTCGTTTGCGGAATGGTTCAAAAGCACAAAGGCGAGAGCCTGACAATCAAGACTATGCACGCGGCAAAATGGAGTTAATATCCCGCGCATTGCAACCGATGAGATAGTTCGTTCATCGGATCGACTGGAATTAGCAAATTATTCTCGCGGCCGTTCTGGCCCTGAAACCGTGTTTTCTGTTTCACATTATTGGGGACGTCACTTGGCTGAATATGTCGTCGAATTTGGCAGGGATGGCGGACGGGTCGAGCCGGATGGCCGGCTCGATGCGCCGGCCTTTCATCGCAACCACGAACCGATCTGGGCCGCGCTGGAAAAGTATCTCGCGGGCTGCACCGGCAATGTGGTGGAACTCGGCAGCGGAACCGGCCAGCACGTGGTTCATTTCGCGCGCCACGCGCCCGATCTGATCTGGTGGCCGAGCGACCTCAACCAGCGCCATCTCAAGAGCATCGAAGCCTGGCGCGTGCATGCGGGCCTGCCGAACATCCGCTCGCCCCTGCGGATCGATCTGACCGATCCCGACTGGTGTCCCGAGATGAAGAGCGGGCAGGCGCCGACGAGCCTTGCCGCCGTGTTCTGCGCCAACGTCATTCACATCGCGCCCTGGGCCGTGGCCGAAGGCCTGTTCGCCGGCGCCGGCCGATACCTGCGCGCCGACGGCAAGCTGTTCCTCTACGGCCCCTTCAAGCGCGACGGCAAGCACACCGCGCTCAGCAATGCGGTGTTCGACACCTCCTTGCGCGAAGGCAATCCCGATTGGGGCGTGCGCGATATCAGCGATGTCGAGAAGCTCGCAAAGGCGGCAGGCCTTCGCCTCGTCGATACGATCGAGATGCCTGCGAACAATCTGACGCTGGTGTTTGCGCGAGGCTAGGAGGTCGTCATGCCCGGGCTTGTCCCGGGCATCCACGTTCTTTGTGCCGGAGGGCAAGGCGTGGATGGCCGGGTCAAGCCCGGCCATGACGATGTGGAGACGTCAGCGCACCCACGCTAGCCTTCATCCTTCCACCCGATCCTCTCCTTCAGAAACCGAAAACCCAGCACCTCGAAGCCGGCGCGCTCCTTGTTGTCCTTGCCGTAGCCGTGGCCGCCGGCAGCCGGCTCGTAGAACCAGGCTTCAAAGCCCATCGCCTGGAGCTTGGCGGCCATCTTGCGGGCATGGCCGGGATGGACGCGGTCGTCGCGCCGCGTGGTCGCGATCAGGATCGGCGGATAGGCCTGCCCGGCCTTCACGTTGTGATAGGCGGAGTAGGTCTTCAGCCACTCCCATTCCTCGGGCTTGTCGGGGTCGCCATATTCCGCGATCCAGCTCGCGCCCGCGAGCAGCTTCGTGTAGCGGCGCATGTCGATCAGCGGGATGGTGCAGAACAGCGCGCCGAAGCGCTCGGGGTAGCGCACCAGCATGTTGGTGATGAGGATACCGCCGTTCGATCCGCCCTGCGCCGCGATGCGCTTCGGCTGCGTCACGCCGCGCCGCACGAGATCGGCGGCCACCGCGGCGAAATCGTCATGCGACAGCTTCTTGCCGGCCAGCCGTCCGGCATCGTGCCAGCGTGTGCCGAACTCGCCGCCGCCACGCAAATTCGCCTGCACCGTCGTGCCGCCGCGCTCCAGCCACAGCTTGCCGAGCGAGGCATTGTAGTACGGCTTCACGGCAAGTCCGAAGCCGCCATAGGCACTCA
Source organism: Bradyrhizobium diversitatis (assembly GCF_016031635.1). Lineage (GTDB taxonomy): Bacteria > Pseudomonadota > Alphaproteobacteria > Rhizobiales > Xanthobacteraceae > Bradyrhizobium > Bradyrhizobium diversitatis. The sequence goes on from NZ_JACEGD010000036.1 coordinate 35,122, forward strand.
TATAGACCGGCGCATCGCCGGTCTCCCCGGCGGGCCCGGTCTGCACATAGGGAATTCGCTCGCCGTCAACAGAGATCGCCTCGTGCTGGGTCACCACGAGACCGTCGGCGGTGAACGTCTTCGGCGCCTGCTTCAGCACGATCGGGCTTGCGATACTGCGCTCGATCAGCAGCAGCGACGGCGGCCTCAGCGGATCCTGCACATTGGCGAGCAGATCGCCGTTGCTTTCGGAGGCATGGCGATCGAGCGGCCAGACGTCGACGACGCCGATTCCCGGCAGGCCGCGAAGCGTCTCGCGGCTCCAGCTCGTGGCGGATGGCGTGCAGATCTCGAAGCGCGGCTTGAGCTCGTCGAGGATCGACATCACCAACTTGCCGGCGGCCCAGAACAACCCTTGCAGCGCGCGTCGCGGTGCGGGCTCGAACAGGACGACAAAATCGCGGCTGCCGGCCAGGAACGCCGAAAGCGAGATGCCGAGCACGGTGTCGGTGACATGGGTCCGACCAGCGACCGTCCAGTCCTTGCGCAGCTTCATCGCGAACCAGTCGCCATGCGCCTGCATCCAGATGCCGGTCGGCAGATCGAGCTTCGTCGTCGTGCCCGCCGCATCGCGCAGCCGGATCGCGTGATTGAAGAAGTCGATCTGGTCGACGATCCACACCCGCGGCGCCGCGCCGGTGTCGTCGGCGCTGCCATAGATCGTCATGTGATCGGCCGCGGTCTCGATGATCACCTGCGCCTGATCGACAGGCTGGCCTCGCCGCCACAGGCGAACCGTCCGCGCATATCCCGAGCTCGTCGCCATGCCCTCGCCGTGCGCGCTCGACAGCAGCAGCGTGTCGGCATCGAGCCAGTCGACGCTGCCCTTGGCCTCCGGCAGCGTGAAGCCGTCCGCCACGAAGCTCTTCGTGGCGAGGTCGAACTCGCGAAGCGTGACGGCGTCGCTGCCGCCGCGCGACAGGCTCAGGATCGCCCGCGAGCTTCCCGGCATCGTGGCGATCCCGCCGAGCAGCCAGTCCTCGCCTTCGCTCGCAGCGAGCCGGTCGATATCCAGCATGGTCTCCCATGCCGGATCGGCCTTGCGAAATTCCGCCAGCGTCGTGCGCCGCCACAGGCCGCGCGGGTTGCTGGCGTCCTTCCAGAGGTTGTGCAGATCGTTGCCGCGCCGGCTGACATAGGGAATGTTGTCCGGCCGGTCGTAGATTGCGGCAAGCAGATCGCGGTCGCGCGCGAAAGCCGCTCCGCCGAACGCGGCCAGCGTCAGGCTGTTCTGCCGCTCCACGAAATCCAGCGCCTGCGTGCCCTCGATCTCCTCCAGCCACAGCCAGGGATCGTCGTCGGGAGCGCTGATCGTGGGCCTGTCATCGACGGACATGAGCGAAACTCCAAAAACTCGCGGCGGATAGGATTTGATCGAGCGCAAGCCGTCAAGGGCGCGGTCCGTTATCATCCGTTCGATTGCGTCAGAGGCATGGCCTGCGCCCGTTTGCGCCGGTTGTCTGCCCTTCCGCGCCCCTCCATAGTGCCGGGAATCAACAAGGCCCCTTGAAAGCCTAAAAAGCCCCTTGGGGCGGAAGTGCCGATGCTGGACGTAACTGCTGTCGATGAGATCGCCGACGATGCCCGCGCGCGTGCCAATGTTATCCGCCTTGCCGCCGGGCAGGCGCTGACCGGCGCCAACTCGGCCGTCATCTTCGCCACCGGCGCGATCGTCGGCGCCACGCTCGCGCCCGACATGTCGTTCGCGACCGTGCCGATCTCTATGTATGTGGTGGGGCTCGCTGCGGGCACACTGCCGACCGGCGCGATCTCGCGCCGCTTCGGTCGCCGCGCGGCTTTCGTCATCGGCACGGGCCTCGGCACGCTCACCGGCCTGCTCGGCTCGGTCGCGATCCTGCACGGCTCGTTCGCACTGTTCTGTGTCGCGACCTTCCTGGGCGGCCTCTACGGCGCCGTGGCGCAGTCCTATCGCTTCGCAGCCGCCGATGGCGCCAGTGCGGCCTATCGGCCCAAGGCGGTGTCGTGGGTGATGGCGGGCGGCGTGTTCGCCGGCGTGCTCGGTCCGCAGCTCGTGCAATGGACCATGGACGTCTGGCAGCCCTATCTGTTTGCCTTCAGCTTCCTGGTGCAGGCCGCCGTCGCGCTGGTCGCGATGGGCATCGTCGCCGGCGTCGACATGCCCAAGCCCGCGCCGGCCGATCTGCACGGCGGCCGGCCGCTGCTCACCATCGTGACCCAGCCGCGCTTCATCGCGGCGGCGCTGTGCGGCGTCATCGCCTATCCCATGATGAACCTGGTGATGACCTCGGCGCCGCTCGCCATGAAGCTGTGCGGCCTCAGCGTGTCCGATTCCAATTTCGGCCTGCAATGGCACATCGTCGCGATGTACGGACCGAGCTTCTTCACGGGCACGCTGATCGCCCGCTTCGGTGCGCCCAGAATCGTGGCCGCCGGCCTGCTGCTGGAAGCCGGCGCCGCCGGTATCGGCCTCTCCGGCCTCACCGCGATGCATTTCTGGGCCACGCTGGTCGTGCTCGGCGTCGGCTGGAATTTCTCCTTCATCGGCGCCTCCGCGCTGGTGCTGGAGACGCACCGGCCGCAGGAGCGCAACAAGGTGCAGGCCTTCAACGATTTCCTGGTGTTCGGCATGATGGCGATCGGCTCGTTCTCCTCCGGCCAGCTGCTCGCCAATTACGGCTGGTCGGCGGTGAACCTGGTGGTGTTCCCGCCCGTCGTGCTGGGCCTTGCCGTGCTCTCGCTGGTCTCCTGGGCGCGCCGCCGCAGGGCGCGGCTGGATGCGGCCATGGGCGAGTTTCCGGATGCTGTCTGATGGCGGGAGGCTGTCAGCAGCGTTGATGCTTCGATCGCCGTCGAAGTGATTTTCCGGTGAGGGTTAGTTAGATGTCGTCATGGCCGGGTTTGTCCCTGGCCGGCGCGTGTTTCAGTTCTTGCCGTCATTCCGGGGCGATGCGCAGCATCGAACCCGGAATCTCGAGATTCCGGGTTCGTCCTTCGGGCGCCCCGGAATGACGGAAGAGGCGATAACGAGAAGAACGAGTGGACACATCAAGGCCCGCCACGATCGACGAATCCTCCCCCCGCTACGAAGGCTGGCGTATCGTTGCGGTCTGCTTCCTGCTCGCCACCTTCGGCTGGGGTCTCGGCTTCTACGGCCAGAGCGTCTATGTCGCCGAACTCCAGCGCGCGCGGGGCTGGCCAACGACGCTGATCTCCGCAGGGACGACGTTCTTCTATCTGTTCGGCGCGCTGCTGGTCGTCTTCGTCGGCGAAGCCGTGCGGACATACGGCCCGCGTATCTGCCTGATTGCCGGCACGCTGGCGATGGCGGCGGCCGCGGTCGCGATCGGCGCGGTGCGTGAGCCCTGGCAGCTCTATCTCGCGAACGCCGTGCTCGCGTTCGGCTGGGCCGGCACCAGTCTCGCCATGATCACCAACACGATCAGCCTGTGGTTCGACCACAAGCGCGGCATGGCGATCAGCCTGGCACTGAACGGCGCAAGCTTCGGCGGCATCGTCGGCGTGCCGCTGCTGGTGACGCTGATCGGGCAAGTCGGCTTTGCCGGCGCGATGTATGCCGCTGCCGGCGCCATGCTGGTGTTGCTGTTGCCGGTCATCCTGCTCCTCGTCGGCCGTCCGCCCGATCGCCATGGCTGGCACGCGGCGGCGAAGGCGAAGCCGCAATCATCGACGCAGATCCGCGCGTGGGCGCTGCGTGACGTCGGCTTCCTCACGGTGACAATCGCCTTTGCCCTGGTGCTGTTCGCCCAGGTCGGCTTCATCGTACACCTGATTTCGTTCCTCGACCCCGTAATCGGTCGCGAGCGCGCCGCCGTCGCCGTCGCCGTGCTGACGGCGATGGCCGTGGTCGGCCGCGTGCTGTTCTCGCTGGTGATCGACCGCCTCAACCAGCGCCTTGCCTCCGCGCTGTCGTTCCTCAGCCAGGCGGCTGCGCTTCTCGTCGTCATCAATCTGCACGATGACTATGTGCTGATCGCGGCCTGCGCGGTGTTCGGCTTCTCGGTCGGCAACCTGATCACGCTGCCGTCGCTGATCGTGCAGCAGGAGTTCGACAGCGCCGCGTTCGGCGTGCTGATCAGCTTGAATACCGCGATCAACCAGGTGACCTACGCGTTCGGCCCGGGCGTCGTCGGGGCCTTGCGCGATCTCTCCGGTGGCTACGCGCTGCCATTCTATCTCTGCATCGCGCTGGAGGTGATAGCCGCGGCGCTGATCATGGTGCGGGGGAGGCCACGGGCGAAGATGACATAGACGCGCGATGGCGCTTCAACATACTCCGTCATTGCGAGCGCAGCGAAGCAATCCAGACTGCCTCCGCGGAAAGATTCTGGATTGCTTCGCTGCGCTCGCAATGACGTGGGGAGAGCGCGGGGCTTAACCCTCCCGCTGCTTCAGCAACGCCTCCACATCCAGCCGCTTGGTGAACATCGCCAGCTTCCCGTCCGGCCCGACCGGCCATTGCTCCCTGGGCCTGTCCCAGTACAGTTCGACGCCGTTCTGGTCGGGATCGCGCAGATACAGCGCCTCGCTGACGCCGTGATCGCTGGCACCATCCAGCGCAATGCCGGCCGTGAGCACCCGATGCAGCGCATCGGCCAGCGCCGGCCGCGTCGGGTAGAGGATCGCGGTGTGAAACAGCCCGGTCGCATCAGGCGGCGGCGGCGAGCCGCCCTTGCTCTCCCAGGTGTTGAGCCCGATGTGGTGGTGATAGCCGCCGGCCGAGATGAAGGCCGCGCCCGAGCCCATGCGCTGCATCAGCTCGAAGCCGAGCACGCCGCAATAGAACCCGAGCGCGCGATCGAGATCGGCGACCTTGAGGTGGACGTGGCCGATCCTGGTGCCGGCAGCGACGGCGGGGCTTTGCGACATGGAAATGCTCCGTTGCTGAGCTCCACATAGGGCGGGGCTCGGGACAGCGCCATTGCTCATCTCGAAACCCATCGTTTCCGAATGGGAAACTGGAGCGCAATTGCTTTAGGTTGAATCGAGTCCACGGTCGGTTGTTCACCTCTCCCGCTCGCGGGAGAGGTCGGCGCGTCCGGGCGACGCGCAGCATCGTCCCGCGTGCCGGGAGAGGGCTTTCTCCTCTTGGGGATTGTCCCATCGCGGAAACACCCTCTCCCCAACCCTCTCCCGCAAGCGGGAGAGGGAGCGCACTTCCCTTGCCGCAATCAGGCCTGATCACATCACGCTCTAAGCCAGCTCCGACACCTCGCCCTCGGGCAGGCCGAACTCGAACGTGTTCAGCGTCATCGATACCAGCGTGTAATAGCCGCACAGCCCGATCACCTCGACGACGCCGCGCTCACCGAGCAGCTTCACCGCCTCGTCGTACAGCCCCTTCTCGACGCCGTGGCCCTCGTGCAGCGACTTCGCGACGTCGTAGATCATCTTCCCCTTGGGGTCGTCGAAGTCGGGCGTGCGGCGGTCGCGGATCGCGTCGATGATCTCGCCCTTCATGCCGCCCGCAAGTGCTAGGCGCTTGTGCGCGTACCATTCGTAATGCGCGGTCCAGTGCCGCGCTGTCACCAGGATCGCGATCTCCGAGAGCTTTGCCGGGAATATCGTGTCGAAGCGCATGACTTCGCCGAGCCGCGTCGCGTGACGCGCCATCTCCGGGCTGTTGAGCCAGGCCATCATCGGCGCCGGCGGCTTGCCGCGCTTGCCGGCAATCGATTCGTCATAGGTCTGCCGCTGGTTCTCGTTCATTTCGCCAGGCGAAAGAAGCTTCAGGCGCATTGTCGTTTCCTCTTTGTTTTCAAGCACCGTCGTGCCGCGACTATAGCCGACTGCGGCTCGCCGAAGTGGTTGAATTCCGCGGGGGCTTGGCCCAGAGTCGCGCCCAACAAGTCTTTTTGATTGATGGAAACGACCATGAGCGACACTGAGACCGCCGATCTCGAAACATTCCGCAACGAGACGCGCGCCTGGCTGGAAGCCAATTGCCCGCCGGAGATGCGCAAGCCCGCGACGTCGGATGCCGACGTGTTCTGGGGCGGACGCAACGCAAAATTCTCGTCCGAGCCGCAGCGCATCTGGTTCGAGCGGATGCGCGACAAGGGCTGGACCGTCCCTGATTGGCCGAAGGAATATGGCGGCGGCGGCCTGAGCGCGGCCGAGCACAAGGTGCTGCGCGCCGAGATGGCGCGGATCGGCGCGCGCCCGCCGCTGTCGAGCTTCGGCATCTGGATGCTCGGGCCGGCGCTCTTGAAGTACGGCAACGACGCCCAGAAGAAGGAGCACCTGCCGAAGATCGCGGCGGGCGAGATCCGCTGGTGCCAGGGCTATTCCGAGCCGAACGCCGGCTCCGATCTCGCTTCGCTCCAGACCCGCGCCGAGAGCGACGGCGACGACTTCATCATCAACGGCCAGAAGATCTGGACCTCCTACGCCAACTATGCCGACTGGATCTTCTGCCTGGTGCGCACCGATCCCGCTGCGAAGAAGCATGATGGCATCAGCTTCATCCTGTTCGACATGACCTCGAAGGGCGTCTCGACCAAGCCGATCCTTTTGATCTCCGGTTATTCGCCGTTCTGCGAGACCTTCTTCGACAATGTCCGCGTGCCGAGGTCGCATGTGGTCGGCACCGTCAACCGCGGCTGGGACGTCGCGAAATATCTGCTCCAGCACGAGCGCGCGATGATCTCAGGGATGGGCGAGCGCGGCGTCGGCCGGCCGCTCGGCCAGATCGCGGCGGACTCGGTCGGCACCGATGCGCTGGGGCGGCTCGACGATGCCATGCTGCGCGGCCAGATCGCGCGCTTCGACGTCGATGAAGCAGCGCTGGCTGCCTGCGCCGAACGCGCGGTCGATCTCGCCAAGGCCGGGCAGGCGCATCCGGCGTTCTCGTCGGCGATGAAGTACTACGGCACCGAGCTCAACAAGCGCCGCCACGAGATCCTGATGTCGGCCGGCGGCGTCGATGCGCTGGAATGGGAGAGCGAGCGCTCCAGGCAGGGCGCGCGCCCTCGCGCCTGGCTGCGCACCAAGGCCAACTCGATCGAGGGCGGCACGTCCGAGGTCATGCTCGGCATCGTCGCCAAGCGCATCCTGGATTTGCCGGGGGCGTGAACACGCTCTCACCACCCGTCATTCCGGGGCGCGCGTAGCGCGAGCTAAGATGCGCAATTGCGCATCTGAGAATCCATACTCCCGATCGTGGTTATGGATTCCGGGCCTGGCCCACCCAAGTCGGCTGTTGCCGACTTGGGCAATAAGGGAAGCCAAACTCGGGTAAACCCGAGTTTAGTGGGCCATCCCGGAATGACGACACAGATAGATTTTCGAATCGGAAACACACACATGGCCCTCGTCCTCACCGAAGAACAATCGATGCTCCGCGACAGCGCGCGCGGGCTGATCAGCGACAAGGCGCCGGTGTCGCACCTGCGTCACTTGCGCGACAGCAATGATCGCACCGGCTTCTCCAAGGAGCTCTGGCATTCCTTTGCCGAGATGGGTTTTGCCGGTCTACTCGTGCCGGAAGAGTTCGGCGGCAGTGGCCTCGGCCATGTCGAAGCTGGCGTCGTCATGGAGGAGATCGGCCGCACCCTGATGCCATCGCCCTTCCTCGCCACCAGCGTGGTCGCGGCCTCGGCGCTGAACCGCGGCGGCAATTCCGCGCAGAGATCGGAATATCTGCCGAAGATCGCAAGCGGGTCGCTGCTCGCAACGCTCGCAATCGACGAGGGCGCCAAGCACCGTCCGCTCCACACCGGCTTGCAGGCCGTGCGCGCCGGCAACGGGTTCAAGCTCAGCGGTGCCAAGGCGCTGGTGGTCGACGGTCACGTCGCCGATCTCCTGATCGTCGCCGCGCGCACGACGGGCGCCGCCGGCGAGCGTGAGGGGTTGACGCTGTTCCTGGTGAACCCTGCGGCGAAGGGCGTCGCGATCGAGCGCACCATCATGGTCGATGCGCACAATGCAGCGCGGATCGAATTCGCCAATGTCGAGGTCAATGCCGATAGCGTGCTCGGCGAGGTCGATCAGGCGGCCGGCCTGCTCGATGGCGTGCTCGATATCGGCCGCGGGGCGGTCGCCGCCGAAATGGTCGGCCTCAGCGAGGAGGTGTTTGGCCGCACCGTCGAGTACCTCAAGAGCCGCAAGCAGTTCGGCAAGCTGATCGGCGAATTCCAGGCCCTCCAGCACCGCGCCGCCGAGCTCTATGTCGACATCGAGATCACCCGCGCCGCAGTGATGAAGGCGCTGCAGGCCCTGGATGCCGACGTCGCCACGGCCGCACCCGCCGTCGCCGTGGCCAAGGCACGGGCCGGTACCACCGCCACGCGCGCGGTGCAGGAAGGCGTGCAGATGCATGGCGGCATGGGCATGACCGACCAGTTCGACATCGGCTTCTTCATGAAGCGCGCGCGGGTGTGCGAGGAATTGTTCGGCGATGCGAACTACCACACCGAGCAGCTGGCGAGGGCGCGGGGGTATTGATCCCGTAGCCCGGATGAGCGTAGCGACATCCGGGAATGTCGCGGGCACCGGCCCCGCATATCGCTTCGCTCATGCGGGCTACGGCAGTAATGCAAGCCGTCATGGCCGGGCTTGTCCCGGCCATCCACGGTCTTGCGGTGCCCAAAAACGTGGATGCCCGGGACGAGCCCGGACATGACGATTGAGAGCGAAGCGTGAGCCTTGGCTCAAGCTCGCAATGACGGACGTTAGACCGCCCTACCGCATCGGCGGTGCGTACTGCACGCCGCCCGCGTTCCACAGCTGGTTCATGCCGCGGGGGATCTTCAGCTTGGACTTCTCGCCGATGTTTCGGTCATACATCTCGCCGTAATTGCCGACGTGGCGGATGATGCGCGCCGCCCAGTCCTTGGTGAGGCCGAGCTGCTCGCCGTAACGGCCTTCGGTGCCGACGAGGCGCATCACTTCCGGCTTCTTCGACTTCAGGGCCTCGTCGATGTTCTCCGAGGTGACGCCGAGCTCCTCGGCGTTGATCATGGCGTACAGCGTCCACTTCACGATCATCATCCAGTCGTCGTCGCGCTGACGCACGACGGGGGCGAGCGGCTCCTTGGAGATCATGTCCGGCAGGATCATGTGGTCGCCGGGTTTCGTGAGGTTCAGCCGCAGCGCATAGAGCTGGGAGACGTCAGCCGAGAGCGTGTCGCACCTGCCGGTGTCGTAGGCTTTCACGACATCGTTGAGGTTATCGAACTTCACCTCTTCATACTTCATGTTGTTGATGCGGAAGTAATCGGCGACGTTGAGTGTCGTCGTGGTTCCGCTCTGCACGCAGACCTTGCTGCCGGTCAGGTCCAACGAAGTCTCCTTGTTGCGCGTGCGCGGCACCATGAAGCCGACGCCGTCGTAATAGGCCACCGCCGGAAAATACAGGTCGTAGTCGAGCTCGCGCGCCATGCTCCAGGTCGTGTTGCGCGAGAGGATGTCCACCTTGCGGCTCTGCAGCTCCTTGAAACGCTCATTGGCGTCGAGCGGAACGAATTTCGCCTTGCCCGGATCGTCGAAGATCGCGGCGGCGACCGCGCGACAGAAATCGACGTCGAAGCCGGTCCAGTTGCCCTTGTCGTCGGGGATCGAGAAGCCCGGCAGGCCCTTGTTGACGCCGCACAGCACTTCGCCCCGGCGAACGGTGCGCTTCAAGGTGCGGGTGTCGTAGAATTCATAGATGATGGCCAGGACGGCGACCAGCACGGCGACGGCAAGCCCGATCAGCAGGCCGCCACGAAAAGTGCGCATCATGTTGTTCTCTCGAAAAACCGGGAAAAGGAATCAGGCGAGGACGGAGAGCATGATCCAGATCCGGAGGGCCGCGTGAGCGCGAAGCGCGAAGCGGCCGTCCGAAAAGATCATGCTCGAACCATAAGCTCTAAAGCTCGGGCTTCTGCCGGATGACCACCTTGGTGCCAACAGGAACGCGATCATAGAGATCGGCAACGTCATTGTTGACGAGGCGGAAGCAGCCGGAAGACACCTTGGTGCCGATCGTGTCGGGGCGGTTGGTGCCGTGGATGCGGTAGACGGTGGTGCCGAGATACATGGCACGGGCCCCCAACGGATTGCCGGGGCCGCCGGCCATGAAGCGCGGCAGATAGGGCTGGCGCTGGATCATCTCCGGCGGCGGCGTCCAGTCCGGCCATTCCTTCTTGTTGGTGATGGTCACCAGCCCCTGCCACTGGAAACCGTCGCGGCCGACGCCGATGCCATAGCGGATCGCGCGCCCGCCAGGCTGCACCAGATAGAGGTGCCGTTCTGCAGTCGAGACGATGATCGTTCCGGGCGGCTCGGTGGTGCGGAAGTAGACCACCTGCTTCTGCCATTCCGGATCGAGCTGGTAGCCGTCATCGGCGATCAGGCCCGGCTCGTCCCCGCGGTCCGGCTGCTGGGCGAAGGCCTGCGGCGCGGACAGGATCAGTCCCATCGCAGCCACAAACATCCCGGTCAGGCGACGAAAATCCGTCATGTAAAGCTCTCCCCGCTGCCACAGCGCAAATCAATCATGAACCATCAAACCTGAGGGGCAAGTTCATGGCAAGTTGATGGCGCGCCGCCCTGGTATGTCACGAGAATACTTTGGCTTTTTGACGGGCCGGAGCAATGCCACGAACAGGGGATGGCGCGAAAAGCAGTGATTGTCGCGGCGGTGGTAGTCGGCTCCCTCCCCCGCTTGCGGGGGAGGGTTGGGGAGAGGGTTTCTCAACAACGGGACGCTCCCCCAGAGGATAGAACCCTCACCCGCGCCTTCGGCGCGACCTCTCCCGCAAGCGGGAGAGGCTCAGACCGAGTTCGCCGAAACGTCAAGCTTCGACAAGTGGCACTGAATGCCAGCTAAATCTTGTTGCTCTCCGCCGCAATTCCGAGGCGCCGAACGATCTCGACCGCCACGGCGCGCGCCTCGGCACGCGACCCGATGCGGGGGCTGCGAAATCGCCGCCTCGAGTGCAACCGGATCACGACGATGCAGTGCTCGTCCTCGGACCGGCCGCGGCGCTCGACGGAGATCGTCTTCACGTCGCGTCCCTCGATATGGTCGGCGCGCAGGCTGCCATCGCCCCATAGGCGCTCGATGCGAATGTCGGCCGGCCGGATGATCCAGAAGGCACCGGTGACCAGGTTGGCGTATCTGTAGACGACGAACGCCGCGATCGCGCCGACGGGCAACAGCGCGATGTCGATCGGGCCCGGCGGCAGGCCGCGCCAGAGCTTGTAGGCATAGGGAACGGCGCTCACAACGACCGCGATCAGTGCCACGATGTAGATGTCCCGCGCCGGAAACGGCTCGATCGGTTCGCCGAGATGCATCTCGCGATTGCTGGCATCGAGCGGATTGCGAGGTGCCTCGACATTGGGAACGCCGAATTGCGTGGCGATCCGGGTCACGGTGTCATGCACATGCGTGACGTCCGAGATCGGCGGGGACGTCAGGCGTTCCCCCGAGGCCAGCGTGAAGGCCAGCTGGAAACGCGCTTTCACCCTCTTGCTGCCGGGAACCTGCAATTCCCTGATGTCGTCCTTGGGCACGACCCGCGTGCGGAGCTTTCCGAACGGACGCTGCTGCCCGATCAGAATCTCGCTCGGTGTGATGATCCACACCACCGCCGGCGCGATCATGATGCCGACGACGAAGCCCGCCCCCACGAGCAGCGCGACCACAGAGATCACGATTTCCAGGATGTCGCGCGTGAACAGGCCCGGCGTGAAGCACAGCGCAACCGCGGCCGCAAAGCCGGACATCACCAGCCGCTGCGCGATCGAGGCGCCTTCACGAAGGCGAATGTCGCTATGGCTGGTCGTGTCGTCCATTGCGGCGGCTGATTGCATCGCTCGCGAAACTCCACGCACGGGTCCGTGGAGTCAAGCAACAAGGGCGACAACTGAAACCCGCCCCGCGACGGCCGCGCGGCGTCAGCTGTCGACGTTCAGCAGCCTCGCCACCGTGCGCTCGATCTGGTCATAGCTGCCTTCGCCGGCGTGCTGGAACACGATCTTGCCGCTCCGGTCGATGATGTACTGCGCCGGCCAATATTGGTTGCGATAGGCGTTCCAGGTCTTGGAATCATTGTCCTGCGCCACCGGATAGGTGATGCCGTGGCGTTTCAGCGCGGCCTGCACGTTCGCGGCCGACCGCTCGAACGGGAATTCCGGCGTGTGTACGCCGACCACGACGAGGCCCTTGTCCTTGTACTTGGCATAGAGGCCGGTGACATGCGGCAGCGTGTTGACGCAGTTGACGCAGCCATAGGTCCAGAAGTCGACCAGCACGACCTTGCCGCGGAGGTCGGCGATGCTGAGCGGTTTCGAGTTGAACCAGTTGTTGATGCCGGTGAAGTCGGGCGCAGTCTGTTGGCTTGCGGCGGCGACGCGGACGGGGCTTGCGCGGGAAACCTCGTCGCAGACGCCGGGGATGACGGCGCCGGTGACGGTGAAGGCGATCAGTGCGGCGGAAACAGCGAGCAGTTTGAGAGTCATGGAAGCGTCCTCCGGGTGAAATCTTCGACGGTCAGAGGCCGATCTGGCCGGTGGGATAGAAGCGGGTGAGCCACGCCACGATCAGCGTGTCGTACTGGAAATAAGCCGCGACCGCGAAGCCGATCACGACGACGCCAAAGCTCTGTTGCAGCCGCGGCGAGATGCGCGCGAGGCTGCGCACGCGCGTGGTCGCGGCCTGTCCGCCATAGGCGATCGCCAGCATCGGGATCGCCGCGCCGATGGCGTAGGCGACCAGCAGCGTGCCGGCCCAGGCAACATCCTTCGAGGTCGCGACCAGCGTCAGGATCGAGCCGAGCACCGGGCCGGCGCAGGGCGTCCAGACCAGGCCCAGCGTGGTGCCGAGCACGAGGCCACCGAGCGCGCCCTCGCGCTGCGCGCCGTTCGAACTGCCGAGATCGAGCCAGCCATTGAGCCGTGCCGACAGCCACTCGAACGGCGCCGGCCACAGCATCAGCAGGCCGAATCCGAGCAGCAGGATCGATGCGGCTTCGCGCAGCACGTTCGGGTCGAAATCGAACAGCTGCGTGATCGCACCGAGCAGCAGCGCGACTGCGGAGAACGAGATGACGAAGCCAAGCGCGATCATCGCCGGCCGCAGATGCCCGACGCGCCCGATCGAGGCGCCGAGCAGGATCGGCAGCATCGGCAGCGTGCATGGCGCGGCAACGGTAAGGAGGCCGGCAAGGACGGCGAAGAGGAGGTCGAGCATTGGCCCTCGTGGATGGGGTCACGAGGGCAGTTCGCGTCCGGAGCGTCGCACGTTACGCGACGTCACGCGGTCGTGACGGCGCGGTCGGTGGGGAGGTCGTCATGGCCCTCACAAGGCCGCTTCACCCCAAATACAAAACGACCCGGACGGGGGCATCGTCCGGGTCGCTGGAGGTCCTTGGGAGGTTTAACGAAAACCGTATGGGGACTTTATAGGAGTGAAGTTTTTCCGCCTGATGTTGCGCTTTGTTTCAATTGTTTCGTCGGCGGTAACACTTCCGTGTCCGGGGGCGGGGCCTGCGATGCGGTCCTACCCCGTTGAATTGATTGGAGTTAGGCGGCGAAACGATCGACGCCGGCACATTTAAGCAAATCGGCCAGTTGCTTGCGGGCATAGAACATCCGCGTCTTCACCGTGCTCTGGGGGATGCCGATGATCTGCCCGACCTCCTCCACCGATTTCTCGTGATAGTAGACGAGGTTGATGATCTCCCGATGCGCAGGCGACAGCTTCTGCACGCAGGCGCGCAGGATGGCGCTGGTGTCGCTGCGGTCGAGCGAAGTCTCCGGCGTGTCGGCACCATCGGCAATCTGGCGCACATCTTCCTGGTCGATGTCCTCGAAGCGGCGCTGGCGCATCGCGGTCAGCGCCTTGAAGCGGGCGATCGAGAGCAGCCAGGTCGAAACCTGCGAGCGGCCCTGGAATTGGCCGGCGGTCCGCCACACATCCAGGAACACCTGGCTGACCAGGTCTTCCGCCGTGGTGGCATCGCGCACGATGCGCAGGATGAAGCGGTACACCCGCACATTGTGTCGGCAATAGAGAATATGCATGGCCGTCCGGTTGCCGTCGGCAATGCTCTCGAGGAGCATGTCGTCCGAGGTCGCCTGAGCGGCGATGATGCTCTGGCTGGCTTGGGCGTTGATGGCGATGACGTTCGGCATTGACTTGGCTCCCCGTAGCGCCGCGACCGAGCGGCGTTTCCTTAGGCCGAAGTGTTAATGAGCCAACGTTTCGGGATGTCTGCACGAAAAGGCGAAAATGGTTTCGTGCGCCGCCAAATTGTTTCGTCGCAGTGGCCGCGACGAAACATTCGGGGCAAAAAGGCGTGGAATTTCAATGTACGGAAAATACGGGGGCGGGGATTTGGGGCTGAGCGGAGGCGCCGGGAACGTATTTCTGGCTGTTGCGTTCGGTGTCGTCCGCCCGCGCCGTGATTCCGGGGTCGCCCTGCGGGTGCCCCGGAATGACGTCCCTACGCCTTCTCGCCGGCCGGCGAAAACAGATAGCCGCCGCCGCGAATGGTGCGAATCACGGCGGGCTTGGCCGGGTCGGGCTCGATCTTGCGGCGGATGCGCATGATGCGGAGATCGACCGCGCGGTCGAAGGCCTCGGCGTCGCGCGCATTGGCCAATTCCAGCAGGCGCTCGCGCGACAGCACGCGTTTCGGATTGGCCGCGAACACCTTGAGGAGCCCGAACTCGGAGGCCGTCAGCGGATGCTCGTTGCCCTCGTCGTCGCGCAACGCCTGCGCCTCGAGATCGAGCCATTTGGTGCCGAAGCGCACCAGCTGCTCCTTGTCCGATTTCGCCGCCGCCTCGGGCACTGCTGCCCTGGCCGGCACGCTCCGCCGCAGCACCGAGCGGATGCGCGCCATCAGCTCGCGCAGCTCGCAGGGCTTGGCCACGTAATCGTCGGCGCCGAGCTCGAGTCCGACGACGCGATCGATCGGGCTCGCGGTCGCCGTGAGCATGATCACCGGCACGTTGATGCGGCTCTTGAGGTCGCGAATGATCGAGAGCCCGTCTTCCTCGGGCATGTTGAGATCGAGCACGACGAGGTCGGGCATGCTGCCCTGGATCGCGGCGCGCAGGCTCTTGCCGCCGTCGCACAGCGTCACGGTGAAGCCGTGCATCTTGAGGTAATCGCCGACCATCTCCCGGGCCGGGGCCTCGTCGTCGACGATCATGATGTGCTGGCTTTGGGTCATGGGCTCTCCATCACGGCGTTTCAGTCGCGGGGAGGGTGATGGTGAAGGTCGATCCCTTGCCGGGGCCCTCGCTGTCGGCGGTTACCTCGCCGCCATGCATGTCGATGATACGCTTGACGATGGAGAGCCCAAGCCCCGTCGAGCTCTCGCCGGCAGTCGGCTTTGCCGACAGCCGCTGGAACCGGCCGAACAGGCGGCCGAGATCCTCCGGCGACAGGCCGGCGCCCTCGTCGCTGACGCGGACGATGGTGTCGCTGCCCTCATGGCTGACGGCCACGTCGATCTTGCCGCCGATCGGAGAGTATTTGATTGCGTTGCTGATGAGATTGTCGATCGCCTCGCGGATGCGGTCGGTGTCGCACATGGTGACGATGTTGGGGGGCGCGGTGACGCTGATCGCCTGCTGCTTGTTGACCGCGAGCGGCTGGTTGGCGTCGGCAACCTCCTTGGCCAGCGCGGCGACGTCGACCGGCTCGCGGCGGATGGTGATGTCGAAGGCATCGGCCATCGCATCCGAGATCAGATGGTCGACCATCGTGGTCAGGCGCTTGGTGGCGTCGCGAATGTGGTCGACCTGGGCGGCCACGCCGCTTTCCGAGGCGCCGGTCGAGATCAGCTCCTTCAGCATCTCGGTGCGGCCGAGAATGACCCCGAGCGGATTCTTCAGGTCGTGCGCGACGGTGCCCAGAATCTCGTTCTTGAAGCCGTTGGCGCGCTGCAGCCGCAGCCATTGCGCCGAGAGCCGGCGGTTGGCCTGCATCAGCGCGCGGGTGCGCTGGGCGACGCGGTCCTCGAGCTGGGTGTTGGCGTCCTGCAGCTGCTGGTAGAGGATCACGTTGTCGAAGGCGATCGAGAGCCGGCTGGAGAAGATCTCGACCAGCGACCGGTCGGTCTCCGACAGCTCGCGCTCGGCCTGGAGCAGCACCACGACCTCGCGGCCGCTTCCGGTGCGCAGATAGATCACGCTGCGGTGGTCGGCGAATTCGTTCTTGCGGCGCTGGAACGCGGCCTCGACCATCTCGCGCAGGTCGGGATCGAGTGCCTTCGACGTGGTGGTGCCGATGAAGCGGCTGTAGCAGCCGCTGCCGGCGAGCACCGAGAGCTCGGGGTCGACGCCGCCATTGTCGCGCAGGACCAGGATGCCGGCGCAATCGACGTTGAGCAGCGAGGCGAGCTGGGTCAGCACGCCCTCGGCGAGCCGCTGCATCGACTTGAAGTCGTACAGCGTCGAGGCGGCATCGATGATGATCTCCAGCCCGCGCCGCGTCTGCACCATGCGCTCGAGCTGCTGATAGGAGCGCAGCGCCGCGGTCAGGGAGGTGAACAGCTTGTCGGCGGTGAGCTCGGTCTTGGCCTTGTAGTCGTTGATGTCGTACTGCACGATCACGCGCCGCTCCGGCGCCTGGCCGGGCTGGCCGGTGCGCAGGATGATGCGCACGGTCTCGTTCCTGATCTCGTTGCGGATGAACTCGACCAGTTCGAGGCCGGCGACGTCGGTCTCCATGATGACGTCGAGCAGCACGGCGGCGATGTCGCCGTGCTCGGCCATCAGCTTGCGGCCTTCCGCTGCGGAATGGGCCGAGAGGATCTCCAGGCTCTGGCCGTTGAGGCTGTAGTCCGACAGCGCGAAACGGGTGCCGTCATGCACGGCCGGATCGTCGTCGATGACGGCGATCTTCCACTTCCGGGCGTTACTATCCTCCGACGCGGTACCGGTATCGTCGATCAGGTGGAGGACATCGTCCTGTTCGGCCATTGCGAAGATCCGTCACTTTCTGTGCTTTGCGTGCCGCCCTTGGCGACCCGGGGCATGATAATGCGAAAAGTAGTGCCTTGTCCCAGCTTGGATTCCAGCACCATGCGGCCGCCGAGCTGCTGGGTGACGAGGTTATAGACGATATGGAGGCCAAGTCCCGTGCCGCCTTCATTGCGCCGGGTGGTAAAGAAAGGGTCAAAGGCTTGGCGCTGCACGTCGGGGGTCATGCCAGCCCCGTCGTCGGCGAAGCTGATCTCGATGTCGTCGGTCCCGCGCGGCCGCGCCGAGATCGCGATCGTGCCGGCGCGCCCGTCGGCGAAGGCGTGGTTGGCGGCGTTGAGGAACAGGTTGGTCAGGATCTGGCCGTAGGAGCCGGGATAGCCGTCGAGCAGCAGCCCTTCGGGCACGTCGACCTGAAGCGTGATCGGCGACCGCTTCAGCACCGGGCGCAGGCTGGCGATGATCTGCTCGGTGGCTTCGCTGAGCGAGAATTGCCGCCGCTCGATATGCGAGCGATCCACCGCAACCTGCTTGAAAGACTGGATCAGCTCGCCGGCGCGCTGGAGGTTGGCGACCAGCTGCTGCGAGGCGTCGCGTGAGGACTGCACGAATTCCTCCAGCTGCGACCGGCGCAGGCCGCCCTCGCCCCTGAGCTGGGCCTCGAAGATCTCGGTGCGCCGGGCCAGGCTGGAGGCCACCGTGAGGCTGATGCCGATCGGATTGTTGACCTCGTGCGCGACGCCGGCAACCAGGCCGCCGAGCGCCGCCAGCCGTTCGGCATCGATCAAATTCTGCTGCGCGGCATTGAGCTCGAGCAGCGCGCTCTCGGCTTTCTCCTTGGACGCGCGCAGCTCGTCCTCGGTCTCGCGCTTGGCGATCGCGTTCTCGCGGAACACCTCCACCGCGCGCGCCATGGCGCCGACCTCGTCGCGCGCCTTGGTGCCCTGCACCTCGCGATCGAGGTCGCCGAGCGTGATCGCACGCATCGCGGTCATGATCTGTTGCAGCGGCAGGCGGATCGACAGTGCGATCAAGACGCCGGCGGTGAGGATGATGCCGAGGAAGATGACCGCGATCGACAGCACCCGCCGGGAAATATCTCCCAGCGTGCGGTCGAAGGTCTCCTGCGCCTTCTGCTCGCGTTGGCGCATCTTGCTCGAGAGGTCGTCGATGGCGCCGATCGCCTCGGCCTGGCTGGCGTCGATGGTGTTGCGGAGCAGCTCGGTGCGGCTCGCAAGCTGCTCGGAGAGCTTGGCAAAGCCCTCCCGCAGCGCCATGGTGCGGGCCGCAAGCCGCCGCAGGGCCATCTTCTGGAGGTCGTTGTCGGCGAGATCGATCATGACCGGGATGGTCTTCTCGATCGTCTCGGTATTGCGGCGGGCATCGTCGGCGGCGCCCGATGACTGCGACAGGTAGTAGGAATTGGCCGCCACCAGCATCGCGGTGAAGGCCTCGCGGGACTTGCCGAGCGAGGGCCAGATCAGCGCGTCGCGATGGCCGGTGGCGCCCTCGATGATGGAATAGAGGCCGGCCATGTCCCTGGCCGGGCCCTGCACCTGCTCCTCATAGGTCTTGGCGATCGTCGCCTGCACGCTGCGCAGCTCGCCGAAGCCGTTGAGGAAGCGATCGGTGGTGCGCTCCAGCTCCTCGACCGAGCCCGACAGCATCGGGTCCTTGGCGGCGCGGTTGGTCAGCGTGCCCAGCACCGCCTCGCGCAGCAGGAGGATCTCGGCGAACAGGTCCGGGCTCGGCTGGTTGATGTAGCGGTGGATCAGGTTCTGGAGGCGTCCGGTCTCGCTTTCGAGCAGCGCCAGGATCCGGTCGGACTCGCGCACCTGGCGCACGTCGTGCCAGGCCGAGCCCAGCACCTGCGCGCCGTTCCAGATCATCGCCACCAGCACCACGACCACGGCGGAGTTCAGCGCGGCGATCGACAGGATGCGCCAGCGGATCGGCACCGCCCGCAGCACGCCGACGAGCCGCGCGCGCAGCTGCCCGATCGGGCCGGGCGGCCTGTCCGCGTGTTCGTGATGTCCAAGTGCAGCCAAAAGGCCTCACTCCACCTTGCGAATGCGTTCGATCAGCGCGGCCGCCGCAGGATCGCGTCCGGCCTTGGCGTAGATTGCGGCCATCGCCTCCTCGAACGGCTTGCGGTCGATGTCCTTGACGATGGTCACGCCCGCGTCCTGCGCCTTGCGCTGCGACTGCTCCTCGAGGTCGCGCCACTTCTCGCGCATGAAGCGGCTCGAGCGCTGCGCGGCCTCCCTGAAGATGATCCGGTCGTCCGGCGACAGGCTCTGCCAGGCCTTCAGCGAGATCACCAGCACCTCCGGGCTCATCGTGTGCTCGGTGAGCGTGTAGTGGCCGGCATGCTTGTAATGGTCCGTCGTCACGAAGGATGGCCAGTTGTTCTCGGCGCCGTCGATCAGGTGGTTGGCAAGCCCGGTGAGCACCTGCCCGTAGGGCAGCTCGACCGGTTCGGCGCCGAGCGCGCGCATCATCTGGCTCATCAACTCCGACTGCTGCACCCGGATCCGCAATCCCCGGAGATCTGCGACGCTTCGGACCGGGCGGACGCCATTGTAGATCGACCGCGCGCCCGAATCGTAGAAGCAGAGTCCCACGAATCCGTAGGGCTCGAAACTGTTCAAGATCTCGCTGCCGATCGGCCCGT
Source organism: Bradyrhizobium diversitatis (assembly GCF_016031635.1). GTDB lineage: Bacteria > Pseudomonadota > Alphaproteobacteria > Rhizobiales > Xanthobacteraceae > Bradyrhizobium > Bradyrhizobium diversitatis. Next base: position 54,761 of record NZ_JACEGD010000036.1, read on the forward strand.
CCAGCACGTTCTGCATGTGCTCGATGGACCGGAACAGGAACGGCATCGCGAGCACGTTCATCGCCGGGACGAAATTGCCGATCAGCGCCACGTTGGTCCGGTTGAGGTCGATCGCGCCGGCCCGGGTTTGCTCGATGGTCTCCTTTTCCTCGCCGAGCTGACGGGAGTGGAACACCTTGATCTCGTGCCGGCCGCCGCTGCGCTCGGCGATCAAGGCGCCCATGTAGCGCAGCGCCTGGACGGTCGGGTAGTTCTCGGCCTGGGTGTCGGCGGCGCGAAATTCGCGCGCAACGGCGCCCGTCGTCCAGACGGTAAGCAGAAGCGCGACGAAGATCACCCCGGTCCGCGAAGATTCGGCACGGTTCAGCACTGGCACACTCGACCCCTCAGTGGTGGAGTCTATGGTAGAAGGAAAAGGTTCAATGCAATCTAACAGATGGTCATGGGAAGGCCATCCCGCCGGTTCCGCAGGGCAGAATTGTGCGGCGCGGCCGGCGCTCATTCCCGGTTGAAACCGCCAATGCCGCGCCTTAAGCAAGGCAGCCGTCTTCCGGCGTGCGGCAAGGGAAGAGCCACCGTGATGTCAGCACTGCGCCTTTTGCAGCTCGTCGCCGCCCTTGCGGCTCTCTCATTGGCCGCGCCTGCGCGTGCCGCCACGGACATCGCGCTGTGGCACGCCATGTCCGGCGAGCTCGGCCGGCAGCTCGAGAAGCTCGCCTCCGACTTCAACGCCTCGCAGTCCGACTACCGGATCGTGCCCGCTTACAAGGGAAATTACACCGAGACGGTGACGGCCGCGATCTTCGCCTTCCGCTCGCGCAGCCAGCCGGCGATCGTCCAGGTCAACGAAGTCGCCACCGCCACCATGACTGCGGCCAAGGGCGCGATCTATCCGGTGTTCAGCCTGATGCGGGACCAGGGCGAGCCGTTCTCGCTGGACGACTACCTGCCCGCGGTCTCCGGCTACTACACCGATGCGGCCGGCAATCTGCTGTCCTTCCCGTTCAATTCCTCGACCCCGATCCTCTATTACAACAAGACCATGTTCCGCGAGGCGGGCCTCGATCCGGAGGCGGCGCCGAAGACCTGGCCGGAATTGGGGGCGGCCGCGAAGCGCCTGCGCGACCGTGGTGCTCCTTGCGGCTTCACCACGTCCTGGCCGTCCTGGATCCATGTCGAGAATTTCTCCGCCTTCCACAATTTGGCCCTGGCGACGCGGGCGAACGGCTTTGCCGGGCTTGATGCCGAATTGACCATCAACAATCCGCTTCTCGTCAAGCACATTGCCCAGCTCGCGGAGTGGCAGAAGACCGGGCTGTTCGACTACAGCGGCCGCGGTCAATCAGCCGAGCCGCGCTTCCAGAAAGGCGAATGCGGCATCTTCATTGGCTCCTCGGCGACGCGGGCCGACATCAAGGCGAATTCGAAATTCGAGATCGGCTACGGTATGATGCCGTACTGGCCCGACGTGAAGGACGCGCCGCAGAACTCGATCATCGGCGGCGCCACGCTTTGGGTGCTGCGCGACCGTCCCCGCCAGGAATACAAGGGCGTGGCGCGGTTCTTTGCCTATCTGTCGCAACCCGCCGTGCAGGCCGCCTGGCACCAGAACACCGGCTATCTGCCTGTGACCCGCGCCGCCTTCGAGCTGACGCGGTCGCAGGGGTTCTACGAGCGCAATCCGGGCTCGGCGATCTCGTTCGAGCAGATCACGCTGCATCCGCCCACAGAGAGCTCCAAGGGCATCCGGCTCGGCTCCTTCATCCTGATCCGCGGCGCCATCGAGGACGAGCTGGAGCAGGCCTTTGCCGGCCAGAAGAGCGCGCAAGCCGCACTGGATTCCGCCGTCGAGCGCGGCAACAAGCTGCTGCGCCAGTTCGAACGCGCCAGTCCGGACAGGTAGAAGCAGGATAGAAGCTTGGCGTTGACCGGCGCGCGAGACCTTTCCACAGCGTCATGGCCGGGCTTGTCCCGGCCATCCACGACTTGCCACGCAGCACGAAGAACGTGGATGCCCGGGCCAAGCCCGGGCATGACGAGCGCAAACCTACTGTGCGCGCGATGTCGATGACGCTTCCTCACCTCACCGACGCCGCAAGCCTCCGCGCCTTTCGCTCAGCTCCCTCACAATGGCTCCCCATCGCGCTCGACATCGCGCGCGGACACGGTCTCGATGTCAGCGCCCCGCATGTGTTTGCGACTGGCACCAATCTCGTGGTCGGCCTGGGTGAAACGCTGATCCTGAAAATCTTCCCGCCGCTCTTGCGCGCGCAGTTTATCTCCGAGCGCGGTTCGCTGACGCAGCTCGCTGGCCATCTCGATCTGCCGATTCCCGAGATCGTCGCCGAAGGTGAGCGCGATGGCTGGCCCTATCTCGTCATCACGCGCCTTGCCGGCACGCTCGGCTCGGAGGTCTGGCCGTCCCTGCCGGAAGACCAGAAGGAGCGCGTGCTGCGCCAGATCGGCGAGACCATCGCTTCCGTGCAGCGCGTCCCTCTTGGAGAGCTCGCGCAGATCGAGCCGCGCTGGGACGACGTCATGCGCCGGCAGATGCAGGGTTGCCGCGCCAGGCACACACGTCTCGGCCTTGCGCCGAAATTCCTCGCCGGTCTCGACGATCTCCTCCACGATGCAGCTCAGCTGATTCCGATGGATGCGCCGCCGGTGATCCTGGTCGGCGAATACATCCCCGAGAATTTACTGCTCGCCTGCGATGACGGCCAATGGTCGCTCAAGGGCCTGTTCGACTTCGGCGACGTGCTCGCGGGATGGCGCGACTACGACCTGCTCGGTCCCGCCGCCTTCATGGCGGCGGGACGGCCGAGCCGGGTGAAGAGCCTGCTCGAAGGCTTTGGCTATACGAAGCTCGATTTCGCGCTCAAGCGCCGCTTGATGGCCTTGATGCTGCTGCACCGCGCCAGCGACCTCAACAGCCACATCTGCATCGCGGGCTGGCAGGACAAGGCGGACGATCTGGTTGAGCTGCAGGAGCTGATCTGGGCGGGGTGAGCGCCGGCCTCCCCCGTCATTCCGGGGCGCCGCGGAGCGGCGAGCCCGGAATCCATTGTTCCGCGCATGTTGCGGCCCGATGGATTCCGGGCTCGATGCCGCGCATCGCCCCGGAATGACGGCGGAGATCGTACCGTTACGCCGTGGCTTGAAGGATTTTAGTGCCATCGCCTTCCGAATGGGCTCCTCCATTTGTTGGCCTATATTTTAAGCAATTGTCTCTCTTTGTATGCAATACGAGGGGTGATCGCTCTCTCCAACTTTCCGCCAGAAATGGCAGAATGTGATTGGAATCAGCACGTTAATCCGCGGGTAATACCTCGTTAAGCTCTGGCACGAACCTTGCGAAGCCAGTTCCAACCAAAACGTTGTGTTGGAGCCATTTCATGAAACGCCGCGATTTCCTCAAATCCGTTTCCGGGTTGGCCGCCGGAGCGGCGCTTCCGGCCATGCCGTCCGTGATCTCCTCCGCCAAGGCCGATGCCCGCTCGGAGACGCTGCTGATCGTCTCGGAGGGCGGCCCCAACAATCTCGACATCCATGGCGTCGGCACCAACGTGCCCGGCTACGAGGTGTCCTGGAATTGCTACGACCGCCTGATCAGCCACGAGATGAAGAGCGGCCCCGGTGGCGTGCCCTATTACGATCGCGACAAGTTCAAGGGCGAGCTCGCCGAGGACTTCAAGATCGACGACATGTCGGTGACCTTCAAGCTCAAGAAGAACGCCAAATTCCACGACGGCGCGCCTGTTACCGCCAAGGACGTCAAGTGGTCGCTGGACCGCGCCGTCAGCGTCGGCGGCTTCCCGACTTTCCAGATGAGCGCGGGTTCGCTGGCCAAGCCGGAGCAGTTCGTCGTGATCGACGATCATACGGTGCGCGTCGACTTCCTGAAGAAGGACAGGCTCACGATCCCCGATCTTGCCGTCATCGTGCCCTGCATCGTCAATTCCGAGCTGGTCAAGAAGAACGCCAGCGAGAAGGATCCCTGGGGTCTCGAATACACCAAGCAGCAGACCGCGGGCTCCGGCGCCTACAAGGTGGTGAAATGGACCGCGGGCACCGAAGTGGTGATGGAGCGCAACGACGACTGGGTCGGCGGTCCCCTGCCGAAGATCAAGCGCGTGATCTGGCGCATGGTGCCGCAGGCCGGCAACCGCCGCGCGCTGCTCGAGCGCGGCGACGCCGACATCTCCTATGAGCTGCCGTTCAAGGATTTCCAGGAGATGAAGGCGAACGGCAAGCTCAACGTGGTGTCGCTGCCGTTCTCGAACGGCATCCAGTATATCGGCATGAACGTGACCAAGCCGCCGTTCGACAATCCGAAGGTGCGGCAGGCGATCGCCTATGCGATGCCGTATCAGAAGATCATGGACGCCGTGCTGTTCGGCCTCGGCAATCCCATGTTCGGTGCGCCGAAGGACAAGCCGACCGAAGTCGCCTGGCCGCAGCCGCACAAGTACAATACCGACATGGAGAAGGCGAAGGCGCTGCTGGCCGAGGCCGGTTATGCCAACGGTTTCGAGACCACGATCTCGTTCGATCTCAATTTCGCGGGTGTCAACGAGCCGCTCTGCGTGCTGGTGCAGGAGAGTCTCGCTCAGCTCGGCATCAAGACCACCATCAACAAGGTGCCCGGCGCCAACTGGCGCACCGAGCTGAACAAGAAGGAGATGCCGCTCTTCACCAACGTGTTCTCGGGCTGGCTCGATTATCCCGAATACTTCTTCTACTGGTGCTATCACGGCAATAATTCCGTCTTCAACACCATGAGCTACAAGTCGGCGGAGATGGACAAGCTGATCGATGGCGCGCGCACCGCTGCTTCAACCGGCGACACGGCGACCTACGACAAGGACGTGAAGGGCTTCGTCGATCTCGCTTTCACCGACGTGCCGCGCATCCCGCTGTATCAGCCCTTCGTCAACGTCGCGATGCAGAAGAACATCAGCGGTTACCAGTACTGGTTCCACCGCAGGCTCGACTATCGCGCGATGGCGAAGGGGTGAGGGGACATGGGTGAGGTGAGCACGCTCTTCAGACTCCCTCCCCCCTTGTGGGGGAGGGTTGGGGAGAGGGGTAGCCACGAACTCCGACCTCTCCCGGGGCCACCCCCCTCCCTAGCCCTCCCCCACAAGGGGGGAGGGAACGCAGCGGCTCACGGAGCGCGATCTCGTTTCAAAGCAAAGCGCGAGAGGTCGTCCCCATGCTGACCATGATCGGCAAGCGCCTGATGTTCGCGATTCCCTCGCTGATCGGCGTCGTCATCGTCACCTTCCTGCTGACGCGCGCATTGCCGGGCGACCCTGCGGCGTACTTCGCCGGCCCTGCCGCAACGAAAGAAGCGGTCGAGCAGATCCGCAAGAAACTCGGCCTCGACAAGCCGCTGGTCGAGCAGTTCTTCCGCTATGCCAACGATCTCGCCCATGGCGATTTCGGCAACTCGCTCACGACCGGCCAGCCCGTCGCCACCGAGATCCGCAATCGCCTGCCGGCCTCGGCCGAGCTGACGCTGCTCGGCCTCATCGTCTCGGTTGTGATCGCGATCCCGCTCGGTGTGCTCGCGGCGACGCGGCCGGGGTCCTGGATCGACCATCTCTGCCGGGTCACCACGACGGCCGGCGTGTCGCTGCCCGTGTTCTTCACCGGCCTCGTGCTGGTCTATGTGTTCTACTTCCGGCTGGGCTGGTCGCCCGCGCCGCTCGGCCGTCTCGACGTGTTCTACAGCGCGCCGCCGACGGTGACCGGCTTCTACCTGATCGACACTCTGCTCGCGCGCGACGTCGAGGCATTCCGCTCGGCGCTGAGCCAGCTGATCCTGCCGGCGACGACGCTCGCGATCTTCTCGCTGGCGCCGATCGCGCGCATGACGCGCGCCTCGATGCTGGCGGTGCTCGCATCCGAATTCGTCCGCACCGCGCGGGCCAGCGGCCTGTCGCCCGCTACCGTGATCGTCACCTACGCCTTCCGCAACGCGATGCTGCCGGTCATCACCACGCTCAGCATGGTGTTCTCGTTCCTGCTGGGGGCCAACGTGCTGGTGGAGAAAGTCTTCGCCTGGCCCGGCATCGGCTCCTATGCGGTGGAAGCGCTGATCTCGTCGGACTTCGCGCCGGTGCAGGGCTTCGTGCTGACCATGGCGGTGATGTACGTGCTGCTCAACCTCGTGATCGACATCTTGTATGGCGTGATCGATCCGCGCGTCAGACTTGAAGGCTAGGGGGACCACATGAGCTCCGTTGCGCCTGCCGTCGAACCTGCCGGTCCCGCCCGCACCTCTGGCCTCGTCGCGATCCTCGAACAGACTCGCTACGTCCTCAGCGAGAACAAGGTCACGGGCTTCGCCTTCGCGCTGCTGATCCTGATCCTCGCCGCCGCGATCTTCGGCCCCTATGTGGTGCCGTATGACCCGCTCGCCTCCGACACCGCGGCTGCGCTGAAGCCCCCGTCGGCGGCGCACTGGTTCGGCACCGACCAGCTCGGGCGCGACATTTTCAGCCGCGTCATCGTCGCAACCCGGCTCGACGTCTTCATCGCGGTCGCATCCGTCGCGCTGGTGTTCCTGATGGGCGGGCTCGCCGGCATCGCGGCGGGTTACTTCGGCGGCTGGACCGATCGCATCGTCGGCCGCATCGCCGATACCATCATGGCGTTCCCGCTGTTCGTGCTCGCGATGGGCATCGTCGCCGCGCTCGGCAACACCGTGCAGAACATCATCCTCGCCACCGCCATCGTGAACTTCCCGCTCTACGCCCGTGTCGCGCGTGCCGAAGCCAATGTCCGCCGCAATGCCGGCTTCGTGCAGGCGGCGCGGCTGTCGGGCAACGGCGAATTCCGCATTCTCCTCGTGCACATCCTGCCGAACATCATGCCGATCATGATCGTGCAGATGTCGCTGACCATGGGCTATGCCATCCTCAATGCCGCGGGCCTGTCCTTCATCGGTCTCGGCGTCCGTCCGCCCACGGCTGAATGGGGCATCATGGTCGCGGAGGGCGCCGGCTTCATGGTGTCAGGGGAATGGTGGATCGCGCTCTTCCCCGGCCTCGCGCTGATGATCGCCGTGTTCTGCTTCAACCTCCTCGGCGACGGCCTGCGCGACATCGTCGATCCCCAGCGGAGGACGTGATGATGATTGGGTTTGGGCTCCTGGATTGTGCATGTGAGGAGGGCACTGCTCTCTCATTCCCTCCCCCACAAGGGGGGAGGGAGCGAGAGGTCGGTGCCTCCCTCACGCGCAAAGGCCCATCGGAAATTCTCCAATGATTTCAGTCGCCATTCTACTGTGCATGGGGTTGTTTTCGAATGTTTGAGTGACGGGAGCCGTCCATGACCGCCCAGCCGCTGCTCGACGTTCAGGACCTCACCGTCGAGTTCACCACCCGTCGCGGCATCGTGAAAGCGGTGCAGCACGTCGACATCTCCGTGGCCAAGGGCGAGACGCTCGCCATCGTCGGCGAGTCCGGCTCCGGCAAGTCGGTGACC
>NZ_JACEGD010000037.1 GCF_016031635.1 Bradyrhizobium diversitatis
CGCCGCGCAAGGCATCACGCTGCGTGCGCCGCATGCAACGAGCGCACCGCTGGCTGCCGTCATCGCCGCCTTGCGCGAGCAGGTCCCCTCGCTGGGTACAGATCGCTACATGGCTGGCGATCTCGCCAAGGCCGCGGCGCTGGTCGAGGCCGACGCGCTGCCGGCTGCTGCGCGCGCGCAGCTTCCCACCGATCCGTTTCCGAGACTCGCCTGAAGAGGTCCGCATGAACCATCGACTGGACAATGATCGCACCATCCGGGCCCCCCGCGGCAGCGAGATCAGCGCCAAGAGCTGGCTGACGGAAGCGCCCTTGCGCATGCTGATGAACAATCTCGACCCTGACGTCGCGGAGCGTCCGAGCGAACTCGTCGTCTATGGCGGCATCGGCCGCGCCGCGCGCGACTGGGAGAGTTTTGACCGCATCGTTGCGGCCTTGCGCAAGCTTGATGGCGACCAGACGTTGCTGGTCCAGTCGGGCAAGCCGGTCGGTGTGTTCCGCACCCATGCCGACGCACCGCGGGTGCTGATCGCCAATTCCAACATCGTGCCGCATTGGGCAACGCTCGACCATTTCAACGAGCTCGATCGCAAGGGCCTGATGATGTACGGCCAGATGACGGCGGGCTCCTGGATCTATATCGGCAGCCAGGGCATCGTGCAGGGCACCTACGAGACCTTCGTCGAGGTCGGCCGGCGTCATTACGGCGGCAGCCTCGCCGGCAAATGGATTCTCACGGCCGGCTTGGGAGGCATGGGCGGTGCGCAGCCGCTCGCGGCGACCATGGCCGGAGCTTCGATGCTCGCGGTCGAATGCCAGCCGAGCCGCATCGAGATGCGCCTGCGCACCGGCTATCTCGATCGCCAGGCCGCAACGCTCGACGAGGCGCTCGCGATCATGGCGGACGCCGCGAAGACGAAGAAGGCGGTCTCGGTCGGCCTGCTCGGCAATGCCGCCGAGATCTTCCCGGAGCTCGTTCGCCGCGGCGTCAAGCCCGACATCGTCACCGACCAGACCAGCGCGCACGATCCGATCAACGGATATTTGCCGAAAGGCTGGACGCTCGCTGAGTGGGAGGCCAAGCGCACCTCCGATCCGAAGGGCGTTGAGCGCGCCTCAAAGACCTCGATGGTCGAGCACGTCCAGGCCATGCTGGATTTCCACGCGCAGGGCATTCCGACGCTCGACTACGGCAACAACATCCGCCAGATGGCGCAGGACATGGGCCTGAAGAATGCCTTCGATTTCCCCGGCTTCGTCCCTGCCTATATCCGCCCCTTGTTCTGCCGCGGCATCGGACCGTTCCGCTGGGCTGCGCTCTCGGGCGATCCCGAGGATATCTTCAAGTCCGATGCCAAGGTCAAAGAGCTGATGCCCGACGACAGGCATCTGCACAATTGGCTCGACATGGCCAAGCAACGCATCAAGTTTCAGGGCCTGCCGGCGCGGATCTGCTGGGTCGGCCTCGGTGATCGCCATCGCCTCGGCCTCGCCTTCAACGAGATGGTGGCGCGCGGCGAGTTGAAGGCTCCCATCGTGATCGGCCGCGATCATCTCGACAGCGGCTCGGTGGCGAGCCCCAATCGCGAGACTGAGGCGATGAAGGACGGATCGGACGCAGTCTCCGACTGGCCCCTGCTCAATGCGCTGCTCAATTGCGCCAGCGGCGCGACCTGGGTGTCGCTGCATCACGGCGGCGGCGTCGGCATCGGCTATTCCCAGCACGCCGGCATGGTGATCGTGGCCGACGGCACGCCGGAAGCTGCTAGGCGCATCGAGCGCGTGCTCTGGAACGACCCGGCCAGCGGCGTCATGCGCCACGCCGACGCGGGCTACGAGATCGCGACCGACTGCGCCCGTGACAAGGGGCTCGATCTGCCGAGCTTGGCATAATGGCTGTAGCTCTACCTCTCCCCTCTGGAAGCGGGGCTATCGCATTTGACTTGTGGTGATGGCTTGCGCGCACGCCTCGTCCTTCGAGACGGCGCTTACGCGCCTCCTCAGGATGAGGCTCATCAGCATCAGTGCCCGTTGAAACGGCTGCCGCGCACTGCGCCCTCATCCTGAGGAGCCCGCCTCAAGCGGGCGTCTCGAAGGATGGCCGCAGGGAAAAGCTCTCATATGCGATAACCCTGCCTCTGGAAGGGGTGAAGTCAAACGCCGAGCCGGGGCGTATTGCTTACCAGTCTTGGCATCGTCGTCTTCGCGCCGTCCATGAAAGTCTGGACGGCGTCTCGGACGATGGCGCCGAGATCGGGCGGGATCGGCGTCGCGTAAATGAACTTGCGGATCGCGAGATAGAAGATGCGGCCGTGCAGGCCCCAGAACAGCTCGGTCTCGCGTTCGCTCAATGGGTGAGCTTTTGGGTCGGGCAACTTCAGCTCATGACGCAGCTCGGCGGCCGCCGGCTCGATGACCTCGCGGCGGACGATGTCGAGATAGCGGCTGGTGATGCCGAACGACTTCATGCCGGAGAACACGAAGATCCGCACCCAATTGTACTCGAACACGCGTTCGACATAGTCGAGATAGAAACGCGTGAGCCGGGCCTCCAGCGGCAAAGTGCGGTCGCGGATCATCGGCCCCCAATCGGGTGACCAGCGGCTGAGATAGACTTCCTGGTAGACCCGCTCGATCAGCGCCTCCTTGCTGGGGAAGTGACGGTAGATCGCCGAATGCGTGATGCCCATGCGCTTGGCGAGCTCGCGGGTCTGGCCTTCGAAGCCGCGCTCCGCAAAGAACCGGATCGCCTCGTCCACGATCGCGCGCTCCCGATCCGCCGCGCGCATGTTGCGGCGCTTTGGCGCAGACTTGTTGCCTGTCTCGGTCCGCTTGTGGACCGGTCGTTTCGCGGTTCTCTGCGCTTTTCGGGCCATTTCGTCGCTGAATCGTGCGTCTCGGTGCCTTCATAGCCCAAGGCGCATTTGTGACCAAATGGTCATTTCCTGTTGACCGCCTCCCGGCGGCGTGTCAGGATTTTGAGACCAGATGGTTACAAATCTGGCTCCCGGCTGATGAGCCGATGGATTTCGAGGAAACGGCAGTGAAGGCGAGGGCTTTCAGCTATTTTCGTGCTGCGACGATCGACCAGGCGCTGGACGCTCATGCGCGCGCCGGGGACGATGCGCGTTTCATCGCCGGCGGCCAGAGCCTCGTGCCGGCGCTGTCGCTGCGGCTGCAGGCGCCGCGGCTGCTGATCGACATCACGCACATTGCCGAGCTGCGCGGCATCGGGCGCGAAGGCGCCTATTTGCGCATCGGCGCACTGACGCGCCACTGCGAGATGCTGACCGAGCCGCTGATCGCGGAGTTTGCTCCGCTGCTGCATGCCGCCGCACCCTTCGTCGCCCATCCCGCGATCCGCAACCGCGGCACGTTCGGGGGCAGCGTCGCGCTGGCCGACCCGGCCTCCGAATTTCCCGCGATGACCTTGGCGCTGGATGCCGAGATCGAGATCGCAGGTGCCTCGGGCAGGCGGCGCGTGAGGGCCGATGAGTTCTTCATCGACCTGTTCGAGACGGCATTGCAGCCCGGCGAACTGATAACGGCCATCTACGTTCCGCTGTTCAAGGCCGATCAGCGCTTTGTGTTCGACGAGCTGGCGCGGCGGCGCGGGGATTATGCGCTGGTCGGTTGCGGCATGCTCGCGACTTTCGCGAGTGATCGGATCGACGACATCCGCATCTCCTTCTTCTCCGTCGGCAATAGGCCGACGCGGGCGAAAGCCGCTGAGGCGGCTTTGATCGGCTTCGGCCTCGATGCGGAACATATCGCTGCCGCGCAGGCCGCGCTCGCGGGTGATCTCGCGCCGCCCGAGAACGACGAGGTGCCGCCTGCGATGCGCCTGCACCTCGCCCGCGTGTTGCTTGGCCGCCTGCTTGGACGTCTCGGTGAGGGCGCATGAGAGGCTTTGACGAAACCCTGCTGGACGAGGCCGATGAGACTGTGCGGGTCCGCTTCGTCGTCAACGGCCGCAAGGTCGCCTGCGAGGTTGCTCCCCGCGAGACGCTGGTTGATTGCCTGCGCGACAAGCTCGAGCTGACGGGCACGCATGCCGGCTGCGAGATGGGAGCCTGCGGCGCCTGCCTGGTGCAGGTCGACGGCCGCGCCGTGCACTCCTGCCTGATGTTCGCGGTGCAGGCCGACGGCGCCAGGATCGATACGATCGAAGGGCTCACCGACAGCGGGGCGATCGCCGACCTCCAGGCCGAATTCCATCGCCGCAACGCGCTGCAATGCGGCTTCTGCACGCCAAGCATGCTGATCAACGCCTACGAGCTGCTCTCGCAGGTGGCACAACCGAGTCGCGAGCAGATCCGCGACGCGCTGTCGGGCAATTATTGCCGCTGCACCGGCTATGAAGCCATCGTCGATGCCATCGACGCTGTCGCCAAAGCACGCAGCGCCGGAGGCGCGAGATGACGGCGCCGCTGACCTCGCTCGACCGCCCGAACTCCTACATCGGCCGCTCCCTGCCACGGCCGAATGCCAAGCGCCTGCTCGCCGGGCGCGGGCGCTATGTCAGCGACCTCCGTCTGCCGCGCATGCTCTATGCTGCGTTCTTGCGCAGTCCGCATGCCCACGCCAAGATCGTCTCGATCAGGACCGACGAGGCGCGCGCGCTGGAAGGCGTGCATCTCGTCGCGACGGGGGCGGATCTCGCAAAGATCTGCACGCCCTGGACCGGCACGCTCGATCATTTCAAGGGCATGACCTCCGCGCCGCAACTGCCGCTGCCGCTGGATCGCGTGGTCTGGGCCGGACAGGCAGTGGTCGCCGTCGTCGCCGAGAACCGTGCGACTGCCGAGGATGCGCTGGAGCTGATCGAAGTCGATTACGAGGATCTTCCTATTGTCGTCGACATCGACGTCGCACGTGAGGCCGGCGGCCCGCTGGTCAATCCCGGCACCGCGAGCAATATCTGCTTCCGCAGCCAGATCGACAGCGGCAAAGTGGATGACGCCTTCGCGCATGCAGCCCATGTGGTGGAGGAGGAGATCACCTTCGGTCGCCATACCGCGGTGACGCTGGAGCCTCGTGCGATCGTCGCCGACTACGATCCCGCCGCCGGCATGCTCACCGTGCATCATGGTACCCAGACGCCCTACCAGTTCCAGGACCTCTATTCGCGGCACTATGGCATCCCGGAAGCGCGTGTTCGCGTGATCGCGACCGACATCGGCGGCTCCTTCGGCATGAAGCTGCATGTCTATCACGAGGACATGGCGGTGGTCGGCCTCTCGATCCTGCTCGGCCGCCCCGTGAAGTACGTCGCCGACCGCATCGAGTCGTTCGTCTCCGACATTCACGCCCGCGACCACCGCGTCCGCGCCCGCATGGCGCTCGACGCCAAGGGCGAGATTCTCGCGATGGACGTGCTGGATCTGACCGCGATCGGCGCATTCTCGACCTATCCACGCACCAGCGTGGTCGAGGGCAACCAGGTGATCCGCCTGATCGGCGCGCCCTACCGCTTCAGGAACTACCGCGCCACGCTGGAGGTGATCTTCCAGAACAAGGTGCAGACCAGCCAATATCGTGCCGTCGGCCATCCCATCGCCTGCGCCGTTACCGAGCGCATGGTCGATATGGCGGCGGTGAAGCTCGGCCTCGATCCTTTCGCCATCCGCGCGCAGAACGTGATCCCCGACGATGCCTATCCTCAGACCTCGCCGACCGGTTACCGCTTCGAGGCGCTGTCGCATCAGGCCTGCCTGAAGCGCCTGCATGAGCTGATGAACTATGAGGGCCTGCGTGCCGAGCAGGCGGAGTTGCGCAAGCGCGGCATCTATCGCGGCATCGGCATTGCCACCTTTGTCGAGATCACCAACCCCAGCCCGGCATTCTATGGCGTCGGCGGCGCGCGCATCTCCTCGCAGGACGGGGCGATCGTCAGCCTGACGCCGTCGGGCGAGGTGCGTTGCCTGATCTCGGTCACCGAGCAGGGGCAGGGCACCGAGGCGATCATCAGCCAGATCGTGGCCGATCAGCTCGGCCTTGCGCAGGAGCACGTCAAGGTCATCACGGGGGATACCGAGGTGACGCCGCATGGCGGCGCCACCTGGGCCTGCCGCGGCGCCGGCATCGGCGGCGAGACCGCGCTCCAGGCCGCGCGCGCGCTCAAGCGCAACATTCTGGAGATTGCGGCGCTCATCCTTCAGGAGCAGCCGTCGGCCCTCGACATCGTCGATGGCGATGTCGTGGACGCAGGCACGCGGAACCAGCGCATGCCGATCGCGGAGATCGCGCGCATTGCCTATTTCCGCTCCGATACGCTGCCGCCGGGCACGCAGGCGCAGCTCACCGTCAGCCATCATTTCGCGCCGCAGGGCTATCCCTTCGCCTTCACCAACGGTGTCCAGGGCTGCTCGCTGGAGGTCGATGTCGACACGGGCCTCATCAAGCTCCTGAAGCATTTCATCGTCGAGGATTGCGGCCGCGTCATCAACCCAATGCTGGTGGACGAGCAGCTGCGCGGCGGTATCGTGCAGGGGTTGGGCGCGGCGCTGCTCGAGGAATGCCGCTACAGCGAGACCGGACAGCTCGTGAACGGCTCGCTCGCAGACTACCTCGTGCCGATGCCGATGGAGATGCCCGACATCGTCATCGCCCATGTCGAGACGCCGACCGCCGACACCGAGCTCGGTGCCAAGGGGGTCGGCGAGGCCGGCACCGCGGCAGCGTCCGCCTGCGTGCTCAATGCCGTCAACGATGCGCTCGCGCCGTTCGGTGCCGCCGTCAATTCGATTCCGATCACGCCCACCAAAGTCCTGAAAGCCCTGAAGCGTTTCTAGAAAAAAACAGTTGGAGGAAATCATGCCAAAATCCGGTTCGACCCCGAAGATAACCCGCCGCACCGCGCTCGCCGGCCTCTCGGCCGGCGCGGCCCTGCTCGCCATGCCGCGGCTCGGCCGCGCCGCCGACGAGACGATCCGCATCGGCTTCCCGACGCCGCTGACCGGGCCGTTCGCCGCCGAAGCGCGCGACCAGGTCAAATGCGCCGAGCTCGCGGTGAAGCTCGTCAACGACAAGGGCGGCATTGCCGACCGCAAGGTCGAGCTGCTGGTGCGCGACGACAAGCTGAATGCCGGTGAAGCCGCGACCCGCACACTCGAGCTGATCGAGAAGGACAAGGTCCATGCCGTGGTTGGCGCGCTCTCCAGCGCGGTGCAGCTGGCGGTCAACGAGGTCACCCGCGCTCGCGGCGTGATCTACGTTTCGATCAGCCAGTCCGACACCATCAATGAGGCCAAGGATTTCAGCAAATACACCTTCCACGAGGCGCTGAACCCGCACATGACGACATCAGCCGTGGCGCGGCAGACCCTGAAGAAGGGCATGAAGGTCGCCCATCTCGTCGCCGATTATGCCTACGGTCACGAGATGCTGCGCGGCTTCAAGCGCGCGCAGGCCGCGATCGGTGCGGACAGTGTCGGCGAGATCCTGCATCCGTTCGGCGCCGCGGACTACTCCACCTTCATGCCCCGCCTGATGTCGATGCGGCCGGACGTGCTCTGTATCTCGAATTTCGGTCGCGACCAGGCCAATGCGATCAAGCAGGCCGTGGATTTCGGCGTCAAGCAGCAGATGAAGATCGTCGTGCCTGTCATCCTGCACAATCAGCGTCTCGCCGTCGGCCCTGACGTGTTCGAGGGCGTGGTCGGCGGCGCCAATTATTACTGGGGCCTGGAGACGCAGAGCAAGTCGGCAGCCGCCTTCAACACGGCGTTCAAGGCTGCCAATGGCGGCGCGATCCCGACCGACTATGGCGCCTACGGATATTCCGGCGTCGGATCGTTGCTGGCTGCCATGCAGGCCGCCGGCGGCACCGACACCGACAAGGTCGTCGTTGCCCTGGAGAAGCTGCAATACGATTTGACCAAGGGTCCGCAGCACTACCGCAAATGCGACCACCAATCGGTGCAGTCGGTGCTGGTTCTGGAGTCCAAGAAGAAGTCCGCCATGGCAAATGAGAACGACCTGTTCGCGATCCTGGCCAACGACGCGGGCGCCGACGACATGCTGCGCAGCTGCAGCGAGCTCGGCCACGCGACCTGAAGCCTGTCACGATGGACCTGTCGCTGATCATCATGCAGCTTCTCTCCGGGATCGCCCTTGGGGCGGTCCTGGTGATCACTGCGCTTGGGCTGACGATCGTGTTCGGCATGCTCGGGGTGGTGAATTTTGCCCACGGCGCGCTGTTCATGATCGGGGCCTATGCGGGGCTGTATCTGGCATCGCTCACCGGAAGTTTCTGGTGGGGGCTGCTGCTCGCCCCCATCTTGATCGGCGCCTTCGGCATGCTGATCGAGTTCGTGCTGATCAGGAGACTGTATGGACGCTCGATCGACGACCCGCTGCTGCTCACCTTCGGCCTCAGCTACATCCTGGTCGAGGGGGTGCGCATCGTGTTCGGCAGCGACGGTATTCCTTTTCCGACGCCGCCGCAGCTGATCGGCGTGCTCGATCTCGGCATCGGTTTCTTCCCGCGCTACCGCCTGTTCGTCATCGTGCTGGTGGCGGTGGTGCTGCTGGTGCTCTGGCTGACGCTGGAGAAGACCCGCGTCGGTCTGATCGTGCGCGCTGGCGCGCGCGACCCGACCATCATGCAGGTGCTCGGTGTCGATATTGGGCGGGTCTGGCTCGCGATCTTCGGGC
Source organism: Bradyrhizobium diversitatis (assembly GCF_016031635.1). Taxonomy (GTDB): domain Bacteria; phylum Pseudomonadota; class Alphaproteobacteria; order Rhizobiales; family Xanthobacteraceae; genus Bradyrhizobium; species Bradyrhizobium diversitatis. The sequence continues at coordinate 8,658 of NZ_JACEGD010000037.1, forward strand.
TCGGCGTCGGGCTTGCCGCGCTCGGCGGCGTGCTCGCCGGCCCCATGCGCAGCGTCAATCCCGAGATGGGCTCGCTGGTTCTGGCGGAAGCCTTCGTGGTGACCGTCATCGGCGGGCTCGGCTCGATCGTTGGCGCGGTCGTCGCCGGTCTCATGGTCGGCGTATCCATCAGCATGGTGGCGCTGTTCGCGCCGGAGATGGCGACCATCGTCATGTTCGCGCTGATGGCGGTGGTGCTGCTGATCCGCCCGCAAGGCCTGTTCGGTGTGAGAGGGAGGACGGCGTGACGCTACGTTCGAGCGGCGAAGCGGTCGCCAAACCTGCCTCCAGCGGGCTCGGCTGGCTGCTCGACCAGCGCGTGCTCCTCTCGATTGCCGTGCTTGCCTTGCTGCCCTGGCTGCTGCCGTCGAAGGCGCTGGCCGTCAACGTCCTGATCTACGGCGTCGTGGTGATGGGCTACAATCTGCTGTTCGGCTACACCGGGCTGCTGTCGTTCGGCCAGGCTGCGTTCTTTGGTGCAGGCGCCTATTTCACCGGCATCGCGATCGGACGCTACGGCATACCCTGGTTCGCCGCCGTACCGATCGCCGTACTCCTCAGCACCTGCCTGGCCGCCGCGATCGGCATCGTCTCGACGCGCACCCGCGGCATCTACTTCTCCATGGTGACGCTCGCCTTGGCGCAACTCGTCTACTACGTCGCGCTCCAGGCGGCCTCCTTCACCGGCGGCGAGAATGGGCTGCGCGGCTTCACGGTCGACCGCATCAGTCTGTTCGGCCTTCAGGTCAATTTCCTCGATCCCGTCAACAAGTATTACGTGCTGATGGCCTTCGCGGCGTTGGCGATGTGGTTCCAGTCGCGCATCCTGAACTCACCTTTCGGGGCCGTCATCGAGGCGATCCGCGAGAACGAGCAGCGGGCACGGGCCTGCGGCTATGACGTCGAACGCAGCAAGCTGGTCGTGTTCATGCTATCGGGTGCGATCTCATCGCTCGGCGGCTGCATGCTGGCACTGCATCTGTCCATCGTGCCGCTGGACATCCTGCACTACCAGACCTCGGGCATGATCGTGATGATGGTGCTGCTCGGCGGCGCCCGCAGCTTCTTCGGGCCCTTCGTTGGTGCTGCCAGCTTCCTGATCCTGGAGGACGTGATCTCGCTCTGGACGCCACATTGGCAAATCTTCGTCGGCGCGATCTTCGTGCTGTTCGTGCTGTTCCTTCCCAAGGGCATCTGGGGTACGCTGCTCGATGCGCTCGGCGTCGGAAAGGTGCGGCGATGAGCGGCGAGCTGCTTCGCGCCGAAGGCATCGGCAAACGCTTTGGCGGCTTCGTCGCGCTCGAAGACATCACCGTTTCGTTCGCGGCCGGCCAGCTCACCTCGATCATCGGTCCGAACGGCGCCGGCAAGAGCACCTTCTTCAACATCCTCTCGGGCGCGCTGACACCGACCTCGGGCAAGCTGCACTTCAGGGGACGTGAGCTGAACGGGTTGCCGCAGCACCGCTTCGTGCATCAGGGCATCTCGCGCTCCTACCAGATCACGAACATCTTTCCGGATCTGTCCGTGCACGAGAACGTGCGCGTGGCTGCCCAGGCGCTGATCGTGAGCTACGACATCTGGCGCAACCGCGCCCGGCTCGCTGAACTGGATTCGCGCGCAGACGCCGCGCTCGACGCAGTCGGGCTGCTGGCCAGGCGGAACGGATTGGCGAAATTCCTGTCGCATGGCCAGCAGCGCGCACTGGAGATCGCGATCGCACTGGTTTCCGAGCCGGAATTGCTGCTGCTGGACGAACCGACTGCCGGCATGGGGCCGGAAGAAACCAAGGACATGGTCGCTCTGCTCGAGCGCCTCGCCGAGAAGCGCACCGTGCTCCTGGTGGAGCACAAGATGAAGATGGTGCTGGGACTCAGCAAGCGCGTGGTCGTGCTGCATCACGGCCGCCTGCTGGCGGACGGCGCGCCCGACGAGATCAGGAGCAATCCGGAGGTCCGCCGGGTCTATCTCGGACAGAGTGAAGGCTATGGCTGAGACCGCGCTGCTCGAAATCGACGATCTCCATGCCTGGTATGGCGCAAGCCATATCCTCCACGGCATCTCCCTGCACGTGAACCGGGGTGAGGTGGTCGCCCTCGTCGGCCGCAACGGTGCCGGCAAGACGACGACCTTGCGGGCGATGATGGGCCTGATGCCGAAGGCGGCGGGCCGCGTGCGCTTCGCAGGCAGGGAGCTGTTGCCGCTCCGTGCGCATCAGCGCTTCCACCTCGGCCTCGCTTACGTTCCCGAGGAGCGCCGCATCGTCCCCGGCCTGTCCGTGCGCGAGAATTTGCGGCTCGGTCTGGTCGCGGCCGGCGGCGATATCGAGGAGCGCACGGCGATCGACGAGATCGCCGAAACCTTCCCGCGCCTGAAGGAACGTCTCGATCAGGAGGGCGTGACGCTCTCGGGCGGAGAACAGCAGATGCTGGCGATTGCGCGCGCGCTGATCGCAAAGCCGAAGATGATCCTGCTGGACGAGCCCTCGGAGGGCATCATGCCTGTTCTCGTCGAGGAGATGGGCGTGCTGTTCCGCCGCTTGCGCGACGAGGGCAAGACGCTGCTGCTGGTGGAGCAGAACGTCGAGTGGGCGCTGCGGCTGGCTGACCGCGCCGTCATTATTGATCAAGGCGAGGTCGTGCATCAAAGCAGCGCGGCGGCGCTGCTCGCGGACAAGGATATCCAGGAGCGCTATTGCGCGGTGTGATTATAAAGCGCGATGAGATTGGATCAATCGTTCATCGCGGTTTAAGTTGTGTTTGAGCATGATCTCTTCGGAAAACCGCTGCGCACTTTTCCGGATCATGCTTCAGGCCACGACCTTCGCCCCGGTGCCTTCGAGGCGCTGGCTTTCCTTCGCCAGATAGTCGCCGATCGCATCGGCCGGCATGGGCTTTGCGAAATAGTAGCCCTGGATGAAGTCACAGCCGAGCCGGCGCAGGCTGTCGAGCTGGGCGCGGGTCTCGACTCCCTCGACGACGCAGGCGATCTCCATGTCGTCGCACAGGCCCGTGAGCGACTTGATGATCTTGTGGCTCACTGGATTGTCGTTGATGTCGGAGACGAAGCTGCGGTCGATCTTGATCTTGTCGAGCGGCAGCCGGTGCACATGGCTGAGCGAGGAATAGCCGGTGCCGAAATCGTCCAGCGAGACGCCGCAGCCCATCGCCTTCAGCGTCGCGATCGACTGCTGCGCGCGCACGAAGTCGAAGGTCACGGCGGTCTCGGTGATCTCGAAATCGATCCGGCGTGGCGGCATTCCGCTCTTCTCGATGATGGAGATCAGCGGCAGGATGCCTTCGGCCGCGCAGACGTCATGGGCCGAGAGGTTGAACGAGAGTCGAATGTGGTCGGGCCAGGTCCTGGCGGTGGCGAGTGCGCGCACCAGCAGCGCCTGGGTCAGCGGCCGGATCAGACCGATACGCTCGGCGGCCGGAATGAAATCGGCCGGGGAAACCATGCCGAGCCGAGTGCTGTGCCAGCGCGCGAGAACCTCGAACCCGGCGGTGTACTCGCTCATGGCGTCGACGATCGGCTGGAACACCAGATCCATCTCGGTGCTGAAATCGGCCGTGCGCAGCAGGTTCTCGATGACTCCGCGACTGCGGATCTCGGCCTCGAGCTCGCTCGAGAAGATCACGGTGCGGCCGCGCAGATTGCGCTTGGCGTGATAGAGCGAGTAGTCGGCGCACTCGTATAGTGCTTCCGACGTGGCCGCAGAGTCCGGAAACGATGCGAATCCGATCGAACACGACAGCCCGGTGTGGGCGGTATCGAGCTGGTAAGGCAGCTTGACCTGGCCGCCGATGCGTTCGCCCAGCCGCATCAGATCCGCATCGTCTGGGTCGCCGCACACGATGAGGCCGAACTCGTCGCCGCCGAGCCGGGCGAACTCCACGCGCTGCGGGCCAAAGCCCTCGCAGACCTCGCGGATGCGCCGGCCCGCCTCGATCAGGACGCGGTCGCCGACCGAGTGGCCGTAATTGTCGTTGATCGGTTTGAACCCGTCGAGATCGATGATGCCGACCGCGACGCGAACGTTCCTGCGCTCGGCATCTGCGAAGGCACTCGACAATTCGGCGAAGAAGCGGCGGCGGTTCGGCAGCTCGGTGAGGGTGTCGAGATTGGCAAGTCGAAAGTTCTCGTCCGAGAGCGCCTGTGTCGCCGCCTGTTGCGCCAGCAACGATTTGCGGCTGGCGACGAGATCGGCGAAGTCGCGATAGTAGATGAACAGCACCGTTACCATCGCGCCGGAAACCAGGAGGTTGTTGACCGCGATCGCCTTCAGCGTCGGCTCGCCCGTGGCGAAGAAGAACAGCACATAGGGCACGTCGACGATCAGCGTCACGATCAGCGCTGCCGAACGCAGATGCATCAGCGTGAAGATGCAGCCGATCACGGTGACCGCCATGTAGAACGCGACCTGGCTCTTGGCGAAGGGATCGCCATAAGGGTAGAGTGCGAAGGACCAGGCGGTGAAGCCGGCGCCGATCGGCAAGGTCAGCCAGTTGGTGGCGCGCAGATTGCGCAGGATGTCGGCATCGCTGCGCACGCAGCGGCGCTGGCGCAGCCACCAGAAGGTCCGCAAGCCTGCGAGCACGGCAAGCGCGCTCGGCACGATCATCGTCAGCCAGTCCGGCGCCACGTTCACATACGTATAGGCCACCGCGATCGTGTTGCTGATAAGGATGAAGTAGAGCAGCGGGATCTGCTTGGAGAACGCGTCGAACTGCGCACGCGTCAGGTCCGGGTTATCGGCCGGTACGCGAAACAGCCGCGTTGCGGCGGCAAGATGAGACTTCAAATCGGCAACAGGCATTGAAATACGAGCCCCGGATCCCCTGAAAACGCGGGCGATCTTGCACGGCGCGGGTAAAGGGCGCGTTAGATCGGGCGGCGCGCGGAAGGCCAGCACAGGTTGCGCGCTACCTCAGGACTTTCCGGCCGCGTGCAATTGGTGAGGCCGCGTTAAGGGTATCCAGCGCCAAGGGCAAGTGTTCTCGGCCAAGCTGTCCGCCGCAGCTACAGCCCGCTGACCATGGTGCTGGCCGGTGCGCGCGTCCCGGTGCTTGTCGTTTTGATCGGCCGGTTGCCGTCGCTCGAACGTGTATGCTTCAGCGCCCGATCGTCACGCCGGCGGTCGAGCGCATGGCGTCCCGAAGGCTGGTTGCCTTCTTGTCGTCGAGCACCTGCCGCGTCAGCACGGTGGTCTGGCCGGGCGTGTCGAGGATCGTCTCTCCGCGCGAGGAAGAGAGCCGATCGGCCTTATAGGGCGCGGCCGGATCGGTGGCGGGAATGGCCGTGGCTGCGGGACGCGGCCGTTTGCCGGCGGCGAGCGCTGGCTGTGAGATGGAGAAGGCGATCACGACCAGAAGCAACGGCCTTGCGCGCATGTGCGATCTCCCATGTCGGGACTTCAGGCTAGCACATCGGGAGCGTGGTCGCAGAAGAAAGGATCAGGCGAGAACAGCCTGACGCTCCCGCGTCGGTTCACGGACGCGGTCGATGTTCCGCGGCTCGGCGAGTCGCGTAAAGCTGCGATGGCTCGCCTGCGCAGGTGCCTCGACGATGACGCCCTCGCAGACGATCTGTCCGCCGAGCATCCTGAATTCCAGCTTGTCGTAGCGCGGCATTGTCTCGCCGGGTGCCGGCGGCAGCAGCCCGACGCTTCCCTGGATGTTCAGCGTGGCCTCGCCGTTGCCGTGAAGCCGCGGATTCCACATACGGATTCCGGTCTCCGCCCAGCGCTGCCGGATCAGCGCGGCGCGGTCGGCGGGCTCCGCGGCTCTCGCGCGAGCTTTCGGTGCGCTGCGGATCTCCGGAGCAGGAGACTCGAGCGGCGGAGCCGGTTCGATCTCGATGGCGACGCTGGCTGACTCGTTGGCCGCCGTCGCAACGGCTGTGGCGAGCGGGACATCGTTTGCAGGGGGCGGCGCGACCTCGACGACGAGCGCCGGGTCGCTGTCGGCTCCGGCTTCAGAGACAACAGCCGCGACGCTCTCGACGACGACCGGGATCGCTTCGACGGCGACCGTTTCGACCTCGGCGGAAACGTCGGGCGAGGGGGCAGCCTCGATAACGGCATCAGGGATGTCAGTCGAAGCGGTCGCAACGTCTGATGATGAAACCACAACCTCTTCTAAGACGACGGAAACGATTTCGGCGGGAGATGCATCGCCAATGGTGGCGAGATCAGCGTCCGCAACCGGCTCGTTCTCCGCGTCGGTCGGTGAAATCAGGACCTCCTCGGCGACTGGCGGCGTCTCGGGCGCCTCGACTTCCGTCACTGCCTCCGGAGGTGAGTCGTCGCTGATACGGATATCGTCGGACGGATTCTCCGCGACGACAGACACAGCCGTATCCGCGGCCGGAGCCTGGGTGGCGGGGGCAGCGTCGTCGCGCACCGGGTCGGTGCTGATCTCGGTGGTTGGAGCTTGAGCAGTGGCGGCGGCATCTTCGATGATGGCGGCCGAAGCACCTGTGGTGACCGGCGCGAGGTCAATGCTGTTGCTGTGCGGCAAGGGCCGAAGTCGGGTAAACGCCCAGTTCACCGCAGGGATGCGGCGCAGCAACGATATCAGTCTCGAAAGCACTGGGAGTTGTCCAAGGTGTACTCGGCGTGAGGCAATCGCTGATTCGCCAGCAATGTGAAAACCTGCCCCGGCCGTCACACCCGTGTCAATGTAGGGAGGACCAATGGCGATTATATACTTGACACCACAAGGCACGAAATGTAGAAACGGGCATCAACTCGGAACGAGCCCATGCCCGCCGCCAAGCCGCCCATCAAGATCGCCAGCTTCAACGCTCCCCACTTCCAGAGCGTTGAGGCCGCGCGGGCCTATCTTGAAGCCCTTCGCTGGGGTTCTGAGCGCGTCTGTCCGCACTGCGGCACCGTGAACGCTTCCTTTGCGACCAAGAAGCCCGGCGTCTACCGCTGCGGCTCCAAGGGCTGCCGCAAGGACTTCTCCGTCACCACCAAGAGCGTGATGGAAAGCAGCCACATCAAGCTCAACGTCTGGCTTCAGGCGTTCTATCTGATGGCGTCGAGCAAGAAGGGCGTTTCGGCCCATCAGCTCCACCGCACGCTCGGCATCACCTACAAGTCGGCTTGGTTCCTGTCCCATCGTATCCGTGAGGCCATGCGCGCGGGCGGCTTGCTGCCGCCCATGGGGAGTAGCGGCAAGCCGGTTGAGGTTGACGAGACGTTCTACGGCTTCCTCGAAGGTCAGCCGAAGAAAGGCCGTCGCGATTGGTCCAACAAAAACGTCATTCTCACGCTTGTGGAGCGCGGTGGTTCTGCCCGCAGCTTCCACATCGATGGCACGCGCACCGGCGACATCATGCCCATCCTCCGCGCCAACCTAAGCCGTGAGGCCAAGCTGATGACGGACGAGGTCCCCGCGTACAAGGTCATTGCCGACATCGAAAAGCTGGACCACGAAACGGTCAACCACAGCAAAGACCAGTACGTCCGCTATTGGAACGAGGTGACGGACAAGAAGGACGGCAACGGCAAGCCCGTTGTCGAAACCACTGTCATCACCACCAACACGGTCGAAGGCTACTATTCGATCTTCAAACGCGGCATGAAGGGCATCTATCAGCGCTGCGCTGAGAAGCACCTGCACCGCTATCTGGCGGAATTCGACTTCCGCTATTCAAACCGCTCCGCGCTCGGCGTTGAGGACGGGGAACGTGCAAACCTTGCCGTCAAAGGCGCGGCTGGCAAGCGTCTGACGTATCGTCAATCTCACTAAGACCGATCTGTCACGGCTGGCGCGGCGCTTTGTAAAGTGGCGTGCAAAGAAGTATCCACAGCCTAAGCGCAAGCCCATACGCGTTAAATACTGGCGCACCCGCTGATATCCACAGCACTGGACAAATGCGGAACTTTTGGGACTCCCGCGCGAATCACTGGTAAATTGCAACCCGAGTCGGGAGGCGCTCCGCCAAGAGCAACCTCCCGATCCTGCCAATTTCAGCTAGGGGCTGACGGCAGGCTTTGGTCGGTAACAAGCAGGACTATAACTCCTGACTCGCCCATATCGTCAAGTCGGCCCCTTATTTTAGGAAGGGGCCAGAATGGCCATCTTCACTATCACGTTCCGCATTCATCAGGATGCGGGTTATTCCGACCGTTACAACTCGACTGTCGAGGCGATCAAGAAGGTTTGCCACGGTGAATACTGGGACGAACCTACGTCGTTCTTTCTATTCGAGAACCCCAGCAGTTCGGCAAAAATCGCGGAATACGTAGCTGCAAATTCAAAGTTTGCTACGGACCGTGATGTTTTGCTCGTAACCAATCTTTCTCAGAACGGTTACGCAACAGCTGGCAAGGTCAAGAATCCTCAGACCCTGAAGAACCTGATGGGCAAGCGCTGAAATAGTGCTGATGCACATCTACGGGTACACGAAGAAGCCGAGCGGCGGCTAGCACAAGACGCAATCGGAATGTTTTCATGCCCTTCAACCCTTGGAATCCCGGCTTAGGCCGGGCTTCTTCTTCGGGGTCTTCTTCACCTTCGGCTTTTCCTTCAACGGCTCATGTGGCGTCTTGAGCGCGCCACGTAGCGTAGCCTCGAAACGCTCTTGGATTTCTTTTTCGCTGAATTTGTCTGAATTGTCCTTAGCGCCCATGCACGGGGGATCCCTATGGCCAGCTACAAAGATAAGCTGAAATATATAACGCCACCGGCCATTCCCAAGTGCATCTTTTGCGGAGCCCCTCCGCCCCTAACCGGCGAACACATATTCCCACGATGGTCTCACCAATATTTGCCGACGACGACCGAGAAAAACTATGAGTCTCTGCGCGGCATCCGAAATCCAATCGACAGCAAACACTATGAGATCAAGAAACCTGGCGACATAAGACATTGGAAAGTCCAATGTGTCTGCTCTACTACCTGCAACAACGGGTGGATGCGCCGCGAAATTGAGGATAGTGCAAAGCCCCATCTCATCCCCCTCATCAAGGGGGAAGAATGCCGCATTTTTCCAGCCGCGCAGACTCGTATCGCGGCATGGGCAGTCCTGAAAGCAATGGTTGCGGAGTGGACAATAAAGGGCCACGCCACAACCAATCACATGCAGCGAAAATATCTTATGCGACACTACATTCCTCCCCAAAAGGGTTGGGGAGTCTGGATCGGGCACTTCGTCAGCGATAGATCCAAAACCGCGCGGTATTATCCCCTATGGGAGGCGCATCCCTACCTTCTTATGCCCGACCGATTGGCCGCTAGGCGTCCAGATAAGGTGGCCACCTACTTCAACAGTCAGTCGTCCACGCAGGTCATCGGCCAGCTCTTTATTCACGTCCTCCGTTCGCCGATGCCAAATCTCATCCCGCGATGGCGATTTGCGCCGCCTGACCGCGGGAGCCTTTTGCGCATCTGGCCGCAGAGCCAAGCGAGCGTGGTTTGGCCGCCCAAGTCCATGAGCGACATGGACGCTGTTTACACATCCAATGCATTCATGAACTTCATCCTCGGCATCCAGCGCCGGGAGCGAGAAACCCCCACGCAAGCTTAGATCGGGCGCGCCAGCGGATGGCGCCGAAGCACCGCCCGCAGCGTCAAAACTAGATCCTGTACCGTGTGGTGTAAAGTATATAATCCCCGGACCAATTGCAGAACATCCGCGCATCCAATGCGCATATGGCGACGCCATCGGATCGAGATTGCGCCGCAAGCTTACCAAACGATGCGGAAGCCGCCGGTGCCCCTGTAGCCGTGATTGTCAGCGGGATCATCAACGCTCGCGCGGTAGGTGATCTCGCCGAACACGGCATAGCGGCCGTTCGCCCATCCATAAGTGCCGCCGCCGCCGATGCTGCCCCACAGGCGGTCGTGGCCGCTCGCGAATCCGGTGCCGGCGACATCGATCCTGGTGCCGCCCAGGAACTCGTAGTGCAGATTGCCGATGGCGTAGAGGTCGGAGCGGACGATGCCCGTGCCGTCGTTCCAGGTGCGCTGATGATTGAGCGACAGCCCGAGACGGCCGAGCAGGCTGTCGGCATTGCCGAGCGAGACCAGCGCGCCGAAGCGGTCGGTGAACGCATCGAAGCCGACCTTCGAGTAGGCAAGCTGCGCCTGCGGCGCCAGCCAGAAGCCGTTGCCGATCGCGATGCGCTTGCCGCCCTCGACACTGAAGGCGTATCCGAAGCCTTCATTGCCATGCGTCATGCTGCCCACAAGCGCCGATGACAGGTCGCTGCGGTAGAACATGGTCTGCGCCTGTCCGTCGACATAGAAGCCATCATGGCCGTACCAGGTCGCGGTGGCGCCGACGCCCGTTCCTTGTGCACGGATGCGGCCGTTGCCGAACACTGAATTGACGAAGGCCGTGGTCAGGCCGTATTGCGCAGTGAGGCCGACGATCAGCCGGCCGCGCGCGTTGTCGAGCGCAACGCCGTCGAGGCCGACCTGCGCTTTCATCTCGTCGGAATCATAGGTCGAGCCGGTCGTGTTGGACGGCCGCAGCTTGGACTGCCCGCCCTCGATGCAGCCCCAGAAGGCCGATTGCGTCCATGAGCCGTCCGTGGTCTGCGCGGTATCGATTCCCGCGCGCGCCATCGCCTCGCTGCCGCCCCAGTAACGGTTGCCGACGCGCTCTCGAAGGCTCGGCGCTTGATTCATGCCGAGCAGCACCTGTGCGTAGTTCTCGTACAGGGGGACGCCGGCCTGATAGAGCGGTCCGGCGGCGGCCGGCCCCAGTGGGTCGATCAGGCTGGAGCGCAGATACCAATCGCCGTCCGCCGGCGTACCAACTCCGTTCTTCTGCAACGTGTAGGCATAGGCGCCGCCGACCAGAGCCTGCTGGCCGTTGATGACGTAGTCGCCCTGCAAGGCAAAATTGCCGTTCGAGGCACCGGCGATGTCGATCACCTTGATGCCTTCCACCGTTTGCGCACCGCTGCCGCCGATATTGGCGATGCGCAGGGTGGATGTGCCAGACGTGGCTCCCTGCACGACCAGTCGATCAGTGATCGAGCCGTCGCCGCCGAGCGCGGTGTTGAGCAGAACCGTGCCGCCGTTGCCGGTGTAATTGCCGGTCACCGTCAGCGTCGTCCCCGGCGCGCCGCCGGTTCGCACCAGGCCGGCATTGTCCAGCGATGCGATTGTCTGGTTGAAGCCGTCGAGGTCGAATGTTCCGCCGGCGGCCGCGACATAGGCGGACGCGGCGCTGAAGGCGCCCGCCGCGCCGGCGCGCAGCGTGCCTCCGGCGATGGTGGTTGCGCCGGTGTAGCCGTTGGCGCCGGAGAGCGTCTGCACGCCACCTGTCACCGTCAGGCCGCCTGTGCCATTGATTGTGCCCGCGAACGTGTCAGTTGCATTCGTGATCGCCAGCGCCTTCGTACCGAGTGCGACCGTGCCAGTTCCTGCCAGGCTCCTGATGTGGGAGGTGCCGACGATGCCCGAAATGTCGAAGGTCGCGTTGGCCACGATGCGGCTTGAATTGGCGAGTGCATCGTCGGAGCCGGCGCCCGCCAGCGCGAGCGTGCCTTGCTGAATCACCGTTTGCCCGGTGAACGTACTCGCGCCACCCAATGTGAAGGTCCCGACGCCTGTTTTCGTGAGCCCGCCGACACCGCTGAATCCGAGCGTGCCGACGTCGAACCCGTTGGTGTCGAATGTCAGCCCGCCTGCGGCGATGCTGTGCTGGCTGACTGTTCCGCCGAAGAAGCTCGCATGGTTGGTTATCGCGCGCACGACGGCGTTGTCGTAGGTCGCCTGACTGGCTGCACTGTTGACCGAAACGCTGCCCGTCTGCAGCGTGCCGCCGCTGATGTTGAGAATGCCTGTGCGTCCGGCGGCTGGCGTGGCGAGGATGATTCGATTCGTCGCGACGACGGTCGCGCCGTCCGTAATGTTGACGATGCCTGTGCCGGAGGTGCCGACGGTCACCGCCGTGGTGTTCCACCGCGAGCCTCCCCCCGTCACTGTGATGATGGCTGTACCATCTGGGAGATCGCCCATCGAAACACTGCCAGTGCTCGTCAACGTGCTGCCGTTCTGGATCGTGAGGCTCGTCGTGAGGCCGGCAGCCGTGCGAACAGTCATGTTGCCGGTCGCACCGACCGCGCCAGGGTTGACGCCGAGGACCACGGTTGAACCGGGCGCAATGTTGACGGCGCCCCCGGCAACCGGGGGAGTTCCGCCCGTCCAGTTCGTGCCCACCGTCCAGTCATTGCTGGTCGCACCGGTCCAGGTCTGCGCCGCCGTTGCGCCCGGCAAGAGCATCGAGAGCGCGGCCGCCGAGGCGCTCATTGACAGCAGGCGAAGGAACGCAGATCGCTTGCCTCCGAAGGACGAAGGGCGATGTGGATGTCTGCCCTGATCGCCGTTCGATTGCCGTGAAGACGTTGCAGCCCCGATGCATTCGCGCATGGCGCACAGCCCTTGTTGTCTTGCTGTGCCCCGGATGGCAGATTGCCAAGCATCATCGACAGCGGATCGTGGTTGTTACGGTATGTGGCTGCCGGTGACCGGTCAATGCAGATCATTGCCGCGCATTGGGAAGGATGCGCAGTGTGTTTCCGGTGCAACGTCAGGTCGTCAAAGTTAGTGGAGCAGTAACCACGCCAGATCTGTTGGATGCGCGACGGCATGTTGCAGGATTGCGACCCGCGATCTTGCGCGCGCGCTTCATAGAGTGCGCCGAACAGGAAGCGAGCCGAGACTCGCCGCGCCCTCCAGGGGAGGATGGGGGCCGCGCGTGCAGGAAAAGGTGAAGGGGCACTCGCATCCGCCCGGGTTGCGAACCGCCACAGCCGCCGATGTTGTAATAATACCCCTGTTTTGCCCGACGCCGCAAGCGCGTCTTCGGCAAGACCGAAAATCCTCAAGCCTTTCAACCCCATCGCTACTGTGCATGGGGTTGTTTTCTCGCTCTTTATTTTGCGGGCGCGCCTGGCCTGCGCCGGCGCGCTTGTTCTGCCAGACGAGGTGCACCGCGCGCATCAACTCTCGTTGCGGCCTAATGTCGGGGTTCCCGTCGTCGTTGCCCGCGGCTATTGAGGACCGTCATTGTCTGGTCGAGGACGGCGCATGAGGAAGCTTGCCACCATCGGAGCGGTTCTGCTCTGGTCCGCCATTGCATTCGCACAGGATCGCACCATCACTGTGGCCTCGACGACCTCGACGGAGCAGTCGGGGCTGTTCGGCCATTTGCTGCCTCTGTTCTCTAGGGACGAGGGCATCAGCGTCAAGGTCGTCGCCGTCGGCACCGGCCAGGCGCTGGATATCGGGCGGCGCGGCGATGCCGACGTGGTGTTCGTCCATGACCGTGCTGCCGAAGACAAGTTCATGTCCGAAGGGCAGGGCGTGAAGCGCTTCGACGTCATGTACAACGACTTCGTCATCATCGGCCCCAAGAGCGACCCCGCGAAGATCGCCGGCGGCAAGGATGTCGCGGACGCGCTGCGCAAGATCGCGGCGGCCAAGGCGCCGTTCATCTCGCGCGGCGACAAGTCCGGCACGCATGCGGCCGAGTTGAGGCTATGGAAAGAGGCTGGCGTTGACCTCAATGCCGGCAAGGACAACTGGTACCGGGAAATCGGTCAGGGCATGGGCCCTGCGCTGAACATGGCCTCGTCGTCGAACGCCTATCTTCTGTCGGACCGCGGCACCTGGCTGTCGTTCAAGAACCGTGGCGAACTCGCCATCCTGACCGAGGGTGACAAGCGGCTGTTCAACCAGTACGGCGTCATGCTGGTGAATCCTGAAAAGCATCCGAGCGTGAAGGCAAAGGACGGGCAGGCCTTCATCGACTGGCTGGTTTCGCCGAAGGGGCAGGACGCGATCGCCGGGTACAAGGTCGGCGGCGAGCAGCTATTTTTCCCCAACGCGTCCCACTAGCACGAAGGCGACGGTCGATACCGCGATGCTGAGCGCCAGCAGGATCAGCCCGAGTCCGAGCGCCAGCGGCAGGTCGCCCTTGCTGGTTTCCAGTGCGATCGCCGTCGTCATCGTGCGGGTGAAGCCGCGGATGTTGCCGCCGACGACGATGATGGCGCCGACTTCCGCAATGGCGCGCCCGAACGCCGCGAGAAAGGCCGTCAGCAGCGAGGTTCGCCCGAGCGCGAACAGCAGGCCGATGCTGCGCAGTGTCGATAGCCCGTCGATCCGCGCCAGGTCGCCATACTCCGCCCACAGCAGGCTCGCCGGCCGGTGCACCAGCGCCACCACGATCGGCGTGGCGAGCAACGTCTGCGCAATCACCATGGCGGCCGGCGTGAACAGCAAGCCCGCCGCCCCGAGCGGACCGGACCGCGACAGCAGGAGATAGAGGGCGAGCCCGACCACGACCGGCGGAAGGCCGAGCAGCGCATTGGTCACGACGATGATAACCTGACGTCCCCGGAAGCGGGTGATCGCAAGCAGGGCTCCCAGCGGTGCGCCGATCAGGAGCGCGACGATGCTGGCGGTCAGGCTGACCCGCACCGACAATGCGACGATGCCGAGCAGCTCGGCGTCGGCCTCGGCGATCAGGGTGAGGGCGGAGCCGATAGATCGTGCAAAGTCGTTCATCCGGCCTCAGGCAACTCCGTTCCGCGGGGCTCCCGCGACGTGCGTTCTGGCCGTTGCGGCTGCCATAATCAAGACCCGACTGGGCTGCCGCGGGAGGGCATGGAGGCCGCAAACCGGCCTCCGGGCGCCCGAGGCCGGTGTTTGAAGCCCCTCAGGCGCTTTATTCCGTCCATGAATGCTTTAAGGGAGGGGCAGGATCGGGTCGCAGCCGTCTTGCGGCGGTGCTAGACCTGATGCGGAAACAAAGGCGCCGGGCCATGCTGGCATCGGCTGCAGCATGAGAAGGATGTGACGCAATGATCCAGACGGTTGGCATCATCGGGGCAGGGACCATGGGGAACGGCATCGCGCAGGTCTGCGCCGCGGCCGGGCTTTCGGTCGTGATGGTCGACATTTCCGATGCGGCGGTGAACCGCGGCCTCTCGACCGTCGGCGGCAGCCTCGAGCGCTTGGTCAAGAAGGACAAGATGTCGGCGGCCGACCGCGAGGCGACGCTCAAGCGCATCACCGGCACCACCGACCGGTCGAAGCTGTCGGATTGCGATCTGGTCATCGAGGCCGCGACCGAGAACGAGGAGGTCAAGGTCAAGATCCTGCAGGATCTCTGCGCCAAGCTGTCGCCGCGCACGCTGGTCGCGACCAACACGTCGTCGATCTCGATCACCAAGCTCGCTGCGGCGACCGATCGTCCCGACCGGTTCATCGGCATGCACTTCTTCAACCCGGTGCCGGTGATGGCGCTGCTGGAACTCATCCGCGGCTTGCAGACCTCGGACGACACCCATGCCAAGGCGCTCGATTTCGCCAAGCGCGTCGGCAAGGTGGCGATCACGGCGAAGAACAGCCCGGGTTTCGCCGTCAACCGCATCCTGTGCCCGATGATCAACGAAGCGATCTTCGCGCTCCAGGAGGGCATCGCAACGGCGGAAGAGATCGACGCCGGCATGAAGCTCGGCTGCAACCATCCGATCGGGCCACTGGCGCTCGCCGATCTCGTCGGGCTCGACACCATGCTTTCGGTGATGGAGGTCTTTTACAAGGGCTTCAACGATCCCAAATATCGGCCGGCCCCGCTGCTGAAGGAAATGGTCGATGCCGGCCATCTCGGCCGCAAGACCGGGCAGGGTTTCTACACTTATACAGCCTGATGAAGGCATTGGCGGCGGGCACCAGCGCCCGCCGCCAGATCCCGCAATTTGCGCGGCGACAAAGACGCCGCGCGCAACTGGCCCGACAATGTCGTAGGTGCCCTTCCTTTTCCCCTTGTGGGAGAAGGTGGCGCGAAGCGCCGGATGAGGGGTCGTCTCTGCAAGCGCAACTGCTTGAGGAGCACGCGGAGAGAACCCCTCACCCATCTCAATCGCGCGGAGCGCGATTGATCTACCCTCCCACAAGGGGAGAGGGGAAGAAGGAACGGATAGCAAGGACATGTCGGATCGACTGAAGGCCGAGCGCGAAGCGGCGGCCGCGCGGCGGAGCCTGTTGACCCAGGATGCGATCGAGCGCACCGGGATCACGGAGGAGATGATCGGGGAGCTCGTCACCCGCTTCTACGGACGCGTGCGCGAGGACGCGCTGCTTGGTCCGGTCTTCGCCACCGTGCAGAATTGGGACGAGCACCTCGCCAAGCTCCGGGATTTCTGGTCCTCGGTCGTGCTGATGAGCGGCCGCTATCATGGCTCGCCGATGCGGGCGCATCTGCCGCTGAATCTGGTGGGAGATCATTTCGACCGCTGGCTCGATCTGTTCGAACAGACCGCGCGCGAGGTCTGCCCGCCGGCGGCGGCCGCGTTGTTCATCGACAAGGCGCGTCGTATCGCCGACAGTTTCGAAATGGCGTCGGCAACCGTTGCGGGCCGCATCGCTTCGCCGCGTCACGTGCTCAGATCCTGAACACAGATGCCCGCCTGAGAAACGCGCGGCTCGCATCCCGCGATGGCGCGCTGCACCAATTCCAACATCATCGGTCTGATCTGCAAAATCATCATGCGGTTCGCGTGATGCGATGTAGAATTTGCGAAAACGCGCTTGCTCGCTGGGATTGATTCAATCAAAGAGAGTGAAGCCACATTGATGCACTGCGGCGCCAAGTCTTCGCCTTCATTTCGGCAGAGTTCCAGCGCCTGCTAGCGGGCATGGCTCGCGCATCGTTCGATACCCATTCATCATCCTCCGAGAATGCTGCTGAACCCGACGTCGAAGCGGACGCCGAACAGACACGGCGATCCGTGCTGCTCGGTGCGCTGGCGGCGACGGCGTGCCTCGGCTGCTCCCCGCCGGCGCGTGCAGGCGAGGATCCGCCCGGCGCCGACGAACGGCCGCAGAAGGGCGACCTGCTCGTCTTCTCCGAAGGTGACCAGGAAGGAAAGCTCGTTACCGCGGCCGATCTGCATGCCGGCGGACCGCCGGTCCATGCCTGGCCGAAGGATCCCAACACATCGGTGGTGCGCAGCGCCTCGCGGCTCAACGAGATCCTGATCATCAAGCTCGATCCCGCCGAGCTCGACGAAAAAACCCGCGCGCGTGCTGTCGACGGCATCATCGCCTATTCGGCGATCTGCTCGCATGCGGGCTGTCCTGTCACCGCCTGGGTGAAGAGCGATGTCGGCGACAAGGAGGTGTTCAAGTGCATGTGCCACAATTCCGAATACGACCCTCGCGCGGGCGCGCAGGTCGTGTTCGGACCGGCGCCGCGACGGCTCGCGGCGTTGCCTCTGACACTGGCTGACGGATCACTCAGCGTCGCCGGCAATTTCGTCGGAAAGGTAGGTGGCGCGCAGCCAGGATGATGGACGTTGCGGGCCATGCCCGCGTCACGAGAGGCCGCCTCCGCCGATGGGCGGACGACGGGACGAACGACAAGAATTCACAACAAGAATTCAAACGGATGAAAAGGGGAACGTCCATGAAAACTTCCATGGCAAGGAAGCAATGGTTACTGTCCGGCTTCGTCGCCTTCACCTGCCTCGCCTCGACCGCCGCCGTATCGGGCCCGATCGAGAACTACACACCGGTCACGGCGCAGCGGCTGGAGAATCCGGAGCCGAGCAATTGGATGCTCTATCGGCGCACCTATGACGGGCAGGGCTACAGTCCGCTCGACCAGATCAACACCTCGAACGTGAAGAGCCTCACGCCGGTCTGGACCTTTGCCACCGGCGTGGTCGAAGGTCATCAGGCGCCGCCGATCGTCAACAATGGCGCGATGTTCGTGACGACCCCAATGGGGCAGGTGATCGCGCTGAACGCGAAGACCGGCGACGAATATTGGCGCTACAAGCGGCAGCTTCCTGACGATCTGTTCCAGCTGCATCCGACCAACCGGGGCGTCGGCCTGTGGGAGGACAAGCTCTACCTCGCCACCACCGACGACCATGTGGTCGCGCTCGATGCCAAGACCGGCAAAGTGCTGTGGGATACCAAGGTGCAGGACTACAGGAAGGGCCAGTATCTGACCCTGATGCCGTTGATCGTGGACGGCAAGGTCATCGTCGGCGGCTCCGGCGGCGAGTTCGGCGTGCGCGGCTATATCGTGGCTTATGATGCCAAGGACGGCAAGGAGTTGTGGCGGACCTACACCATCCCCGGCGAAGGCGAGCCCGGTCACGACACCTGGCAGGGCGACGACTGGAAGAACGGCGGTGGATCGGCCTGGATGACCGGAAATTACGACAAGGAGACCAAGACGATCTATTGGGGCGTCGGCAATGCGGCGCCGTGGCCCGGCGAGACCCATCCCGGCGACAATCTCTACACTGCGTCGGTGCTCGCGCTCGATCCCGGCACCGGCAAGATCAAGGCCTATCACCAGTATCACCAGAACGATTCCTGGGATTGGGACGAGGTCGAGGCCCCGATGCTGATCGATCTGCAACGCAACGGTCGCACCATCAAGAGCTTGGTCCATCCGGGACGCGACGCGATCTTCTGGGTGCTCGAGCGCACGCCGACCAAGATCAACTATGTCGCAGGCTGGCCGTTCGTCTATACCGACGTCTGGAAGGGCATCGACGAGACCGGCAAGCCGATCGTGGATCCCGCGCACAAGCCAGTCATCGGGAAACGCGTCGAGTTCTGTCCGTCGCTGTGGGGCGGCAAGGATTGGCCGTCGGCCGCCTATAGCCAGAAGACCGGCCTCGTCTACGTGCCCGCCAACGAGAATTTCTGCGGCGGATTCACCGGCGAGAAGGTCCCGCTCAAGCCGGGCGAGCTCTGGCTCGGCACCAAGCCAGAGGACATCGGCCTGAAGACGAGGCCGGGCGCGGATCATTTCGGCGAGCTTCAGGCCTGGGATCCCGCCACGGGCAAGAAGGTGTGGCAGCACAACTTCCCGAAGTCGCAGCTGTTCGGCTCGGTGACGGCGACGGCGGGCGATCTCATCTTCGTCGGCGGCACCAACGACCGCAACTTCCGAGCCTTCCACGCCAAGACCGGCGAACTTCTGTGGGAACAGAAGACCAACTCCGGCATCGTCGGCATGCCGGTGTCCTATGAGATCGACGGCACGCAGTACATCGCGATCCAGTCGGGATGGGGCGTGGACGCACAGCGCATCCAGGACGCGCTCGTGACCAACAATATCGGCATCGAAGCCAATGTGCCCCAAGGCGGGGTCATCTGGGTCTTCGCGCTGAAGAAATAGCTCCGCGGGCGGATCGAAAGTAGCGGAGCAGCAAGGGGGGTGGTGAATGCGGCGGACGGCAACGTCCGCCGCATTTTTATCGTGATGGACAGCGTCGCGCGCGCCTTTTTTTCCCTTCTCCCCCTTGTGGGAGAAGGTGGCGCGAAGCGCCGGATGAGGGGTTTTCTCGACGCGCAAGACCGTTTGCGAGGTTAGAGACCCCTCACCCAAGAGAGGCTGTGACGACTTGCGTCGCTGCCCTCTCCCACAAGGGGAGAGGGCACATCAACTGGCACCGCCGACAGTGGTCGCCACGATGGTGTGCACACAAGGCCCTCGCTACTTCCCTTGGCGCTCGACCTTGTCCTTTTCCTTCTGGTTCATCTCACGGATCTTCGGATCCGTGTTGTGCTGTCCCGTCGTCTGCGTGGTCGAAGCGGGCGGGGCATTGGCGTTAGGGAGCGAAGTCTGGTCCGGCGTGGCGGGGCGCGTGGCCGTTGTCGGCGGAGTCGTGCTGTCCTGCGCGAACGCACCGGTGGCGGTCAAAAGAAAGGCGCCCGACAGCAACGAGACTGCGAGCGCCCTTGAGATGTTGGTCATCGATCTGCTCCTGTCAGATCGATGCAAACGGCGCGAGGCCGCTTGTGTTCCGTCTCACGCTTCCAATTGCTTGCCGATCGGAAGCGAGCGGATGCGTTTTCCCGTCGCCGCGAAGATCGCGTTAATCAGGGCCGGTGCGAACGGGGGAACGCCGGGCTCGCCGACACCGCTCGGCGGCGTGTCTGATGCGGGCGGCACGATGTAGACGTTGGTCACGACAGGAGAATCGTCCATCCTGACGACCTGGAAGTCGTCAAAATTCTTCTGCTGCACCTTGCCGTCCTTGAAGGTGATCTCGCCGTATTTGGCGAGACTGAGCCCCATGATCGCCGCGCCCTCGATCTGCGAAGCGATGCGTTCGGGGTTGACATAGGTGCCGCAATCGATCGCGGTGTCGACCCGCGGCACGGTCAGCTTGCCCTTGTCGTCGATGGCGACCTCGACGACGGTCGCGATGTAGCTGACGAAGCTGCGGTGCACGGCGATGCCGAGACCGTGGCCCTTCGGCACCTTGCGCCCCCACTCGCCCTTCTCGGCGACCAGTTCGACCACCTTGCGCAGGCGCGCGGTGTCGATCGGGTAGCTCTCCTGGGGCTCGCCGTAGTTCCAGAGGTCCTTCACGTTCGGCTTGACGATGCGGGGCGAGCCGATCAGCTCGAGCAGCATGTCTTTCTGGTCGCGGCCGGTTGCCTGCGCGATTTCTCCGACCATCGATTGCACCGCGAAGGCGCGGGGAATGTTCGAGACCGAGCGGAACCAGCCGATGCGGGTGTGCGCGGCTGCTTCCGGATTCTCGCAGGAGATGTTGGCGATCTCGAACGGCATATCGACGAGGCCCATGCCGATCTCGAACGGGGCCTGATGCACTGTGCCGGCGGCAAAGGTCGAGGCGATGCTGGGAGCCACGCTGCGGTGGCGCCAGGCGATCACCTTGCCGCTCTTGTCGAGACCGGCCTCGATCCGCTCGACCGAGACGGTGTGCACGAAGCCGTTGTGGAGGTCGTCTTCGCGCGTCCACTGCACCTTCACCGGCGCGCCGAGCTCTTTGGACAGCAGGGCGGCCTCGAGTGCAAAGTCGCATTTCGACTTGCGACCGAAACCACCGCCGAGCAGCGTCACGTTGACGGTGACGTTGCCTTCGGGGATCTCCAGCGTCTTGGCGACGTCCTCGCGGGTGCCGCCGGGACTCTGCACCGGCGCCCAGATCTCCGCCGTGTCGCCCTTGACATTGGCAACCGCGACCGGCGGCTCCATGGCGACATGGGCGAGATGCGGGACGTAGTATTCGCCGACGATGACCTTGTCGGCCCCCTTTAGGGCGGCGTCCGCATCGCCCTCCTTGCGCAGGACGAGGCCGGGCTTGCGCGAGGCCTCCTCAAGCTCCTTGCGATAGGCGACGGAGTCGTATTTGCCGTTCGGACCGTCGTCCCATACCAGCTTCAACGCGTCGCGGCCCTTGATCGCCGCGCCGGTGTTGCGCGCGATCACGGCGACGCCGCCGAGCGGCTGGAACTTCGAGGGCCACGGCCAGCCGCGCACCTGCATCACCTTCTCGACGCCGGGAATCTTGAGAGCCGCCTCCGGATCGAACGAGACCAGCTTGCCGCCCGTGACGGGCGGGCGCGCGATCACGGCATACTTCATGCCGGGCAAGCGGACATCCGCGCCGTAACGCGCCTTGCCGGTGGTGATGTCGTGGAGATCGACAATGCCGACCTGACCCTTGCCGAGATAGCGGAAGTCCTTGGGGTTCTTCAGCTTGAGGCCTTCGATACTCGGCACCGATTCCTTGGCCGCATCCGCTGCGAGCTCGCCGAAGCCCAGCTTGCGGCCGCTGGCACTGTGGACGACCTCGTGGTTGACCGCCTTGACCTCGGTCGCCGGTACGCCCCAGCGCTTGGCCGCGGCCTGCTCCAGCATGGTGCGGGCGGAGGCGCCGATCTGGCGCATCGGCATCAGATAGTGCCGCGTGCTGCGCGAGCCGTCGGTGTCCTGGTTGCCGAACCTGACCTCGTCGCCATGGGCCTGCTGCACCTTGACCCTGGACCAGTCGGCTTCCATCTCCTCGGCCACGATCAGCGGCAGGCTGGTGCGCACGCCGGTGCCCATTTCCGAACGGTGCCCGATGATGGTGACGATACCATCCGGGGCGACCGAAACGAACACGCGCGGATCGACCACGACACCGTGCGGCATCTGGCCGGCACCGGTCTCATAGGCGAGCGCCTGGCGCGACATCACGGGGGCGGCGAGGACGAAGCCACCGGTGACGCCGAGCCCCTTCAGGATGCTGCGGCGCGAAACCTTCTCGACCCTGATATGCTTCTCGAAGCCGCGAAGCTTGCGGGGATTGTCGATGAAGTTCATGTCACACTCCCGTCGATGCGAGATGGACGGCGTTCTCGATGCGCTGGTAGCAGCCGCAGCGGCAGATGTTGCCCGACATCGCCTCGCGGATCTGGTCATGCGAGGGTTTCGGGTTGTCCATCAGGAGGGCTGCAGCCTGCATGATCTGGCCGGCCTGGCAGAAGCCGCATTGGGGCACGTTGACCTGACGCCAGGCCTTCTGCACCGGGTGATCGCCGTTGGGATGCAATCCCTCGATCGTGGTGACCTCGCGTCCGGCGACGTCGTTGATGGACGTGATGCAGGCCCGCACCGCCTGCTTGTCGACGATGACCGTGCAGGCGCCACACAGAGCCTGGCCGCAGCCGTATTTGGTGCCGGTCAGCCCGGCCTCGTCACGCAGGAACCAGAGTAGCGGGAGGTCCGGGTCGCCGTCCCAGCTCTGTTCCTGGCCGTTGATCTTCACCTTGATCATGATCGTCCCTCGCTCTTCATAAGCATGCCAAATTCAAAGTCCGCCGACGCCGGTGGCGACGGTTCGTGCGTCGTCTCGCCGCATTCCGCCGTCGTCCCGCGCGGGCAAATCCCGGAGGCAGGCAGGAGCGCGGATAGCGATGTCTGGATTTGCTCGATACTCCCGTCTTCTTCTTGATTGATTGTACTTCGCGCAGCATCGTGACGGCGCGACCGTAGCAGGGATCGCTCCGACCCGGCGTTCACAGCCGAGTGTTCTCACCGGGAAAAGATTGCATCGGTGGTTTGTCAAAAGCAGGGCGCGGTCATTGCGCTACGCGCCTCTGCCACGGTCCCAAGCAAAAAAGCTTCGTCCGCCAGGAACTGCGCGGACGAAGCAGGATGCCTCAGTCGAGGGAGGAAGAAACGCAGGCTTCGCGAGCTTCAAGCAGGAAGCGGGCAGCCTGCGCAGTCATTCAGAGACCAGGACTGAGGAACTGATGGCCCTCATACATGTCTGGTGCAGAAGCGGCAGCATCACCGCGCTGGTCCCGGGACGGCGGCCGGTCCGGCTCGCTGGCGGCAGGCGCCAACGAGCGGATGGGGGGACCGGCGAAGGTTCGGCTGGTCCGATCAGGCGGCCTTCTCAGGCGGCTTTGGCTTTCGCCACATGGGTCGCGATCGCGTCCATCAGTGCCGGCGACAGGCAGTCATAGGGCTCGAGCCCGATCTCCTTCAGCCGCGAGCGGATGCCTGACATCTGCTCGGGCTTCACGCCCGATTCGATCACCGAGGAGACGAAGGCGGCGAATTGCGGCGCCTGCGAGCCCTGCTCCTGGAACAATTCGGGATGGATGAAGTCGAGGCCGTAGAACGGGTGGTTCTTGTTCTCGATGCGGCCGTACATGTGCGTGCCGCAGGCCTTGCAGGCGTGGCGCTGGATCACCGCCGAGGGGTCGACGATCTGGAGCTTGTCGCCGTTCTCGAGCACGGTGACGTTCTGGCGCGGCACCACGGCGACGACGGAGAAGGTCGCGCCCTGCGGTTTCCAGCACTTGGTGCAGCCGCAGGCGTGGTTGTGGGCGACGTCGCCCTTGATGCCGACCTTGACCGGATGGTCCGTGCATTTGCAGACCAGCGTGCCGCCGGCGAAGTTGCCGCTACCTTGCTTGATGCCGTTGTCGATCGAGGGATGGAGTGCAACAGTCATGGGTCGATCCTCCTTGGTGTGATGTCTTTCGAGCTAGAACACGACGACTGAACGGATGGATTTGCCCTCGTGCATGAGATCGAAGCCTTTGTTGATCTCTTCGAGCTTGAGCACGTGGGTGATCATCGGATCGATCTGGATCTTTCCGTTCATGTACCAGTCGACGATCTTCGGCACGTCGGTGCGGCCGCGCGCGCCGCCGAAGGCGGTGCCGCGCCAGTTGCGCCCGGTAACGAGCTGGAACGGGCGGGTGGCGATCTCCTTGCCGGCTTCGGCAACGCCGATGATGATCGAGGTGCCCCAGCCGCGATGGCAGGCTTCCAGCGCCTGGCGCATCACCGTGGTGTTGCCGGTGCAGTCGAACGTGTAGTCGGCGCCGCCATCGGTGAGGCCGACGAGGTGCTGGACGATGTCGCCAGTGACCTTCTTCGGGTTGACGAAGTGGGTCATGCCGAACCGCTTGCCCCACTCCTCCTTGGAATCGTTGATGTCGACGCCGATGATCTTGTCGGCGCCGGCCATCTTGGCGCCCTGGATCACGTTGAGGCCGATGCCACCGAGGCCGAACACGATCACGTTGTCGCCGGGCTCGACCTTGGCGGTGTTGACCACGGCGCCAACGCCGGTGGTGACGCCGCAGCCGATGTAGCAGCTCTTGTCGAACGGCGCGTCCTCGCGGATCTTGGCAACCGCGATCTCGGGCAGCACGGTGAAGTTCGAGAAGGTGGAGCAGCCCATGTAGTGGTAGATCGGCTTGCCCTTGTAGGAGAAACGGCTGGTGCCGTCAGGCATCACGCCCTTGCCCTGCGTCGCACGGATCGCGGTGCAGAGATTGGTCTTGCGGCTGAGGCAGCTTTTGCACTGCCGGCATTCCGGCGTGTAAAGCGGGATGACGTGATCGCCCGGCTTCACCGAGGTCACGCCGGGGCCGATCTCGCGGACGATGCCCGCACCCTCATGCCCCAGGATCGACGGGAAAATGCCCTCGCTGTCGAAGCCGTCGAGCGTATAGGCGTCGGTATGGCAGATGCCCGTCGCCTTGATCTCGACCAGGACCTCGCCGGCCTTGGGTCCCTCCAGATCGACCTCGACGATTTCGAGCGGCTTCTTGGCCTCGAAGGCGACGGCGGCACGTGTTTTCATCGTAAGACTCCTCAGATTCTCATAGGACGCCAAGAGGTGGTCTCGGCAGTCCTCGTAACGTTCATTTGTTGCCCATGCAGGCGTCTTCCGCCTTCTTGTACGCCTCTGTCTTCTCCTCCTTCTTGGCGGGACGCTGCCGGCCCCATGCTTCGGTGGAGCGGGCGCGCAGATAGACGTACAGGTCGTCCATGTAGCAGGCGACGTTCGGGTTGTCGCCGAAAGCAGGCATGACGTTCTCCTGCGCGGTCGAGATGTTCTTGCGACCGGAGGCGACCACGCCCAGGAAGTCGCCATAGCTCATGCTCTTGACGGAATCCTTCAGCGCCGGCGCGTAGGTGGAGCCCATGCCGTCGGGGCCATGACAGACGTGGCAGTCGGAATGATAGCGGCGGTATCCGGAATAGGTGAACCAGTCCACGGTGCCGTCGGCCGAAATCTTGTAGGTCGGAACCCCTTCCTTATCGAGCCACTTTCCGTCGTCTTCCTTTTTCACTGCGGTGGGGTCGCCCGGACCGTCCGCGACCGCAATTCCTCCGGACGCAACCAAGATCATCGCAGCAATGACAGAGCAGATTTTACGCAAGAGATTTTTCCTCGAGGAGCCCGGTGGGACCCGGTGGGAGACGAGCCGGCGCGTGGAGTTGATCCACGCGCCGGAGCGATGCAGAGCGAGGCCTAGTTCGGCAGCGAGAACACGGTCAGCGTACCGCCGAGTGCCGTGTAGTTGCTGAGGGCCGCGTAGCCGCCGACTGCGCCGAGACCTGCGGTCGGATCGGTCAGACCTGCCGCAAGGCCGATGCCGGCCCAGCCACCGACGCCGGAGAGCACGGCAACGTACTGCTTGCCGTTGTTCTCATAGGTGGTGACGTTGCCGATGATGCCCGAGGGAGTCTTGAACTTGTAGAGCTCCTTGCCGGACTTGGCGTCGACCGCCTTCAGGTAGCCTTCGAGCGTGCCGTAGAACACCACGCCGCCTGCCGTTGCGAGCGCACCCGACCAGACCGAGAACTGCTCCTTGTTCGACCAGACGATCTTGCCGGTCTTGTTGTCCCAGGCGATGAAGTTGCCCATGTGGCTTTCGCCCTGCGGCGGATACATCGAGAGCGTCGCACCCACATAGGGCTGACCTGCGGTGTAGCTCACCTTGAACGGCTCGTAGTCCATGCAGACGTGGTTGGTCGGAACGTAGAACAGCTGCGTGTCCGGCGAGTAGGCCGCCGGCTGCTCGTCCTTGGTGCCGAGCGCGGCCGGGCAGATGCCCTTCGTGTTCTTGTCCTCTCCGCCGTGCTCGGTCGAGTATTGAGCGACGACCTTGGGACGGCCGTAGGTCGGCGAGTTCTTGTCCATGTCGACGCCGCTGGTCCAGTTCACCTTGGGGTCGTACTTCTCGGCAACCAGCAACTCGCCGGTCTCGCGGTCCATGGTGTAGGCGAGGCCGTTGCGGTCGAAGTGCGTCAGCAGCTTGCGGGGCTGACCGTTGATCTGCTGATCGGTGAGGATCATTTCGTTGACGCCGTCATAGTCCCACTCGTCATGGGGCGTCATCTGGTAGACCCACTTCGCCATGCCGGTGTCGGCATCGCGCGCGAAGATCGTCATCGACCATTTGTTGTCGCCGGGACGCTGCTTCGGGTTCCAGGTCGAGGGATTGCCCGACCCGTAATAGACGAGGTTCAGCGCGGGATCGTAGGAGATCCAGCCCCAGGTGCAGCCGCCGCCGATCTTCCACTGGTCACCCTGCCAGGTCTTCAGCGATGAATCCGCGCCGACCGGCTTGCCGAGCGCCGTCGTCTTGACCGGATCGACCTTGATCTGGTCGTCCGGACCTTCAGAATAGGCGCGCCAGGCCTGCTTGCCCGTCTTGAGGTCGTATGCGGTGAGGTGGCACTGCACGCCGAACTCGCCGCCGGAGATGCCGACCATGACCTTGTCCTTGACGACCAGCGCGGCCGATGTGCCGGTCTCGCCCTTCGCGGGATTGCCGTTGGTGGCCGACCAGGCCACCTGGCCGGTCTTGGCGTCGAGCGCGACGAGGTTGGTGTCGGCTTGATGCAGGATGATCTTGCCGTCGCCGTAGGACAGGCCGCGATTGACCGTGTCGCAGCACATCACCGGGATGACGTTCGGATCCTGCTTCGGCTCGTACCTCCAGACGATCTTGTTCTCGTTGGAAAGGTCAATGGCGTAGACCTTGTTCGGGAACGGCGTGTGGACGTACATCATGTTGCCGATGATCAGCGGGCCGCCCTCGTGGCCGCGCAGCACGCCGGTCGAGAAGGTCCAGGCGACCTGGAGCTTGCCGACGTTCTGGGCGTTGATCTGGTTCAGCTTGGAATAGCGGGTGTTGGCGTAGTCGCCCGCCGGCATCACCCAGTCCTTCGGGTTCTGCGACATCTTGATCAGCTCGTCGTTGGCTGACGCGCTGCCGACGGCGAGAGCCGCCGCGGAGCCGAGATAGGTCGCCAGTAGCACCTTGCGCATAGTCATTCCTCCGTTGGTCTCGTTTATTGTTTCCGAAGCATTGCTCGACCGCCGGGCTTCTCGTCCGGCGTTTGCTCGTGCAGGGCGGTCACGATTGGGACCAGAAACGATGCTGTGCTGTTTCCTCCTCCTGATGAGAGCCACGGGTCCACGTGCAGGAGCGGCCCGTTCTTATTGTTCCTGCCGCAATCCCTAACGACTTCGCCATTGGGAAACTTGCCCAAGAGAGAAGCCGGTTTGCTCGACAGCGCACGGGGGCAAAGATTTTGATTTTGCAGTAGCGAATTCAGCCGTTTCCGCGCCGCGGCGGGCCGCGCTCAACGGCCAGGTTCCCCTTGACGGCGCTGCAACGAAGGCGGAGGATTAAGTTTCAAGAGTGGCAATGGAACGGTGGCGCTTGTTCCACAAGATCGCTCAAATTCGAGGTAAACGTCACGCAATCACGGCCGAGGGCTCCGGCAGCGCTGGTCGCGATTCGCGTCGAATCTCCGGATCAAACCAGTGGCTGGATTAATGTCCGACACCATTCACACGCTCTCGACGACCGGTATGACGCCGAAGCGCCAGATCCAGAGCTGGATCGACGGGCTGACGAGCCTGTGTGGGCATTTCGATGTCGATCCGCTGGAGGCGTCCTCGCTGGAGGGTCGCATTGACTACACCAGCGTCTCGCGCCTGAAGCTCTGCCAGATCGAGGTCAGCCAGCATCGCATCGCGCATACGCTGGCGCGCGCCAAGGCCAATGAGCATCCCTACATAAAAATTCACTTCCAGACCTACGGGGTGTCCTATTTCGAACAGGAAGGCCGTCACATCGAAATCAATCCCGGCGACATCATCGCCTACGATGTCTCCTGCCCGCATTCGATCATCAGCCCGGCCTTCACGCGTCATGACGTGGTGATCGTGCCGAAGGCCCTGCTGCGAGACCGCGGATTCCCATCGCAGCGGATGCCTGCCTGCAAGCTCTCCTCAAAAACAGGCACGGGGCGGATCGCCCATGATTTCGTCCACGCGACGTTCGACGAGGCGGCGAAGCTATCGGCGAACAGCGCGGTCGGCGTGGCCGATTCGCTGATCGACCTGTTGCTGCTGCCGCTGCGCGAAGCCGACACCATGTTCGATCGCGTCGGACCCGAAGCGATGTATGTGCGAGCGCAGTTCTTCATCCGCGAGCACCTGCGCGATCCGGATCTGTGCATCGACCAGATATCGGCCGAGCTCGGCTGCTCCAAGCGCTATCTGCACATGCTATTCTCGGAGCGCGGTACGACGGTGAGCGACTACATCTGGCAGGCGCGGCTGCAGAACTGCCGCCAGGAGCTCGAAGCCCACGCCGGCAAGACCATCACCGACGTCGCGTTCTCCTGGGGCTTTTCCAGCTCGTCGCATTTCAGCCGGGTGTTCCGGAAATATTTCGGCGTGGTGCCGTCCTCGATCCACAAGGCACAGCAGGGCACCGTGGCCTCGGGCGAACATTAGGCGTGGTTTTTCAGAAGGCGGCCGGAGAGGCCATCCTCCTGATACGCCCCGGCTGTCTGGTCAGGCCGGCTCGAGGCCCAACGACTTCGCGCTCTCGATCCAGATCGGCAGTTCGCGCTGGTACAGCGCGTTGGTCTCCTTGAAGCCGATCGCGGGCTCGAGCACGAAAGTCGCGAGAACCTCCTTCACTTTCTGATCGTTGTTGGCGGCGACACAGAGCTCGGCGAGGCGATCGACCACCGGCTGTGGCGTCGCCTTCGGCACGGCCCATCCGGTGAACCCGCTCACGGTGAAGAATTTTGACGTAGCGCCCTGTTCGGGCAACGTCTTCACGTTCGGGATCGCGTCGACCTTCTTCGAATGCACGGCGAAGACGGTGCCGCGGTCGCTTTGCAGCACCGATTGTGCGGCCGTGTAGCTGCCCATGGCGGCATCGAGCGTGCCTTCGAGCATGCCCGTCCACATCGGCGCTTCGCCGCGATAATGGACCGGCTCGATGTTGAGGCCGTACTGCTTGTTGAGCTCGTTGATCGTCATGTGCGGGGCCGAGCCCGCGCTGTAGGTGCCGAAGTTCACCTTGCCGCTCTTGCGCGCGAAGGCGACGAAATCCTCCAGCGTCTTGACTCCGGTTTTCGGGTTCGCCACCAGCAGCAGGCCGGCGCCGGGAATGACACTGACGAGCGTCAGATCCTTGTCCATGTCGTAGCCGGGATTTTTCATCACCACCCGGTTCATGATGTAGGTCGTCGAGATCGAGCACAGGATGGTGTGCCCGTCGGGCTCGGCGCGGGCGACCTCCGCCGTGCCGATCGCGCCGGAGGCGCCGGGCTTGTTCTCGACGACGACGGTCTTGCCGACCTGCTTGGAGATGAACTCGCCATAGGCGCGCGCGAGCAGGTCGGTCTGGCCGCCGGCCGGATAGCTGCAAATCATGCGAATCTGCCGCGCCGGCCAGGTACCTTGTGATGCGCCTTGCGCCGAGGCGCCGCGTACGACGAATGGCATCGCCAGTGTAGTGGTACCGGCGGCGATGAAGTGGCGGCGATCGAGTTTGGCGGACATGATTCTCTCCCAGATCTCTGCGGAACCTACTGCATCAGGCTGGCGCCGGGCATGGCAGGCAGGCGAGACAGATTGGCGCACGATGCGTGCGCAGCGCGCAGGGAGTACGTGCCCGGGCGCAGGCTCTGCGGAGCGTCACTGCGTGCCGTCCGGGACATCAGCGTGCTTGCAATCACCGCTGAATGATCTGCGTCCAGACGTCGCCCAGAATCGCTGGCTCCCGCGGCGGCAGATAGGTGAGGCCGGCCTGCTTGCCGAATTCGGCGATTTTGCCTTCGGTAGCAAGCTGGCCGAGCGTCTTGTTGACGGCCTCGACCAGCGCGCCATCGCTGGCGAGCCCGACATAGCCGCGATTGGCTCCGATCGGGTAATAGTAGCCGGACGCCGTGATCGCCGTGTCGGGGTGCGCGGCGCGATGGGCGTCGAAGCGGGCAAGATCGATCAGGGTCGCGTCATGGTCGCCGCGCTCGAGCGCGCCCAGGAGATCGTCGCGGCCGGGGACGAGGTGCGTGATATTCTCGATCAGGCGCCCTTTGTCGAAGGTCATCAGGATGGCATCGCCGAGCGATCCGCTGTCGATGACGAGACGCAGGCCGGCGAGATCGCCGATGTCGCCGATCTTGCGGCCACGGGCCTGCGGCCCGAGCACCACCGTCATTGGCGAATAGATGTAAGGCTGGCTTGGCGCGAGCACGCCGAGCGCGACGCGACGCCGCCGGTCGTCGCGCGTAGCTCCGGCGAAATCCGGCAGGCGCGCCGTTTTAATCCCGGGCACGACCAGCGAGTCCTGCGTCAGCGCATAGCCGCCGACCAGCGAGCAACGCCCATCCGAGAGCAGCGCATTGGCCTCGAGCTGCGGGCTGGAATCCTCATCGAGCCTGCTCTCGAACCACTGGATCGCGAGCGGCCGTCGCAGGCGTTCGGCCACGGCGCGCGCCAGCAGCACGTCGAAGCCGGCATCCGGCTTGCCCTTTCGATGCACCGACAGCGGTGGCCGGTCCTCGTCGAGACAGACCTTGAGTGGATCCTCGGCCGCGCCCGCAACGAGAGGCGCCGCCGCGAGGATCGCGGCAACGCTCCAGATGGAGAGGCATCGTCTCATGGCTTTCTCCGGCTGGAGACGAAGGCCCAGAGGTTCCCGATCTCGTCGTCGCTGAGAATGTCGGCCCAGGGCGGCATCTTGTTGTTCTTGCCGTTCTTCACCGTGGTGACGAAGCGCGTTTTGTCGTCGGGAATGGCACGCAGGTCCGGCGTGACGGTGCCGGAGTTCATCAGATTGGGGCCGTGGCAGTGCGAGCATTTCGAGGCGTAAGTCGACTTGCCATGGTCGATCTGCGCCTGCATGGAATTGCCAGTGGTGTTGTTATCGGCACGACCGGCCGCCGCAAGCGCGACCGACAGCACCGCGACGGCGGCGATCATCGCCGCCGTCTTATGAGAGATCACTTTCAGCATCGTACCCGTGGTTACTGCTTGACCGCAAAGACCCACAGCGAGCCGCCGGGCGGCACGTTGGCAAGCCGCTCGTCGCCGGAGAACAGCGAGTAGACGCCGCCATAGCCGCTCGTCACGGCGACATATTGCACGCCATCCTGCTGCCAGGTCACCGGCTGTCCCTCGATGCCGGAGCCGGTCTGGAACTGCCAGAGCTTCTTGCCGGTGTCGGCGTCGAAGGCCTCGAACTCGCCGGTCAGCGCGCCAGAGAACACGACGCCTCCGGCCGTCGAGAGTACGCCGGAGAAGCGCGGAATGTCGCTCGGCGCTTCCCATTTCGATTTGCCGGTCATGGGGTCGATGGCCTTGAGATGGCCGCGCGGCCCGTCTCCGTATTCCCAGAGGTCGGTCAGGTCCATGCCGAGGTACCATTCACCCTGCTTGTAGGTGACTGGCTCGGTCTTGTACCTGCCGCCGAAGGCGAGCGTGTTGGCATAGGCAAGGCCGGTCTGCGGATTGAACGACATCGGCTCCCAGTTCTTGCCGCCGAGGATGGACGGATAGACCGTCACCTTCTTGCCCTCGCGTGCGTCCTTGGAAACGTCGGTCTCGATCGGACGTCCGGTCTTCATGTCGATCCCGGTTGCCCAGTTGACCTTCACGTAAGGGTTGGCCGCGAGCAGCTTGCCGTTGGTGCGGTCGAGCACGTAGAAGAAGCCGTTGCGGTTGGCATTCATCAGCGTCTTGGTCGGCTTGCCATCGATGTTCACGTCGGCGAGCACCATCTCGGCCACGGCGTCGTAGTCGAACGGATTGTTCGGCGAGAACTGGTAATGCCATTTGATCTTGCCGGTCTTCGGATCCAGTGCCAGCACCGAGCAGGTGTAGAGATTGTCGCCGGGGCGCACCGCCGAGTTGAACGGGCCGGGATTGCCGATGCCCCAATAGATCGTGTTCAGCTCGGGATCATAAGACCCGGTGATCCAGGTCGAGCCGCCGCCGAGCTTCCAGGTGTCGCCCTTCCAGGTGTCGCCGCCGGGCTCGTCGGGCGAGGGGATCGAATGGGTGCGCCAGAGATGCTTGCCCGTTGCCGGATCCCAGCCGTCGATGAAGCCCCTTGTGCCGAATTCGGCGCCGGAGATGCCGGTGATGACGACGCCGTCGGCAACGAGAGGGGCCACCGTCATCGAATAGCCTTCCTTGATGTCCGCCGCCTTCTGCCGCCACAACTCCTTGCCGTTCTTGGCGTCGATGGCAATCACGTGGGCATCGAGGGTCGTACGGAACAGCTTGCCCTCATGAATTGCGACGCCGCGGTTGATGATGCCGCAGCAGACAATTCGCGGCGTCTCCGCCGGATATTCGATCTTGCTCTTCCAGATCTGCTTGCCGGTCTTGACGTCCACCGCCATGGTCGCGTTGTGCGTGGTCACATAGATCACGCCCTGATAGACAATGGGCTGGGATTCCTCGCTACGGTCGTCATTGAAGCTGTAATTCCAGATCGGGACGAGGTTCTTGACCGTATCCTTGTTGATCTGCTTCAGCGTCGAGAACCGCTGGAGATTGTAGCCCATTCCATAATTGAGAACGTTCGACGTGTCGGTCGCGCCCTTGACCAGCTGCTCGGTGGTTTGTGCATTTGCACAGGTTGACGCAAGCATGACGAGGCCTGCGGCCATCGCAAAGCGTTTCATCCGTTCCTCCCAATATGCGCGCCTTTTGACGCTGCGATTGCAACACTCCGCCTGAAAGCAAAACACGTCAATACGAAAGTCGTAAGTGCCGTGCCGATATCGTCGGACGCGGGTGTCGGTCACCTTACGGAAACCTTGCGAAAGCAACTTCCACTTGTGCTGAGACGCTGAGAAAATTCCGCGCTACGAAGCGGTCCCGGGGTGCAGGCGTGCCGGCGCACGGCCGGGTTGTCCCGGGTTGTGGTGCGCGCAAGTTGCAAGTCCGGACTTGAACCAAGGCCCGCTTGCGGATTTATGTCGTTCATGTCCCCGTCGATTCGGGGCTCATCGTCAGGGAGGTCTAGATGATTTCGAGTCGTTCAATTGCCCTTGCCCTTTCGCTTACGATTGCATTGTCGGCCGGTCCGGCGTGGTCGGCCTCCGGCAACGCGGTCAAGTTGTTCGACACCGACAATGACGGCACGCTCGATCTTGCCGAGGTGAAGAAGGTGGCCGCCGCAATGTTCGCAAAGCTTGATCCCGATCATGACGGCACGCTTGATGCGCGCGAATTGCGCGGACGGTTGTCGGCGAAAGAGCTCGCCGCCGCCGATCCTGACCGCGACGGGACGCTTACGCTCGACGAATATCTGTCCGTGGTCGAGCAACGCTTCAACGCGGCGAATCCCGACAAGGACGGAACGCTGGATGCGAAGGAGCTGAACTCGCGCGCAGGCCGCACCCTGCTGCGATTGTTACGGTGAGCGGGGCAATCGGAACTGACGTGACGAGGGCCGCATTTGCGATCATTCCGGCCTGACGCTCGGGAACATCGGGCTGTTCGGCCTGTTTTCTCCGCAACGTCCTGCCTGGCGCCGGGGCTGCGCGGCAGGCGAAGAGGAGATGCAGATGAACACAAAACGTTCCGTTCTTGCTGCCTGCGCCATCCTGACATTGAGCGCCGGCGTTGCCGTCGCCGGCCCGTGCAACACCGGTAGCGCCAGCACCGACAAGGATGCCGGCTCTGGTCCGGTCACCGTGGGCTCAGCTCAATCGCACTCGTCCAGCTCAACGAGTGATACCAGCCAGCATCCGCCGACCAGCACGATGAATCGTGCAAGCGGTGAAACGCCGGCTTCGTCCGAGGATGCTCAGCGGCAAATGCAGAGTGAGCCGACCGCGGCCCAGCGCGCCGAAGGCGCCAAGCCGAATACCGAAATGGCCGACAAGGGCTGCTGACGGCACTGTCGATCAGACGCGCGGTGCATTGCACAAGTTGTTGTCTCGCTGGTCGTGCTTGACCAAGAGGGAACTGGCTTTGTCCGAGAGAGAAATGCAGTGGCGAAGAATCGACACAGATGCGCTCGGCAGTCCAATCGAAGCTTGAACTGCACCTGACGCAGCCCTACGTTTTGCGCCGCGCGATGTCGCGCTCAATACCTTGGGAGACCCCGAATGGCTTGGAAAGCTCCGAAGATCGTGGAAGTGCCGGTCGGCATGGAAATCAACATGTACGCCTGCGCTTCGCGCAAGTAAGACTGACGACCTGCCGCGGCTTCGATGGCGAGCGCCGTCGAAGTCGCGGCAGTGTCGGATTTCGGCTTGGCCCCATCGTGCTTCGCGATGGACGCGAAGCGGCACGTGCAGGCTTCGACCTCTCCACCAAAATCTCGACCGTGCTCTGCCGCTCTGTGCTACGCTGATGCTCGGCGAGCGTTGCTGCCGCATCACAGCGGCGCGCCTTCGGGGCAGGGGATGGACGGCAGAACCTGTAAGTTCTGGATGGTGATCGGGTGCGCGATCGTGCTGGCGCCGGCGCGCAGCAGCGCCGAAGAAGGCTTTGATACCGAGCACATTTTCGGCTTCATGATCGGCACCGATGTCGGCAATGTCGGCGAGCGCGAATTCCAGACTCAAACGACAGGGCGCTTCGGCAAAGGCGGGGCGGCGTATCGCGCGCTCGAGCACGAGGTCGAGATCGAGGTGGTGCCACTGCCGAATTTTCGTATCGAGCTCGGCGGCACCGCCAGCTTGCACGACATCACCGGCGTCCCTGATATCGACGACCGCCGCCAGTTCAACTTCCAGGGCGCCTCGCTCGACCTGCGTTATCGCCTGCTCGATCGCAACCGCGCCCCGTTCGGCTTCACTATCGCTGCCGAACTGCACGGCGACCGCATTGACGAGACCAGCGGCGCGAAAGGGCGAATGTACGGCACCGAGTTCACGCTGGCATTCGACCGCGAACTGATCCCGAACTTCGCCATCGGCGCCCTCAACCTGATCTACCAACCGGAATGGGCACGCCTCGAGGTTGGAGGAATATCCGAGAAGAGCTCAACGATCGGCGCTGCGTTTGCTGGCCTGGCGCGCGTGCGGCCGAATGTGCTGCTCGGTGGCGAGTTGCGCTATTTCCGGCAATATGAGGGGATCGGCCTCGGAGAATTTGCAGGCCAGGCCCTGTTCGTCGGCCCCACCGCATATTTCCAGCTATCCGAGCGCTCGCGGCTGACCTTGAGCTGGAGCATGCAGGCCTGGGGACGTCCGGCCGGATCGGGCGGCAAGCTGGACCTCGTCAATTTCGAGCGGCACCAGGCCAGGATGGTGTTCGGGATCAACTTCTAGCTGCGAGATCGTCATGGGGCGGGGACAAGGCCGGCCATGACCTCTGGAGAATTCGGCGTTTTGCGTCGCAAGGCAGCAAGGGATGGAGGCAGTTCCCATCACCATTCCTGACCTCCGCCTGAAACTTCCCCCTCCTTGCAACGTAATCTTTCGTGCTAATCTCCAGCGCCCCTTGCGAGAGGATCCGGCATGAACCCGATTGACCTGGTGGTGACTGTGTGTGCGGTGCTCTCGCCTGCGACCTGCGAGGAGCAGCATCTGGTGTTCAACTATTCCGGCTCGCCCCGCCAATGCGTGATGGCCGCGCCGCCCTATATCGCGCAATGGGTCAGCGAGCATCCGAAGTGGCAGGCGGTGCGTTGGCGCTGCGAATATCCACACCCCAACGACAGGGCATAGGGCGAAGGATCTGTTCGAGCGCTACTTCGTGCAGTCCTTCAGATCCTTGTCGGCAATCGAGAACACGGCGTCCGCCTTGATCTCGATGTCACGGACGATGCACTGCCGCGCGTCGGGATAGCTGACCTTGGCGTCATAGCGGCCGGGCTCGACACCGGTGATGCGCAGCCGCTCGTCGTGATCGACCTCCTTGTCCTTGTCGTTCAAGCACTGGTTCGGACCCCAGTCGGTCTTGCCGGCTGGCGCGAGCTGGAAACCGGAGATCGTCTCCGTCGTCAGGTTCCAGAGCCTTACGCCCTTGCCCTTGGTCTGCGCGGCGGCCTCGCCGACAAGCGTCGACAACGCGATCAGAGCCAGTACCCAACGCATCGAGCAGTCCTCCCACAGGCGCGCCGTCATTCCCTGATCAGGCGTTCGCGGTTCTTTGCCTTGTCGAAATTCTTGGCGCGGTCAAGGCCGTTCGGCGCGATCAGCTTCGCCGAGGCGAGATCGGCGCCGTCGAAATCGGCGTCGATGACGATCGCGCCGGTCAGATCGGCTCCGCCGAGTTGGGCGTTTTTCAGTGATGCACCGCTCAGGTCGGCGCCCCTGAGGACCGCGAATTCAAGGTCGACGCGTGACAAATCGGCGTTGCGCGCGTTCAGCCGTTCCAGATTGGCGGATCTCAGCACCGCGCGCATCAGCCCCATCGACTGATTGCGCATGTCGGCACCGAGATGCGCATCCGCGATCGACGCGCCGACCATGCTCGCGCCGGTGAGATCTGCCGTGATGCGCGCACCAGTCAGATCGGCGCCGTCGAGGCGAGCACGTGCCATCTGTGACGCGAACAAATTGGCGCCCTTCAGGCTCGCGCCCGTGAGATCTGCATCCAGCAGCCACGCCTGATCGAGGATCGCCCCATCAAGGCGGGCACCGGCGAGTTTCGTCTTGTTGAGCCGTGCCGCACGGAGAATTGCGTTGGCCAGGTCGAGACCACTGAGATCGAGCCCGGATAACCGCTTGCCAGTCAAATCGGCGGGGGCGCCGCTCGCTTTGGCCAGCGCGGCCTCGACCTCCTGCCGGCTCATCTCGGCGGAGACCATCGCGGGTGACGTCAGATCTAGATCGCGCATCATGTCCTGCGCGCGCGTCGTTGTCGCGAGCAGAGCAAGGCCAAGTGCCGTCAGGGCGATCCTTCGCTTCATCAGCAGACTCCGAAGCAACCCAATTTAGCACGGGCCTCGCGCGGTTGCCTATGAGACATCCCGCCCGGCGTGAACGTCGCCCTGTTCCGCTTGGATGCGCCGTGCAAGCTCGGTCCTGATCGCCGCAATCTCGGCTTCGCTGCGCGCGGCGCGGGGGATGGCGATCGGAAGCTCCTGTACGATCCGTGCGGGGCGCGGCGACAAGAAGAACAGCCGGTCGCCGAGCCGGATCGCATCGTCGAGACTGTGGGTGACAAGCAGCGTCATCATCGGACGGCTCGCGACCAGCGTTGCGATCTCGTCGCGCAAACGGCCGGCGAGCGCATCGTCGAGCGAGGCGAGGGGCTCGTCGAGCACCAGGAGATCGGGCTCAACCGCGAAGGCACGGGCGAGTGCGACGCGGCGGGCAAGGCCGAGCGACAATTCGCCGGGGAAGTGGCTGCGATGCGCTTCCAGCTCCAGGATCCGGAACAGCTCCGACAGCTTCGCGTCGGAAACCTCCGGGGCCGCAAGCCGTACATTCTGCTCGACCGAGCGCCACGGCAGCAGCCGCGGCTCCTGGAATACCATGCCGATCCGCGCCTCTGGCGGTCGTGCGACGCGGCCTGCAAAGTCGTGGTCCAAGCCGAGGATGATGCGCAGCATCGTGCTCTTGCCGCAGCCGGACGGCCCGATCAGCACGCCGACCTCGCCGGATTGAAGCGCGAACCGGACCGGCGCCAGCACCTCGTGCGTTTCGCCGGCGGCACTCCTGAAGGACTTGCCTGTGATCTCGACCTCAAGCCGCACGGGGCCGCCACCGGTTTGCGCGGGCTTCGAACGGCTGCACCAGCAAGGTTTCGATGACGAGCACGACGGCGGCGAAGGTCAGGGAATAGGCCAGCAGCCGCGGCGTGTCGAACAGCTGGAAGGCGACGCCGATCTCGAAGCCGACGCCGTTGGGACGACCCAGGAGCTCGGCGACCAGCACGATCTTCCACACCAGCGACAGCCCGGAGCGCGCGGAGGCCGCGATATAGGGCGCAAGCTGCGGCAGCACGACGTGGCGGAAGGCGCGCCAGCGCGGCATCGCGAACACGCTCGCCATCTCGTCGAGCGAGCGGTCGAGCGCGCGGGCGCCCTCGCGCAAGGTGACGATGGCGGTCGGCAGCTTGTTGATGGCGATCGCCGCGATCGCGGCGGCCTCGGTGAGCCCGGCCCAGATATAGGCCAGCACGATCACGACCAATGCGGGCAGGTTGAGCAGCAGGATCAACCAGGGATCGCCGAGCCGGTCGGCGAGCTTGACTCGGCCCATCAAATAGCCGATCGCGCTGCCGAGCGACATCGCGAGTGTGAAAGCGAGCGCGACGCGCGCCAGCGTGGCGCCGAGATGCAGGAACAGCGCGCCGCTTGATGCTTCCGCGATCATGACGTGGAGCACGGCCGGCGGGGAGGGCAGCTTCGCGCCACCGACGAACAGCGCGGCGGTCCACCAGGTTGCGAGGAACAGGGCGAACGAGAGCAGACGCAGCACCTCAGTCTCCGGGGACTGCGTGATAGAACGTGCCGGGGTCGAGCT
The DNA here is from genome assembly GCF_016031635.1 of Bradyrhizobium diversitatis. Lineage (GTDB taxonomy): Bacteria > Pseudomonadota > Alphaproteobacteria > Rhizobiales > Xanthobacteraceae > Bradyrhizobium > Bradyrhizobium diversitatis. Next base: position 47,517 of record NZ_JACEGD010000037.1, read on the forward strand.
CGGCCGCGGGGCCAACGAGATCGCGGCCGCCGATCTCGGCCAGCACGCGGTAGAGCACGCGTGCGTCCTTTTCCTCGTCGTCGATGCTCCGGCGCGGAATGCCGTCGCGGTAGCGGTCGCGGTAGGTCTTGAGCACGGCCGGATCGCTGGTGCCGGTGAGCGGCGCGACCTTGTCCCAGGCCGCATCCGAGGTCGCCAGCAGCTCTTTGGCCTTGCGGGTCATCGCGATGAAGCGCGCCACGGCGTCGCGATGGCTCGCGGCCCAGCTCTCGTCGAAGACATAGCCGACGGCGGAGACAGCACCTTTGGCACCGAGCTTCGGCAGGATGTCCTCGACACCCGCGAGGCGACGAAAACCCTTGGCTTCGAGTTGGGCGCAGAAATTCCAGAAATTGAGGCTCGCGTCCATCTCGCCGTCGAGCGCCTTCGCGGCGATCAGGGGCGGCGCGCCATAGACGATGGTTGCCTCGGACTTCAGGTCGATCCCGTCCTGTTTCATGCGCGCCTGGAGCAGCAGCCAGCTTTTGTCGATCGCCCCGCCGGCGACGGCGAGCTTGCGGCCCTTGAGGTCGGCGAGCGTCTTGATTGGAGAAGCCGCCGGAACCATCACCGCGCCCAACGCACTCGAATAGGGATAGAAAGTGAGCTTGGCGCCCAGCGCACGCTCGCGCGACACCCATAGCCAGTCCGACAGGATGATGTCGGCGCTGCCGGCACGCATCGCGATCTTGCCGGCCTCGGTGCTCGCGAGCTCGGTGACCTCGAGCGACAGGCCGGCCTCCTTGTCGAGACCGCTCGCTCGGATTGCGGCCAATTCCCAGGAGAATGTTCCGGTCTTCTGCACCGCAAGGCGGATCGCGTCCGCGGCGCGGCTGGGCGCGGCGAGCGTCAGCGCCAGCGTCATTGCGAGCGCCAATGTTCGACCAAATGCCCTTGTCACACCCAGTGCTCTCATCACCTTGTGAGCCGTTTCCTCTGACGGAATGCTTTTCAGGACAATACGCATAGCATAGCCTTGGTCGCAACCAGCGGGAGGATGCGCATGAATCTGGCGGGACAGCTACGACCGATTGTCGCCGCATTGGTGATGCTGGCTGCGGGCGCGTGCGTGGCACGGGCCGAGGAGGTCAATGACTATCCCACCTCGGCGCGCGCGGAGTATGTCTATGGCTGCATGAAGGCCACCGGCGAGACGCGGGCTGCGATCGAGCAATGTTCCTGTTCGATCGACGTGGTGGCTTCGATCATACCTTACGAGCGCTATGTTACCGCCGAGACCGCGCTCAGCATGTCGCAGGTGCGCGGCAATCTCGGCGTCCAGTTCCGCACCTCGGAGCAGGCGAACTCGGCGGTGAACGATTTGAGGCGCGCGCAGGCGGAAGCCGAGGTGAGGTGTTTCTGACAGTGCATGATGAGCAGCCGTATTCGTCATGCCCGGGCTTGTCCCGGGCATCCACGTTCTTGGATAGGCCCGCAGTTCGTGGATGGCCGGGACAAGCCCGGCCATGACGATCGAGAGACTCACGTCCCCGGCTTCTCCACATCCCACTCGTTGCGGAACACGTGCCCGTCCGTGTCCTTTGCTTCCGCGCGGAAGCGCTTGGCGCCGTTGGATACGTACGTGAAGCGCAGGTTGGGATCCTCCGAGATCGAGATCCCGCCTTCCATCGACAGCACGGGGCTGTCGTCCTGCGTCAGCTTCAACTGGTTGATGAAGAAAGCGGGAATGTAGAGCTGCGTGACCTGGTCCATCTGCAGCCCGGAATTGTTGGGATGACCGATCATGACCTGCGCCTCGCGGACGCGGCTCGCCGGCGCGTCCTCGCGGGCGAACTGGCGATAGCGCATCTGGCCGAGCCGGTTCCGGGCTTCCTCGACGTTCTTGCCCGCCGGTGCCGAGCAGCCGCCGGAGGCTTTCACGTAAGTCTTGGACACATAGAGCTGACCGTCGCTGAGCTCGGCGACCGCGTGGACATCGGTGTAGTTGTTGACGCGCACGCGTGTCGAGATCTCCGTGACATTGGCGTCGGGCCCGAGTTCGAACTTCGCCGCCATCGGCGCCGGATTGCGGTCGATCACCAGCGTGATCGAACGGATGCGCCGCGCATCGCCGGGCGACAGCTTGCTTCGCAAGGTGACCGGCACGATCGCCGCATCCTCGGCGCGGTAGGGCATCTCGATGCCGATGACGGCGCTGCCGTCATTCATCGGACGGCTCTTGAAGATGTCCTGCACCAGGCCGGGCCAGGGATCATAGGCCTCTTCCGCCTTCGCCGGCATCGCGAAAGCGAGGCCGAGCAGGAGGGCGGTGAGGGGCAGGCGGCGTGTGCATCCCGTCATGGTCATGATCCCGCGCGGACGAAACGATCGTCGGTGACAGCCTAGCGCGCCCGCTACTCCCATTCAATTTCAGAGAATGCTGCAGTTGCGTTGCGGGCGTTGTAGTCGTCGAACAGCTGCCAATGCGGCCGTTCCGACGCGGCCGCCTTGTCTGCGGCGGCTCGGATCGGCTCGCCCTTCTTGTTCAGCGTGCGGACGTCGGACAGCAGCGTTGATAGGTAGCGCCGTTCATCGATCAGCGCGGCGGGCCAGTCGCTCACGGGGCCGTGACCGGGAACGACGCGTAGCGCCGGGATGGCCTCAAGCCGGTTCAAGGTGTCGAGCCAGCCGCGGATGCTGCCGTCCATGACCGGAATGTGGCGGAGAAAGACCAGGTCGCCAGCAAACAGGGTCCTGGTCGTCTCGTCGTACACGATCAAGTCGCTGTCGCTGTGTCCGGCCGGCCAAGCACGCAAGCTCAGGCGGCGCGATCCCAGATCGAGCGTCATCGTATCGGTCACGAGCAGGGTCGGGGCGATGATCTTGACGGGATCGATCAGCTCGCTGCCCATGATGCGGCGGAAATTGTCGAGATAGAACGGCCCGCGCGTCGCGAGCGCCTGCGGCAGCCTGCTGTGCCCGACGAAGCTCGCGCCCTCCGCAACGAAGGCGGCATTGCCGAAGATATGGTCGGGATGGCCGTGGGTGTTGATGACATAGCGGATCGGCTTGGGCGTGCGGGCCCGCACAGCGGCCAGCAGCGCCTCGCCTTCGCGAAGGCTGCCGCCGGTGTCGATCACGGCCACGGCCTCATCGCCGACGATGAAGCCGACATTGGCAATGTTACCTTCGTTCTCGCGGGTCATCAGGGCGATGGTCCCGGAGTGCACGAAGATTCCCGGTGCGACTTCGCTCACAGGCAATTCGGCTGCGCAGGCGCGTGCTAGCGTCGCCTCGAGCAGGAACCAGGCTGCGATCATCAGAGCGATGCGAGACACTTTTTTCTGCCTCATTTCAAGGGGGTCGTCTCGTTGCACTGCAACAAGTTGGGCCAGCGCAACGTTGGCACAGGTGGCACGTCATGCGTTGCATGGATAACATCCAACCAAAACGAGGAGGAAGCGCGATGACGGAGGCCGGACGACATCGTCGCTGGTTGTTTTCACTGTGGGTCGTGGTCGCATCCTGTGCGTTCGGCGATGCCGCCATCGCGCAGACCAGCGAGACCGGCGATCTCTCATTCGAATTGGTCGATCCCAAGGTGCTGCGCGTCTGTGCCGATCCGCGCAATCTGCCGTTCTCCAACGAGAAGGGCGAGGGGTTCGAGAACAAGCTCGCCGAGTTTCTTGCGGACAAGCTCCAGAAGAAGCTCGACTACGTGTTCTTTCCGCAGGCCACCGGTTTCGTGCGGATGACGCTGGGCGCGCATCGCTGCGACGTCATCATGGGTTTCCCGCAAGGCGACGACCTCGTGCAGGGTACCAATCCCTACTACCGCACGAGCTATGCACTGGTCTCGAAGGCCGGCAGCGGGCTCGAGGACGTTGACACGCTCGAGGACCCCAAGTTGAAGGGCAAGCATGTCGGCATCGTCGCCGGCACACCGCCGGCGACCAACATGGCGCTGGCCGGCCTGATGGGCGATGCAAAGCCCTATCCGCTGATGATCGACACGCGCTTCGACAATTCGGCACAGGCCATGATCAATGACCTCGCCGCCGGAAAGATCGACGCCGGCGTGTTGTGGGGGCCGATGGCCGGCTACCATGCGAAGAAGGCCGGCTCTTCGCTCCATGTCACGCCGCTAGTGAAGGAAACCACCGGGCCGAAGCTAGTCTATCGCATCGGCATGGGCGTGCGCCCTGCCGACCAGAACTGGAAGCGGCAGCTCAACAAGCTGATCCAGGAGAACCAGGGCGAGATCAACAAGATCCTGCTCGATTTCGGCGTACCGCTGCTGGACGAGAGCGACCGGCCGCTCGGCGCGGAGGCGGCCAAGAAGACGCCATGAGACGGCCGCTTGCCGCTGCGATTGTCGTTGCTCTGCTCCTGGCACCGGCGTCGGCGCGGCAGCAGGAGCCGTTCGAGCCCGAGGGTTATCGCACCGACAATTATCGCGCGCCGGTGCCGGCGACGCTTGCCGGCGCGCGCGTGCTGACGACCGAGGAGGCGGAGGCGATATGGCGCGCAAACAGCGGCGCGTTCGTCGACGTGATGCCGCGCCCGCCGAAACCGAACAACCTTCCCGAGGGCACGGTGTGGCGCGATGCGCCGCGCCGGAACATTCCGGGCAGCATGTGGCTGCCTGACACCGGCTACGGCACTCTGCCGCCGGCCATGGATGACTATCTCCAGCGCGGCCTCGCGCGCGCCTCGCGCGGCAACAAGGCCGCATTGCTCGTGATCTATTGCCTCGCCGATTGCTGGATGTCCTGGAACGCCGCCAAGCGTGCGCTGGCTTACGGCTATTCCAACATCGCCTGGTACCCAGACGGCACCGACGGCTGGGAGCGCGCGAAGCTTCCGACCGATGAGGCGCAGCCGGAGCCGCGGCCCGAGCAACATTGATCAGCGAAGATGCGCTTCCTCTCTCCGCAAGCGGAGAGAGGTCAAGCGCAGTGCTCTATTTCTGCTTCTGCAGTTTCGTCAGCGTGCCGGTGCCGTTCGTCTCGGTGGCCGTATAGTTCACCCTGTCGCCGGCATGAACGGCGTCCAGCATCGCGGCATCCTTGGTTTTGTACTCCTGGAGCGCGCCGGCGCTGCCGGCGCTGGCGCCGACCGTCCCCTTCTGCGTCTGCTGGATCGAGATCGTGCCGTTGAGCCGGTCGATTCGCGTGATCGTTCCGGTCATGTCTTCGGCAAAAGCGCTGGATGCGAGCAAGCTAAGGGCCGCGGCGCCCGCGAAGATGAATCTTGTGGTTCCCATCGAGGCCTCCCGACGTATGGGGTTCACTTCGACAAGGCATCCCGGATCGATTTGGTTCCGGCAGATAGCTCGCCAAAAGGTTAACGATTGCGGAACTTTCGCGAAAGCCTTCAGCGAGGCTGCCGCTATTCCATTTCCTGCTGGATTACGCGGCCGAGCGCGAACAGGCGCTGGTCGATCGTGGTTGGAACCTCGCAGACGAAGCGCACCACCTTGGTACGGTCCTCGAAGATGCGGGTCTTCCAGATCAACTCGTTGCTGAGCGCCTCGACCTTGGCCTCGTCGCGGGGTGTCGCGCCTTGCAGGGTGTGGAGTTGGAGCGTTTCCTCGCGAATCTTGTCGGCGGCCTCGCGCTGCTTCCGGCTGACGCGTTCGAGCCCGTTCATGACCTGCGAGCGCTGAGCATTGAGCGTGTCGAACAGGCCGGCAAATAGCAGCTTCGCATTCGCCGTCTTGTCGGAACCGGAGGCGGCCAGAAACTCCTTCACCGATGTCTCGGCTTCGTCCAGCGGCGTCTTGCGCGCCGCCAATTTTGCGACCAGCGCGCTGACCCTGGCGTCGTCCTTCCATTTGTTCTGGACATCGTCGAGCGGCGGACCGGCCCACACGGCGGCCAGCGAGATCTCCGGCACCTTGGCCTGGGTACAGGGCCAGTCCGGATAGCGCGGATCGGCCGCGCGCGCGGTCGTGCCGGACAGCGCGATTACCAGGGCAGCCAGGAGCCAGACCTTCATCCTTCGCCTCCCGCAGGCCCGCGTCGCGCCAGCCCGCGCGAGGGATCATAGGCCAAAATCGCTCCGACCATGAAGACGATTGTGCAGCTTGCAACCACCGTCAGCGAGATCCAGTTAATCTGCCCGTACAGCGCGAAGCGGATCAGCTCGACCGCATGGGTGAACGGATTGGCCTCGCAGAGATAGTACAGGTAAGGGCTGCCCTCCTGCACCCGCCAGAGCGGGTAGAGCGCGGAGGAGGCGAAGAACATCGGGAAGATCACGAAGTTCATCACCCCGGCGAAGTTTTCCAGCTGCTTGATGCCCGAGGAGATCAGCATGCCGAGCGAGCCCAGCATCAGCCCGGACAGGATTAGCGCCGGCAGCACGGTGAGGTAGCCCTGGGGCGGCGGGGTGATGTCCCAGAGCCAGGCGATCAGCAGGAATGCGTAGACCTGGAGCAGCGACACAGCGGTGCCTGCGAGCAGCTTGCAGAACAACAGGAATCCGCGCGGCAGCGGGCTCACCAGGAGCGTGCGCATGTTGCCCATTTCGCGGTCATAGACCATCGAGAGCGAGGATTGCATGCCGTTGAAGAGCTGGATCATCGCCATCAGCCCAGGTGCGATATAGACCTCGTAGAGGATGTAGGTCTCGTAGGGCGGGATGATGGAGATGCCGAGCACCTGGCGGAAGCCGGCGGCAAAGATGAACAGCCACACCAGCGGGCGCACCAGCGCCGAGACGAAGCGCTCGCGCTGATGCAGGAAGCGCAGCCCCTCGCGCCAGATGATGCCGGTGAGGCAGGTCAGGTAGTCCTGGACCGAGAAGCCGCGCGGGGTCTCGCGCGTGGTGATGCTGCTCATGCGCCGCCTCCCGGCATCACTTGCGCGCCGGTCAGGCGCATGAAGGCGGTGTTGACGTCCTGCGCGCCGGCCTCCGCGACGACGCGGCTCATCGGCCCCTTCGCCAGCACCTTGCCCTGGTGCAGCACTACGAGATCGTCACCGGCGTTGATCTCGTCGAACAGGTGCGTGGCCCAGAGCACCCCGATGCCCTGCTCGGTCACGAGCTGGCGGACATGGCTGATGATGTCGGCGCGCGCCTTGACGTCCAGGCCGACCGTAGGCTCGTCCAGCAACAGCAGCCGCGGCCGGTGCAGCAGCGCCCGCGCGATCTCCAGCCGCCGCATCTGGCCGCCCGAGAGATCGCGGACCTTGCTGCCGGCGCGCTCTTCGAGCCCGATGCGGCCGAGCAGTTCGGCGCTGCGCGCGGCGGCCTCGCGGCGGCTGATGCCGTGCAGCGCAGCGTGATAGAGCAGGTTCTGCGTCAGCGACAAATCGAGATCGAGCGTACGCGGCTGGAACACGACCCCTAACAGCCGCAGCGCCTCGCCGGGGCTCTTGCTGATGTCATGACCGAAGATGGCGACACGGCCGGACTGGATGCCGAACAGGCGCGTGACGAGCGAGAACAGCGTGCTCTTGCCGGCACCGTTCAGCCCAAGCAGTGCAGTGAAGCTCGCGGGTTGGACATTGAAGGAGACGTCCATCAGCGCGCGGCGCGGCCCATAGGCGTGGCTGACGCCCTCGATCGCCAGCGCCGGCACCGCGGCGGGATCGGGCCCTGGTGCGGCGTCGTGTGGTTCGGCGATTTGGGCAGGGCTGGTCATGGCGCGATCGTGACGCCCCAGGGCAGTTCGCCCACCTGAATGGTCTTGATCACTTTCTGTGCGGCCACGTCGATGACCGAGACGTCGTTCGACACGCCATTGGTGGTGAGCAGGTACTTTTCGTCCGGCGTGAACGCCACGTGCCAGACCCGCTGCCCGACCAGCAGGTATTTCGTCACCTTGCGCGTGGCGACGTCGACCACGGCTATGCGATTGGCGGGGCCGAGCGCGATGAAGGCGGTCTTGTCGTCCTTGGTCATGCCGATGCCGACGGGCTGGATCGCCTCTTTCCGCAGGCCCGGGATCTCGAAAGTGACCTTGCCGATCACCTCGTGCTTCCTGGGATCGATGATCGACACGGTCCCGCCGATCTCCGAGGATACCCACACTTCCGAACTGTCATGCTTGAACTCAGCGAAGCGCGGGCGGGCGTCGACCAGCACGTTGGCGACGATCTGGCGCGAGGCGGTGTCGATGAAATGCGCCATGTTGGTCGTCTCGGACGTGTTGATCAGCGTCTTGCCGTCGGGGCTGATGGTCATGCCCTCGGGCTCGACGCCGACCTGGATGTCGCCGAGGCGTGCGCGCTTCTCGAGATCGATCACGGTCACCGTGTTGTCGTTCTCGTTGGCGACATAGAGGATCTTGCCGGCGGCATCCTGTGCGAACAGCTCGGGGTCAGGTCCGGAGGGCAGGCTGTCGACCACGGTTTGCGTCTTGGCATCGATCACCTGGATGGTGTCGTCGTCGCCGACCGCGACCAGCACGAACTTGCCGTCGCGCGTGAAATCGATGCCGCGCGGGCGCTGGCCGACCTTGATAGTCTTGGTCACGGTCCAGCTGTCGGTGTCGATCACCGACACCGTGTTGCTCTTTTCGTTCGAGACATAGGCGATAAACGCGTGTGCGGGCGCTGCGGTGGTCGCCAGAACCATCAGCAACGCTGCCCTTAGCAGGAGCGATCTCCGTCCGCGAGCGGTCCTCACCTCCCCCGCACGCGGGGGAGGGGGCGCACCATCTCTGCGGAGGCTCCGTCGCATCACTTCGCTCACTTCAGCTTGCATTTGCTCTCCGGACGATCGTAGCCGAGCGTGTCGAGCTCGGAGACCTGGTGCAGGAATCCCTCCTGCGGCGACACCGACACCACCATGCGGCCGTCGACCAGCAGGATCGGCTGGCGCAGCTGCAGGTTCCAGTCGCGCAAGGTGAGCCGCGTGCCCTTGAACGCGGCGACCGAGAAGTCCGGGCCCTTGATGAAGTCGGTCGCCTTCCTGACGTCGCCGGAATTGGTGCGCGAGGTGGCTTCGCCGATCATGCGCACCGCGGTCCAGGCCTGCATGTCGAGCGCGGTCATGCGCCGAGAATTCAGCTTGAAGAAGCGGTTCTGCATCTGGATCGCGCCCCACTGGTCCTGCGCGGCGTCCCAGCTGCGTGGCACCAGTCCGGCCGAGCCCGCGACGGGCCGCGCATCCCAGGTGCGATAGGGCAAATAGGCGCCGAACACCTCGCTCTCGTCGGCGGCGACCAGCACGTCATAGGCCGGCGCCTGCTGAGTGAAGACAGGCATCTGGCGCTGGATCAGCGTCACGCCGCTATCGGTACGACGTGCGCCGCCCTTGTCTTCGAAGGTGCGCTCCTGCACGATCTTGGCGCCGAACCGCGTGGCGGTGCGCCGGAGCGCATCGGCGAACAGCTTGTCCTCGTCATGGGAGCCGACCACGAGCAGCCAACGCTTCCACTGCTTCCACACCAGGTATTGCCCGAGCGCGTCGGCGAGCATTGCCCGGGTCGGGGCGGTATGGATGACGTTGGCGCGGCAATCGGCCTCGCGCAGCCGTTCGTCGATGGCGCCGACGTTGAACAGCAGCGTGCCGCGGTCGCGTAAGGCGTCCGAGACCTTTAGCAGCGCATCGGCCGGCAGGTCGGCGACGATGAAGCCGTTCTTCTCGGCGAGCGCGGACGCCGCCTGCACAACGTCCTCGCCTTCCTTGATGCGGCGCTCCTCCAGCGTAAAGCGCTGGTTGAGGAATTTCCCGGTGGTGTTGTTGTCTTCGATGGCGAGGCGAGCGCCGGCAACGCCGTCATTCTCGGCCGGCTGCTCTACCAGCGACAGCGTCGATCTGGTGCCGGCGATGCCGAGATAGCCGACGCCGATCGTGACGGGGTCGGCCGCGAGCGCACTCGTCGCGGCAAGACTCCAGCCGATCAGGCCGACCAACCATCGGATCATGTTTCCTCCAGGTGTTCTCCCCGGCTTGACCGCCGGTGGAGAATTGTTTCTGCTTCAAGCATGACCGATTTGGCCCGCCTTGCAACCCCGCATTTCGTCCTCGCGCGCGCGAGACCGGGAATCACGATTATGCGAGCACTGATCTGTTTCTCGGCTTTGCTGTTGACGGGCTCGGTCGCGCTCGCAGATCCGCCGAAACTCGCGGTGTTCGATTTCGAGCTGATCGACACCAGCCTGCCCGGCGAGTTCTACGGCTCGAAGCCCGAGCAGGCGCGGCTCGAGCGCATCAGCGAGCAGCTGCGCAAGGAACTGGCAGATTCCGGCAAGTTCCAGATGCTCGACATCGCACCGGTTCGGGACGCCGCCCGTCACGCGAATCTGCAGGCCTGCGGCGGCTGCGACCTCAAGCTCGCCGGCCAGCTCGGCGCCGACCTGGAGATCACTGGCCTGGTGCAGAAGGTCTCGAACCTGATCATCAATCTCAACATCTATTTGCGCGACGTGAAGACCGGCAACATGATCACCGTCGCCAGCGCCGACATGCGCGGCAACACCGACGAATCCTGGTCGCGTACGATGAGCTATCTGGTCCGCAACCGCCTGCTGGCGCCGAATTACGGCAAGCCGGAGTAGGGGGTTCTTCGCCTCTCCCCGCAAGCGGGGAGAGGCCGGAATTTGCGAAAGCAAATTCCGGGGAAGGGGGAGTCTCCGCGAGTCCAACTGCGACCGACCGCGTGGAGAGTCCCCCTCACACCAACCCTCTCCCCGCAAGCGGGGCGAGGGAGAAGAGAGATCACGCCGTCAATCTCGCCGCATGCCAGTGCAGATGATCGCTCATGAACGTCGAGATGAAGTAATAGCTGTGGTCGTAGCCCACCTGCCGGCGCAGCGTCAGCGGGATATTGGTCCTGGTGCAGGCCTCCTGGAGCAGCTCCGGCTTGAGCTGCTCCTTCAAGAAATTGTCGGCATCCCCATAGTCGACCAGGAAGCCCGAGAATTTCGCACCGTCCTCGATCAGCGCCACCGTATCGTGGTTGCGCCAGGTATCCTTGTTCGGCCCGAGATAGCCGGTCAGGGCCTTGATGCCCCAGGGCACCTGCGAAGGGGCCACGATCGGCGCGAAAGCGCTTGCCGCGCGAAACCGGTGCGGGTTGCGCAGCGCAGCCGTCAGCGCACCATGGCCGCCCATCGAGTGACCCATCACCGATTGCCGCTGGACGTCGACCGGAAAGTTTTCCGCGATCAGCTTGGGCAACTCGTCGGTGACATAGCTCCACATCCGATAGTTGCGCGCGAACGGCTCTTGCGTCGCATCGACATAGAAGCCGGCCCCCAGGCCGAAATCATAGGCGTTGTTGGCATCACCCGGCACGTCCGGCCCGCGCGGTGAGGTGTCCGGCGCGACGAAGATCAGGCCGAGCTCGGCGCAGGCTTTGCGGAATTCGCCCTTCTCCGTGACATTGGCATGTGTGCAGGTGAGCCCGGAGAGGTACCAGACCACGGGCAGTCTGGCGTCGCTCGCGTGCGGCGGAACGTAGACCGAGAACACCATGTCGGTTCCGGTCGCCTGGCTTGCATGGCGGTAGACGCCTTGCACACCGCCATAGGATTTATTGGTCGAGACGGTCTGGATCGTCATGCCTGAAACTCCGTGGCATCTCACCACCTCAACATTGCAACGCTTGTGTGACCGAAATTTGTGGCGCCGTCAGGCGACGCCGCTGTCGATCGCCAGCCGCACCAGCTCGACGGAGGTTTTCACCCCGAGCTTCTGGCGCATGATCGACGAAGTATTGGCAACCGTCTTGTAGGACGATTGCACCAGCCAGGCAATCTCGGACAGGCTCTTGCCGGCGCTGAGCAGCCGCAGGATCTCCATCTCGCGCGCATTCAGCTTCGACAGCGGGCTTTGCGCCAGAGTCGGCCCGGCAAAGGCGATGCTGCGCGCGATCGCGGTCGGAAGGTACGTGCCGCCGCCGCCGACGGCGCGGATCGCCTCGACCAGATCGTCGGGATCGCCGGTCTTGGAGACATAGCCCTTGGCGCCGCACTCGATCGCCCGCGCGGCGAACGCGGGATCGTCGTTCATGCTGAACATGATGATGCGGGCCTCGGGCGCGCGCTCGAGGATGCGGCGCGCGAGCTCGAATCCGGAGACGGTCGGCAGGTTGATGTCGATGATGCAGAGCTCGGGGCGTTCGACGATGAAGACACACTCGCCGTCTTCGGCGTCGGCGGCCTCCAAAATCTCGATCTCGCCCTCGTCGGCCAGCACGGCACGGCAGCCGGAGGCGACAATGGGATGATCGTCGACGATCAGAATGCGCATAGGCGTTCCCCGCGACAGCGCGTTTCCCGTGCTGGAATTTACCTGGTTTGCGCTGCACGCTGCCGGCATGAGGAGCTGCGTGTCTCATGTGGCCTCATGCAACCCGGCTGGGATTGCTGTACGCTTCCGATTAGATATCCGGCGCTTCGCCTCTGTCAACGTCATCGGACAGGCGCGGGCATCCTTCGCGAGGCACAGGCGATACCAATGTGGCAAAATTTATCCTTGCGCGGGCGCATCAACCTCTTGCTGGCGCTGCTGCTGGCGCTCGGGCTCGCCGTCAATATCGGCCGGCAGGTCGCGGAGGCCGGGCCGCGCGTGCAGGCCGAGGACCAGAGCGTGATCCGCCTTGCCCGAGAGTTCATCGAGATGATCGTGGCGGATCTCAACGAGGCCCCCGATCCGGATGCCAGGCTCAACCAGATCGCGCGCGATCTCAGCCGCCTGCGCCACGTCAGCATCACGCTTCGGGACGCCGGCGGCCATCCGCTGACGCCCCCCCGGGCCGATGCCGACGCGGACACGCGCGCGCCGCCGGCCTGGTTCGTCGCCCTGGTCCATCCCGAGCAGACCGCGGTCAGCGTGCCGGTCTCGATTCAGGGCAAGCCCGGCTCGCTATTGATCACCTCGCATCCCGACGACGAGATCGCCGAGATCTGGGACGGGATCGTGACCCAGCTCGAGGTCGGCTCGGTGATCGCGCTCGCGCTGTTCTTCCTGATGATGAACGTGGTCGGCCGGGCACTGGCACCGCTCCAGTCTCTGGCGGAGGCAATGGGGAAGCTCGAGGGTGGACATTACGATGCCCGTGTCGCGCCGGGCGGCGCGCCGGAGCTCGCCGCGATCTGCACCAAGCTCAACCACCTTGCCGCGACGCTTGGTGAGGCGGTCGAGGACAAGCGGCGTCTTGCCGAGCGCGCGGTGTCGCTTCAGGATATGGAACGCAAGGAGATCGCCCGCGAGCTCCATGACGAGTTCGGGCCTTACCTGTTCTCGCTGCGCGCGCATGCAAGCGCGCTGGCGAAGCTGGCGGATGGACGCGACCCGAGTGCGGATGCCGTGCGAAAACATGGCAGCGCCATGCTGGAGCAGATCAATGCACTCCAGCAATTCAACCGCCGCGTGCTGGAGCGCCTTCGGCCCGTGGGCCTTGCCGAGCTCGGCTTGCGCAAGGCGCTCGAATCCCTGTCGCGGCTATGGCGGCAGTCGCATCCCGACGTCGCGATCGAGACCGTGATCTCGCCGGCGCTGGGCACAACCGGCGAGACGGCCGATCTAACCATCTATCGTATCGTGCAGGAGGCGCTCACCAACGTATTCCGCCACGCCGGTGCGACCACGGTCAATGTCGTCATCGAGCCGGTGGAGCAGATGACTCACGACGGCCGCGGCTGCGCCCGGGTGCGGGTCAGCGACAACGGCCGCGGCATGGAGCCGGGGCAGAAGCTGGGCTTCGGCCTCGTCGGCATGCGCGAGCGAATCCTGGCGCTGGGCGGTACGCTCAATGTCGTCTCCGGCGATGCCGGCCTGACCGTGGAGGCCTTGGTTCCAACTGCCTCGTCCTGATCTGAATGTGACGTCTACGACCTCGGGGAGCAACTGTGCTGAAGTAGACCGCCGATCGGCCGGCCTCAAGGCTGGCGCTGGACGCGCCACCGCCTTTGGCGGCTGACGGCCTTGACCCCGTCCGCTCGCCGGTCTGTCGGCTTGGTATGCGCTCGGTCGAGGACCGAGCGCGGTAGGGCGCGCTCGATCAGCTCACCGCAACGCGTAGCGGCTCGGCTCCCATTTCTCGCCGCGGGCGATCATCGTATTGAGGATGACGATCAGCTTGCGCATGCAGGCAATGAGCGCAACTTTCGGTTCGTTGCCCTTGGCAATCAGCCGTTGATAGAACGCCCTGAGCACCGGGTTGTTCTGGGTGGCTGCGCCGAGACAGGGCATGTAGAGGGCGTTGCGTACCCAGCGGCGGCCGCCCTTGATATGGCGCTCGCCACGTCGCTTGCCACT
>NZ_JACEGD010000038.1 GCF_016031635.1 Bradyrhizobium diversitatis
GTCGATCCAGTCCCAATCGACCTTGCCGGCAAGCTGAACCAGCTCGTGCTTCATATTGATGATCTGGTCCAGCCTGGCCCGGAACAGATCGCCCGATTCCGTCGTCCTGTGCTTCTTCGGTCGCATCGCCACCTCCGATGCGACGACGGAATCATGACTGGCGATTCGACGGAATCCTGAAAATGAAATTGCAAGGTTCCGATGCCCCAAGCATCAAAACCCTGCAATCGCAAAACAGCCCACAAAGACAAATGCGATTCTAGCTCAATCGCTTAGCCGCTCTTCACGGACGACTAGCTATCCTTCTTCCGCTGAGTGACTAGATATCGCAGCAGCCGCTGCATGCCGAGACCGGCAAGTACGGGGAGCGCCACGAAATCTGGCAGCAGACAAAGTGCGCAGAGCCACGGGTTCACTTGCTTGCGCGGTCGGACGTCAGGCCATTGACGATGAGCGGTGATGAAACAATTTGATCGTCGGTGAGCAACTTCGGTACGTCCCGTACTCGTGGTTCAGGGCTGAGCATAACTTTAACTTACCACGGGTCTTTCTAACAGCGGTTCACGTCTTCACGATCCAATGCTCGGATGGCCTTCAGAGACGATCAACCAAAATGCTGACGGTGACTGCTGTTGGCCCATCGCTGCCCAGCGGAATGCTCCGTGGGGCGTCGGCTCTCGGGTGCAGAGCGGAAACTGATTTCAGCGGTCTGGACCGCCGATTTAGCGAGGACAAACGGAGGACACGGCGGCGCGTCCACTCACCAGTTGCGCTTGGAACCCCACATGCAGAGGCTCGACGGCTCGAAACCGAACTGGCGCGGCCGGTGAGTGTCCTCGTCTTCGATCTCGTCTACGCCGATCGAATATTCGAACACCATGCCATCCGGGCCACGGAAATAGAGGAAGCGCGCGCCTGATGTCGGATGACGGCCGGGCCCGAACACGATCGGCACACGCTTCTCCGACAGATGATAGTAGGAGCGCAGCACGTCGTCATTGCTCTCGACCTGATGATTGACGTGGTGCACGCCCGCTTTCGGTCCCGGTGCCAGGGCGATGGTGTGATGGATGGCGTTGACCCGCATAAGCGCGACGTCGCCGATGCGGTCACTGACGCGTGCGTTGCAAACTTGGGTCCAGAACCGCTCGTCCCGCGCGGGATCGCTCGTGAACAGGCCGACATGGCTGAAGCCGGTGATGCCGGCGTCGCGGGATCCGAAATAGCGCTTGCCGCTGCGTTCCGGCCGTACCACCAGCTCGATGTGGTTGCCGCTCGGGTCCTTGAAGCCGATGAATGCCTTGACCTTGCGCGACGCGCATTCGCCCGCCGTTCCCGCATGCACGGGGTGACCCAACTGGTCCAGCGTCGCCGCCGCCGCATCGAGCTGGGCCTCGTCATCGACTTCGAACCCGACGGTCTGCTCGGCCGGATCGCCCTCGAAATAGCACAGCGTATGAGCACGGTCGTCCGAGCGAAGGTAGAGCGCCTTCCCCGATTGTTCACCGACCTGCAGGCCAAGACACTTGGTCGCGAAACTTTCGGCGTCCTCGAGGTTCGACGTCCCGAAGCGGACGTATGAGAGATCCTTGAGCTCGATCATGTGTTTTTCCTCGGTGGACGTCAGCTCAACCGGCTTGCGCCGGCCGCAATTCCGCGATGTCGATGCACCGGCTGCCCCATTCGCAGAGCGAGGACGCTTCAGGCGTAAACTGCCGCGGACGATGATCGGGCTGCAAATCCCCGAGGCCGTAGCCATAGCAGAAAATGTAGCCTTCCGGCCCGGCAAACCGGACGAACATCTGCCGCGAGGCCGGCTCGCGTCCCGGGCCGTGCACGATCCTGATCTGCCGCTCCTCGACGAAGTAGTTGTTTCGCATAAGGGCATCCATGCTCTCGACCGCGTAGCAGACGTAGACGAGCCCGGCTCGGTCCGATGGGTAGAGCGCCACGCGATGATGCATTTGATCGATCCCGAGGTAGGCGATCTCGCCGACCCTGTCGGTAATCCTGGCACCGAGAATGGCGGTCCACAAATCAAGATCGTCCTGCATCGCGCGGCTGCGCAGACCGACCCCCTGCAAACCCGTGACGCCGGCGTCGCGGCTCGGAAAATAGCGGCGGCCGCTCAGAGCGGGCCGCAGCACCAGATCAATCTCGTTGCCGCTGGCGTCCTCGACAATCAGTGCGCGGCGGACGAAGCGCTGGGCGCACTCATCCTTCGATGCCTCGCGCGCGGACAAGCCGCGGCTCGCCAGCGCCTGCGCGATGCGGTCGAGCTCGCGATCGTCCGCGATCTCGATGCCGATGCTCGGCTTCTCGGCGCCGCCGGCCAGACAAAGCGTGTAGTAGCGCTGGTCGGAGCGATAGAGGAAGGGCTCCAGATCGCTCCTGACGTGCTGCAGACCGAGAATCTCGGTGGCGAAGGCCGCCGCCGGCTCCGGGGCCTGCATCGCGAGCCGGACGTAGCAGAGCTGGATCGCGGGGCCGCGTGGTGATGCAGGCGGCTGCTTCGTCGCCGTCATTTCTGTTTCCCCGATCGCTTGGACTTCAAGGCCGCGATGTGCTGGCCGACGATCATGCGCCAGGCGCCCATCAGTCGCGTGAACTGCTCGGGATCGTTCTCGATCAGCGTTCGCACCGCAAATCCGCGGACCACGCTCAACGTCAGCGCGAGAATGTCGCTGGCCGACTGTTTGGGCAGACCCGATGCAATCAGCGTATCCAGCCAGGCGGCCTCGATCGAGAAGCGGATCTGGCGCGTGAACTGCGAGGTCTCGTGCCTGAGCCGGCGCGTGCTCTCGTCGCTCATGGCGAGCGCGAGCCCAATGAAGAAGTGATCCCCGAAGAAATAGTCCTTGGCGTCGTCCATGATATCGCCGATCAGATCGCCGCTGCTGCGGGCCAACCGGGCGCGGCGCGTGCTCTGCGCGAAGGTCATTTCATTGACGTAGGCCATGAGCTCCACCACGAGGGCGTGCTTGCTCGGGAAATGGTGGAGCAGGGCCCCGCGGGAGACCCCGGCCAGCTTGGCGACTTCGATGGTCCGCAAGCCGCCGAATCCATCCTTCCGGATCAGCTTTGCTGCGGCCTCGAGCAGGAGCTTGCGCGTGGTCTCGCTGCGCTCAGCCTGGGTCCGACGTGGGGCATAGGTCGGTTCGGCCGAGCTGTCGCGGCGCGAGCGGAGCTTCTGGCGCGGGGCGGGCGCCTTCAGTATTCGGGCGCCGGACTGGTCGGCCGGTTTGGGATCCTTGGTATTCGACATGGGCACTCTCTTCGGGATCGGAGACGTCTTCGCCAGCGAGCCGGCGACCACTTCCGTCACAGCATCGTGCTGCCGCCATTCACGCTGATAACTTGGCCGGTGACGAACGACGCCTCCTTCGAGGCGAGGTAGCATACCATCGACGCGATCTCGTCCATATCGCCGGCCCGGCCCATCGGGACGACATCGACAAATCGTTGCAGCGCCTGCGCCGACATCAGCGTGGCCTTCTGCACTTGCGGCGTATTGACGATGCAGGGTGCGACTACGTTGAAGGTGATGCCGTCCTTGGCGAACTCGCGGGCGAGGCCCGTCGCGATAGCATGCACGCCTCCCTTGGCGGCATTGTAGGCGGCGTGGTCCCACAGGCCGTTGCGGACCGAGTCGGCGCCGATATTGACCACCCGGCCATACCCCTTCTCCTTCATGACGGGAACGGCGTGCCACGTGCACCACACCGTCGTCCACAGATTGCGGTCGATGGTCGTGCGTAGGGTGTCCGGCGTATGTTCGAGGAAAGGCTTGATGATGCCGCCGCCGGCATTGTTCACGAGCACGTCAAGCGTTCCATGGGTGTCAACTGCCGTGCGGATGAGGGCGCCGGCGATCTCCTCCTTCGAGAGGTCGCCGGCCTTGATCGTCGGCTTCTCATGCCCGCTTGACGCGATATCCCGCGCCACTGTGTCGAGCTGCTTGTCGTCGACGTCCGACAGGACAAGGCGAGCGCCGCCTTCGGCAAAATGCCTGGCTATGACGGCGCCAATTCCGCTGGCGGCGCCGGTGACGACGACCACCTGGTTGGTAAAACGAGCGTTCATCCACTGTCCGTCAGGTCAGAGCACGATGCTGATGCGGCCTGAGGGGCGCAGCCCCTCGCTGCCGAGCAGGCAGCGCTTCTCCCGGATCTTGAGGCCCTCGCCATCGGTCGCAAGCTTGTAGTTGCTGGTCCCGAAATAAAGATCAGTGGTGCCGTCCTTGGTTCGCAGCGTCTGGAACACGCAGCTCACGTCGATCTCGCGCTCGGTCCGGCCACGGATGCGGACATTGCCGACGATCCGGCTTGTCCTTGAATGCGGGAATTCGGCGTGAGCGGTTCGCTTCATCAGCCGCTTGACCCGCTCGCCAAGCCGGACGCGGTCGTCGGCGATATAGAACAGGCTGGTGTCCGGCGATGCGTCGGGCGCGAGGTCGGTGCAGGGCACCTCGTATTTGGCGTCCTCCGTGAACAGCGTCAGCCATTCAGGCAGTCGCCATTGATCGAGCAGGTCGGCTTCGGCGAACAGAAAGTCCTCGACGTCCGAACGGTTGACCGCGTTCATGCTCCGCCTCCTCAAGCCGCAACGTCTTTGATGTTCGGGACCGGCCCCGGAAACATCAGGCGATTCCACTGCGTCCAGAACGCGCGCATCTGCAGCTCGTCGTTGTGCGATGGGTTCTCCTTGCCCATGCCCTTCGAGATGTCGTTCCACAGCGCTTCTTTCGAGTTCTTGAAACCGCGCTGGCAATGCTCGAGGGCTTCAGCGTCGTCCGGCGTCGCGAAACCGCCGGGTCCCAGGAATTCGAGGAAATTGTTGAGGCGGTATTTGCGCGCCCATGTGGTCTCGTCGTTCGGCGCGAGCGCCCAAGCGTTGATCACCATGTAGTCTGGGGCCATCGGGAAATAGGTCCTCACCGTGAGGGCCATGATGTCGTTGACGACGAGGTTGGGGAAAATGAACAGGTTGCGGTTTTTCAGGGCGATGCGGTCGGCGCGGTCCTTGCCGTGCTGCGCCACCAGCTTGTCGTACAGCCGGGCAATTTCGGCCTTGCCGGGCTCGCCCCATCCGGGGATCCATTGTGCGACGGGACGGCCCCACGGCGCGCCATATTCCAGCACCGCATGTCCGCCGCCGAGATCGTATCCAAAGCCGCCGCCGGTGCCCGAGCTCATATTGTCAGTGGTGTTCATCAGGATGTCGAAATAGCTCGCATGCGTCGTGACCGCGTGGTAGCCGTCGATACTGTTCTCGGTCAGCAGCTTCCAGTTGGCGCGGATCGAGTATTCCTGGCTGCCGGCCACGATCGACATGCCCGCGTCGGTCTGACCGCAGATGACGTCGAGATACTCCTTGGCGTTGCCGAGATATTGCTCGAGCGACACGATATTCGGGTCGAAGGACACGAAGTTGAAGTCGCGATAGCTCTCGTAGCGCGGCACCGGCTGCATGTTCGAGGTGCTGCGAGACTTGAAGTCGTCGGGATAGGATTCCTCGCCCGGCTGGCCCCGCAACTTGCCGTCAGCGCTGAAAGTCCAGCCATGGTAGAAGCACTGGAACGACTTGGCGTTGCCCTTCCGCTCGCGGCAGACCTGGGCGCCGCGATGCGGGCAGGTGTTCATCAGGGCGCGAAGCCGGCCCTTCACGTCGCGCGTGAACAGGATGTTGCGGCCCGCCACGGTGCGGGTGATGAAGTCGCCTGGCTTCGGCAATTCCGAGGAGTGGCCGAGATAAAGCCAGCATCGGTCGAAGATCCTCGCCTTCTCCGCCTCGAATATGTCGTGATCGACGAAATTGCGGCGGGCGACCTTGAAGATTCTCTGGGCGGGATCCACTAGCAAGGCCGGCTCGGCACTGTTCGCATCCATGGCGTTTCCCTTCGATGTCAGGGGGCCACCCTGGAGGTGGTCCCCGACGCTTTAAACGCGTCTTGACTCAAGATTAGAAACAATCAATCCTGTTTGTAAAGTAAAAACACGATCGCTCTGAGCGCGGGCAGCCGCGGACCCATCGGTGCGGCGAAGCAGCAGGGAGAAACGCGGTGGGCGCCGTGATCGATGTTCACACCCACGTCGTGCCTTCGCGACTTCTGGCGGATTCCGCCCGCGACGCGCGCTGGCCGAGCATTCAATTCACCGGCGGCGACCAGGCCGCTGTGATGATCGCCGGCAAGGTCTTCCGCAAAATCGATGCGCGCTCCTGGGACGTCGAGCGGCGGCTGTCGGACATGGCCGACGAAGGCATCGACATGCAGGTGCTCTCGCCGATGCCGGAGTTGCTGTCGCATTGGCTGCCGCCGCAAGACGCGGAATACCTCGCCGACATCATGAACGCGCAGATCGCCGGAATGATCTCGCGCGAACCGCGCAATTTCGCCGGCATCGGAATGGTCTGTGCGCAGGACGTTCCACGCGCCGTTCGCCAGCTTACCACGCTCAAGGCGCTAGGGTTTGCCGGTTTCGAAATCGGAACGCACATCGACGGCGTCGCGTTGGGAAGTAAAGCGCTGTTGCCACTCTATGAGGCCGCGGAAGCGATGGATCTCACCATCTTCGTCCATCCGCTGCATCCCGTCGGCGTCGAGAGGATAGGGGCCGGTCCGGAGTTCGGTGCGGTGGCGATATTCCCGCTCGAAACCGCGCTTGCCTCGGTGTCTTTGCTGGCGGCAGGCATTCTAGAGCGGTTTCCACGCCTGAGGGTCTTGCTCAGTCACGGCGGCGGGGCGCTGTCCTGGATACTGCCGCGCCTCGATGTCGGCTGGTCGCTGGGTCTCAAGGGCCAGATGCAGCAGGCGCCCTCGAAGATCGCCAGAAGATTCTGGTACGACACCATTCTCTACGACGCCGCGTCTTTGTCGTTCCTGGCCGAAACCGTCGGAAGCGATCGCATCGTTGTCGGGTCCGATTACCCGTTCACAATCATGCAGCGACAGCCCGGCGCGTTCGCCCATCGCGTGCTGGACCCGGCCGCCCTGACGGAAAATGCCTTCGGCGTTCTCGGCAAGGTCTACGACGTGAAGGGATTTTCGGGCGAGGCCGACGCAGAGACCGGATCACTACGGGCACACTCCCATGACTGAATGCAGATCGCTCCCTCAGATGTGTCTGCTCGGCCCGGTGCCGCCCCGGACGCCGGGCCGGAGCGATGCCCAAGTGCCGTCGGATCTAAGCCGGGGCGCGAGCCGGTACGGCCGGATCCCCTTCGTCTATTTCTATCATGAGGACGTGCAGGACGATGCAGCGTTCGGCCTGCTGGACATCGAGATCGCGATCCAGCGCCGCGCGCCCGGGTCGTTCCAATTCGAGATCTATTGCATCGGCGACGGCTATCAGAGTGGGCAAGGATCGAGCGATCCGCAGCCGCTCGCGATCGAATTCCGCGCCGGCGATCGCACCCTCGCCAGGATCGAATGGTCGTATCCGGCCGTTCTCAACGGCCACATGGACGCGCTCAGCTTTTCGACGGCCGTCGAGATGAGCGACGCGGACTTTGAAGAGATCGATAATGTGGTGCTTCCGTCCGTCCGTGCCGAGGTGACAATATTCCTCGAATAGCACGGTCGGGCTGATGACAAAAACAAAAGAGAGCGCGTCGAGGGGTCGCAACATTGTGGGGAGAACATGACGTTCCAGTTCACACGCCGTCGCGCGCTCGCGCTCACCGGGTCCGCCATTGCCGCGCCGTTCCTGTGGCGGCAGGCGCGAGCCGCCTACGACGAGGGCGTTACCGACACCGAGATCAAGCTTGGAACGACGGCGGCGTATAGCGGGCCGGTTTCGGCGATCGCCTCTTATGGCGAGGCGCAAGTGGCCTATTTCAAGATGATCAATGATCGCGGCGGCATCAACGGCCGCAAGATCAATTTGATCTCGCTCGACAACGCATTCTCTCCGCCGAAGACGATCGAGCAAACGCGAAGACTGGTCGAGTCTGACGGCGTCTTCGCGATTGCGGGAGCTTTGGGCACACCGACCAACGCTGCCGTTCAGAAGTACCTCAATTCCAAGAAGGTCCCGAACCTGTTCCTCACCTCGGGATCGGAGCGGTTCAATGACCCCGCGAACTTCCCGTGGATCGTTCCGCTGTACCCCTCTTATGTCGCACAGGGGATGATCTACGGGCGCTTTCTGCTGGAAAACAAACCGAACGCGAAGATCGGCGTGCTGTTCGAGAACGACGACCTCGGTCGGGATTATCTGCGCGGCTTGAAGCAGGGCCTCGGCAGCAAAGCTCAGACGATGATCGTTGCTGAGAAATCCCACGAAGTCACCGATCCCACCATAGACAGCGCCGTCATCTCGATCCAGGCGGCCGGTGCGGATACGTTCATCCAGTTCACCAACCAACGTTATGCCGCGCAGGGAATCCGCAAGGTGGCGGTCTCCAACTGGAAGCCGCTTCAGATCATCGCCTCCAACGCAGCCAGCATCGCGCAGACGCTGGTGCCCGTCGGTCTCGAGAATTGCAAAGGTATCTATTCCGCGCGCTGGGAGAAGGCGCCCAGTGACGCGGCCTTCGCAAACGATGCAGGAGTCGAAGACTTCAAGAAATTCGTCGGCGAATACATGCCCAAATACAATCTGGAAGATCTCAATGCGGTCCCCGGTTACAATTGCGCCTGTGCGATCGCCGAGGTGCTGAAGCGTTGCGGCGATGAGCTGACGCGAGAGAATCTCTTGAAGCAAGCGACCTCGCTGAAGGATCTTTCGCTGCCTTTGCTTCTGAACGGAATCAAGCTCTCGAACTCGTCGACGGACTACGCCGCCTTTCACGCCATGGAACTGATCCAGTTCGACGGCGAGAAATTCGTCGGTCAGGGCGATGTCATCCAGATCTAGATCAACCTGCAAAAGTGGCGAGCTGACAATGGACCTCGGAATTCGTGGACGCACCGCGCTGGTCTGCGCGGCGAGTAAGGGGTTGGGACGGGCTTGTGCCGAGGCGCTTGCCGCCGAGGGGGTCAACTTGGTGCTGACGGCGCGGCGCTCTGACCTGCTTGAGCAAGTCGCGGCCTCCATCCGTCAGAAGTTTTCCGTGACGGTAGCCGCCGCCTCCGGTGACATCACCACGGAGGCCGGACGCGCGGCGGCACTGTCGGCGTGCCCCAGGCCGGATATCCTCGTCAACAATGCCGGCGGCCCGCCGGTGGGCGACTGGCACAGCTTCGAGCGGGAGCAATGGCTGGCGGCGGCCGACAGCAACATGGTCGCGGCGATCATGATGATCCGTGCCGTGATCGACGGGATGGCCGAACGTAAGTTCGGCAGGATCATCAACATCACCTCGGCCATGGTAAAGCAGCCGCACGCAGCTCTGAGTCTATCCGTCGCGGCGCGGATCGGGCTGACCGGGTTCACCAAGGCGATCGCAGCCCAGTACGTCGGCGCGAATGTGACGATCAATAGTCTCCTGCCCGAGCAGTTCGAAACCGACCGGCTCCGCTCCAACATCCAGAAGCTGACCGCAAAGAGCGGCCGGACCCTGGACGAAGAGGTCGCCGCGTCCGCCGCCAGCAGCCCGGCGAAGCGCATGGGGCGTGTCGAAGAGTTTGGCGCCGTCTGTGCATTCTATTGCAGCGCCCATGCAGGCTACCTGACTGGCCAGAACGTCATGCTGGACGGTGGGCGTTATCCCGCCGTTTTCTAGAATCGCGCTGAGCACGACGCCGGACGTTCACGCGCCGCACGAATCCCTGCCGCTTGCGAAGTTCAAAGGAAAGTCCTGGAAATTGCTGGACGGGACGGGAATGTCGGCCAGCGCGAGTGGATCGATGGCCGAGACGCGGGTTGCGCCGATCCAGACGGCGTGCCCTCCATCGCTCATTGGCCTCGCTGCCGGTCATCTGGCGCGCGATCGTCACGAAGCGGTCGACGACCAGATTGTGCGGTTCGCTCCGCCAGACCAGGGAAAACGGAACGGTCAGCGCTGGCGACGCGATGGGGCGAGCGGCAACGCCGTTCGGAACGAGGCCCGCCAAGGATACCGGCCATCACGAGCAAGCCCCAGCCATGCCAAACTTGGCGGATAGCCTGGCCATATCCTGGCGAAGGCTCGTTACCCATCAGAAATTTCGCAGCGGCCGCGGTCGAGCACGAGGGTTTGCCGCTCGACCGCCCATGCGCGAAAGCGTATCCCCTCGGGTCTCCTGAACAGCTCAACCCGAATGGTGTCGCCGGGGAATGCCGGCGAGACGAAACGCACGGCCATCGTTCGCAGGCGGTGAGGCGCGTGCGGCAGGACGAGCTTGAGGATCGCGCGGCAGGCGATGCCCAGCGTGTTGAGGCCGTGGGCGATGGGACGGTCGAAGCCGGCGCTGCGCGCGAGTTTGGGATCGGCGTGAATCGGCATGTAGTCGTGGCTGGCGAGCCGGTACAGGAGCGCGGCCTGTCCCAACGTGGAATAGTCGAGCGCGTGATCCGGAGGATCCCGAGAGGAAAATGCGGACAAGGGGGCCGGTACGTCTCCGAAATTGCCGCAGCCACCGTCGTCCCGCAAGAAATTGGCGGCCGTCAGGCTCGCCAATGGCGTTTCGGTCGCGGCGTCCTCGATCTGCGTATCGAAATATAGCACCGCGCCACGGCCGGCACCCTTGTCGGCCACCGCTCTCACCCGATGCGAGGCCCTTATCGTTGCGCCAAGGGGAAGAGAGCGATGAAGTTCGAACCGTTGCTCGCCCTGGAGTACGCGGGGCCAGCTGATCTCCATTGCCGGTTCGGCGATCCAGAGGGGCGGCCAACCGAGGGTGACGCACATGCTCGGCACAGGTCGTTGATCGCGGCCTTCGTAGATGTAAGGCAGTTCCTCTTCGTCCGTCGGGTCCATTCCCATTCCCAGGCTCAGCGCATAAAGCGCGGCGGACCGCCAGTCGTAGGTTTGGAAGATAGGCGGGAAATGGCGCGCCTTGACGTTCTCGAGGTTCATCCTGTCGTCCTCTGCAAGGCTGGTGAAGCTAGGTGAGATTATTGGTTTATATGCGTACCGATTTGTCCTCCCCAGACTGTATTGTACTGCGACAAATCCTCAATGCATCGCAAAAACCGCCAAGAATGCGACAAAACATCGTTTGCGCGGAACGCCGAGATATAATAAAGAAGTGTACCAGTTTTGGGGCGACCCCTTCAGCTGGGAAATATAACGACGGTGCCGGTCCGTTTCGACAAGGCGCAAAGGGAGGCCAAATTGCAAGAGGAAGAACGCGCGCCTTCGGCGCGGTCATTGAGCATGTGCGACGGTGCCGCCCAGCGTTCTGAGGCTTCACTTTGATCGCGCTTCTCATCGCCAATTCCTTGGCGCTCGCCTCTCTCCTGATCATGCTCGCGAGCGGTCTGGCATTGATCTATGGGTTGCGTGACGTCATCAACTTCGGACATGGCGCGCTCTATATGTTGGGTGCGTACCTTGGCTACACTGTCGCCAAGGTGACGGGGTTCTGGCTCGCGCTGCTGATCGTTCCGATCCTGCTGGCCCTCGTCGGGATCGTTCTCGAATTTCTGGTATTGCGGCCGCTCAAGAGCCGTTCACACATCGAAGTCGCGCTCGTGACGCTCGGTCTCGGTATCATTCTCGGTCAGATCATTATCTTCATCTATGGCGGCGAGGCGCGCAGCATTGATGCGCCGGCGATCCTGTCGGGATCAGTCACAGTGTTGGGCCTGTCCTATCCCGTGTACCGCGTGTTCCTGATTCTAATGGGGCTAGGGTCCTGCGTGTCGCTGGCTGTTTGGCTGAGATTCACGTCGTCGGGTCTGTTTGTCCGGGCCGTCAGCCAGGATCCTGGCGTCGCTCGCATGATGGGGATCAATTCCGATCAGCTGAGCTTGCTCGTCACCAGCCTCAGTGCGGCCTTCGCTGGAATCGCCGGCGTGTTGGCCGGTCCGTATCTGTCGATCGATCCGGGCATGGACATCGTCATGATCGTCGATTGCCTCATCATCGTGGTGATTGGCGGCACCGGCAGCATCGCGGGAGCGATCATTGCCGCTCTGCTGTTCGGCTTCGTCCAGGTTGCGGGCTCGGTATTTCTGCCGAATGTGGCAGCGCTGGTGCCCTATGTGCTGCTCATGATCGTGCTGCTGATCGCGCCCGGCGGGATCGGTCGGGGAAGGGTGTTGAATTGACCAGCGGAACCCCTGTTCAGAAGAATCTGCGTGAGGTCACGATGTTGGGGCACGCGAGTTCGTCCTTTCGTGTGCCAGCTGCGATCGTTGCAGGCGCGATCCTGTTCGGCCTGGGAGGCGTGTTGCCGGGATATCTCGCGAGCGATTTCACGCTCAAGCTGGCCAATGAAGGCCTGCTTTTGGGCTTGCTCGCATTGAGTGTCGCCTTCCTGATGAGCGAGGCCGGTCTCGTAGCGCTCGGTGCGGCCAGCATTTACGGCGGCAGCGGATATCTGTTCGCGATCGCGATGAGCGAATGGGGCATGAGCCCGGGCGCTGCGATCGTCTTCGCTTTTCTAGCGGTGGTCGCATATGGGGCTGTGCTTGGCGCATTGATCGTCCGCACCAATCCGCTCGCCTTCATGATGTTGACGCTGGCTGCCGGCGAAATGATCAGGCATGTCGTGATGCTGGAAGCCGTGCACGATTATACCGGCGGCGCCGACGGCCTCGTCGTCAGCTTCAAGGGGGCGATTCTGGGCATGCAAGCGGCCGACTTCGCCAATCCGCAGCATTTCTGGCCGATCGGCTGGACCGCAGTGTGGTTGATAGGAGTGACGCTCTGGAGCGTCTCGCGGTCGAGGCTCGGCGCGACGCTGCGCGCGGTCCGTCAGAACGAGGAGCGCATGCGCTTCTCCGGGTTCAACACCTATGTCCCGCGAGTCGTTGCCTACATCCTGGTCAACGCCGTCGCTGCGGTTTCCGGCCTGCTTCACGTCCTGAACGCCGGCTTCGTGTCGCCGGAAAGCCTTGGTCTCGGGGTGAGCACGAATGCGCTGGTCGCCGCGCTCATGGGCGGCACCGCCGGCTCGGTCGGGCCCTTGGCCGGCGGCTTGATCTTTGCGTTCGCGCAGGATGAGTTCGGAGCGCGGGGCGCGACGCAGTTGCTGACCGGTGCAGCGATCGTGCTCTTCATCGTGGTGTTTCCGCGCGGAGTCGTCGGCGGTCTCGTTGCGGCCGTGCGACGCGTCTTGCCGGGCATCGATCGTCCGCGAGGGAAGACCTGAACATGCTGAAGATCGAGGGACTATCGGTCAACTATGGCTCGCTTCGAGCGCTTGCAGACGTCGATCTCGACGTGCATGACCAAGGCGTCCTGCATGGGATCATCGGCCCGAACGGAGCGGGCAAGTCCACCTTGCTCGACGCCGCCTGCGGCCGGCGGCGTCCCACCGCCGGCTTGGTTCGCTATCGGGGAGAGGACATTACAAAGCGGTCGGTGGCCTGGCGGCGACGCAATGGCATGTCGCGCTCGTTCCAGCGCACGAGCATCTTTCCCGACCTGACCGTCCGAGAGCAGCTCGAGCTGGTCGCCGCGCATCTCGGTGACGACCGGCTGGACGACATCATCCGCCTCATGGATCTAGGGTCCTATCTCGATCAGCAGGCCGGCCGGATCGCATACGGCGTGCAGCGCAGGGTCGACGTCGCCTTGGCGCTCCTCGGTCGGCCCAACATCCTTCTCATGGACGAGCCGGGCGCGGGCTTGTCGGCGGTCGAAACCTTACGGCTGTTCGAGCATCTTCGCGAGCTCGTCAGCGAACAGAAGATTGTCGCCGTGGTCGTCGAGCATGATGTGGAAGCCGTGTTTGCCTGCTGTGGCATGGTCACGGTGCTCGACCTCGGACGGCATTTGGCCACCGGGACGCCCGCCGAGATCCGCAAGGATAGCCGAGTGATCGCTGCATATCTCGGGAGCGCGGCATGAGCCTGCTCCGGATCGAAGCGTTGTTCGCCGGCTACGGTGCATCGACGGTGCTGCACGGTGCCGACCTGACGATCGAAGCCGGGGAGTCGGTGGCGGTTGTGGGCCGCAACGGCGCCGGAAAATCCACTCTGTTGCTCTCCCTGTTTCGGGAAACGAACGTCACCGGCGGCGCGATCTGGGTCGGCGACACTCGCATCGAGCGCATGCCAGGGTATACGGCCGCCAAGCTGGGCATCTCGATCGCGCCCCAGGGACGCCGGCTCCTGCCGAATCTGACCGTCAGGGAAAATCTGCTTCTCGGCAAGGCGACTGGACGGGCCGGGCCATGGGATCTGCGCAGCATTTTCAAGCTGTTTCCGGTTCTGGAGGAACGGGCCGGTCAGATGGGAACGATGCTCAGCGGCGGTCAGCAGCAGATGCTGGCGATCGGCCGTGCATTGATGGCCAACCCGAACCTGCTTCTGCTCGACGAGCCATCGGAGGGGCTTTCACCGGTGCTCGTCGACGGCTTGGTCGATACCTTGATCGACATCCGCAAGGCCGGCACGGGCGTTCTTGTGGTCGAACAGCATTTGAGTCTCGTGAAACGGGCAGCCGAGCGCTTCGTGATCCTCTCCAAGGGAGAGGTTGTTGGCGCGGGACCGATCGAGCTGATCGGCGCCGCCGAAAACCAGGCGCTCATGGCCTTGTAAGGCGAGCAATCAATCGTCAAAAGAGGAGGGAAACATATGGGAAGTTTCGGTCAATCTGTCCTGCGGTTTATCCAACTGGCGACGCTCGGTGCCACCTTGGGTCTGGTCGCCGGGGCGGCATCGGCGCAAGAGTCCGTGAAGGTCGGCGTCCTCTTGATCGACAGCGGTCCACTAGCTGGCCTTAAGGAAAGCCAGACCAACGCCGTCAACCTCGCGATCGAGCATGTCAACGCGGCGGGCGGCGTCATGGGAAAGAAGCTCGAGGCTGATTTCATCACCTATCCCGGCACGCCCGATACAGCGGTCGACGGCGCGACGAGAGCGATCCAGAAGAACGGAGCCGTTTTCATCACCGGCATGGACACCTCGGCCGTTTCGCCGGCGCTTGCTGCCAAGCTGCCGGCGCTGAAAGCATTGATGCTGGAGGTGTTCGCCCAGGCGGATGGCCTCACGGGGAAGGGCTGCTCGACGAACCTGTTCCGCGTCAATGTGAGCGACTCCATCATCATGGGAGCGGTCAAGGACTTCCTGAAGACGCAGGGCGTCAAGAAATGGGACATTCTTGCGGTTGACTACGCAGCCGGACGCGACGCCGCGGACAAGTTCAAGACGCTGGTCGCCGGCCTCGGCGGTTCGGTCGGAAAAGTCCTGTTCGCGCCGTCCGGAACGGCCGACTTCGGCGCGAAGATCTCGGAGTTGGGCAACGATCCAGCGGAAGGGCTCTTCGTCACCATATTCGGAAGCGATGCGATCAACCTTGCGAAGCAGCAGCAACAGTTCGGCCTGTTCAAGAAGTACAAGATGGTGCTCGGCAACTCGTTCGTGATTCCGCAGGTGCTTCCTGCGATGGGTGAATCCGTGCTGGGCGTCTATCAGCCGCTCGGCTTCGTGCCGGGTTTTCCCGGCGCGAAGGCAGAAGCGTTCGTCAAGGCCTGGAAGGAGAAGTACAACGGCCAATTGCCTCCCTATACCGCTGCCGACCAATACGCTGCGATCGAGCTGATGGCTGCCTCCCTCAACAAGGCGAAGTCAACCGATGTCAATGCCTTGCGCTCCGCGCTCGAAGGCCTGAAGGCCACGACAGTTCTGGGTGATGTCGAAATCCGGGCAGGAGACCATCAAACCATACGTCCGATGGCCATCAATCAGATCGTCGCCGGTTCGGACGGCAAGCCTACCTATGAGATCAAGAAGATCGAGGCGGGCTCCGATATCATCCCGGCGGTCGATCCCGCCTGCAAGATGTGAAAGGCAACGGAAAGCCCGCGGTGTGCAGCCGCGGGCTTTCACCAATGGTTTCAAGTCTGGAGCGCGATCTTTCCAAACTGAGAACCGGCCGCAAGGCGAGCACAGGCGGAACGGATGTCAGCCATCTTGAACGTCTCATCGGCGGCAGGCTTGATCAGGCCGCGGTTGAAGACGTCGAGCAGCTGACGAAACTCGCCGACGCTGCCGCCCGTCGAGCCATACACCTCAAGCTGCCGAATGAAGAGGCGCTGCAGATCCGCGGAGGGATTTGAGCCGCTCGTCGCTCCGCAGGTAACGATCCTGCCTCCCCGCCGAAGCGACTTCAGAGACTCGCCCCAGCTCGACTTCCCGACGGAATCGATGACCATATCAACGCCGCCGCCGCTGAGTTCCAGGATGGAGCTGGAAACCGGATCCCTGGTGTAGTTGACCCCGCCCGATGCACCCAGGGAGATCGCGCGTGCGATTTTCGCGTCGCTCGACGACGTCACGTAGACGCGAGCCCCCACGAGAAGGGCGAGTTGAAGGCAGGCGACCGCGACCCCTCCGCCGATGCCGACAATGAGAACGCTTTCGCCTGGCTGCAGCGCGCGCTTGCCGAAGATCATGCGCCATGCCGTCAAATGGCCAACCATCAACGACCCGGCCGAAGTGAGGTCCGCTTCGTCCGGGAGTTCAAAAAAGCACCGGTTGGGCATGGCAACATACTCGGCGAAACCGCCATGACGATGCTCTCCCATCAATCGGGCGCTGACGCAGAGCGGCTGGTCGCCGGCCTCGCAGTACCGGCATTTGCCGCAGAAGGCGACGGAGTAGAGGATCGCCTTTGCGCCCCTGCGCAATCCGCTGCCGGGCTCGGTCTCGACGATTTCGCCTGCGGCCTCTACGCCGAGGACCTGCGGGAGCGTATGCGTAATGCCAGCGCCGTTGTCCCGCATATAGAGATCTACGCGGTTCAGCGACGACGCGGCAATCCTCAGGACGGACTCGCCTGGCTTGGGAGTAGGGTCGGGAAAGTCGCGCCAACTCAGGCCGTCTGCTCCGCGTTGATCTAGAACTGCTGCCTTCATTCGCGTCTTCCCTGTCCCGTGTTCGAAATCTTCTTTCGCATTAGGATGCTGGTGTACCAGAAATGAAAGCAGGAAAGTGACTGGATCGCAATAATGACGATCACCGCGCGGAAAAATCGCACTTGCGGCCCGGAGAAAAAATAGTAAACTAGCACATCAAATAAACCGCATAGTCGCGGGGGCCTCAGTTTGGCTTAGGGGAGGATAGCATGGGGTTCGATGCAGCGAAGCACGCGCAGTCGATGCGATCGCAGGGCTTCTGGATTGACAAGAATTTCGACGAGTTTCTCCAGGCCAGCGTGACCTCGACGCCGGACAAGCTTGCGCTGCTGGCTTACCGGGCGGATCGTCCCAATGAGCCGGTCCGGCTTTCTTATCATGAGTTGGCGGACCGGATCGCGCGCGCGGCGGCTTCGCTGAAGCGGCTTGGGATTGGACGGGGCGACGTGGTCTCCGTGCAACTGCCAAACTGGTGGGAGTCCGCCGTCATCGCGCTGGCTGCGTTTCGGGTCGGCGCTGTCGTCAACCCCCTGATGCCGATCTTTCGCGAGCATGAACTCAACTACATGCTGGGATTTGCCGAGACCAAGCTGCTGGTCGTCCCCAAGTCGTTCCGGGGCTTCGATCATGAGGAAATGGCGCAGGCCCTGAAGGCGGCGCAGCCGAAGCTCGAGCATGTGATCGTCGTCGACGGGATGGGAGCCAATAGCTTCCGTCAAGCGCTACTCGCATCGGATGACCGCCTCGAAGCGCCTCCTCCAGGTGAAGTCGGCGCGCTTCCGCCCGATCAGATGGCGGTCCTGATGTTCACGTCGGGAACGACAGGATCTCCCAAAGGCGTGATGCACTGCTTGAACACGCTCCTGGCATGCAACATCGCCCTCGCGGGACGTTTTGGTCTTGGCAGCGACGATACCATGCTCGTGTGCTCGCCCCTCGGGCACATGACGGGTTTTGCGGCGGGGATGTTGCTTGGTCTGAAGATCGGTGCGTCCGTGATCTTCCAGGATGTCTGGGAACCGTCACGCGGTGTGTCGATCATGTCGGAGAACGGCGTTACCTATTCGGCGGGTGCCGCTACGTTCCTGGCCGACATGTGTGAGGCGGTCGCGGCAGGGGCGCCAAAACCGGAGAAGCTACGCAAATTCCTTTGTGCCGGCGCGCCCATTCCTCCTGCCTTGATCGATCGCGTCTATCGCGAGCTCAATCTGAAGGTCTGTTCGCTCTGGGGGATGACGGAATCACTGTCGAGCACGCTGACAGAGCCGGAGCGCGCACTCGAGAAATCCTCCAAGACCGATGGTCGTCCCTTGGATGGTGTCGAGGTGAAAGTCCTGCGGCCGGATGGCTCCCCCGCTCCGGTCGGAGAGACGGGGGCGCTCAAGGTCCGCGGTGCCCAGATGTGCCTCGGCTACTACAAGCGCGAGGATCTCAATCCCTTCGATGCGGAAGGCTGGTTCGACACCGGTGATTTGGCTTTCATGGACGAGGAAGGCTACATCCGCATCAACGGCCGCTCCAAGGATATCATTATCCGTGGTGGCGAGAACGTGCCAGTCCTCGAAATCGAGAACCTTTTGTTCAAACATCCATCGGTTTTATCTGCCTCGATCGTCGGATATCCGGACGAGCGGCTGGGAGAAAAGGCCTGTGCGTTCGTGGTCCTGCGGCCGGGGCAGACGCTCGATCTTCCCGGTCTTCAGACCTACATGGCCGCAAACAAGGTCGCGAAACAGTACTGGCCCGAGCGGATCATTTTCATCGACGATCTGCCGCGCACGCCCGCCGGCAAGGTTCAGAAGTTCCTGCTGAAGGAGAAGGCGAAGGAGGTCGTCAGCGATGCTCAGAAGGCGAGCGCATGAGCGGGCGCTTCTCGGGCCGCGTCTGCGTCGTGACCGGGGCGGCACGGGGCATCGGGTTGGCCATTACCGAGCGCCTTGGAAGCGAGGGAGCGCACCTCGCCTGCGTCGATGTCAGCGCGCACAGGTTGGGACCCGCGGTCGAGGAGCTGCAGGCCAAGGGCTTCCAAGCCCGGGCCTACACGGCCGATGTCGGAAAGCGCACCGAGGTTCATTCCGCGTTCGAGGCGATCCAGCGGGATTTTGCATCGCCGATTGCGTCGCTGATCAACAACGCTGTATTCGCCAGGTTTCAGCCGCTCGATCAAATCGATGCCGAGACGGCCGAGAAAATGCTCGGGGTCGGCCTGCTTGGCCTGATCTGGACCACGCAGGCAGCTGTCCCACAAATGGTGCAGCGGGGCGGAGGATCGATCGTCAATCTGAGCTCGATCGCAGCCGAACATCCGACCAAGGATGCCATCGCCTATGCCGCGGTGAAAGCCGGGGTGGTCGGGCTGACGCGAGCGTCGGCTGTCGAGCTCTGCGCGCACAACATCCGCGTCAATGCGATCGCGCCCGGAATGATCGGGACCCCTGCCTCGATCGCTCAATACGACGACACCACGATCGCCAAGAGGCGTGTCGAGATGCCGATGGGCCGCTTCGGCGAGCCGGAGGAGATCGCGGCTCTGGCCGCTTTTCTCGCCAGCGACGAGGCGAGTTACGTCCAGGGAGCGTCGGTCACGGCCGACGGCGGATGGACTGTTCCCAGCAGATAGGAGCGCCACGATGAAGCGGCTGGAGGGCAAACGTGCGGTGGTCACCGGGGGCGGCAGCGGTATCGGGCGCGCCAGCGCCATTCGCTTCGCGCACGAGGGCGCCTCGGTTCTGGTCGTCGGGCGGGCCAACAATGCGGAAGAGACCGCGGCCTTCATCAATGCAAATGGCGGAAAGGCAGCGGCGATGATCACGGACGCTTCGGTCGAGGCGAATGTCGAAGCCATCGTGTCGCGGTGCGTTTCTGATCTCGGCGGACTTGAGGTCTTCTTCGCCAACATCGGCGTGACCGGAACAAACACGCCGCTGCTCGAGCAGACCACGGAGGAATGGAGCGAAGTCTACCGGATCAACACGATCAGTTGTTTCCTGGCGATCAAGTACGCGGGCAGGCACATGGCGGCGCAGGGCTATGGATCGATCATCCTGACGTCGTCGGCGGCCTCTCTGCGGGCAAATGCCGGCGCGATCTCCTACAGCGCAAGCAAGGCGGCCGTGAACAATCTCGCGCAGACCGCCGCCAACGCCCTTGCCGGGACGGGCGTGCGCGTGAATGCCGTACTGCCCGGACTCGTGGAGACCAAACTGACCAGCAAGGTCTTCGAAGATGCGCGGTCGCGCGGCATCGAGGGCAAGCTCGGCCACGTCACGCCGCTGAAGCGCCCCGGGCGCGCGGAGGAGATCGCGGCCGCGGCCGCATTCCTGGCGAGCGACGACTCATCCTATGTCGACGGCCAGTTGCTGTCGGTCGACGGCGGCGTCAGCAGCACACATCCATACGGGCGGATAGCACTCCCGAACAAATAACAAAAAGGAAGGAAGCAGAGCCGTGGATTTCGAATTGCCGCAGGAGATTACCGACAAGCTCGCGGAGCTTGATGCGTTCATCGAGGCCGAGATCAAGCCGCTTGAGCGCGAGAACATGCAGTTCTTCGACCATCGCCGCGAGAATGCGCGGACCGATTGGGACCACGATGGCCGCCCCCGCGCCGAGTGGCGCGCGCTGATCAGCGAGATGGAACGCAGAGCGGACAAGGCAGGGCATCTGCGCTACGGGCTGCCCAAATCCTGCGGCGGTCAGGCCGCTTCCAACCTGGCGATCGCCGCCATTCGCGAGCACCTCGCGGCGCGCGGGCTCGGACTGCACAACGATCTGCAGGACGAATCCTCGATCGTAGGCAACTTTCCGATCATCCCCGCGCTCGCCGATTACGGCAGCGAGGAGCAGAAGACCTATATCGAAGGGATCATCACCGGCAAGAAGCATCTGTCCTTCGGCCTAACCGAGCCCGGACACGGCAGCGACGCGACCTGGCTGGAAACCAATGCTGTGAAAGACGGTGCGCACTGGGTCATCAACGGGCGCAAGCGGTGGAATAGCCAAGTTGCAAGAGCCCACGCCAATCTGATCTTCGCGCGAACGTCGGGAAAGCCGGGCGATGCCAAGGGTATCACCGCGTTCGTCGTCCCGACCGACGCGCCTGGCCACAATGTCCTCTACAATCATTGGACGTTCAATATGCCGAGCGATCACGCGGAGACCGAGCTGAAGGACGTACGCGTGCCCGACAGCGCCATCCTTCACAAGGAGGGCGAAGGGCTCGTCGTCGCTCAGCGCTTCGTGCACGAGAACAGGATTCGTCAGGCAGCCGCCAGCGCCGGCGCTGCGCGCTACTGCATCCAGGAAACAGTCAAATACGCCAACAAGAGAGAAGCCTTCGGTGAGCCCCTCGCCAAGAAGCAGGCGATTCAATTCCCGCTCGTTGAGCTGTGGGCGGAATACCAGATGCTGCGGAACTTCATCTTCCGCACGGCCTGGCAAATGGACAGGCAGAATCCGCTGCAGATTAGCGACATGGTTTCGATCTGCAATTTCCGCGCAAATCGCCTGTGCTGCGAGGCGGCGGACCGTGCCATGCAGGTCCATGGCGGCATGGGGTACAGCCGGGCCCTGCCGTTCGAGCACATCTACCGTCACCATCGTCGCTACCGGATCACGGAGGGGACCGAAGAGGTTCAGATGCGGCGCGTGGCCCAATACTTATTCGGCTTCAGCGGCAAGCGCGCGAGCTGACCGGCATGAGCGGCACAGCGGCAGATCGCAATGTCGATTTCGATATCGCTCGCCTGGAGGATTACCTGAAGTCCTGGCTCGGCGGCGCCGCTCGCACGAAAGTCGAGCGGACGAGCGGCGGCATGTCGAATCCGACCTATTTCGTCACGCGGGGCGACTGGCGCGGGGTGCTGAGGAAGCAGCCGGGGAGCGTCCTCATGCCCTCGGCGCACGCCATCGACCGTGAATATCGGGTGCTCACCGCGTTGCAGGGCAGTGACGTGAAGACGCCCAGGCCGTACCGTTACTGCGAGGATCGCGAGATCCTCGGTACGCCCTTCTATCTGATGGAGTGGCTGGATGGGCGCGTCTTTCAGGAGTTTGCCCTGAACGGGCTGACTCCGGCCGAACGTACCGAATGTTATCGCTCGATGTGCGCGACGCTGGCCGCGATCCATCGTCTCGATTATCAGAAGCTCGGGCTTGGCGATTTCGGACGGCCAGGAAACTACTTTGCTCGCCAGTTCACGCGTTGGTCGTCGCAATGGCAGCAGTTCCGGCGCGGTGACGACGATAATCCGGACCTGGACAAGATCGTCGGTTGGCTGGGAGAGCGCGTTCCGGAGAGCCAGACACTTGCGCTATGCCACGGCGACTTCCGCATCGCCAATGTGATGCTCGACGCAAAGGAGCCGCGCGTCATCGGCGTCCTTGACTGGGAGCTGTCGACGCTGGGTCATCCCCTGGTCGATCTGGCATTCAACAGTCAGGCCTATCAGATGGCGCCCGACGAGAACGGCGGCCTGCTCGGCCTTCCCCTGGAGGAACTGGGGATTCCTCCCGAGCAAGACTATCTCGAGCGCTATTATGAATTGTCGGGCGCACGCGAACGGTTGGGACGGTTTCATCAGGTGTTCGCTATGTTTCGCGGAGCCGTCGGGAGCGCCGGCGTCGCCATACGCGGTGATCAGGGCAACAACGTCTTGCCTGACGCAGCGCGGATTGGACGCAAGCTTGCGCGTGCCTATGCCAAGCGAGGGGTGGACTTGATCGCGGAGGGCGGCGACCGTGAGTGAGCAAGGCGCCATGAGCGTTGAGGAAGCGATCCGGACGAGGCGCTCGGTCCGGGGATTTCTCCAGCGCGAGGTTTCCGACGATGTCCTCCGCAAGATTTTTGCGGTGGCGCAGTGGTCGCCGTCCAACTGCAATGTTCAGCCCTGGTCGCCCCACGTCGTCTCGGGGCAAACGTTGAAGCGGCTGCGTGAGGCGCTGACGTCGGCAGGGATGCGCGACGAGCCGATCAAGCCGGACTGGCCTGCCGACGGCGTGTTCACCGGCATCTATCGCGAGCGTCAGGTCGATGCGGCGAGGACGTTGTACGGGGCCATGGGCATCGAGCGTCATGACGCGGTCGGCCGGAAGATGGCTTATATGCGTAACCACGCCTTCTTCGACGCGCCCCATGCGGTGTTCATCTTCATGTCCGAACCGTTCGATACGCGTGAGGCGACCGATATCGGCATGTACGCGCAGAGCGTGATGCTTCTGCTGACGGCGTACGGAATTGCGTCCTGCGCGCAAGGGGCTCTCGGCCTGTTTCCGGATGTGGTTCGCGACCATCTCGGTGTGCCCTCGAACTTGAAATTGCTCTTTGGAATATCGTTCGGATACGAAGACCCAGACGTGAAAGCGAACACGGCTCGTGTCGGCCGCGCAGAGATCAATGATGTGGTCCAATTCCATCGCTGATGCGGCAAACCCGGTTGGGATCGTCGGAGCCGGCCTCATGGGGGGCGGCATCGCTCAAGCCGTAGCGGCAGCCGGGCGGCAAGTCGTCCTTTGCGCGAGGAATACAGACCGGGCGTCGGACACGACAGCACGCATCCGAACGTCGGTCGAGCGTCAGGTCCGCCGGGGCCGGATGTCGGAGGACAAAAGCCGTCGGATACTGGACCTGATCTCAATCAGGCCCTTCACGCCGCAAGAGTTGGGTCGATGCGGCCTTGTCATTGAGAGCGTGGCAGAAGACCGGTCCACGAAAGCGGGCGTGCTGCAGCAGATCGAGCAGGCGATCACAACCGACACGGTCGTAGCGACCAACACGTCGGGGCTAGCGGTGTCGGGTCTTGCGACGGCGCTGCGCCGTCCGGAGCGGTTCCTGGGATTGCACTTCTTTTCCCCCGCCGAACGCATGCCCTTGGTTGAGGTTGTCCGGGGGAGGCGAACTTTGGAGCCTGCCTTGCAAGACGGTCTTGCCTTCGTGAAGGCGATCGGCAAGGTGCCGATCGTCGTCCGCGATGGTCCATCCTTCTTTGCAACGCGCGTCTTCGCCGCCTATCTTGACGAGGCCGTCTGCATGCTGCAGGAGGGCGTCGAAGCCGAGCGCATTGAAGCGGCTGCGATCGCCGCCGGTCGCGCGATCGGCCCGCTGGCAACTCTGGACGAGACCGGGATCGCGCTGAATTTGCAGCAAGCGAGGCAAGCCCGCACCGACGGCCAGCAAGCGCGCTTCTGTCGGCCTTTGGCAGAGCCCGTGCTCAAAGTGCTAGTCGAGAGCGGACGATGCGGTCGCGGTCGTGGCGGCGGTTTCTACGATTGGCCGGCAAGCGGCGAACGCAAGCTATGGGCCGGTCTCGTTTCGCTCTATCCGCGAGCAGACGGCCAGCCCGACACGCGAACTGTGAAACTGCGTCTGCTCGCCGCCGAAGCGCGCGAGGCCATGCGCTGCCTCGAGGAGGGGACCATCTCCAGCGCGGATGACGCCGATACAGCCTCTGTGCTCGGTCTCGGATTTCCAAAATCTTCGGGAGGGATTGCGAGCTGGATCGAGGCATTCGGCATCAACGAGTTCGTCGAACTATGCGCTCGGTTCGCGGCTGCCCATGGTGAGCGGTTTGCGCCGAGCCCGTGGTTGCGCGAGCTCGCGCGCGATGGCACCGGATTGTCGAAATATCGAAAGACGGAGAGTGAATCGTGACGGGACCGCTCGATGGTTTTCGTGTCGTTGAAATGGGAGGCATCGGCCCGGCGCCGTTCGCTTGCGCGCTGCTGGGAGATCTGGGGGCGGACGTGTTGCGGATCGATCGCATTCTCAAGCCGGGGAGCGAGCCGGAATTGCCGCCGCGGTTCGACTTCTACAATCGAAGCAAGCGCTCGATCGCGTTGGACGTAAAGAAGCCGGAGGCGGTCGCGACCATCCTCAAGTTGTTGGAGCAGGCAGACATCCTCGTAGAGGGCTTCCGGCCGGGTGTGATGGAACGACTGGGGCTGGGGCCAGCGGCATGCCATGCCGCCAATGCGTCGCTGATCTACGCACGCATGACGGGCTGGGGGCAGTCCGGACCGCTGGCGAAGGAGGCTGGGCACGATATCAATTACCTGGCGCTGACGGGCGCGCTGCACTGCCTCGGTGATGATGATCGGCCGCCGCCGCCGCCGCTCAACCTGGTGGCCGATCTGGGCGGAGGCGCTCTATATCTCGTCGTCGGCGTGCTGGCGGCGGCATGGGAAGCGAAGCGATCGGGGCGAGGACAAACGATCGACGTCGCCATGATCGATGGGGTCACCCATCTCATGTCGGCATTCCAGGCGTTTCGCCAACAGGGCACATGGTCGGAGAAACGTGCAGACAACATCGTGGATGGCGGGGCGCCGTTCTACCGTACCTACGAGACCAAAGACGGGAAGTACGTCGCGGTCGGGGCTATCGAACCGCACTTCTACGCCAATCTCATTGAGGTCATGGGTCTGGATCAGAGGCAGATGCCAGCGCAGAACGATCGATCGGCATGGCCCATGATGCGCAGCGTGTTTGCGCGCGTCTTCGCGTCGCGGACGAGGGATGAATGGGTCGCAGCAGCCACAGGACGTGACGCCTGCCTTTCTCCGGTACTGACCATCGACGAAGCGCCGTCGCATCCGCAGATGAAGACGCGCGACGTCTACGCCATGTTTGACGGTGTCCGCCATCCAAGTCCGGCGCCCCGGTTTTCGCGCACCGTATCCGAACTCGCGCGACCGGCACCGCGCCCCGGCGCGGATGGCCGCGCGGCCCTGGTGGACTGGGGGATTTCCCCCGGGGATCGTCAGGCTTTGGTGGCCGCCGGCGCGATGGCTGATCTCTGAACGATGCGAATTTTCGGAATCAAAGGTTCCGCTGGCAGGCCGGTATGCCTGCTCTCCCGTGACTTGGCCGCCGCTTGATTGCGGCGGCCGATTTTCGGAGCAAAACCTGCCGATGCGCTTCGAGCGGAGAACGAGATGGCTGAAAAGCTCCTTGGTGCGACCCGCCTCATTCTCGTCAGGCACGGCCAGCCGCACGAGGGAAATCCGCTGGATCCCGGCGATCCTCCCTTGACCGGCGAGGGGGCGTTGCAGGCGCGCCGTGTCGCCGAGATGCTCGCCGGCGAGGGTATCGATCGGATCGTGTCGAGCCCGCAGCGGCGGGCGCGTCTGACGGCGGAGCCGCTGGCGGCCCTGATCGATCTGCCGGTCGAAATTGTTGATGGGCTTGCCGAGGTCGACTTGCACACCGACCGCTACCGCTCGCCCGAGACCATCAAGCGCGAGTATCCGGATCGATGGACGGAGTTCCTGGCATCGCCCGCTGCGTTCTTCGGAAAGGATGAGGCCGAATTCAATGCCACGGTACTTCGCGCATGCGAGCAACTGCTGGCTTCGCGAGCGCGCGTCATCGCGGCCTTCAGCCACGGCACCCCGATCAAGGTTCTGGTGCAGCACGCCCTCAGGCTCGAAAGTCGAAGCAAGTTGCGGATCGGTCATTGTTCCCTAACGCGCATATCCGGCACGACGCTTGCCGATCTGGCGGTTGAATGCATCAACGACGAATATCGCTAGTGTGGCATCCGCTGGCCACGAGCCGTGCGGCGGAGCAATGTCGCCTGTGTTGAAGCTGTCCCCTCGGAGCCGTCTTTCATGACAATTCGCATGCTCGCAATTACCTGTCTTGCCTTAGCCGTGAGTTCCACGACGATGATTGCGCAAAGCGCCTGCGCGGAGACGTTTCCCTCGCGGCGCGTGACCTTGACGGTGCCGTTTCCGGCCGGCAGCGCGACCGACGGCGTGACTAGGCGCCTCGCCGAGAGCATCCAGAACCAGGCCGGCGTGACGGTCCTGGTGGAGAACAAGCCGGGCGCCGACGGCAATCTCGCCGCGTTGTCGGTGCTGAGGGCGGATGCGGACGGCTACAGCGTGTTTGTCACCACGAACTCGACCCATGCTGCCAACGTCAATCTGTTCAATGCGATGCCCTTTGACCCCAAGGCGGACTTTGCGCCGGTTGCGGGCGTCATGAGCATTCCATTGCTGCTCACCGTCAAGAACGACTTCCCGGCGCGAACCGTCGCAGAATTCGTCGCACTCGCAAAGATGCGCGCGCAGCCCTTGTCCTTCGGCAGCGGAAACACATCGAGCAGGGGCGCCGCCGAACTATTTCGCTATGACGTCGGCATCCAGATGCAGCACGTGCCCTATCGCGGCATGCCGCAAGCGCTGACGGATTTGCTGAGCGGTCAGATCGATTGTGTTTTCGCCGACCCAGCCAGTGCCCAAGGGCTGATTCAGGATCACCAGCTTCGGGTGCTCGCCGTCACCAGCGGGGAGAGGATTGCGAGCCTCCCGGATGCGCCCACGATGAAGGAAATCGGGCTGCAGAGATCGGAGCTAACCGCCTGGGTCGGCGTGTTCGTGCGGTCGGAGACGCCGCCTGATGTCGTCGATCGACTCAACCGTCTTGTGGTCGCGTTTCTGGAGCGCGCGGAGACACGCGCCTATCTGGAATCGGTTGGCGCCAAGCCGTTCATGACGACGCCGGCCGAACTCGGCGCGTTCGCCGACGCGGATACCAGGCGATGGGCGCAGATCGTGGAAATCGCGAAGATCGAAAAGAAATAATTTGGCGCGCGGCCGCGCGTGGAGCGGCCTCACATCGTCAAGCGAGCCGTGCCGCGATCGAGCACGACGAGGTTGCGCTCAACCGCAATCGAGCGAAAGCGGATTTCGTCGCCGGAGGGGAAAAACTCGGTGCGGATCGTCTCGCCCGGGAATACGGGGCGGCTGAAGCGAACTGAAAGCGATTGGAGCCGCTCCGGAGCGTTGCCGGCAAAAGCGGACAGGATGGCACGGGTCGCGACCCCGAATGTGCAGAGCCCGTGCAGGATGGGCCGTTCGAACCCTGCCTTGCGAGCAGCCTCCGGATCGGCGTGAATGGGGTTGTAGTCGCCACTGAGCCGGTAGATCAGCGCCGATTGCGGCAGCGTCGAAATTTCCAGTGTGAGCGCCGGCGGACTGCCCGGCAGCGGCCCGGCGGACTGGCCCGGGACGCCAAAGCCGCCGCAGCCGCCATCGCCGCGAAGGAACAGCACCGAGCGGACGGTTGCGAGGCGTGCTCCCGTCGCTGCGTCGCTCAGGGTTTTCACGAGGTGAAGAATGGCTCCTTTGTCCACGCCCTTGTCCTCGACCGCGGCAATTTGATAGTCGCCCTTGACGGAGCCTTCGGGCGGAATCGGGTGGTGAATCTCGAAAGTCTGCTCTCCGTGCAGCAGCCTGATCCAGTCGATGGCCAGTTCGGGCGCTGCGACCCAACGGCCAGGATGCGCAAGAACGCAGCAAATCGACGGGACGGCCACGAGCCTGTCTTCGAGCAGGAAACGCAATTGATCGGGATCGAGCGCATCGGAGCCGAAGCCGAGACCGAGTGCGTACAGGATCGTGTCGCGGCGGCTGAAGTCTTGGGAGACGGAGTTGAAGCGGAAATTGCGGACGGCTTCCAGGTTCACGTGATGCTCCGGATTGCGCAGGTTGGCAGTTGCTTCCAGGAAAGTCTCCTTATAGTACGATAGTGTACTAAATAAAACGA
Source organism: Bradyrhizobium diversitatis (assembly GCF_016031635.1). Classification (GTDB taxonomy): domain Bacteria; phylum Pseudomonadota; class Alphaproteobacteria; order Rhizobiales; family Xanthobacteraceae; genus Bradyrhizobium; species Bradyrhizobium diversitatis. The sequence goes on from NZ_JACEGD010000038.1 coordinate 28,443, forward strand.
CTGATGTCAGTGCGCTGCGGATGGGAGCAATGTCATGCGAGGTCTCGATCAACGGTCGGCGCCGGGCGCACGGTCATGGGACGCGACCGTCGGAACGAAAGCCCGAACCTTCGGACGAAATCTCCTGGCTGCCGTCTGCATCGCGATGGCTACGATCGTTTCCTGCGGGTGGGTCTTGGCTGCTGACAAGAGATACGGACCCGGCGTCAGCGACACCGAGATCAAGATCGGAAACACGTCGCCCTACAGTGGACCGGCGTCTGCCTTCAGCATGGTCGCCAAGACGGAGGCGGCCTATTTCAGGAAAATCAACGAGGAGGGTGGCATCAACGGCCGCAAGATCACGTTTTTGTCGTATGACGACGGCTACTCGCCGCCCAAGACCGTCGAGCAGACGCGCCGGCTGGTCGAGAGCGACGAGGTGCTGTTGGTGTTCAACGCCATGGGAACGGCAACGAACACCGCGGTCCAGAAGTACCTTAACGCGAAGAAAGTGCCGCAACTGTTCGTGTCGAGCGGAGCTGCGAAGTGGAACGATCCCAGGAATTTCCCGTGGACGATCGGATTCACGCCCAGCTACGAGACCGAGGCGGAATTCTACGCAAAGTATCTTCTGGAACATCGGCCCGAGGCAAGGATCGCGATCCTGTTTCAGAACGATGATCTCGGCAGGGACTACGTTCGGGGACTGAAGCGAGGGCTAGGCCTGAAAGCGCAATCGATGATCGTCACTGAAGAGCCGTTCGACGTATCGGAGCCGACCATTGACTCTCATCTCGTCAAGCTGAAGGCGACTGGCGCCGACGTGCTGCTCGACGTCGCAACGCCGAAGTTCGCCGCCCAAGTCCTCAAGCGGATGGCGGAAATCGGCTGGCGGCCGTTGCACATTCTGAGCTACGTATCGGCCTCAATCGGGAGCGTGATCAAGCCGGCGGGCATCGAAACCGCTCAGGGCGCGATTTCCGCGGCTTATTTCAAGGATCCGAACGACCCAGCGTGGAAAGCCGACGCCGGGTTTGTCACATTCAGTGAATTCGTGGACCAGTATCTTCCTGCCGCGGACCGCAGCGATACGTTAATTGTCAACGGCTACAATACGGCACAGGCACTGGTTCATGTGCTGAAGCAGTGCGGCGATGATCTCTCGCGAGAGAACGTCATGAGAGTTGCTGCAAATCTCAAGGATGTCGAGCTGGGGATGCTGTTGCCCGGAATTCGCCTGCATACGTCGCCGGACGACTTCGCTCCCATCAAGAACTGGCGGTTGATGCGGTTCGAAGGATCGACTTGGCATCTTCTCGATGCCGACAGTCATAAGCCACGCTAGGCCGGCGCCGGGCTCTGGGGAGACTAGGCGGCGCGCCGCCGCCGTCGCGGCTTCGGCTTGGTGACCGGCTCCTCCTTTGTTCCGTTGGACGCGTTGACGTCAGACAAGGCGAGCAGGTTGCGCTTCATGGCCAGCAGGGCGTGGGAGGCGGCTTCCAGTTCCTTGCGGTCGATGCCTTTGGCGATACTGGCGTTGAACTTGTCGGTCTCCTTGCGGATTCGTTCGAGGAAGCCCTTGGCTTGCTTGGTCACGAAGACGCGTTTGACACGCCGGTCGACCGGATCGGGGTGACGGACCACAAATCCTGAGGATTCCAAGCGGTCGATCAGGGCACCCACTGCAACCTTGCCGACATCGAGCTCGTTGGCCAACTGGACCTGGGGCAGGCCGTCCTTGCGGGAAATGAACGCCAGCACCCACCATTGCGAACGGGTAATGCCGAGCGGCGCAAGGGCGCGATCGAACATCATCCTCCTCAGTCGCGACACGTCATGAATGAGGTATCCGAGTCGCAGATCCCAGGCCGGCTGATCAACCATCCAGTGTCCCTCGGAGCAGGCCCGATGGGACCGCAGAGCTCATACCATACACTAGCGTATTTCAACGGGCGATCAAGAAACGGCCCCTCAGCCCTCCGGGGCCAAGCTGGAGGGTATATAGCGATGCGCACGCTGCCCTTTAGTTAAGCTCTTTGGGCGAATAGCCGAGGATATGGCGGGCAATGATTAGCCGCTGGATTTCCCCGGTCCCCTCGTAGATATCGAAGATCCGCGCATCGCGGAACAGCTTTTCCAGGGGACCGGCGGCGGAGAGACCCGCGGCGCCGAGGACGTCGATGCAGGCCTGGGTGACGCGGCGTGCCAACATCCCGCCCATGGCTTTGGCCATGGACGACTCGACCTTGCCCGGCCCCTCTCGCTGCTCGATCCACTTGGCACGGACCACGGTAAGCCAGGTTGCTTCCCATTCAGCCTCCAGAGACAGGAGGCGGGCGGCCGCCATCGGCTGCGTCGCCAGCCGCGCATTATAGTCGGGCTCGACGCCGGCGTTGCCAAGCTGGATCCAGGTGTAGTCGAGCGCCGCCCGCGAAACGCCCAGAGCGTAAGCCGCGACGACCGGACGGGATTCGCTAAACGATTGGAGCGTCTTCTTCAGGTCGCCGTCGACATGATTGAAGGCCGGAACCGAGCAATCGGCGAAGGAAAGCGCCGCAGTATCTTCCCAACGGATGCCCATCTTCCGGATCTGAGGACCGACGTTGAATCCCGGTGTACCCTTTTCGACGATGAAGGTGGACAGGCGCTGCGGCTGATCCGGATGCAGCACGCGCGCGAGGACGAGGACCGCGTCGCATCCTTCAGCGTAGGTAATGAAAATCTTCTCGCCGTTGATGATCCAGTTGCGGCTGACCGGATCGAACCGCGCCGTGGTCCTCACCGAAGCCGGATCGGAACCGCCAACCGGCTCGGTCAACCCGATCGCGATGGTTCGGTCGTGCCAACGGTCATATTGCTCGGCCGTTCCGGCGATCTTCAGCACGGTGTTACCGAGCGAATATCTGTGCTCGCGCAGCGGAACGCCACCATACCAATCTTCGAGGTACAGGAGCGCGTTGATGATCTTGTGCCCGCTGGTTTCCTGGACAAAGGCCTCGAGCAGAGCTCGCACGTCGGGGCATCCATCCGCTTCGGGGTAGGCGTGCGGCAGAAGGCTGTCCTCGGCGTCCTCGAAATCGCGGGCATATTTGGCCGCCAACTTTGCCTGACGACGTGCCTCTTCGATCAATTGGCGGTCGCGCTCGGTGAACTCAAAGCTGATCATGAGGGGTCTCTCCGAATTCCGCCAGTCATGCGCCGACCAGGCCATCGAGAACCGACAGGGAGCGGGCGTTGCGGTACCACATCTCCAGCGGAAGGTCGCGGACGAAGCCGTGGCCGCCGAACACCTGCACGCCCTCATCGGCGATGCGCATGGCGGCATCGCTCGCATAGAGCTGCGCCAGGCGTGCGCTGCGCGGCGCCTCGGGACTTCTATCCAGCTCGGCTGCCGCCTTCAGTCCCATCCAGCGCATCGCATCGATCGCGACATGCATGTCCGCCAGCTTGAATGCGATGGCCTGCTTGCGGGCGATGGCCTCGCCGTGGACGATGCGGGTCTTGCTGTAGGGAAGAGCGAAGTCGAACACAGCGCGTGACAGTCCTGAAAGCATCGCGCAGAGGGCGATCCGGGACGCGTCGCGGATACGCTGGACATTGGCGCTGGCAGTTTCGCCGAGACGCATGGATGCGGGAACCGTAACGCCGTTGAATGCGACCGATGCCCAATCGAGGCCGCGCAGCCCAAGCGTGCCATGGATTTTCGAGACGCGCACGCCGTCCGTATCGAGCGGGACAATGAGCGCCTCGTCGCGGCCATCGCACTTGACCAGCGTTAGCAGGTGAGTGCTGGGCTTTGCGAGCAGCACCATTGTCGCACCGCCTCGCAGCCGAAATCCATCGGCTACTCGCGTGACGCTGGCGTTTGCCGCCGTGTCATCGGCCAAGGGGCCGTCGAGCTCGACCACCGCAGCGAACCGCGGAACGTCAGAGACGAACGGCGGGAGCAATTCTGCGCGCTGCCGATCGGATCCTTGCTCGGCGACGGCCTTGGCGAAGCCGACGGACGCGGCGATGGCGGCCGCCACGGTTGCGTCTCCGGCCGCGAGTTCTTCGAGGACGAGCGCGTTCAGGACGGTCGGCTGCTCCATCGTCCGAAACGCGGGGTCGGCAACGGCCTGTACGATGCCCAGCGCCCAGGCCCCATTGAGTGCGGAGGAAGGAATTTGCGCGGCTTCATCCGCGGCGCGGGCAGCTGGCGCGAGCGTAGATCGCGCCAGGCCGGAGGCGGCCGAGCGGGCGATCTCCTGTTCCTCGCTCAATTCGAACGAAATCACCTGGAACTCCTCATGAGCCTGTTGATGCTATCGGCGTCGCGAGTGCGTGGTGAGCGCTCTCGTTGATGCTGATGATGCCAATGCCTCCGTCGCTGCGCAGGCGGAGGCGGGTGACCGAGCCGTAACCCGGAAGGAAATGCACGAAGCCGTTCAATGCGAGTGCCCGCGAGAGCACGACGTTGATGGGCATGCCGTGAGTGAAGATCGCAACCTTCTGTGTTGTGTGGCCTTCGGCGGCGATGGTCTTGAGGGCGCCGAGGACCTCGGCCTGGAAACGATTGGGATCTCCTCCGAGATAGCGGATCGGGTCTGTCAGGAAGCGCTTCCATTCTTCCTGCCCCAGACCGCGCAACGTTTCGGTGGAGCGATATCGCGCACCGAACCGGTCAGCCTCGGCCCAGCCGTCGACGACGTCGATTCGCCTGCCGATGCGTTGCGCCAGCGGCTCCGCCGTTTGCCGAGCACGCCGCAACGGGCTCGCGACGATGCGGTCGATGGTTTCTAAACTGAGAAGGTCGGCGATGGCGCCCGCTTGCCGCCGTCCGTCGTTGTTCAAGGGCGGATCGCCGGGGTTCGCGGAATCGTTCTCGTCCGGCCGGCCGTGGCGCACAAGAATGATTTTCATGGTCCGTCCCAGATGCGCTTCTCCGGCAGCAACCCGCGAGCGGCAGGTTGGACCGTCATTGTTTTAAAAGATGGTATAGTAGTGAACTAATCTGTCAAGCGAGTGGAGGGGCCGCCGCTGCTTCCGATGTCTCGTTCGCTTATCTTGCTGTTTTCAAGCGAGTTTGCAGGAGACTGAGCCCGCTACGGATCGCCGTGCGGCCATCGCATGCATGCGCTTCCTGATGTGTGATTTACAGATCAAGTACGCCAGCGTATCAATGGACGGCGCGGATCATTGAGGACATGTCCATGTCGAAGCCTCTCGCAGGGATCAAGGTGCTGGATTTCTCCAAGGTGCTGGCGGGCCCACTATGCAGCCAGTATCTCGGCGACCTTGGGGCGGATGTCATCAAGGTCGAAATGAAGGGGCAGGGCGACGAAACCCGGGGATGGCCCCCATTTCCTGCGCCAGGCTTCGGAACGGTGTTTCTCAGCGCGAACCGCAACAAGCGCAGCATCGCCATCGATCTCAAGACCGACCGCGGTCGGGAAATCGCGCATGAATTGGCGAGGAGGGCTGATGTGGCGATCGAGAGTTTCGGCTCGGGCGTTGCCGAACGTCTCGGAATCGACGCTGCGACACTGCGTCCGCTGAATGAGCGACTGATCCATTGCAGCATCTCGGGCTTCGGCCGAGATGGTCCTTTGAAGAATGCGCCCGGCTATGATGTGATCCTTCAGGCCTTTTGCGGCATCATGGCGATGACGGGCGACGAGGGCGGAGGATATATCCGCAGCCCAATCTCGCCGATTGACCAGATGACCGGTGTGCATGCATTCAGCGGGATTCTCGGGCTGCTCTATGCACGGGAGAAGACCGGGCAAGGCGGAACGGTTCAGGTGTCGCTGTTCGAGACCGCGATGGGGCTGCTTGGTTATAATCTGCAGACCTTTTGGGAGCGCGGGGTCCAGCCGGCAAAATGCGGTTCGAGCCACGAGTCGCTGTGTCCCTATCAGGCCTTCGAAACCGGCGACGGACCGATCATGATCGGCGTGGCGAACGACAATCTGTGGCGGAAGTTCTGCGGCGTTGTGGGGCTCACCGAGATCGTGAACGACCCGCGTTTCCGGACCAATGCCGATCGGGTTCAAAACAGGGCAGAGACGCTCCGCCTTGTGCAGAAGGCGCTGATGTCGCGCTCTGCCGCGGCGTGGAACGAGGTGCTGGCGGCGGCCGGCGTGCCCTGTTCGCCGATCAACTCGCTCGCCCAAGTGCTGAGCCATCCGCATACCGACGCCAGTGGGATCATCGTCGAATACGATCATGCCGCGGCCGGGCATCTGAAGGGCGTGGCACACCCTGTCCGTATCAACGGCCAGGCGCGGACGGCGGGAAAGCCGCCGCCTGAGCTCGGCCAGCATACGGACGAAGTGCTGTCCGAACTCGGCATGTCGTCGGAGCAGATCGAGTCGTTGAGCGGCGCCGGCATCATCGGATGAGGTATGCGCGTAGAAGGACGAGAGAGGGAGGATATCGATGAGCGAGCCAACGGCGAACAATTTCACCACGATCATGATCGAGGAGCGGCCCGGGATCGACATTGTGTCGTTGAACCGGCCGGATGCGCTGAATGCGGTGACGCCGGCGATGGCCGCGGAGCTAACCACCTATTTTTCTTCACTGCACGACAAGCTCAGGACACGTGTGGTGATCCTTCGTGCCAACGGCCGCGCATTTTGCGCCGGCGCGGAGCTTGGTTCAGAGGCCTTCGCCAAGCCCGGAGAGGGGCGGCCGCAGCGCCAGCTGCGAATGCAGCAGCAATACTCCGGCGTCATTCGGCTGATGAGGAGCTGTCCTCAGCCCATCGTCGCATTGGTTCAGGGGGCGGCGTGCGGAGCCGGCTTTTCCCTGGCGCTCGCCGCCGACGTGCGCTTTGCCTCCCCGCATGCACGGATGAATGCCGCCTATATTCGCGTCGGCGTCGGTGGCTGCGACATGGGATCGGGCTATCTGCTGCCGCGATTGATCGGATTGTCCGTGGCTTCGGAGCTGCTGCTGAGCGGCCGATTTATCGAGGCCGAAAGAGCCAAGGCGGTTGGATTGGTCAGCGACGTCGTGCCGGCCGATCAATTGCTGGCCACGGGCTTGGCCTATGCCGGCGACCTGCTGCGGACAGCGCCCATGGGCTTGCGCATGACAAAGCAGACGCTCAACGCGCTGATCGACGCGCCGGGCCTGGAGACCGCGCTCGCGATGGAGGACCGTCAGCAGGTCATGCTGCTCGAAACGGCCGACCACCGCGAAGCCGTGGCGGCGTTCCGGGAGAAGCGGGAGCCGAGCTATAGCGATCTCTAGGATGGGACGCGAGCTTCGTGCTTCGCGCCCGCTGGCAACGCTTGAGGCGTTGGATCAGCGGTCCTTGAGCGATCGTCAGGACGCGGATGCTTCGCGTTGGCCGAAAGCACAGGGGCCGCCCAGATAGGCGGGATAACCGAGCTCGCGTACGACGGCGTAGTCCGCCATGCGAAGCTGCTCAGCGGTCAAATCGAATGTCAGCGGGAGGACCGCCTGACTCAGGCGCTGCATCAGTGCCAGCGCGGGCTGGCGCCGAGGATCCGGATCCGATTGGTCCAGCCAATAGCCCGCGCCTGCACTGCGCCGAAGCGCCGGCACGCCCGGCAAACCGGGCCGCGTGAAACCGAGCGTCGCGAGGAGTTCGTCGCTCGGGCTTGCCTGCTCTAGCACCGATTTCGTCGTGGTGACGAAATCTGCGATGAAGGCAGGTCGTTCGCCGGACTTTGCTATCCGATCATGATCGGTTCGACCGAGGAAAAGGGTCTGGATCATGTTGCGAGCTTCGGCCCGTTGGATCAGATGGGAGAAAATCGCCATTTCGCTGCGAATGGCGCCATCAAAACATTGCGGCAGGCCGAACTCGACGCAATCGAGGATCGCAAGGGGCGCTGGATAGTGCCCGAGCGTTTCCGCAAGCACGCGCTCGCGGACGGGGCCGAGAAGCTTGCTCACCTCGAGCGGCGACGGATCCTTCCAATCCGCGCGATCCCACGGTTGCTGAGCGGTCGGCGTCGAGAGCAGCCAGGATTCCGCGGCCGCCACTTCCTCGCCAGGGGCGACGAGCGCGTCGACCAGCCCACCTTCCAGAGCTGCAGTGCCTGAGAGCCTTGCGCCCTCCAGAAGCACCGGGAGAGCGCGTTCAACGCCGATTAGCCGTGGCAGGCGCTGAGTACCGCCTCCGCCCGGCAACAGGCCGACCAGGGATTCAGGCAGGCCGAGCGCTGCTCGCGGATCGTTGGTCAGCACGCGGTAGTGCGTACCGAGCGCAAGTTCGCAGCCACCGCCGAAGGCGAGCCCCGCGATGGCGGACGCGACGGGCTTGCCACAGCTTTCCAAGGCGCGGATGGCCAGGCTCAGGCGGAAGAAATGATCGTAAGCGGCATTAAACCGAGCGTGAGCAGGCTTCGCCATGATCATGTCGTAGGCGACGCCGAGCTCGGTGAGATCGGCGCCGGCGCAGAATGCGCTGCTCTTGCCGGATCGAACGACGACGCCTCGTACGTCGCTCTGCGCGAGCCAGCGGGCGAATGCGCCGAGCTCGACGATGGCGGCTTCCGAAAACACGTTCATCGTGCGGCCGGGCGCGTCGAATATGAGGTGAGCGAGGCCGTTGTCTTTCAATTCGAGCCGGAACTGTTCGAACTTGGGCGGTGCCAGCGTCATGGAGTATTCCCTTGTCTTCTTGAGGGGAGCGAGGGGTACGGGGCGATCAAAATCCGACCCGGTCGCCACCCTTGAGCGAGAGGATCTCCCGAGCCTCGTCGGCGGTCGCCGCTTCCAGGCCAAGGCCTTCGATGATCTTGCGAACCTGGCGCACCTGCGCCGCATTCGAGGTCGCGAGCTGACCGGCGCCGACCCACAAGCTGTCTTCGAGGCCGACACGGACGTGCCCGCCCATGGACGCAGCCATGGCCGCGACGGGCATCTGATTGCGACCTGCGCCAAGCACGGACCAGCGATAGGAGTTTCCGAACAGACGGTCGGCCGTACGCTTCATGTGCATGACGTCGTCGGGATGCGCGCCGATGCCGCCGAGCAGGCCGAAGCAGGTCTGGATGAACAAGGGCGCCTGAACCAGACCCTCGGTGAAGAAGTAATGCAGATTGTAGAGATGGCTGGTGTCGTAGCACTCGAACTCGTAGCGCGCGCCGGTCGCGTTCAACGTTTCAAGCGCATAGCGAATGTCCTTGAAGCTGTTTCGGAAGACCAGATCGTGGGAGCCTTCAAGCATGGCCGGCTCCCAGTCGTGCTTGAACTCCTTGTAGCGCTTCAGCATCGGGAAGAGCCCGAAATTCATCGAGCCCATATTCAAAGAAGCAACCTCAGGCCGCCACTTGGCCGCGGGACGAACGCGTTCCTCGACGGTCATGTAGGGCGAGCCGCCCGTCGTGAGGTTCACGACCACGTTCGACGACTGCTTGATTACTCGCAGAAACGGCTCGAACGCTTCGGGGCTTTGATCTGGCCGGCCGTCCTCGGGATTGCGGGCATGCAGATGGACGATGGCGGCGCCGGCGTCGGCCGCCTCGAGGGCTGAGCTCGCGATCTGTTCTGCGGTCACCGGCAGATGCGGCGACATCGACGGCGTATGGATGGAGCCGGTGATGGCGCAACTGATGATGACTTTGTTCTTCGCCATGATGTGTATCCTCCCACTTAGAATCTGGACTCGAAGGCGGTCCAGCTGTTCGACAAAGTATTGCGATGATGTTCGGCGGCAATCCCGATGAGGGCTTCGGCCCGGTCGCGATGAGAGAGCCCGCGGAGGTCGGCCGCGCCGTTCTCGGTAACGATGATGTCGGTGTCCATGCGTCCGAGCGATACGGGGCCGGCGCCGCCGTTCGGTCCGACGATACGGCTGATGGTGCCACCAGCGGCAGTCGCAGGAAGTGCGATGATCCGCAGACCGCCGCCGCACCAGGCGCCGCGCGCGAAGTCCGAGGCGCCGCCCGGCCCCGAAATGAGGCCTTGAGTCGTCATCTCGGCATAGACCTGGCCGAACAGGTCGACCTCGATCGCGGAATTGACCGCCACGAACCGATCGATATCGGCGACGACCCTCGGACCATGGGTGTTCGAGACGGGCGTGAACGCGAAGGAGGAGCTTGAGACGGCGGAATAGAGCCGTTGAGAGCCGATGGCGACGCCACCGGTGACGGCACAGCCGGAGGCGAGGGCGCCTGCGTCGGCGAGATCGAGGACGGCATCTCCGATCAGTCCGGAATGGATTCTGATGTCGCGGTGGCGGGTCAAAGCGCGCAGGACGGCGGTCGGGATCTTTCCGAGTCCTGTCTGTACGGTCCCGCCGTTCGGAATGAACGCGACGACATGGCCAGCGATGGTTTGGGCGACCGAGTCAGGCGTTCCCTCGCTGAAGCCGAGCAGCCGCTGTTCTGCCTCGATCACCGCTGTCAGTTCAGAAAAGGGAATGCCTTGATGGCCTCGCGTTCTCGGCATTAAAGGATTGATGTGGGCGATCCGAACGGGAATGCGAGGCCAGATTTCGATAAGGAAATCCGCGATGGGACCGAAACTGCACATCCCGTTGTCATCGGGCGGAGCGACCATGAACAGCGCAGCGTCTATCTGCACTTTCCGCAAGCGCGCGAGGATGTCGCCATAGCAAAGAGGAAAGAACGACACCGCGTCGCCAGCGGCCCTGAGCTCGGGCGTCATGAAGAACGTCTCGACCCGGCAGCGCGGATTGGCGAGATATGTCCGAGTGTTCAAGCCGGGGACAAAGATGCCGGTGAACGTCATGGCACCGAGGGCCTCGCCGGCGCACATCACCGCGTCGGCGAGAAGCAGGGATTCTCCGGAACAGGCGACCGCCAGGGTGCGCCCGTCCGGAGGCAGGACGGAGGCGAGCGAAGCGGGCTCAATGCGACGAGGCGCCACGTTCGCTCTCCGGTCGATCACTTCGCGTATTTGTGGAAGTCGGGTTTGCGCTTCTCGTTGAAGGCGCGGACGCCTTCCTTCGATTCCTCGGTCTCGTAGAACAGCTTCACGGAGTAAAGTGAAGCCATGCTGATGCCGCGGATGTTCTCGCTGTCGGCATTGAACGACCGTTTGGCGAGAGCGAGCGCAGTGGGTGACCGCTCCGCAAGCGTGTCCGTCCAGACCTTGACCGCTGCGTCGAGTTCGGCCGCCGGCACGACCTTGTTGACCAGGCCCATCTCATAGGCTTGCTGCGCGCTATAGCGCTCGTTCAGATACCAGATCTCACGGGCGCGCTTGTCGCCGACGTGCCGGGCAAGCAGGGCGGTGCCCCAACCCGGATCGACCGATCCGACCTTTGGTCCGACCTGGCCAAATACGGCAGTGTCCGCCGCGATGGTGAGATCGCACAACGTCGCGAAGACGTTGCCGCCGCCGATGGCAAAGCCGTTCACCCGCGCGATTACCGGCTTCGGCACGTCGCGGATGATCGACTGGAATTCGTCGATGGGAAGACCGACGATGCCGCGGCCGTCATACTGCCCTTCATGCGCGCTTTGATCGCCACCGGTGCAGAAGGCCTTGTCGCCTGCGCCGGTCAGGACGATGCTCGATACGCCCTTGTCGTCGCCGGCAATCTGGAACGCGCGGATCAGCTCGTCGATCGTCTTGGCGCGGAAGGCGTTGTAGAGCTTGGGGCGATTGATGATGACCCAGGCGGCGCGGTCGCGCTTTTCGTAGATGATGTCTTCGAATGTCGGCAGATTGGTCATGGTTTCCTCTCTTGCGCGCACGAAAAGGCGCGCTGCTGGGTCGAAAGTCTTGATGGTGAGGACCGCGGTCGCGGTCAGATCATGTTCATGCCGCCGGCGACCGAGATGGTCTGTCCGGTCATGAAGCCAGCGTCGTCGGAGACGAGAAATGCGACGATACCTGCGTAATCCTCCGGCTCACCCATCCGCTTGAGCGGAATGCCGCGAACCATCGCGTCCTTCCACTTCACCGCCTGCTCGCCTTCGCCGAGAACGGCCGCCATCATCGGCGTGTTGGTCGGGCCGGGGCAAACCGCGTTGAGGAGGACGCCCTTGCTGGCGAGCTCGCGTGCAACCGATTTGGTGAAGCTGATCAGGCCACCTTTACAGGCCGAGTAGACGGCTTCGTTGCTGGTGCCGACGCGGGCCGCATCAGACGCGATGTTGATGATGCGCCCGGCGCGGCGTTCGACCATGAGCGGCGCAACGACGTGGTGGGTATTCAGCGGGCCAAGCATATTGATGCGAATGATCTTGTCCCAGAGCGCCTGGTCAGTCGCGAGGAAGGGCATCGGCTTGTCCCAGCCGGCGTTGTTGACGAGAGCCCAGATCGGACCGAGTTCGGCTTCGACCTTGCCCACGGCATTCTTGACCGCAGCGTAGTCGCCCACGTCGAGTTCGTAGGTCTTGATGGTGGTGCCCGCACCCGCCAGCTTGGCGGTCTCGGCGCCGGCTTCAGGCTTGAGATCGAAAATGGCGACCTTGCATCCTTCCTGCGCCAGGCGAAGGCTAAGCGCGCGGCCTATGCCTTGTCCGCCGCCCGTGACGATCGCTACCTTGTCCTTCAATCCACGCATCGCAAGTCTCCGTGTTTCATCCCATGAGGTCCAATTCGGTGCCTTCGGCCTCTTCGGCTTCACTGCCTAGCATCTCGAGCAGCGTATCCTTGAGCGTGCGCAGCGTATCCGCCGCCTGATTCAGTTGCTCCTCGGGTACCCGACTGAGAATTTCAAGCTCGACCGCCTCGACGTGTTCACGAATGGTGTTGACCATCTTTGCGCCGGCGCGGGTCAGATAGACGCGTCGGGCGCGCCCATCATTTCGGTCGGCGCGACGTTCGATAAAGCCAGCACCTTCCATGCGATCGAGCAGGCCGCCGATCGCCACTTTTGTCAGATCAAGGTCCGCTGCAAGGGCAGTTTGTGTCATACCGTCACGCCGCGAGAGGAAGGCGAGCACCCACCATTGAGAACGGGTGATGCCGAGTGGCTTCAGCGACCGGTCAACCACGACGCGGCGCAAGCGCGAGACATCGTGAATGAGGAAGCCGAATCGGAGACTTGAATTGAGATCTCTGGCCATCGAAGGTCCTTACGGATGCGACCGCCCTTGCGTCGAGTTCCCGGGCGCGCCATTCCGTCGTCACTCGCGCCGTGCCCTCGATTTCGGGCGGTCCTTGAACATTTCTCTCGCGATGATGGTCTTCATCACCTCGATCGAACCGCCGGCGATTTTGACGACGCGTGCGTCGGCATAAGCCCGGCAGATCGGATATTCCCACATATAGCCCCATCCGCCGAAAAGCTGCAGGCATTTGTCGACTGTCTCGCAGTGCAGCTCCGACGTCACCATCTTGGCCATGGCGGCATCGACGGCATCCAGCTTTCCGGAGATGAACAGGTCGATGCATCTGTCGGTGAACACCCTGGCCATGGTGGCCCGGGCTTTCAGGTCGGCGAGAACGAACTGGGTGTTTTGGAAATCGGCGATGGTCTGGCCGAATGCCTTGCGTTCGGTCGTGTAGTCGACCGTCCATCCGATCACGGTCTCGGTGACCGTCGCGGAGCGGATCGCCTGGGCGAGGCGTTCCTGCGCCAGCTTGGTCATCATGTGCTGAAAGCCGCGCCCCTCAGAGCCGAGCATGTTGGCGGGGGGCACCCGAACGTTGTCGAAGAACAGCTCCGACGTATCCTGCGCTTTCATGCCGAGCTTTTCGAGATTGCGTCCGCGCTGGAAGCCCTCGCGATTGGATTCCACGAGGAACAGCGTAATCCCATTCGCGCCGGCGGACGTATCCGTTTTGGTCGCCAGCACGATAACGTCGCAGAGCTGGCCGTTGGAAATAAAGACTTTCTGGCCGTTGATCACGTACTCGTTGCCGTCGCGTACGGCCTGGGTACGGACCGCCTTAAGATCGCTGCCAGCGTGCGGCTCGGTCATGCCCAATGAACCGATGGCTTCGCCTCGGACCATCTTGGGCAGCCAGTGGCGCTTCTGTTCGTCAGTGCCGAACGAGAGGATGTAGGTCGCGACGAGATCGGTATGGATGAGGAAGCCGGGACCGCTCGCCCCGACGCGCCACAATTCCTCGAACACGACAACGTCGAACAGGTAGTCGAGGCCGGCGCCGCCGAACTCTTCAGGCACCGTGCAGCAGAGGAGGCCGGCCGCGCCGGCCTTGAGCCAGAGGTCCCGGGGAACGATGCCGTCTTCCTCCCACTTGGCGTGGAACGGCACGATCTCCTTCTCGACGAAACGACGAACCGTCGCGCGCCAGATCTCATGTTCTTCGCGAAAAATGGAGCGCTCGATCATTGTTGCTCTGCCCGCCTGCCTGTCTCTGCCTTAGGCCCGTTGTGACTTGTCGCGCTCGGTCGACTTGACGATCGCATCACGCGCGGCCTTCCACTGCTCGTCGGTGAGCACCGACAGGTCGGCGAACGTCCCAGGTCCAGCGAGATGTTGACCGCCATCGATCGCGATCGTTTGCCCGGTCAGGTATTCGCAGGCGTCCGACATCAGAAAGATGATGAGGCTTTGCAGTTCGCGCATCTGGCCGAACCGGCGCATCGGAACGGTATCGGCACTGGTCGCGCTGGATTTGGTGTCAGGTAACGGATTGAGCTTTTCCCAGGCGCTCTCCGTGGGAAACGGTCCCGGCGCGGTGGCGTTGAGCCGGATGCCGTAAGGGCCCCATTCGACCGCAAGGGACATCGTCATCGCGTGCAACGCGGTTTTCGCCATGGCGGAGGGAACGACGAAGGCCGATCCGGTCCAGACCCAGGTTACGAGATTGCTGACCACGGAGCCTTTGAGGCCGCCTGCGATCCATCGCTTGCCGGCCGCCAAGGTGACGTGGAAGCTGCCATCCATGACGGTGGAGGTGACGGCGCGAAATCCGCGCGGGCTGAGTTCCTTGGTCGGTGCGATGAAATTGGCGGCAGCGTTGTTGAGGAGACCGGTGAGGGGGCCGACGCTCCAGATGGCCTCCATCATCTGGTCGACCTGGTCGGCATCGCGGATGTCGCAAACGTGCGTGTAAACCTTTGCCTTGTCCGACGACGCGATCTCGCGGGCCGCGGCTTCCAGCACCTGGGCGCGTCGCCCGCAGATGTGAACGGTGGCTCCCCGGTCCGCCAGCGCCTTGCTGATCTCCTTGCCGAGACCGCTGCCCCCGCCGGTAACCAGGATCGACTTCCCGGCCAACGCATCCGGCCGAAAGATATCTATGCTCATAATAGGGCAAAGCCTCCGTTTACGGCCTTTTCTGACGTCGGCCCGAAAAATTCGTAAACCTATTTACAAGATTGGGCATTGCTGTCAAGTTGCGCGCCTACAAACGAGGGACGGAAATTGCCCACTACGCCAAGTCAATCTCGGACTGGGCGCTTCGTTGCCGCAGTTGGAGTTTATGCCCCGCTGCTGCGGCTGGAGCGCGCCGCTGCCGGTAAAGCTCTCAAATTTTCGGGATTGGGCGGCAGGCCGTCCGGTCGGCGTGCCGTTGCCGGGTGGGACGAAGACGCGTTGACGCTCGCCGTCGAGGCGGCGCGTGGATTGCCGCGGCCTCAGGCCGTGATTTTCGCATCGACCTCCGCGCCGTTTATCGAGCGGTCGCAAGCGACATTGCTCGTCGACGCTCTCGCGCTGGATCCAGCCGTACGCACGGGCGACGTGGCCGGCTCGCGCCGATGTGCGGTTTCGGCGCTTCGCGATGCCTTGCTGGGGAACGGCGATACGCTCATCGCAGCTGGGGAGAAGCGGCCGGCGACCGCTGGCAGTTCCCAGCACCTATCCGACGGCGATGGCGGCGCGGCTGCGTTCGTTTCCGACCGCGGCGCCGCCGAGCTGCTCGGTTACGCGAGCCTGTCGCATGACCTCGTTGATATCTACGCGTCCCGCGAACGTCCGCAATCGTACGCGTATGAGGAGCGATTCGTCCGCGACACTGCAATCGGGAAAGTGATCGCGCCGACGATCAGGGCTGCCTGCGCCGCGGCGGGGGTCGCGCCGTCGGAGATCGCGCGCGCAGCGGTGCACGAGCCGCTCGCGGGATGCTGGCGCGAGATTTCGCGGTTGACGGGGGTGACTGCTCCGAATGTCGCGGCTGATCTGGCGCAAGCCGTGGGTGATCTCGGAGCGGCGCACGCGCTGTTCGCGTTTGCCGTGGCTTGCGCGGGCGCGCGCGAGGGAGATCTCGTCCTGCTGGCCGGGTTCGGCAGCGGCTGTGATGCGATGGTGTTCCGCCTTACGGGCGAGATGCCAGGCGCGCGCGAAGCGGCGGCGCAGCTGAGCAAAGGGGTGGCATTCGACGACTACATGCGCTTCCTCAGCCTGACGGGAGCCGTCCAGCTCGATTGGGGCGTAAGATCCGAATTGGAGCAGAAGGCCCAGGCGACGGTGCTCGAGCGCTACGGCCGCGACATGATCGGCTTCGTCGGCGGCCGCGACGCCGAGGGCAATATCCAGTTTCCGAAGAGCCGCGTTCCGGTACGGCCGGACGCTGCGGCTCCCGAACAGTTCGAGGACGTTCGACTGGCGGACTGTACTGCCAGGATCGTCTCGGTGACCGCTGACCGGCTCAACTTCACGCCTGATCCACCATTCTGGTTCGGGCTGGTGCAGTTCGACAACGGCGCGCGCGTGATGATGGAGTTCACGGACGGGGACGGTCGTGGATTTTCGGTCGGAGACGCGGTGCGGCCGCTGTTGCGCATCAAGTCGCGCGACGCCCGGCGCGGTTTCAGGACCTACTTCTGGAAGGCGGCTCCCGCGGACCGTCCCAGCATCGAGAGGTAGACATGGCTACAGGCATCAAGGACAAGGTCGCCGTCATCGGCATGGGCTGCACGTCGTTCGGGGAGCACTGGAATAAGGGCCCCGAGGACCTGATGGTCGACGCTTTTGTCGAGGCGATTGCCGACGCCGGCATCGAGAAGAGCCAGATCGAGGCTGCCTGGATGGGCAACGCTCTCGATGACATCAACGTCGGCAACAGCGCCTTGCCGCTCGCGCACGCGCTTCGCCTGCGCGGCATACCCGTGTCGCGCGTGGAGAACATGTGTGCCACGGGCTCGGAAGCATTGCGCGCGGCAAGCTATGCCGTTGCCGCCGGCGCGGTCGACATCGCGCTTGCGGTCGGGGTCGAGAAGCTCAAGGACACGGGCTATGGCGGGCTGCCGCTCCGGACCAAAGGCCTCGCCAACGATCTGTGGATGCCCTACGGCTCGGCGCCAGGATCATTCGCGCAGTTGGCCGGTGCCTATGCGGCGCGTCACGGTATCGACAAATCCGATCTGAAGCGGGCGATGGCTCATGTCAGCTGGAAGAGCCACCAGAACGCGGCCCTGAACCCGAAAGCGCATCTGCGCAAGGCGGTCGACGTGGAGACCATCCTCAAGGCGCCGATGATCGCGGATCCGCTGGGTCTGTTCGATTGCTGCGGTGTGTCGGACGGCGCAGCCTGCGCCATCGTGACGACGCCTGACATCGCGAAAGGGCTGGGCATCGCCAATCCCGTCACCGTCAAGGCGATCCAATTGTGCGCCAGCCATGGCTGGGAGCTGCAGTATGGTGAATGGGACGGAAGCTATGTCGCAAACACGCGGCAGGCTGCGAAGCGCGCTTATGCCGAAGCGGGTGTCGAAGCGCCGCGCCGCGATCTTTCGGTCACCGAGGTGCATGACTGCTTCTCGATCACCGAGCTCGTCACGATGGAGGATCTGAATCTCTCCGACGAGGGGCGGGCGCCATTCGACATTCTGGATGGTCGTTTCGATCGCGCGGGTGCGCAGCCCTGTCAGATTGACGGGGGGCTCAAGTGCTTCGGTCATCCTGTCGGCGCCTCGGGGCTCCGAATGGCTTACGAAGTCTACACCCAATTGCTTGGGCGTGCCGGAGATCGGCAGCGCGGCACAGTCGATCTCGGATTGGTGCACAATCTCGGAGGGGCTCCGTTCAACAGCATCGCGGCGGTCTCGATTCTCGGGCGCCTGCATTAGGAGGAACCGCAAGTGGCGGGGAAATATTTCGAGCAGTTCGAAATCGGCCAGAAGTTCGTTCATGAGGTGCGGCGTACGGTTACCGATATGGACAACATCCTGTTCTCGACGTTGACGCACAATCCTGCGGCGATCCACATCGACCACGAGTACGCGAAAACCACCGAATTCGGACGTCCACTGATCAATTCGATCTTCACCCTGGGGCTGATCGTCGGCCTGTCGGTGCAGGAGACGACGCTGGGAACGACGGTCGGCAATCTTGGCTGGGAGGAAGTCGCCTTTCCGAAACCTGTCTTTGCCGGCGACACCATCCGCGCGGAGACGACGGTGGTCGCCCTGCGCGACAGCAAATCGAGGCCTCAGCAGGGCATCGTGACCTTCGAACATCGCGGCTATAACCAGCGGAACGAACTCATTGCGACCTGCAAGCGTGCCGCGCTCATGTTGCGAGTGCCCCGACCATGAGGCTGCGCTCACTCTTGTTCGTACCCGGCGATTCCGAACGCAAATTTGCGCGCGGGCGGGAGTCAGGCGCTGACGCCCTGATCCTCGATCTCGAGGACTCCGTGGCGCCTCCCCAGAAGGCAGCGGCTCGAGGTCATGTGGGCCAGCTTCTCGAAGGCCAGGCGTCCCGTGACTGGGCGTTCTTCGTACGCGTCAACGCGCTCGATACCGGCTTGACGCTCGACGACATGGCCGCGGTGGTCAAACCCGGGCTGGACGGGCTGCTGATCCCAAAGGCCAACGGTGCCGCGGACATCGAGCGCATCGCTTATTACCTCGATGCCCTCGAAGTGCGGTCCGGCATGGAGCGCGGTTCGGTGCGGGTTGCCGTGGTTTGTACCGAGACCCCGCGGGCAATGTTTGCGCTGGGCTCCTACGCGCCAGCACACCCGCGGCTCGCGGCGCTGACTTGGGGCGCAGAAGATCTGTCTGCGGTGATCGGTGGGACCGACAACAAGGAAAGCGACGGGAGCTGGACCTGGCCGTACCAGGTGGCAAGGACGCAATGCCTGTTCGCCGCGGCCGCAGCGGAGGTCGCGCCGATCGATACGCTCTTTGCGGACTTCAGGGATTCGGAAGGGCTCGAGCGCGATTGCCGTCGCTCGCGACGAGACGGCTTCGTCGGGCGCGTGGCGATCCACCCGGACCAAGTTGGCGTGATCAACCGGTGTTTTGCGCCATCTGAGGCCGAGATTGCGCAGGCGCGCAAGATCGTCGCCGCATTCGAGGCCAATCCGGGGGCCGGGACGCTCGGGATCGACGGCAAGATGTACGACATCCCCCATCTGAAGGCCGCGCGAAAGACGCTGGCTTCTCTCTAGGTTCAGCCGTTTGCGAAGAGCATATGCCCATGACGGAAGTGAGACCCTTACCGACGGACGACGAACGAAATGCGATCCGCGAGGGCGTGCGCGCGGTCGTCACCCGGTTCGATGACGAGTACTGGCTCGCACGCGACGAGGACGGCAAGTTCCCGCATGAATTCCATCGCGCCATGGCCGAGGCCGGTTGGCTGGGCATTACGATGCCCGAGGAGTACGGCGGATCCGGGCTTGGTGTCACTGAAGCCGCCATCATGATGCATGAGGTGGCGAGCCATGGCGGCGGGATGGCGGCCGCCTCGACCGTTCACATCAACCTCTTCGGCCCGCATCCGATCGTGGTGAAAGGCACGCCCGAGCAGAAGGCGCGGTGGGTGCCGCAGCTGATCGCCGGCAAGGACCAGTGCTGCTTCGGCTTTACCGAGCCGGACGCGGGGTTGAACACGACGCGGATCAAGACTTTCGCCGAGAAGGTCAAGGGCGGCTACATCGTGCGTGGCCAGAAGGTTTGGACGTCGACGGCACAGGTCGCCAACAAGATCATGTTGCTGACGCGCACCACGAAATACGAGGATTGCGCGCGGCCGACCGACGGGATCACGATCTTCTACACGGATCTGGATCGCAGCAAGATCGATGTCCAGCGCATTCCGAAGATGGCGCGCAAAGCGGTGGATTCGAATGCGATCTTCATCGACGGGTTGTTCATTCCCGAAGAGGACAGGATCGGCGAGGAAGGCAAGGGCTTCTCGTACATTCTTCATAGCCTCAATCCGGAACGCGTGCTGATCGCCTCCGAAGCCATCGGAATCGGACAGGATGCATTGCGCAGGGCGACCCGCTATGCCCAGGAGCGCGTCGTGTTCGACCGGCCGATCGGGCAGAACCAGAGCATCCAGCATCCGCTGGCCGAGAATTGGATGTATCTCCAGTCCGCGTGGCTGATGGCGGTCAAGGCGGCTGAGCTTTACGACCAGGGACTGCCGTGCGGAGCCGAAGCAAATTCGGCGAAGTTCCTCGGCGCCCGCGCCGGGCATGACGCTGCCTGGCAGGCGGTCATGACCCATGGCGGCTTCGGCTATGCCAAGGAATATCACGTCGAGCGGCTCTATCGCGAGGTCTCGCTCACGCGGCTCGCGCCGATCACCGAACAGCTCATCCTCTCGTTCGTGGCCGAGAAGGTTCTTGGCCTGCCAAAAAGCTATTGAGGCGCACACTATGGGTATTATGGACGGAAAGGTCGCACTGGTCACGGGCGCGGGCCGTGGGGTCGGACGAGGCATCGCGTTGGCGTTCGCCAAGGCGGGGGCGGCCGTGGTGGTCAACGATCTCGGGGTCAATCTTGCAGGCGAGGCCGGCGAGAGCACGCCGGCCAAGGAGGTGGCTGACGAGATCAATGCGGCCGGGGGCCGGGCCGTCGCCAACACGGACAGCGTCACAAGTGCGAAGGGCGCTCAATCCATGGTGCAGATGGCGATCGACACGTTCGGCCGGATCGATGCTGTCGTGAACAATGCCGGGAATCTGCGCGATGGACTGTTTCACAAGATGACGGAGGAGGAGTTCGAATCCGTCATCAGCGTTCATCTGCGGGGCAGCTTCCACGTCAGTCGCGCCGCGGCGCCGTTCTTCAAGACCCAGGCTTCAGGTGCTTACGTTCACATGACGTCGACATCCGGGCTGGTCGGCAATTTCGGGCAAGCCAACTACGCGGCGGCCAAGCTGGGCATCGTCGGCCTGTCGAAATCAATTGCTCTCGACATGCAGCGCTTCAACGTCCGTTCGAATGCCGTCGCGCCATTCGCATGGACCCGCATGATCGATTCCATTCCAACCAATACGCCGGAGCAGCAACGGCGCGTCGACGGCCTGAAGAAGCTGGTGCCGGAGAAGATCGCGCCGTTCGTGGTCGCGCTCGCAAGCGATGCGGCGGCACATGTCACCGGACAGATCTTCGGGGTCAGGAACAACGAGATCTACCTGTTCTCGCAGCCGCGTCCCGTCCGCACCGCGCACACGGCAGAGGGGTGGACGCCGGAGACGGTGATCGACCGCGTGTTTCCGATGTTTGCGAACGATCTCTATCCGCTGCATCGCTCGGCCGACATCTTCACCTGGGATCCCGTCTGATGAACGTGGAAGCTCGCGCGCGGGAGAAAGCAGCGTGAAGTCCAATCGGGATATTGCAAAGCGGTTGCGCAGCGGCCTGAAGATCCCTGTCATGGCTGCACCGATGTTCATCGCGTCAACCCCCGATCTTGTGATCGCGCAATGTCGTTCCGGCATCATCGGCTCCATCCCGGCGCTGAATGCGCGCACCAGCGCAGAGCTTGACAATGACCTGACACGGATCGAGCAGGGGCTGGAAGGATGTCAGATTCCCTATGCGGTCAATCTGGTGGCGCACAAGTCGAATGACAGACTCGACGCCGATCTGGAGCTGACGATCAAGCATCGGGTGCCGATCGTGGTTCTGGCGCTGGCGGCAAGCGCGAAGATCGTGGATGCCATTCACGGCTACGGCGGCATCGTGCTCAACGATGTGATCAATGATCGCCAGGCGCGCAAATGTGCAGATATCGGGGTTGATGGCATCATCGCCGTCGCGACCGGCGCCGGCGGTCACACCGGCAATGTGTCTCCATTTGCGCTGATGGCGGAGATCCGCGAATGGTGGCACGGGCTCTTGATCCTCTCGGGCTGTATCGCCACGGGAAGCGCCATATTGGCAGCTGAGGCGCTCGGGGCGGATCTGGCCTATGTCGGTTCGCCCTTCCTGGCCTCGACCGAGGCCAATACGCAGCCGGCTTTCAAGCAGATGATCGTGGATTGCGCGGCCAAGGATGTCGTGATCGCCAATTGCTTCACGGGGGCCAATGCGTCCTTCTTGCTGCCCTCCGTGACAGCCAACGGATTGGACCCGGCATCGTTGTGGCGCCCGGATCGCGGGGCAGTTGACATCTCGGGCGGCGGATCCGATCGGAAAGCCTGGCGCGATATCTGGAGCGCTGGGCAGGGCATTGGCGCGGTCAAACGGGTCGAACCTGCTGCCGACTTCATTGCATGGCTGGCCGACGATTACGCTCGGGCGCGGCGCGCGATTGCCGCAGTGTAGCGCTCTGCGCTGCTCCTGGGGGCCCCGGAATGGAAGACGGCAGAGCGGGGAGCCGCTTTGCCTGATCCTTTGATTGCGGCCGGCTGGTTCGCGCCGATCAGATCGGCGGATGCTGCTGCACCTGGGCGTATTTCTCGTAGCCCTTGCCAACGCCGTACTCGATGATGCCGTATCCGACCTCGTCGCCATCGACGACCTCGATCACGTGGTCGGCAAGCGTGCGTACCAGCTGACGCGTGTCCGGGTCAGCGAGGGTCCAGACATCGTGCTCCGAGTAGAATTTGCCCTTGTCGTCGCCGTGGAACCAGCCGCGCAGGCCGCCGTACAAGCCCCCCTTGAGGAAGTAGCGTGCCGGCAACGTGCGGACCTCCACCTTCCGGTGCGTTCCATCCGAGAACACGGCGTCGAACACGGCGCGCTCGACCGTTTGGCCGTGAGGATCGTTGGCCCAGACGACATCGTGAGCGATTCCAGCCAATTTCCGCGTCGTCCTCGACCGCTCGCCGATGGTCGTCACCTCCTCGCCGGAGATGTAGATGAGGTCGCCGGGGGCACGCTCTTTGAAGAACAGGTGCAGGCCGCGGTTGGCGAATTGCGCCGTCGTCCAGCAGTAGAAGAAAGGCGGATAGAACGTGACGGGCGGGCTCGTCTCGTCGGTGCGCATCTCGCCGCGAATTCCCCAGGAATGATCACGTTGACCGAGCCAGTGCGCGGCCTCGATGTCACGGCGCTTGCCGTCGACCGCGATCCAGCCGCGGTAGGCGCCGAGCTGTTGGGCGCGCGCCATGTGCTCCGTAACCCGGCCATTACGACGGCGGAAATGCTCTTCCTCCTCGTGTGGGTTCATGGTGGCAATGAACTCGATGTCGAACGCGAGGCTGGACTCGTTCGGCTCGAGCAGCAGGCGATGACGCCGCAGCCCTTCGAGGATTTGGATGTGAAGGGGGCCGATCGAGGTGGTGAGCGGATTCGGCCGCATCCTGCGGGAGACCCTGAAGTTGTGCTGCCGCCCGTCGACGGTAACGCCGGCGAAGCCATCCATCACGTTGCGGTTCGGGTGCCAGCCGAGCCCGACGTCGAAGATGAAATCGCCGTCCGGCTTCGGGTGACCAGTGTACCAGTAGCGCTCCATCCAGCTCGGATCGCTGTTCATGACGTGGTCGAACGTCGTGGGAAGCTGGTGCCCGATAAAGTCGTCTTGAGCTGATAGCATGCGGGTGTTCCTCTTCAGTCTTCGCGGCCCCGCGAAATCTCGGTAAACATCGGTTTGGCGCTGGTTTCGATGTCCCACTTGAGCTGGCGGTTGAGATAGTTGTCCAAGATGGTCTCCACTTGAGCCACCACGCCGGCGGGGAGGCTGTCGCGGCGTTCGGCCAGCCAGTCGATCATGTGGCAGAGCTGCTCATCACCGGCGTTGCGCCTGGCTTCCAGTGCGCCTTCATCTGGCAGATCGGGGATATTCGTGACACCGGGCAAAGGCGCGCCGGGTAATTCGCCCGCCATGGCCTGAAGTTCCTTGCTGGCCTTGCTGAACGCGATCAGCTGCTCCTGGAAGAAGCGGTTCGACCAGCTGGCGCGGCGCTGGATGCTGTTGAGCATGTAGATGATGCCGATAGCCTGGCCGCGCGCGAACTCCCCTTCGAGGTTGGGAAGGACTTCACGCCGCAAGGTGGCGATCATCCCGTCGATCAGCCTGGGAAGCGAGTTGTTCACGAGCTGCGCTCCATGATCTTGGCGATCTGGCGAAATACTGGGCCGATTTGCGTCGCCATCGCGGGCATCCGCATGTCGTTGAACAGGCCATCCTCGAAGCACCGCGCCGCCGCCATGTGGGTGAGGGCGAGCTTGAGCAGCGAGAACACGATATAGAAGTGAAGCGCCGCGCGGTCGATCTTGTAGCCCACTTTGTCCTGGTAGCGCGTCAGGAAGGCGTCCTCGTCGGCGAGGGCGCAGACCATGCGGGTGCCGCCGCGATATTGCGGCAAAAACGCCCAGCCAAGGTCCTCGGTCGGGTCCCCGAGATGGACCAGTTCCCAATCGAGAATGGCGGAAATCCGCTGATCCTGTTCCAGGAAGTTTCCCAGCCGATAGTCCCCATGGACGAGGGTGACGCGGGGAGCCCGCGGCTTGTTGCGGCGCAGCCAAGCGAAGGTTCGATGTGCCATTGGGTGCGCGCGCAGGGCCCAGCGCTGGAACCGCTCCCACCAGAAGTCCAGTTGACGATCGGCGGCGTTGTCCACGGTAATGCTAGGGTCCCACTGCTCCAGCTCGGTGCGCCTCCAATCGAAATTGTGGAGCGCGGCGAGGGAATCGATGAAGTCCGCTGCGAGGCTCTCGCGACGGGCATCATTCATGGCGCCATCGCCACCGCCCCAGGGGAGCGGCGTATCGCCGGCGACGCGCTCACAGAAGAAGAACGGAGCGCCCAGGATCGAATGATCATCGCTGGCCGCGAACGCCCGGGGCACGGGCACGCCGCTGCCCTCCAGCGCGGATAACGATTGGAATTCCGGCATCGCGCTGTAAGGCGCGAAAAGGCCGTAGGGAGGACCGATGCGCAGGATCATGTCGTCGGCGCGCGGATGCCCGCGCAGCTTGACGCCGTAGGTGATCCACGAAAAGCCGGCGGGAAATTTCTGAAGCCGCTCGATGACGATGGGACGCCCCGCGTCCTTGCTAAGAAAATCGCCGATCGCAGCCTGCAGGGCCAATGGATCCTCGAACGGCGCGAGACCACGTTGTGTTGTCTGCGCCGAGCGTCCCGCCGGACGTTGAATATCTTCCTGCTGCCGCGTCACGGCCTGGTCCATGCTCCCTCAAAGGTCCGGGATGAAAGACGACCGGTACGCCGTCTGCCGAGGCTTATGATAAACTAGCACACCAAATTGTCCAGCCGGACATCGGGTCGCAATGTTCGCCGGTTGCGGCGAATTTTTGCACAGTCGCTCCAATGGCTTTGCGCGGCGAAAAAAGAGCTTGGCACGATGCGCGAGAAAAAGGTAATGTAGTTTACCAACAAGCAAGATATCGGACATCGGGAGGCAGCGATGAAGCTCAGCGCATTTGAGTTCGCAATCAAGGACGGCGTTGCGCATATTACCTTGAATCAACCCGATCGCGGCAACCCGCTGGACGGACAGTTCGCCGAGGACTTGAACAGGCTTGCGACGGAATGCACGGTCAATCCGGACGTCAGGTCCGTGCTCATCGATGCCAAGGGCCGCTTTTTCAGCGTGGGAGGCGATCTCAACTCGCTGGCGCGCGACCGGCGTGATCTGGCGAATTTCGTGTCGACTGCGACGGCCGACCTGCACATGGCGATTTCGCGCTTTGCGCGGATGAACGCACCTGTTGTGATGGCAGTCCATGCCCTGGCCGCGGGCGGAGCTGTGGCGCTTGTCGCAGGCGCGGATTTCGTGCTGGCATCGCCGGCGGCGAAGTTCTACGCGGCCTTCGCTGGGATCGGCATCGTGAGCGACAGCGGCGGCTCATATTATCTTCCGCGGCGCATGGGCAGCCGGAGGGCGTCGCAATTCCTGATGCTGAACGAGACGCTCTCGGCCGACGAAGCCGCCGCGGCGGGATTGATCAACCGGGTCGTTGCCGCGGAGTCGCTTAATGACGAGGCGTGGGCGCTGGCCAGGTTATTGGCGGCCGGCCCGACGCTGGCCTATGGCGAGATCAAGAATCTTCTGATCAGCAGCGAGACCGAGGGCTTGGAAGGACAGCTCGAGAACGAGGCGAGGGCCATGGCGCGCATTACTCGGACCGAGGATGCGTGGAATGCCATGCAGGCGGTTCTCGGCAAGAGGAAGCCGACTTTCGAGGCGCGTTAGAGCAATTTCTATCGAAGTCTGTTGAGTTGACCGGAAGGACCAGATCGAATGCTGCTCAATGAAGATCAACTGGCAATTCGCGACCTGGCACGCCGTTTCGCGCGGCAGCGGCTTGCTCCGAGCTATCAGGCCCGCGAACGAGCGGCAGTCATGGATCGCGATCTCGTCAGGGAGCTGGGTGACCTCGGTCTGCTGGGAGTGGATTTGCCGGAAGAGTTCGGCGGTCTGGCGGCACCGGGCGTTACCGCGGGCGTGATCGCCGAGGAACTGGCCTATGGCGATTTCAACATCAGCACCGTGCAGGTCAATGTCTCGCTGCTGGGTGCCATCCTCGCCAACAGCGGTTCCCCGGATCTCGTGCAGGAATGGCTGCCACGCATGATCAGCGGCGAAAAGCTGCTCGGCATTTGCGTCACTGAGCCCGGCGGCGGGTCGGACGCGGGCAATATGAAATTGCGCTGCCGCCGCGAAGGCAATCACTACGTCCTGAACGGTGAAAAGACCTCGATCACCTTCGCCGATTGCGCCGACGCCTTCATCGTCTTCGCGCGCACCGGCACGGCCGAAAGCGGCGCCGGCGGCATCACGGCTATGGTCGTTTCGGCGGACAGCCCGGGTCTGTCGCGTACGCGGTTCAACGACGTCGGAAGCCGGATCATCGGCCGCGGGTCGGTGTTCTTCGACAATGTCCGTGTCCCCGTGGCCAACCGTCTCGGCGCGGAGGACCAGGGCTTCACGCATGTGATGCGCGGGTTCGACTACAGTCGCGCGCTGATCGCGCTGGAATGCATCGGCTGCGCGCAGGCATCCCTCGACGAAGCCTGGGAGTACACGAAGACGCGCAACGCCTTCAACGCGCCGATCGCCCAGTACCAGGGCGTGACGTTTCCGCTCGTCGAATATGAAAGCCAGTTGGCCGCGATCCGGCAATTGTCCTATCACGCGATCGCGCTGCGCGATGCCGGGCAGCCTCACACCGCGGAGGCGGCGATGGTGAAATGGATGGGCCCGAAGACCGCTTTCGACACCATCCATCAGTGCCTGCTGACCTTCGGCCACTACGGCTGGACGCTGGAATCACCGCATCAGCAACGCATGCGCGACGTGATGGGGCTGGAGATCGGGGACGGCACCGCGGGCATCATGAAGCTGATTGTCGCCCGGGAACGCATCGGCCGCGCCGCCGTGCAATACGCCAAGCGATAACGCCGATAAAACGGGTCTTGGAGGCAGAGCCTTCCCGGGCCCGATGTCCGGGAGGTAGGCGAGATGACGCGGACCGTGAACCTGCAGATGCGGCTCGTTACCCGTCCGAGGGGAGTGCCGCAGCTGGCGGACTTCGCGCCGGTGCGCGCACCGGTCAGGCGCCCCGGGGACGGCGAGATCCTCGTGTGCAACCATTATCTGTCGGTTGATCCGGCGCAGCGCGGATGGGCCAATGATGAAGGCAACTACAGCGCACCTGTGCCGCTCGATACGCCGATGCGCGCGCTCGCGGTCGGCGAGGTCGTCGAGAGCCGCAGTCCCGGCATCGGAGAGGGCGACTTCCTGTACGGATGGTTCGGGTGGCAGTCACATTGCACGACGACGCCCGATGCGATCCTGCGGCGGGTGACGCCGTCGGCGCTGCCGCTCAGTGCAAATCTCAGCCTGCTCGGCATCAACGGCCTGACGGCCTATCTCGCGTTCAACGGTCTCGGCAAGCCGCAGCCCGGCGAACATGTGCTGGTGTCGACGGCGGCCGGCAGCGTCGGCAGTTTCGTCGGGCAACTGGCCCGACTTGCCGGATGCAGGGCAGTCGGTCTGACCAGCTCGGCGGAGAAGGCGGCGCTGGCGCGGGAGCGGTACGGCTATGCCGACATGATCGACTACCGCAGCGAGAACGATCTGCCGGCGGCCATTCGCCGCGCGTGCCCTGACGGCAACGACATCTTCTTCGACAACACCGGTGGCGCAATCGCCGATGCGGCCATTCGATCGATGCGCAGGAGCGGGCGAATGATTCAGTGCGGGACGGCATCGATCGCGTCCTGGTCGCCGCCGCCGACGGGTCTGCGTCCCGAACGCGAGGTGCTGACACGTCGCCTACATTGGGCGGGATTCATAATCTTCGATCATGTCGCGGCTTTTCCTGAGGCCGCCGACGAACTGACGCGCCTCGCCTTGAGTGGCGCCCTCGTCTACGACGAGGATGTTCTTCTTGGACTGGAACAGGCGCCGGCAGCATTGGCGGGCCTGTATGAAGGCAGAAACCGCGGCAAGCCGATCATCCGGCTCGAGGCCGCGACGTAGCGTCGGGAGAGGATCGATGAAGGTCTTAGTGCCGGTAAAGCGGGTGGTCGATTACAACGTCAAGGTCCGCGTCAAGGGCGATGGATCGGGCGTTGAACTCGCCAACGTCAAGATGTCCATGAACCCGTTCGACGAAATCGCAGTCGAAGAAGCGCTGCGCCTGAAGGAAGGCGGCAAGGCCACCGAGGTTGTGGTGGTCTCCATCGGACCTGCGCAGGCATCGGAGACGATCCGCACTGGCCTCGCCATGGGCGCCGACCGCGGCATCCTGGTGAAGGCCGAAGGCGCCGTCGAGCCGCTCGCCGTCGCCAAGATCCTGAAGAAGGTTGCCGACGAAGAGCAGCCGGGCCTGATCATCCTCGGCAAGCAGGCGATCGACGATGATTCCAACCAGACCGGCCAGATGCTGGCCGCGCTGTTGGGCTGGTCGCAGGCGACCTTCGCCT
>NZ_JACEGD010000039.1 GCF_016031635.1 Bradyrhizobium diversitatis
CAACGCCACGCTGCTGAGGTCGGCAAGGCCAACAGAAGCGGCCCACGCGGCTGTCGATCTCAACCCTCGTTCACCCAGACAATAGGCCAGCATCAGCCGAAGTAACGACACCGCATCTGGAATTTGGCGCCGCCGCACGAAAGCCTTCGTCTGGCGCGCGCTTATCTCAAGCTGCGCAGCCCCGCCGAGCTGCGTAACCACTCTCGTCCAGTCCTCGTTCAGAAGCGATTCGTCTGCCATCCCGCTTTGGAATCACGTGTGATTCCAACACTCAAGAATAAACTTAACGCCTATGGGGAAGACCGGGTGCCGACGGGCACCCGCGGTCTGCTGCGCAAAGGCACACGCAGAAAACCGCACAGCAGCATACAGGTGTCGCCGAACACTCGGCCTTCCCTGCGCGATGGTCGGACGGCTTATGCCGTGCTCTCCCGGGAGCCGAGTTCCTTCTGGCCTCCCTCGCCCCGCGAATTGGATGATGCCGTCTGCCCGGTTGGGCTCGCGCACATCTCCGCGGAAGGCTTGACCGTAGCAACGACGGCCAGGACCACACGGTTTTGCCGTACGCAGCTCATCCGGCTTCGCCAAGAGGCTTCGCCGGACTTCAGCGCCGCTCGTCCGCACGAAGCCTCGGGCTCACAGGGACTACCCGCCCTGCCCGCACCATCTCGTGCCGACGCTGCCGCGTCCACCGCAACCCGGCCCGCGTTTCGAACGACTCGCGAACCGCCCCTCTTCGTCGGGCCGGGCTGTCTGATGTATGCTGCAGTTCCGAATTTCGGTAAATTAGAATATTTTTGCGAGGAGGGCTTGACGGGGTGACGGGTGTTTTGCCCGACGGGCTAGGGGCCGTGATGCATCGCGGCCCACTCCAGAGCCGGAAGCACCGTGCCGACGAGCAGGCCATATGAAAAGGCCTTTTGAATTGGCCTGCCCCGAGGAAACGATGCTATTCCTCCCATGAAGTACATGCCCGCCCAGAGGGCGGCAAACAGGGGCCAATCCCGCCAACCCACGCGCAACAGCAGACCGACCGGAATAGCGGTGCAGAGAAAGACGACGCCGCAGAAGGCAATCTGACCAACGGATTGTCGCTCAGTGCCGGATTGGGGCATTTGGCGTTCTGCCTGTCGATGAAATGCGTGGGACGATTCGCCCAACAAAGATATCACGCCACCGCGGCGTCCGGGATGCGCGCGGCTTCCATCGGTGCCTTGCCGCGGATCAGGTCCGAGGCGCGATCCGCGATCATCATGGTCGATGCGTTCAAGTTCGCCGAGATCATGCGCGGCATCACCGAGGCGTCGATCACGCGGAGGCCTTCGAGGCCGTGGACGCGGAGCTGATCGTCGACGACGGCCCAGGTGGAGTCCGCCGGGCCCATGCGGCAGGTGCAGCCGGGGTGGAACGTGGTGGTGCCGCGCTCGGTGGCGGCTGCCAGGAATTCGTCGTCGGTGTTGACGTTGGGGCCGGGGAAATCCTCGTAGGCGTAGTAGGGCGACAGCGGCGCACTCTTCAGCAAACGCCGCGCGAGCTTCATGCCGCCGACGATGACGCGGCGGTCGAGCTCGGCATCGAGATAATTGGTCTGGATGATCGGCGGCGCGAATGGATCGCTTGAGCGGATGCGGACATAGCCGCGGCTCTCGGGACGCTGCTGCCAGGAGGCCACCGTCATGCCGGGCTCGTCCTCGAGCTGGCCCTGCACGCCTTCCTTGTAGCTCGCCGGCGTGAAGGTGAGCTGGAGATCCGAGCTCTCCGCGCTCTCGCCGGAGTGCCAGAAGCAGTAGACCATGGTCGGCGACAGCGAGAGCAGGCCGCGGCGCGCGGTCGCCCATTTCAGCGCCTCGATCCAGAGCGAGAGGCCGCGGCGGAGCTCGTTGATGGTCTTGATGTCCTTCACCCGCGCCACCGTGCGCGGGGCGTAGTGGTCCTGCAGGCCTTCGCCGACGGGGAGCGCGTGGCGCACCGCAATCCCGTGCTGCTGCAGCAGATCCGGCGAGCCGATGCCGGAGAGCTGCAACAGCTGCGGCGAATTATAGCTGCCGCCGGAGAGGATCACCTCCTTGTTGGCGCGCACTTCGACAGGATGGCCGCCGCGGCCGCCCTTCATGTAGCGCACGCCGACGGCGCGGTTGCCCTCGAAGACGATCTCGGTTGCGTGCGCATGGGTGTGCACATGCACGTTGGGCCGCTTCATCGCGGGCTTCAGGAACGCGGTCGCGGCGGAGACGCGCAGGCCGTTGTTGATGGTGCGCTGGCAGTAGGAGACGCCTTCCTGGGTCTTGCCGTTGTAGTCGGGGTTGCGGGGAATGCCGAGCGAGACCGCGCCCTCCATGAAGGCCTCGCAGAGCGGATCGCGCCAGTCCATGGTGGTGACCGTGAGACTGCCCTCCCGGCCGCGATAGAGCGCCTCGCCCTCGCCGACCCGCTTCTCCAGCCGCCGGAAGTACGGCAGCACGTCGGCATAGCCCCAGCCGCGATTGCCCATCTGCGCCCAGGTGTCGAAATCCATGCGCTGGCCGCGATTGTAGATGTGGCCGTTGATGGAGGACGAGCCGCCGAGCGTCTTGCCGCGCGGCGCGTAGATGCTGCGCCCACCGGTCCATGGCCCCGGCTCCTGCTGATAGGCCCAGTTGATGCTCTTCATGTGGAAGGTCTTGATGAAGCCCGCCGGCAGATGGATGTAGGGATGCCAGTCCCTCGGGCCCGCCTCGAGCACACAGACGCTGGTGCTGGGATCTTCGCTCAGCCGGCTGGCGAGCACGCAACCGGCGGAGCCCGCGCCGACGATGACATAATCGAATCTGTCCATGGTGCCGGCCGCCTCTAGCGTGTCGTGAGATTGAATGAATTGCAGCCGCGCACGCTGACACCTCTCCCCATGGGAGAGGTGATCGAGCTCGCGGCGAGATCGGGGCACATCATGACTAACGCGGCTTGTCGTTGAGTTGAAATTCCAGATGCGCCTGCACCGTCGGCCATTCGGCGGCGGTGATGCTGTAGACCACGGTGTCGCGCAAGGTGCCGTTCGGCGCGATCTGGTGGCTGCGTAAAATGCCGTCCTGCTTGGCGCCCAGGCGCTCGATGGCGCGGCGGCTCTGGTGGTTGAAGAAATGGGTGCGGAATTCGACCGCGATGCAGTCCAGCGTCTCGAAGGCGTGGCGCAGCAGCAACAGCTTGCACTGCGTGTTGAGCGGACCGCGCTGCGCGCCCTTTGCGTACCAGGTCGAGCCGATCTCGACGCGGCGGTTCGTGGCATCGATGTTCATGTAGGTGGTCATGCCGACAATCCGGCCGCCGGCGTCGAACACGGTGAAGGGCAGCATCGAGCCTGCGGCCTGCAGGCCGAGGCGCCGGTCGATCTCCTTGCCCATCTGCTCCGGCAGCGGGATCGCGGTGTACCAGAGTTTTGACAGCTCGCCGTCCCTGACGGCCTCGACCAGCCCCTCGCGATGATCATGCGACAGCGGCTCGAGACGGGCGTGCTGTCCGCGCAGGGTGATGGGATCGGGCCAGGGCATTTCTCACTCCATAATGACTGCCGTCATTCCGGGGCGCGACGAAGTCGCGAGCCCGGAATCCATAATCACGGTTCGGGGTTATGGATTCCGGGCCTGCGTGCTGGCGCGCGCATCCCGGAATGACGACCGATGTATTGGCACACTTCGTCCAGATACATTCACTTGTTCAAAAAATTCAACGGCAAACCGCCGCGCGGCCAGTCCATGGCGATCAGCTCGCCCTTGCCTGATAGCGTGATGTAGGCGGTCTTCAGCTCGGGACCGCCGAAGGCGATGTTGGTGGTGACGCGGTCGCCGGTCGGGACCTGCTCGACCAGGGTGCCGTCGGGCGCGATCACCGAGATGCAGCCGGAAACCAGGGTGGCGACGCAGACGTTGCCGCCAGCTTCCACCGCGAGCGAATCGAACATCTGGTAGCCGCCGAGGCCGCAGATCGGCTTTCCCCGCTCGCCGCGGTAGATCACGTCGCGCGGCTTGAGCGTGCCGGGCGCCGAGAGCTCGTAGGCCCAGAGCCGCCCCGTCGGCGTCTCCGCGATGTAGACGGTGTTCTCGTCCGGCGACAGCCCGATCCCGTTGGCCGGCAGGATCCCGTGCACGACCTCCACGATCTCGCTCATGCCGGGCTTGAGGTAATACATGCCGCCGACGTCCATCTCGCGCGCGCGGCGCTTGCCGAGATCGGAGAACCAGAGGCCGCCCTGCCTGTCGAAGACGAGGTCGTTCGGCCCGCGCAGATCATGCGCGCCGCATTTGCTCACGACGGTTTCGACCTTGCCCGACTGCAGGTCGACGCGCTGGATCGAGCCGCCGAGATAATCGTCGGGTTGCGGACCCGGCATGATCATGTTGCGGGTCGGGATCCAGGAGAAGCCGCCATTGTTGCAGATGTAGATCTTGCCGTCGGGGCCGAGCGCGGCGCCGTTCGGCCCGCCCGGAATCCTGGCGACGATCTCCTTGCGGCCGTCAGGATAGACGCGCGTCAGGCGCTGGCCGCGGATCTCCACCAGCACCACCGAGCCGTCGGGCATCACCACGGGGCCTTCGGGAAATTCGAGGTCGGTGGCGAGAACGCGGATGTTGGACATTTGGGACCCTCCCGGCTGCTTGTTATGGCTTGCACGGGATGTCCGGCACGGGCTCCGCAGGCAAGGTTTGCTTGCGGTTATGACAAAGTCGCCAAGGCTTGCCAAGCAAGCGGGACGGTATGCCAGCGTTGCAGCTTACTCGCGCACTGGTATCCAAATCTCGAAGCCGCCATTGCCGGTCGCAGGGTCGAATTTCTCGTCGTAGCGCTCGAAGTTCGGCGCGTCCGCGGCTCTGAGCCCGGATGCCGGCAACCACTGATTCCAGATGGTATTCACGGTACGCCGGATCGAAGCGACGTGCTCGGTATGCGTGAACACGGCATAGCGCTGCTCGGGAATGCGGATGCGGCCGAAACGGCGCGGCAGGTCGGAGAAATCGGCGACCTCGACCCCGGCGATATAGTCGAAATTGCCGGCGTCATCGCCGTTGCAGCAGACGCCGTAGGCGACTTGAATTTTTCCTTGGCCGACCCGCGCGGGAATGTCGGCGATCTCCCGATGGAAGCGTTGCCAAAGACCGGGGATCATGGCGCCGTTGTCGCAGGAGATGCGCTCGGCGGGGCCGGCGACCAGGAAGGCCTTTGCCGTCTCGAAACGCGGTGGGGCAAGATGGTCGAGCATGGTGGAGTTCATGAGGATCGGCTCCTGAAGCTCGAGCTGGCTCACGCACGTTGCCGCCCTCACCGCTTCGGGCGTGGTGCCGAAATGGTCGCGGAACGCGCGGGTGAAGGCTTCGTGCGAGCCGTAGTCCGCCTCCAGCGCCAGCGACAGGATGTCGGGTGCGCCCTTTGCCAGACTGCGCGCCGCCTCGGTCAGCCGCCGCGCGCGCACGTACCGCATCACCGGAAAGCCGGTGGCTGCGGCAAACGCACGCACGATGTGGAACCGCGATACGCCCGAGATCGCCGCGATCTCGTCGAGCGTCATCGGCTCGGCCAGATGGCTCTCGATATACCAGAGCGCGCGCTGGGCTGGATTCATGACGGTTCAGGCTCACGTTCGAAGCGCGGCGATGATGCTCTGGTCTCTGCCGCTCTGCTTGATCGGCATTGCTGTCCTTCGCATGACGATAGCTCGGCAATCGTCGCTGGCAACGCCCTGCTATTCGCGGCTACACTCGTCGAAACCGCTCACGAGAAAGAGGAACCGGGTCATGGAAATCACCGATGTGCGGGCGCACCATATCCGCATCCCCTATAATTCCGGTGTCGCGAGCTTCCGCCAGGGTGCTTCCGCGATTTCCGCGCTCGACATGGTCCTCGTCGAGGTCACGACCGATGCCGGGCTGACCGGCTGGGGCGATGCCTTCGCCTATGTCTGCCCGCGCACCACGCGCAGCGCCGTCGAGGAGATGATCGCGCCGCAGGCCCGCGGGCTGAAGGTGCCCGATGCTGCCGGCATTCCCGCGGTGATGGAACAGATCCAGCGCAATCTGCATCTATTCGGCCGCTACGGCATCACCATGTTCGCGATCTCCGGGCTCGATATCGCATTGTGGGACCTGGCTGCGAAGGCCGAAGGCGTGCCGCTGCATCGCCTGCTCGGCGAGATCAGGCGCACGGCCATTCCGGCTTACGCGAGCCTCTTGCGAATCGGCTCGCCCGGCAACATCGCCGCCGAATGCAGAAAGGCGCTCGCGCTCGGCTATGGCGCGATCAAGCTGCACGAGACCACGGCGCCAGCAGTATTCGCCGCGCGCGAGGCAATCGGGCCAGCCATTCCGCTGATGATCGACATGAACTGTCCCCTGACGGGCGAGCAGGCAATCGCGTTCGCGAAAACATGCCGGGAGGCGCAGCCGATGTTTCTGGAGGAGCCGGTCTGGCCGCCGGAAGACTTCGCCACGCTCGCCGACGTCCGCAGCAAGGGCGGGCTCGGCGTCGCCGCCGGCGAGAATGCCTGCACCGAATATCAATTCCGCCAGATGATCGAGGCGGGCGCGGTCAGCCACGCCCAGCCCTCGGTCATCAAGGTCGGCGGCATCACGGAATTCCTGAAGGTCGCAGGCCTGGCCGATCGGCTCGGCGTCAAGATCGTGCCGCACTCCCCTTACTTCGGCCCCGGCCTGCTGGCGACGCTGCATCTGCTCGCAACGCGCGACGACGGGCTGGTCGAGATGTTCTATCTCAAGCGCGAGGCCTGCCTCTGGGGCGGAGGCGCCGATGTCGATGCCACCGGCCATGTCGCGGTGCCGACAGGCCCCGGGCTCGGCTACGCCCCCGATCGTGCCGTGATGGAACGCTATCGCGTCGCGTGAACGGCGCTTATTTCGCGGCGTCCTTGGGCGGCGGCGCGTCCTGCTTCTTCTTCAGATCCTCGGCGGTCTTCGCCTGCGCGGCCTGAACCTCGCCGAGCGTCTTCTGCAAGCCGGCGAGGCTCGACTTCAGCGCGTCGATCTGGCGATTGGCGGCATCCAGCTTCTGCTGATGATCGAGGGCGAGCTTGGCGATCGTCTTCTGCAGGAAATCGACATTGCTCTGCAGGCAGCTGGTGCGCCGCTCCATGGTCTTCTCGACGGTGCAGATCTCGATGCCGGGCACGTCCTGCGCGCGGAGCGGCAGCGGCGCCAGCGCTGCGAGCAGCAACATCGCGAAACAAATGCCGGCGTTTCGAAGCAGCATGCAGGTTCCTCGTCCAATCGATCACGGCAATGTGCGCCGTTTGCGCGCCGCAGCGAGACGCTACCACACTCGTACCGCATTCTCGCGTTGAGCTTGCGTCCGTTCCCAGGGATGGGGAACGATGATCCGCACGCGGAAGAAGTGGGCATTCTTTCCGCGGCTTTGTTTAGGGGAGATTTTTGGAATGGCAACGCGCGACAGACGTTTGGCGGAGTTCGACGGAGCCGGAGAACCACCGCCGGGCCTGCCACTCGAAGTGCTCTGCGAGGATCACAGCGGAACATATCAACTGCCGTTCGCCTGCCGCTACGTCGAGGGACGCTGGCAGAACCACGAGGCCGGCATTGCGGTCGAAGCAACCGTCATCGGCTGGCGCCTGCCGCGCGTGAAGCAGCGTGGGGCCGCCTGAGAGCGGTTTCTGTTTCAAAATGCGACGGGCGCCGCGCTCCGCCTTAACCTTCGGAACGCGGCCCGAACGAATCACGTCCGAATCAGCCGAAAGGCCGTGTACGCAGCTGTTCACGGCTAGATGTCGACATAGCAGTGCGGGCGCGCACAATATCTGCGCAGCACGCGGGTTGGGCCCGGCCTGTCACCGGCGCCAAAGGTTAATCGCTGCAA
The DNA here is from genome assembly GCF_016031635.1 of Bradyrhizobium diversitatis. Taxonomy (GTDB): domain Bacteria; phylum Pseudomonadota; class Alphaproteobacteria; order Rhizobiales; family Xanthobacteraceae; genus Bradyrhizobium; species Bradyrhizobium diversitatis. The sequence goes on from NZ_JACEGD010000039.1 coordinate 7,852, forward strand.
AGGCATCGCTGTGAGGCCGCCGCGCGAGGGCACCGCCCCCGAAACAGGCAGGGCGGCGCAACACTTGCCTAATATTCGACCTCGAGCTCCTCGATCTCGGCTGGCTCCTCCCGCGCCGCAGCGATCCATTCCTGCATCTCCGGCATGGCCATGATGGTATCGGCATAGGCCTTCAGGCGCGGCTCGAGCTTGACGTCGTAGGTCACAAAGCGCGTCACCACCGGGGCGTACATCGCATCCGCCATGGTGCGCTGCGCGCCGAACAGGAACGGGCCGCCCGATTTCTCCAGACAGTCGCGCCAGATGAACCAGACGCGGTCGATGTCGGCCTGCGCCCGCGACCAGATCTTGAAGCCGGGAAAGTGCCCCTTCAGGTTGACCGGCAGTGAGGCGCGCAGCGTGGTGAAGCCGGAATGGATTTCGCCCGAGATCGAGCGGCAATGGGCGCGCTGGATGCGGTCGGCCGGCAACAGACCGGCGTCCGGCATCACCTCGTTGAGATATTCGGCAATCGCCAGCGTATCCCAGACCACGGCGCCCTCGTGCCGCAGGCACGGCACCAGGATCGACGACGACAGCAGCAAAATCTCGGCGCGTGCCGACGGATCGTCCGGGGCGGTGACGATCTCCTCGAAATCGAGCCCGGAGAATTTCGTCAGCAGCCAGCCACGCAGCGACCAGGACGAGTAGTTCTTGCTGCTGATGGTCAGTGTCGCCTTCGCCATGTGGCCTCTTCCTTGGTCCCGACTTCAGCCCGGCCCGCGTGCTTCCCGTGTCATGAGCAGCAAGCGACGTGCCAATTCAGCGGCGACCCGGACTGCCGTCTGGCGTCCTTATTGCATGGCAGCACGGGACGGGATGGGCGTTTCAGCATGATGTCGATGTTTTATCAGGCCTTTCAAAACCACATGGACCTGACGGCGCCATGGCGCGCAGGGGCTTCGTCGGCACTCAAATTCCTCAATCTGGTGCCGCAGGGCAGGTCGGATCAGGTCGTCGGCCGGCTGTCGGCCGCGCTGGAGCTGATCTCGCGCTCCACCCTCACCTACGATCGGCCGGCCTACGGCATCGACAGCGTCATGGTCGGCAACCGCGAAATCGCCGTGACCGAGGAGATCGCCTACGCGACGCCGTTCGGCTCGCTGCTGCACTTCAAGAAACACGGCGTGGGCGAGCAGCCGCGCATGCTGCTGGTGGCGCCGATGTCCGGCCATTTCGCCACGCTGCTGCGTGGCACCGTGAAGACGCTGCTGCAGGACCACGACGTCTACATCACCGACTGGCACAATCCGCGCGACATCCCGCGCAGCGAGGGCCGCTTCGGGCTCGACGACTACACCGATCATCTCATCGACTTCCTGGGCCAGCTCGGTCCGCGCCCGCACATGGTGGCGATCTGCCAGCCGTCGGTCTCGGCGCTCGCGGCCGCCGCCGTGATGTGCGAGGGCAACCATCCGTCACGCCCGGCGACGCTGACGCTGATGGCGGGGCCGATCGACACACGCATCCAGCCGACCAGGGTCAACGAGTTCGCCAAGAGCCGGCCGATCGACTGGTTCGAGCGCAATCTGATCAACTACGTGCCGGTGCAGTGCCGCGGCGCGCTGCGCAAGGTCTATCCCGGCTTCGTGCAGCTCACGGCCTTCGTCTCGATGAATCTCGAGCGCCACATCAAGCAGCACATGGACCTCGCCAACCACATCGCCAAGGGCGAGAAGGAGAAGGCGGCGACCATCAAGACGTTCTACGACGAATATTTCGCGGTGATGGATCTGCCGGCGGAGTTCTACATCGAGACGGTGCGCGACGTGTTCCAGGAGCACCTGCTGCCGCAGGGCAAATTGATGCACCGCGGCCGTCCCGTGAATACCAAGGCCGTCAGCCGCATGGGCCTGATGACAGTCGAGGGCGAGAAGGACGACATCTGCTCAATCGGCCAGACGTTGGCCGCGCAAGACCTCTGCACCGGCGTGCGCGCCTACCGCCGCGTCCACCACATGCAGGCCGGCGTCGGCCATTACGGCGTGTTCTCCGGCAAGCGCTGGAACAACGAAATCTATCCGCTGCTGCGCGATTTCGTGCACGTCAATTCGTGATAGAGATGCAGTGCACCTCAGGCACGAAAAACGACGCACACTATTGCTTTGGCTCGATCAACGTCGGCGAGGTTGATCGGGGCACCGCCTGCACGGTCTGGCGCGCCTCCCAGGTCGCGACGAGAAACGTAGCCATCGCGCCGGCCAGATTGACCGCAAGTTCCGCATGTCGCGCCTGCGGACGTGCTCGCTTTGGGCCCGGGCTATGGGCATCGCTTAGTTTGTTACGAAGAGCACCCAACGACTCAACCACCGACTGACAGCTCCCCAAAATCTGTTTGAACACCTGTTCGGTGTGGTCGTCCGGCGCAAGTTTCAGTACTTTCGCAAGCTTGCGGTAGAGTACCGGCAAGTCGTCGGCCTCATGCCACGTCTCTCCCGCCTGATCGAGAATCCACTTGCAGACGTCCTCCAACAGCGTGCGCGCCAGCGTGATTGCTCCCGCTGGTTCCGAGGCGCGCCGCTCGAGCGCCATCGTCCAGCGCGCATGTACCTGCGTCGGGTCGAAGGCTGCCAACGTCGCGGAAATGCTTTCGTCTGCCGGCGATCCTGTCGGGAATGGCCGCACAGCATAGAACGGACTCCCCGATATTCGCCCTGCCTGCGACAGTGTGTAGCCGTCGTGGCGCAACAGGGCGTCGATCTTCTCGGCCAGTTCGACCTGCTCTGGCGCCGACCGAACCTCAGGTGACGTAAGCGCAGCGAGCAACTTAAATAACTGAGCGCGAGAGCACGTCAGCACGCCAAGCGCTTCCAGCACGTCACGGTTCGAAAGATCATCGTTCCGAACGGTATGCCGATGAAGATAGTCTTCGAACGTCGCCTCTGTGCTGGGATGCGGTGCCCGCAGCGACGCTATGGGCCAAAGCCCCCGGATGAAGTCCATATCCTCGATCTCGCGTGCAAGCGGGAGATGGTCGAATAGCGTGATGAGACGTCGCCGCGTGAGCGTTGTTACGGGCGAACCGTTGAGCTCATCAATCTTGGTTAGTTGCTCAACTAGCTTGAAGTGCTCCTGCTCCGAGAGCAACTGTCGAGCGCTTGCGACGACCTGATCTGCCGAGACATCCGCGAGTCGCCTTTGGGCATATTTGTACTTGCTTGCGAAAGCTTCCTGTTCTTCTCCATCGCCCAAGTTGAGACGCCGGCATAATGCCGGAACGTCATACGCCTTAACGTCAGCAATGGCTGACGCCAGCAAGTTACGAAGCTCGTTGATCATGGAGGGCGGGAAAGGCGAGGACATCGGGACCGGTGATGACAGGCGTGGCGTACCATAGTGCTATCTGATACCGGTTTTGGCTAGTCATCCCCTCAGGGAGGAACCAAAATCAGGTCCCCTATTGCACGGCGGGACAAACTTCTTGCCGCAGGGCAAGCTGATGCATCGCGGCCGCCCGGTGAACACCAAGGCCGTCAGTCGCATGGGCCTGATGACGGTCGAGGGCGAGAAGGACGACATCTGCTCGATCGGCCAGACGCTCGCTGCGCAAGACCTCTGCACCGGCGTACGCGCCTATCGGCGCGTCCACCACATGCAGGCCGGCGTCGGCCATTACGGCGTGTTCTCCGGCAAGCGCTGGAACAACGAGATCTATCCGCTGCTGCGCGATTTCGTGCACGTCAATTCGTGAGGCGCCTCAGGCCGACCATTCCTCGCCCCAGACCTGGACGACATGGCCGGGCGACACTTCGCGATATTGCCGCACCGGAGGCTGGTAATCCGGCGCACGGACCGGGCTTCTGATCTCGTCGTTGGAGGCTTCGCGCCGCGCGCGGCGGCGGGAGGGATCGGGCACCGGCACCGCAGACATGAGCTTCTTCGTGTAGGGATGCTGCGGATCGCCGAACAATGCGGCGCGCGGGCCGATCTCGACGATCTCACCGAGATACATCACCGCAACGCGGTGGCTCATGCGCTCGACCACCGCGATGTCGTGGGAAATGAAGAGATAGGCGAGGCCCATGCTGGCCTGCAGGTCGAGCATCAGATTGACGACCTGCGCCTTGACCGAGACGTCGAGCGCGGAGACCGCTTCATCCGCGACGATCAGCTTCGGCCCGAGCGCCAGCGCACGCGCGATGCAGATGCGCTGGCGCTGCCCGCCGGAGAACTCGTGCGGGAAGCGCGCCGCCATGTCGGCGGTCAGGCCGACGCGGACGAGCAGATCGGCGACTTTCTCCCGCGCCTGCGCCGCCGAGGCGAGCCCATTGGCGAGCAAGGGCGCGGCGATCGCCGTTCCCACCGACATGCGCGGATTGAGGCTCGCGAACGGGTCCTGGAACACGATCTGCATCTGCTTGCGAAAATCGCGCAAGGCTCGGCCGTTCATGGCCAGCACGTTCTCGCCGTCGACCAGGACCGTCCCGCTGTCCGGCTCGAGCAGCCTCAGGATCGAGCGCCCCGTCGTCGACTTGCCGCATCCGGATTCGCCGACCAGCGCCAGCGTCTCGCCGGCGCGCAAGGTGAACGAGACGTTCTCGACCGCGTGGACACGGCCCGAGACCTTGCCGAACAATCCGGAGCGGATGGGGAAACGCGTGGTGAGGTTTGAGACTTCCAGCAACGGCCGCTCGGCCGTCGAAACCGTGTCGGGCGTCTCCACCGGCTGGTCCGAAGTCCCCGTCACCTTGTCGACGATCGGAAACCGCATCGGCCGCGCCCGTCCGTCCATCGAGCCGAGCCGCGGCACGGCCGCGAGCAGCGCGCGCGTATAGGGATGGAGAGGCGCGGCAAAGATGCGGGCGGTGGCGTCCGTCTCCACCGCCTGCCCGCCATACATCACCACGGTACGGTCCGCGATCTCGGCCACCACGCCCATGTCATGGGTGATGAAGAGGATCGACATCCCCTCCTCCTGCTGCAGCTCCTTCAAGAGCTCGAGGATCTGGGCCTGGATGGTGACGTCGAGCGCGGTGGTCGGCTCGTCCGCGATCAGCAGCCTCGGCTTGCAGGCCAGCGCCATCGCGATCATCACGCGCTGGCGCATGCCGCCGGAGAAGCGATGAGGGTGCTCGTGGAAGCGGGATTTCGCTGCCGGGATGCGGACGCGATCGAGCAGGCGGATGGTCTCGGCCTCGGCCGCCGCGCGCGACAGGCCACGATGCTGGATCAGCGCCTCCGCAATCTGGAAGCCGATGGTGAGCACCGGATTGAGGCTCGTCATCGGCTCCTGGAAGATCATGGCGACGTCATTGCCGCGAATGCTGGTCATGCTCGCCTCGGGCAGCGCCAGCAGATCCCGTCCGGCCAACATGACCCGGCCCTCGACGCGACCGATCTCCTGCGGAATCAGCCGCATGATCGAGAGCGCGGTGACGCTCTTGCCCGAGCCGGACTCGCCGACGATCGCCACGGTCTCGCGCGGCGCGATTTCGAACGAGACGTTGCGGACGACAGGTATCCATCGCCGCTCGAGCACGAAGGAGGTGGTGAGGCCGGAGACTGACAGCACGGGGGCCTGCGCGTCTGCGATCACTTGGTGAGCTCCGCTCGCACCGATACTCATGCAAAGCCCCCTGCACATGCCGCGCAGACGGTGCGCTCCCTCCCCCGCATGCGGGGGAGGGTTGGGGAGAGGGTGTCTCCACAATCGAGAACCCCCAAGAGGAGAGAACCCTCACCCGGCGCTACGCGCCGACCTCTCCCGCAAGCGGGAGAGGTAAACTGCGCCCGTGGCTGCACCGATATTCCCATCACTATCGCGCCCTCAGTAACCACGACTGCGATCGACGAGCCCCGGCAGCTCCTCGCCGCGGCGATGCCGAGCGATGACGTCGAGCACGAAATCGACCGCCGTATCCGGCGTCGTCATGCTGGCATTGTGCGGCGTCAGCAGGATGCGCGGATGGCTCCAGAACGGATGTCCCGCAGGCAGCGGCTCGGGATCGGTGACGTCGAGCACCGCACCGGACAACGCGCCGCTGTCGAGCGCCGCAAGGAGGTCAGCCTCGACGAGATGCGGGCCGCGTCCGACATTGACGAGCCCTGCCCCGCGCGGCAGGCGCGCGAACAGCTCGGCATTGAGAATGCCGCGCGTCTGATCCGTCAGCGGCAGCAGGCAGACGAGAATGTCGGCCTGCGCCAGAAATTCTGGCAAGGCATCGGCCCCCGCATAGCAGATGACGCCTTCGATCTCGCGCGGCGAACGATTCCACCCAAGAAGCGGAAAGCCGAACATCTTGAGTCGTTCCAGCACCGCCTGGCCGAGTTGGCCGAGCCCCATCACGCCGACCCGCCGGCGCCTGGCCGGCGTGATCCGGATCTCGCGCCAGACCTGCTGCTTCTGCTGACCGATGAAATCGAGGAGATCGCGGTGCAGGCCGAGCACGGCCATGGTGACGTATTCGACCATGGTCTCGGCGATGCCGGGCTCCAGCATGCGGACCAGCGGGATGTGCGCTGGGACTTTCGTGGTGTCGAACTGATCGACGCCAGCGCCCACCGAGAAGACCAGCTCAAGATTGGGAAAGGTCGTCGCGATATCATCCGGCGGGACCCAGGCCACGAGATAACGCACCGCGGCGGGGTCGCCGATATCAGGCCAGAGCCGGAACGGCACGTCGGGCGCGCGCTCCGCGAAGAAGCGCGCCCACTCGGCACCGCGCACCATGTTGGCCTTGTAGAGAACCGTCATGCCGGCCTCAGAACGGGCTGACCGGCGCGAGACGACGGCCGTCGATCATGCGCTTGTGGCTGTAGGCGGCCGGATCGACCAGCGGCGTCGCGCCCGTCACGAGGTCGGCCGCAAGCTTGCCGGCGGCGGGACCGATGCCGAAACCATGGCCGGAGAAGCCGGTCGCGAGGAAGAAACCCGGCAGCGCATCGACCGGTGAGATCACCGGAATCGTATCGGGTGTGCAGTCGATGGTGCCGCCCCAGGCTTCCGCGATCTCGATGTCCTTCAATTCCGGATTCGACTTGATCAGCGCCGCCAGCGCCGCATTGACCAGCGACATGTCAGGCGCGGGATCGCGCACGCGCTCGGCCTCGAATGGCGACGGCTTGTCGAAACTCCAGCTGGTGCCGCGCATGAGCTGATCGAAGAACGACTTGCCGAACGAGAGCTTCAGTCCGTTCTTACGATGCTGATAAGTCGGCCAGAACGTGCGCGCGTAACGGAACAGGTCCGGCGACAGCTCGACCGTACCGCGGTTGCGCAGCGCCAGCGTGAAGCCGCCGTCGAGACGGCGGCGGATGCAGTAGAAATCGGTGCCGAGCGCGCCGGAGGTGATCTCCGGTCCCGGCGTGGTCCGGCACGCGGTAGCGTTGACGAGGCCGATCGGCAGCTCGATGCCGTGGCGGCGGCAGAACAGCGACGACCACGCGCCGCCCGCCAGCAGCACGGCTTGCGTGCGGATCGTGCCCTTCTCGGTGACGACGGCGCTGACGCGCCCGCCCATCGTCTCCAGCCCACGCGCGGCGCAGCTCTGGTGGATGGTGACGCCGTGCTTGCGTGCGGCGGTGGCGAGCGCAGGGACGGCCATCGACGGCTCGGCGCGGCCATCGCTCGGCGTGTGCAGGCCGCCGACCCATGTGTCGGCATTGCCGGGCATGCGCTCGGCGACATCGGCCGGCGTCAGCACGGTGGAGTGAACCTGCATCTCGCGCGCGACCGCTGCCCAGCGCTCCCAGCTTGCGAGCTCGTCCTTGCTCTTGGTCAGGAACAACACGCCGGTGCGGCGGAAGCCGGCATCGACGCCCGAATCGTTCTGCATGTCCTCCCACAGAAGCAGCGCCTCGCGAGCCAGCGGGATTTCCTCGCGGGCGCGGCCCTGCTGCCGGCACCAGCCCCAATTGCGGCTCGACTGCTCGCCGCCGACATGGCCCTTCTCGACCAGTGCGACCGAATGGCCCTTCTTCGCGAGATGATAGGCCGCGGAGACGCCGATGACGCCGCCGCCGATGACGACGACATCCACCTGCTGCGGCAAGCGTTCGTCGCTGTTGATACGGTTGAGCGGCGGGGACATGGGGCACTCCTGGAGTTCAATTCGATCGAGGTCTTGCTCGTCATGGGATGTTCATTCGCGGATCGAGCGCGTCGCGCAGCCCGTCGCCGAGAAAGTTGAAGCTGGTCACCGCGAGCGTGATGGCGACGCCCGGCACGATCGCGAGCCAGGGTGCGCTGGTGAGATAGATCTGCGCATTGTTGAGCATGTTGCCCCAGCTCGCCGCCGGCGGCTGGATGCCGTAGCCGAGATAGCTGACATAGGATTCGAGCAGGATCGCTTTCGCGACGTTCAGCGTCGCAGCCACCACGATCGGCGCGATCGCGTTGGGCACGAGCTCGCGGAACATGATCCGCAGATTCGACGAGCCGAAGGCGAGCGCAGCGACCGCAAACTCGCGCTCCCGCAGCGACCGCACCTGAGCCTCGACCACGCGAGCGACGGCCATCCAGGCCGTCGCCGCGATCAACACGGTGGTGGTGACGAGGCCGGGCTCGGTGAGCGCGGCCAGCGCCAGCAGGAGGAAGATGGTCGGAAAGCACAGCACGGCATCGACGAGCCGCATCAGGACCGCACCGACCACGCCGCCATAGAAGCCGGCGAAGGCGCCGACGGCGATTCCGACCGCCATCGCGATCACCATCGCGACGATGCCGATCGAGAGCGAGACGCGACCGCCCATCATCAGCCGCGCCAGCACGTCGCGGCCGAGCTCGTCGGTGCCGAGGAAATGGGCGCCGGAGAGCGGCGGCGCGAACCGCTTCATGATGTCGATATAGGTGTCGTCGAACGGCAGCAGATAAGGGCCGAACGCCGACCCGAGGACGAGAACGAGGATGATCACCGCGCCCGCGAGCGCGAGCCGGTGGCGACGAAAACGACGCCACGCGGCCTGGCCGGGCGCGAGCTGAACGGTGGAGATGGTCGCAGCCGTCATCGCTAGCCCACCCGGATGCGCGGATCGACGACAGCATAGAGGATGTCGGCGAGCAGGGAGCCGATCAGCACCATGGTCGCCGAGAACATCAGGATGCCCATCACCACGGGATAGTCGCGATAGCCGATGGAATCGAGGAACAGCCGCCCCATGCCGGGCCAGGTGAACACGGTCTCGGCCACCAGCGCGCCGCCGAGCAGCGTCGGAAACTGCAAGCCCGCCACCGTGATCATCGGCAGCAGCGCGTTGCGAAGCGCGTGCACCGTGAGAATGCGCCATTCCGGCATGCCCTTGGCGCGCGCGGTGCGGATGTAGTCCTGGTTGATCACCTCGAGCATGGAGGAGCGCATGAAGCGGCCCCACATCGCGGTTTCGACCAGCGCCAGCACCATTGCCGGCGCGATCAGATGATGCAGCAGGTCGAGGAAGGAGCCGTCGCCGATGGTCTGCCTGTTGCCGGCCGGCAGCCAGCCGAGCTTGACGGAGAAGACGTAAATGGTGACGAGGCCAAACCAGAAGGTCGGGATCGACAACGCGATCATGGCACCGACGGTGGCGAGCGTGTCGAACAGCGAATAGCGGCGCAGCGCGCCGAGCACGCCGATCCAGCAGCCGAGCAGCACCGCGATGATCGTCGCCGTCGCCATCAGCTCCAGCGTGGCGCCGAGATGCGAGGAAATCACCGACAGCACCGCCTCGCCGTCGCGATAGGAGCGCCCCCAGTCGCCCCGTACCATGCGGCCGAACCAGTCGAGATATTGGATCGGCACCGGGCGATCGAGCCCGAGCTGCCTGGTGACGCGGTCGAGATCCTCCTGCGTCATCTGTCCGGAGACGGCGAACTGCGACAGCGGACCGCCGGGCGCCAGATGCAGGATGGCAAAGCCGATCGCCGAGACGATCACCAGCAGCATGATCGCCTGCGCCAGGCGGTTGACGACGTAACGGGCCATCTCAGGCGATCCAGCGTGCCTGAGACATCAGGCCCAGTACCATTCGCGGATGTTCCAGCAGTTGATCGAGGTGTTGATGTTGGGACGAAAGCCTTGCAGCCCTTCCTTCACGCCTTCGGCGATGAAGCCCTGGAACAGCGGCAGGATCGCAACGTCGTTGCGGATCAGCTTCTGCAGTTCGCCATAGGTCGTCTTGCGCTGGGCGAGATCGAACTGCCTGGCGCCGTCGGCGAGCAGGCGATCGGCTTCGGGATTCTTGTACTGATAGGTGTTGTAGCCGCGGCCGCCCTTGGCGGGAATGGCGCCGGAGCCGAAGCGCGGCGTCACGTCGGGGTCGCTGCCCAGCATGAAGTTGACGGAGACCAGTACCGAGTTGAACTTCGACTGCTGCCAGAAATCGCCCCAGATCACGGCCGCCGGCATGTTGTTGACGCGCATCGCAGCGCCGATCGCGCGCCAGTCCTGGATCAGCAGCTGCTGGGTCTGCTCGCGCACCGCATTGCCCGACGTCGTCGAATTGGTGAATTCGAGCTTGACGCCGCCCTTCTCGCGTACGCCACCGGCGCCGCGGATCCATCCTGCCGCATCGAGCAGCGCGTTGGCCTTGGCGGGATCGTATTTGTGCTGCGGCAGTCCCTGCTGAAACGACCAGGCCTGCTGCGGCACGAAGCTCTCGGTCTGCGTCGGCAGGCCGTAATAGAGCGCATCGATGATCGCCTGCTTGTTGATGGCGAGATAGAGCGCCTCGCGCACCGCACGGTCGGCGAAGGGACCGAACTCCAGATTGGGCGCGATGTGCTCCACCGAGGAGGTCGAGGAGACGAAGACCTTGCGGCCCTTCAGCGTCTTCGCCTCCTGCACGAAGTTCGGCAAGATGCCTTGCAGGCCGGTGTAATCGACCTGGCCGGTGCGGAACTGGGTGTAGAGCACGGTGAGGTCGGGAATGTACTTGAAGACCACGCGTTCGACGTAAGGTCCCTTGCCGTGATAGCCGGCGTGAGCATTGAGCAATATGTGGTCGCCGGGCACGCGCTCGCCCCAGCGGAACGGTCCGGTGCCGACCGGCGCGTTGTGGAACGGCGAGGCGTTCGGATCGGACACCTTCTCCAGGATGTGCTTCGGCACGATGAAGGTCAGCGATCCCAGGATCGACATGTAGGGCGAATAGGGAGCCTCCATTCGCCAGTGGATCTCATCGGGCGCGACGACCTTGATGTCCTTGACGAGGCTGTGGCCGACGCGGCTGCGCGCGCGGAAATTGGGATCGTTGATCAGCTCGAGCGAGAATTTCACGTCCTCGGCCGTGAACGGCGTGCCGTCATGCCATTTGACGTCGTTGCGCAGCTTGATCTTCCAGGTCAGGCCGTCGGCTGACAGGCCGCCATTCTCGATGGTCGGGACTTCGCGGGCGAGGTCGGGAACGAAATTGCCGGCGGGATCGATGAACCAGAGCAGCGAGAACACCTGCCACCAGACGCCCTGGTCGACCTCGATGCCCGGCATCAAGGGATGAAAGACGGTTGGCTCCTGCGACAGCGCCGCGATCACCTGACCGCGCGGTTTGTCCGGCGGATTGGTGGGACGTTCGGTCTGCGCGAAGGCGCTGCCTGAAAGCGTCCACCCCGCCGCGGCTCCCGCACCGAGCTGGAAGAATTGACGGCGATTCGGAATGCCGAGATGCAGTGCCCCAACGCCGAGCTTGCCGGTGTCGCCTGCCATGACCACTCTCCGTTGTCGCACGCGGCACCGTCTCCCGCGCCCCCGAGACCCCGGCAAAAGGGACAGGAGTGGGCTTTAGTGCTTCTAAATTATTGTGCCAAAATTTCATCACGACTAAATACAGCTGTCAATCGGATTGCTAGTATGCGCAATCTTTTCACTCTGACTGACGCTCCGACCGGTGCGGTCGCGGGCAGATGATGCATTGGGAGAGCGACATGGACGGTCGCGGCGGCACGAACGGCCCCAAGGATCTCGCGACGGCCGAGCCCGATGACGCGGTCGACCAGCGCCTGGGTGAAACCGTGCGGCTGCTGCGGCAGCGCGCCGGCCTCTCGATCCAGGACGTCGCCAACAAGACCGGCCTCTCCACCGGCATGATCAGCCAGCTCGAACGCGCGCGCGCCATGCCGTCGATCCGCACGCTGCGCCTGCTCAGCATCGCGCTCGACGTTCCCATCTCCTATTTCTTTGAGAGCAGCGATCCCGCCGACGTGCCGCGCTACATCGTGCGCAAGACCAACCGGCGGCTGCTGCGCCTCACCGCCAGCGGTGTCGTCAAGGAAGCACTGACCCCGGAAGGCAAAGGCCAGCTCGAGCTCTACGAGCTCACGCTCAATCCCGGCGCCTCCTCCGGCACGGACTTCCTGCAGCACACCGGCGAGAAGGCGGGCTACATCCTCTCGGGCAGCCTGCGGCTGTGGCTCGACAACCAGGCTCATCTGCTGGAGGCCGGCGACAGCTTTCGTTTTCCGAGCATTGTGCCGCACATGTTCGACAACCCGACTCAGCAGGTGGCGCGCGTGATCTGGGTGACGACGCTGCGCGAAGATCGTGGGGCGAAATCGCAAGATCGGTAAGTCAGCTCATCCTTCGCCGCAGCGTTGCCGATGGCGTCTCGCCGAATTTTTCGCGGTAAGCGCCGGCCATGCGGCCGAGATGGGTGAAGCCGAGATCGAAGGCGAGATCGGTGATGGAGACACCGGCGGAAGCCTGCGCGAGGCGGGAGTGGAGGCGGGCGAGCCGCATGTCGAGCAGCATCTGCGAAATGGACACGCCGAAGTGACGGCGGAAGCCGAGCTGGAGCGCGCGGATGCCGATGCCGGACACGCAGGCGAGCTCCTCGAGATCGAGCGGCTCGCCGGCATTGTCCGCCAGATGGTCGCGCGCGGCGCGGAGCGCACGCGGCAGGCGCTCGGCCTGCCCCGAGAACGTCCGGATCGCATCCGACAGGCCATGCCGCTGCCTGTTGAGGAGATGATCGAGTAGCAGTTCGCGCCAATCGGCCATCGCGGCCGGCGAAAGCCTTCCCGATGGCCCGAGACGCTCGGCAAGCGTCATCAGCCCGGCGAGGCTGGTCTGCAAGGCCCGCCCGGACGGCGCCTCCAGGTCGATTGCGGGATCGAACTCGACCACTCCGGTCGCCCTGCCCGACAGCGCCGCAGCGCGCTGCTCGACCAGGCGGCGGTCGAGCAGCAGGATCGCTTGCGCGCAGTCAGCCCAGATCATCCGGGTCGGGACGGTCGGCGACAGCAGCGACGCCATCCGGTCCGGCGCGACGTCGAGCTCGCTGACGCCGGCACGAATGCGGGCGGAGCCCGCAAGCGGGACCTGCACCAGGAAGAAGCGCTCGAGGCAGCCGGGATCGATGCCGACCGATCCGCCATAGGCGACGTAGTTGATGGAGAAGCCGTCGAAATCAGCGCAATTATGCCGGGCGGAGAAGCCGTCCGCCCGCGTCTGCGCCGGCTTGAGATCGTGAGGGCAAAAGATACGCCCGATCTGCTCGGCCGCCTCGTCGACATCATCCGTGGTGACGCGGGCGAAGGCCGCAAGCCGCTCGGCTGCGGGCGCCATCGCGTTCGTTTCCAGCACGGCTGCGGACATCGTCGACCACGCTTCGCGTCACGGATTGCTTTAAGCCTATAATAGTTCATCAGACGCGAAAAGGGGTGCGCCATGAAATCGCCCGTGCTGCATGGCAACAGCCGTATCCGGATTCGTTTAGCGGATAGACAAGCGGCCCCTGGCTGGTCGACGCTCCGTCCCCGCCGGTATCCATGAGGAGGTGAGCATGACTGCACTCGAAAAGGGCATTACTGCAAACGGCACGGGCTATGGCGGGAAGAGCTGGAATATCCTGGGCCAGGTCTATTTCCCCAAGGCCGTCACCGACTCCACCTTCGCTTTCGAGACCAACAGCGATCCCGGCCAGTTCGTGCCGGTGCACATCCACCCGACCCAGGATGAATTCATCCTGGTGCAGGAAGGCACGCTCGACCTCAAGCTCGACGGCCAATGGGTCAAGGCACATGCCGGCGACCTCGTCCGCATGCCGCGCGGCATCCCCCACGGCTATTTCAACAAATCCGATAAGCCGTGCCGCGCGCTGTTCTGGGTCTCGCCGATGCAGAAGCTGGAGGCGCTGTTCAACCAGCTGCACAATCTGACCGACCCGGCCGAGGTCGTGCGCATCTCCGCGCTGCACGAGGTCGACTTCCTGCCGCCCGAGGCCAACGACTAAAGCGCGATCATCGCGCTTTAGGTTGTTGTTTTAGCATGATCTTTCCGGAAAACCGCTACACACTTTTCCGGATCATGCTTGAGGCGACCCGCCTTCTCGTCCACTTTCATCTGCTTGCAGTTCGGCCGGCCGCGCCTTGCGGCCGAACGTGGCCGCTTGCGCACCAAACACACATCGAGCAATCCCATGGTCAGCCCAAAACATGTCTGCGTGATCGGCGCCGGCGTCTCCGGCCTTGCCGCCGCCAAAGCATTCTCCACCCGCGGCCACCGCGTCACGATCGTCGAGCGCAGCTCGGATCTCGGCGGCGTCTGGGCGCCGGCACGCTCCTATCCTGACGTACAGACGCAGAGCCCGAAGGAGCTCTACCGCTACACCGACCGCGCCATGCCGGAGGCCTATCCGGAGTGGCCGACCGGGCCGCAGGTCCATGCCTATCTCGCCGACTACGCGAAGAGCTTCGGTCTCGACCGCATGCTGCGGCTCGACACCGAGGTTACCGGCATGGCGCGCCGCGCCGGCGGCAGACCGGTCTGGACACTCGCGCTGAAGAACAGCGACGGCGCGACGACCAGCGAAGATTTCGATTTCGTCGCGATCTGCACCGGGCAGTTCAACGAGCCGCGCGAGCTGCATTGCCCCGGCGAGGACGGCTTTCTGGCGCAGGGCGGCCAGGTCCTGCACTCGTCGAAATACGGCGATCCGACGCTGGCGAAGGGACGCCGCGTCGTCGTGCTCGGCGGCTCGAAGTCCGCAACCGACATCGCCGTGAACGCGGTGAAATCGGGCGCGCGCGAGGTCACGATCGTGATGCGTGAGCCGGTGTGGCGCATTCCCTATTTCATCGGCGGCCTCGTGAACTTCAAACGCATCCTCTACATCCGCGCGCAGGAGGAGATGTTTCCGGGCTGGGGCATCGGCGCGATGGGGCGACTCGCGCACCGCCTCGCCGCGCCGCTGGTCTGGGCCAACTGGCGCGGGCTGGAGAGCCTGTTGAAGGTCCAGCTCAAGCTGAAGCAATGCAAAATGGTGCCGAACGAGCGGATCGAGGACGGCATCAACTGCTCGGTGCCGATCGCGACGCCGGGCTTCTATCCCATGGTCGCCGACGGCCGCATCAAGGCGGTGTTCGGCACGTTCGACCATTATGAAGGCGACAGCATCGTGATGAGCGGCGGCGAGCGCGTCGGTGCCGACGTTGCGGTGCTCGCGATCGGCTACAAGCTCGGCGTGCCGTTCCTTCCCGAGGCTTACAGGCAGAAGCTGGTCGATGCCGACGGACAATACCGGCTCTATCGCCTGATCGCCAATCCCGATCTGCCTGAGCTCGGTTTCGTCGGCTTCAACTCGTCGTTCTGCACCGTGCTCTGCGCCGACCTCGCCGCCAACTGGCTGGTGCGCTATGCCGACGGCCAGCTCGCCAACCAGCCGACGGCGCAGGCGATGCGCGACAACATCGAGATGATGCTGCACTTCAAGCGCGTCGAGCGGCCGGCCGCGGGCGTCTATGGCGGCTTGTGCGTCGCGCCTTATCACTACCGTCATTTCGACGAGCTGATGGCCGACATCGGCGCGAAGAACCAGAAGCGCGGCGGGCTCGCCGGGCGCTTCTCGCCGCCGGACGCCGATGAATATGCCAAGTTCCTGGCTTCCGCGCCGGAGTATCCGGTGACGGCGTGACGGCTGGCGGGTTGGCATCGACCCGAACTCGCGGCTCGCCAGACCAGCCCGTATTGCCTACGATTCCGGCTGCCGAATCGGCCAGCCCGGGAGCACGCGATGGAACCAAGACGTCACGCTGCCGCGATTGTCGCCGTGCTTGCCCTGCTTCTCGCGGCGCCTGCCATGGGACAGGGCGCGCTCACGACCAGGCAAGCGGAGGCACTTGCCGCCTATGATCGCGCGCTCGGCGATTTCAAATCCATCCTCGCCGAGCGACGGCGCCAGATCGAAGCGAAGCAGCCGCTGCCGAACCTGCCGGGACAGGCGCTCTACCTCGCGCGCGTCGCCGTCATCAGCAGCTACAAGGACCTCACCGACGCGATGCCGTCGCGGATCGGCCGTCCCAACAAGTTCGAGATTCCACCGGCCTATTTCGATGCCGACATCGAGCCGCTGGTCGACGAATATGGAAAGCTGTTCGACGTCATGGAGGCACCGCCTGCCAGCGCGCAGAACTCGCCAACGCCCTGCAAGGACGTGGTCGATCTCGCCGTTGCGATCGCGCGCACCAAGGGGCTGGCGCCTGAACATGCCGAGACTGCGGGCCGCATCAGCCTCGGGCTGTTCTTTGCGGAGACCAATGGCAAGCAGAACGTCCGCAACGCGCGCTCGAACACCTATATGGGCAGCTTCCAGACCGGCCCCTCGGAGGACCGCAACGGCAGCAGGAAATGGGAGAAGATCAAGGGCGACGTCGCTGCGATCGACCCGGGCTTGAGTGCGCGGGACGACAGGGAGGAGGCCCGCGCCCGCGGCACCGATCAGCGCTTCAACCACTGGACCAATGTCCGCAACGGCCTGATGAATGCGCACGCAGATATCTTCCGCGAGATCCCGGGCATCGTGAAGACACTGCCTGACCCGATCGACCAGATGAAGCTGTTCGAGCTGATCCAGATCGTGCCGACCCCGACCAGGTCCGCGCTCAAATCGGGCGATCTCCTGAACTACAGGGTCTCCAGCCCCACGATCATGAAGCACCTGCGCAACAACAGCATCTTTG
The DNA here is from genome assembly GCF_016031635.1 of Bradyrhizobium diversitatis. Classification (GTDB taxonomy): domain Bacteria; phylum Pseudomonadota; class Alphaproteobacteria; order Rhizobiales; family Xanthobacteraceae; genus Bradyrhizobium; species Bradyrhizobium diversitatis. The sequence continues at coordinate 24,758 of NZ_JACEGD010000039.1, forward strand.
CCTTCGGACAGGCCGACCGGGCGCGCAGCTCGGCAAGCTACCGCGAGATCCTCGCTGCCATGTGGCTGTTCAACCGGAAGTTCGAGCGCGCGATGGCGAAATATGCGGAGATCAGACCGCGCTGATGGATCGGTTGCAACCGCCGGTGGAAATTGTAGTCTCGCGACCTCATCGGCGACACGGGACCCCGGTTCATGCGCGTTCTCATTCTCGGCGGCAGCCAGTTTCTGGGGCGCGCGATCGCAAGCCATGCCTGCGCCAGGGGTCACGACGTGACCTGCGCAGCGCGCGGACTTGCGGGGCCGATCACCGCGGGCGCGCGCTTCGTACGGATCGACCGCGACGTCGCCGACGGTCTTGCGCCGCTCGCGGGCGAGACATTCGACGCCGTGGTCGATGTCTCGCGTCATCCCGGTCAGGTCAGCCGCGCGGTCGCCGCGCTGAAGCGGCCGGGCGTGCATTGGATCTTCATATCGACGATCAGTGTGTATGCGGACAACCGCATTCCGGGGCAACGCGCCGACACCGCGCCGCTGCGCGAGCCCAGTTCAGCGGAGATCGAGCACAGCACCGACGCGATCTACGGCGCCGCCAAGGTCGCCTGCGAACAAGCGGTCGGCAACGACGCCTTCATCTGCCGGGCCGGCCTCATCGCCGGGCCGGAAGACCCGACCGGGCGGTTCGCCTACTGGCCGGCGCGGCTGGCGCGCGGCGGCGAGGTGCTGGCGCCGGGATCGCCGGAGGACGCCGTCCAGTTCATCGACGTGCGTGATCTCGCGCAATGGATCGTGCGTGCGGCAGAGATTCGCCTCACCGGAATCTATGATGGGATCGGGCCAATTCGCACACGCGGCGAATTCCTGGCCGAGTGCGCATCCGCGCTGAACGCGTCATGCACCTTCACCTGGGTCGATCGCGCCTTTCTGGATGCGCATGACGTGCGGCGCTGGGCAGGTCCGCGGTCATTGCCGATGTGGCTGCCCCTGCCCGACTTCGCCGGATTCCTGACACGCGACACCTCGCCGGCGCGCGCGGCCGGACTGATCGCGCGACCGGTCGCGGTCACCGCGCGCGACACGCTTGATTGGCTCAACGCCAGCAACGGCCCGGTCATCGGGCTTACCGCCGATGAGGAGCGGGACGTGCTTGCGGCCTGGCATGCGCAAGGGGCGGCTGCGACCCGGATCTAGCCCCATCGCGCTGACGTAGCATTCCGTCCCGATGGATGAGTCAGGCCCACTATTGTCGTGGGCCTTGCGCAGCGTGCCGTTGGTCGCGGTCGCGCCTTTGATGCAATTGTGGTCGATCGTGCACCCAGTGCGAAGCGGCCCGTGACGACAAATCTGCCAAAGTCCACATTGCACCTTGCACTGCAAGGCCGGTGACCGCCATGGCTATGGTGTTCCACGGCCAGTCATTTGTTGCTAGCCTGCCGCACCGACAGACACTCATCGGGGACCACCGAATGACCTCAGCGAATCCCGCATCTCCCGCACGGTGCAATGGAGTGTGGCGACATATCGGGCGGGGACTGGCCATCGCGGCATCCGTGGCCGTGCTCGCCGGCTGCGAGGACAAGAACACGTTCGTGGCGCCGCCCCCGCCCAAGGTGGACGTCGCGACGCCGGTGCAGCGTGCGGTGACGCGCTACATCGAGGCCACCGGCAACACCGCACCGATCAAGAGCGTCGATCTGGTCGCGCGCGTGCAGGGCTTTCTGCAAACGATCGACTATCAGGACGGCGCGTTCGTCAAGCAGGGCACCCAGCTGTTCACGATCGAGCCCGAGACCTACAAGCTCAAGCTCGAGCAGGCGCAGGCGGCCGAGGCCGGCGCGCAGGCCTCGCTCCGGCAGGCGGAAGCCGACTACAAGCGGCAGGCCGAGCTGGTGCAGCGCCAGGCGGTCTCGCAGGCCACACTCGACACCTCCACCGCCAACCGCGACAACGCGCAGGCCAACCTCCAGCAGGCCCAGGCCAACACCAGGCTCGCCGAAGTGAATTACGGCTACACCAAGGTCGTCGCGCCGTTCGACGGCGTCGTCAGCGCGCACATGGTCTCGATCGGCGAGCTCGTCGGCGTCTCCTCGCCGACCCAGCTCGCCACCATCGTTGCGATGGACCCGATCTATGTGAACTTCACCGTCAATGAACAGGACGTGCTGCGCATCCGCGCCGAGGCGGCTCGCCGTGGGCTGACTCCCGCCAATATGAAGCAAATCCCGGTTCAACTGGGACTGCAGACCGAGACCGGCTATCCGCATGAAGGCAAGCTCGACTACGTTGCGCCGACCCTGAACCAGTCGACGGGCACACTGGCAGTCCGCGGCCTCGTCCCCAACGACAAGCGGGTGCTGCTGCCCGGCTATTTCGTCCGAGTCCGCGTGCCCTTTGACCAGGAGAAGAGCGCCCTCCTCGTTCCCGACACCGCGCTCGGCAGCGACCAGGGCGGCCGCTATCTGCTGGTGGTCAACGGCGACAGCATCGTCGAGCAGCGCAGGGTGCAGATCGGCCCCGTCGACAACGGCCTGCGCGTGATCGAAAGCGGCCTGAAGCCGGACGACCGCGTGGTGATCGCAGGGCTGCTGCGCGTCATCCCGGGCCAGAAGATCGACCCGCAAGCGACGAAGATCGACCAGTCTCAGGCCTCGGCCAAGTGAGGGGCTGCCAGCCATGATCTCGAAATTCTTCATCGAGCGGCCGGTCCTCTCGAACGTCATCGCGCTGTTGATGATCCTGATCGGCGGCGTGGCGCTGTTCAACCTCGCCATCGCGCAGTATCCCGACGTGGTGCCTCCGACCGTGCAGGTCACGACGCGCTATCCCGGCGCCAGCGCCAAGACGGTGATCGATACCGTTGCCCTGCCGATCGAGCAGCAGGTCAACGGCGTCGAGGACATGCTCTACATGCAGTCCTACAGCGGCGCCGACGGCACCTACACGCTGACCGTGACGTTCAAGATCGGCACCGACCTCAACTTCGCGCAGGTGCTGGTGCAGAACCGCGTCTCCAGCGCATTGTCGCAGCTGCCGCAGGCGGTGCAGAACCAGGGCGTCACGGTGCAGAAGCGATCGACCTCGATCCTCTTGTTCGTGACGCTGACATCGCCGGATGCGCAGTACGACAGTCTCTTCTTGAGCAATTACGCCACCATCAACATCCGCGACGAGCTCTCGCGCCTGCCTGGCGTCGGCAACGTCACCGTGTTCGGCGCCGGCCAGTATTCGATGCGGGTCTGGCTCGATCCGAACAAGCTGCAGGCCAGGAACCTGGTGCCGCAAGACGTCATCCAGGCGATCCAGCAGCAGAGCCAGCAGGTCTCGGCCGGTCAGATCGGCGCGCCGCCGACACCGCCGGGACAGGCGTTCCAGTACACGCTCAACGTCAACGGACGGCTCGAGGACGTCGGCCAGTTCGAGAACATCATCGTCAAGTCGGGCGCCAACGGCGATGTCACGCGGGTGCGCGACGTCGGCTGGGTCGAGCTCGGCGCGCAGACCTACAGCCAGATCTTCTCGCTCAACAAGCAGCCGGCGGTCGGCATCGGCGTCTTCCAGTCACCCGGCGCCAATGCGCTTCAGGTCGAACAGGCCGTCGAGAAGAAGATGGCCGAGCTCGCCAAGCAATTCCCTGAGGGCATCAAGTACGACACGCCGTTCGACACCACCAAGTTCGTCGAGGCCTCGGTGCACGAGGTCTACATGACCCTGATCGAGGCCGGCCTGCTCGTGCTGGTCGTGATCCTCGTGTTCCTGCAGGACTGGCGAGCGATGCTGGTGCCGGCAACCACCGTGCCGGTCACCATCATCGGCGCCTTCGCCGCGATGGCGGCGCTCGGCTTCACCATCAACATGTCCACCCTGTTCGCGATCGTGCTCGCGATCGGCATCGTGGTCGACGACGCCATCGTCGTGGTCGAAGGCGCCGCCCACAATATCGAGCAGGGCATGAACGGCCACGACGCCGCGATCAAGGCGATGGACCAGCTGTTCGCGCCGATCGTCGGCATCACGCTGGTGCTGATCTCGGTGTTCCTGCCGGCCTCGTTCCTCGCGGGGCTGACGGGACGCATCTATTCGCAATTCGCGCTGGTGATCGCCGCGACCGCGCTGCTCTCCGCAATCAACGCGGCCACCTTGAAGCCGACGCAATGCGCGCTGTGGCTGCGGCCGGCGGTGCCGCCGGAGCAGCGCAATTTTTTCTACCGCGGCTTCAACGCGGTCTACGACCGCGTCGAGCGCGGCTACACGCGGCTGATCACCTTTCTTGTGAAGCACGCTACCGTCTCGGTCGCGTTCGCATTGCTGGTGATCGGCGCCAGCGGCTACGGTCTGTCGCGGGTACCGACCGGCTTCCTGCCGATCGAGGATCAGGGCTATTTGATCGCCGCGGTGCAACTGCCCGACGGCGCGGCGCTGGAGCGGACGCAAGCCGTGCTCGACAGAGCCAGCGGGTTGATCAAGGACACCCCCGGGGTGGCGCAGGTCATCACTATCGCCGGCATCTCCGCGCTCGACAACAGCGCCAGCCTCGCCAATGCCGGCGTTGCCTACATCATCTTGAAGGACTGGGATGCGCGCAAAGGCCCCGGCGAGGATCTGCGTTCGCTGGTCTTCGGGCTCAACGACAAGCTCGCTGATATCATGGAGGCGCGCACCATCGTGCTGCCGCCGCCGCCGATCCAGGGCATCGGCAACGCCGCCGGTTTCTCGATGCAGGTCGAACTGCGCGACGGCAACAGCGATTTCGCCAAGCTGCAGGCGATCACCGCGGCCGTGGTCTCCAACGCGCAGAGCCAGAGCGCGCTGCAGCGCGTGCAGTCTTCGTTCCGCTCCTCGGTGCCGCAGTTCAACGTCGAGATCGACCGCGTCAAGACCCAGACGCTGCATGTCACCACGGACCAGGTGTTCTCGGCGCTGTCGACCTATCTCGGCTCGTCCTACGTCAACCAGTTCAACAAGTTCGGCCGCGTGTTCCAGGTCTACACCCAGGCCGATCCGGCGTTCCGCGTCACCGAACGCGACATCGCCAACATGCAGGTGCGCAACTCCAACGGCGACATGATCCCGATCGGCACCGTCGCCAAGATCACGCCGGCCACCGGCCCGTCGCTGATCAGCCTCTACAACCTCTACCCGTCCGCAACGGTGATCGGCCTGCCGGCGCAGGGCTACTCCTCGGGCCAGTCGCTGAAGCTGATGGAGGAGGTCGCCGACAAGACTCTGCCGCCGGGCACCGGCTTCGAATGGACCGCGATGTCGTATCAGGAGAAGGCGGTCTCGAACCAGATCTACTGGGTGTTCGGCCTCGCCATGCTGCTGGTCTACCTCGTGCTGGCCGGACAGTACGAGAGCTGGTACGCGCCGATCTCGGTGATTCTCGCGGTGCCGCTGTCACTGCTCGGGCCGATGCTGGTCCTCTCCGCGCTCAAGATCGACAACAACCTCTATTGCCAGATCGGCCTCATCCTGCTGATCGCATTGTCGGCCAAGAACGCCATCCTGATCGTCGAGGTCGGGCTCGAGCTGCACGGCCGCGAGGGCAAGCCGATCATGGAGTCCGCCATCGAAGCCGCGCGCGCCCGCTTCCGCCCGATCCTGATGACTTCCTTCGCGTTCATCCTCGGCGTGGTGCCGCTGGTGCTCGCGACCGGCGCCGGCGCCAGCGCGCGCAAGTCGATCGGCATCACCGTGTTCTCGGGAATGCTGGCCTCGACCTGCCTCGCGGTGCTGTTCGTGCCGGCCTTCTTCGTGGTGGTGCAGCGCTTCGAGAACTGGCGGGCGTCGAAGAAGGTACCGAAGGCGCAGCCGGTGGCGGAGGTGAAGTAGGCGACCGCTATCGATCACGATCGTCATTGCGAGCGCAGCGAAGCAATCCAGAATCTTTCCGCGGTGAGAGTCTGGATTGCTTCGTCGCTTCGCTCCTCGCAATGACGGCGGAGAGAGATTTCAAGCCCTCTCCGCCGGCGCCTGCCGGGCCTCGCCGCTCGACACCAGGAGCACCGACACCTTCGACTGCCGGAGCACGGCGTCGGCAACGCCGCCAAAGGAGAGGTGGTCGGCCTGGATGCGGTCGACGCCCATGACGACGAGATCGACGTCGGTGGTGTCGATCTCGCGGAGGATCGCCGCCTCCGGCGCCCGGTTCACCCGCAGCGTGGTGGTGATGTCGACGTCGTAGCGGGCGGCGAGATCGCTGGTGTCCTTGAGGATGCCCGTCTCCTGGCTCAGGCCGCGGGAGGCCCCGCGCTGCGCGCCCTTGTCGCGCGTCGTCGCCACATAGATCACGCGGAGCGAGCCCGATCCGGCCTGCGCCAGCGCCACCGCCACCTCGGCCCCGCGTTTGGAGACGCCACTGCCCGAAACGGGAACGAGGATGTTGAGCGCGTCGGGCATCGGCTGCTTCAGGTGCTTGCCCTTGGCCGCGACGATCGCGAGCGGTCCTTCGAACGCCGCGGCGATGTCGTCGATCCTCCGGTCGAAGCGGTCCTTGGTCGCGGTCACCCTGTCGATGCCGACGACCAGAAGATCGAAGCCCTTGCGCGCTTCGTCGGCGATGGTCGCGCCGAGCTCTGCCTGCCTCGCACGGGTGACGACATCGACGTTGCCGGTGTCTCCATCACCCTTGACGGACACCGTCTCGGCGGCCTTCTTCACCACGGCTTCGTGGCTTTCCTCCTCGCCGCGTCCCTTCCCCTGTTCCTTGGCGCGCTCGCCGATATGCAGCACGGTGATCGGCAGGCCGCGCATGCCGGCGATCAGGCCCGCGATGTAGGCGGCGAAGCCGGCGTTGACGCTTTCGTCCACCGCCAGCAAGGGGCGCTCGAGATTGGCGACGAAGCCGCGCTTCTCGAATTCCTCGCGCTCCAGCCGCTCCCTCTCCTCCTCGTTCATCGGGAGCCTCGCCAGCGCCGCGCGCAGCATCGGCGGCATCGCCATCGTGGTCACGATCGCCATGGTCACGATCATCGTGAACAGGTTCTGGCTGAGCACGCCGATGGAGAGGCCGATGGTGGCGATGATGACCTCGGTCGACCCGCGCGCGTTCATGCCGCTGGCGAGCGCCAGCGACTCCCGATAGCTCAAGCCGCCCGCGGTGCCGCCGACAAAGGCGCCCCCGAACTTGCCGACGCTGGCGATCACCACCAGCAGGCCGGTGAGCATCAGGAGGTTGGGATCGCGCAGCACCGAGAGATCGGCGCTGAGGCCGGCGAGGCCGAAAAACACCGGCATGAAGAAGCTCGAGATCAGTCCGCGCAGGCGCTCGTCGATCTGCCGCGTCAGGATCGGGGACTCGCCGACCAGGATGCCGGCGACGAAGGCGCCTAACACGGTGTGGACGCCGATCAGATGGGTGATCAACGCCATGACGCTCATCAACAGCAGGATCACCGTGATGACGGCCGCCGCGCTGACGAGATTGTCGTTGGCCCAGCGGATCAGCAGGAACACCAGGCGGCGCCCGATGGTGAAGCTGACGGCGAGGAAGGCGAGCGTGCCCAGTACGGCTTTTGCCACCGAGGCGAGATCGAGCGTGCCGTGCGAGGCCAGGCTGAAGATGACCGCGATGATGATCCAGCCGATGGTGTCGTCGATGACGGCGGTCGCGACGATGATCTGCCCGACATTGCGGCGCATGAAGTTCATCTCGCGCACCACCACGGCGACGATCTTCACCGAGGAGATCGACAATGCAGTGCCCATGAACAGCGAGGCCACGAGGCGCTCCTGCGGATTGGGCAGCAGCGCGTCCGGCAGGAATTCACCCAGCGCAAAGCCACAGGCGAAGGGCACGACGATACCGGCGATCGAGATCGCGATCGCGGCCCTGCCGACCTTCCGGACCAGCTTGAGGTCGGTTTCCATGCCGGTGAGCAACAGCAGCAGCAGGATGCCGACTTGCGCGATGCCGTCGATCATCGCCTTCTGCTCGGGCGTCTTCGGGAAGATCGCGGTTTGCGCCTCCGGCCAGATCCAGCCGAACAGCGAGGGCCCCAGGATGATGCCGGCGAGCAGTTCGCCGATCACCGAGGGCTGGCCGATCCGCTGCATGACCTCGCCGAGCCCGCGGCCGACCGCGATCAGCAGCACGATCTGCACGATCAGGAGGAATTCCGACGGACCGGCCGATTTTCCCGCTTCGGCACTGGCCGCAATGGTGGTGAGGACAAGCGCCGCGGGGACGAGAACAACCGGTCGGAGCAGGCGCCATGGCATGCAGGTGTCTTTCCCCCTTCATCCGCCCCAATGTCGGGGCGCCACAGGGACAGAACCCGCGGAAGGCGGCGCGGGTTCCGCCGCGCGCGGCGGGGTCAAAAACGAAAAGCGCAAAAACAACCCCATGCACAGTAGAGATGGGATTGGAATTGCTCGGGAAAATTTCGGCCTTGCCGAAACGCCTTGCTCCGTCGGGCAAAACACTGGCAGAATGGCATGATGAGCCCCGTCATCCCCGCCGTGGGAGCGCATCTCTCTATCGTCATTCCGGGGCGTCGCGCAGCGACGAACCCGGAATCCATTTGTCCACAATCTCTGCCGCCCGATGGATTCCGGGTTCGCGCTTGCGCGCCCCCCGGAATGACGATGTGGAGACAGTTGCCCGCCTTTCAACAATCCTATGCCGGCTGCGGCGTCCGGATCTCGCGCGGCAGGATGATCGCGGCCGCGATCGCGAGCAGGCAGAGGGCGGCGAAGGCGTGCAGCATGGTGACGAAGCCGCCCTGCTCGTAGAGCCAGGCGACCAGACCGACGGAGGCGCCGGCCGCGGTGAAGCCGACGAAATAGCGCACCGCATAGGCGCGCGAGCGCCACTCCTCGGTGGTGTACTTGCCGACCATGGCGTCGTTCACCGTGACCTGTCCGAACGCGCCCATGACGATGCCGATCGAGACGATGATCAGCGGCAGGTTGTTCAGGCTCGCGGCCAGATACAGGAACGGCGCCAGCATGAAGGACAGCGGCAACGCCACCGTCTTCAGCGAGTAGCGGTCGAGCAGCCGGCCGATCGTGTACTGGGTCATCGCGCCGAACACGTAGACGCAGGCGGCGATGATTCCGAGCAGCGCCGGGCTGCTGGTCAGGTCCGCGAGCCGCTCGGCGAACAGTTTCGGCAGCGCGACGGTGACGGCGTTGAAGGTCGTGGAGATCGCGATCACCACGATCAGCAGCGCCAGGATCACGCGCCACATGTCCTGCCTGGCGACGCGGGCCTGCGCCGCCGCCTGCTTCGAGCCCTTGCGGTCCTCGTGCACGACCGTCATTGCAAACGCAATGCCGATCAGGATCGTGACGACACCGGGAACGATGAACGCAAAACGCCAGCCGAGATACTGGCCGACCACGCCGGTGACCAGCGCCGAGGAGGCAACGCCGAGGTTGCCCCAGACGCCGTTGATACCCATCTCGCGGCCGAGCCGGTCGGCATAGGACACGATCATGGCGGTGCCGACGGGATGATAGATCGAGGCGAAGATGCCGATGGCGAGCAGCGCGGCGCCGAGTTGCACGGGCGTCTGCACGAAGCCGACAGCGATCATGGAGGCGCCGATGCCGACGAAGAAGATCAGCATCATGTGGCGGCGGCTCCAGCGGTCGCCGAGCCAGCCGGTCAGCAGCGAGCCTGCGCCAAAGGCGACGAAGCCCGGCGTCGCGTAAGGCAGCAGTTCCGAATAGGCCATGCCGAGCGCCGGCCCCATGATAATGACGGCGGCGGCGAAGATCAGCATCGAATAATGGTCGATGAAATGGCCTGCGTTGACGAAACCGATCACCCGGCTGGGGCTGTTCATTCCGAATCCTCTCCTGCTCCAAAATCGGTTATATGTCGGAGCCATGATGGGATGCAGCCAATGACTGTCTTGGAAAGGCCAATCTTGGAAACGCCAAGCTTGGAAACGCCAATCCTGCGGGAGGTCCGGGGCAACCACCGCTCGCCCGCGGGCGTGCACCTGGTCGCACGCGACTATCCCAAAGGCCTGCGGCTCGATCCGCACATGCACCGCGAGGCGCAGCTGGTCTATGCCGCGAAGGGCACGATGCAGGTGACCACGCCCGCGGGACGCTGGCTGGTGCCGCCGGACCGCGCGGTCTGGGTTCCGGCCCAGCTCGAGCACGCCATCGACGTCCTCGCCGACATCGAGATGCGCACGCTGTATTTCGACCTGCCCTGGCTGAAGCGCGAGCAGCGCTACGAGGGCCTGACCAGGGAATTCGTGGTGCGGGTGTCGCCACTGCTGCACCAGGCGATCCTGGCGCTGTTCGATGCCCGCAATACGGAGGCGCGGACCGAGCTGCTGGTGCGCCTGGTGATGCTGGAATTGCACCAGGCCGAGGATTCCGCCACCTTCCTGCCACTGCCGCGCGAGCCGCGCTGCCGCCGCGCCGCCATGATCGTGCTCGACGACCCCACCGGCCTGCACGACATCGACACGCTGGCGCGCGAGGTCGGAACCTCCGCCCGCACGCTGTCGCGGTTGTTCTCGAGCGAGACGCAGCTGAGCTTCAAGAGCTGGTGCCAGCGCGCCCGCATCGCCTCCGCGATCCAGCGCCTGTCGACGGATGCGAGCGTCTCGGTGAAGCAGCTCGCCACCCAGCTCGGCTATGCCAGCGTGCCGGCATTCTCGGCCGCGTTCCGCCAGGTGACGGGGCGCACGCCGACGGAATTTGCGGGGAAGGGGTGAGGAACACTCTGGATAGCGCTAGCACAATGAACGCAAGGGCCGTCATGCCCGGGCTCGTCCCGCCTGCGCGGCCGAAGCCGCTTCGGCGAGGCGAAGGCCCGGGCATCCACGTTCTTTGTGCTGCGTGACAAGGCGTGGATGGCCGGGGACAAGCCCGGCCTGACGACGTGGAGGCTTGGACGCCCAGCGCGCACCGCCTTCGCGGGACATGTCGGCATTCTCGAAACGCACCGCCCAACTGAAGTTGCCAATTTCCCCCGCTTGATTGTGATCGGCTTCCGCCCAAATCTTGTGTAAACTTCCGCAACGCACAAACCGGAATTGAAAAGTCCAGATGGCCAATGCCTTCTTCTCCGACCTGCTCGCCACCATCTCCGAGCGCGGCCGCACGCTGCTTCGCCGCGGGGACTCCGCCGATGCCAAGCGGGATGCCGATGGGCTGATCGAGCTTTGCGATGCGTTGCTGTCGGGCCGGGGCGAAGCCTCCGGCACCGCGATAGCGCGTGAGGTGCTCGACATCTACCGGGAGTTGGATGCGGCAGGACGCCGCGTCTTCTTCGAGGGACTAGTGCGCGATTTCGGCCCCGATCGGGAGCGCCTGTCCAAGGCGATCGAGCAATGGCGCGCCAAGCCGAGCGACGAGGATGCGAGCTCGTTGCACTTCGCCTCGGAGCCGCGGCGGCAGGAGCTGATCCGCCGCCTCAACCGTGCGCCGGGCGGCACCGGCGATCTCGTCAACATGCGCGCCGATTTGCTCGGCATGATGAACGGGCACACCGATCTCGCCGCGCTCGACCGCGACGTCTCGCACCTTCTCTCTTCGTGGTTCAACAGGGGGTTTCTCGTGCTGCGCAGGATCGACTGGTCGACCCCGGCCAACATCCTCGAAAAGATCATCCGCTACGAAGCCGTGCATGAGATCAGCGACTGGGACGATCTGCGCCGCCGCATCGATCCGGTCGACCGCCGCTGCTACGCCTTCTTCCATCCCGCGATGGTCGACGAGCCCCTGATCTTCGTCGAGGTGGCGCTGACCGAGACGATGCCGGGCGCGATCGCGCCCTTGCTTGCGGTCGACCGCCAGCATCTGCCGATCGAGCGCGCGCGCACCGCCGTGTTCTATTCGATCTCCAATACCCAGCGCGGCCTCGGCGGCATCTCCTTCGGCAGCTTCCTGATCAAGCAGGTGGTGGAAGAGCTGCGCCGCGAATTGCCGAAGCTCGACACCTTCGTGACGCTGTCGCCGGTGCCCGGCTTCATGGCTTGGGTGAAGCAGGACAAGGACCTGCCTCTGTCGGACGAGGACCGCGAGCTGCTGAAGCGTCTCGACGAGCCCAAATGGTTCGAGAGCCCCGAGACGGCGGCGCTGCTGCGCAGCGTGCTGGAGCCGCTCGCGGCGTACTACTTCCTCAAGGCACGCACGCCGAAGGGCCGGCTGATTGATTCCGTCGCGCGCTTCCATCTCGGCAACGGCGCGAGGCTCGAGCGCATCAACTGGCTCGGAGACCTCTCGCCGAAGGGCCTGCGCGAGTCGGCAGGCATCATGGTCAACTACCTCTACCGCCTCGACGACATCGAGAAGAACCACGAGGCCTACGCCAATGACGGCGAGGTGGTCGCGTCGAGCGCCGTGAAGAAGCTGCTGAAGAGCGAGGGACGACGGCTGCTGGATATGCGGTTGTCGTAGGGGCTCGCTCAGTCGTCGTCCCGGACAAGCGCAGCGAAGCGAAGCGCAGATCCGGGACCCATAGCCACAAGAGAACGTGGTTACGAGGACTCGGAGTTGTCAGCTTCGCGAAACGACGTCTGCCTGGGGTTATGGGTCCCGGATCGGCGCGCGCTTGGAGCGCGCTTGTCCGGGACGACAACGAGCGTGTGGCGCGGCCGTAGCTCGACACTCGGTCGTCGTCCCGGACAAGCGTAGCTCTCCGACAACGCGTAGCGTTGTCGAGAGCGAAGCGTAGATCCGGGACCCATAGCCACAGGAGAGCGTAGTTACGAGGACTCGGAGTTGTCAGCTTCGCGAAACGACGTCTGCCTGGGGTTATGGGTCCCGGATCGGCGCGCGCTTGGAGCGCGCTTGTCCGGGACGACAGCGAGTGTATGGCGCGGCCGTAGCTCGACACTCGGTCGTCGTCCCGGACAAGCGTAGCTCTCCGACAACGCGTAGCGTTGTCGAGAGCGAAGCGCAGATCCGGGACCCATAGCCACAAGAGAACGTGGTTACGAGGACTCGGAGTTGTCAGCTTCGCGAAACGACGTCTGCCTGGGGTTATGGGTCCCGGATCGGCGCGCGCTTGGAGCGCGCTTGTCCGGGACGACAGCGAGCGTGCGGCGCGGCCGTCCGCCCCCTACTCCGCCAGCGCCTTCATCTCCTTGTAGAGATCGGACTTGCCTTCGAAGCCGATGCCTGGCAGCTCCGGCATGGTGATGTGGCCGTTCTCGACGCGGACGCCGTCCGGGAAGCCGCCATAGGGCTGGAACAGGTCGGGATAGCTTTCGTTGCCGCCGAGACCGAGGCCGGCTGCGATGTTGAGCGACATCTGGTGGCCGCCATGCGGGATGCAGCGGCTGGGCGACCAGCCGTGGGTCTTCAGCACCTGAAGCGTGCGCTGGTATTCGCACAGGCCATAGGACAGCGCACAGTCGAATTGCAGCCAGTCGCGGTCGGGTCGCATGCCGCCGTAGCGAATGAGATTGCGGGCGTCCTGGTGGCTGAACAGGTTTTCGCCTGTCGCCATCGGGCCTGGATAGAATTCGGCGAGCGCAGCCTGCAGCGCGTAGTCGAGGGGATCGCCGGCCTCCTCGTACCAGAACAGCGGATAGTCCCGCAGCATCTTGGCGTAGGCAATCGCCGTCTCCAGGTCGAAGCGGCCGTTGGCGTCGACGGCGAGCTGCGCGTCCTTGCCGATCTCTTCCAGCACGGCCTCGATGCGCTTACGGTCCTCGTCGATATCGGCGCCGCCGATCTTCATCTTCACGACGTTGTAGCCGCGATCGAGATAGCCGCGCATCTCGCCGCGCAGCATCGACAGGCCCTTGCCGGGATAGTAGTAGCCGCCGGCGGCATACACGAAGACGCGCGGATTGGCGGTCAGGCCGTGACGTTCGGCGAGCAGGCGAAACAGCGGCTTGCCTGCGATCTTCGCCACCGCGTCCCACACCGCCATGTCGATGGTGCCGACTGCGACGGAGCGCTCGCCATGTCCGCCCGGCTTCTCGTTGGCCATCATTGCGGCCCAGACCTTGTCGGGGTCGAGATTATCGCCGGCTTCATCGAGCAACGACCTCGCATCGGCTTCGAGGATGCGCGCGGCGAAGCGCTCGCGGATCAGGCCGCCCTGCCCGTAGCGACCGTTCGAGTTGAAGCCGTAGCCGACGACGCGCTTGCCGTCGCGGACCACGTCGGTGACGACGGCGACGAGGCTGGTCGTCATCTTCGTGAAGTCGATATAGGCGTTGCGGATCGGGGACGAGATCGGTTTGGTGATCTCGCGGACGTCGACGATGCGGACGGACATGGGTTCTCTCTTCCTGGCTAGCTCCCTCCACTCGTCATGGCCGGGCTTGACCCGGCCATCCACGTCTTTGCCACGGAGCAAGTTCGAAGACGTGGATGCCCGGGTCAAGCCCGGGCATGACGACGGAGGGTGTGGTGCGCCCGATGCGCGATAGCTACTTCTTATCCCTGAAATACGGCTCGACCGGCCCGTGCACCTTGATGGTCAGCGGGTTGCCGTGGCGATCCTTGGCGTTGCCGGCGGTGACGCGGACCCAGCCTTCGCTGATGCAGTACTCCTCGACATTGGTCTTCTCGATGCCCTTGAAGCGGATGCCGACGTCGCGCGCCAGAATGTCCGCGTTGTAATAGGGGCTGTTCGGGTCGACCGACAGGCGGTCCGGAAATTCGTCGCTCATGATTGTCTCGCTCACAACAGGGTCTCGATTTGCTGCCGCAATCCTTCGGGCCGTGCGGTCGGCGCGTAGCGCGCGACCACCTTGCCGGCACGGTCCACCAGGAATTTGGTGAAATTCCATTTGATGGAGGCGCCGAGAAGGCCGGATTGCTGACGTTTCAGGTAGTCATAGAGAGGATGCGCCTTCGGCCCGTTGACGTCGATCTTCGCAAACAGCGGGAAGGTGACGTCGTAATTGGTCGAGCAGAACTCCTGGATCTCGCTCGCGCGCCCCGGCTCCTGCGCCCCGAACTGGTTGCAGGGAAAGCCGAGCACGGAGAAGCCGCGCGGCGAGAGATCGCGGTAGAGATCCTCGAGGCCGCGATATTGCGGCGTGAAGCCGCATTTGCTCGCGGTGTTGACGATCAGCAGCACCTGTCCCTCGAAACGCCTCATCGGTACCTCCTCGCCGGCAAGCGAGTTGGCCTTGAAGTCGTAGATGGCGGTCATCGCTAGCCCACGGGATCGATCGGCGACGGCGGCACGCCGCCGGCCTCGATCGCTTCGCCCGCGAGCAGGCAAAGGTCTTCGCGGTAGCGGCCGGAGACGATATGCACGCCGACCGGGGCCTTGCCGACGAGCCCGGTGGAAACCACGAGGCCCGGCAGGCCCATGAACGGAATGGCGATCTGCGGCAGCTGCGCCTCCCAAACCCGCTTGAAGGATTCGTCGTCCTTGCGGTCGAGATGATCCGGGAACGGCAGCTCGCCGGAGACCGGCGTCAGCAGCACGGCGTACTTCTCGAAGAACAACATCCATTCGCGGGTCAGCGCGGCTCTTCGGGTCAGCGCCTTGGCGTAGTTCGCCTGGTCCATCGGCGTAACCCTGGCACGGTTGCCGCGCAGGCAGGCCAGCGCACCGGGATCGCCCTCGCGCTCGGCCATATCGAGCTGCGCCTCAAAGCCGTCGCCGAGCCAGAGCTTGATCTGCCACTCCACCGCCTCGCGCATCGGCGGCGTGTCTTCGATGATGTCGACGGTCCAGCCGGCGCGCTCGAGGCGCTTGCCGGCATCGCTCACCGCGGCCTTCACCTCCGGCGTTGTGGCAAGGCCGCCCGGATTGAGGCAGAGCGCGGCGCGCTTGGCCCGCGCGGGGCCTTGCAGCGGCACCGGCACGAACCAGGGATCGCGGATGTCGCGGGCCGACATCGCCTCGAGCGAAATCCTGATGTCGTTGACGGTGCGCGCCAGGGGTCCCGACACCGCCATGATCTGCGGCCCGATCGGGCGCTCCGGCAGCGCCGGGTTGAAGGCAGGGATGCGGCCGAGCGTCGGGCGCAGGCCGTGGACGCCGCAGGCATAGGCGGGATAGCGGATCGAGCCGGCGATGTCGGTGCCATGGGCGATGTGGCCGATGCCGGCCGCGACCGCCGAGCCGGCGCCGCCGGAGGAGCCGCCCGGCGTCAGCGCGGCGTCGCGGGGGTTCTTGGTATCGCCATGAATGAGATTGGTGGTGAACCAGCGGTAGGAGAAGGCCGGGCAATTGGTGCGGCCGAGCAGAATGGCGCCCGATTTCCGGAAATTGGCGACCACCGGATTGTCCTCGCGCGCGATGACATCGCGCTGGAGCTTCAGGCCGTTGGTGGTGGCAAAGCCTTCCTGGTCGACATTGGCCTTGATGGTGACGGGCACGCCGGCGAGCACGCCGGGGTCCTCCCCGCGGGCGATGGCGGCATCGACGGCATCAGCCTGCCTGAGGACGTCATCCGGCCGGTGGTCGATCACCGCGTTGAGCTGGGGATTGACGGCATCCAGGCGCGCGAGGCCGGCCTGCGCAGCCTCCCTGGCGGACACCTTTTTGGATTTGACGAGGGTGACGAGGTCGGCAGCCGACAGGCGCCAGAGATCTTGCATGGCTTGCTCCGTGTAACCGGCGTCTTTTAGCGCCGCGAACGCGGCAAAGCCATGCGGTTTTCGCGGAGGTGAAGGGGGCTGGCGCGGGACGACGCACATTCTCCGTCATTGCGAGGAGCCCTTGCGACGAAGCAATCCAGACCCCCTCCGTGGAGGCAGTCTGGATTGCTTCGCTACGCTCGCAATGACGGGGAGAGAGCGGGGTTTCAATGCCTCGTCGCGGACTGGTCGGGCAAGTCCAGCAGGGCCTCGGTGAAGGGAAACTCCAGCACGATCTCACCGTCGGCGTCGGTCACCTCGATGACTGCCTCCAGCAGGGCCCGCTGGGTGCCTTCCGACTTCACGACCTCCAGGATCATCTGACGAGCGACCTCCCACGCACGGTCGGGGTTGCGCAGGTCCTCGCCGTCGGGATCCACGATCAATTCGTTGCCGATACGGGTGTTGAAGAAATATCTGGGCATGCCTGATCCATGGGGTCGCCTGTAGCCGAATAGAAGCCGTTCCGTCCTCACAACTCGTTTATCCCGACAGGGATCGCGACCTATCGGATATTTTGCGCATGGCATTCGCTCAACTTTGCGGCCGCAAGCGCTCTCTTTGCAGTGCAGCAATTCCGCCGGCCTACACCTAGGTCGGGAAAATTTCACTGGCGAAGTTCTGCGCCAGCATTAGTCTAACGGGTGGGCGGATACGTCCCGAATTCGCGAATATGGAGAGCCGAAATGGCCTGGAAAGCCCCGAAGATCGTCGAAGTGCCCTGCGGCATGGAAATCAACATGTATGTGAGCGCCACCCGCAAGTAAGCGGCTGGTGAGAGTGCGTTCCGCGCAGGTGGATCTTTCGCCCCGAGCTCTTTCGGTCACGATACGTTTCCGGAAGACAGGATTTGTGTGGGCTTGAGATCCACCTCGCGACCTTACCTCCAGGAGACGGATCATGCTTCGCGTCGTCGTCCTGGGCGCCGGGGCCGGCGGCGGAGTTCCGCAATGGAATTGCGGGTGCGAGGGCTGCCGGGCGGCCCGTAGCGGCGGCCACGAGCTTCAAAGGACGCAGGCCTCGGTGGCCTTCAGCGGCGACGGCGAGCACTGGTTCCTGATCAACGCCTCCCCCGACCTGCGGCAGCAACTGAATGCCACGCCACAGCTGCACCCCAAGGCGGCCGCACTGCGTCACTCGCCGATTGCGGGCGTGATCTTGACCAACAGCGAAGTCGATGCGGTGGCGGGCCTGCTGTCGATGCGCGAGGGCTCGCCGTTCACAATCTATGCGCATCAGAAAGTGCTGGCGATTCTGGACAGCAACAGCATCTTCAATGTGCTGAACGAGAAGCACGTGCGGCGTCAGCCGATCGGCATCAATGAGCCATTCGAGCCCCGCCTGCCGGATGGTGCGCGCGCCGGCCTGGAGGTGCTGCCCTTCGCAGTGCCGGGCAAGTCGGCCTGGTACCTGGAGGGCAAGGCGCATCCGGGCGGCGAGAGCGGCGACGGCGACACGCTGGGCCTTGAGATCACCGATAGGGCGACGGGCAAGTGCTTCTACTTCATCGCGGCCTGTGCCGAGGTGACCGACGCGCTCAAGGCCCGGATTGACGGCGCCGCGCTGGTGTTCTTCGACGGCACGGTCTGGCGCGACGACGAGATGATCAGGGCCGGCCTCGGCCACAAGACCGGCAGGAGCATGGGACATGTCGCCATGTCCGGCGACGACGGCGCGATCGCGCGGCTGGCCGACCTCAGTATCGACAGGAAGCTGTTTCTGCATATCAATAACTCGAATCCCGCGCTGCTGCCCGGCTCGCCCGAGCGCAAGGCCGCCGAGCAGGCGGGCTGGCAGATACCCGCGGATGGAACGGAGATCGTGCTGTGAACGCCGCATCACTGACTGGAATGACCGCACTCTCGATCGGCAAGGACATCAGGCTCACCAGCGCCGATGAGCTCGAGGCGACGCTGCGCCATATCGGGGCGACGCGCTATCACAGCCTGCATCCGTTCCATAAGCTGCTGCATGGCGGCAAGCTGAACAAGGGCCAGGTGCAGGCCTGGGCGCTCAACCGCTACTATTACCAGAGCACGATCCCGATCAAGGACGCGGTGGTGATCTCGCGCTTTCGCGACCGCGCCACCCGCCTGGAATGGCGCCATCGCATCGAGGACCATGACGGCGACGACGGCAGCGAGGGCGGCATCGAGCGCTGGCTCAAGCTGACCGAAGGGCTCGGGCTCGATACGGCCTATGTGGAATCCACCGAAGGCATCCTGCCGGCGACGCGCTTCGCGGTCGAAGCCTATGTCCACTATTGCCGCGAGAAGAGCCCGCTGGAGGCGATCGCCTCCTCGCTCACCGAGCTGTTCGCGCCGAACCTGCATGCAGAGCGCATCGCCGGCATGCTGGAGCATTACGATTTCGTCAATCCCGACATCATGAGCTACTTCAAGCGCCGCCTGACCCAGGCGCCGCGCGATGCCAATTTCGCGCTGGACTATGTCAAGACGCATGCGAGGACGCCGGAGGAGCGCGCCTCCGTCTGCAATGCACTGATCTTCAAGACCAACGTGCTGTGGGTGCAGCTGGACGCGCTGCAGCACGCCTATGTCGAGGGCCACATTCCGCCGGGCGCGTTCGTGCCCAAAGCAAGCTGAGGAACAAGCGCAATGGCCGGGCCGCGGAACATCAGCGTCAGCGAGGCAAGCCGCCCCGTGCTGCCGCGGCATGCCAAGCTGAAATATGACGAGACACGAAAAGTCTGGGTGATCCTGGCGCCGGAGCGCGTGCTGGCGCCCGACGACATTGCGGTCGAAGTCTTGCAGCTCTGCAACGGTGAGCGCAATGTCGGCGACGTCGCCGATCAGCTCGCGGCGAAATATGCCGCGCCGCGCGAGGCGATCCTGGCCGATGTCATCGCCATGCTGCAGGATCTCGCCGACAAGGGCTTTCTCACCGAGATCAGGGAGAAGACGTCATGAGCGACGTGACCATCCCACCCAGCGACAGCCTCGCGGTGCTGGAGAAACAGCGCTCGACGGCGGAGACCTTCGGCATCCCGCTCGCGGTGCTGCTCGAGATCACCCATCGCTGCCCGCTGCAATGCCCCTATTGCTCCAACCCGGTCGAGCTCGACCGCTCGGCCAAGGAGCTGACCACTGGGGAATGGAAGAAGGTCTTGAGCGAGCTCGCCGAGATCGGCGTGCTCCAGGTGCATTTCTCCGGCGGCGAGCCGACCGCGCGCAAGGACCTCGTCGAGCTGGTGAAGCACGCCAGCGACGCCGGGCTCTATACCAACCTGATCACCTCGGCCGTGCTGCTGACGCGCGAGAAGCTCGGCGATCTCGCGGATGCCGGGCTCTGCCATGTGCAGATCTCTTTCCAGGGCATCGAGGAAGGCCTTGCCGATCGCGTCGCCGGCTACAAAGGCGGCCATCGCAAGAAGCTCGAAGTCGCGAAATGGACGCGCGAGCTCGACCTGCCGCTCACCGTGAACGCGGTGATGCACCGGCAGAACCTGCATCAGCTCCCCGACATCGTCCAGATGGCGCTCGACCTCGACGCCGACCGGCTCGAGGTCGCCAATGTCCAGTATTACGGCTGGGCGCTGAAGAACCGCGCCGCCTTGATGCCGACCGTGGCGCAGCTCGACGAATGCACCCGCATCGTCGAGGAGGCACGCGAGCGGCTGAAGGGCCGGCTGACGATCGATTACGTCGTCCCTGATTATTACGCGCTGCGGCCGAAGAAATGCATGGGCGGCTGGGGCCGGCAGTTCTTCAACATCTCGCCCGCCGGCAAGGTGCTGCCCTGCCACGCCGCCGAGAGCATCACCGGGCTCGACTTCGAATCCGTGCGCTCCAACCATTCGATCGCCTGGATCTGGCAGAATTCCGAGGCCTTCAATCGCTATCGTGGCACCGGCTGGATGAAGGAGCCGTGCAAATCTTGCGAGTTCCGCGAGATC
Source organism: Bradyrhizobium diversitatis (assembly GCF_016031635.1). Taxonomy (GTDB): domain Bacteria; phylum Pseudomonadota; class Alphaproteobacteria; order Rhizobiales; family Xanthobacteraceae; genus Bradyrhizobium; species Bradyrhizobium diversitatis. The sequence continues at coordinate 45,200 of NZ_JACEGD010000039.1, forward strand.
GATTTCGGCGGCTGCCGCTGCCAGGCCTTCGCGCTGACGGGTGATGCGGCCAATACCGATCCGGCCTGCGCGCTGTCGCCGCTGCACGAGACGATCTTCAAGCAGGCCGAGCGCGAAGCCGAAGGCGAGACCAACCGCTTCCTCTATCGCAATTTCGCCGGCGGCACTCTGGAATCCGAGAATGATGCCTGACGCCGACGCGGCCAGCGCGGTCAAACGCGCCGACCCCTTTGCGCCGCTGACCTCCGACATGCTCGATGTCGGCGACGGCCACGAGCTCCATGTCGAGAGCGTCGGCCGCGCTGACGGAATCCCTGCTGTCTATCTGCATGGCGGGCCCGGCAGCGGCTGCCAGCCCGACCATCGCCGACTGTTCGACCCTGATCGTTTCTGCGCCGTATTGTTCGACCAGCGCGGCTGCGGCCGCAGCCGGCCCAAGGGATCGCGCGCGGACAACACCACGGCGCATCTGGTCGCGGACATGGAGAAGATCCGCGAGAAATTCGGCTTCACACGCTGGATGGTGGTCGGCGGCTCCTGGGGCGCGACGCTGGCGCTAGCCTACGCCGAGGCGCATCCGGAGCGCGTCTCCGGCATTGCGCTGCGCGCAACCTTCCTTGGCACGCGGGCGGAGGTCGAGGCGGCCTTCACCTCGCGCCTGTCCCAGTTCTATCCCGCGCTCTACGAGGATTTCCTGAGCGTGCTGACGAGCGAGGAGCGCGCGCAACCGGTGGGCGCCTATTGGCGCCGTATCCTCGATGCCGATCCTGCCGTGCACGGTCCCGCGGCGCGGGCCTGGCACGACGTTGAACGCACCCTGTCCGAGCACAAGCCGGCACGGACCCGGCTGGACCTCGCCGCGCTGAACGTCTGGCGCACACTGCCGGCGACGCCTTTCATGGAGGCGCATTATTTCGTCAACGACAGCTTCATGAGCGAAGACCAGCTGTTGCGAAACGCGCATCGTCTCGCCGGCATTCCCGGCATCATCGTACAGGGCCGCTACGACCTGTTATGTCCTCCCGGGACATCCCAGGCGCTCGCGAAAGTTTGGCCGGGTTCCGAGATTCGCGTCGTGGAAGAGGCCGGACATTCGCTCTATGATGGCGGCGTGAGGGATGCCGTCATGAAGTCGATTGCGGACCTCGCGTCGAAGATCGGGCATTAGAGTCTATCTCCTCATCCTGAGGAGCGCTCGGAGAGCGCGTCTCGAAGGATGAAAGGCCGAGATACAGCAGCGGGGCCTGCATGGTTCACCCGGCGATGCGTAGCATCGTCCGGATGCTCACCATCAGGGTCTGGGTTCGCATGGGAAGGACAACAAGAAAGTGCCGCTCGCCGCGAAAGGCATGCTGCTGACGTCGATGAACATCGACGCAGCCGATGAGGCCGATTTCAACCGCTGGTACGATCGTGAGCATCTGGAAGAGCGCGTCGCGATCGAGGGGTTCCTCGAAGCGCGGCGCTATGTCGCGCATGCCGCCAATCCCAAATATCTCAGCCTGTATTCGACCGCGACGCTCGACGTGCTCGACAGCCCCGCCTATCGGGCGCGGCTCGCGAATCCGACCGACTGGTCGCGGCAGACCATGGCGCGCTTCAAGGACATGCTGCGCGTCGTCGCGCGCATCACCATCAGCAACGGCACCGGGCGCGGGGCCGCGCTCGGCCTGGTGCGTCTGCGGCCGACGCCCGACAATGCGGGAGCGTGGCGTGATGCACTGCAAGACAGACTGATGCCGGAGACGCGCGACGGCATCATCTCCATGCATCTGCTCGAGAGCGAGCCGGAACTGTCGGGTGCAACGGCAGGAATTCCGGCGACAGCTAATGAAGGCGCGCGCGACTGGTTCGTGCTGATCGACGGCACGCATATCGGCGCAGTCTCGGCCGTGATCGCCGAGCGCTTCACGGGACCTGCCGCATCCCCGTTGCCGCCTCCCGTCTCCGTCGGCACCTACTGCCTGATGTGGGATCTCGCGAAGAGCGACATCGCGCAGAACTGATGTAGCGGGATTGCCGCGCTGTCCACCGACGCCGTCATTGCGAGCGCAGCGAAGCAATCCAGACTGCGGCCGCAGTGACACTCTGGATTGCTTCGTCGCAAGGGCTCCTCGCAATGACGTGAATGGAGCGCAGCGCAACATGCTGCACCGCCGCATGCCTGCGCACGCCGTTAATGCTGTGCACGCGTAGCTCCCATGAAAGCCGTGCCGCGCGCAAATTTGCCGTTGTACTTCGGAACGGTTCTAATAAGCTAACCCAATGACGTCATTCAGAAACCAGATCGAGATGCGTTAAGCGTCCGCCACGCTCAAACAAAAAAGGCCGCGGGGTCTTTGAGCCTGCGCGGACAGGGTAGGAATGAAACCGACCGATATCGCGGCCCCCGACTACTTTCACAAAGTGGTCGATTGCCAATGGGCCTGTCCTGCGCACACCCCGGTTCCCGAATACATCCGACTGATCGCACAAGGCCGCTACAGCGACGCCTACATGATCAATTGGAAGTCGAACGTGTTTCCCGGAATCCTGGGACGCACCTGCGATCGTCCCTGCGAGCCCGCGTGTCGCCGCGGACGGGTCGAGGAGACTCCGGTCGCGATCTGCCGCCTCAAGCGCGTCGCCGCAGACTTCAAGGACGACATCAGGCAGCGCCTGCCGCGGCCCGCGCCGAAGAACGGCAAGCGTATCGCGCTGGTCGGCGGCGGCCCCGCCTCGCTGACGGTGGCGCGCGATCTCGCCCCGCTCGGCTATCATTGCACGGTGTTCGATGCCGATCCGGAAGCCGGCGGCATGATGCGCACGCAGATTCCGAAATTCCGCCTGCCCAATTCGGTGATCGACGAGGAGACCGGCTACATCCTGGGTCTCGGTGTCGAGTTCAAGGGCGGTCACCGCATCGACAGCATGAAATCGCTGCTGGCGGAGAAATATGATGCGATCTTCGTCGGCTCCGGCGCGCCGCGCGGCCGCGAGCTCGACATTCCCGGCCGGAAGGAAGCCGCCGGCAACATCCATATCGGCATCGAATGGCTGGCCAACGTGTCGTTCGGCCATGTCGACAAGATCGGCAAGCGCGTGATCGTGCTCGGCGGCGGCAACACCGCGATGGATTGCTGCCGAACCGCGCGCCGCCTCGGCGGCGAGAAAGTCACGGTGATCGTGCGCTCCGGCTTCGAGGAGATGAAGGCCTCGCCGTGGGAGAAGGAGGACGCGATCCACGAGGATATTCCGATCCTCAACTACATGGTGCCGGTGGCATTCAAGCAGGTCGCCGGCAAGCTCATCGGCGTCACCTTCCAGCACGTCAAAGCCGAATATGACGCCAAAGGCCGCCGTAACCTCGTGCCTTCGGGCGACCCCGATCAGACCATTCCCTGCGACGACGTGCTGGTCGCGGTCGGCCAGGAGAACGCCTTCCCCTGGATCGAGCAGGATTGCGGCATCGAGTTCGACAAATGGCACATGCCGAAGGTCGATGCGAGGACGTTCGTCTCGACCAACCCGAAAGTGTTCTTCGGCGGCGACGCCGCGTTCGGGCCGAAGAACATCATCTGGGCGGTCGCGCACGGCCATGACGCCGCGCTGTCGATCCACAAGATGCTCTCGGGCGAGGACATTACCGAGCGCCCGCTGCCCGACGTGCAGGTCTCATCGCAGAAGATGGGCATCCACGAATGGAGCTATGACAACGACATCTCCGTCGACAAGCGCTACAAGGTGCCGCATCGCGACAAGGTCGTCGCGCTCAAGGACATCCGCGCCGAGGTCGAGCTCGGCTACGACGTCAAGCTCGCGCTCGGCGAGGCGCATCGCTGCCTGAACTGCGACGTGCAGACCGTGTTCTCGACCTCGCTCTGCATCGAGTGCGATGCCTGCGTCGACATCTGCCCGATGGATTGCATCACCTTCACTGATAACGGCGAGGAAAGCGACCTGCGCCAGCGCCTGAAGGCGCCTTCACTCCATCCGGACCAGGATCTCTACGTCTCCGGCGACCTCAAGACCGGCCGGGTGATGGTCAAGGACGAGGACGTCTGCCTGCATTGCGGGCTGTGCGCCGAGCGGTGTCCCACCGGTGCCTGGGACATGCAGAAATATTTGATCGAGATGACCCACGCAGGTTCGACATGTCCGACAAAAAGCCGATCAGCAGCGTAAACGACTTCGTCGTCCGCTTCGCCAACGTCAACGGCTCGGGCTCGGCCAGCGCCAACGAGATGTTCGCCCGCGCGATCCTGCGCCACGGCGTGCCGGTGTCGCCGCGCAACATCTTCCCCTCCAACATCCAGGGCCTGCCGACCTGGTACGAGGTGCGGGTGACGGAAGCCGGCCATCTCGGCGCCCGCGGCGGCGTCGACATGATGGTGGCGATGAACCCGCAGACCTGGGACAAGGATGTCGCCGGCATCGAGCCCGGCGGCTACCTGTTCTACGATTCCACCAAGCCGATGCCGTCGACCAAATTCCGCGACGACATCACCGTGATCGGCGTGCCGCTGACCGCGATCACCAACTCGACCTATACCGATCCGCGCCAGCGCCAGCTGTTCAAGAACATCATCTATTTGGGCGCGCTCTCGGCGCTGCTCGACATGGACCCCAAGCTGATCGAGCAGCTGATCGGCGAGCAGTACAAGGGCAAGGAGAAGCTGCTGTCGTCCAACGTGCACGCGCTGCATCTCGGACGCGACTGGGCGCTGCAGAACCTGAAATGCCCGATCGGGCTCAGGGTGAAGAAATCCGACAAGGTCGGCGACCGCATCTTCATCGAGGGCAACAGCGCCGCCGCGCTCGGCGCGGTCTATGGCGGCGCCACGGTGTGCGCGTGGTATCCGATCACGCCGTCCTCGTCGGTGGCGGAGGCGTTCACCGCCCACTGCAAGAAGTACCGGCACGATCCGGAGACGGGCAAGGCGAAGTACGCGATCGTGCAGGGCGAGGACGAGCTGGCCTCCATCGGCATCGTCATCGGCGCGTCCTGGAACGGCGCCCGCGCCTTCACCGCGACCTCGGGCCCCGGCATTTCGCTGATGACGGAATTCATCGGCCTCTCCTATTTCGCCGAGATCCCGGCCGTGATCATGAACATCCAGCGCGCCGGCCCCTCCACGGGCATGCCGACCCGCACCCAGCAATGCGACATCATCGCCTGCGCCTATGCTTCGCATGGCGACACCAAGCACGTGCTGCTATTCCCGGAAGACCCCGCCGAGGCGTTCGAGTTCGCGGCGGCCGCCTTCGACCTCGCCGAACGGCTCCAGACCACCATCTTCCTGATGCTCGATCTCGACATCGGCATGAACCACCGGCTCTCCCGTCCGCTGAAATGGGACGACGCCAAGCAGTATGACCGCGGCAAGATCATGACCGCAGAGATGCTGGAGGAGGGCCGCGACTTCGGCCGCTATCTCGACGTCGACGGCGACGGCATTCCCTACCGCACCTATCCCGGCACACATCCGACCAAGGGCTCCTATTTCACCCGCGGCACGTCGCGCGACCGCTATGCGCGTTACTCCGAGGAAGGCACGGTCTACGCCGACAACATGCAGCGCCTGGTGCGCAAGTTCGAGACTGCACAGGACCTGGTGCCGCGGCCGCTGCAGGCCAATGCGGAGCGTCCAACCAAATATGGCGTGATCTATTTCGGCTCGACCTCGCCGGCGATGGACGAGGCGATCGGGTTGCTCGAGGCGCGCGGGCATCAGCTCGACCGCCTGCGCATCCGCGCCTTCCCGTTCCACTCGAGCGTCGCGAGCTTCCTCGCCGAGCACGATTTCGTCTATGTGGTCGAGCAGAACCGCGACAGCCAGCTGCGCCAGCTCATCGTCAACGAGAACGGCATCGATCCCGTCCGCCTCGTGCCAATCGTGCATTACGACGGCACACCGATCACCGCCCGCTTCATCGCCAAGGCCATTGGCGACCACCAGGATCACCTCAAGGTGACCCCGCTCCGCAAGGCCGTGTCATGATGGCAAGCTGCATCCACATCGTCATTGCGAGCGCAGCGAAGCAATCCAGACTGCCTCCGTGGAAAGACTCTGGATTGCTTCGCTGCGCTCGCAATGACGGAGTGCGGTTGCGACGGCTCGGCCGAGTGCAAAGAGACGTCGGATTGCGGAGAGGGAGCAGAGAGAGACGGGCATGACCTACATCGCAAAGCCGAAATTCCATCATCCGGGCCTGAAGAAGAACGAGCTCGGCTACACGCATCGCGACTACGAGGGCAAGATCTCGACGCTGTGTGCCGGCTGCGGCCACGATTCGATCACGGCCTCGATCATCGAGGCCTGCTACGAACTCTCGATCGAGCCGCACCGGGTGGCAAAGATCTCCGGCATCGGCTGCTCGTCGAAGACGCCGGACTATTTCCTCGGCAATTCGCACGGCTTCAACTCCGTGCACGGCCGTATGCCATCCGTGCTGACCGGCGCCAACCTCGCCAACCGCGACCTGATCTATCTCGGCGTCTCCGGCGACGGCGATTCCGCCTCGATCGGTTTCGGCCAGTTCGCGCATTCGATCCGCCGCGGCGTCAACATGACCTATATCGTCGAGAACAACGGCGTCTACGGCCTGACCAAGGGCCAGTTCTCGGCGACCGCCGACCGCGGCTCGAAGAGCAAGAAAGGCGTCACCAATACCGACAACCCGATCGACCTCGTCGCGATCGCCCTGCAGCTGGGGGCCACCTTCGTCGCGCGCTCGTTCTCCGGCGATAAGAGCCAGCTGGTGCCGCTGATCGCCGCCGCGATCGGCCACAAGGGCGCCTCCTTCATCGACGTCATCAGCCCCTGCATCGCCTTCAACAATCACGCCGGCTCGACCAAGAGCTTCGACTATGTCCGCGAGCACAACGACGCGGTGAACCGGCTCGACGTGCTGGTCGGCCGCGATCCGATCGCCGTCGATTACGCGCCGGGGACGGTGCAGGTGGTCGAGCAGCACGACGGCAGCAGGATTGCGCTGCGCAAGATCGATGCCGACTACGATCCGCATGACCGCCTGGGCGCGATGACCTTCCTGCAGAAGCACGCCGCCAAGGGCCAGATCGTCACCGGCCTGCTCTATGTCGATCCCGACGCGGAAGACATGCACGAGCATCTCAATACGGTCGAGACGCCGCTCAACAGCCTGGAGGCGGACTCGCTGTGCCCGGGCTCGGCGGTGCTGGACAAGTTCAACGCCAGCCTGCGGTGATCATCGGCGCCGGACCGAAACGGGCTGCCTGACTCGCACGGTGATCTTCTCGGACACGACGGGCGGTTCGAACGGATAGTGCTTCGCATCGCCGAGCACCAGCTGCAGCGTGTGCGTGCCGGGCGGAAGCTCGAGAAACGTCTCGGTCTGCCCTGCTCCGAAATGCAGATGGGACTTGTCCTGCGGGATCGGTTCCTTGGGATCGATGGGATTGTTGACGTCGACCAGCAAATGATGATGACCGGCGTTCTGGTAGTCGTCGCCGGCATGCGTGACGCCCATATTGCGCAGGCCGAACCGCACCCAGAACCCGCCACGGATCTTCTGCCCGTCCTGCGGCGTGATGAAATAGAGCTTCGCGTCCTTGGGAGCGGTCTTGCCCTGCGAGCAAGCCGTGCCCGGCAGCAATGCGAGCGCCGCCGCCAGCGCCGCGCAGCAAATGATCTTCATCAAACCTACTCCAGCTCAAAAAGCGCGATGCGATCGAGATGAATCGTCATCGCGCCTTAGGTTATTGTTTGAGCATGATCCTTTCGGAAAACCGCTGCACGCTTTTCCGGATCATGCGTCAGGGACTGAGCGCGATCCGGAATCCATGCGTGGGATAACGGACATTGGTATCGTAGCCATCGCGATTGGACGGCCGCACGTATCTCGCATCGTTCTTCCAGGAGCCCGAGCGCAGGACGTGCGATGAGCAGTCGCCGCTCGTCCATGCCGAACCGTCGACCGGCGCACCCTGATAGTTCTTGTGCCAGCAGTCCTCGACCCACTGATCAATGCCGCCGCCCATGTCATGGAGCCCGAATGGATTGGGCTTGAAGCTGCCGACCTTCGCCGGCTGCTCGGCGGCGAGGTCGCCGCAGTCCTTGCATCCGGCCATGCCCGGCTGGAGCTTGTCGCCCCACCAATACTTGGTTTGCGTTCCGCCGCGGGCCGCGTATTCCCATTCGGCCTCGCTCGGGAGCCGATACGGCTTCTTCGTCGCCTGCGACAGAAAGGCGGCATATTGCTGCGCGTCAGTCCAGCTCACGTTGCTGACCGGCGCATCGTCCTTGCCGGTCGCGGTGAAACCACACGCGCCCGCAGCCGCGCATTCGTTCCACTCCCGCACCGTCACCGGATATTTTCCGATCGAGAACGGCTTGACGGTGACCTGGTGGACGGGACGCTCGGTCGGATCATCATTGCTTCCCATCGCGAAACTGCCGCCGCGAATAGCGACCATTTCGGGCTCGCGCACCGGGGTCGCGGACGCGCTTGGCGCCGGCGCGGGCGATGAAGGCGCCGAAGCCAATGAGGGAGACGGTTGCGGCACCTGCGGCGCCTGCGTCGCCGCTTCACGCGGCGGGGCTTGCGGAGCGGGGCTCGGCGCCGGAGAAGCGGCGGGCGTTGCGACCTGCTCGCCCACCCTGCCCTGAGGCTGCGCCAGCAAATACCAGAGTGCGCCGGCGGCAATGACCAGCAGCGTGATGCCCAGGAGAAAGATCAGCGTGTTCTCGCGCCGGCTTCTTGTCTTGCCGACGGCATCGGCATCCGGCAGCACCCGATAGACGCGCACGGGATCGGTGATGTTCTTGACCTTGCGGTCGCCGAGCGACTCATAGCCGCACACGACCTTGTGCTTGATCTGTTCGTAGATCGCGCCGGAGATGTAGACCTGCCCCGGTTCCGCGATGCCCTCGATACGCGTGGCGATGTTGACGCCGTCACCATAGATGTCGTCCGGCTCCACGATGACATCGCCGAGATTGACGCCAATCCGATATTCGAGCCGGGAATGCTTGGGAAGCGAGGCGTTGCGGCCGATGAGATTCTGCTGGATGACGATGCTGCATCGAACGGCCTCCACGGGACTGTCGAAGATGGCGATGAAGCCGTCGCCGGTCGTCTTCACCAGGCTTCCATGGTGTTCGATGATGCTGGGCTGGATGAGATCCCGCTCGATCCGCTTGACGCGAACATGCGTGCCTTCCTCGTCGGCCTGCATCAACCGACTGTAGGAGGCGATGTCACCGACGATGATCGCGGCGAGTCGACGAGGCACTCCGCTGTGTGGCGGCGGCTCATCCTGATTTCCGGATCTGAAGTTGCGAATTTCGCCCATGCGGGGGGACTCCAGAAACTTGCGAGGCAGTCCCATCTTACGACGGCCAAAGGCGGCCGTCTGTGAAGGCTATCACATTGACGAACCGAGACAATGTCGCAGCGATCGCCGGCGTCGGGTTCCAAAGAACCAGGGCGCTGCACGCATTGAACCTTCTTGATCGCAGCAATGACTAAGGCCCGACGAAGGGCTACTGGCCCGTGTCCCCTGCGCGCTGCTCACACGCGCGACGTGCGAAGTTGAACGCAGTGCATCTGCCGGGCGTCTAATGGACAGCAGTTCTGTTGTGCTGCGGTAAAGTCGTCCCCCCGAGGCCATCATGAAGCTCTCCCTCATTGCTGCCCTGGCTTTCGCTGCCCTGACCGGCGTCGCCCATGCGGATGAGGCCGACAAGGTCCGGGAGACCACAAAGGCCGAAGCCGATGCCTTCAACGCGCGGCTCTATTCGGAGATACCCGGCACCAAATCCTATGCCTGCTTCGTCCGCCGCTACGATGCCGAGCATCTGGCGCGGCATCCCAAGCAGAAGGTGGCTTCCATGAAGCTGCTGATCTCGGCGGAAACCGACAAGGAGGACAAGCAGCTGCACAATTCCTTCCGTCTGGGTTTTCGCTATCGCCATCGATCCGGCGATTTCGACTCCAGCGGCTCGTGCGGCAGCCACGCGGTGCTTCTCAGTCAGGGCGACGAGGTCCGCCTGGGCTGCGGCGTGGACTGCGAAGGCGGCGGGATCGAAGTGGCGCTGTCCAAGGACAACAAATCCGCGATCGTCCGCCTCGAGCGGATCAGGGTCTGGCAGAACAACAAGCCGGACGACGACGCCGAGCAATCGCTGGTCGCCGGCGCCGACGACAAGATTTTCCGTCTCGACCGCACCGACAACAGCGAGTGCGCCTCGCTCGTGACCGATCGCAAGGAGCTCGCCGCACTACGCCACAAGTGATAACTCTCGCGCGAACTCGGTCGAGCCGAAGGAGATCGCCATGAACCGACGGAACATCTTGTGGAGCGCCGTCTCGGCCCTGGGTGCGGCGCTCGGCGCCTCCAGCGCGAAAGCTGCGACGGAAGCCGCTGCGAGCAACAAGCTGAAGGTCGTCTATCATCTCAACGATGCCGAGAAGGTCAATTTCGTGCTCGGCAACATCCAGAACCACATCGACGGCGTCGGTGGTCCCGAGCACGTGACCCTCGCGCTGGTGATCCACGGGCCGGCGCTGAAGGCGTTTCACGCAGCGCAGGCCAATCCCGATGTCAGCAAGCGCGTCGGCGCGTTCTCCAGGGACGGCGTCGAGCTCGCCGCCTGCGGCAACACCATGAAGGCGCAGAACGTGACGCTGAAGGAGCTGCTGCCTGGCTTCGTCAGCGCGGAGAACGGCGGCGTGGTCCGGTTGGCCGAATTGCAGTCGCAGGGATATTTGTATCTGCGGCCGTAAGGGCTGAAGAGACGTCGCCTCATTCTCCGTCATTGCGAGCGCAGCGAAGCAATCCAGTCCCTCTGCGGAGGCAGACTGGATTGCTTCGTCGCAAGAGCTCCTCGCGATGACGAATGAGAGAGCCGCGCGCGAACGCCCAGCCTCATATCCCGCTTGACCTATCCATAACCCTGTGGTTATGAGTTATCCATAACTTCCTAGTTAGTCGTCCGTGAAGAGCGGCTAAGCGATTGAGCTAGAATCGCATTTGTCTTTGTGGGCTGTTTTGCGATTGCAGGGTTTTGATGCTTGGGGCATCGGAACCTTGCAATTTCATTTTCAGGATTCCGTCGAATCGCCAGTCATGATTCCGTCGTCGCATCGGAGGTGGCGATGCGACCGAAGAAGCACAGGACGACGGAATCGGGCGATCTGTTCCGGGCCAGGCTGGACCAGATCATCAATATGAAGCACGAGCTGGTTCAGCTTGCCGGCAAGGTCGATTGGGACTGGATCGA
>NZ_JACEGD010000040.1 GCF_016031635.1 Bradyrhizobium diversitatis
GAGCGGAAGAAGATTGAGATGCGGTTTGCACACCTGAAGCGCATTCTCAGGCTCGGTCGGCTTCGACTGCGTGGACCACGAGGCGCACAGGATGAGTTTGTTCTTGCTGCCATCGCGCAAAATCTGAGGCGCCTCGCGTCGCTCGTTGCACGACCTCCGCCCGCTCATGCTCTCTGCATCGCGTAGCGTAGGAGTTGCGTAGAGAGCGTCAGGGTCGGCGGATCAAAGCCGGTCCACTTTGCCCAATGGCCGAAGGGGCATTCGTCGGTTACAATGACTTTTGCAACAATATCGACCCGAAGCCGACTCCGACGTTGCCGCGTACATTCCAATTTTTTGCTAGTTAGGCGTCCGGTGAAACTCTCCGACCGCAAGCAGGCCGAACTTGCCAGCATCCTTCGTTTCACCAAGATCGAGATTGTTCACGACGCGCGAGAAGCAAGCGATCATTGTATCGGAAATTTTCTCAGTCAGAGTAAAATTCCAAGTCTCTACCCACCTCCCATCGCGATCTTCTCCCGCGCTTGAGGCAAATATCACAGCGTTGGTCATATAGGCCTGATATTGAAACAAGCCCGGCTTGACCTCTTCTCCGCCAAAATAGACGCTAGCCCGCTGTTGATTGATGCGTATCCTAAACGGCGACTTCGCATATGCAGCCTTAATTCGCTCGTCGGAAGCAGGATCTTTGCTCGAACCGCTGTAGGCGACTTCAAGCTTACCTTCCCACGTTCCTTCGAGCGAACTGCTGCCTTGTCCGGCGGTGGAATGCAAAAATGCGATTGCGGAGACGAGCGCCAAGATTGGCATGAAAACAACTCGACGGATTTGCAAGGACCCCTCGCTGGTCGCGACCTACATTGGAATTCGGAGCAATGATGAGAATGCCACCTTAAGTAGCCGCGAGCTAGAGCGCTCCCTGAACATGGTGAAATGTCCGCTATCACCCATGCCTGACCTCGGCCCAAAGCGCCGCAAGGTCCGCTTCCTGTAGCTGACCCGAACAGGGCTTTGACCCACTACGGTCATTGTTGTGAGCAAAAGTGGAACTTCTATCGAACCAGGCGGTGTCGTCGATCTCTAGTACCCATGTGTATGGAGACGACCGCGCCTAAGTCTTGGGAGAAGAGAGGGCATGCTAATAAACGCCAAGGTGGCAACCAGGCTTCCCGCCCGGGACCTGAATCGGGCGCGGGCGTTCTATTCGGAAAAACTGGGGCTTGATCCGGTCGAACAGCGTGAGGGTGGGCTCCGCTACGTCTGTGCGGGCGGTGAGTTTGCGATCTTCGTCTCGGTTGGAATGCAATCCGGCACGCACACGCAGATGGCCTGGGAAGTCGAGGACATCGAGACAACCGTGCGCGAGCTTCGTGCCCGGGGAGTTGAGTTCGAGGAGTATGACCTGCCAGGACTGAAGACCGTTGATGGGATCGCAGAAATTACCGGGAATTATCCCAGCAAGGGTATCGGTGAGAGGGGCGCTTGGTTCCGCGACCGCGAAGGCAACGTGCTGGGAATCGGGCAGCCAATGCGATCATAAGGTACGCTCCGCACGTCTGCAGTTGGCCCCGAAGGCGAAGATTGTGATGGCGTCTGGCCGCGTCAGCGGTCGAGGTCGGATCGGACTTGGCAGAACCCAAGCCAAATCGACGCGATTGGCCCCGAAGCCGCGGTTCATGAAGAGCGGAGCGTGTCCGCTCCGCCGGGCGATTCAAATCTCGACTCGTTCCACGACGAGAAGCGCGCGTTCATGCCGCAGCCTGAATAACAGACGGTACTCCCGGTTCCTGTGTTGCCGAACAGGAGTTCAGCGTTAACCACAGCTAACGGTTCCGGTCTGAGCGAAATCTCTTGGAAGTTTCTTAAATTTTGCTGGGTACCTCTCTTGGGCATGGTGACCTGGGGAGAGACGTGAGCAAGCGGGCGAAACGTAGAAAGGCTGAGACGCTCGCAATACCAATGGCCGCGAGAGTTGCCATTGGCGCGGTGGCCGTCGCCGCATTGGGGTACGGTTTGCTGTCTCGCTCGGCGAGCGTGCAACCGGCACGGACACCGCCCGCGCGCGAAGCCCGGGCATCGTCAACGCCGGTTTACGTGGCACCTCCAGTTCATGCGTCCGCGGCGGCTCTCACCCCGGCTCCAGCTCCGATTCCGGTCCCGGCTCCGCTGGTCGAACCGCCAAAAGCCGATGCTGATGCTCCCGGAGCATTCGTCCGCCAGGTGGTTGACTATACGAGCCGCCAGGCCCCGGGCACCGTCATCATCGATACCGGAAACACGTTCCTCTATTTCGTCCTGAACGACAGGCAGGCGATGCGCTATGGCATCGGTGTTGGCCGCGAAGGTTTCACATGGTCCGGTGAGCAGACTGTGGCCCGCAAGGCCGAATGGCCGGATTGGCATCCGCCTGCGGAGATGGTCTCGCGTCAGCCCTATCTGCCGCGGTTCATGGCGGGCGGCCCCGGCAACCCGCTCGGCGCCCGGGCGATGTATCTGGGCGAGACCGAATATCGAATTCACGGCACCAACAATCCCGCGACGATCGGAAAGAAGGTATCGTCTGGCTGCATCCGGCTGACCAACGAGGACGTCACGGATCTCTACGAGCGGGTGAAGGTCGGAGCCAAGGTGATCGTGCTTCCGGCAACCGCTGCCCGGCGTCCGGGAACGCCGCCCGACGCCGCCTTCCGATTGCCGGATCCGGCATCGCCGTCAAAGCGGCCCTTGGCGGCCAACGCGCAGATGATGTCACCTGGACCGAAGGTTGCCGAGGTCCGATAGGTCAGTCCTCGGTCTCGACGGGCGGCGATCCAGGCGTCGCGATAGCAACTGCTTGATTGTCCAGGCGACAGGTCCAGGCTGATTTACCGAGCAATCTTCTTGATGCAAGTGGGTTCGCCACTGGGCTGAGGTGTGCAGTCCCAGTCGGGTCCAAAGCCGGCACCGGCGTTTCGCTGTGGCAGGAATGGATAATGAATCACGACGGCCGCAAAGATGGCGACAGCGATAATTGCTGACATCAGCATCCATGCAGTGCCCGCGCAATCCGGAGTCCAGCGGTATCGCCAACTGGATCGATGCCTTTTTGGATTGGGGTGCTTCACCGTGGTGCCGTCGATTTGGTCTCGCGGACATTTTGCGTATTCAAGCGGTTCCGCCACCCTTATTGGCCTGGGATCCGGCCGTGCCCATCCCAAGCTCGAGAGCAGCAGCGATTCGCTCCAATCCGGCATTCGTTCTGCGCGTTTCGGCAATCTGCTGCTCATACAGATCGATCATCGTGGCGCCTGACGAAGTGCGTTGGCGCATCGCACGCATCGCGAGGATCGATCCACCCACCATCAGGATGAATGGCCACCACGAGTACATCGCAAGCAGTATATCGGCCACGGTCATCCTCAACCTCCCAAGCCAGTAACTTCGACTATTTCCCGTTGTTCTTCTCGAGAACAGCTGCGATCCTCTCCATCACAGCGCTCATCCGATGTGTTTCTGCGAGGTGCTGCTGCCGCAATTCGATCATCGATGCCCCGGAAGCTGCGCGTTCCCGGCATAATCGCCCTAACACGAACCATCCCGCAGGTATCAAGATGACTGGCCACGCGTAGTACAGGACAACGGCCCAATCGGATGGTTGCATGCGATTTTGCGCCAAAGCTCTTCGATGATTGTCGATTGCAACTTAGGCGATAATCGATCGGCTCGCACGTGAGGCGCGTGCTCACGATTAATAGTTCATTGCCGGAGGCTCACGAAACAAACCAATGCCGCCCGTCCCTATCGCTAGGGACAGACGCCGGCCGCGGAGTTCGCTAATCTGCCCTGAAGCATACGAAATCAGGAGGGACCGCCTTGAGCACCGCGCCGCGCATCGACATCGACCCGGCCGCCTTCTGGGCCGATCCCTATCCGATGCTCGCGAAGATGAGGCGGGAGGCGCCGATCGCCTTCGTGCCGCAGCTCGGCTCGACGCTGCTGACGAGCCGCGACGACATCTCGATCTCGGAGAAGCAGATCGACGTGTTCTCCTCGCACCAGCCCGCCGGCCTGATGAACCGGCTGATGGGCCACAACATGATGCGCAAGGACGGCGAGGCGCACCAGGTGGAGCGGCGCGCGATGTTTCCGACGGTGTCGCCGAAGACGGTGAAGGCGCACTGGACCACGCTGTTCCAGGCCCATGCGGATCGAATCCTCGACCGCCTCGGGCCCGGCCGGATCGATTTCATGCGTGACTTCGCGCTGCCGTTCTCCGGCGAATGCCTGAAGTCGATCACCGGCCTCACCAATATCGGCTTCGAGCACATGGATGCGTGGTCGCAAGGCATGATCGAGGGTATCGCCAATTATGCCGGCGATCCTGCCGTCGAGGCCCGCTGCCATGCGGCGACCTCGGGCATCGACGCCGCGATCGACGACATCCTGCCGGTGATGCGCAAGAACCCCGACCAGAGCATTTTGGGCGTGCTGCTCGCCTCGGGCATGCCGATGGAGAGCATGCGCGCCAACGTCAAGCTCGCGATCTCGGGCGGCCAGAACGAGCCACGCAAGGCGATCGCCGGCACGGTGTGGGCGCTGCTCACCCATCCCGAGCAGTTCGACCTCGTGCGCAAGGGCGAGGTGTCCTGGCTGCAGGCCTTCGAGGAATATGCCCGCTGGATCTCGCCGATCGGCATGTCGCCGCGGCGGATCGCAAAGCCCTGGAGCATCCGCGACGTCGCCTTCGAAACCGACGAGCGCGTGTTCCTGATGTTCGGCTCCGCCAACCGCGACGAGAAGCATTTTGAGCGCGCCGACCAGTTCGACGTGCGGCGCGACACCTCCAAGAGCGTCGCCTTCGGCGCCGGCCCGCATTTCTGCGCCGGTGCCTTCGCCTCCCGCGCCATGATCGCCGACGTCGCGCTGCCGACCGTGTTTGCGCGCGCCAAACAGCTCGAACTGGCCGATGACGAGGAGGTGCGGATCGGCGGCTGGGCGTTCCGCGGACTGCAGAATCTGCCGGTGAGGTGGTTGCACTAGTTGCAAACGGTTCTGCGCGAGGCACGCGCCCGCCACGGCTTCAGTGTCATCGCCCGCGAGGCGGGCGATCCAGTATTCCAGAGACAGTCGTTTGATGCGGAGACGCCGCGGCGTACTGGATTCCCCGCCGGAGCCTGTCATCGGGCTCGCCGAAGGCGAGACCCGATGGCGGGGAATGACGGCGAGGGGTGGAGGGAGCGCCCCAGCACCCCCAGTTCGCGATGATGCCATTATGCCCCTGTTTTGCCCGACGGGTCAAACAAACTTCGGATAATGCGTAAGTCATTGTTTTCGCACGCCCGGCTACTGTGCATGGGGTTGTTTTGCGACTTTCTATGATCCGGTCGTCAAGGCTCGGACGGAAGCCGTGCGCTCACATTCGCGTGCGGAAAAATCTCTCTGCATCACCGCGGCCAATTGAAAGATTAATCATGCACGCCGCCACACGCACAGTGCGCGCATCGCTATTTTTCCGCACGTCTCGACACCTCCGATAAGCCGCACCATCATTCCCGAACGCAGATGAATGACGGCCGCACGCGGCCGGGAGTGTGGAATGAAGCGTCGGGACTTTTTGATACTGTCGATTGGAACAGCGGCCGCCGCTGCCGTCACTTCGCGCGGCAACGCGCAAGGCGCGGTGAAGGAAATTCGCATCGGCTACCAGAAGAACGGCGTGCTGGTCATCGCGCGCCAGCAGGCCGCCCTGGAAAAACATTTCGCCCCGCAAGGCATCGAGGTGAAATGGATCGAATTCTCCTCTGGTCCCCCGATGATGGAGGCGATGAACGTCGGCAGCGTCGACTACGGCGCGGTCGGCGATTCCCCGCCGGTGTTCGCCCAGGCCGCGGGCGCCGCGATCGTCTATGCCGCCGGCCAGCCCATCACCAACGGCCAGGGCATCCTGGTGCCGAAGGATTCGCCGATCCGCACCATCGCCGAATTGAAAGGCAAGCGCATCGGCTTCACCAAGGGCTCCAGCGCCCACAACATCGTGGTGCAGACGCTGGAGAAGGCGGGCCTCACCTATGCCGAGATCACGCCGGTCTACCTGACGCCACCGGACGCCGGGCCTGCCTTCGCCAACGGCAGCATCGAGGCCTGGGCAATCTGGGATCCATACTTCGCGATCGGCGAGACCAGGCAGAGCGGCCGCATCCTGATCAATGCGCGCGAGGTCACCAAGACCAATTCGTTCTACATCGCCAACCGCGACTTCGCGAAGAACCATGGCGCGATCCTGCAACAGATCGTCGACGTCACCACCGCGACCGCCAGATGGGCCGAGCAGCACCGCGACGAGGTCGCGAAATCGCTCGCTGCGGTCACCGGCATTCCCCTCGACATCCAGACCATCGCCGCGAACCGTTCGTCATTCGTGGTCGGCCCCGTCACCGACGACATCGTCGCGACTCAGCAGGGCGTCGCCGACCGCTTCCACAAGCTCGGCCTGATCCCGAAGCCGATCGTCATCCGCGACATCGTCTGGCGTAACCCGGCAGCCTGATCGTGCCGACCGGCCTTCCCATCCACAAGGGTTTGAACATGAGGCGTATCATCCAGCGTCTGATCGCAGCCATCGTGCTCTCGATCGGCATCGTCGCCGCCGCGGTCGGCACGTCCTACGGTTAGGAGCACATCCATGAGCCAATCCAGCGCCAACATCCTCTGGTTCCTGCCGACGCATGGCGACGGCCGCTATCTCGGCACCGGCATCGGCGGCCGCGAGGTCAATTTCAACTATCTGCGCCAAGTCGCGCAGGCCGCCGACCAACTCGGCTATTTCGGCGTGCTCTTGCCGACCGGCCGGTCGTGCGAGGATTCCTGGATCGTCGCCGCGAGCGTGGCGCCGTTCACCGAGCGGCTGCGTTATCTCGTGGCGGTCCGTCCCGGCCTGCAATCGCCGAGCGTTGCCGCTCGCATGACGGCGACGCTCGATCGCATCTCGAATGGCCGGCTCCTCGTCAACGTCGTCACCGGCGGCGATCCGGTCGAGAACAAGGGCGACGGCGTCTTCCTCGGCCATGACGAGCGCTACGAGGTCACCCGCGAGTTCCTGAACGTCTACAGCGATCTGCTCGCCGGCAAGACGGTGAACGCCGAAGGCAAGCACATCCGTGTCGAGGGCGGCAAGCTGCTGTTTCCTCCGGTGCAGTCGCCGCGGCCGCCACTCTATTTCGGCGGCTCCTCGGATGCGGGCATCGACGTCGCCGTCGACACCGTCGACAAATATCTCACCTGGGGCGAGCCGCCGGCGCAGGTCGCCGAGAAGATCGCGAAGGTGAGGGAGGCCGCCGCGGCCCGTGGCCGAAAACTCTCCTTCGGCATCCGTCTTCACGTCATCGTCCGCGAGACCAATGAAGAGGCCTGGAGCGCTGCGAACGAGCTGATCAGGCATGTCAGCGACGAGACCATCGCGCTGGCGCAGAAGAACTTCGCCCGCATGGACTCCGTCGGCCAGCAGCGCATGGCGCAGCTGCACGGCGGCAAGCGCGACAAGCTCGAGATCGCACCGAACCTGTGGGCCGGTGTCGGCCTCGTGCGCGGCGGTGCCGGCACGGCGCTGGTCGGCGACGCCCGGACCGTCGCGGCTCGCATCAGGGAGTATCAGGATCTCGGCATCGATACCTTCATCATGTCGGGCTATCCGCATCTGGAGGAAGCCTATCGCTTCGCCGAGCTGGTGTTCCCGCTACTTTCGCTGGAGCGGCCGAGCAACGTGACGAAGCTCCATTTCAACGGCGGTCCGGTCGGCGAGACGGTCGGCAGCGATTTCCGTCCGCAGCACCGGGTGTCGCAGTCATGAGCCTGATCGACAGCGTTTCGCTCCCGCGCAGCCTGCGCCTGCCGCGTCTCGACGGCCTGATCCAGTGGATCGTGCCGCTCGCCATCATCGCGATCTGGCAGGTCGCGAGCGTCACTGGCTTCGTGTCGACGCGGGTGCTGCCGGCGCCGAGCGACGTCGTGCTCGCGGGCTGGAAGCTGCTGCTCTCCGGCGAGCTCCTCCGCAACATCTGGGTCTCGTTCTGGCGCGCCTCGATCGGTTTTCTGATCGGCGGCAGCATCGGTTTCGCGTTCGGCCTCGCCAACGGCCTGTCGCAGCTCTCGGCAAGGCTCACCGACACCACGCTGCAGATGGTGCGCAACGTACCGCATCTGGCGCTGATCCCGCTGGTCATCCTCTGGTTCGGCATCGACGAGAGCGCAAAGCTGTTCCTGGTGGCGCTCGGCGTCTTCTTCCCGATCTACCTCAACACGCTGCACGGTATCCGCACGGTCGATCCCCAGCTGATTGAGATGGGCCGCATTTACGGCATGAGCGACGGCGAATTGTTCCGCCGCGTGGTCTTCCCGGGCGCGCTGCCCTCGATCTTCGTCGGCATCCGCTTCGCGCTCGGCATCATGTGGCTGACCCTGATCGTCGCCGAGACCATCGCGGCCTCCTCGGGCCTCGGCTACATGGCGATGCAGGCCCGCGAGTTCATGCTGATCGATGTCGTCGTGCTCTCGATCCTGATCTACGCGCTGCTCGGCAAGCTCGCCGACAGCACCTCCCGCGTGCTGGAGCGGGCGACGCTCTCCTGGCACCCCGCCTTCCAGAAACGATGAGCAAGAAATACTGGGAATCACATGCAGACAGCGCTTCGTACCTCTCTTCCCGAGACCGAGCTCCCCAGCCGCGCCAATTTCGTCCCTCATGCGCGTGTCGTGCACGAGGAGCGTACGGCTCACACCGGCGGCCGGCCGCTCAGCATCCGGGGCTTGCGCAAATCCTTCGGCGCCAACGAGGTGCTGCGCGGCATCGATCTGCACATCCCCGCCGGCCAGTTCGTCGCGATCGTCGGCAAGAGCGGCTGCGGCAAGAGCACGCTGCTGCGTCTGATCGCCGGCCTGGACGAGATCGATGCCGGCAGCATCAGCTTCGGCGGTGACGTCCAGCCCGAGGACATCCGCGTGATGTTCCAGGAGCCGCGGCTGCTGCCCTGGGCCCGCGTGCTCGCCAATGTCGAGGTCGGCCTCGGCCGCGATCGTGCCTCCAGCGATGCGCATGCGCGTGCCGAGAAAGCCTTGAGCGAGGTCGGTCTCGCCGACAAGCGCGACCAATGGCCCTCGGTGCTGTCGGGCGGCCAGAAGCAGCGCGTCGCGCTCGGCCGCGCATTGGTCTCGCGCCCGCGCGTGCTCGCCTTCGACGAGCCGCTCGGCGCACTGGACGCATTGACCCGCATCTCGATGCAGCGGCTCCTGGAACGCGTCTGGCGCGACCAGGGCTTTACCGCGATCCTGGTGACCCACGACGTCTCCGAAGCCGTCGCCTTGGCGGACCGGGTGCTGGTGATCGAGGGGGGCCGGATCGCCCATGACGTCACGGTCAACGCGGCCCGGCCGCGCCAGCGCGGCTCGGCCGAACTCGCAAGCCTTGAAGGCTCGATCCTCAGCCACCTTTTGTCGGCGGACGATCGTACCTAAATAAGAGGGATCCCCGCTTCGGGGAGCAATGCCATGAATGTAGTGCCCCGCGATCTCATGACCGAAATCCCCGTCTCGTCCGTCGATTTCCGCGGCGCCATGCGCCACCTCACCGGCGGCGTCAGCGTCATCACCGCCGGGCGGGGCAAGGATATTACGGGCATGACGGTGACCTCGGTCACCTCGCTGTCGGTCGAGCCGCCGACGCTGCTGGTCAGCATCAACCGCGATGCATCGTCCTTTCCGCTGATCAAGCGCCACGGCGCCTTCGGCGTGAACATCCTCAACGCCGACCAGCTCGATATCGCCGAGCGCTTTTCCGGCAAGGGCGGCTTGAAGGGCGCCGACCGCTTCGCAGGCGCCAAATGGGTGACGGCAGTCTCCGGTGTTCCCCTGCTGTTCGATGCATTGTCCGCCTTCGATTGCGAGGTCGAGGAGATCGTCGAACGTCACTCGCACGGCATCGTCATCGGCCGTGTCAGGGACATCAGGAGCTCGGCCCGCACCGCGGCCCTTGCCTATTGGCACGGCCAGTATCTGGCAGTCGACCAGGACGAGGACGCGGCCAGGCTTGCGGACCTCAGCCTTCCCGCGCGCGGCCGGCGCGGCATTTGATCGCCACGCGTGTCGGCGCGGAAGGCTGGCCTTTTCTCCGTCGTCGCTCTAGAAGCGCCTGAACCCCCATGCGGGACGGCAATGGAGCGGATCGATGAAACGCGTTGCAACCTGGGCCTTCTACGCCGTCGGCGCGCTCGCGATCGTCTATCTCGCGCTCTACGCCTACGCGATGTTCTCAGGCTCTCCGATCGTGCCGGGCGACCCCATCCACATCTTCCGCAAGCCCGACGCGCCGAGTTATTCGTGAGTTGAATGCGTGCGCGTGGGTGCGCGCCGCCCTCTCTCGTCATGGCCGGGCTTGACCCGGCCATCCACGTGCATCGGCAGTTTGGGATCGACGTGGATGCCCGGGGTCAAGCCCGGGCATGACGACGGAGTGCGTGGCGGCTATCCCCTCGAGATCGCCAATGCCAGCGCCTGCGCGCGCGGCACGATGCTGTCGAGCTCGAGATATTCCTCCGGCGTGTGCGCGAGCCCGCCGACCGGGCCGAGGCCGCAGATCGTCGGCGTGCCGACCGCGGCGGTGAAGCCGGAATCGGCACAGCCGCCGGAGAATTCGCCCTGGAGCGTGGTGAGGCCGACCTGTCTTGCGGCGGCCTGATAATTTTCGAACAGCGCTTTCGAATCCGGGCTCTGCACCACCGGCACGAACTCGCCCTTGATCGTCAGCGTCGCGCTCGTGCCCGGCACGTAGGAGGTCGTGACGATCGTCTCGATTGCGGCCATCACCCTCGCGCGATCCGCCGGATCGACGTAACGCAGGTCGATCTGGCCCTCGGCGTAGGGCGCCGTGGTGTTGACGGACTGCCCGCCAGAGACGAGGCCGACATTCAGCGTGATGCCCTTGTCCAGATCGGTGAGCGCATGGATCTGCACGATCTTGTGCGCGAGCTCGCCGATCGCGCTGATGCCCGCGGCGAAATTGGCGCCGGAATGGGCGGCCTTGCCGGTGATGCCGAGATGCATGAAGATGCCGCCCTTGCGGCCGGTGACGATATTGCCGGTGGGGCGGCCCGGCTCGGAATTGAACACCGCGCGCGCGGCGCGTCCTTCCCGTTCGATCACCGGGCGCGAGGAGGGCGAGCCGATTTCCTCGTCCGAGGTGATCAGCACCTTGATCGGGTGCGGTGAGCCGCCGAATTTATGGAAGGCGGTTGCGACGAACACGTTCATGACGAGGCCGGACTTCATGTCGGCGACACCAGGTCCATAGGCGCGGCCGTCCCGGATCGTGAACGGGCGCCGACCGGCCTCGCCCTTGCCGAATACGGTGTCGCGATGCCCCATCAACAGCACCGGCTTCTCGTTGCTGCCGGGCTTTGCCACCTCGGCATGGATCGCATCGCCGAAGCTGGCATTGGCCTCGCGCCGGAACGGAATGCCGTGCTCGGCAAAGTGCCGCTCGAACCGCGCACCGACCGCATCGACGCCTTCCTTGTCGTAGGACCCGGAATCGATGTTCACGACGTCGCGGAGCAGGTCGATCATCGCCTGCCGCTGCGACGCCAGCCAATCCGTGATTTGAGCTTCAGACATGTGGTCCCTCGCGTGGTTTTCGGGCGTGGTTATAGGGCGTTGTGCGGGCTTGACCTAGTCGCCGAATGCGGCTCCCCTTTGCATTCGAAGCAGCCGAAGTTCTCTCACCGTCACCCTGAGGTGGCCGCTTCTTCAGCGGCCCTCGAAGGGCGACGGCCCGGCTGTGGCCGTTCATCCTTCGAGGCTCCGCACGCGATGCGTTCGCATCGCGCGCTTCGCACCTCCGGATGACGGGGTGAGTATCGGTGCGCGCCAAACGAAAATGCCCGGGACAGGCCCAGGCACTTGCATCGTCGATACTTGCAAGAGGCCCTTACGCCCCCATCATCGGCATCCGCGGATATTCGCCCGGCGTTCCCGCGGGCGGGATCGGGATGCCGCCGTCGGCATATTCGTTGAGCTTGTTGCGCAGCGTGCGGATCGAGATGCCGAGGATGTTGGCGGCATGGGTCCGGTTGCCGAGGCAGTGCTTCAGCGTCTCCAGGATCAGGTCGCGCTCGACATCGGCCACGGTGCGCCCCACCAGTGCGCGCGTCACCTGCTCGGCGGCCATGGTGGCATGCGCCACGGCCGGCGCGGTCTTGGCGAGATCGAGGCGGTCGCCGTCCGGCGTGATGATGGCGTCGGCTCCGATCTCGTCGCCGTGCGCCATCAGCACCGCGCGGTGCATGGTGTTTTCAAGTTCGCGGACGTTGCCCTGCCAGCGGTTGCCGGAGAGCACGCGGCGGGCTTCCGCCGAGATCGGGCGCAGCGGCACGCCGTTGGCCTCCGCATACTTCTTCACGAAATGCTGGGCGAGCTCCAGGATGTCGGCAGGGCGCTCGCGCAGCGGCGGGATCTTCAGATTGACGACGTTGAGGCGGAACAGGAGGTCCTCGCGGAACGTGCCCTCGCGCACGGCTTCGCCGAGGTTCCGGTTCGAGGTGGCGATGATGCGGATGTCCACCGGCACCGGCTTGGTGCCGCCGACGCGATCGATCACGCGCTCCTGGATGGCGCGCAGCAGTTTCGATTGCAGGCGGACGTCCATCTCCGAGATTTCGTCGAGCAGCAGCGTGCCGCCGGTCGCCTCCTCGAACTTGCCGATGCGGCGCGCGACGGCGCCGGTGAAGGCGCCCTTCTCGTGGCCGAACAGCTCGGACTCCAGGAGGTGTTCGGGGATTGCGGCGCAGTTGATCGAGATGAACGGGCGCTTGGCGCGCGCCGAGCGGGTATGGACGTAGCGGGCCAGCACCTCCTTGCCCGTGCCGGATTCCCCGGTGATCATCACCGATGCGTCGGAGCCGGCGATCTGCTGGGCGAGCTTGATCACCTTCGCCATCGCCTCGTCGCGATAGACCAGCTCGCGGGAATCGTTGGCGACCGCGGCGAGCACCGCGGCAATCAGCTCCGGATCCGGCGGCAGCGGGATGTATTCCTTGGCGCCCGCATGGATCGCGGCGACCGCGGCGCGGGCGTCGTTGGTGATGCCGCAGGCGACGATCGGGGCGTGGATGTGCTCGGCCTCCAGCCGCAGCACGAGGTCGCGGATGTCGAGGGCGACGTCAACCAGCAGGAGGTCGGCGCCCTTGCCGCCGCGCAGCACGCGCATCGCCTGCTCGTGATCCTCGGCATGGGTCACGGTGGCGCCGTTCTCCATCGCGATCTTGGTGGCGGTGGTGAGCTGGCCCTTCAATGTGCCAACGATGAGAAGCCGCATGTCAGTCTCCTGTCCGTCTGTTCGCGCTGCCGCGCGTCATGTCCTTGTGCTAGCCGCGTTCGGCCTTGATGATTTCCGTCATGGTGACGCCGAGCTTGTCCTCGACCAGGACGACCTCGCCGCGGGCGACCAGCTTGTTGTTGACGTAGATGTCGATGGCCTCGCCGACGCGCCGGTCGAGCTCGAGCACCGTGCCTGGTCCGAGCTTCAGGAGCTCGCCGACATCCATCTTGGAGCGGCCGAGCACGGCCGAGACCTGCACCGGCACGTCGAACACCGCTTCGAGGTCGGCGGCGGCACGCGCCGCATATTCGTCCTCGTTGTAGCCGACGTCGGTGCCGGTCGGCGGCATCGGGCCGTTGAGATCGGGCAGCGGGACCTGTCCGTCTGTGTCGCTCATGGCTTAATTTCCCCTGCGGGACGCGATATAGCGTCCGACCATTTCGTCGATCTTGGCCGTGATGGCGCCGCGCTCCAGCACGACGCCGCCATCGGCCCATTCGATCCGGCAGTCGCCGGTGGCGATTTCCGGCTCGGCCAGGATCACCAGCCGGCCCTCGAAGCCGCTCTGCTTGGCGAGCCGCTCGATCTTCTCGCGCGCGGCGTCGTAAAGCGCATCGTTGATGCGGACGACGAGATGCGGCGTCGCGACCAGATGCGAGAAGCAGTCCTTGACCAGCGCTATGACCTCGCCGAGCGGCTCGGCGGCGACGAGATCGGCGCACAGCTTGCGCGCCACCGCGACCGCGACCTCGACCGCCTCGGTCTCCATCCTGGTCTCGATGTTGCCGATGCCGGAGGCGACGCCCCGAATTGCGATGTTGATCTCCTCCATGGCGAGTGCGACGCGCCGGTCGCTCTCGGCCTTGGCCTCGTGCTGGCCGGCGGCAAAGCCCTGCTGGTAGGCGCGCGCCTCGGCTTCCGCGATCTTATGGGCGATCTCGGCTGCCGTCGCGGCCTTCTCGCGGGTCGTCCGCTCGGGCGCCGCGAAGTCGGTATCGAACAGGAATTTTGCCGGAGCGGCCATCAGTACACCAGCTCGTCGTCGGCGCGGTTCTTGGTCAGCATGATCTCGCCCTTGGCGGCGAGGTCCTTGGCGAGATTGACCAGAAGCGCCTGCGCCTCGTCGACGTCGCGCAGGCGCACCGGGCCCATCGCCGCCATGTCGTCCTGGAGCATCTTGGCCGCGCGCGAGGACATGTTGCCGAAGAAGAAGTTGCGGACGTCCTCGTTGGCGCTCTTCAGCGCGACGCCGAGCTTGTCCTTGTCGACGTTGCGCATCAGGGTCTGGGCGGAGCCGGAATCGAGCTTCACGAGGTCGTCGAAGGTGAACATCAGCGCCTTGATGCGCTCGGCCGATTCGCGGTTGTCCTCTTCCAGCGAGGTGATGAAGCGGGTTTCGGTCTGGCGGTCGAAATTGTTGAAGATTTCCGCCATCACCTCGTGGGCGTCGCGACGGCGGGTCTGCGACAGGTTGGACATGAATTCGGTGCGCAGCGTCTTCTCCACGCTCTCGATCACCTCCTTCTGCACCGCCTCCATCTTCAGCATGCGGTTGACGACGTCGAGCGCGAGCTCCTCGGGCAGGATGCCGAGCACGCGGGCGGCGTGCTCGGACTTCAGCTTCGACAGCACCACGGCGATGGTCTGCGGATATTCGTTCTTGAGGTAGTTGGCGAGGACCTCTTCCTGCACGTTGGAGAGCTTCTCCCACATGTTGCGTCCCGCGGGGCCGCGGATCTCATCCATGATGCCGTTGACGCGCTCCGGCGGCAGGTATTGCTGGAGCAGGCGCTCGGTGGCGTCGAAATTGCCCATCAACGCGCCGGAAGCCGACATGCGCGAGACGAATTCCAGCAGCATGTCCTCGACGGTTTCGACCTCGACGGTGCCAAGCGTCGACATCTCCAGCGAGAGCTGGCGGACCTCGTCGT
The DNA here is from genome assembly GCF_016031635.1 of Bradyrhizobium diversitatis. Taxonomy (GTDB): domain Bacteria; phylum Pseudomonadota; class Alphaproteobacteria; order Rhizobiales; family Xanthobacteraceae; genus Bradyrhizobium; species Bradyrhizobium diversitatis. The sequence goes on from NZ_JACEGD010000040.1 coordinate 15,274, forward strand.
CGTCGAGCAGGCTCCAGATCTTGCCGCCATATTGCTCGCCCAGCGCCAGCATCAGGATCGCGGCACGCTTCGGCCCGGCCAGCGCCTCGGTCTTGCTGCCCCCGCGGCTGCCGGCGCGCTGGCCCAGCGTGGAGATCACGCTGGTGATGTCGTTCGAATTGGCGTTTTGCAGAGAGGCGGCCATGTCAGATCACTTCTTGATTCACTTGGCAGAGTTGCGTGGCTTGGGTTATTTCGCGGGTTCGGTGAGCCATTGGCGGATGATGGCGACGGTTTCGTTGGGGTTGCGCTCGGCGAGTTCGCCGACGCGATGAACGGACTGGGCGTGGACCTGGCCCTGGATGGTGGCGACGTCGATGGCGCTGGCGGCGCCGCTCGGCAGCAGCGGCTGGCCGGAGGCCGGCGCGGCCTCTTCCGACGCGGCGGGGCCCGTCAGCACGCCGGAGATGGCGGCGGCGACCTCGTCGGAGGCGAGGATGCGCTTGACCAGCGGGCGGATCACCAGGAACAGCACGACCAGGCCGAGCAGCATCATCACGCCGAGCTCGACGAAGTACATGACGTCGTCCTTGGTGAACTGGAGCATGCCGAGGAAGCCCGAGGACTCGCCGATCGGCGCGGTTGAGGGCGCGTCGGCAAAGCGCAGATTCACGACCTCGACCTGGTCGCCGCGCTTCTGGTCGAAGCCGATCGCCGAGCGAACCAGGGTGGCGATGCTGTCGAGCTGCTCCTTGGTGCGGTCCTGGTAGGCCAGCTCGCCCTTGTCGTTCTTGCTGTAGATGCCGTCGACCAGCACCGCGACCGAGATGCGGTTGACTCGGCCGGCTTCGGTCACTTCGGTCTTGGTGGTGCGGGAGATCTCGTAATTGTTGGTCTCTTCGGACTTCTTGCTCTGGTCCTTGGCGACGGCGGCGGCGTTGTTCTGCTGGTTGCCGGGCAACTCGTTGTTGACGGTGACCTGGCCGTTGTTGTCGGCGGTCATGCTCTGCTCTTCGCGGGTCTGGCTCGAGCGCAGCACGCGGCCTTCGGGGTCGAACTTGTCCGAGGTTTGGGTGATCTTGTTGAAGTCGAAATCAGCGGAGAGCTGCACGCGGGCGCGGCCCGAGCCGACCACGGAGGACACGATGTCCTCGACCTGCTTACGCAAGCGCTTTTCGAAGGCGATGCGGCGCTCGTCTCCGACCGTCTGCTCCGGATCGGTCGCCGCGCCGTCGGCGAGCAGCTGGCCGGCCTCGTCGACGATCGAGACCCGCTGCGGCTTCAGCCCGTTGACAGCGGAGGCGACGAGATGGCGGATGGCGCGGATCTGCTGGGCTTCCAGCGAGCCGCGGACGCGGACCACGATCGAGGCCGATGGCTCCGGCGCCTCGCGCGCAAACAGCGGGCGCTCGGGCAGCACCAGATGGACGCGCGCGGCCTGGATGCGGTCGATGGCGCGGATGGTGCGGGCGAGCTCGCCCTCCAGCGCGCGGAGATGATTGATGTTCTGGACGAAGGAGGTGGTGCCGAGTGCGTCCGACTTGTCGAACACCTCGTAGCCGACGCCGCCACCCTTGGGCAGGCCGCCCTCGGCGAGCTTCATCCGCAGCCGCGTGACCTTGTCCTTGGGCACCATGATGATGGAGCCCTCATTGCGGATCTCGAACTGGATGCCCTGGCGTTCCAGGTCCTTGATGATGCTCGAGGAATCCTCGACGCTGAGGTCCGTGAACAGCGTCGTCATCTGCGGCGTGGTGACGCGCATGATGACGAAGGCGAAGAAGCCGATAAGCGCGGCAGTGACCGCGATCATCGCCCCGAACCTGGCGGCACCGATGCTCTTCAGAAAGTCCGCAAGCCCTTGCAAGCAACCGCCCCAACAGATTCGGCCGCTTTCACCGGAAAGGCCGAGTGGGCAATTATTGCCTAGGTGATGGTTTCGATATGGTTAACGAGAGTTAAGAGGTCAGACAAAACTGCATCATCAAAAAAATCGGCCTCGCAGAGCGAGGCCGATTTTCTTCAAAAGCCGCAGATTTCCGGATCGCCTACTGGCGATATTGCTGGATGCGGGTGGTGCGAAGACCCGCCAGACCGTGCTGGTCGATGGAAAACTGCCAGGAGAGGAATTCGTCGACCGTCAGGGTATAACGGCTGCAGGCCTCCTCGAGCGAGAGAAGTCCACCACGGACAGCGGCGACGACTTCGGCCTTGCGGCGGATGACCCAGCGTTTGGTGCCCGGAGCAGGCAGATCCGCGATCGTCAACGGACTGCCGTCCGGCCCGATGACGTATTTTACCCTCGGGCGATGGGGTTCTGTCATGGCGTACTCACAAACTCTCAACCACTGAACTCACGCCCGTAACCCTACGCCCCGCGGCTTAAAAATCCGCTAAGCCTAAGGCTTCAATACAATTCTCGTTGAAACTTGCGGGAACACGGCCGTCTCGGCCGGCGGGTGATACGATTCCGGCGGGCCAAGCGGGGCAGAAGGTAAATACTTTACTAACGAACCGGACCCGAGCGCGGTGTCGCGCAGGCCCCAACCGTCTGTCCCGGGTCGCGCCAACGGGTCCGCGCGAAGCGCAGCCCGATGACAGGCTCCGCGCGAGCCCGGACCCATAACCCCAGGGAGTAGTTCTTACGAAGACTCGGGGTTACTGCCTCACGCGAAAACGACTTCCTGGGGTTATGGATCCCCGGCCCCCCGTGCGCAATTGCGCACTAGGCGAGGATGACACTGAATTTGTCGTTGCAGCGTTTTCCCTCAATAGGCGCTTGTCGCGATGATGCTCTTGACTTGGCTCAGCGTGTAGCTGGCACCGTCGATGGTGAGCAGCGGCGGCGACTGGGTGAGGTCGACCGACGACACCACGCCCTGCACCTGCGCGGCGATGCCGACATTGTTGTTCGCGACGTCCTTGCCCGTGGCCGAGATCGTGTACTTGCCGTCGGGCCATTGCGTGCCGTCATTGCCCATGCCGTTCCAGGTGAAGGGAATGTCGGTGCCGGCGGAGGAGCTGTATTTGCCGGTGAACACGGTCTGGCCGCTGGAGTTGGCGATGGAGATCTCGACGGTGGAGTCCGTCGGCACGTTGAGATGCCAGATCGCCGCCGAGTTCGTCATGCTCGTCGTCGAGCCGTCGACCAGCGCGGTCTTGCCGACGAAGCCCAGCGCCTGGGTCGCCTGCGTGGTCTGCTGGAGGGTGACGAGCTGGGCCAGCGAATCGTTGGTCTTGAGCTGCTGCTCGACGCCGGCGAACTGCACCAGCTGCTGGGTGAACTGGTTGGTGTCGAGCGGATCCAGCGGGTTCTGGTTCTGGAGCTGCGTCGTCAGCAGCGTCAGGAACGTCTGAAAGTTGCCTGCGAGCGTCGACCCCGTGGTCGAGCTCATCGAGTTCGACGAGGAGGATTTCGGGATGTCGGTCGTCCCGGAGACGACGGAAGGGGCGGTGGCGGCATTCGTGGTGGTCATAATCGAATACTCCTCACACTCTGATGTCGACGCCGCTGCTCGATCCGAGCATGCGGCCGTAGCCGCGCCCGACCGGCGCGGCAGCAACGGTTTCGTCCTCGCTGATGATCAGCCGGCGGGCATTGCCACCATTGTCGTTGTTCTGTCCGGACTGCTGGCCCGATGAATTCTGGTCGCGCAGGCTGAAGGACAGCCCGTTGCCGCCGGTCTTGAAGCCTGCATCGTCGAGCGCGCGCTGCAATTGCGGTGCGTCCTGCTTGAGCATCGACAGCGTCTCCGCCTTCTCCACCGTGAGATGCGAAGTGACCTGGCCGTTGCGGTCGACATTGATGCGGACGTCGATGCGGCCGAGTTCTGCCGGGTCGAGGCTGATGTCGAACCGGGACTTGCCGGCGCGAATGGCAGCCGCGATCTCGATCGGCACGCCGCTGATCGGCACGGCCGCATGGCTTGCCGCGGTCGCGGTGAGCGTCGCGGTCGATGCTGTGGCGGCCGAGGTCGTATTGGTCAGCGGCGCCTGCATGGCGGAAGCGGCCTGCGCGCCGGTATCCGTCGGGGCGATGGTGGCTTGCGTGCCCGCATGCGCGTGCGTGGCCGGCGCGCCTTGTGCCGGATCGGCGGCGCGGTCGGCGAGAGCTGCCTTGGCCTCGGTCGCTCCGCCATCTGCCTGCGGCTTTGCGGCTTGCGGATGCGCGGCCGTCGCGCTCGCCGGAGCCGGTGCGGCGTTCGCCTTCCCGGTGTCCTGGCCGATATTCGAGACGTCGGTCTGGGCCTGCGCGGTTACGGCGTCCTTGAACGAGGTCTTCGGCGTGCCCTGGCTGACGGCGGCGATCAGTCCGCCATTGGCCTTTGCATCGGTCGGGGTCGCCTCGCTCGCTCCGGCCGCGGTCTCGCCGAGCGTCGTCGTGGTCTCGGCATCGACCTCGGCGCCCGCGGCCTTGGCGCTCTTGTCGCCGGCGGTATCGGTCTTGCTGCCGGCGATCTGCGCCGCAGTGGAGGCACTGGCGGCAAGACCTGCTGCGGCGATCGTCAGCGGCGAGGCGGCGGCATCGCTGGCCTGGTTCGCAGCCGCATTCGGATCGGCCGGCACGACGGGCGCGGCAACGACAATCGCGTTCGGATCGGGCAGGGTGGGCTGCGTCGCATCGGTCGACGCGGCGGCAGCCGCATCGGCGGCGGCAGGAGCGTCGGCGCCGTCGGACTTGTCGCCCTTGGCCTCGTCGGATTCGTTCGCCGGTTTGGCCTCCGATGTCTCGGACTTGTCCTTGATCTTGCCGGCGTCCTTGGCGGAATCGCTGGCCGCGTCGCTCTTGTCGTTCTTCGCCGGCGCAGACGTGTCGGTATCGTCGCTTGCCCTGCTCTGCGAAGGCTGGTCCGTGGAAGAGGTGTCGCGCGGACTCCGGTCGGATGCTGTGGAGGATGACGTCGAATCGCTCCGGCGCGGGGCTGTGTCCTGCGCCTTGTTGGCGATTGCCTGGGTATTGCTGTCGACCAGCGAGCCGAAAGCGTCGCTGGCGGGCGTGTCTTTCGAGGCTTGCGACCGGGCAGGCTTTTGCTGCGCGCTCTGGACTTGCACGCTTGCCACGACATCTGACGTACGACCAACCACAGGCGACCCCTTGGGAGCAACTCGGACAAGGGGTAGCAAGGAGCGGGCCAGCGTCCCTTCATGTAGATTTATACAACAAAATCAAAGTGTTGATTGTTTATGCCGCCGCCCGGCAGCGCGCCGCGCCCCCCGCCATTTCTGCCGCCCCGGCAAGAATTGCCCTAAGCTGGCCGCCCGCGTGATTGCTTCACCGGAATGCCGCCTATATTAAAGAGGTCACTCACAGCCGCTTTCGACTTGGGCAGTCGTGACCTTCGGGAACTAAAGTTCCGGGGGATCGCCGATGTCCCGCGAGAAGGCACAGCAATCGCGGATCGCGCTACGCCGCCGTCACAACGCTTTAAGGCCCATGCTGAACAGTCTGGATCTCGAAGGCCGTCCCGAGGACACCAGGGTCGTCGTCGCCATGTCGGGCGGCGTCGATTCCTCGACCACGGCTGCGCTGCTCAAGGCGGAGGGCTATGACGTCGTCGGCATCACGCTGCAGCTCTACGACCATGGCGCGGCGACCCACCGCAAGGGCGCCTGCTGCGCGGGCCAGGACATTCACGATGCCCGCGACGTCGCGGCCAAGCTCGGCATTCCCCATTACGTGCTCGACTACGAGGACCGCTTTCGCGAGTCCGTCATCGACAACTTTGCCGACTCTTACGCGCTCGGCGAGACGCCGGTGCCGTGCGTCGAGTGCAACCGCTCGGTCAAGTTCCGCGATCTCCTGAAGACCGCGCGTGAGCTCGGCGCGCAGGCGCTCGCGACAGGTCATTATGTTGCCTCCCGCCGCCTGCCCGATGGCTCGCGGGCGCTGGTCTGCGCCGCCGATGCCGACCGCGACCAGAGCTATTTCCTGTTCGCGACCACGCGCGAGCAGCTCGATTTCCTGCGCTTCCCGCTCGGCGATATGACCAAGCCGCAGACCCGCGAGCTGGCGCGCCGCTTTGGGCTCGCGGTCGCCGACAAGCACGACAGCCAGGACATCTGCTTCGTGCCGACGGGCCGCTACACCGACATCATCACGCGCCTGCGTCCGAATGCGATGGACCCCGGCGACATCGTCGATCTCGACGGACGCGTGCTCGGCCGGCACAACGGCATCGCCAATTTCACCGTCGGCCAGCGCCGCGGTCTTGGCATTGCATCCGGTTCGCCGCTGTTCGTGGTGCGGCTGGATGCAGCGCACCGCCGCGTCGTCGTCGGTCCGCGCGATGCGCTGAAGATGCACCGCATCAGCTTGCGCGACGTCAACTGGATCGGCGATGGCGACATCGACAGCGCGATCGGCGGCGGCCTCGAGATGTTCGTGCGCGTGCGCTCGACCCGCAGCCCCCAGCCGGCGTGGCTGCGCGGCGGCAATGGCCAATACGAGGTCGAGCTCGTCGCCGGCGAGGAGGGCGTCTCGCCCGGCCAGGCCTGCGTGTTCTACGACGCAGCCAGCGGCCAGGCCCGCGTGCTGGGCGGCGGCTTCATCCAGAGCGCCGCGGCGAAGGTTGGCGCGGCCATCTCGCGCCCGCTGGCGGAAGCGGTCCGCGGCTGAGAGCGATGAGATTGGGCCCGACTCTAGCCGCAACAGCGGTGTGCCCCCTCTCCCGCCTGCGGGAGAGGCACAGGCCGCCCTTGGCGGCCGTTCTGAAGTTGGACGCCGATGCGAAGCATCGGCTACGGGAGAGGGCTCGCTCCACCAGAGATATATCGCGAGCGGAAAGAACCCTCACCCGCCACGCTCTTGCGAGCGCGCCGACCTCTTCCGCATCCGCCTTCGCCAAGGCTTCGTCGGACAAGAGCGCGAGAGGCTCCAGACCGCGCGCGGGGCAGGATCCGTTCTCACCAACAAACACACCTTAGAGAATCTTCGCGCAAGGGCAGGGGGCATGGCAGCAGACATCTCGCGGGCCGGGGTCGAGAAGGCCTATGGCCGCTGGGCGCCGGTCTATGATCTCGTGTTCGGCAAGGTGTTCGACGCCGGAAGGCAGTCGACCATCGCGGAGGCCGACCGCATCGGCGGCCGCATTCTCGACGTCGGCGTCGGCACCGGGCTTTCGCTGTCCGACTATTCGCGCACCACGAAGATCTGCGGCGTCGACATTTCCGAGCCGATGTTGCGCAAGGCGCAGGCGCGCGTGCGTGCGCTGCGCCTCTCCAATGTCGAAGTGCTCTCGGTGATGGATGCGAAGAACCTCGCCTTCCCCGACAACGCCTTCGACGCGGTGGTCGCGCAATACGTCATCACTGCCGTGCCCGATCCCGAAGGCACGCTCGACGAGTTCGTCCGCGTGCTCAAGCCCGGCGGCGAGCTGATCCTCGTCAACCACATCGGCGCCGAGAGCGGCCCCCGAAAGCTGTTCGAGCTCGCCTTCGCCCCCATCGCCCGCCGCCTCGGCTGGCGCCCGGAATTCCCGTGGGCCCGCCTCGAGGGCTGGGCCACAAGGCACGGCGGCATCACCCTCACCGAGCGCCGACCCATGCCGCCGATGGGCCATTTCTCGCTGATCCGCTACTGCAAATCGTGATTGCGTGATATGGGAACAGGGGACGCCGCCCCGGCGTTTCCTTTTCATGCGCACGACATCACACATCATTCTGGCCGGCCTCCTGATCGCCGCTTCAGGCAGCGCGATCGCGCAGGCCCCGCCCGCCCCGGCGACGCCGCCACAACAGACCGCGCCGCCGTCCCCGCAGCACGCGGCCAATTGCACGCCGCAGGACCGTCCGAATCGTCAGGCCGACGGCACCACCATCGGCCAGTCCCGGGAACCGCTCGGCGACAAGCTGGCCAAATCCGACGGCGTGCTCTGCCCGCCCTCCGGCATCGACCCCGAGATGCACGCGCCGGCCCCCGACACCGGCAGCAACACCCCGGTGATCCCGCCCCCCGGCAGCCCCGGCGGGGATCCAAACGTGAGGCCGAAATAGGCCCTTAGTCCCCCAGAATCTCGTCGTGCCGGGCTTGTCCCGGGCATCCACGTTCCCGGGGCTGCGAATGAAGGCGTGGATGGCCGGGACAAGCCAGGCCATGACGAACGCATTGAAAAAGGGCCGTATTCGCAAGGCGGCTTGTCCCGACGTAGCCTCGGCGAGGCCGGAAAAAGGCGGCCCACTTTGCTTGACTTCCCGCCGCCCCCTTCCTTATATGCCGCGCGTTCGCGAGATCGGCCTCAAGTCGCCGCCGCGATCCCTGTGGCGGGGTAGCTCAGCTGGTTAGAGCACGGGAATCATAATCCTGGGGTCGGGGGTTCGAGTCCCTCCCCCGCTACCAATCGTTCGATTTTGCCCCTAAACTACGATTTCATGCGATCTCGTCCGCAGGCGGTAGGAAGCCGAGCCGATGCGTGAATTGGCGTCGGCTGAAAGGGCCGCGCATACGGTCGGAAACCCCGTTCCCGGCACAGATGCGCATCGCGCTTCAGAACGGATCTACGGGAACCGCGAAGATATAGCCGACGCCGCGTTCGGTCTGAATGACGCGCGGCGCACTTGGATCGACCTCCAGCTTGCGCCGCAGCCGCAGCACCTGAACGTCGATGCTGCGGTCGAAAATGTCTTCATGAATGCGGGTCGCCTGAAGCAGATGCTCGCGGGTCAGGGGACGCTGCGGCGCCTCGAGGAACGCTAGCAACAAGGCATATTCTCCCTTGCTGAGCGGGACCTGCGCTTGACTGGGATCAATGAGCTTTCGACCACGCCGCTCCAGCTTCCACCCATTGAAGCGATAGCCTCCGCGCTCGGGATCGCGGGCGCGCGCGGCACGGCCTATCTCCTGCCGTCGCAACACCGCCCGAACGCGTGCCAGCAGCTCGCGCAGCGAGAACGGCTTGACGATGTAGTCATCGGCGCCGAGCTCGAGCCCGACGATGCGATCGATTTCGTCTGGGCGGTGGCCCGTCGTGATGATGACAGGCACATCGGAATGAGAACGGATCTCCCGCAGCACATCCAGACCGTCATCCTGACCAAGGCGAAGGTCGAGAATGATCAGGCTGGGCCGGCCGGCCTCGAAATGATGTTTGAGTTCGGACCTGTTGCACGCCGCCTTGGTCGGGACATTGTGCTCCTCCAGATATTTGATCACCATCTGTCGCAAGGTGGGATCGTCATCGACAACTACGACGTGGCCAACTGCATGCATACTTCACTCAAAAATCCGCTATCGCATCCTGATCCCTGAGGATACCAGGGTCGAATCCAAACGAGCGCAATTCTCCCGGAAAGCCGCCAGCGAGATCCTGGCCGTGACATTCACGGCCATCCTCATGGAATAAGAGGCACTTGCCATCGCGTAGCGGTCTCGCCCTTCCTAAACCCGCACGATCAGAGCGGCGTGATGTCTCGGTCATCAATTGCCGCTTCCGACCAAAGTCGCCGCCGTATCTCTGCGGCGCGCCGAACGGCGCTCTTCCGACTACGAGCGCAGAATTACCGTCCCATTTCAGGCCCGGCAGCCCGCGTTACAATCGTAATCCAATTGCGTCATTGCGGCTCGCGCATGGTGCGGCTCGGCATCAATCTCCCCGGCAATGAGCCCACGCTCGAGGGGAGAGACTTCTCCACACCATCGGCGAGCCGCGTGCTTCGTGTCGCGCCCGCGCAGGAGCGACTTTGGCCGGTCCGAACGATCAGGCGGTTTCAGCGGTAGCGCGATGTCGCGCACGCGAAGTCCTGATGTAGCGCGCACGTCCTATCCATGACAGGCGGTCGTTCGCAACCGGGACGATCGACGTGATCGAGATAGGGGAATGCCGATGTACAAACGATTTGGGCGGTGGACGGCAGTCGCCGCTTCGTTGCTGTTCAACTGGATGCCCGCCCTTGCGGCCGATGCAAGCACGATCGGTGCGGTTCACGGGATCGCAGCCGGCTCGCTTGGCCAGAATCAAGCCTCGGAGCATGCCGGCGCGTTCCGCCAGGCTCCCATAGGTCACCGGCAGCCGCGGCAATGCGTCAACTGCGCCAAGAGTTGACGCTGTCGAACTTGATGCCTCACGCTTGACTGCGTGGGGGGTGACAGCGCCCGTTCGCGTGGTACTCGTGTCCATTCCGAGCCGAAGGATTTACCTTGGCGCAGAACAAGACCAGGCGCCCGCCGGAAGCGGGCGCCCTGAGGGAATGGCTCACCAAGAGCCATTCGATCGGGTTTCTCTCCTATGCGATAGCCCGGACAAGGGAGGGGATCGTTTCCCAACCCAGGGCTATGTCACCTTGCTGCTCGGCGGGAGCGGGCGGGCTTCATGGTGGCGGCGCGCGGCTGCGCGCGTCGTTGTCTTTCCAGACGGTGGATGATCCGGAGAACCTCCAAACGTGTGTCGATGCTGGCGAATTCGTCGGCCATTTGGGTGGCGCGCATGCGGTAGGAAGGACGATCAAGCACTGTTCGCGTTGCCTCTCGCAGTGCTTCAGATGTCGGTGCGTTGGTCGCCAGGTTGATCCCGACGCCCGACCACGCCACGCGTGCATTGACGTCGGCCTTGTCCTCGATCAGGCCCACCGTAACCAGAGGGATTCCGAAGCTGAGTGCCTGGTTGACGGTGCCATAGCCTCCGTTGGTGACGAGTGCATCCACGCGGGGGAGCAGCCATTCGAACGGCAGGTAGCTGGCAAGCCGCGCATTGGAGGGTATGGGTCCGGGGATCGTTTCAATCGGTCGGCCGCCGGCGGTGGCGACAACCAGCAGGTCGGGCTCGTTGGCGAGAGCCGCAAATGTTGGCGCGAGCAGGAGCCCGAAATCGAGGTTGGCCACGGTACCCTGCGTGACCAGGACGACCTTGCGTGAACCATCCAGCTCGTGCGCCCAAGGCGGCAACGGGGCCTGATTTCGGATGATAGGCGGCGTTCCGACGAAATGCACCGTGGGTGGAAGCTCGCGCGGGAATTCGAAGCTCCGCACTGACAGCTGCAAGTAGGCATCGGCCAGGCCGACGACGGAATGGAAGAGCGGCACCGACACCGGTCCCACGCCGCAGGTCTTCAGCACCTCGTTCAGTTTGCGCAGGACGGGCTGGTCGACGTTGGCGTCGTGCTCTCCCGCCAGGACGGCGTATTGCTCGCGCTGCTCCTTCGTCGTCGCAGGCGGCAGGCCAACGAAATCCGGTGCGCCGTCATCGCGCTTCCAGTGCAAGAACGATGTGCCGCATAGCACGATCGGTGGCCTCGTCTCGCGCGGTCCGAGCAGCATCGGCAGGACGCCGAACAGCAGGTCATCGCCGACGATGACGTCGGCTTGAAAGTGCTTCAGCGCCTCGCGAAGGCCTTGGTCCTGGGCAGGGATGGCATCGACGAAGAGGCGTTCGCAGACGATGCGAAGCCACTGGGATCCCGGTGGGACATCCTTCAGTTCGGGAATCGGCGAGGGCAGATCCCGCCCGTCGAAATCGGCGTCGGCCGGAAGAGGAAGGAATTGCGCGCCGCTGGCTTCGATGCGCTCGCGAAATGCGGTCCCGGTCAGGAAGGCGATCTCGTGGTCGTCGTCGAGAAGTATCCGCGTGATCGCGAGCATCGGACTGATGTGGCCCGCCGCAGGCGTCGAAGCGATGAGAATCTTCATGGTTGGCCTCTGATTGTCGAACCTCGACCGTGGCTGGTCGACGAGCAGAGGGAGGGTGCTAAGCTGCCTGTTACGGCCAAGCTTCGGCGCGCCTCCAATTGGTTACGGCGGCAACGCAGCAAGGCCAATTCGGGATGCAGCCCAACTTGGCTGCGCGTCCCAGTGCGCGGCGGCTACCAGCTCAACGGCGGGAAGCTGCGGCTCGCAGCGGCAGGCTCGCAGCGGTGCCGTTCGGAACGCTCCGCCACGTACGGCATAATGCCAGCCGCCCCAGTCGACAGGCGACGATGTTGCGAAAGAGGCTGCGAATGTTGCAGCCGTAGCATGATTTTGCCGATCCGCAATGATGCGGACATCGCGGTGCCTCAGGCTCCCTGGCCTCAAACGTCACCTGCCGGGTGGCGGCTTGGCGAACTGAAAATGGGAGCCGCATCCTTGAACCGTCGCGACTGTCTGATCACCAGCTGCCTTGCACTGAGCGGGCTCGCAAAACCCGCAGCTGCCAGCGTTGCACAATCGGATCTCATCCGGCTTTCACTGAACGAGAACCCGTTCGGCCCATCGCCCCGCGCGCTCGCGGCGGTCCGCGATCAACTTGGCGAACTGTGCCGCTATGGAGGGGATCTCGGAGCTGCACTCACGGAGTTGCTGGCCTTGCGCGAACGCGTGCCGGACGACCAGATCGTGATCGGCGATATCCTCAAGCCTCTCGGATCACATCTCGCCCAGGGCGCGCCGCTCGGAGCCGAGTTCATCTATTCCGAGCCGGGTTATGCGGCTTTGGTGGATGCGGCGCGTCCAAGTGGCGGGGTCGTGGTCGGCGTTCCTCTCAATTCGAGGCTTGAGAACGATCTTGACGCCATTGCTGCCAAAGTCAGCGAACGGACGCGGGCGATCTACCTCGTCAATCCTCATAATCCGTCGGGCACTGTCAGCGATCCGGCTGCTTTTCGCGCTCACGTTCGCGCGATGTCGAAGCAAACGGCCGTCATTGTCGACGAGGCCTATCTGGAGTTCGATCCTGATTTCGAGAAGCGAACGGTCATGGATCTCGTTCGGGCGGGCGAGAACGTGGTCGTGTTCCGGACCTTCGACAAGATGTTCGGATTGGCCGGTCTCGGGCTTGGCTATGCGGCGGCGCCTCCGGCGCTCGCAACGTCGCTTAAGCGGGCCGGGTTCGGCCGGGTCGACGCACTTGATCGGCTCGCCCTCGTGGCGGCGGCAGCAAGCATACGAGATATCGATTATGTGGCGACGACGCGCACAAAGGTCGCCGCCGAGCGAGACAAATGGTACCAGTTGCTCGCCAGTCTGAAGCTTCGCCACTCCGACTCGCAGGCAAACTTCATCTTCTTCGAGGCCGACCGTCCTCAGACCGAGATAGCTGCGGCCCTGCGGAGCAAAGGTATCGACATTGGCCGCGCCTTTCCGCCGCTTGAGCGCTGGGTCCGTATCACGATCGGTCTGCCCCACGAGAACGCGGCGACGCGTGCTGCCGTTGCCGAACTGTTGCGGTGAGACCACCTCGATCGCGTCTTTGGCGGCTCCACCGTCCCGGCCGCGATCCGACTGCCCTGCCTCTGTCCGGGAGCGGCCTCGTATCCCTCCCTGCCTGACAGAGACGTGAGTTGATCGCGGTCGCGGCTGTAACTACGTGAAGCGTCGATAGTCTCACCAGTTGCTCAGCCCTCGCCTCCTGCGACAACAGAGTGTCATACTGAATGAACGTTGTGGAATATCCGATCGGCGGCGGTGCGACCATTTCGGTGCAGGAGCAGCCTGGTGTTCTGAGGTGTTTTCGATCGTTCCCACTATCCGACATCATCGAAGCAATCTGGGACTGTGACATTCCCGATGGCGATTTCGCCAAGTCGGTTACGATCAAGTGCCCGCCCGGCACATCCTTGCAGCTGATCGGCCAGTACCGGAAGCCGGCCAGAATTGCACAGAGCAAGACGGTCCTTCCGTCAAAATGCGCTACCCATGTTCAGTCGCATGCTCTCACTCTGTTCCCCACGGGAGCGTTCGGAGCCGTCATCGTCTGCCTCAGGCCGGACGCAGCCAGCCGCATCGTCAAGGCTCCGTTCAGGGAGTTCGCGAACGCCAGTCTCTATCTCGGGGATCTGTTCGGCAATTGGGAAGTCGATATGTGTGACGACCTGCTCGCCGGGGCGAGGACGAGCCACGAGCGGATCGCCGGTGTCCAGGCCTTCCTGCTTCGGCAGCTGAGTCCCCAAATAGACAGTCTCGCCAACCGCGCGGCTGCCTATCTCAGAAAAAATCCGGCCATGCCCGTCAGCACGCTGGCCGCGCTGCTCGGCACCAGCGAGCGCAACCTGTCACGCGGCTTCAAGAGAGCCTTCGGCCTCAGCCCGAAGCGGTTTGCGCGCCTTGCGCGGTTTCAGAGAATTCTCGCCGAGCGGCGCCTCGACCGCTCCTGGGCGCAGGTCGCCCATGCCTGTGGTCTTTCCGATCAGGCCCATCTCATCGGCGAGTTCCATGATCTCGTGGGCGAGGCACCGACGCAATTCTTCACGCGCGAGCTACGCATCGGCGCCGACGGAATGGACGAAGCCAACCTCATCATCCAGCGAACGGCCAGAACGGTCGATCGCAATTAGTTGATGCGGACTTCCGAAACGGCCAAGAACGGTCTTGAACGTTCACCTAGCTGAAACGCATTGGTTGTTTCGAGCGAAGGTGAAACATGTTGGCTCCCCTGAGAGCCCCCGGGCCGGTTGAGAATGCGGCGGAGAAGACCTCCGCCCACTCCGGCTTGGCTCGGATTCGCGACAGTGCGGGTGCAACCGCCAGCGCCGCGCACAATATCCTCCTTGTCGAGGACGACCCGGAAACGCGCTCGTCGGTCGTTAATCTTTTCGAAGATCATCAATTTGCCGTTCACTCAATCTGCCGCCGGCATGAGATCAGTCGATACTTCGCCTGCAATCATCCAGACTTGCTCATTCTCGACCTGCAACTGGGCCAGGACAGCGATTTGAACCTTTTGAGGGAGCTTCGATCCCGCTTCGACGTTCCCATTATCGCGACCGGCGACCGCTGCGACGAGATCAGTTGCGTAATTGCCCTCGAGCTCGGGGCCGACGACTATATCGCCAAGCCCTTCGGCCTGAGGGAGTTGCTCGCGCGCGCTCGCGCCGTGCTTCGGCGGCAGAACTGCGGCCGGACGGCTCGGACGAACGGCTCGCAGCGCGGCGGGTTCAGGTTCTGCGGGTGGACGCTCGAACGCCGCGCCCGGCGGCTGGTTAGGCCCGACGGAAGTCCCCTGGTGCTGACGAAAGCCGAATACGTCCTGCTCGTCGCTTTCCTCGAAGCACCGCAGCAGACGCTCTCGCGCGAGCAATTGCTCCATGCGACCCGAATCCACGAGGATGTGTTCGATCGGAGCATCGATGTGCGGGTCTGGCGTCTCAGACGCAAGCTCGAGATTGATCCGCGTGCGCCGGAGATCATCAAGACCCAACGCGCTATCGGCTATCTGTTCACTCCCCCGGTTGAGGCATTCTAACCGGCGGAGCGTGGGCTTTGTTCGGTCGCAGCGTCCCGCAGGCACCACGGAAGCGCGCCGAGACATGAGCGATTTACGTCTGTCACGTAAACCTGACGCAGCCGTCCGAAACTGCCAAGACGGATATCGCCGATCTTGTCACGCTGGCCCGAGTGCGATTGTCTCGATGCGAGAGGAACGATGAGCAATTCGGAGAAAGTGGCTGTGGTGACCGGGGCATCCCGGGGCATCGGCGCCGGAATAGTCGAGAAATTCCTCGACAACGGCTACCGCGTCGTCGCCTGCTCGCGAAACATCACCAGCAGCGGCCGGCCAGATCTTGTCGAGGTGGCCGGCGACGTCTCACGGCCCGAAACCGCCAGGCTCGTGATCCAGGCGGCAAGAGAGCGCTTCGGCCGCCTCGATACCCTGATCAACAATGCCGGTGCCTTCCTGTCGAAGCCCTTCACCGAGTACACGGAAGGCGAGTTTGCGAACCTCGTCCAGGTCAATCTCGGAGGTTTCTTTCACATCTCGCAGCTGGCCATTGCCCAGATGCTTCGTCAGGCGAGCGGCCACATCATCAACATTACGTCCAGTCTCCTGGCCGAGCAGCCGGTGAAAGGATTGCCCGCGGCTTTGACGGCAATCACCAAGGGTGGCGTCAACGCGGCGACACGGTCGCTTGCGATCGAATACGCGGATAAGGGCATCCGTGTGAATGCGGTAGCTCCCGGCGTGGTTCGTACGCCGATGCATGCCCCCGAGAGCCATGGGTTTCTCGCGACGATGCACCCGATCGGGCGCATTGGGGAAATTCAGGATATCGTCGACGCGGTCCTCTACCTCGACAATGCATCCTTCGTGACCGGGGAGATATTGCACGTCGATGGCGGCGCCAACGCCGGACGTTGGTGACCACCGGAGGGATCTCCGGGTGTCAGGATACGGGAGAGAGTGTTGAGCGTTTATCCTCGACCCATACTTGACTTGTTCGGAATTGATCTGCCGATCATCCAGGCTCCGATGCTCGGCATAGTGACAACCGACATGGTCATCGGAGTTGCCGAAGCAGGTGGTCTCGGCTCGCTTCCCGCGTCCGGTCTCAGTGCGGAACAAACCCGTAGCATCGTCGGTGAAATACGGCGGCGCACGCCGAAGCCGCTCAACATGAATTTTCTTTGTCATGAGGCGCCCACACGGGACCGGCGGCGTGAGGAGGCCTGGTTGCAGCGTCTGACGCGGTACTATCGCGAACTCGGGCTGACCTCCGAGCAGTCCGCCTCCGGCTCCGGCTCTCCCATTCCGGTCTTCGGGAGCGCACATTGCGATCTGCTGGAGGAGATCTCGCCGGAGGTTGTCAGTTTTCACTTCGGTCTTCCGCCGAAGCACCTGCTCGAACGAGTGCGCAGGACGGGTGCGAAGATCGTGTCGTCGGCAACCATCGTCGAAGAGGCGTTGTGGCTCGAGGATTCCGGTTGTGATGCGATTATTGCCCAGGGATTTGAAGCCGGTGGGCATCGAGGCACGTTTCTGCACCGGGATCCCACTCGGCAGGTCGGTCTCATGGCCCTCGTTCCGCAAATCGTCGATGCAGTACGGGTACCTGTCATAGCAGCCGGGGGCATCGCCGATCCCAGGGGAGTTGCTGCAGCATTCGCACTCGGGGCTTCGGGCGTCCAGGTCGGTACCGCCTTTCTGTTTTGCGAGGAAGCGAACGTCTCCCCTCTGTATCGAGAGGCGGCACGCTCGACGCCGCCCGAGCAAACGGTGATCACCAACATCTTCACCGGACGGCCGGCGCGCGTATGCGACACGCGGGTCGTTCGAGAGCTTGGCCCGATCGGGATCGACATGCCCGAGTTCCCCGTTCCGGCGGCTCCGCTGGCGCCGTTGCGTGCTGCATCCGAACGTCAAGGGCGCACGGATTTCACCCCGCTGTGGTGCGGTCAGTCAGCGCGCCTGGGCCGCGCGCTTTCGGCTGCCGCGTTGACGAGATGGCTGTCGGATGGCCAAGCCGAACCAAGCTTTGGCACGATCGGGGATATGCGGAGGAAATCCTGAACTCGGGTGCCGCCAAGGCTAAGCCGGACGGCATCTCCCTTCATGTCGAAGCATGCGCCGTCGACCTGCCCGGCGACGTCAGATGTGATAGATGTCGATCACGTGATGAATGTAGTCGTTCTTCAGCACGACCTTCTTCGCTTTGATCAGCGGACGATGCCCCGTCGCGTCGATCGTGTAGAACGACACGCCGAAATAGTTGTCGATCGTCTTGTACCGATAGCTCAACGTCAGCCAGTTGAACCGGAGATCGACGATTCCGTCTGCTTTAGCGGTGATCTCGATATTGGAGATATTGTGGAGCGTGCGCGGCTCCGGGGTGCTGGCGCTCGACCGTTCGGTCTTGATGCGGAAGACCCTATCCTCGAGGCCGCTGCGGCTGGGGTAGTAGATCAGGGAAATGTCGGTCTGAGGATTCTCGACCAGGCAGTCGTCGTCATCCCAGGCTGGCATCCAGAACCGCACATCCGGAGCATAGAAGGTCAGCCAGGTGTCCCAGTCGCGATCGTCGAGGGCGCGGGCCTCGGCATAGAGAAATGCTTCGAGATCGGGTCGGGTGATGGTGGTCATGCTTCATCGCCATGAAGTCGCGCCGAGCGCTGTCGCAAGCCTGGCGGCTTTCCAGCAGCGCTGCGCACAGTTGTGTGGGGTGTCGCCGGCCGCCAACGAGCGACCGGCGACGAGGTTGAAGCTCTCTTGGCCGCCGATGCGGCCACCCTTGCTCCTGACGTAGCGGGCAGCCGTGCGCCGATTGTCCGCCATCTACAGCGGCTGACCGGTGGAGCGGACCACGATCTCGCTGATATCCACGTCGGCCGGCTGCTCGATCGCATATGCGATCGCCCTTGCCACGGACTCCGCCGGAATTGCTTGCCGGTAGAAGCCCATCACCATGTCCTTTGCGGCGCCGGTGGTGTTGTGCTTGAGCTCGCTATCGACGATGCCGGGCTCGATCGATGCGACCCGGATCCCATCCCCAGCTTCGACGCGTAGGCCATCGGAGATCGCCCGGATCGCAAATTTCGTTGCCGAGTAGACGGTCCCGCCCGGCGCGAAGACCTTGAAGCCCAGCACGGAACTCAGGTTGACGAATTGTCCTGACTTCTGCCTCTGGAAGACGGGCAGGGCCGCCGCAATGCCGTGGAGGACGCCACGTATGTTGACGTCGATCATGCGGTCCCACTCGTCGATGCGGCACTCGGACAGCGCAGCGACGGGCATGACGCCGGCATTGTTCACGAGAACGTCGATGCGGCCGAAATCCTTCACTGTGCCCTCGATGAAGTTGGCGACGTCGACCCGTTTCACCACGTCGACGGTATAGGCCTTGCCTCTCCCGCCCGCTCTATCGATCTCTGCGACGATCGCGTCGAGCCGTTGGCGGCGGCGGGCGCCTATCGCCACGATCGCCCCCTTGGACGCCAGCAGCTTGGCCGTCTCCGCGCCGATCCCGCTCGAAGCGCCGGTGATTGCGACGATCTTTCCTTCGATGTTCTTTGACATGTCGTGCTCCTGTTGCCTTGATAGTCACGAAGACGGCTGGTGCCGCCGTGGCGTGCTCAAGTTCCGTCTCCGTGCAGTACCGCTTGTCGCAGCGTGTCCAGCCAGTAGCTGTGCTGGACGAGGAAAAGACCTTCGCTATCGGTCTTGGTGCCGCTCCTCAGTGGATGAAGGTCAATGGCCTTGGCTTCTTCGTCCGCTCCCTCGATCCATTGCGACGAGCCGCGCGACAGGTCGTTCCAACGCATGGTTCTTGCCATGTAGGCCTGCTGGCATGCCCGGAATTCCTCGAGGTCGTCAGGCGTTGCCATGCCGCTGGCGTTGAAGAAGTCCTCATACTGACGAATGCGTCGTGCCCGCTCTGCCGGCGGCTCGTTCTTCGGCGCGATGCAGTAGATCGTCACCTCGGTTTTGTCCGCTGCCAGCGGCCGGGCCACGCGTATCTGGGAGCTCATCTGGTCCATCAGGTAAAGGTTTGGATAGACGCAGAGATTGCGAAGGTTTTCGACCATCCATTGCGCTTTGGCCCGTCCATGTCTCGCCGTGAGATCGTCGAGATGCGCGTAAAGCGGACGTGATGTAGGGTCGGCCCATCTCGACCAGAGCACCAGATGGCCGTTTGCGAATGAATAGTAGCCGCCCTCCTGCTTGCTGAACTTGCCGACGTCGACTGCCTTGATGCTGTCCGTCGCCGCGTTGCGACGGCTCGTCGTCGCCACGTAGTTCCAGTGGACCGATGACACATGATAGCCGTCGGCACCATTCTCGGCCTGCATCTTCCAGTTTCCGTCGTAGATGTAGGTCGATGAGCCGCGCAGGACCTCGAGGCCGTCGGGAGATTGATCGACCATCAGGTCGATGATCTTTCTGGCCTCGCCGAGATATTCCGTCAGCGGTTTCACCGCGGGGTTGAGGCTGCCGAAGAGGAAGCCGCGATAATTGTCGAGCCTGGCAATCGCCTTCAGATCATGCGAGGCCGCCTTGTTGAACTGCTCCGGATATCCGGCATCGTCCGCATCCTTGACCTTCAGTAGCTTGCCCGAACTGCTGAAGGTCCAGCCGTGAAACGGACAGGCAAATGTGATCTTGCGGCCACGCTTGTAGCGGCAGAGCATTGCGCCGCGATGGCTGCACGCATTGATGAATGCGTTGATCGCGCCGTCCTTGCTGCGTGCGACGAAGACGGGCTGGCGCCCCATCCACGTGGTGAAATAGTCGTTGTTGTTGGCGATCTGGCTTTCGTGCGCGAGATAGACCCAGTTCCCCTCGAATATGTGCTTCATCTCCAGCTCGAAGAATTCGGCGGAGGTGAAGATCTCGCGGTCGCAACGAAACAGCCCATTGGCGGCGTCCTCGACAACGGCCGCTTCCAGGCGTTCTAGGATGCTCGATGACATGACGGGACTCTCCGAGGATGACCGATATGTCGCCGTCGATGCTGGCACGGCGACCTTGGCGAGTGACCAGAATAGGGACGGCGCCAGACTCACGTCACTGGACTGCCGCGCCCTTTCTGCTTGGACGGAGACCACCGGCTTGATGTCCTACTGCTGTGTGGAGTGCCTGTGTCGTGAACGATCGTGATGCGATGTCCACTTTGGTCCGGGTGCTCTGCTGACTAGACTTCGGCCTCCCAGGAGGATGGCCATGCATTCGGGCGGTGTGAGTGACGACTTTTTCGGCGCGCCAAGTCTGGATTACGATGCGTGGCGGGATGCGGTCCGTACGATTTGCGGGCGCTACAGTCCCGGCGGAATCGATCCGGAGGCCTTTTCGGGCCGGGCGCGCGCGCGAAATATCTGCGGTTTCAAGGCCGTGGACGTGAGTTTCAATGCCCGAACACTCGAGCGCACGCATCGCGACGTCCGTGCCGACGCAATCGACCACTACTATGTCCTGTTTCAGATGACCGGCCGATCGATGGTCGTGCAGAACGATCGGACGACGGAGCTTGACGTCGGTGACGTTGCGCTCGTCGATGCGGCGCTGCCCACCACGTATCTGGCCGAGGCGGGTGGCCATTGGGCTTCGCTGCAACTGTCGCGTCGATCGGTGACGTCTCATCTCGGGTCGGAGCCGCAATGCCCTTGCGAGGGCAGGGGCACGACCGCCGCGCGTTTGCTCCGCCAGCTGCTTCATGAGGACGTCGAAAACGGGGCCTGTCCATCAACTGCGGCGGATGCCTATATGCGTCTGGCCATCTACGATTTGATCGGCGCACTTTTTGCGCCATCCGAAGGTGAGGACGTTCTCCGCCATACCGACAAGCTGTTCGCGCGAATTTGTGCAATCGTCAGGGGCGGCTTTGCCGATCCGGCGTTCGGCCCCGGCGATGTCGCGGACCAGGCCGGAATTTCCTTGCGTTATCTCCAGAAACTCTTCACGCAGAGACATTCGACGTGCACTCAATTCATCAACGCAGTGCGTCTCGATCATGCCCTTGCCCTCTTGAAGCGCAGGTCGGCCTTGAGAACCAGCCAGTCCATCAGTGATATCGCCTACGCCTCCGGCTACAGCGACTATACCAACTTTCATCGCAGGTTCCGCTGCCGGTTCGGTCAAACGCCGGGTTCGATCGGCGGCGAAGGCCGCGGCGGAAGCGATGGAATGGAGCTCGCCGCGCGATGATTGTTTTCGCGACGCGGATGGGGACGATCAGGCCAGCTTGGGCAGGCGCTCCATGTCCCTGATCGTGTCGATCAACTGCCGGAGCCCCGGCGGCGTCTGGCGCCGGCCCGGGTAGTAGATCGTCAGTGGGCCCCTCGGAGGCACCAGCGACGCCTCGGCAGCGGCAGCGGCTCGGTTCCGAGGGCGCCCAGCAACAGCGGAGGGCATCGTGGGCCGCTGTTGCAGAGCGGCGAGTTGGCGGGCGCTAGGCGGGGAACTGGGGCAGCGGCGCGTTGTCTTCGATCAACCGCTGGCGCTTCAGCTCTTCCCAAAAGCCCGGAGGAACGGTTGCCATCATCGAGCTGGCATTGGCCAGGGCCTGAGCTTCCGTGTGGGCGCCGACGACCAGCGATACGGCGACATCCGGTGCTGACGAGAACTGCAGCGCGGCCGTGCGAAGATCAACGCCGAACTGGTTGGCGATGGCGCGCAGCTTGTCTCGCTTGACGATATGCTCCGCCGGGATCTTCCAGCTGTTCTGGCCGTAATTGTATCGCGAACTACCAGTGATGAAGCCGGCATTGAGGGATGATCCCACGACGAAGCTCATGTTCTTTTGCCGTGCGACCGGGAAGAGATTGTTCAGCGCATTGGCATGATCGATCAGGGAGTATTGCGAGGCGAGCAGGCACACGTCAGGGTCCGCCTCCTGCATGACGCGCAGGATCGGTTCCGGCGTGTTTACGCCGATCCCCCACGCCTTGATGATGCCCTCCTCCCGCATCCTGGACAGCGTGGGGAAGGCACCCTTCATCGCGATCGCGAACTCCTCCTGCCACGGGCGTGGCAGCAGTTTGTTGTCCGAGGATATATCGTGCACGAACACGACGTCGATGCGATCGATACCGAGCCGCTGGGGACTGTCTTCGATCGAACGCTTCACGCCGTCAGCCGAATAGTCGAAAACAACGTTGTTCGGCGAATTTCCGTACGGAAAATTCGATCTGGCATCGTTCTTTGGAGATGCCTTGAGCAACTTTCCAACTTTGGTGGAGATCAGATAACTGTCGCGAGGCTGATTGTGCAAGAACATGCCGAAGCGCCGCTCGGCAGCGCCCAACCCGTACCACGGTGAAACGTCGAAGTAGCGGATGCCGGCTTTCCAGGACGCTTCCAGCGTTTTGATGGCGTCTTCGTCGGTGACGACCTCGAACTCGTTGCCCAGTGGCACACCGCCGAGCCCCAAGCGGTGTCCCGATGTGAAGATCTGTTTTGCGCGATTGGTCATGGTTCTGTCTCCGTGAGGGGGCTGCTGCGCGGCAGTTGCCGGCGACGGCGCCAGGATGGTCCCAGCTGCGGCGGCTCCGGCGATTCTCAGAAAATCACGACGGCTGTTCGTTTTGTCAGGCACGAGTCTCCTCCTTCGCGAGTGATATCGTTCGGCTAACAATCGAAAGAAGGTTACGTTCGTTGAGCCGTGCTCAATGCCGCCTTGATATCGGCGTGATCGGTTGTGATCCCAATGCTCATGTGCGAGCCGCCTTGTTACCATTGTAATCATCGCGAGTTGGGGCGCTTCGCCGCTTGCCAGAGGCCGGACACCAGATGCTTTCTGACAGCAACTCTCAAAAACGTGTGCTGCGGTTCGGGGGGCCTTCCTATATCTTCAGGGGAGCCGCGATATGGAACACCCAAAAGACTGCAAGACCGACCGCGCTTGCCACCCATCCTCGGAATTGATGCGGTCGGATCTTCCATTGCCCCCAAGCGACACCTCAAAGCGCCGGGTGCCACTCTGTCTTGTCGTCGAGGACGACATGACTATGCGGCATCTGGTGACCAACTATCTCGAAGACCATGACATTCGGACCCTCTCTGCTTCGCGGCGAGAGGAGGTCCCGGCTCTTCTTCTCCGCAATTCACCGGACCTCGTGGTGCTCGATCTTCGCCTTGGTCAAGAGGACGGTCTGGATCTGCTACGCGAGATACGCGCTCAATCGGACGTGCCGGTCATCATCACGACGGGGCATCGGCGCGACGAGATCGATCGCGTGATCGGCCTTGAGTTGGGCGCGGACGACTATTTGACGAAGCCCTTCGGCCTGAGGGAACTCGTCGCCCGCATCAAAGCCGTTCTCAGACGACGAGAGGCCGTCCCGTCCCTGGCCCAGCAGCGTGATGCCGAGAAAGGCCGCTGGCGCTTTGGCAGCTGGGAGGTCGATCGGCGCCTGCGTCGGCTGACAAATTCGCACGGCGAACCAGTCGGCCTTACGAAAGGCGAATATGCGCTGCTGATGGCCTTCCTCGATGCGCCGCAGAAACCGCTGTCCCGTGAGCATCTCCTGCAGGCGACGCGTCTGCACGAGGATGTATACGACCGGAGCATCGACGTGCAGGTACTCCGGCTGCGCCGCAAGCTGGAAACAGATCCGAGTGTGCCGTCCGTCATCCGGACCGAACGCGGCATTGGCTATGTCTTCACGCTATCGGTGGAGCGGCTTTGACGGTCGGAGGGGTGAGGAGCCACCCATTCGGCGGCGGCGCGCCGCTTCGAATGTGCCGGATTCGTATTACGGATGTAGTCGTTTTGGCCCGCGTTGGAATGTCATGGAAACGTGACGGCAGCAGAGTCTCCCATGCAAACGACATGGAGACGATCATGCTGATGGTCAAGAAGACAACATACGATGGTCCACGAAGCGCGATCCAGGAGCGACCTGACGAACGTGTGCGGCACGAACGATCTCTGCCCGGAATAAGGCCCTCATCCTCGCCCGCGCGAATCGAAGAAGGTGCGCTTCAGCCGAAGGCGACGAGGCGCTTCACGAATGTCCTCGCACGATCGGCGATGGTCCCGGCCAAGGCGCTTGTCGATTT
This sequence comes from Bradyrhizobium diversitatis, assembly GCF_016031635.1. Lineage (GTDB taxonomy): Bacteria > Pseudomonadota > Alphaproteobacteria > Rhizobiales > Xanthobacteraceae > Bradyrhizobium > Bradyrhizobium diversitatis. The sequence goes on from NZ_JACEGD010000040.1 coordinate 39,426, forward strand.
CACGGTGACCGTTGGCTCCGTTCTGACTGCCGAGTTTCTTGCTGGTTGTGCCGCCTATGCTTGTGCGATGTATCCATACTATGCTGTGCCGGAAGAACGCGAAGCGGAAGTCGAGCTCGAGCCCGTTTCCGATCGGGCGAAGAGCGATCGGGCGCACACGGGTCGGGGAAACCTGCGCTTGATCGCGCGTCAGGTGAGCCTTCCGGTCGAGGACGTGGAATCGCATCGGCCACTGCCGCTACCGGATGCGCAGCCGTTCATGTCCAACGTTCCCCTCGTCAGTCAGCCGGCGCAATCGTCCCCAGCCTGGTACGCATCGATCGGCGCGGCGGCGCTGGCGCTGGGCAGATCGATCGCCGAACGCAGGGCCGTGCGGCGCTCCGTGGCCGAACTGCGTCAGCTCGATGATCGTCTCCTGCGAGACATGGGGCTTTGTCGTCTCGATATCGAAAACGCAGTCAAAGGTGAAATCGATCTGAGATGAAATCGATTGTGGCAGCCGTCTGCGCAACAGTGTTACTTGCAGGAACGTTTGCCGGCCTCGGGCCGTCGACGGTATCTTCTTCGACGGCCCCGATCGAAGCCGATGGCGAGCCGATCACGCCGATCCCGCCGCCGCCGCCGGCGGATCCCCGAAAACTCGCTCTGGGCGAGCGCCTGTTTGGCGATACGCGGCTGTCCGCCGACGGGAGGTTTGCCTGCTCATCCTGCCACGACCTCCGCACCAATGGAGCGGGTGGAGGTAGGAGCCGGAATCCGGCCTCAGGGCAGCTCGACACGCTCACCGTGTTCAATGCAGCTCTGAGCTTTCGTCTGACGTGGGAAGGCCGTTTTCGCAGTTTTTCCGATCAGACGGAGGAGTCGATCAGAAGCCCCACCAGCATGCGCAGCACTGTTGCCGACGTCGTGCTGAAGTTGAAGGCCGATGCGGCCCTGAACAAGCAGTTTCGTGCTGCCTACGGCCGCGACGTCGATCGCGACAGCCTGCTCGATGCCATCTCGACATTCGAGCGATCCCTGCTCACGCCGGACAGCCGCTTCGATCGGTGGCTCGCAGGCGATGCATCCGCGCTCTCTCCGGCCGAACTCGAGGGCTACAAGACCTTCAAGGCTTTCGGTTGCAGCGCGTGCCATCAAGGCGTCAACGTCGGGGGCAATCTGATCGCCCGTCAGGGCATCTTCCGCCCCCTGGTTGCACGCGGGCCTTTCCGGGTTCGTGTGCCGAGCCTGCGCAATGTCGCCGTTACCGCTCCCTATTTCCACGACGGAAGCGCCGCCACTCTCGAAGACGCTGTGCGCCGGATGGCGGCTGCGCAGCTCGATCGGACGTTGAACGATGATCAGGTCGCCTCGCTGGTTGCCTTCCTCGGAACCTTAACGGGCAACTACCGTGGCAAACCCTTGACCGGAGCGGCGCCATGAGGGCCGCGCGATGGGCGGCGGTCGTGATCGGGCTGTCGGTTCTGCTGACCTGGTTCTCATGGCGCGCGGTGAATCCGGAGGCGGAGCATTATGATCGTGCACTGATCGAGATCGATCGTTTCGGCATGATCGAGGACGCGCTGTACCGTGACCTCTTCACCGCCCGCGCGGGCCTGTTACTCAATTATGACCCATTGGTCAGCGAGATCGATGGGCTGCACAAGGCCATCGCCCGCTTGCGCGCAACCGTCGAGGTCGACGGTCGGACCGCCGACATGGTCAACCGGCTCGCCGCCTCGGTGGACCGCCAGGAGCAACTGGTCGAGTATTTCAAGAGCCAGAATGCGGTCATGCACAACTCGCTGTCCTTCTTCGCGCGTTTCGCGGCGAATTCGGACCGCCGCGATCTGGACCTCGCCATCAGGTCCGCGGGGACGGCCATCCTCCACTTGACGTTGGACACGTCGTCGACTGCGGTCAAGGAAGCCGAGGATCGCCTGGACGAACTGGACGGGCAGGCGGCCGAATCCGGGCAGGTGGTCCAGATCGAGCCCTTCCTCGCCCATGGCCGTTTGCTGCATCGGCTGCTGCCTTCGGTCGACAACATCCTGAAGAAGATGTTGTCGCTGCGACACGAGCAGGATCAGGCGGCCTTGCGCGCGACTATCCTGGACCTGCAGGTCACCTCGCGAAATTCGGCCCGCTTCTATCGCGTAATGCTCTACGGCTCCTCGATCGCGCTGATAGCATTCCTGATCTATCTCGGTCTCCGATTGAGATCACGTGCCAACGCGCTGCATCGACGCGCGGCGCTGGAACACATTATTGCGGACATATCGATGAATTTCATCAATGCGACGCCGCAAGGCGTCGAAGCGGAAATCCAGCGAGCCATCGCTTCGTTCGGAACTTTTGCAGGATCTGATCGCGTCTATGTCGTCGTGTCCGGCGCGACCACACGGTCGTATGTCTGGCATCAGCCGGGCAGGGAGTTCCCGCCCGGCTGGCCTGAAGCCGCGGTTGATCTGGCCTGCCGGATGGTCGACGGGGAAGGAGTCGTCCACGTGCCCGACGTGCGCCGTATGCCCGTGGGCGATAACAAGCTCTTCCTGGAGGGCATGGGTCTCGGGGGATGGGCATGTGCGATCAATAGCGATCGTCAAGGCCGCATGGTCGCGTTCGGCTTCGATGCCGTCGGCTGCAAGTGTCGCGTTTCTCACGCTGGCGAACTCGTTCTCCTGCGTATGGCCTTGGACACTTTCATCCATGCCGTCGAGCGGCAAAGTGTCGACGAGGAGCGAAATCGCCTGCAAAAGCGCTTGCAGCAGGCGCGCCGCATGGAGAGGATCGGCACTTTCACCAGCGGCATCGCTCACAATTTCAATAACATCCTGGGAGGAATCCTCGGATATGCCGAAGTGATGGAGGAGCACGCCCGCTCCAGCCCGGCACTGGTGCGCCATCTCGCCGGGATACGGCGAAGCGCAGACCGGGCCCGCGATCTCGTCAGTCAAATCCTCATGTTCGGCCGTCGCTCCGATATTCGTCGCGACTCCGTCAGCATAGGTGCGCTCGTCGCCGAAACGGTCTCGCTGTTGCGCGTTGCGCTGCCGCCCCGGATTGAAATGGTGGTCAGACAGCATCCGGCCGGATTGATCGTCATTGGCGAGAGCGTGCAGCTGCAACAGGTCATCATGAACCTGTGCAACAACGCGGCGAACGCGATGCCGGAGTCAGGACGAATTGAGATCGAGATCGAGCTGCATGAGGTGCTCGACCCGATCTGCCTCAGCCACGACAAGATCGAGCCTGGCCAGTACGTGCGAATTTCGGTTTCGGACACGGGGGCGGGCATGGACGGACCGACATTGGACCGGATATTCGAGCCGTTCTTCACGACGAGGTCCAGCGGAAACGGATTGGGACTCGCAACGGTGAAGGAGATCGTTCTCGACCACGGCGGGGGGATCAATGTGCGCAGTTGTCCGGGCGAGGGCAGCCATTTCGACGTCTGGTTGCCGCGGGCCACGGCGGCGGCCCTCCCGGAGCAGCGTCTGCCTGAGCATACGACAGGACCGGGCAAGGTCGTGATGCTCGTAGCCGGCGACATTCACCGCCTTCGCGGTGACGAGGAAATGATTGCTGCGCTCGGCTTCGAAGCCGTGGGCTTCGCCACGGCTGAGGCCGCACGTTCCGCGTCCAAAGCAGCTCGCGACCGGTTCGATTTCGTGGTCGTGGGTCCGGTCGGCTCGCTCGGGCAATCCCTTGAACTGGCCACCGTGCTGCATCGCGAGCTTCCGTTGATTCCGATCGTCCTTGCGACGAAGACGGCATTCGAGATCGGTGCCGATGCGCTATTGGGGGCCGGCATTTCTGACGTCGTGCGATGGCCCATTGTTGCCGAGGAGATTGCGGTTGTCCTGTCGCAGATCTCCCGCGTCGGCAGGCGCGAGGTCTCGAGGCGACTGATATCGGAGGCGTCAGCGACACTTCCGGCGCTATCGTGATGCGGAGCAATTGGCGAGACGGAGGGACTTGCGGACTTTCCTGTCACCTGACGCTTTTCGGCGCGCAAGGGTACGAGCCAGGATGCCCTCCAAAAGGAAACAAGATCAACGGGCGCGTCGCAATTGATGTGACGGTGTAGAATCGCCTCTCACGGCAGGGTACGCCGCCGGCCTGCTGGAATAGCCGAGGGCGGCGCCGATGGTCCGGGCCGCCTCCATGACGTGAACCGAATATTCCTTGATCTGCTTGCGCTTGACGCGGGTGTCGGGGCCGGACATGCCGATCGCTCCCACCAGTTCGCCGGAGCGGCCGAGGATCGCGCAAGCGCAGGCCGCGATGCCCTCGCGCCATTCGCCATGCAGCACGGAGGAGTAGCCTTGCGCGCGTGCCAGCTCGATGTCCTCCCGCAGTTCCTCGATCGTCGTTCGCGTCGTTTCGGTGTAGCGCCTCAGATGCGGCCGGAATCGTTCCAGGTAGTCATCAGGCATATGCGCGAGCATCGCCTTTCCCGTCGCCATGGTGAAAGCGGGTGCGCGCATGCCCACGCTCGTATGGGCGCGGATATGGTGAGCGCTTTCGATCTTATCGACGTAGACGACGTCGGTATCTTCGAGCACGGACAGGTGAATGGTTTCGCCGGTGATCTCGGCAAGCTTGGTCATTGCCGGTCGCGCGACGTTGATGAGATCCATCCGGTGGATGACATGGCTGCCGAGCGCCCAGATCTTGGTCGTGAGCTCGTAAGTGCTGTGCGGAGGGATCTGGCGCACATAGCCTTGGGACTGCAAAGTCATCAGCAGCCGATGCACGTTGCTCTTGGTGAGCTTCAGCTCGCTCGCGAGGTCCGTGACCCCGCGGGGCTGCTCGCTCAGAGCAAGTGCTTCCAGGAGACGCAGTCCCTTGGTAAAAGCCTTATCCATCCACCAGCCAAAATAGAATGATCTTTCACTCGATCTAGCATGGCCGCGCGAACGGCAATAGCCCGGGTGTGGAATCAGCCCCGATCCTTTCGGATCGGGGCTGATCAGCCTGCCTACTGGGCCAGCAAGGCGTTGAGCTTCTCCTGCCCGTACTCTTCATTGGTGGAATTTCCGGCCGGCGAAGTCGCGCCCCAATAATCCGGGCTCCATTCGATCGCTTTCGAGACGTTGTCCGGGTTGTTGGCCCAGTAGCGCGCGAGCTTCTTGTCGGTCGCGGCCTCGAACACGATCGGGGAGGGAAGGGCGACCGGGAAGGTCGAGGTGAGCTGCGCCGCGCGCTTGGGCTCGAGCCGCCAGGACAGCAGTTTCAGCGCGTTGTCGTAGTTCGGCGCCCCCTTGGGGATCGAGAAGAAGTCGTAGTAGACGAAGCCCTGATTGAAGGTCAGCTCGATTGGGGCGCCCTCCAGGGCGAGCTTGCTCATCGAACCGGTGTAGGCCATGCACATGTCGGCCTCGCCATCGAGCAGGAGCTGCGGCGGCTGTGCCGACGTCGTCCACCATTTGGCGATATGTGGCTTGATCTCCTTGACCTTCTTCAGCGCCCGCTCCATGTCGATCGGGTAGAGCTTGTTCTTCTCGACGCCGTCGGCCATCAGCGCCGCTTCGAACACGAAACGCGGCCAGGCGGGCATGCAGCGCCGGCCGGGAAATTTCTTCACGTCCCAGAAGTCGGCCCAGGTGGTCGGTACATTCTCACCCTTGTACTTGTCCTTGTTGTAGACGAGGCCGACGCCGATTACCTGCAGTGCCACGCCCTTCTTGCGCTTCAGCTTGTCCGGCATCGCCGCCAGCGTCTGTTTCGCTCCGTCCGACAGCTTGGAATAGTCGATATCGGCCAGGCAGCAGTCGCCGAGCAGCTTCGTCTCCTGGTCGAAGATGAACGTCAGATCCCATTGCGCTTTGCCGGCTTCGGCCTGAGCCTTGATGCGCGGGCCGCTACGGGCCTCCTGGACGGTGACCACCTTGATGCCGGTCTCTTTCTCGAACGGGTCGTACATGACCTTGCGCAATGCATCGCCATAGCCGCCGCCCGGATCCTGCATGATCACGACGTTGCTCTGCGCTTGAGCCAGGCCCGTCCCCATCGCGACGAACAGGGCCGAGGCCAATACGGAAGCCGATAGTCGCAAGCGTTTCATTCCCAGCATTTCTCTTTCCTCCAGTTGAAATTGATTTGCGTCACGTCGCCTTCCGTGACGTGGCGAGAACGGGTCGTGCGAGGACGAGCCCTGCGACCACCAGAAGCACCTCCAGCGTCGAGACCACGGCCAGCACCGGATTGAGCCGATAGTTGATGTCGCCCCACAGCATGAGCGGAAGCGTCTTCAGCTCCGCGCTCGACAGGAACAGCGTCAGCACCAGCTCGTCGAACGAGTGCAGGAAGGCAAAGAATGTCGCGGCAGCCAGGCCCGGCATGATGGCAGGCAGCGTCACCAGGCGGAACACCGTCAGGGATGATGCGCCATGGACGGCAGCCGCCTGTTCGAGCCTGGCATCGACGCCTTGAAGCGATGCTGACAGGATCACCACGACGATGGGAAGGCCGCCGATCGCATGCGCCGCGGCAAGGCCGAAGACGGAGCCGACGAGATCGAAGCGCAGGAACAGGCTGTAGAGCGACAGGCCGAGCACGACCGGAGGGACGATGATCGGACTTACGAGAAGCAGCATGATGGCTGATTTGCCGCGAATGCTGCTCCTGACGATGCCGAGGGCCGCCGAGGCGCCCAGCACGATCGCGATGCCGGCGGACATCGCCGCGACGACCAGGGAGGTCCAGAACGCCCGCATCCAGTTCGAGTCGGAGAAGAACTGCTCATACCAGCGCAGCGAGAAGCCCGGCGGCGGAAAGGTCAGATAGCTTGCGCTGCTGAACGAAATGATCATCACCACGATGATCGGCAGGATCAGTATGGCAATGACCAGGCCGCCCATGATGCGGACGGTCCAGGTCCCGCAGCTCGCGGGCAGGCGCCCGAACAGCCTCAGAAGCGGCCAGCCGATCACGTCGGCCGCTGAGGCGCCGAGACTGCGGCGGCTGCCATCGGCGGCGCGGAGGTCTGTCTTCCCTGGTGTAGCCTCCGTCAACTTGCGGCCGCCCCAAATGAACTCGAACCCCAGAAAGCGTCCGGCCACCGCGACCACTGCCAAGGTGATCGTCAGCAGCACCACGCCCAACGCCTGCAGGAATCCCTCCGATGTGACCGAGTCTGCCTGCTGGGTGATATGCATGGCAAACATCTGGTCGCCGGGTCCGCCGAGCAGGGTCGGCGTAATGAAGAAGCCGATCGCGGCGACGAAGACGAGCAGGAAGCCGGCGCCCATGCCGGGCAAGGTCAGTGGCAGCATCACGCGCCAGAACGCCGCAATGGGTCCGGCACCGCTGGCCAGCGCCGCGCGCGTCAGGCTTTGATCAAGCCGCGCCACGCTGGAATAGATCGTCAGCACCATCAACGGCAGAAGCACCGCGGTCATGCCGAGAAGCACCGTGCCGCGATTGAAGAGCAGCTGCACGGGCTCGCTCAATATCTCGATCGAAACCAGCAGCTTGTTGACCGGCCCGTTGCGGCCGAGCAGGACCATCCAGGCGTAGGTCCGGATCAGGATGGCGATGAAATAGGGCAGCACGATCGCGGTCGCGATCAGGGCCTGCGCAAGGCCGCGGCTGCGGTGGATGAGCAGCGCAGTCGGATATCCGAACAGCAGGCACAGGCCCGCGACGGTGACCGAGATCTGCATCGTGCGGACGAGCGAATCCCAATAGAGCGGTATCGCGAACACCCGCTCAAAGTAGGACGACCACGACGGCCCGCTCACGCTGATGCGGATGAGATCGATCAGCGGCAGCAGGTAGATGAAGGCCAGAAACGCAAGCGCGGGCACGAGCAGCAGCGCAGGATCCCTTAACCTCCTGACGAGATCGAGATCCGCAGGACGGTCCGCCTGGACGCCGATCGATGCCGAGGTCATGCAAGCACCCAGCAGTCCGCGGCGCCCCAGCTCACGTGGAGACGATCCCCGACGGTCGGCAGGGGCCGGTCGGCCATGTCGGTACACCTGATCAGGAGCGGCTCTCCGCCCTCCATCTGGGCCTCGATCCGCAGGATCTCGCCAAGGAAGATCGCAGACGTGACGCTGACGGGCGCGGAATTCGCAGTCGGTTCGTTCGACACGGCGATGCGTTCCGGACGCACGAGCACCGTTGCTCGCCCGACGTCGATCGTGTCCCGGCTTTCGGCGTTGAACACGTATCCTGTGCGGCTTTTCATCGTCAGCGTCGATCCGCGCTTCTGCAGAATCTCAGCCTCGATCAGATTGCTCTCGCCGACGAACGAGGCGACGAAGCGATCGATCGGATGCCGATAGATGTCCAGCGGGCGGCCGATTTGAACGATCTTGCCGGCGTTGAGTACCGCGATGCGGTCGCTCATCGTCAGGGCTTCGCCCTGGTCATGGGTGACGAACAGGATCGTGCTGCCGATGGTCCGGTGAAGGTCGCGGATCTCGATCTGGATCTGCTCGCGCAACCGCCGGTCCAGGGCGCTGAGGGGTTCGTCCATCAGCACGACCTTGGGCCTCCTGACGATCGCGCGGGCGATCGCGACACGCTGCTGCTGCCCGCCCGACATTTGCGAAGGAGACTTCGTCGCATGCTCCGTCAGCCGCATGATCTCCAGCGTTTCGGCGACACGTCGCTCCGCGGTCGCCCGGTCGACACCGGCCATGCGAAGTGGAAACGCGACGTTCTGGCTGACCGTCATGTTCGGAAACAGCGCGTAGCTCTGGAACACCATGCCGAAGCCGCGCTTGTGCGTCGGAACGTTGTGGACAGGCTTGCCGTCGACGAGGATTTCGCCGCTGTCGAGGCTCTGGAATCCGGCCACGAGATTGAGCAGCGTCGTCTTTCCGCTGCCGGAAGGGCCAAGAAGCGTGATGAATTCGCCCGGCTCGATGTCGATGCTGATCTGGTCGACCGCGTGGAAGCTGCCGTATCTTTTCACCGCGTCGCGGACCGCGATGCTCGATCCGATGGCGTCGCGTTCCCGGAGGCGGCCGGTCGGCGACGTCCCAACGTTCGCATCGCCGGAGCGCATTGCGCGCAGAGCCGCGGGCTCAGCCATTCTCTCCTCCCAAATCGTTCTATATTGTAGAACACTATTCCAATTATTGTTGGCGCAGCGCGCCGTCTTGTCAAGTCGAGACACCCGATCGCGGCGCAATGGCGCGCCGCTGCGATCCATGCGGAGGCGGGATCCCCTGCAAACGAAGGCGCCATTGGTGAAGCCAGATTGACAGGGTCGTCTCGATCCGCCTAACATAAACTTGGAATAGCGTTCTACAATATAGAACGCAACGCAGGGAGGATGATGGTGTTGAGCGAGCCTCGCGCAATGGCGAAGCACATCGAGCCGGGCATGCGCGTGGCGCTGCCGGTCGACTACGCCGGCGTCTCCATGGCCATGACGCGGCCCATCATCGAGCATGGCGCGGGCAATCTCGATCTCGTCTGCGTGCCTACCGGTGGATTGCAGGTCGACCAGCTTGTCGGCGCGGGTCTGGTCCGGACCGTTGAGACCAGCGCCGTCTCGCTCGGCGAAGCGGGTGGAGCGCCCCGCTTCAACGCCGCAGTCAAGGAAGGCGCGGTTCGACTGAAGGACGCGACGTGTCCTGCGATCCATGCGGGCCTGATCGCGGCGCAGAAGGGCAGTCCCTTCATGCCGCTCCGAGGGCTGATTGGAACGGATCTGCTCCGCCATCGCGACGATTGGCGCGTCGTCGACAATCCGCTGGCGGACGGCGGCGATCCGATCGTGCTGATTCCCGCCATCAAGCCCGACGTCACGATCTTCCATGTGCCCATGGCCGATCGCTTCGGCAATGTCTGGATCGGGCGGCGCCGAGAGCTTGCCGCCATGGCTTACGCCTCGCAGACGGTTCTCGTCACGGTGGAGCGAATCGTCGAGGAGAATCTGCTCGCCGACGAGATGAGCGCGGCCGGTGTGCTGCCGGCACTCTACGTCACGGCGGTCGCGTGCGCGCCAAGGGGCGCGTGGCCCTACGGTCTGTGGGGCGAATATCCGGCCGATAGCGCAGAGATCGCCCGCTATGCGAAGGCCGCGCGAACGGCCGACGGCTTCTCTGCCTATATGACGCAGGCGCAGATGGAGCCCGCGTGATGGCTGAAGTTCTCCCTCGCGAAGTGCTGATTTGCACGATCGCGCGGTTGCTCGACGGGGTCAGGCACGTCGCCGTAGGCGCCTCCTCTCCGATTCCCGCCGCCGGCGCGATGCTGCTGCGTGCCATGAAGGAAGCGGGCGGCACCGTCGGCCCACGCATCTCCATTCTCGGTTCTGTCGAGCACAATTTCTTCACCAACGGCTCGGCGGAGCTGTTCGATTGTGCCGGTCAGGGCCGGATCGACGCGTTCTTCCTCGGCGGGGGCCAGATCGACGGCTTCGGCAACGTGAACCTCGTCGGGACCGGTGATTATCCGCGCTCGAGCGTGCGCTGGCCCGGCTCGTTCGGGTCGGCCTATCTCTACTTCGTCGTGCCGCGGGTCATCCTCTTCCGCGAGGAGCATACGCCCCGCGTCTTCGTCGAGCACGTGGACTTCATCAGTGCGCCGGGCGTCAGTCCCGAGGGAGTGTTTCGGAGCGGCGGCCCCGTTGCTCTCTTGACCGGTAAGGGCCTCTTTCGGTTCGATAAGACCCGGCCCGGATTCGATCTCGAGAGCGTTCATCCCGGGCACGATCTTGCGGAGATCAAGCAGGCGACCGGTTTCCGGTTTGGCCATGATGCCGAGCCGCGGCAGACCCCGCTGCCCGATCGATCGACGCTCGACCTGCTTCGCGGCCGTGTCTTCGACGAGCTCGCCGAGACCTATCCCGAATTCGCCGCGCAGATGCGGCGCGATCTTGTGGCGGTCGACGCATGAGCAGGATCAAGCGGGTCCCGCATTGCAGCCATTGGGGTGCATACACGATCCTCGTCGAGGACGATCGCATCGTCGGCGTCGAGCCATTCGAGCACGATCCGGCGCCTTCCCCGATCATCCATTCCATTGCCGAATGGGCCAACCCCGAACGGCGCGTGCTGCGACCGATGGTCCGCTCGGGCTGGCTCGACAAGCGCGAGAAAAGCGATCGTCGGGGCCGCGGCCGTGAGAAATTCGTGCCGGTCAGCTGGGACGAGGCGACGACGCTGGTCGCCGACGAAGTGCGCCGCGTCGCCGGCACGTTCGGCAACGCGTCGATATTCGCGGGCTCGTATGGCTGGACAAACTCGGGCCGCCTGCACCATGCCTCATCACTTCTGAAGCGCATGCTCAACCTGGTTGGCGGCTTCACCAGGCACGTCGACACCTATTCCATCGCGGCAGGTCCCGTGATCCTGCGGCACACGCTGGGCAGCGACGACGCCTGCGGCGGCCGCGCCAATACGCTCGACACCATCGCGCAGCACACCGAGACGCTGGTGGTGTTCGGCGCTCTGTCGCCGCGAACCGCGCAAAACGAGGCCGGAGGAATTGGCAGCCATCGCCTCGAGACTTATCTCAGGGAGATCGTCGAGCGCGGCGTCAAGGTCGTCCACGTATCGCCACTGAAGGACGATCTGCCCGACTGGGTCGACGCCGAATGGTGGCCGGTTCGACCGAATACGGACGCTGCGCTGATGCTCGGGCTTGCCGGCGAGATCGTGAAGGCGGGCCGGCACGATGCGGATTTCCTCGCGCGCTGCACCAGCGGCGCGGATCGCCTGCTTGGTTATCTCGAAGGCCAGACGGATGGCGTGCGCAAGGACGCCGTGTGGGCCGCGAACATCTGCGGCCTCGATGCGGACCGGATCGCGACGCTGGCGAGGCGCCTTGTCGACACGCGGAGCATGCTGACGGTGAGCTGGAGCCTGCAGCGGGCCCATCACGGCGAACAGCCGTTCTGGGCGGCGCTCGGACTTGCATCGGTGGTCGGCCAGATCGGATTGCCGGGCGGCGGCGTTGGTTACGGCTACGCCTCACTGGGGGGCGTGGGGGCGCCGCTCAATATGGGCCGCTCTCCTGCCATTTCACAGCTGACGAGGCCGATCGACAGCTTCATTCCGGTGGCGCGGATCAGCGACATGCTGCTCAATCCCGGCAGGCCGTTCAGCTACGAAGGCGAGATCCGCACCTATCCGGATACGAGGCTGGTCTATTGGGCGGGCGGCAATCCCTACCATCATCACCAGGACCTCAATCGCCTGTCGGAAGCCTGGACGAGGCCCGAAACGATCGTCGTGCAGGACCCGATGTTCACGGCGACAGCCCAGCGGGCCGACATCGTGCTGCCGGCAACCACGTCGATCGAGCGCAACGATCTTGCCGGCAACAGGCGCTCCGACTTCATCCTGGCGATGAAGAAGGCGATCGAGCCGCTGGGCGAATCCCGCTCCGACTTCGAAATCTTCAACGCGATCGCAGGCAAGCTCGGGGTGGCCGATCGGTTCAACGAGGGCCGGGGCGAAATGGGCTGGGTCCGGCATCTCTACGAGGCCTGCCGCAGCGATGCCTCGCAGCGCTTCGGCTTCGCGATGCCGGATTTCGATGCGTTCTGGGAAGCCGGCTATGCCCGCTGCCCGGTCAAGGCAAAACACACCTTCTTGGCCGACTTTCGCAACGAGCCGGAGGCGCATCCGCTCGGGACCGAAAGCGGAAAGATCGTGCTCGGCAGCGAGACTCTGGCCAGGCTGGACTATGCCGACTGTCGCCCGCATCCCGCGTGGATCGAGCCGGCTGAATGGCTCGGCAATGCCTCCGACGCCGGCCAGATGCACCTCATCTCGCACCAGCCGGCCGGCCGACTTCACGGCCAGCTCGAAACCGGCGCATCGAGCCGGGCGATGAAACGCAACGGCCGCGAACAGGCTCGCCTTCATCCTGACGACGCGGCTGCTCTCGGCATCGCCGACGGCAAGACGATCCGCATTTGGAACGGCCGCGGGGAGTGCCTCGCGACGGCGGAGGTCACCGACAAGGTCCGTCAGGGCGTACTGGTGCTTCCGACCGGTGCCTGGTTCACGCCGACGGGCAATAGCGGCCTGGAGGTCGCGGGCAATCCGAACGTGCTCACGCTCGATATCGGCACCTCTCAATTCGGCCAGGGCTGCTCGGCTCACACCTGCCTCGTGCGAGTCGAGCCGTACGCCGCCGATCGGCGCGATGCGTTCGAGGCCTATCAGGAATCGCTCGTCGCGCTCGCGGCAGTCTAACAGGAGCTTGGAACATGTCTGCGCCCGCCATCAGCCGCTTTGCCGTCCCCGATATCGCGACGCTCCCTACGGATATCCGCTCGCGGATCGAGGCGGTTCAGGAGAAGTCCGGCTTCGTCCCCAACGTCTTTCTGACACTCGCGCATCGTCCTGACGAGTTCCGGGCGTTCTTCGCCTATCACGACGCGCTGATGGACAAGCCGGGGCCGATCACCAAGGCCGAGCGCGAGATGATCGTTGTCGCGACCAGCAGCGCCAATCAGTGCCAGTATTGCGTCGTGGCGCACGGCGCCATCCTGCGGGTGCGAGCGAAGAATCCGCTGATCGCGGACCAGGTCGCCGTCAATTACCGCAAGGCCGATATCACCGCGCGACAAAGGGCGATGCTCGATTTCGCGATGAAGGTCTCGGCGCGCGCCTATGAGGTGGACGACTCCGACATCGTCGATCTCAAGGGACACGGATTCACCGAGGAGGACGTCTGGGACATTGCCGCCATCGCGGCATTCTTCGGCATGTCGAACCGCCTCGCCAACGTCACCAGCATGCGTCCGAACGACGAGTTCTTCGCGATGGGACGCTGAACGCCGCGGACGAAAGCTGAAATGGTATCGTTGGTCATCGACAGACGCTTCCGGGGCCCGCCCAATTCCGGCAACGGAGGCTACGTTTGCGGATGTCTCGCAAGGCACGTCGCCGGAGACGCCGAAGTGACGTTGCGTGCCCCGCCGCCGCTGGAGCGGCCGCTCGACGTGCTGACGAAGGCCGACGGCGCGATCGAGTTGCGCGAAAAAGACGAACTGCTCGCGACGGCGCGTGCAGCAGGCATCGATGTGTCGGACGTTCCCAGGGTGAGCTACGCGGCGGCCGAAGAGGCGGTCGGTAGAACACCCTACGACGAGCAGACCCACAATCTTCCGGGATGCTTCGTCTGTGGCCCCGCACGTGGCCATGGCGACGGTCTCCGGATCTTCGCAGGTCCGCTGCAGGCGGGGGCAGTCCCGGGCAAGCCCGTCGTGTTCGCGGCCTCCTGGATGCCTCATGGCAGTCTGTCCGGCGAGGACGGTCATGTCGCGCCCGAATTCGTCTGGGCCGCTCTCGATTGCCCGACCGGCTATTGCAGCGTGGGCGCCCGTCACCTCGGATTGAACGGTGACGAGACGGTTCTGCTCGGACGCATGGCCGCTCGGATCGATCGCCGGCCGCGTCCCGGAGATCGATGCGTGGTGGTGGCGTGGCCGACGGGGCGGGAAGGCCGCAAGCTATTTGCCGAAAGCGCCCTGCTTGATGCGGAGCAGGAGGTGCTGGCAACCGCGCGCGCCACCTGGCTGTTGGTCGACCGGCAGGTCCAGCTCGGAGCAAGTGCATGAACGCGAATGGGAAGCAGGGCATGAGCGGTTGCGATACGGAGCTCGAACTTCGTCAATCCATCATCGACGCGTGTCGCGAGATGGCGGCGCAGGGCATCAACCAGGGAACGTCCGGAAACATCAGCGTCCGAACCGAAGACGGCATCCTGCTCACGCCGTCCGGTCTTCCCTACGACCGCATGAGGCCCGAGGACATCGTGGCCATGAAGTGGGACGGCTCGTGGACCGCGTCGGCCGGCAACGTCCCTTCGACGGAATGGCGTTTTCACCTCGACATCCTGAGGTCGAAGCCGGAGGTTGGCGCCGTGGTTCACGCCCATCCGATCTTCTGCACGATCATCGCGATCATGAATCGCTCGATCCCCGCGATTCACTACATGATCGCCGCTGCCGGCGGAAACGACATTCCCTGCGCGCCCTATGCCCAATACGGCACGGCGGAGCTGTCGCAGGCTGCGCTGGACGCGCTTCGCTATCGCCGCGCCTGCCTGCTCGCGCATCACGGGCTGATCGCCGTCGGTCCCAACCTGCGCAAGGCCATGTGGCTCGCGGTGGAGGTCGAAGTGCTCGCCAAGCAGTATCACGGCTGTCTTCAACTTGGCTCTCCTCCGCTGCTGCCGGACGAGGAAATCGACAGCATCCTGAAGCGATGGGGGCAATACGGCCTGCGCGATAGCGAGGGCACGCCCAAGGTCCCTCAGCTGTCGAGCTAGATCACGATCCAACCACTGTCCTGCGAGAACTCATGGCCTACACTCACGACGTCAGCGTCTGCGGTACTTATATTCTGGATATTCTGGGGGTCCCGGTGACCGAGATTCCGCCCGGTGGCGGCCGCTTGTTGATCGAAGAAATTCGGCTCGCGGTCGCGGGTACCGCCGGCGGAACGGTCGTCCCTTGCGCGCGTCTCGGTCTGAAGGCGCTCGCGGTCGGCGCCGTCGGCTCCGATGAGAAGGCCGACTGGATGCTGAACGCGCTGGAGCGTGAAGGTATCGACATCTCTCTCATGGAGCGGATGGCCGGCAGTCCGACCTCGGCCACGATCCTGCCGATCCGGCCCGACGGCTCGCGTCCGGTCATGCACGCAAGGGGCGCCTCCGCCCGCTGGCGTATCGCGCCCGACACGCAAAAGGCCGCTTGCCGGAGCAAGATTCTGCATCTCGGCGGGGTTGGTTCCTTGCTCGCGATGGATGGAGCGCCTTCTGTCGCATTGCTGCGCGATGCGAAGGCGGCCGGTTGCACGACGACGCTCGATCTCATCCAGGCGCGGCGCGAAACGCTGGCGCTGGTCGAGCCGCTGCTGCCCTATGTCGACTTCTTCATGCCGAGCATCGATGAGACCAGTGCGATGGTGGGAACCGACGATCCCGCCGCGTGTGCGCGGTTCTTCATCGACAAGGGCGCGGGGGCCTGCGCCATTTCTCTCGGTGCCGATGGCTCGTTCGTGATGACACGCGACGGACGTCAGTTCACGGTGCCGGCGTTCGAGGTCGCGGTCCGCGATACCTCGGGATGCGGCGATTCCTACACGGGCGGCTTCATCGCCGGTCTGGTTCGCGACTGGGACCTGCTCGACTGCGCCAGGCTCGCGACCGCGACGGCCGCGATCGTCGCGACCGGGCTGGGTTCGGGCGCCAATCTCGTCTCGTTCGAGGAGACCGTGAAGGCCATGAACACCCTCCCGGTCCGCAAGGCCGCTCGCGCCTGATCCATTCACACCGGCAGAAACTATTCATCCGAACAACAGGGGAGAACGCAACATGGCCCGACATGCGATCGTGACGGGAGCAAGCCGTGGAATTGGCCGCGCGATAGCCATCGGCCTTGCAAGGCGCGGCTACGATCTCGCGCTGACCGACATCGCTGCCCAGGAGAAGGTCCTTCTCGAGACCGTTGCAGAGGTCGGGAAGCTTGGCGGCCGATGCATCCCGGTGCTGGGCGATGTGAGCGATGCCGGCGATTGCAGGCGGACCGCGGCTGAAGCCATCCAGGGACTTGGGCACATCGATGTCCTCGTCAACAATGCGGGAATCCTCAGGCTGGCGTCCATCGACGAGCTGACGACCGACACGTGGGACCAGACGTTCGCCGTCAACACGCGCGGCGTGTTCCAGATGACCCAGGCCGTGGTGGCCCATATGAAGGAGCGCAAATACGGACGGATCGTCAACATCGCTTCGCTCGCCGCCCGAACGGGCGGTCCGGGACAGTCCCACTACGCTGCATCGAAGTCGGCCGTGGTCGGCTTCACGCGCGTCTCGTCCATGGAGTTCGGAGGCCACGGCATCACCGTGAATGCCGTATGTCCGGGCATCATCGTGACGGAGATGGGGCTCAACAATCTCCGCGATCCCGAACGAGTTGCCTATTTCGAGAAGGTCACCGACCTGCACCGGCTCGGGCAACCGGAGGACGTCGTCGGTCCAGTAGCGTTCTTTGCGTCGGATGATTCCGCGTTCGTGACCGGCCAGGCCCTCAACGTGGATGGAGGCATCTTCTACAGCTAGCGGCCGGACCGTGCGCCGCCAGCAAGTTTCTGGCCCCGCGAGTACGGCATAGGCCGTGCAACCATCGCGCAGGGAAGGCCGAGTGATTGGCACGACCTGTATGCTGCTGTGCGGTCTCCCTTTTCGCTATTTTCGCGCAGCAGACCGCGGGTGCGAGGTCAGCTCCTGGCTTTCCTGCGCCTCATGGCTTTAGAGGGTGGAGCGATCAAGCAAACCTTGGGCGGATTGCGCCGCGAGAGCGCGAAGCCGCTATTTGATAACCCGCGTCAGCCGCAATTTCGCTGGTGAGAATGGATTCCGCCCGGCGTGGACGGGCGCGCAGGAACTCTTGCACATGGTCGAAGCTTGACTCTGCGGGCCAGCGTCGCCGCCGATGGCTGGCCTGCACGGCCTCGCCTCCAAGCCCCCCAGGACCCCCACGGGAACCCCCCAAGGGTGGGGCCGTGCTTCCAAAGCAGGAGGTGCAATTGTCCGAGCCGACCGAGCAAGAGATCAGAGAACGTGCGCATCGCTTGTGGGAGCAAGCCGGCAGGCCTGAAGGCCGCGAGGAAGAGTTCTGGCAGGCCGCCGAGCAGGAGCTGCGCAACGAGGACAAGTCGAACACGTTGCGGACGCCGGATACGCTGTGACCGACAAGACCTGCCCCTCCTGCCACGGACTGGGATGGGTCTGCGAAAACCATCCGCTCCGGGTCTGGAGTGAGAAGCTGGCCGGCTGCCGCTGAGGCGAGGGCATGCCCTGCACCTGCAACACGGCCGAAGTTCCCGAAGCCAGGGTGGTAATCGTCGAAGCGGACACGACGTGGCACTAAGGCGCGATGCGATTGCGATGAATCGTCATCGCGCTTTGGGGCGTTGATGGGCCTCGCTTGCCCTGCCGTTCCTGAGAGCTTGATTGCCCGTATCTCTCGCAAGAAGGAGAAAAGCCGCCGGGTTCCTCGCCCTGGCGGCTTTCGAAAGTCCGTAGCTGTCGATCGTCTCCGCAGCTCGTGCGTACCGCCGTTACCTTGTTTGCGGCCATGCCCGGTCTCTGTAGGGGAAGGCGCGTGCTTCTGCTGTGATCTGGAGCACACAATGGAAGGGATTCGGTCCATGTCGCCTTCCGGATCCCGGCGCTGCACCGCGATAAGCGCATTCACGCGCGTCTTCGACACGCGATCTGCGTTACAGCTTGTCCGGGACCCGAGAGATTCGGCGAACGCCCCTCAGCTCCGATACCACGCCGCCAGGTTCCACGTAATGGTGTCCCACCCGGAGATGTCGATCATGAGGCTGTTGACGCTCGCGTTAACGATGTGGCGCGAGAGCAGCGGCAGGAACACGTTGGCCCCGCAGAAGATCTCGTCGACCTTCATCAGCAGCGCGGCGCGCTTGACCGGATCGAGCTCGTTCTGGGCGGCCTTGTAGGCCTTGTCGGCTTCGGGATCGGAATAGCGCGAGTTGTTGCGGCCCAGCCATTTATTGTCCTTGGTGGCGATCTCCCAGGAGACGCACTGGTTCAGCAAGCGCTCCGGATCGGGCTGCGGCTGCGTCGTGTTGTACATCTCCATGTCGGCATAGAATTTTGAATAGGTGTCGGGGTTGCCGACGTCGGAGGAGAAGAACACCGATGCGGTGACGGCCTTGATCTCGATCTCGATGCCGGCCTTCTGGCAGGCCTGCTTGATGATGGCCTGAGTCTTCTGGCGCGGGGCGTTGGTCGAGGTCTGGAAGACGTATTTGAGCTTCTTGCCGTCCTTCTCGCGGATGCCGTCCGCGCCCCGGGTCCAGCCGGCCTCGTCGAGGATCTTGTTGGCCTTGTCGATGTCGAACTCGTATTTCAGCCTGGGGGACTTGAACTGCTTGGGCGCGTTGACGAAGCTCGCGGTTGCGAGGGCGCCGCGCCCGTAGATGAATTTCTGGATCGAATCGCGGTCGATCAGGAGATTGATCGCCCGACGAACCGCGGGATCGGACAGTGTCGGGTGCTTGGTCTTGACGCTCGAACGCTCGCCGTCGACCTCGGTCCAGGGGTCCGTCGTGTTGAGGATGATGAACTCGACATTGCCCGAAGGCGTGATGTCGAGCTTGCCTTTGCCGCCCGCCTCCATGCGCTTGAGGACCTCCTCCTCCACCTGCATGTTCCAGGCAAAGTCGTATTCGCCGGTTTGCAGCACCGCACGCGCCGCAGACACCGCGTCGCCGCCACCCTTGACCTCGAGCGTATCGAAATGCGGCTGGTTCTTGACGTGATAGTCGGGATTGCGCTCGGCGCGGATCATGTCGCCCGGCTTGAACTCGACGAATTTGTACGGACCGGTGCCGACCGGCTTGAGATTGCCCGGAGCCTCGCGCGACTTGGCGCCGACATAGTCGCCGAAATGATGCTTTGGCAGGATCTGGCCGACCGAGCCGCCGACGAACGGGTCGGCCCAGAACGGCGTCGGCGCCTTGAAGAGCACCTTGACGGCGTAGTCGTCGATCTTCTCGACCTTGATGTCCTTGTAGGAGCCCGTGGTGTAGGCCGCGGTCGCGAGGTCCGCGGCGTACTGCCAGGTGAAGACGACGTCGTCGGCGGTGAATGGCTTGCCGTCGTGCCAGTTGACGCCCCGCTTCAGCTTCCAGATCACGCTCATGCCGTCCGCGGCAAGGCCGCCGTTCGCCTTGGTCGGCACCTCGGCGGCCAGGCAGGGAATGAGATTGCCGTCTTTGTCCCAGCCGGCGAGCGGCTCGAAGAAGATGCGCGTGGCGATCTGGTCCTTGGTGCCGATCGCGAAATGCGGATTGAGCAGGGTGGGCGCCTGCCACAGCAGGATCTTGAGCGTGCCGCCGCCGCCGGCCTTGGTCGGCTTGTAGGCAAGCGTGGCGTCCGCCATCGCCACGTCATGCCACACCAGGATCTGGCTCGCGACCGGTGCGGCGATCCCGATCGCGGCGACCTTCCGGATGAACGAGCGTCGCGACAGCCTGCCTTGCTTCACCTCGGCGATCAAACCGCGGATCTCATTCTCGTTCATCGGACGTCCTCCACCTGCGCAACTCGTCGCCAAGCAGCCATCATGTTTCATGACGGCGGGGGCGGCAATGCCGGCAAGCCGGGGATGCGACGAAATGACGATGCGGAGAGCGCCCACTGGCGGGGCACGGACCCGGATCGCCTGCCTGAGAGATCCAGGCGGCGATCCGGTGCGATCTAGGTGAACTTGGGGAAGTTCTAAGGCCGCACCGGAACGCTACCCCGGCAGGCGCAGATCCATCAAGTTTCGGAGTGTTGCGCTGGCGAAAGAATCATTGCCGCGGCCGGGAAATCGCCACACATGAAAGATGCCCGGCGTGATTTCTTTTCCGTTTGATGTCGAATGGAGAACGTGCGTCCGCGGGGGCCTGCCAATATGGTTTTCCATTTCATTGATTTCGCGCGGCGGGGAAGCGAATACGGTTCCATATTTGTCGCAGACCTACGGAGACCAAGATGTCGTTTCGCCTGCCTCTGATCCTCTCTGCCGTGCTCGCCGCATGGTCCTCCACAGCCGGGGCCGAGGCCATCAAGATCGGCGTGACGCCGGGGCCGCATGCGCAGATCCTCGAGGCCGTGAAGCCGATCGCCGCCAAGCGGGGACTCGATATTCAGCTCCTCGAGTTCTCCGACTACGTGGTGCCGAACGCGGCGCTCGATTCCGGCGACATCCAGGCCAATTCGTTCCAGAACCAGCCTTACCTGGACAACCAGAAGGCCGACCGCGGCTACAAGATCGAGGCCGTCGGCCTGACTGTGAATTTCCCGATCGGCGTCTATTCGAAGAAGCATAAAGCCTTCGCCGACCTCCCCGAGGGCGGCAAGGTCTCGATCCCGAACGATCCGACCAATGGCGGCCGCGTGCTGCTGCTGCTGCGCGACAAGGGCGTGATCAAGCTGAAGGACGGTGTCGGCTTCAAGCCCACGGTGCTCGACATCACCGAGAATCCCAGGAAGCTGAAGTTCATCGAGGTGGACGCGGCGCAGGCGCCACGCGCGCTCGACGACGTCGACGCCGCCGCGATCAACACCAATTATGCAACCCAGGCCGGCCTCGATCCGGTCAAGGATCCGATCCTGCGCGAGGATCCGAAGGGCCCCTACGTCAACCTGATCGCCGTCCGTACCGCCGACAAGGACAAGCCCTGGGTCAAGATCCTCGTGGACAGCTATCACACCCCGGAGGTCAAGGAGTTCGTGCTGACCAAGTTCAAGGGCGCCGTGCTGCCGAGCTGGTAGGCAATCTGCCTGCGTAAAGTCCAAGTAACGGCGATCCGGCGGGCAGCCTTGCGCAATGCCCCGCTTGTCTGGAACTGCAGCAACCGACATCATCGGGGGCGTGGCAATCCTCGCCCGACAGGGGTCGTATGAAACGCTTCGCAAACCTGAAACGCCTGGGCTTCTTCACGCGGTTGCTCGACGAGGCGCCGCCGGCGGACCGTTATCGCTTCGCGGCCGAACAGATCGTGCACGCCGAGAAGGCCGGGCTCGATTCCGCATGGATCGCGCAGCATCATTTTCACGAGCGCGAGGGCGGCCTGCCATCGCCCTTCACGTTCCTCGGCTACGTCGCCGCGCAGACCTCGCGCGTCCGCCTCGGCACCGGCATCGTCACGCTGCCGCTGGAGAATGCGGTCAGGGTTGCGGAGAACGCCGCGGTGCTCGATCTGCTCTGCAACGGCCGCTTCGAGCTCGGCGTCGGCACCGGTGGCAATCCTTCGGCCTTTGCCGCTTTCGGCCTCGACAGCGCGCAGCGCAACGAGATCTTTGCGCGCAATCTCGAAATCGTTCGCACGGCCCTGGTCGGCAAGCCGCTCGACGGCGGCGACACGCTCTATCCGCTGCGGCCACAATTGGACAAGCGCATCTGGCAGGCGACATTCTCGGTCGCGGGCGGTGCCCGGGCCGGCAAGGTCGGCGATGGCCTGTTGCTGTCGCGCACCCAGCCGCGGGCCAAGGAGGCGCCGAAAGCCACGCTCGCCGAGATCCAGAACCCGATCATCGATGCCTATCTCGCAGCGCTGCCGCCGGGATGCGAGCCCCGCATCATGGCCTCGCGTAGCGTCTTCGTCGCCGACGACCATCGCGAGGCGATGCGCTTCGCAGACATCGGACTGCGGCGCGCGCTGCCGCAGTTCCTCAAGGGAGGTCACGCCAGGCCGGGCGAGACGCTGGAGGAAATGATCACCGCGTTCGACACCCATGTCGGCGCCGCCGATGAGGTGATCGCCTCGCTCCGCATCGATGCCACGCTCGAGCGGGTGACCGATCTCGTCTTCCAGGTGCACTCGGTCGATGCGCCGCATCCTTATGTGCTGCGATCGATCGAGCTCGTCGCCGACAAGGTCGCGCCGGCGCTGGGCTGGACCCGGACGGCACCCGAAGTGGCGCTGGCGGGCTAGCCGGAATGAAACATGTTCGCGCTGCACGAGGCTGACTGATGGGTACACTGGACATCATCGACACGCTCGCCGGGATCGAGCCGGGATCGGCTCTCGACGCCATCCGCGCGCGGCGTCCGCAGGCGCGCGAGAACGCGCAGAAGAGCTATCTCTCCCTGTTCGAGCCGATCGATTCGAGCGAGTTCTCGCTTTCCGAGCGCGCGGCGGTCGCGGCCTTCGTGACCGGGCTCCATGGCGAGTCACCCGTCGCCGCCTTCTATCGAGAGAAGCTTGCCGCGAATGCCGATGGAGCGGCCTTGCTCGAACCGATCACAGCCGAGATCGAGCGCGGCAGGACGTCGGGACCGTACGGCGCCTTTCCGGCCGGCCCACTGTCGATCGAGAACAAGGCCGGGCTGATCTATCGCGTCAGCGCGGAGCGCAAGCCCGTACTCGGTGCGAGGCTCGCAGCGGCGCTGGAGCATGCGCATCTCTTGGTGTTCCGCCCGCGCGACGCGTCGTCCGCCGACATGAAGGGGCTGCTGACGGCCGGCTGGTCGCCAACCGGCATCGTCACGTTCTCCCAGCTCGTTGCGTTCCTGTCGTTCCAGGTGCGCGTCGTCAGCGGCTTGCGCACGCTCGCAGCGGCAAGCGCGCAGGAGGTCGCATCATGAATACCGTCAATCCGCCCGTCGTCTTCACTCAGGACGAACTCGGCTGGGTCTCGTGGATCGACCCGCTGCCCGAGACCGAGCTGACCGAACGGCACTTCGCCGGTCTGGTCGACCGCGCCCGCGCCAAGTCGGAATATTTCCGGCTCCTGGTGCGCGATCCCGAAGTCCTTGAAGCCCGCACCAGGACCGACAAGGACATCTTTTACAATGTGGCCGATGGCCTGCCGCGCGCGGAGCGCGAACTTGCGGCGGCTGCAACCTCGCGTTACAACGGCTGCATCTACTGCGCCTCCGTGCATGCGCGCTTTGCCAGCACCTATTCCAAGCGCCGCGACGATGTGCAGCGCCTGCTCGACGAAGGCATCAAGGCCGATCTCGGCGAACGCTGGAATGCCGTGGTCAAGGCGTCCGTGGCATTGGCCGCGACGCCGATCGCGTTCGGTCCCGACAACATCGAGGAGCTGCGCCGTGCGGGCCTCGACGATGCCGAGATCGTCGACGTCATCAACGGCGCCTCGTTCTTCAACTGGGCGAACCGGCTGATGCTGTCGCTCGGCGAGCCCTCGAAATAGGCAATCTCACCGGCACGAGAATTGCTGCTGTTTCAACATTGAATGGATGGAGCCGTGCATGAGCAACATCGATCGTCGTACCCTGGTCAGGGGCTCACTCGCCGCCATGATGGCGGGAGCGGCGTCTTCGCGCGCCGCCCTTGCGCAATCCGCCGAACCGATCCTGCTCGGCGTCAGCGGCCCCTTGACCGGGCCCAACGCGCAATATGGCGCCCAGTGGAAGCAGGGCTTTGATCTCGCGCTCGACGAGATTCACGCCGCCGGCGGCATCAACGGGCGAAAGCTCGCCTACCAGTTCGAGGACAGCCAGAGCGATCCGCGCCAATCGGTGGCGATCGCCCAGAAATTCGTCTCCGATCCCCGCATCGTCATGGAGCTCGGCGATTTCTCCAGTCCCGCCTCGATGGCCGCCTCGCCGATTTATCAGCGCGGCGGCCTCGTGCAGTTCGGCTTCACCAACTCGCACCCTGATTTCACCAAGGGCGGCGATTTCATGTGGAGCACGTCTGTCAGCCAGGCCGACGAGCAGCCGCTGCTGGCGTCCTATGCCGTCAGGCGCCTCGGCCTGAAAAAGCTCGCGGTGCTGCACCTCAACACCGACTGGGGCCGCACCAGCCGCGACCACTTCGTCAAGGCGGCGAAGGAGTACGGCGCCGAGATCGCGGTGACCGAGGGCTACATCGCGGAGGAGCGCGATTTCCGCTCGACGCTGGTGCGCGTGCGCGATGCCAGTCCGGACGGGCTGATCCTGATCTCCTATTATTCCGACGGTGCGCTGATCGCCCGCCAGGCCCGCCAGGTCGGCCTGAAGCAGACGATCTGCGCGGCAAGCTCGGTGTACTCGCCGAAATTCCTGGAGCTCGGCGGTGAAGCGGTCGAGCAAGTGCATCTCGGCACGCGCTATTTCCCCGAGGATCCGAGGCCCGAGGTGAAGAAGTTCATCGCGGGCTTCAAGGCCAAGTACAACGGACAGGAGCCCGATGCATTCAACGCTTATTCCTATGACGCGATGAACATGGCCGCTGCCGTGGTGAAGATCGGCGGCACCGACCGCCGGGCCATCCGCGACGCCTTCGCCAAGGTGAAGGACGTCTCCAGCGTCATCTACGGCCAGGCGACGTTCGACGTCGAGAGCCGCCGCGTCAAGGGCGCCATGAACGCCGAGCTCGTGGTGCGCAAGGGCCAATTCACGCTGTGGGACGGCAAGCCGACCTGACCTGATGGCCGGAGCGGGCGCTCCGGCCGCTTTCTCCCTTCAATAGGAACGCTGCGTGTCTTCCTGGCTCGACTACACGATCAACGGGCTGATCGTCGGCAATGTCTACGCCCTCGTTGCGGTCGGGCTCGCGCTGATCTTCGGCGTCAGCCGGCTGATCAACTTCGCGCAAGGATCGATCTATCTGGTCGGCGCCTATATCGGCTGGGTCGCGGTGGTGCGGCTGCACACGCCGCTGCCGCTGACCATCATCGTGGTGGCGGCGGCCGCCGCAATGGTCGGCTTGATCATCGAGCGGTTCGGCCTGCGTCCGCTTCAGAACTCGGTGCGCATCGCGCCGCTGCTCGCGACCATCGGCATCAGCTTCGTGCTCGATCAATTGGTGATGCTGACCTTCTCGCCCAATCCGCGCGCGCTGCCGAGCCAGCTGCCGGACGTTCGCTTCCAGCTCGGTGGCGGCACCATCGGACCGCTTGACCTCCTGATCGCCGGCGTCGGGCTCACCAGCGCGCTGCTGCTGTTCGTGTTCCTGCGCTACACCAAGCTCGGCTGGGCGGTGCGCGCTACCGCGCAGGATCGCGACGCCGCCATGCAGATGGGCGTCGACGTCAATCGCGTCAATCAGGCAGTGTTCGGCATCGCGGCCGCGCTCGGCGGCGTCTCCGGCATGCTGGTCGGCATGTACTACAACCAGATCGACACCGCGATGAGCCTGCAGGCGACCCTCAAAGGCGTCGTCGCGGAAGTGGTCGGCGGCGCCGGCAACGTGCCGGGCGCGGTGATCGGCAGCCTGCTGCTCGGACTGGTGGAGAGCTACGGTGTCGCCGTGTTCGGCACCAGCTATCGCAATCTGTTCGCGTTCCTGCTGCTGGTCGTGGTGCTCGTGCTGCGCCCGAGCGGTCTGTTCGCAAGCGCGCGGCAGGCTCCGCCCGAGCCGCTCACTGGCACCTTCATCGCGCCGAGCCGTCCGGTCCGCATCCCGCGCTGGGCCCTGTTGGTCGCGGCTGCCGCCTTCGCAGTGCTGCCGTTCTTCCCGGTGTCCTCCTACGTGCTCCAGACCCTGATCAACGCCTGGCTGCTCGGCATGCTCGCGCTCAGCCTGACTCTGGTTGCGGGCACGATGGGCCAGGTCTCGCTCGGTCACGCCGCGTTGCTCGCGATCGGCGCCTACACCTCCGCGCTGCTGTCGCTGACGCTGGCCGTTCCGGTCGGCCTTGCCGTCATCGGCGGCGGCCTGATGAGTGCTGCGCTCGGCACGCTGTTGATCTCGCCGTCGTTCCGCCTGCGCGGGCACTATGTGTCGATTGCGACACTCGCCATCGGCGAAATCGTCTCGCTGGTGATCCTGAATTGGGAGAGCGTCACCCGCGGTCCGATCGGCATTTCAGGCATCCCGCCGTTGTCGCTGTTCGGCTATGACCTGATCAGCCCGTTCTCGGTCTACTGGTTCAGCTTCGCGGTGATGCTCGTGCTGGCGCTGCTGCAGGGACGGCTGCTCGGTTCGCATCTCGGCCGCAGCTTTCGCGCCATCCGCGACGATGACATCGCCGCACGTGCCTACGGCCTCAGCCTGAACCGCTACAAGTCGCTGGCCTTCATCTTCGGCGGTTTCGCCGCCGGCGTCAGCGGCGGCATCGCCGCGCATCTGTACTCCTACATCAACCACGAGACCTTCAACACGCAGCAATCCATCCTGGCGCTGACGGTCGTCATCCTCGGCGGTCTCGGCAACGTCGTCGGCGCGATCGTCGGATCGGTCGCACTGGTCGGCCTGCCCGAACTCTTCCGCATCGCGGCCGAGTACCGCATCCTGATCTATGGCATCGTGCTGCTGCTGCTGGTGCGGTTCAGGCCGCAGGGCCTGTTGGGGACGATCTGATGGCGGAGCAGCACGCGCCCATGTTGTCCCTGCGCGGCCTGACGCGCCGCTTCGGTGGCCTCACCGCGGTCGATGCGATCGATCTCGACCTCGGTAAGGGCGAGCTCGTCAGCATCATCGGCCCGAACGGCGCCGGCAAGACGACACTGTTCAATCTCGTGACCGGGCTCGACCGGCCCGACGATGGCGCCGTACGCTTCGAAGGCCAGGACATCACCGGTCTCTCGCCGGAACGGCTCGCGGCCGAAGGCATCGCCCGCACCTTCCAGCTCGGGCGCGTGTTCGGCAATCTCAGCGTCATGGACAACGTTCTGATCGGCGCGCATACGCGACTGCGTGCCGTGAAGCCGACGGTGCCGGTGATCGGCCCGCTGCTGGAGTTGGGCCTTGCACTGCTGCGACCCGCCAGCGTCAGGGCCGAAGAGGAGCGGCTGCGCGAGGAGGTGAAGGCCATTCTCGCCCGCTTTGGCGAGCGGCTGCTGCCGCGGATCGACCAGCCCGCCTATAGCCTGTCCTACGCCAACCGCCGCCGTGTCGAGATCGCGCGTGCGCTCGCCTTGAGGCCGCGCCTCTTGCTGCTCGACGAGCCCACCGCCGGCATGAACCCGACCGAGACCGCGGAGATGCAGGGCCTCGTCGCCGAATTGAAAGCCGAAGGGCTGACCATCCTGCTGATCGAGCACAAGCTGGAGATGGTGATGCGCCTGTCCGATCGCGTCATCGTCATGGACGAGGGCAAGAAGATCGCGGAAGGGCCGGGCGAAGAGGTGCGTGGTGATCCCAAGGTGATCGAGGCCTATCTCGGTCACGGGCTATCAGGCACGACGGAGCAGGAGAGTGCGGCATGACGAATCCTTCGCCCGAACCGCTGCTGTCCCTCTTCAACGTCAACACCTTCTACGGCCAGGCCCAGGTGCATTTCGACCTGTCGATCACGGTCGCGCGCGGCCACATCGTCTGCCTGCTCGGCGGCAATGCCAGCGGCAAGTCGACGACGATGAAGATCATTCTCGGTCTGGTCAAACCGCGCTCGGGCGAGGTGACGTTCGATGGCGCTTCGCTGATCGGGCTCACCACGCCGCAGATCGTCCGCCGCGGCATCGCCTCGGTGCCGGAGGCGCGGCGGCTGTTTGCGGACATGAGCGTGCGCGAGAACATCCTGATGGGCGCCTTCGTGCGCAACGACCGTGAGGCGGTGGCGCTGGATCTCGACCGGATGCTGACGCTGTTCCCGAAGCTCGGCCAGCGGCTGTCGCAGCGCGCCGGCTCCTTGTCCGGCGGCGAGCAGCAGATGGTGGCGATGGCGCGCGCGCTGATGAGCCGGCCGCGCATGATCGTGATGGACGAGCCGACCATGGGCCTGTCGCCGCTCTACGTCGACCGCGTGCTGGAACTGATCCGCAGCATCAACCAGGCGGGCGTCTCGGTGTTCATGGTCGAGCAGAACGCCAGCCTCGCGCTCGAGATCGCACATGAAGCCTATGTGCTGCAGACCGGCAGGATCGTGCTGTCAGGTCCGGCGCGGGCGCTGAAGGATGATCCGCGCGTGCGCGATGCCTATCTCGGCGGCTCCGAGGCAGCGTAGCAATTCAGGTGCGATGACGCGCCCGCAGGCGGGACAACGCGGCATGACGAACCCTCTCCGGGACTAGCCAGTGTGACCAATCTGTGAAAATATCATACCGTTGGCGCGACGGGGTGTGCGGCGGGACGGAATGAACTTCGTGACGAAATTGGTGCGGGCGGCCGAGCCCGGAACGGTGGTGCTGCTCGGCGGGCTCGTCGCCGCCAACGTCGCCGCATGGGCCTGGGCCGTCTCGCTGTTCGGCGACCGGCCGACGGTGATGGCAACGGCGCTGCTGGCCTGGGTCTTCGGCCTCCGCCACGCCGTCGATGCCGATTCGGTGTCGGCGCTGTTCCTGCTGGTGATCGCGGCCATCAATCTCGCCATCTTCGCCGGCCTGTGGCGGACGTTTCGCATGGCGCGAGAGCAGGGCGTTCACGATGCCGCAGGCCTCGATGCGCTTCTCGCCCGTCGCGGCGTCCTGGCGCGGCTGCTCGGGCCGCTGTTCCGTCTGGTGACGAAACCGTGGCACATGTATCCGCTCGGGTTCCTATTCGGCCTCGGCTTCGACACCGCCACCGAGATCGGCCTGCTCAGCATCTCCGCAAGCGAAGCCGCCCGCGGCGCCTCGCTCGCCGATGTCCTGGTCTTCCCGGCGCTGTTCGCCGCCGGTATGGCGCTGGTCGACACTGCCGATTCGGCGCTGATGGTCAGCGCCTATCGCTGGGCCTTCGTCGATCCCCTGCGCAAGCTCTGGTACAATCTCACGATCACCGGCGCCTCGGTCGCGGTCGCCCTGTTCATCGGCGGCATCGAAGCGCTCGGCCTGATCAGCGATCGGCTCGGCCTCTCCGGCGGCATGTGGACGCTGGTCGATGGCCTGAACGAGTCGCTGGCGAATGTCGGCTTCGCCGTGATCGCGCTGTTCGCGATCGCATGGCTCGCCTCGATCGTGCTCTATCGCCGCATGTTCTCGGATGACGGGCGAGGTTCGGCGGACGCGGTAGAAGGCTTCGATGCGACCGAGGCCGTCGTGGTGAGACGTCCCTGATTCTACCGGTTCAGAGCGAAGCCGCGCTCTGGACTTGTTCCACCGGCAAGTCATCGGCGTTGGGATCACCAGGCGCCGTCGCCCAGGCGAGTTCCACCAGGGTAACAATCCGGCGCCCGCCGCCGTCGAGCTGGCAGACGATCAGGCCCTGCTCCTCCATGTAGCCGAGCAGCCGCTGCGCGCGGCGCAGCGAATGCGAGCCGTAGGCGCGGGCGATCGCAGCATCGCCGGGACAAGGCCAGCCTTCCTTGGCCGCGCGCGCGATCATCATGAACACGCCCTGCATGTCGTCGGGCAGGATCGAGGCGCGCAGCGTGACGTCCTGCCAGGCGTCGTCTTCAGTGAGATCGGTCCCGAGCCCGGCGCGCGCATGGGTCAGCATGCGGCGGAATTCGTTGAGATCAGGCACCGCCGCGCCGAGGCCCTCGATGCGACAGCGGACCACGAACTCCTGATAGAGCACGCCGATGGCGCGGAAGCCGGCATCGGGCTCCGCCAGCACGGCGCGCAAGGTGCGGGCGACACGTTCGCGCCGCTCGGCGAGTTCTTCTGCGCTGACCGGCACCTCGGCCACCTCGGGCCGGATCTCCGGCGCGGCGGCCGCCTTCGCTGCGCGAAGCTGCTCCAGCAGATCCGGCGCAGGCCGGCGCTGCGGCCGGCTGGCATCGGGCGGTGGTGCCGCCAGGATCACGGCGCGCGCATCCTCCAGGGTTGCCTCCGGCAGCGGCATCAGCCGCGGCGTCGAATTGCGCGGGCTTGTATCGGTCGGGCCGATGTTCAGGCGCAGCGGACGGCGCGACAGCGCAGGTCCCAGCGCCATGAACTGTCCGCGCTCGAGATCGCGAAAGGCTTCGGCCTGCCGCCGCTCCATGCCGAGCAGATCGGCGGCGCGCGCCATGTCGATGTCGAGGAAGGTCCGGCCCATCAGGAAGTTGGAGGCTTCCGCCGCGACGTTCTTGGCGAGCTTCGCCAGCCGCTGGGTCGCGATGATGCCGGCGAGCCCGCGCTTGCGGCCGCGGCACATCAGATTGGTCATGGCGCCGAGCGACAGTTTTCGCGCCTCGTCGGAGACTTCGCCGGCAACGGCCGGCGCGAACAGCTGCGCCTCGTCCACCACGACCAGCATCGGATACCAATGGTCGCGGTCGACGTCGAACAGGCCGCCGAGGAAGGCCGCGGCTCGCCGCATCTGGTTCTCGGCGTCGAGCCCTTCGAGATTGAGCACGGTGGAGACGCGGTGCAGCCGGGCACGCTCGCCCGCGACCTGAAGGCCGCGCTCGGTATGGTCCTCGGCCTCGATCACGAGATGGCCGAAGCGCTCGGCCAGCGTCACGAAGTCGCCCTCGGGATCGATGATGGCCTGCTGCACCCAGGGCGCGCTCTGCTCCAGGAGCCGCCGCAGCAGGTGAGATTTGCCGGAGCCCGAATTGCCCTGCACCAGGAGGCGGGTCGCCAGCAGTTCCTCGAGGTCCATGGCGGCCGCGGCGCCTGCCGTGGTCTGTCCCATCTCGATCGCAACCGTCATGTCCCCGACTCAAGTCCCCATCATTCGCGGACAGGGGCTTATCAATCCCGTCGCGGCGCGTCGAGCGGCGCGGGGCGAATCATGTCGCGTTGCCAACGACGGGGTTCAGGCGTGCCCTGACAACCGTAGAAGCGCAGGCCGATAGGGGGCTTGCGGATCATCGTCCTCGGTCTCGGGGATCGCGCAGGAGCCGAATTCCTGCCTGATCCGCTCGATCTCGGCGATTCGCTCGTGCAGCCGCTGCAAATGCTCCGGCGATGTCGCCTTCCAGAATCGGAATGTGTCGGCCGTGAGCGGCAGGAAGGCGGTGCCGAACGGCGTCGGATCGGGAACGATGGTGCGTCCAAGCAGCAGGAATCGCTCGGTGGCGGAGACGACGAGGGTGGCATAGCCGCGGTTTCCGATCCGCCTGATGCCGTTCAGCGACCATTCGGCGAGCTTGCTGAAATATGGCTCCCCGCGCCAGCGATCCGGGCAGTCGTCGTCGACGGTGACATTGACGGCGTCCTGGCTGAAATGCACGACGAGGCCGGCCGTCTCGGGAAACCAGTCGTCGTCGAGATGGCCTTGCAGCCAGGCGCACGCGAATGAGCGGCACATTTGCGGGCGGCGGTCATAGATCGTGCACCCCGTGCCTGTCTGCCAATGCCGGCACAGCTGGTTCACCGGCTTGTCGACCGCGGCCACTTCGAGGATATCGCAGCAGGCGTTGCACGATCCGCATTGCCGGGCCGGCCGGGTCGTCTTCGGCAGGCCGGTCGCGCGAAAGCCTTGTCCGTCGCGGACCAGCAGCTTCTGCTTCTCCAGCGCATTCAACGCACGTTCGATCTTGAGACGGGATAGTCCGGTGGCGTCGATCACGCCCTTCATCGTCGTCGCGCCCGCCTCCACTGCGCGGACGACGCTCAGCATCGCCTGATCCATTCTTGTTGTTCTTGTCTGGCTATCTCAGCAGTGCATAGCAATCGCGCCGGAACAAACGGACCGGCTAACAGGTTGCGAAAACCTGACTTAGAAACGTATCTTGCTCATCTCCCCATGGCAGGACAAGACGCCGTGGCCGTCCTGCGCGCATGCAACGTCTGCGCGAATGAAGGACCTGCACGTGCGGGAGCTGATTTCGCGTCCAATCGGCTCGCTTTGCCCGCGAAGTGCCGGGATCTGACGACCGGCATGCGGCCGTCTCACGCAGTCGTGATATCAGCCGCCCGCGCGCGGGGGCGCGACCCGATCGCGTAGCCATGAGGTGCAACGACTATCGTTGAATTTGCGCAACACCGGGAACAGTGCCGGGCCGAAGCTGGACTGAGCGGCGATGCAAAGAGGCGATCCCACACTCGGCGCGGTCGCGCTGGTCGGCGTGACCGGCCTGATCTGGCTTAAATCGTTCCTGATCGGGCGCGTTATTGCGCGCCCGATCCACCCTGCACGATCTTCTCGTTCAGCTTCTGGTCCACGGTGTCGACGGTGCGGTCGATCTCGGCGTTCGGGACGCCGAGCTGATGCGAGATCAGTTTCACCAGGAGATCGACGCGCTCGATGAAGGGCGCGCCGCTCGCGACCGCGCGCGCGGCCGAGGACGGCTTGAGCAGGCTTTCGGCTGCCTTGGCGTATTTCGCGAACGGCACCTGGTCCTGCGGGTCGGCGCCGAGCCGGCGGGCGATCGCGTCGACATGGTCGTAGATCGTCTGCGAGCGCTTGAGATCGCCGTGCACGGCGTCGCGGATCGACTGCGGCTCGCTGGGCGTGATGCAGCGGTAATTGCCGGTCAGCAGCATCGACCATTTCGCTAGCGGCACGAATAATGAGTCGAACACTTTCAGCTTCACCGGCACGTCGTGGCCGTCGAGCGTCACGGCGTCGATGTCGGCTTCGAGCTCGCGCAGCAGCTTGTTGTGCGTCTCGTCGGCGAAAACCGACGCCTTGAAGTTGGTGGGCAGGCCGACATGCAGCACGTTGGCGGCTTCTTCCGGCGGACGGAACGCCTGCGGATCGGGCGAGCACAGCGTCACCAGCCCCGGCTCGAACCGCTCCCACACCTGCGCATTGGTGTAGGCCTCCTCGAGATTCATGCCGGCGAGTGCCGGAATTCGCTTCAGATAGGGCAGCGGCGGCATGTTCATGATCGACAGGCACGGCAGTTTCGCCGCGGCGATCTTGACCATGAGAACGCGCACCGTGTGGTTGGTGTATTGTGGCTCCTGCATCGCAAGGCCGACCAGATCGTAACGGGAGAGGTCGACATTGGCCGGCGTGACGGCATCGAGCTTGCCGGGCAGGTCGCGCGAGAAGATCGCCCGGTGGACCGCCTCGTCGCGCAACTTGATGCGCACCTCGGTACCATCCCGGTTGATCAGCTCCGCGGTCTTGGCGCGGCAGACCAGGGTTACGTTATGCCCTGCCATCAGCAGCTTCGTGCCCAGCAGGGAGCCGTAAGAAGCCCCCAGAATCAATATGTTGCGCGCCATGCTCCGTCCCTTTGAATGTGTGCAATTTTCAGCCCTGCCCTTTCTCCGCGGGCGAGTTGACGGCATGTAAGGCGAACTGCGGGAAGTTGGCAACTGGGATAATGCATACAAGGAGACGCCACTGCCCCCGGAGCTGAGGCTCGGACCTTGTTCTTTCAAGGCGATTGAGCTTCCCGGATTGGGTTGGCGTTTCGGCTATTCCACTCCTCGCGGGCGCGACCGTCGTCGTCACGTGTCCTTCGCGAAAGACTGTCACAATGGTTGATCTTGGCGTCTTCCTGCGGGCTTGGCACACGATGGTAGTGCGCTGCACCCTTCACCACATCGTGCTTTCACAATCGAAGCTTACACAGGCATGACTCTTGTGTCGGCACGCGTGGTTTTGACTCGCCGATCGCAACAAGAAACGACAAAGCCCGCCGCGTAGCCTTGCGGTTGCGCGGCGCTAGACTGTGTATCAGCGACGGAGCTGGGGACGTGACGATTGGGGTGAGCCGGCCGGGACTTTGTGCCCAAGCCCGCTTGTTTGGAATGCTTACCGTTTCGCGCAGGTGCTTTGCCGCACGCCGCGCAGAGGGCGACGCTGGCGAGTTTGGATGCAGGTCCGCGCAATCGTTGGCGGCGTTCGGGGGCTGACATGGATGGTGAAACTTCGCCTCACCGTTCGTGCGACGGCGCCGGACGAAATCTGGCTCACTTGCGGGATCGAGCCTCCCAGTTTTTCGAACGCCTGTCCGTCATGGAGCTTGCGCACGAGTCGCGCCGGCATCTGTGGATTTCGGACTGGCTGAGGGTCGCCGACGATTACCGGACATTGGCCGAATCTGCGCGCGAAACGCGTTCGGCTCAGATTGCCGGGGAAGCGTGGCTGTGCTCGCTGACGGCCCTCGAAGTCGTCAGAAGTCTGAGTAGTCCGGGAGATGTCGAGAGTGCCGACCTCGCAGACGAGGTCGGCACCGGCCTGAGAGGCCTCGAGACAGAGGCGGGTCTGCCGATTGAGCGCGTCAAGATCGACTGCTTCGATCAAGGCGCCCTGGCTGGCTTCTTCCTGCCCGCGCTTCGTCGCGGCTCTGCCGCGCCGGCGGTGATCTGCGTCAGCGACGACGATGCCACCTTGGGCTCGATGATGAGCAGGCTGTTGCCCGCCTCGCTCTGCGGGACCATGTCGCTGCTGCTCGTCGATTCCGGCAATTCGACCGTTCATCGCTCCTTCAAGCCGGAGCACAGGCTACAGTTCTGGTTGGACTACCTGGAAGCCCGCCCCGACGTCGACCCGCGGCGGATCGGTATCTACGGCGAAGGGGCGGGCGCCGCTCATGCCTCCCGCCTTGCGTTCTCGGATCGCAGGATCGCGGCCGCCGTGTGCGACGGCGGGCTTGTGAGGCCGGTCATGTGTCAGGCGTCACTTCGCTGGATGACCGGCTTCGGGCAGGCCGTCCCTGACGAGGTCTCGAGAGAGGCAATGCTGCCGCCGCGCCGAGTCCCGTGCCCGCTGCTCATGGTCGTCGGGAGTCGCTCCATGGTATGGGAGCAGGATGCTCTCGAGCTGCAAGCCGACTACCGGCGGATTGGAGCCGATTGCTCGGTCGTCGTGCCCAACAACGTCCCGCACCCCCTCGGTGAGGTCGAGAATTTTGTCGCCGTTGACGACTTCATTGTCGAGTGGCTCGACAGCAAGCTTGGAACTGCCCGCAAGCTCGACCCGGTGACCCACCTCTAACCTGGGTCCGGCGCATTGCAGGACCCCGCGGCGCGACGACAGCAGCGTCCAGCTCGCATTCTGGGCTCGGCATCGGCCGATCAGGACGCGTCGATAGCCAGCAATCGCGCAGCCAGCCGGGCGTTCTTGGCGATCATTGCGAGCGAAGCGTTCAATTCAGCCAGGGTCTTTTCGTCCAGATCGTTGAACATCGTCGAATTCAGGGCGAGCTTTCGCTTCGATAATTTCTCGATCTCGGTCGTCGCCTTCGCCGTGAGCGACATCAGGACGAAGCGGGCATCGTCCGCCGCCGGTCGTCGTGACAGAAAGCCGCCTTTTTCGAGGGTCTTGGTCTGGTTGGTCACGAAAGCCGGGTGGACCCGCAGCTTGTTGGCGATGTCGATTCCGGCGACGCCGCGCCCCTCGTCCAGTTCGGTGATCGCCATCAGGATCAGCCATTGCGGCTGGGTAATGCCCAGCAGTCCGGCCCAGCTGGTGTGAATGTTCTCCAGCTGCGAGTGAATTTCGACGACGTTCCAGACGAAGTCCATGATCGCCCTGTCGAGTTTCTTCTCGATCATCCAGCTGCCCCATTCTGCTCTGATCGTTCTTCTTGTTGTGCCCTGGAGCAGTGTTTTAGCCGGATATTGCGGAGCCGTCTCGGACTTCGCGTAAAGATGGAACGGTAGACACCGCATCGCAAAAACCAAACCCGACGCATCGATGCTTGCAAAAAACAATTAATTGGATTACGTCTCCTCACACTCAGAATTTGCTGCTCTTGACCGTTGCGACAGGCAGCGATGTGAGACCTCCAAGAAAGCCCCCGGGATGCCCCCTGGGGGCTTTTTCCTTTGTTTCAAGCTATTTATTGGATGTGTTGGGGGCGCCTGTTGCGCTCGGGCAACACCCCCCATCGAAGTTTCAATTCACTGGATCAACAAATTGAGGCAATGAATTTTATAAACTATACGTGAGGTACGACGGAGGGGGGGCACCTCGCTGTCGTTTCAGTCCGGACCTTCAGTGCGGATCTGAATTGAACGGAAATTAAAGAGGGTTAAGCGGCCTCCGCCGAGGAGCCGAGCCCCCTGAACCGACGTGGAGGTTTACCAATGAAGTTGACGAAGACGCTCTTTCTCGGCTCGGCAGCCAGCCTGATGGCTGCCTCCGGTGCGTTCGCAGCCGATCTTCCCGTGAAGGCCAAGGCCGTCGAATACGTGAAGATCTGCTCGCTGTACGGCGCCGGCTTCTACTACATCCCGGGCACCGACACCTGCATCAAGCTGGGTGGTTATCTGCGCGCTGAAGTCGCGTTCAACACCAACAGCAACTACGGCATCTCGAACGGCGCTCCCGCCGGTGCGCACAACCGTCTGAGCAACTACTACTCGATGCGCGCTCGTCAGGATCTCAACATCGACACGCGCACCGCGACCGAATACGGCGTCGTCCGCACCTACTTCGACGCGGTCTTCACCTGGACGACCGGTGGCTACGTCGGCACCGGCTCCGGTACGGGCACGACTGGTTACACGGCCACGACGGCTGGTACCACCACCATCAACTCGACCGACGGCGGCACCTCGGGTGGTTCGCTCGGCGTGTACTACGCCTTCATCCAGTTCGCCGGCTTCACCATGGGTAAGGCCGTGTCGCAGTTCGACGCGCCCTGGACCAACTATCCCGGCAACAACATCGACAGCCTCGTCGGCGGCAGCGGCACGGTCACTGGTGTCAACCAGTTCACCTACACCGCTGACTTCGGTCAGGGCATCACGGCGGCCTTCTCGGCCGAAGATGCGACGGCCTACTACCAGGCCGGCAACCTCAACTTGAACGGCGCGACTGCCGCTGGCATGGTTGGCGGTTCGTATGGCTCGAATGCCATCGGCGGCTCGCGTTCGCCGAACCTCGTCGGTATGGTCCGTGTCGACCAGGCTTGGGGTCTGTTCCAGGCGTCGGTTGCCGCGCATGACAACCACGTCGCCTATTACGGCGCGACCGAGACCTCTGGCCACCCCGACGACAAGTGGGGTTGGGCGGTTCAGCTCGCTCTGTCGATCAAGAACATCCCGACCGGCGCGGGTGACACGATCAACATCCAGGGCGTCTACACCGACGGTGCGACCCGCTATAACTTCCAGAACCTGGCGGGCAGCTCCTACCAGATGTACGGCAGCTCGGGCAATGCGTACCAGAGCGTTGGCTTCGCCAATGCTCCGGACACCGTGTTCGTGACCGGCGGCTCGCAGGAGACCGTCAAGACCTGGGGCTTCCGTGGTGCTTACACCCACAACTGGGATCCCTACTGGAACACCGCGCTCTACGGTGCTTACGCTCAGGCCCAGTTCGGCACGCTCGCCAAGACCACGCTCTGCGGCGCCAACGGTGCAGGCGGCGTGTTCGGCGGTCTCGCCGGTGTCACGGGTTGTAACCCTGACTTCGCCATCGGCCAGATCGGTATCATCACCCGCTGGACCCCGGTCAAGAACCTCACCTTCTCGGGCGACTTCAACTGGACCCGTCTCGACCAGAAGTACTCGGGCACTGCCGTGCTCAGCCCGGCTGCCAACACGGCCAAGCCGACTGCTGTGTACGAGCTGAAGGACCAGGACAGCTTCACGCTGCTGCTCCGCGCCCAGCGCAACTGGTAAGATCTGTCGAAGCATTTCGACGAGCACCCGGCGGGAAACCGCCGGGTGCTTTTTTGTTGTGTGGTTCGCGCCATGCAATTGGATCGTTTGTCCGATCGCGCGCTGCGAACATCCGGGCGTCCGCGCCTGAGGCGCGATTGTCGGATGACGTTGCGCGCGACCCCGGGGGCGGCCTGGGCAATCGCATATGGTGCGCACGGTGCAGCGGCATCGGCACTAGGCTCCCTCCCCCGCTTGCGGGGGACGGTTGGGGAGAGGGTGTCTCCGCGCTGGGACTATTGAGATTAACTGAGGACATCCCTGCGTGGCGAGAGCCCTCACCCGCCGCGCTCTGCGAGCGCGTCGGCCTCTCCCGCAAGCGGGAGAGGCGGAGCAAGCCAGCGGACAATCCCCGTGAAATCCATATGCGATTGCCCTGCGGGGGCGGGGGGCTTTGCGGGCATTGCTGTGTCGCCCTCTGTCAACCCACTATCGCGAAAATATTCCGCTTTACCGAAATTCGGATTTAGCGTATGTGTCGCCCATCCCGGCTCATTCTTGAGGGGCGATCATGAGGTCGTCATTGTCGCGAGCCGGGCTTGCGGTGGACGCGGCAGCGTCGTGCACGAAAGGTGAAGGGTAGGGCGGATTGCTCTCCGTGAGCCCGAAGCTGCGTGCGGACGAGCGGCGCTGCTAGGTTTCGTCTCGTCTGTAAGTTTCCGGCTCCGTCGACAGGGCCGGGAAAACTGCGGCGAAATGGCGGGCCGTGCGTACGGCAAAACCGTGTGGTCCTGGCCGTCGTTGCTACGGTCAAGCTCTTGCGGATGCGGCAGTCGCGTCAACCGGCGCGGCGCCGGTGAATTTCGCGAGGGGTGAGGGAGGCCAGAACGAACTCGGCTCCCGGGAGAGCACGGCATAAGCCGTCCGACCATCGCGCAGGGAAGGCCGTGTGTTGGGCTTCACCTGTATGCTGCTGTGCGGTTTTCTGCGTGTGCTCCATGCACAGCAGACCGCGGGTGCGAGCCGGCACCCGGCCTTCCCTGCGCCCTCTTGGCTCGAGAAGGCGAGCGACGAAGCAAAGCTCGGGCGAATTCAGCCGCGAGGATGCGAAGGCATGTCTGCAAGTTGAGATGCGGTGTTGGGACTGCGATGGCGCCTGTGCTCCGCAATTGCGAGTTGGAACCAGGCTTGAGAAGCAGGCGCGCGCTGGATGAAACTTTGGAATCCCTCCAGGGAAAACACACCGGATCTGCTTCGCTGCGCTCGCAATGCCGAGGTGCTCCCGGGAGGGACACGTGCGCGTCTCGAAGAGATTCTTCCGCTGCGAGATCTTCCGCAAGTCTTGGGTCGTCATCCCAGGCTGCGGTCGGGTCGTCCGCATTACCCCCGGCTCGCCACGCGCGCGGGGTCGAGATGCTGCTCGATCTTGGGGCGGTCGCGCGTGCGCTCGAAACTGGTGCAGAGCAGCTCGGTCTCCTCGAGCGAGACCGGCGCACGATAGAGCCGGCACATGAATTCAACGGTTGCACGTCCCTTGCCGGTGCCCGGACCGCGCTCTGCGAGAAACATGCAGTCCCGGCAGATACTGGCATTGAGCCGCTGATGGGCTGCATCGAGGTGATTGAGGATCTCGCGGAGAGAGTCGCGCAACCTGATGCACTCGTCGGTGCCGAGCGAAGTGACCGCATTCACCACGTGATTGATCGGGTCGTGCTGGCTCAGGCATTTCTCGCCCTGGGCGGTGACGTGCAGGACGACAGAACGCTTGTCCTCATGCGACGGCTTTCGCACCAGAAAGGACTTGCCCTCCAGAGTCTTCACGATCTGCGATGCAGTCGCTCGGGTGGCGCCGATGAAGCCGGCCAGCGCGGACGGGGTGCGCGAAAATCTGTTGGCGCGGCCGAGAAAGCGCAGCGCCATCCACTCCCGATCGCGCAATCCATGCTGATCGCCTTCGAAATACCAAGCCCTCGCCGCCTGAACCAGCAGCTCGACGGCTTCTCGCGCCAACGGCATGGAATCTACCTCGTCCCCGGAACTTTGTCTGCGGCGTCGCGGAGCCGCTCTGCGCCCAGAGTGTGCGACGAGCCTGTCGTGCGGAACTCTCGTTCAAAGGCACGGACCTTAACGCGCCGCACCTTGACCGTTGCGGAACGCGTCCCTCGGAACGAGAGGCTGCGTCGATGGCATGCCAGCAGCGTCGTCGTCGCGCGGGAGCCCGGATTGCCGTCACCGGCAGACGGTGGATCGGAGTGGTTCAACCGAAGCCCCCAAAAGTTCAAGTCGCAGGCAGACGTTTTTTATACTCGAGCGAAACGATGAATGAGCTTCTCAACAAAATCAAGTCAAGACGCTCGCTGAGACTGGATGTCGTCGTAAGCGACTTTAACGTTCAAGACAATCGCGCTCTTCGGGACACATGATGGTGAACGCAATGCGCTACTCGACGAGCAACATGCGCCCGACTTTGCGAGCGGCTGATTGCGCGGCATGTTGTTGTCTGTCGTCGACGCAAATTGACCGAAGCTTGTGCACGACGATGATGTGTATCGGCACATCATCCACAACTTGTGCGTTCCGGCGGAGAATCGCTCAAGGGAACTCAGAGGAATTGCACGTGGCGGTTGTCGTCGCCGTGCTCGCGGAATCGTCGCGCTGGATCGCTTGCACCGCGGCGGCGCGCGGTGCTCACCCGAACGGTGACGGGCTCATGACGGAAATCGGTGATGGATATGGGAACGCATGCGCGAGAAGCGCAACGCCATGCGCAATCTCCTGTCGAAAACCACGAGCAGGACGGGCGGCAGGCGCCTCTCATACGCCGCCTCACCCTTCCGTTCGCTGGTCACCCTTGAGCATGTCCCGGAGCTCGCGGAACGGATCGGCGCTCGGCGGAGCCGAAGCGCCCTGCCGCATCGCGTTGTAGATTCTCGGAACCATGTCGACCGCCTGATCGAGACCCGAATCACGTCCCGACTGATATCCGCCCATCAAGCGAAGATCGCGCGTGTCCTCGTATTGCGCGATCATGGCGCGCAGCTTGCTCACCAATTCGCGCTCCTCGGGGTCCCACACGTTATGGGCGAGGCGTGAGACCGACGCCAGAACGTCGACGGCCGGATAGCGCGCCTGGTCGGCGATGTGCCTGGAGAGCACGATGTGCCCATCAAGCGTGCTGCGGATGGTGTCGGCGATCGGCTCGTTGTGATCGTCGCCGTCGACCAGCACGGAGAAAATCCCGGTAATCGTGCCGGATCCCTCCTCGCCTGGACCAGCGCGCTCCAGGAGACGCGGCAAATCGGTGAAGACCGTCGGTGCGTAGCCGCGCGCGACTGCGGGCTCGCCGGCGGCGAGCGCGACCTCGCGGGCCGCATGGGCGAAACGGGTGATCGAATCGACCATGAGCAGGACCGATTCGCCCCGGTCACGGAAATATTCGGCGACCGCCATGGCCGTCTTCGGCGCCAGCCGCCGCATCATCGGGCTCTCGTCGCCCGTCGACACGATGGTGACGGCGCGGTGACGGTCGGTGCCCAGTACGTCCTCGATGAACTCGCGCACCTCGCGGCCGCGCTCGCCGACCAGGGCCAGCACGACGGTGTCGAAGCCCTGACTGCGGGCGAGCATCGCAAGCAGCGTCGATTTGCCGACGCCGGAGCCGGCGAAGATGCCGACGCGCTGGCCGGCGCAGATCGGCGAAAACAGGTCGATGACGCGTACGCCGGTGCGCAGCGGCTTGTGGACGCGAGCGCGCTTCATGGCCGACGGCGCCTCCGCTTCCGCCGAGACCGCCTGGGGTCCCTGGATGAGGGGGCCCTGTCCGTCCAGCGGTGCGCCGAGGGCGTTGATGACGCGGCCCTTCCAGCTCGGATCGGGCGCGAAGGACAGAGGCGGCATCCGGTAGGCGACCGAGCCGAGCCCGCCGGCAAATTGCCGGTCGAACGGCTTGGCAACGATGCCGTCGCTGTCGATCCGCACCACCTCGCCGATCTGGCGCTTTCCGGCCGAATTGACGCCGATGAGCTCGCCGAGCCTGACGAAGCGCGACAGGCCGGAGACGCGGAAATGCGTCGGTGCGATCTCGGAGATCGCGCCGCTGACGCTTGCCAGGGGAGTGCTCTGCTGAAGCTCCAGCAGCGCCCACTCGAGTTGCCGAAGAGCGTTCAAGGAAACCGTCCAACCTCAATCCTGAAGCATGATCCGGAAAAGTGCGCAGCGGTTTTCCGAAAAGATCATGCTTAAACAACAACCTAAAGCACGAGGCGCAGTCTACTTGCCGGGTTCGCCGAGTGTCCGGATCGCGTTCTGGAGCGAGCTCTCGGTGCCCTCGATCATCGAGTTGGT
Source organism: Bradyrhizobium diversitatis (assembly GCF_016031635.1). Taxonomy (GTDB): domain Bacteria; phylum Pseudomonadota; class Alphaproteobacteria; order Rhizobiales; family Xanthobacteraceae; genus Bradyrhizobium; species Bradyrhizobium diversitatis. Next base: position 81,460 of record NZ_JACEGD010000040.1, read on the forward strand.
GCCGTCGAAGGCGCGCGAGGCCGAGATCAACCGCGTCAATTCAAGCATCGGATTGGCGCCGGAGCCCTCGACATAGCCCTGCTTGAAGCCGTCCCGGGAGAAATCGGCGATGGCGGTGGCAGGCCGGTCGGGCGTCACGCCGGAATTGCCGTAGCGTTCGAGATTGGCGTCGGGCGGAATGTTGAACAGGCCGATAGTGCCGATCTCGTTGTTGTCCTGGGTGATCGCGCCGCTACGCGCGATTGAGACCGGTCCGCCGTTGGGGTCGAGCGTGATCTGCGCGCCGCCGGAATCGACGACGGGGAAGCCGCTCACGGTCTGAAGGTCGCCGTTGGGAGCGATCTGGAGGCGGCCGTCGCGCGTGTAGACCGTGCCGTTCGGACCGGCGAAGGCGATCCAGCCCTGTCCGACCACGGCGACGTCGAGCGGGTTGCCGCTCTCGGTGATGCTGCCCATCTCTCGGGAGATGATGTTGTCGCCGGGCGAGGAGAACGCCACCGGCGTCGGGCCCGCCTTGGAGAGCACGGTCTCGAACTTCACCACGTCGGTGCGGAACGCCGCCGTGTTGACGTTGGCGACGTTGTTGGCGATCGTCTGGAGGCGCTTTTCGAGCGCGACCTGCGCCGACAATCCCACATAGAGAGCCGATTGCATGACTTACCTGTTGAACTTGATGTTCTGAAGTGTCGTGAGCATGTTGGTATCCATGTTGATCGACGTCGCGGCGCCGGCGATCAGGACCAGCGCGGGGTTGGTCGAGGTGTCGTTCTGGGCCTGGGTCGCGTCCCACATCGCCGCAAAGCGCTGCACGAATTTGGTGACCTTGGCCGGGTCCTGGAAATCGGCGAGATCGATCTTGTCCGTGATCATCTTGGCCTGAGCATCGATGTCGGACGAGCTGATGGTCGACGACCAGCCCATTGCAGTCTGCACCACCTGCGTCAGCGCCTTGTCGGCGAGGATCTGGTAGGGGGTCGTGATCGTGGAAGCCTTGCGGGTGAAATATAGCGCCAGGCGCAGGCCTTCGTTCTGATCGCCGGCCTTCTCCTCCATCGTCTGCGTGACGTATTGGGTCGCGGTGCCGGTCGTGGCTGCTGTGGTCTGCGTTGCCTTGTCGCCGAGGGCGGCGAAATTGAAGGCGGTCGCGAATTGCCGATAGCGGGTGTCGGTCAGCTTGTTGGCGAAGGCGTCCTTGCTCGCAACGCCCTCGGTCAGCACCTTGCGCATGAACGCCTTGGCATAGGTCATGTCGCTGAGGCCGTAGGCCTTCATCGCGTAGGAATAGAGACGATAGTCCTTCAGGAAGTCGTCGATCGTCTTCACGTTGCCGATATGGCTGAGGAAATAGTCGGTCTCTCGGCTGACGTCCGGCTGCTGTGCGACCTGCGTCAGCGACTTGCCCATGTCCTTGGTCAGTCGGGTGTAGTCTGCGATGGTGGATAGCATGACGCGCGCCCCTCTGGCCGCTGTTGCGGCTTCGCCTCAAACTGCCGCGAATTGCTTGCGCGAGGCTGGCGACGAAGAAGCCAGCCTCGCGCAAGCGTGGCCGACTAGATATTCCCGATGGGATCGGCGATGGAGCGGCGCGTTGGGCAGTTTCGTGGGGATTTTCATCACGGTAGCGGCACTGCTCGGCGGCTTTGCAGCCATGGGCGGGCATCTGGCCGTGCTCATGCAGCCGTGGGAGTTCGTGATCATCATGGGCACCGCGGTCGGCACCTTCATCGTGGCCAATCCCTGGAAGACGGTCGTGGACACGGGCGTCGCCTGCATGCAGGCCATCACCAACGCGGTGCCGGGGCAACGTTACTATCTCGACCTGCTGGGAGCGCTGCATGCCCTGATGCGCGAGCTGCGGGGCAAGGGGCGCAACGAGGTCGAGGCGCATATCGACGATCCCTCGTCCTCCGAGATCTTCAAGGCGTTTCCGAGCGTGCTCGGCGATCCTTCGCTGCTCCAGTTCATCTGCGACTACGTCCGCCTCATCATCATGGGCAATGCGCGCACGCACGAGATCGAAGCGCTGATGGACGAGGAGATCCATACCATCGTGAAAGGTAAGCTGGCGCCCTATCATGCGCTGGTGACGGTGTCCGAGGCGCTGCCGGCGCTCGGTATCGTCGCCGCCGTGCTCGGCGTCATCAAGGCCATGGGCGCGCTCGACCAGTCGCCGAAGCTGCTGGGCGGCTTCATCGGCGCTGCCCTGGTCGGCACCTTCGCCGGCATCTTCCTGTCCTATGGCGTGCTTTCGCCCATCGCGATCAAGATCAAGATGACGCGCGAGAAGAAGTGCCGGCCCTACATCATCGTCAAGCAGACGCTGCTGGCGTTCATGAACGGCGCCATGCCGCAGATCGCGGTCGAGCACGGCCGCAAGATGATCGCGAGCACGGAGCGGCCGTCGATCGACGTCGTCGAGAACGAGACCATCGCCGGTCCCAAGCCGGTCGCGGCCGAGGCCGAACCCAAGGCGGCGCGCGCATGATGATGGAAGACGCTGAAGTGGATCAGCGCAAGCAGCTGCCGAACTACCTGCTGGACGCCGCCGGCATATCGATCGATCGTATGCCGATGCTCAATGTGATCTTCGATCGCATGGCGGCATCGTGTACCGACAGTCTCCAGCCGATGGCTGGAACACCCTGCTATTTCTCGGTCAACGGCATCACCAACGACCGCGTCGGCGACATCATCAAGGACTACGAGGCCAACGCGGTCGCGGCGGTGCTCTATGCCGAGCAGTGGGACTCCCGCATCATCATCATGCTCGACCGTGACTTCGTGTTCACCATGGTCGAGGCGATGTTCGGCTCCGACGGCGCCGAGCCGCCGCTCGACGTCGAGCGCTCTTTCTCCAATATCGAGCTCCGCCTGGTGCAGGCACTGTTCGAACGGTTTGCCAAGGCGCTGCAATCCGCCTTTGCCGGCACTTCGAACGTCACCTTTCGCGTGGAGCGGGTCGAGACGGCGATGGCTTCGCTGGCGATCGGGCGAAGCGGCAACATGTCGATCTGCGCGAACATCATGCTGCAGGCGCTCTACCGCGGCGGCCAGATGTTCCTCATCATCCCGCACTCCGCGCTCAATCCGCTCCGGCAGAAGCTTGCTCATGTCGTGGTCAGCGACGGTCGCGCGGCCGACCCACGCTGGCGCGAGCAGATGGAGAGCGAGGTCCACCGGACCGAGGTGACGCTCAGCGCGGTGCTCGATGAGAAGACGGTGTCTCTCGGCGACGTCGTGAAGTTCCAGGTCGGGCAGGTGCTCGAGCTCGAAGCCACGCCACGCACGCTGGCCCGTCTCGAAAGCAACAATCAGGTACTGTTCTGGTGTCAGATCGGCCAGCTTGACGGCTATTACGCCATGCAGGTGGCAGATCCGGTCGACCAGAAACGGGAGTTCGTCGATGATATCCTATCTCGTTGATGCCGTGCTGTTGGTTGCGCTCGCCTTCACCAGCATGCGGGTGACAAGGATGCACCGCGAGCTGGCGCGGCTGCGCAGCTATCAGGGCGAATTCTCGACCATCGTGCACGAGACGGCGGGCGCCTTCGACACGGTCATCACGGCGGCGCACGATTCCACCGCAAATCTCGGACGGCTCGCCAACGTGCTGAGCACGAAGATCGATCAGGCCCACGAGGCGATCGCGGCGCTCGATGCCAGAAGCGGCCTCGCACCCGCCGCGACCGCAGGCGGCGCCGACTTGAACAAGCATTGAAGGCGAAGCCGGCAGGACGATTACGACGGGAGCGCCGCGGCGCTCCGGCAGCGGACATACCAAGAGGCGATACCAGATGGCGCAATCCTTCGACTATGAATCTGCACCCGCATCGGCAGAGGCCGAAACGTCTCCCCTCGAGCGGCTGGCGGAGATCGCCCAACGCACGGCCGAGGAGACCGGCAAGTTCGCCAATATCGACGCCATCCTGCGGATCCCCGTCACCATGCAAGTGGTGCTCGGCTCGGCGACCATTCCGGTGGCGAACCTGATGAAGCTCGGCCGCGGCGCGGTGGTTCCGCTCGATCACCGGGTCGGAGAGCCCGTCGATGTCGTCGTCAACGGCCGCATCGTCGCCCGCGGCGAGGTGGTCGTCGTCGAAGAGGACAATTCCCGCTTCGGCGTCTCGCTCACGGAGATTGTTGGTCCGCTGGGCCAAGGTGATACCTGATCATGGCGGCACCGGTCGGCATCGCGCCAGCCAAGCAGCGAGGTGTTACCACGCTGGGCGGCACGGAAAAGGTTGCCGCGCTCCTGCTGGCGATGGGCCGGCAGGCGGCGGCGAGCGTGCTGCAGCAGTTCGAGCCGCAGGAGATCCGCATCGTCACCAAGGCGGCGGCGGAGCTGCGGCCGATCACCGCGCAGGAGCTCGAGGGAATCGTCGAGGAGTTCGCCCAGCAGTTCTCGATGGGCGCCAACATCCTGGGCACCCTCGGCGGCCTGGAAGCCGTGCTCGGCGACGTGCTTCCGGCCGACCAGGTCTCGCAGATCATGTCGGATCTGCTCGGCAATTCGAGCCGGTCGGTATGGGACCGCGTCTCGTCGGTGTCTGAAAACTCGCTCGCGAGCTACCTGTCCAAGGAGCATCCGCAGACGGCGGCGCTGATCCTGTCCAAGGTCAAGCCGGCCTGCGCCGCCAAGGTGATGAGCCAGCTGCCCTCGAGCCTGCGCAACGAACTGATGCGGCGCGTTCTGAGCCTCAAGCCGATCGTCGACGACGCCATGCGCATCATCGAGAAGACGCTGCACGAGGATCTGACGCTGAACTTTGCCCGCAACCTCGGTGCCGACACCTACGCCCGCGTCGCCGACATCATCAACAAGATGGAGCGCGGTCATATCGAGGACATGCTGAAGAGCCTGTCGGAGAAGCGGCCGAAGTCGGCCGAAGTGCTGAAGGAACTGCTGTTCACCTTCGACGACGTGGTCAACCTGACACCGAAGGCGCGCACCATGATCTTCGACCAGGTGCCGACCGATCGCATCGTCGTCGCGCTCAAGGGCACCGACAAGCATTTCCGCGAGCTGATCCTGTCCTCGGTCGCCTCGCGCGTCCGCCGCGTCGTCGAGCACGAGCTCGCCATTGGAGAGCCATCGAACCAGCGCGACGTGCTGGAGGCGCGACGCGTGATCACCGATCTTGCGCTCGAGCTGGCGGAGAAGGGCGAAATCGAGCTCAACCCCGAGCAGGAGGATGAGCTGGTCTTCCGCTGACCGCTGAACGGGCATGGCAGAAACATCCGATCCGGAGAGCAAGACAGAAGAGCCGACCGAGAAGAAAGTCCGTGATGCGCTCGAGCAGGGCAAGATTCCGGTCTCTCGGGAGGCCTCCATATTCGCCTCGATGGCCGCGCTGATGGTGATCCAGGCCTTCCTGATCGGCCAGGGCGTGCAGCAATTGACGCCGACGCTGAAGAGCCTCCTCGACGATCCCGAGGGCTTCCCGCTCAGCACGGGCGCAGACGCGCAGAACCTGCTCACCGTGGTCGGACTCCAGGCGCTCCGGTTCCTGGTGCCGCTGGTCGTCATCCTGGTGGTGTTCGGGCTCGCCGCCTCGCTGCTGCAAAACGCTCCGCGCGTGGTGCTCACGCGCATCAAGCCGGACTTGAACCGGATCTCCCCGATCAGCGGCTGGAGCCGGTTGTTCGGGACGCAGGGCCTGATCGAGTTCGCCAAGTCGCTGTTCAAGCTTGGCGCGGTGAGCGCCGTCGTCGCCTTCGTGCTGCGCTCGTCCGAAGCGAGAGCGTTCGAGGCGATGTATACCGATCCGGTCGCGCTGCCGGAGATGATTCTCAACATCGCGATGCGGATCGTCTCGGCGATCTGCATCGCGACCATCGTCCTGGTGGCGATCGATCTCGCCTGGGCGCGCTTTCACTGGCGGCGCGAGCTGCGCATGACGAAGCAGGAGATCAAGGACGAGCACAAGCAGGCGGAAGGCGATCCGCTGATCAAGGCGCGGCTACGCTCGCTGGCGCGCGACCGTTCGCGCCAGCGCATGATCGCCTCGGCCTCGCGCGCGACGCTGGTGATCGCGAACCCGACGCATTTCGCGATCGCGCTGCGCTACAAGCGCGAGGAAAATGCCGCCCCGCTCGTCGTAGCCAAGGGCATGGACGTGATCGCATTGAAGATCCGTGAGGTTGCCGAGCAGAACCGAATCCCCGTCATCGAGAACAAGGCACTGGCGCGCGCGCTCTACGAGGCGGTCCAGGTCGATCAGGTGATTCCGGCCGAATTCTTCCGACCCGTCGCCGAGATCATCTACTTCCTCCAGTCCAAGCAGACGCCGCGGCCGGAGAAGGTCCAGTAGAATTTTCTGAGGATGGTGTCTGCCTCATCAGCCTGACGAAAGCTTGACGCCCTAAGCTTCCTTCGAATGGACCAGAATGGGGCTGTCGTGGGACCGCTTTATCTCTTCGAACTCGCATCGTCGCAGGCGCGGTACCTCGAACTCCGCCAGTCGACTATCGCCACGAACGTCGCCAACGCCAACACGCCGGGCTTTCGGGCGCGCGACGTCGAGCCGTTCAACAAGGTGCTCGACGGCATGCCGGTCAGGCTTGCGACGACGTCGCCGTCGCACATGCAATTGTCCGCGACCGAGACCGACACGCGGGCGACCGCGAAGAAGGACAGCTGGGAGGTGGTTCACTCCGGCAACTCCGTCAGTCTCGAGCAGGAAATGATCAAGGGCAGCGACGTCAATCGCGACTATTCGATGAACTCGGCGATCGTGCGGTCGTTCCACCGCATGGTTCTGTCGAGCGCAAAAGCCTGAGGTGAACTGACATGCTGGACTCACTGCAAGCTTCGTTGACGGTCGCGAGTTCGGGGCTCGAAGCGCAGTCGACGCGCATGCGCATCGTCTCGGAGAATCTCGCGAACGCCACCTCGACCGGGCGCATTGCCGGCGCCGATCCGTATCAGCGCAAGACCATCACCTTCGATGCCGCGATGGACCGGGCCTCGGGCGCGCAGCTCGCGAAGGTCAAGGAGATCGGGGTCGACACCACGCCGTATCGCGTGGAGTACGATCCGGGACATCCCGCTGCCGACAAGGCCGGCTACGTCAAGCTGCCCAACGTCAACATGATGATCGAAATGGCCGACATGCGGGAAGTCAACCGGTCCTATGAAGCCAATCTTCAGGTCGTGAAGCAGGTGAGATCAATGCTCGGCATGACCATCGATCTTCTGAGGAGCTGACAATGCTTGAGGCGATTTCATCCACGGCGATATCCGCCGGCCAGGCGGCGACCCGCGCGACCGAGACGCAGGCTGTCTCGCCCGCGGCGACCACGGCGATCCAGACCGGTGACGATTTCGGCTTCGAATCCGTGATGAAGCAGGTGACGACCGACGCGATCGGGACGCTGAAGGCGGGCGAGGCGGCGTCGATCTCGGCGATGCAGGGCAAGGAATCGACGCGTCGCGTCGTGGAGGCGCTGATGTCGGCCGAGCAGGCCCTGCAGACCGCGGTCGCGGTTCGCGACAAGGTCGTGCAGGCCTACCAGGAAGTCGTTCGGATGTCGATCTGACCTGAAGGAATGAAATAAGTGAAATCGCTCGCCATTGCGGCCACGGGCATGAACGCCCAGCAGACCAACATCGAAGTCATCGCGAACAACATCGCCAATATCAACTCGACCTCGTACAAGCGGGCGCGCGCGGAGTTCACCGACCTGTTCTACCAGATGGACCGCATGCAGGGCGTCGCGAACGTCAACGGCTCCTCGCCGATCCCGGAAGGCGCCAATCTCGGCCTCGGCGTCAAGTCGGCGGCGATCCGCAAGCTGCACATCCAGGGCGCGCTGACCCAGACCGGCAACCCCTACGACCTCGCGATCAACGGTCGCGGCTGGTTTCAGGTGCTCGGCCCCAACAACGAGGTGCAATACACCCGCGCGGGCTCGTTCAATACCAATGCCAACGCTCAGCTCGTCACGATCGACGGCTATCTCCTGGATCCCGCGATCACCGTGCCGCAGGGGACGGTCGAGGTCACGGTCAACGCCACCGGCCAGGTGTTCGCCAAGCTGGATACGGAAGTGAACCCGCGGCAGATCGGTCAGCTCAACCTCGCCAACTTTGCCAATGAAGCGGGCCTGGAGCCGTTGGGCGGAAATCTCTATCGCGAGACCACCGCGTCCGGCACGCCGGTCGTCGGGCTGCCCGGCGATGCCGGCTACGGCAAGATCAACCAGAAATGGCTCGAAGCCTCCAACGTCGATCCGGTCAAGGAAATCACCGAACTGATCTCGGCGCAGCGCGCCTACGAAATGAATGCCAAGGTCATCCAGGCCTCGGATGAAATGGCCCAGACGGTCTCGAAGGGCATGCGCTAGTTCCGGTGTCTCGATGTTGAACAGGGTGGGCCTGATCATGCGCGGGTTGGCCGCCGTGCTGCTGGTTCTCGTCGCGGCGCGCGGCGCTGCGGCCGAGGAGAAGCGGCTTCCCGTGCCGGCCGTCTCGATCCGCGCCGGCGAGTTGATCCGGGAGGAGATGATCACCGAACGCGCCTTCGCGCCGAGCCTGCTCGGTGTCGCCATGTTCATCGAGGGCCGTCAGGTCCTGGTCGGCCGCATGGCGCGGCGCGCTCTGTTTCCGGGCCAGCCCATTCCGACCAACGCGGTGGAAGACCCCTGGACCGTCGCCCGCGGCGCCACGGTCAAGGTCGTGGTCGAAGACAGCGGCCTGTCCATCGTCACCTACGGTTCGGCGATGCAGTCGGGTGCGGCCGGCGCGCTCATCCCGGTACGCAATACGGATACCGGGGTGATCATCAGGGGCGTCGTCCAGCCGGACGGCACCGTCAAGGTCGTGGACGGGTCATGACAAGACTCCTGCTTGCGCTCGTCCTGCTCATGTCGGTCGTCAGCGCCCAGGCTGCCGTCCGCGTCAAGGACATCGCGGACATCAAGGGTTTGCGCGAGAACCAGATCGTCGGCTACGGTCTCGTCATCGGCCTGAACGGCACCGGCGACACGCTTCGCAACGCGCCGTTCACGGAGCAGTCCCTACAATCGATGCTCGAGAACATGGGCATCAACGTCAGGAACGAGACCACCAGCACCAACAATCCCCCGCGTCCGACGACGCTGCGCACGCGCAACGTCGCGGCGGTGATGGTGACCGCGGACCTGCCGCCATCGATCGGGCCCGGCGAGCGCATGGACGTCACCGTGTCGTCGCTCGGCGATGCGACGTCGCTGCTCGGCGGCACGCTGGTCATGACGTCGCTGCGCGCCGCGGACGGCGCCGTCTACGCGGTGGCGCAGGGCGCGATCACGGTGGCCGGCTACAGCGTCGGAGGCCAGGCGCAGAATGTCAGCCAGGGTACGCCGACGGCCGGGCGCATCCCGAACGGTGCGCTGGTCGAGCGCGAGGTGCAGGGAAGTCTCCGCGAGATGGAGTTCCTGGTGCTGGAGCTGAAGAACCCCGACTTCGTCACCGCGACGCGCATCCTCGACGCCATCAACCGATACGCCGGTGGACGCTACCGCGCGCAGATCGCCTTCGAGCGCGACTTCCGCACCATCGTGCTGTCGAAGCCGCGCCACATCGGTCCTGTCCGTTTCCTGGCCGAGATCGGCGAACTGACGGTCGAGCCGGATACGCCGGCGCGGGTCGTGATCAACGAGCGCACCGGCACGGTCGTGATCGGGCGCGACGTGCGGATATCGACCGTTGCCGTGACCCACGGCAATCTGACGGTTCGTGTCACGGAGATGCCGGTCGTGTCGCAGCCGGCGCCGTTCTCGCGAGGGCAGACGGTGGTCGTCCCGCAGACGGTGGTCGAGGCCAACGAGGCGGGAGCGCAGGTGGCGATCCTGAGCGGGGTCGATCTCCAGCGCCTGGTGCGCGGGCTGAACCAGATCGGCCTGAAGCCATCGGGGATCATCGCGATCCTCCAGGCGATCAAGACGGCAGGTGCGCTCCAGGCCGACGTCATCGTGCAATGATGCATAAGCGTCGTGCAAGCTTGGTCGCTCAATGCTCAAGTCTCGACCGAGAATCGCACGCGGCCCGATGCTGAAGCTGGATCACAAAGCCAAACTCCTCCTGCTGGCCGCGGCCTCAATGCTCGCGAGCGCATCGCCCGTGCTGGCGCTGGACGAGGCCAGGCCGTCGAAGCCGCTCAACCTGCTCTCCTTCGCGCGCGCCCGCGCGGAGGGACCGCAGAAGCCACAGGTGCCGGCCGCCCCGGGTTCCGGCGAGAGTGCTCCGATCCGGGCGACGGCATGGGCGGCCGAGGAGTCGGGACCCGCGGTCACCGGGGCGATGCCGGCTTCCGAGACCCCGATACCCGCGCCTGCGCCCGCACCGGTCCGTCCGGCCAGGCCCGGCAGCGTCACGGCGCCGCCGAAGCCTGCGCCGCCGCAGGCTGCGCCGGCCCCGGACAACGAAATCGCCCTGTTCTGCAGCAACGTCGCCGATCCCGCCGTCGACGCAAGGCTGGCCTGGCAGCTCAAGGAGCTGGAGAAGGCCGAGAGCCAGTTGCGCGAGCGCATTGCCGAAGTCGAGGCCAAGCGCGCCGAATACGAGAAGTGGATGGCGCTGCGCGACGACTTCCTGAAGAAGGCCGAAGCGAGCATGGTCGAGATCTATTCGCGCATGAAGCCCGAGGCCGCGGCGACCCAGATCGCCGGCATGAGCGACGAGACCGCCGCCGCGGTGCTCGCCAAGCTCAGCCCGAGGAGCTCGAGCGCGATCTTCAACGAGATGGATACGGCGCGCGCGGCCCACCTCGCCGACCTGCTCGGCGGCATGCGTCGCGTGGATGACGGAAAGACCAAATAGATGAACAAGCCGATCCTCATCCCCTCGCTCCTGCTGGCGTCCGTGGTCCTGGCCGGATGCTACCATGACCCGGCCGAAATCCTGATCGGCCCGCAAATGTCGCCCGTCGGCAGCGGCCTGAGGATGCAGGCCGATCCGATCCCGGTGACGCCGCGCATGCGCACGCCCGTCAGCTATCGCTCGACCTGGGACGACGGCACCGATCTCTACCGCGATCCTCGGGCCCGGCGCACCGGTGACGTCGTGACGGTGATCATCTCGATGCAGGACAAGGCCAAGCTCGACAACAAGACCGATCGCTCCCGCGATTCTCAGGTCAAGTTCGGGCTCGACTGGCTGATGAACGTCGCAGGCTGGAACGACACTGGCCAAGCCAACGCCAACCTCAACACCAATACCCAGATCAAGGGCAACGGCCAGATCGATCGCACCGAGGACATCAAGCTGTCGATCGCGGCCATCGTTACCGACGTGCTGCCGAACGGCAACATGATGATCAGCGGCTCGCAGGAATTTCGCGTCAACACGGAGATGCGCGTGCTCAACGTCGGCGGCATCGTACGTCCGCGCGACATCTCGCGAACCAACACGATCTCCTACGACAAGATCGCCGAGGCGCGCGTGTCCTATGGCGGGCGCGGAAATCTGTCGGACGTGCAGCAGCCTGGATGGGGACACCGGATCTATGATGCCGTGGCACCATTCTGAGTCCCGCGCCGGTCGGGTCGCGTCGTGATCGCGGGGGACGCCATGCGCCTGATTGCCGCCATCGTCGTGCTGACCCTGATCGCGGTCGGCGCAGGCGCCGTTGCCGGCCTGCATCTGATCGCGACCGCCGAGCGCGTTGCCGATGCGAAGAAGAGCGACACGCCGCCGCCGATCGCATCGAGCTACGCCGGCAGCGCGCGGCTCAGGAAACTGTCTCCGATCGTGACCAATCTTGCCGCGCCGGCCAACAACTGGGCGCGCATCGAAGCCTCCATGGTGACCGATAGCATGAGCGACGAGGATGCCGGCATTCTGGCCGCCCACATCAGCGAGGACATCGTGACCTACCTGCGGTCGGCGACGGTCGCGCAATTCGAGGGATCGCGCGGGCTCCAGCATCTGCGTGAAGACCTGACCGAGCGTGCCAACATCCGCTCGTCGGGCAAGGTCCGCGAATTGATCATCGAGACGCTGGTGATCCAGTGAGAGTGAAAGTCTTGCTGCTCGCATTGGCCCTGGTCGTGCTGCCCGAAGTGGCGCTGGCCCAGATTCCGGACCTGAATTCCCTGTTGCCGCCGGGAAACGGCTCGACCAGCGGCCGCATCATCCAGCTGATGGCGCTGATCACGGTGCTGTCGGTGGCGCCGGGGCTGCTTATCATGGTGACGAGCTTCACGCGATTTGCGGTGGCGTTGTCGTTCCTGCGCGCCGGTCTCGGCCTGCAGACCACGCCTGCCAACCTCGTACTGATCAGTCTCGCGTTGTTCATGACCTTCTACGTCATGGCACCGACCTTCGACAGGGCCTGGGAGACCGGCGTCCAGCCGCTGATGAAGAACGAGATCTCCGAAGAGCAAGCCTATCTGAAGATCACCGATCCGTTCCGCGAGTTCATGCTGGCACATGTCCGCGACAAGGATCTCCAGACCTTCGAAGCGCTCGCCGCGGAAAGCTTCCGCAAGAAGTTCGACGACAAGCGCGTCGATCTGCGCGTCATCATTCCGGCCTTCATGATCTCCGAGCTCAGGCGCTCGTTCGAGATCGGATTCCTCATCATCCTGCCGTTCCTGGTGATCGACATGATCGTGGCGACGCTGACCATGTCGATGGGCATGATGATGATGCCGCCGACAATCCTCGCGCTGCCGTTCAAGATGCTGTTCTTCGTGCTGATCGACGGCTGGAACCTGCTGGCCTCCGGACTGGTACGCTCGTTCTCGTAAGAGCCGAGATCGCTGACCGGCTGGATATGGTTAAGCGACAGGCGCGGGATATGGTTAGCGCCGGGTAATGTTAACCATATGATTTTACAGCGAAATTCTATCCGACCTTAATCTGGAGGCAAGATTCGGCGTGCTAGCAATGCGGCACGGCGGGTTGGACCCCACCCACATCAGTCCAAAGGCATGATGCCGCCCCTCCGTACCGGTGAAAGCCCGGTATGTCCCCTCGTGAAAATGTATCGCGTACAAAAAAGGGACATTCGCAATGTCAAGCCTGCTTACGAACTCGACTGCCATGACCGCACTCCAGACCCTGCGGTCTGTGAGTTCGCAACTCTCCACCACGCAGAACCGGATCTCGACCGGCCAGCGCGTGGCCACCGCTTCGGACAACGCCGCCTATTGGTCGATTGCGACGTCGATGCGCGCCGACAACGCCGCGCTCTCCGCCGTTTCCGACTCGCTCGGCCTGTCGGCCGCGACCGTCGACACCGAATATACCGCTCTGACCTCGGTGATCGGCGACAAGGACTCGGGTCTGACCAAGCTCCAGGCGCTGCTGGTCCAGTCCAAGACTGCCGGTATCGACCGCACCAAGATCCAGGCGGACATCACCCAGATCCAGCAGGACATGAAGCTGAAGGCCAACTCGGCGACCTTCAACGGCATCAACTGGCTGAGCACCACGACTGGTACCACACCGACGAGCTTCAGCCTGGTGTCGTCCTACTCGCGCGTTGGCGGCACGCCCACCATCGGCTCGATCACGGTGACGACGGCCGACTACACGCTCTACTCGACCACGCAGACCGGCATTCTGGACACCGTAGCCGGCAGTGCGTCGGTCGACACCATCAACATCTCCGCGCTGACCGACTCGGCCGCCGACCAGACCACGCTCGATGGCTACATCGCGCAGGTCACGACCGCGATCAACTCGGTGGCCTCGGCCGCTGCCAATCTCGGTGCCGTCAAGAACCGTATCTCGACCAACACAAACTTCGTGAAGTCGCTGATGGACTCGGTTGACCGCGGTGTCGGCCAGCTCGTCGACGCCGACATGAACGCGGAATCGACCCGCCTGGCCGCCCTGCAGGTCCAGCAGCAGCTCGGCGTGCAGGCGCTCTCGATCGCCAACAACAGCAGCCAGAGCATCCTGTCGCTGTTCCGCTAAGACGGAAGTCATCCAAGGAGGGCCGCGCTTCTCGCGAAGCGCGGCCCTTTCGTTGGGGCGTGACGCCACGCGCACGGCGTCATTTCCGCTCCCTGTTGCCGCTGGAGCACAGCGCCACAAGCCTCGCACAAGCTTCGCTCGCTAACCTCGCCGCTACGACAGATTGGGCCTTGAACCCGCGATTGCGGGAAGCCCAAAGGCATGACGCCGCCCTGTCGTACCGGTGCAAGCCCGGTATGTCCCCCAAGCTCGATTCAATCTTCAAAGGGACATCAAAATGGGTTCTAGTCTCCTCACCAACTCCTCCGCCATGACCGCGCTCCAGACCCTGCGGTCTGTCAGCGCGCAACTCGCCACCACCCAGAACCGGATCTCCACCGGCCAGCGCGTGGCCACCGCTTCGGACAACGCCGCCTACTGGTCGATCGCGACGTCGATGCGCTCCGACAACGCCGCGCTCTCCGCCGTCTCCGACTCGCTCGGTCTGTCGGCCGCGACCGTGGACACCGAATATACCGCTCTGACCTCGGTGATCGGTGACAAGGAATCCGGCCTGACCAAGCTGCAGGCGCTGCTGGTCGAAGCCAAGACCGCGGGTATCGACCGCACCAAGATCCAGGCCGACATCACCCAGATCCAGCAGGATATGAAGCTCAAGGCCAATTCGGCCACCTTCAACGGCATCAACTGGCTGAGCACGACGACCGGTACCACTCCGACGAGCTTCAATCTCGTATCGTCGTATTCGCGTGTCGGCGGCACGCCCACCATCGGCTCCATCACGGTGACGACGGCCAACTACACGCTCTACTCGACCACGCAGACCGGCATTCTGGACACCGTGGCCGGCAGTGCGTCGGTCGACACGATCAACATCTCCGCGCTGACCGACTCGGCCGCCGACCAGACCACGCTCGATACCTATATCGCGCAGGTCACCGCGGCGATCAACTCGGTGAGCTCGGCCGCTGCCGATCTCGGCGCGGTCAAGAACCGCATCTCGACCAACTCGGAGTTCGTCAAGACCCTGATGGACTCCGTTGACCGCGGTGTCGGCCAGCTCGTCGACGCCGACATGAACGCGGAATCGACCCGTCTCCAGGCTCTGCAGACCCAGCAGCAGCTCGGCGTTCAGGCGCTCTCGATCGCCAACCAGAACAGCCAGAGCATCCTGTCGCTGTTCCGCGGCTAAGCGGCGCTCTCGAAAACGACCGTGCTCCCTCAGGGAGCACGGTCCCCGCCATGATCGGCGGATGCGACGGCACACGACACGCCGGTATCGACCTTCCGACGCCAGACTTCATGCAATAAGCCGCAGCCGATAGCGCTGCCATGCGCCCGAGCGCCGGCTTGCGGCCGCCGAACCGATTGCGTCGTGCTGGTTTCCTGCAAAATTGCAACGCCTCGCCAGCGAACTGACACATTCGCGGCATCGCGCAACCTTCAGACAAGGTTGGCAGCTGAGTGTCCTGTACGTTCGCATTGGTACGAGGTCATATGCTCAGTCGTGCGCAGGTACAGCAACTGCTCAACAATCTGCTGGAGCTTGGGCCGCGACGCCTGATGGCCTTGGGACTGATCGGCTTTGCCGTTCTCGTCACCGTCGTCGGCGGTACCTATTATCTCAGCCGCCCCGAGTTCGAAACGCTCTATACCGGCCTCAGCCGCGAAGATGTGACACGCATAGGCGCGGCGCTGCGCGAGCAGAACATCACCTTCGACGTCAATTCCGCCGGCGATGCGGTCTCGGTGCGCCCGAGCCAGACCATGCAGGCGCGGATGCTGCTTGCCGAGAAGGGGCTGCCGACCAGCGCCAACTCCGGTTACGAGCTGTTCGACAAGATCGGCTCGCTCGGCCTGACGTCGTTCATGCAGGAGGTCACCAAGCTCCGCGCACTGGAGGGCGAGATTGCACGCACGGTGCAACTGATGAAGGGCGTGAAGGCGGCGCGGGTGCATATCGTGCTGCCGGTCCGCGGCTCGTTCCGCGCGACGCAGCAGCCGCCATCGGCCTCGGTCGTGCTGCGCACCGACGGCGCGATTGAGGCGCGCACGGCGCAGTCGATCCGTCATCTCGTCGCCGCCGCCATCCCCGGCATGAGCCGCGACAAGGTGACGGTGCTGGACGCCGACGGATCGATGCTGCTCGCCGAAGAGGACGAGGCGAGCGCCGCGCCGACCAAGATGGCCAGCCTTCAGAAGACGGTCGGCGGCATGGTGCAGGAGAATATCCGCAAGGCGCTGACGCCCTATCTCGGCCTCGACAATTTCGAGGTGAGCGTTGCACCGCAGCTCTCCACCGACAAGCGGCAGATCAACGAGACGGTCTATGATCCCGAGAGCCGCGCCGAACGTTCGGTCCGGAACGTACGCGAGAAGGAATCGTCGCAGAACGCCGACCGCTCGACGCCGACCACGGTGCAGCAGAACCTTCCCGACCAGCAGGTGAATGCCGGCGGCGGCAAGAACTCCAGCGAGGACAAGAGCCGCCGCGAGGACGTCACCAATTTCGAGGTCTCGTCCAAGACCACGACGACGGTAAGCGACGGCTATTCGGTCAAGAAGCTCTTCATCGCCGTCCTGGTCAACCGCGCGCGGCTGGTCGCCGATCTCGGCGACAAGAGCAACCAGGCCATCGTCGACAGCAAGCTTGCAGAGATCAGTCAGCTTGCGGCGACGGCGGGCGGACTGGACAAGACGCGCGGCGACCAGATCCAGGTGACGGCTGTCGACTTCATCGAGGGATCGCGTGAGCTGGCGCCGGTGCCCCCGATCAGCTTCGTCGAAATGATCAACAAGCAGCTCGGCAGCGTCATCAATGCAGTGACGATCCTGGCGGTTGCTGCGATGCTGGTCTGGTTCGGACTCCGGCCCGCGGTCAACGGCATTCTGACCCATCGCGCGGAGCAGGAGCAGGCCGAGGCGGCTGAGGCCGCCCAGATCGAGGCTGCGGCGGCCCTTGCGTTGCCCGACAGCGAGGAGGCCGAGCTCAACCTCGTCGAAGACCTCGAAGGCAAGATGCAGCGAACGCCGCAGAAGCGGCTCGAGCAGATCGTCCGGCTCGATCAGATGCAGGCGGCTGCGATCCTTAAAGACTGGATGCGACGTGAGGAGGCGGCATGAACGCGGCAATCGGAAAACTCCTGACGCAGTTCGACGCGAATGGCCGGGTCAAGTCGTCGCCGCCTCCGTCGCCGAAAATCCAGGACGTACTGACGCGGTCGAAGGAAGCCCGGCGCGAGCCGCAACCTCAACCGCAGCCCCAGCCGCAACCGCAGCTACAGGCGCCGCCTCCGCCGCCCGCGACGGAAGCTCCGCCCGCCAACCTCCTGGACGATGCCTATCGGCGAGGCCATGCCGCGGGCGTCGCGGAGGGCGACGCCAAGTTGGCGGAGGAGCGCGTCCGCAGTGCGATCCGGCTCGGAGAGGAACGGGCCAAATGGTCCGACCAGCAGGCGGTCGCGATCGTCGGCGGCTTCGAGGCGGCCTGCCGGGAGATCGAGAGCAACATCGCAAGCTCCGTTGCGCGGATATTGCTGCCGTTCCTCACCGAGGCGGTGCGCGACAAGGCCATCGGGTCGCTGGTCGAGCAGATTGCGGTGCTGACCGGCGGTTCACCGGTGCCGGTCTTCAAGGTCACCGGCCCGAGCGAACTGCTCGACCTCGTGAAGACGCAGCTCGAGGCGTCCAGGCGAACCGGCATCGCGTACGAGGCCGCCGACACCTTCGAGGTCCGCGTCGTGGCCGACCAGACCGTGATCGAGACACAGATCTCCGCCTGGAGTGAACGCCTCAAGGAAGCGCGCCGGTAGTCCGCCATGGAAGAGGTCAAGCATGAGATCGTGATCGTCCGCCGGCGCAGCGCCTTCGCCGAGGAGGCGCATCACGGCGGCGTCTGGAAGATCGCCTATGCGGACTTCATGACCGCGATGATGGCGTTCTTCCTGGTCATGTGGCTGCTCAATGCGCTCAACCAGGACCAGAAGCAGGTGGTCGCGAGTTACTTCAACCCGATCAAGCTCGCGGAGAACGCACCTGCTCCAAAGGGTCTCAAGGATCTCTCCAAGAAGGAGCCGTCCTCGCTCGAAGGCCAGGACGGCAAGCGGCAGCCGGCCGGACCGAACGAAGAACGTCGCGGTGACTCTCCGACGGCCGAGAAGCCGGCCTCCTACGAGGAGAAGGTCCTGTTCCGCGATCCCTATGCGACGCTCGCGGAGATCGCCAACAGCGCGAACCAGTCCACGGGGCAGCGACGTGCCGGCGCTCTGACGTCCGTCGAAGAGGACGGCCTCAAGGGCGGCGACGCCTACCGCGATCCTTTCGATCCCGGCTATTGGAAGCTGGCGCCGCAGGCGTCCAAGGACGCAGATCGTTTCATCGAGAGTGAGCCCAAGCCGAATGCCTCCGCGCGCGACGGTGCAGCCGGACCAAACCCGGGCGAGTCGCAGGCGCGCCGGGCCAAGGCGGAAGAGGCCGGCGGAAGCGTGGCTCCGAACGCGGACAGTCCGTCCGCAAGCCTGTCGCCCCTGCTGCCGCCGGGCCCCGCACCCACGCAATCCTCGCGCGAGGGCAGCGCCCAGCCTGGCGCTCAAGCCAATGCCGGCCTCCAGGCGCGTCCCAACGACACGGCAAAGGAGTCCGAACCGCGCGATGCGGCGCAAACGCAGCAGCCGACCCTCAAGCAGCTTCAGTCCGCGATCGCGGACGCGCTGTCGGACATCAAGACGGGGGCGGGGCCGGCGGCCGAGGTGCGTCAGGTCGAGGAAGGTCTCCTGGTCAGCCTGACCGACGATGCGAGCTTCGGCATGTTCGCGGTCGGCTCGGCCGAGCCGCGGCCCGAGCTGATCCGCGTGATCGACAAGATCGGGCCGCTGCTGACGAAACGCCAGGGCACGATCATCGTGCGCGGCCATACCGACAATCGGCCATACCGTTCGGAAACCTACGACAACTGGCGGCTGTCGACT
The DNA here is from genome assembly GCF_016031635.1 of Bradyrhizobium diversitatis. Taxonomy (GTDB): domain Bacteria; phylum Pseudomonadota; class Alphaproteobacteria; order Rhizobiales; family Xanthobacteraceae; genus Bradyrhizobium; species Bradyrhizobium diversitatis. The sequence continues at coordinate 100,333 of NZ_JACEGD010000040.1, forward strand.
GCTCGTGCGCAAATGGCCTACTACATGCTGGTTCGCTCCGGCGTCGATGCGCGGCGGATCGAGCATATCGAAGGCTACGCCGACCGGCGGCCGAAGCTTCCGAACGATCCGGCGGCCGCACAGAACCGCCGGATCGAGATCCTGATCCGGGAGAAACGCCCTTGATCAGGCTGCTGCGCCGCGCCGCCTTGCTGCTGCTGCCGTTCACGGCGGCGAGCGTATTTGCCCAGCCTGCGCCCCAGTCCGGCGAGCCCTATGAGCTCGTTCGTGCGCTACAGGCGGTGCAGGACGGCATCGCCAATGGCGACACCGCCGCGCACAGCAGCCACATCGCGCTGATCCGGCAGATCGGCGAGAAGTTTCTCGCGGCCGATCCCGCCGTGTGGAGCAATCCGCAGAACAGCCAGGCCGTGGTCATCTACCTGCTCAGCGGCGGTGCGCCGCAGGTCGTCCGCAAGTTGCCGCGCGACAGGATGACCGTCGACGAGCGGCTGTTCAATGGTGCGCTCGCCTATGTCGAGGGTCGTCAGGACGACGCGCGGGAGTTGCTCAAGGACGTCAAGCCGCGGACGATTCCCTCGGGCCTTGGCGGACAGGTCGCGCTGGTCCAGGGCGCGCTGTTCGCGCGCGCCGAGGCATCGCTCGCGATCGAGCGTCTGGACGATGCGCGCCTGCTGTTGCCCGGCACGCTCGTCGAGGAGGCGGCGCTGCGGCGCGAGATCCTGCTGGTGGGTCAGGCGGAGGATTTCGAGAAGTTCGAGTTCCTGACGCTGGCCTATATCCGCCATTACCGCAACTCGATCTATGCCGGCGATTTCTGGCAGCGATTCTCCGCAGGGCTGACGCAGTCGAGCCTGGCGCTCGACGAGCGCCGCTTTGCGCGGATCACAGCCCTGTTGGAGCAGATCGATCGTGCGAGCCGCCTCAAGCTGTACCTCGTAATCGCGCGCGCCGCGATGGTGCGCGGACGGCTGGCCGTGACCCGGCTTGCCGGCGAGCGGGCGCTGGCGCTCAGCGCCGACGCCTCGGCGGATCGCGAGCGCGCCCATTTCTTCCGCGGCGCCTCGCGGGTGCTCACCGACGAATATGACGGCGGTCTCGCCGAGCTGAAGGCACTCGACCGGTCGAAGCTGCCCGAGCGCGACGTCCCCCTTCTGAATGCCACGGTGCAGCTCGCGCTCGACGTCCGCAAGCCGTTCGCAGGCGGATCCGTTGCGGCCGCCGACAAGCCTCCGGCAACGCCGGCGCGGCTGGATCTGTCCTCATCGATCGCGACGCTCGCGCGCGCGCAGAAGCAGCTCGGCGAGCTCGAACTCCTTACCAGGGACCGCCGTCTATGACCAAGCTCAGTGGAACCTCCGGACAGCTCTTCTCGGGTCTCGCCGAGAGCCTCAACGTGCGCGGGACGTCACGATCCGCAAAGAGCGCCGGAACCAGACCGCAGGCAAACTCGTCGTTCAACGATCTGCTCCACACCGTCTCGAATCTCGCGAAGCAGGCACTGAGCGATGGTGCCGGCGACACGACCGCAAAGACCGGAACGCTGCGCACGCGTCTGGTCCACCCCAACGAGCAGGAGAAGCCGAAGGACGCGACGGTACGCGAACGCATCGCGGTGTCCCAGGAACCAGAGGCCACAGAGGAGTCCTCCTCCGACAACAAGGCCGACAGGTCGTCGGAGAAACTACGGCCGGTGGATCAAGCCGCCGGAGCGGACGTCCAGGGTCAATCGGGCATTGCCGTGGTGGTCGGGCAGGAGATCGCTGCCGCGCCTGCCGTGAAGACGCAGCTGCAATTGCTGTCCGCCGACAAGGACGGACCCGCCCGCGACGAGCGGTCCTCCACGACGAAGCGCGAGGCTTCCGGCACGGGCGCGGCGAAGGTAGCGACGGTCGACACCGCCCCGTCCGGTGTCGCTCCCACCGCCGCGCGCTCGCACGCTGCGGTTTCGCAAGCGATGGGCGCGGCTCAATCGGCACCGACGCAAGGCATCGAGGCTTCGAGTGCAATGCCCGCATCAGCGGGCTTCGAGGCGGTCACGGCCAATGTCGAGCGCGCCGCCAAGGCCTCGGCACGCGCCGCGCTGCCCGAGACGACCAAGGTCACCGTGGTCCAGCAGGAGACCCATCTGCCGCCGGCGCAGTTCAACGCCCCGCAACAGGTCGCCAATGCAGTCGTCGCCGAGCTCAAGGAGTCCTCGGCACCGGCGGCGTCGGCCGCGCCGGACCTTGCGGCTTCCCAGACCAATGCGCCGGATCAGCCGCTCAAGATCCTGACCGTCAATCTCGAACCACCGGCACTCGGCAACGTCACCGTGCGCCTGCGTCTCGTCGGCACCGAAGTGTCCGTCCAGCTTGCGGCCGAGCGCAAGGACACGAGCCAGATGCTCGACCAGCAGCGCGACCAGATCCGCGATCTCATGCAGTCGGCGGGCTACGTCGCCGACGTCGCGCCAGTCCAGCACGGCTCGCTGGACGGATTCCAGAGCGGCTCCGGCCAATCGCAGTCGCAGCTCTCGGGCCAGCACCAGCCCTCGTCGCAGTCGCAAGGCACGTTCGGCGGCGCCGGCACGTCGTCGGGACAATCCGACGGCGGTGCGAAGCAGGCCCGGCAGGAGCGCCAGTTCAACCAGGAGACGCGTCATGATCAGGACGTGGTGCCGCATCATCGTCGCGGCCCTGTTTATCTCTAGTGCGAGCGCTGCCCAGGCGGCCGCCGACATTGCGCGCCCCTGCGAACGCGAGATGGCGCGCGCGGCTCGGCAGCACGGGATTCCGCTCGGCATTCTCTACGCCGTCGGCCTCACCGAGACCGGTCGGCGCGGCGCGCTGCATCCTTACGCCCTCGGCGCCGACGGCCAGACCGTGTTCGCCAAGGACATGGATGACGCAATCGCGAATTTCGAGACGATGCGCAGCAAGGGGATCAAGCTCATCGACCTCGGTTGCATGCAGATCAACCATTATTACCACGGCGAGAAGTTCGCTTCGGTACGGGCGATGTTCGATCCCACCAGGAACGTCGACTACGCCGCGCGCTTCCTCAAGGAGCTGAAGCAGCGCGAAGGCAGCTGGACCATGGCGGTCGCGCGCTACAATGCCGGTCCCAACAACCAGCCGGCGCAGAAGCGCTACGTCTGTCACATCGTCGCTCATCTCGTCTCGAGCGGGTTCGGCGCGTGGACCGACAAGGCGCGCTCGTTCTGCCAACCGAAAACGACATGACAACATGAAGTTGTGCATCGCTTCCAATCATCAGCCCCGCGCAAGCAAGACCCCCCATTGTAGCTGCAACCTACCAAAGGAGCCCAATTCATGAGCCTGTATGGTGTTATGCGCACCGGCGTTTCCGGTATGTCTGCGCAGTCCAACAAGCTGTCGACGGTCTCGGACAACATCGCCAACGTCAACACGACCGGCTACAAGCGGGCTTCCACGGAGTTCTCCTCGCTGATCCTGAAGAGCGGCTCCGGCAATTACGATTCCGGCGCCGTCGAGACCACGGTCCGCTACGCCATCAGCGACGCGGGACACACGCAGTTCACCACGTCGACCACGGACCTCGCCGTCCAGGGCAACGGCTTCTTCGTGGTCTCGAACGCCAACAACACGCAGCAATATCTGACGCGCGCCGGCTCGTTCGTGCCGGACGCCCAGGGCAATCTGGTCAACGCGGCCGGCTACTATCTTCTAGGGCAGCCCGGTCTCGTGACCAACTTCTCGCAGAACAGCCTGTCCGGCATGCAGATCGTCAACGTTGCCCAGGTTCCGCAGGTGCCTGTGCCGTCGACGGCGGCAACGCTCACGACCGGAAATCTGGATCCGAAGGCGGCTGTTATCGCCGGTCCGCCCGGCCCGGCGTCATACTCATCGAAGAGCTCGATCGTGGCCTACAACAATATCGGCCAGGCCGTTACGCTCGACGTCTATATGTCCCACACGGCGACGGCTGCCGGCTCGGATACCTGGCAGATTCAGGTCTATGACTCCGCGACGGGCACCTCGCTCGGCGCCGCCACCACGTTCACCTTCGACACCACGGCGGCCGGCAGGGGCGCGCTGGACGCGGCGAGCCCGACCGGTCTCACCGTGACCGTCCCCGGCGGTGCGGCGCTGACCATGGACCTGTCGAACATGACGCAGGTCGGAACCGACTTCAGCTTCAAGGCGACCGTCAATGGCAGCGTTCCCTCGGCCATCGACAAGGTCGACGTCGACGATGCGGGCCACGTGACGGCGATTCTCAAGAACGGGCAGCAGCTGACGCTCTACACGATCATGCTTGCCGACGTCGCGAGTCCCGACAATCTGACGCCCGAGCCGGGCAACGTCTATTCGACCAACCTGGATTCCGGCAACGCGCAGGCGGGAAATGCCGGCACCGGCGGGCTCGGCACGATCCAGTCCGGCGCCCTGGAAGCCTCCAACGTCGACCTCGCGGACGAACTCACCGGGATGATCGAGGCCCAGCGCGGCTTCACTGCGAACTCGAAATCGTTCCAGACCGGTGCCGACCTGCTCGACGTCGTCGTCAACTTGAAGCGCTGAATTCTTCAGCGCCCATTCCGGGCAAGAGCAACCCATGTCCCTGACCTCCGCTCTCGACTCCGCTCGCGCTTCGCTCATGGCGTCGGGCATTCAGTCGTCGACGATCTCGCGCAACATCGCCGGTGCCAGCGCTGCCGGCTATTCGCGCAAGATCGCCGTGCTGGACAATCTGCCAGGTGCCGGCGTCTACGTCGCGGCGATCCAGCGCGCCGCGAGCGGCGGCCTGTTCACCAACGTCCTGACCGCGACCTCGGCGTCCGCCAAGCAAAGCGTGATCTATGACGGTCTCCAGAAGATTGCGGCATCGACCGTGGATGATCCCGAGCTGGATCAATCGCCGACGGCGCAGCTCAATGCGCTGAAGCAGGCGCTGCAGAAATATGCCAACGCCCCGGACAACACCACGCTGGCGCAGGCGGCGGTCGCGTCCGCCAAGGACATGGCCACCGCGCTGAACCAGGCGACCCGGACCGTGCAGTCGGTCCGCGAGGGCGCCGATGCCGACATGAGGACGTCGGTCCAGAACATCAACCAGCTGCTCTCCCAGTTCGAGACGGTGAATACCGCGATCGTGAAGGGCACGATCTCCGGCGACGACATCACCGATTACCTCGACCAGCGCGACAACATCGTCTCGCAGCTGTCGCAGGAGGTCGGCGTCACGATGTCGATCCGTCCCAACGGCGACGCTGCGCTCTACGCCGACAGCGGTGTCGTGCTGTTCGACAAGACGGCGCGGACCGTGAGCTTTGCGCCGACGAATGCCTACACCGCCGGCACCACGGGCAATGCGGTCTACATCGACGGCGTCCCCGTGACCGGGGCCAATTCGGTGATGCCGCTGAAGTCGGGCAAGCTCGCGGGTCTCGCCCAGCTGCGTGACCAGGACGCCGTCACTTATCAGAGCCAGCTCGACGAAATCGCGCGCGGCCTGATCAACACTTTCAGGGAAATCGATCAGACCGCCGCGGCGCTGCCCGACGTCCCCGGTCTGTTCACCTATCCCGGCGCGCCGGCCATGCCCGCGAGCGCCACCGTCTCGGTGGGCCTCGCCGGCACGATCTCGGTCGCCGCATCGGTCGATCCGGCCTTGGGCGGCAACCCGAACCTGCTGCGCGACGGCGCGATCAGCGGAAACCCCGCCTACCAATACAACACCGCGGGCAACGGCGGCTACTCGACCCGGCTGCAGCAGCTCATCGACGGCATGGATGCGTCGCAACCGTTCGATCCAACAACGCAAGGCAAGCCGAGCGGCAACCTGATCGACTTCGCATCGTCGTCGACGAGCTGGATCGAGAACCAGCGCAAGACCGCCAACGACAACTCCGAGTACCAGAACACGCTGCTCAACCGCAGCATCACGGCGTTGTCGAACGTCAACGGCGTCAACATGGACGACGAGATGGCGTTGATGCTCCAGGTCGAGCGAACCTACTCGGCCTCGTCAAAGATCATTTCGACCGTCGATGAAATGCTGCAGAGCCTGCTGGCTGCCGTGGGGAACTAAGCCATGATGAGCGCGAACTACGTCTCGACCTTGATGCTGTCCTCGTCCTTGAGGTCTTCGATCACGAATAACCAGGCTGCGCTGAGCAAGGCATCGACGGAGGCAACCACCGGCCGCTTCTACGACGTCGGCCTCGAACTCGGCGCCACGGCGGGAAGCGACCTCACGCTGCGGGCGGACTGGAGCTTTGCCGATCAACTCGTCGACACCAACGGGCTCGTCGCGGGACGCCTGGACGTGACGCAGAACCGCATCACCCAGCTCAACAAGACCGCGACCGACTTCCTCAAGGATCTGATCGCGGCCCGCAGCACCGACGGCGGCGGGCGGGTCATCCTGCCGCCTGCAGCCTCCAATCTCCAGGACCTGATCGGCGCGTTGAATGTCTCCTATAACGGCTCGTCGCTGTTCTCGGGCATCAACACGCAGAACGCGCCGATCACGCCGTACGCCGCGGGCTCGGCCAGCAAGAACCAGGTCGATGCGGATTTTCTCGCGGCGTTCGGCTTCCCGCAATCCTCGGCCGCCGTGGCCACCATTACCGCGGCCCAGATGCAGACCTTCCTCGACACCACGTTCGATGCCGAGTTCGCGAGCCCGGCCTGGAATACCAACTGGTCATCGGCGACGGACCAGACCATGCAAAGCCGCATCTCGACGACCGAGATCGCCGATACGTCCGTCAGCGCCAACGAGGCCGGCTTCCGCAAGCTCGCGGAGGCCTACACCATGATGGCCGATCTCGGGAATGTGAACCTGAGCCAGGAGACGTTCCAGGTCGTCGTGGACAAGGCCATCGGCCTTGTCGGCAACGCCATCAACGACCTCGCTGTGCTCGGCGGCAGCGTCGGCACGGTCCAGCAGCGGGTCACCACCGCAACCGCCAAGCTCAAGACGCAGCAGGACATTCTGAACAATCAGATCGTCGGTATGGAGAAGGTCGACCCGACCGAAGCCTCGGTCCGTGTCAACACCCTGCAGACCCAGATCCAGACCGCCCTGGCGCTCACCTCGCAGCTCCAGAAGATCAGCCTCATCAATTATCTCTGAGCCAAGGCTGCCCCTGGAAGCCTCGTAACCCTTGTCGAGTTGTTCGGTCTCCTGCGAAGAGTGGTCCTGATGACGTTTGAAGCCTATGAAGCGGTCGTTGACGAAAGTGGCTATGAGGCGCGAAGCCGCGAACGACAGGCGCTCACTCTCGGAATCGACCGGCTCGAGCGGATCCAGAAGGATCGCTTCAGTATCGAGGACCTGGTCGAGAGCCTGCTCTATGTGCGGCGGCTGTGGACGATCTTCATCGAAGATCTCGCGCACCCGGAAAACGGGCTGCCGGACAAGCTGCGCGCCGACATCATCTCGATCGGCCTATGGGTCGTCAAGGAAGCCGACCGTCTCCGCGAGCAGAGGTCGAACGACGTGGTGCAGCTCATCGAGATCAACCGCCTGATCAGAGACGCGCTCTAATGAAGATCTCCTTGCGGGCGGGCGAGCGGATCTACATCAACGGCGCGGTGCTTCGCGTGGACCGCAAGGTCTCCGTCGAGCTCGTCAACGACGTGATGTTCCTGCTCGAAGGCCAGATCATGCAGGCTTCCGACGCCACCACGGCGCTGCGGCAGCTCTATTTCATCGTCCAGCTCATGCTGATGAATCCGACCGACGTCCGCGATGCCGCGGCGCTCTACGCGCAACATCACGCGGCCCTGTGCGCCGTGTGCGAGAGCCGCGAGATGCTTGACGGACTTGGTGTCGTCGACGAGCTGGTAAGCGCGACCCGCTACTTCGAAGCGCTCAAGCGGATTCGAGCCCTGTTCCCGGTGGAGCAGGCCATCCTGGCCGGCGCCGCCACCGTTTCCCCATTCGAGGCTGCCTGACAGCGGAGAGGCCAGATGAACGTCACCAGCGCAACCGACACGACCGGAAATGGCTCCAGTTCGAACAGCACGAACTCGCCGACGTCGAGCAACAGCGTCGACTACAACACGTTTCTTCAGCTCCTCATCGCCGAGATGAAGAATCAGGATCCGACCAACCCGATGGATACCTCGCAATATATGAGCCAGTTCGCCCAGCTCTCGACGGTCGAGCAGGCGATGCAGACGAATTCGAAGCTGGACGCGCTGCTGTCCTCGCAGTCCCTGTCGCAGGCCAACGGGCTGATCGGGAAGACGGTCAGCTTCACCGATTCGACCGGTGCCAGTTTCAGCGGCAAGGTCGTTTCGGTCTCCATCAACAGCGACGGCTCTATCGCGACGCTCGCGGACGGCACGAAGGTCGCCGTCGGGCCCGGACTCACGATCAGCCAGTCATGAACGAGCGAGACGCTCTCGATATCGTCCAGGCCGCGATCTGGACCATCATCGTCGCCTCCGGGCCCGCGGTCGGCGCCGCGATGCTGGTCGGCACCATCATCGCGTTGATCCAGGCCCTGACCCAGATCCAGGAGGTGACGCTGACCTTCGTTCCGAAGATCATCGTCATTCTCCTCGTCGTTGCCGTCTCGGGCTCCTTCATCGGCGCGCATCTGTCGACCTTCACTGAGATGGTCTATTCGCGGATCGAGCACGGCTTCTGATCCGGACAGCCCCGGCACCACCCTCGCGTAAGCTTTGCGCGGCAGATTGCGAACCGGACCCTTCTGCCGGTGACCCATGGCCGATACGTTAGCTGCCAGCCTGCCCAGCCCGCGCCGCCTCGGAGCGGACGCCTTCTTCGCGGCCGGCATCGTGGCCATGCTCACGATCCTGTTCCTGCCGATTCCTCCGATCCTGATCGATCTCGGCCTCGCATTCTCGATCGCGCTGTCGGCGCTGATTCTGATGGTCGCGCTATGGATTCAGCGACCGCTCGACTTCTCGGCCTTCCCCACCGTGCTGCTGATCGCGACGATCCTGCGCCTGGCGCTGAACATCGCGACGACGCGTCTGATCCTGTCGCGGGGCGGGGAGGGCGAACAGGCCGCAGGTCATGTCGTTGCCGGCTTCTCGAAGTTCGTCATGGGTGGCGACTTCGTCATCGGCCTGATCATTTTCGCGATCCTTGTCACGGTGAATTTCGTCGTGATCACCAAGGGTGCGACGCGTATCGCCGAGGTCGGCGCCCGTTTCACCCTGGACGCCATTCCCGGCAAGCAGATGGCGATCGACGCGGATCTGTCCGCCGGCCTGATCGACGACAAGGAAGCCCAGCGCCGTCGGCGCGAGCTCGAAGAGGAGAGCGCGTTCTTCGGCGCCATGGACGGCGCCTCGAAGTTCGTCCGCGGCGACGCCATCGCCGGCCTCATCATTACTGCGATCAACATCTTTGGCGGCATCGTCATCGGCGTCACCCATCACGGATTGACTCTCTCCCGCGCCGCCGACGTCTACACCAAGCTTTCCGTCGGCGACGGTCTGGTATCGCAGATGCCGGCGCTGATCGTTTCGCTGTCCGCGGGCCTCCTGGTCTCCAAGGGTGGCACCAGAGGCTCGGCGGAGCAGGCGGTGCTGCGGCAGCTCGGCGGCTATCCGCGCGCGGTGTCGGCTGCCGCGCTGATGATGTTCGTGCTCGCCCTGATGCCGGGACTGCCGATGGCGCCGTTCGTGCTGCTTGGGGGTGTCATGGCCTTCGTCGGCTATTCGCTGCCGAGGCGGCAGGCGGCGCGGGAGCGCAAGGAGGCGGCATCCAAGGCCGACGAGCGCGCCCAGGCCGAGGCCAAGGAATCGGTGAAGGAGCAGCTCAAGACCGCCGAGATCGAGCTGGCGCTCGGCGGCCACCTTTCGGTCCATCTCTTGGGCTCGCGCACCGAGCTTGCCCACCGCGTGGCCAAGATCCGCAAGAAGTTTGCCAAGCAGTACGGCTTCGTCATTCCCGAGATCAAGCTCACCGACAATCTGTCGATCGATCCCAAGAGCTACCAGATCCGGATCCACGACACGCGCGTTGCCCATGGCGAGCTCAGGCTCGGCGAGGTGCTGGTGCTGGTCGACAAGGACGGCAAGCCCGACGTGCCGGGTGACGAGGTGATCGAGCCTGCCTTCGGCATGAAGGCGCTGTGGGTGACGGAAGCCTTCACCGACGAGGTCAAGCGGCAGGGCTGCAAGCCGGTCGACAATCTGTCGGTGCTGCTCACCCATTTGAGCGAAGTGATCAGGGCGAACCTCGCCCAGCTCCTGTCCTACAAGGACATGCGCGGGCTGCTCGACCGGCTCGATCCCGAATACAAGCGCCTTGTCGAGGATCTCTGCCCCTCGCAGATCTCCTATTCGGGCCTGCTGACGATCCTCAAGATCCTGCTGGCCGAGCGAGTCTCCATTCGCAATCTTCACCTGATCCTCGAGGCGATCGCGGAGATCGCGCCCCATGTGCGGCGCTCCGAGCAGGTCGCAGAGCACGTGCGGACGCGGCTTGCCCAGCAGATCTGCGGCGACCTCTCCGACAATGGCGTGCTCAACGTGGTCCGTCTCGGCAACCGCTGGGACCTGGCGTTCCACCAGAGCCTGAAGCGCGATGCCAAGGGCGACGTCGTCGAGTTCGACGCCGACCCGCGCCTGATCGAGCAGTTCGCGACCGAAGCCAGCGCCGCGATCCGCAAGTTCACCGAGAACGGCACCAGCGTGGTGCTGGCGGTGACCCCTGAAGCCCGTCCCTATGTCCGGATGATCCTGGAGCGGGTGTTCCCGACCCTGCCGATCCTGTCGCATGTCGAAGTCGCGCGCAGTGCCGAGATCAGGGCGCTCGGAGCCGTATCGTGATCAGCGGCCTCGCCGACAGCGTACTGGTGACGTTCATCGTGTTCTGCCGCATCGGCGCCTGCCTGATGCTGGTGCCCGGCTATTCCAGCGTCAACGTTCCGCCCCAGGTGCGCTTGTTCGTCGCGCTGGTCACGACGTTTGCGCTGACACCGATCCTGATCGCGGTCCTGAAGCCGCTCACGGACAACGCGGCACCGCTGACGCTGGCGCTCCTGATCTGTTCGGAGCTCGTGGTCGGCAGCGTCATCGGGCTCGGCGGGCGCGTGTTCTTCCTCGCGCTCCAGACCATGGCGACCATGATGGCCAGTGCGATCGGGCTCAGCAACATCCCGGGCACGCCGATCGCCGACACCGATCCGGCGCCGGCCCTGGTGCCGCTGATCATGGCAGCCGTCACCACGCTGTTCTTCATGACCGACCAGCATTGGCAGGTGCTGCGCGGGCTGATGAACTCGTACGACGTCTGGCAGCCCGGCAGCAAGCTTGGTGGCAGCATGGCGCTCGAGCTGCTCGTCGGCCGTCTCTCGGAAGCGTTCGTGCTGACGCTGCGGATCACCAGTCCCTTCATCGTCTATTCGGTGATCGTCAACCTGGCGGTCGGCCTGATCAACAAGCTGACGCCGGCGATCCCGGTCTATTTCATCTCCGTGCCGTTCGTGCTGTTCGGCGGCTTCCTGCTGCTCTACCTCACCAGCGACGAACTGCTGACGCAATTCATGCTCGGCGTCTCGTCCTGGCTGGCGGAGTGATCCGGTCATGACGTCGCGCTCGGACAAGCTCGGCCGGTTGGTCTCCTTGGTGAAGCTCCAGCTTCGGCTGTCCGAATGGCAGCTCGCGCAACTGCGGCAGCAGGAGCGCAGCCTGCAGGACGAGCAGGAATGGCTGGTCGGAGCCCTGAACGACGGCAGGCCGCCCGCGGGATCGTCGAGCGAATCGATCGCGCGGCGCCTGAACAGGACGAGCGTCGGCGCACGCGCGGTGCAGGCGCAGGCCGCGCAGCAGCTCGACCATGTCCGCGCGGAAAGCCGCCGCGTGAAGCAGCTCGAGGAGGTCGCGAAGGCCGCGCTCGCCGACAAGCTCCGTGACGCGGAGAAGCGTGCGCTCGAGGAGATGACGGGAATAAGCCCTGCCGTGCGCGCCTGGATGCCACGGCCAGCCAACCGGGACAAGATATGATCGTGACCGCGACACCCGACCTCGTTCTCGATGTCCTCGAAGCCGCCGATCCCGTGACGCAGCGCGCGGCGACCGCGAAGCTCGACACGTTGAAATCCGCCGATGCCGATTTCGCCGCCACGATGGACGCGGAGATCGGCAAGGCTGCCGCCGATCAATCCGCGAAGGTTGCGGAATCGCAGCCGGGTGCAGTGAACGGTCCGCCGGTGCAGGTGATCAAGGCGCCGGGATCTGGCGATGTTTATCGCAAGTTCGAAGCGTTCATCCTCCAGACCTTCGTCGAAACGATGTTGCCGAAGGAGTCGGAGGAGGTGTTTGGCAAGGGCACGGCTGGCGGCGTCTGGAAGTCGATGCTTGCAGAGCAGCTTGGCAACCAGCTGGCAAAGGGCAAGGGCATTGGCATTGCCAAGCAGCTCGCCGCCGCACATCCGGCCGGACCGGACGCGGCGGGGAAGGCTGGATCATGATCTGCGAACGGGTGACAGAAGTTGAGGGGTGAATTTCCGATGCAGGCACAAGAAGGTGCGGCGGCCATGGCGATGGACCAGGCGGTCGCGGACAGCGAAATGATGACGACGGAAGCAGCAGCAAGCGATGCGCTGCTGCCTGTCCTGCTGCCGATCGTGGGCGGCGAGGCGGTGGTCGAGGCCGCGGATGCGGTGAGATCGGACGAGGTGCGCGGCCTGCTGGCCGCAATCCGCCGGCTCGCGAGTATCGTCGAGGAGGAGACGGCCGCGCTCGCGACGGGTCGGAAGATCGATTTCGACGATTTCAGCGCGCGGAAGAGCCGGAGCATGCTCGAATTCGTCCGCCTGATGCGGGCGCGGATGCATCTCGGCGGCGAAGTCGAGATCACCGAGGAGATTCAGCGGCTGCGCGAGAAGCTCGAGCGGAATCGTTCCATTCTGGAAATGCACTACGATGCGGTGCGTGAGGTCGCGAGCATCATCGTCAAGGCGATCAAGGAGGCCGAGTCGGACGGCACCTATACCGGTCGCACAGCGCAGGACGGAAAATGATCAGACTGGTGCTGGCCGGGCTCTGGGTATGCATCCTCACCGCGGGCACGAGCTATGCCGTCGCCTATTGGAAGGAGAACGGCAGCCTGCTGCCGGCGAAGGACGAATATCTCGACGGGCTGCAATATCAGAAGACGCGGGCACTGAGCGTGCCCATGGTCGAGAACGGCAATGTGCAGGGCTACATCGTCGCGCGCTTCGTCTACACCGTCGAGGGGCGGACCATGCGCCAGCTGAACGTTCCGCCGGAGCCGTTCGTCGTCGACGAGGCCTTCCGCAGGATCTATGCCGACGAGCGCCTCGACTTCAGGAAGCTCGCCCGTTACGACCTGTCCATCCTGACCACGGCCATCAAGCAGCGCGTCAACGAACGGATGCAGGCTGAAGTGGTCCAGGACGTCCTGGTCGAGGATTTCAACTACGTGTCCAGGGAAGAATTCCAGCAGAAGCCGTAGAGCAAGCCATCCGGAACGGCGTTTCCGGGAGGATCGTGCCCCCAATGGCCAGCTGACGGCGCCACGACAGTCGCGCCGCGAATGCACGCATATGTCCTGCCGTCTCTGCCGCTGGAAGTACAACGGCCTCTGCGAAGTTGCTCGCAGAGGCCGTTGCAGGTTTGGCGGCAGCCTCCTGCCGTGTCAGTTTCCGGCCGGATAGGCCGCCGGGGCGGCATGGGCTCTGTTCAGGAGGATCCCGACCTCGTCGAGTTCCTGCACCGGCTCGTCGAGGGTCTCGCCGGCCGGGATATTGAGGCGGTATCCGACGTAGCGTCGGGCCACGATCGCGTCGAAGCCAAGGCGGTCGCGGAGCTTCTTGCGCAGCTTGCTGACGTGACTCTCGATCACGCTCTCGTCGAAGGTGGACTCGAAGATGCCGTAGACCGCGTTGAAGATCTGCGTCTTGGTGATCCACTTGCCGTGGTTGGCGACCATATATTCGAGAATGCGCAGTTCGCGGCGGGGCAGGGTGAGGGCGTGGCCCGCGATCTCGGGGTCACGGCCGTTGAAGAAGACCTGAATCCTGCTCTCGCAGGGCCTCGGCAGCTCGCCTACGCGGCGCCGCGCGATGGCGGCCGTTCGGGCGAGGATCTCCCGCAAGTGAACCGGCACGTGCACGACATCGTCGACGCCCGATTCGAACAGCTCCAACGTGTTCTTGAGCATCTTCTGGCCGCTCACGGCGATGATGGGCGCCGAGGAACGCTTGCGCATTGCCCGTGGCAGACTTCCGCGTGCATCGCAATCCCCGAGGAGAAAGGCGTCCACCGCCGCCAAATCCGATTCACTCGCGGATTGCAGCCAGTCCCAGAATTCTCCGGAAGAGAAGCCGATCGACGACACGCCTTCGCGAACCAGCCCTCCAACGTAGCTGTTCGCGACGCTCTCGCGATCATCAACGATAATATACATCAGTCTTTCGCCCCTGTTTCGCACTTGTTGCGGCCGGATGGTTGTTGTGATGCTCCGGCTCGGCAACGATGCTGTTTGACGACATTCCTTCCCGCGAACCGTTGTTATGGTTTCGATATTCGCGGGCAGCCCTACGCATTCAGTGCCTGCGTCACGCAGGCCTGCTACATCAACTCGATACTGAACGCTTACTGGCGTGAGGCCCGGCGGGTGCCTTGCGGATCACCTCGCGGAGCGGATTGAGAAACGACCTAGATCAGTTGCGCCAAGTTGCTCATCGCTTCCGAACACTGCTGAACCGTGTCGATCTCCTCGCCAACTGGCGAGAATCACTTGAGTAGGACCGTAACAATTGCCGATTTCCGATCAAGCGTGCGCAGCAAAGCGGTTGCTACACGTGCTTGATGCTGTTGATTCATTTCCGGTTGTTTCTTGATGTATTCAATCGCATCAGTTGATTTGGTTTCCAAACTAGTTTTGCACTGCGGCGGATGTAAAGTTCCGCATCCCCGTGCAATTACAGCTGTTTTGAGTAGAGCAACGGTCTTGCAAATCGAGCCCTCTTCAACCCCGGATTGACTCTGGCGCTTGTCTTTCCACATGCGACAAGTCGACTCACTTGTGGCGACACGACTCCAGCTTGGTGAAATCTGGGCGAGTGTGTGTCTTTCGAGTCGCACTATCGCCGCGTGTATGACGTGATCCGATTCGCAACACCGCATCGCGCGCTATGGAAAGTTTCGATGCACACGTCTCAGGCAAGCTTCGGCAAATAACGTCACCGTTCGACAGGTCGAACGAACGGAGCATTTCACATGTTGTCCGATGGACAAGCTCGTCCCAACGCGACCGCGGATGCTTCCGCGGTGGCGAAGCCGGCTCCGGAGGCGCGCGATACAAAGGATGGTGCGACGCGAGCGGACAAGCCCGCTGCGAGCGCAAAGCGTGTATCGGCCGCGGCGAGCGACGAAGCTCTCGCGAAGGAAGCTCTCGAGGGGCTGAAGCGCATTCGTGCCAAGGCGCGCCTCGACAAGATGGCGATCCCGAAACCAGCGCCGGCCGTGATCAAGCCGGCCGTGATCGTGGCCAAGCCACCGCCGCCCCGTCCGACATGGGTCGCACCGCTCGCAACTCTCGCGGTCGCTGCCATGCTGGTGGTCTGCGCCTGCACCGGCGTGATCGCCTATCTCACCACCCAGCCCGCTCAGAACAACGTTGCGACCAATACCGAGATCAGGAATCTGCGCGAGACCGTGGCGCAACTGCGCAGGCAGGTGTCGGGCGTGTCCGAAAATCTCGATGGCTTGCGTACTGCGGTCGATCAATCGAGCAAGGCGACGAATGATCGCTTCGGCAGATTTGCCGAGAACCTGGACCGGATCGAGCGGGTGAGTTCGTCCTCGACGGCGAAGCTCGACAAGCTTGCCCAGGCACAGGTTCAGACCCAGGTGCAGGCTCCAGCGCCGGCGGCAATGGTGCAATCGCAGCCGGCGTCGCCGCAAGGGCCGATGATGGCTTCGGTCGCAGCGCCCGAATTCACGGGCTCGGTGCCTGCGTCCGAGCGTACGTCGGTGCCGCGCAAGATGATCAAGGGCTGGTCGGTCCGCCAGGCCTATGAGGGGATTGCGATTCTGCAAGGCCCGAACGGGGTCATCGAGGCCGTGCTGGGACAACAAGTGCCCGGCCTCGGCCGCATCGAAGATATCAGAAACGAGAACGGGCGCCTGGTGGTGGAATCCAGCGGCGGCGTCATCTATTCGTTACGCAAGGCGACGCCTTGAGCAGCCTTCTATTGACGGTGATGCTCGAAGCTGGTGCATAGCAGATCGACCTCCGTCTCCGCGATCGGTGCACGAAACAGGCGGCAGCTGAACTCGACCGTCGTCTTGCCGTCCGTGGTGGTGCGATCTTCCCGCAGGAAGATGCATCGCTTGCAAACGTCGGTGTGATGCCGCTGCTCGGCTGCGTCGGACTGATCCAGCACGTGCCGGAACGTGTCGCGGAAGCGGATCTTGACGTCGTCGTCGAGAACGGCAATCGCCTCGATGAGAACGTTGACGGGGTCGCGCACCAGGAACTTCTTGCCCTGCTGGGTCACGCTCAACATCACCGACCGCTTGTCGGTGGCCGAACGTTTTCGTTCGAGGTAGCCGAGCCGCTCGAGCTCGCCGATGATGAACGAGGCGGTGCCCCGCGTGGTGCCGACGTAGCTCGCCAGCGCCGATGGCGTTCGGGAAAACCGGTTGGCCCGGGAGAGAAAGCGCAGCGCCATCCATTCGCGGTCGCGCAAGCCGTGCTTGGTGCCTTCGAACCACAGGATTCGCGCGGCCTGCTCCAACAGTTCAATCGATTCGCGAGCCAAATTCATTTCAGTTCCAGGTCGTATAAGCGTCCATTCAATTGAGCTTTGGGTAGCGCAATCTGAGTGGACGAGAATGAATCCCGCGGGCGCTCCTTCGTCCGTTGGCGGGCGGCGGATTGCTGGGGGAAGATGCCTTTCCGTTTCGGAGATGGAACTTCCGGCCGTGGAACTAGGGCGTCACAAAGTAAGTTCGAGTAAATCGCGCAGCTCGGATCCTCAGAAAATTTCAATCAAATGACGACGGTTCGCCCGGTAATTGGCGATGGTGTTCGATGCGCGAGCAACATGATGTGTCGTTGCCGCCGCTCCAATGGCCATTTGTTGCGGCTGATCATGTCGAGTGTGCGAACAGGGGCATTCTTCGCAACCTCTGGCGGCGTGGCAGGCCGGGAAAGAACCGACTTTTTCGGTTAATGGATGTTGCGATGCAATGCAGCTAGACGGTTAAGTCCGGCACACGCGCGATCCAGGGAATGTCAGGGTGTCGTTGGGCATTGGACAAGCCGCGCGGTTCAACGACAAAACGTGCCGCCTTCATTGCTATGGCCGGCAATATCCTGGAATTCGACGATTCATGCTCGCAGGCTGGTGATTTGCGTTTCGCCAGCAACTATTGGCGAATGCGTCGCCCCAGGGGTAGCAGGCAGCAGGAAGGAATGGACCGATGAGCTTCGAAACCACCATGGCATCCGACGTCGTCGGGCTGACCAAAAGCGCCCCGGTCTCACGTCGCGGATTCATGAGTGCCACCGCGGCCGTGGCGGCGGGCTATACGCTTGCGGCCGGGCCCGTGCGCGCCGAGGTGGTCACGACCGACACCAACGGTCTTGAGGCCGGTGATGCCAAGATCAAGGTCGGCTCCGAGGAGATGCCCGCCTATTTCGCCCGCCCGGCCGGCAATACCAGGGCGCCGGTGATCGTCGTGGCGATGGAGATTTTCGGCCTGCACGAATACATCAAGGACGTGACGCGGCGCCTGGCCAAGCTCGGTGCGTTCGCGGTCGCGCCCGACTATTATTTCCGCAAGGGCGTCGACCTGACCAAGGTCTCGGAGATCAAGGATCTGCTGGCTGTGGTGAATGCCAAGCCGGACGCCGAACTGATGTCCGATCTCGATGCGACGGTGACGTGGGCGGGATCGCGCGGCGGTGACGTCACCAGGCTCGGCATCATCGGCTTCTGCCGGGGCGGCCGCACGGTCTGGGAGTACGCCGCCCATAGCGGCGCTCTCAAGGCAGGCGTCGCCTTCTACGGCACGCTGGTCGATCCTGCCAGTCCGTTGTGGCCGAAGAGCCCGATGCAGCTCGCGCCAGAGATGAAGGCGCCGGTGCTCGGCCTCTATGGCGGCGCCGATACCGGCATTCCCGTCGCCCAGGTCGAGCAGATGAAGGCAGCGCTCGAGCAGAACAAGAAGACGGCCGAGTTCAAGATCTATCCCGAAGCGCCGCACGGCTTCCATGCCGACTATCGCGGGAGCTACCGCAAGGACGCCGCAGAAGACGCCTGGAAGCAGGCGCAGGCCTGGTTCAAGAAGTACGGCGTGTTGAGCTGATGCATGGTTTCGAAGGGCGGCCCGATCGGCCGCCCTTTGATTTGCACGCAGCGACCTCACTTCACCATCGCGCCGTAGACGATGTCCTGGACCTGCTCGCGGTAATATTTCCTGAGCTCACCAGGGGCCGCCGTCCCCACCACCACGACGAGACGCTCCTCGGGGTCGCAGAAGAACTGCGTTCCGTAGGCGCCGTTCCAGGTGAACTCGCCTGGATTGCCGGGGACTGACGACAATCCCTCGCTGATCCGGACCGCAACCGAAAGGCCGAAACCGAAGCCGCCGCGATGCGGCTCGACATTGGCCACCTTGTTCTTGATCTCGGGGCCGAGGTGATTGGACGTCATGTGATGCACGGTCTTCGGACCGAGGATGCGCTGGCCGTCCAGCTCGCCGCCGTTGAGCAGCATCTGTCCGAAGCGGATGTAGTCGCCGACCGTCGCGAACGAGCACGCGCCGCCACAATCGAACTTGGTCGGGGTGTCCAGGAGCTTGATGGCCTGCGGCTTGCCGGTCAGCGGATCGTTCGTGAACGGGCGGGCAAGGCGAGGGCGCTGGGCGTCGGTCGGGTGGAAGGTCGCATCCTTCATGCCGAGCGGCTGCCAGACGTTGGCGGCGAGATAGTCGCCGAGCTTCTGCTCGCTCACCTTCTCGACGACCGCGCCGAGCACGTCGATCGAAAAACCATACTCGAACTCGGTCGAGGGCTGATGCGCCAATGGCAGTTTGGTGATGCGGTCGATGAAGGCCTGGGTGTCGCCTCGATCGCCGGCGCGATGCCGTCGGGATATTGCCGCGCCACCGGGCTCGATGAGTCCGGGCGGCCGCCATACATCAATCCCGACGTATGCCGGTAGAGATCGTGGATGAAGATCGGCGAGGCCTGCGGCTCGAGCTTGAGCGAACCGTCGGCCTGGGGAACGCCGACCTTCATGTCGGCGAAGCCCGGGTAGTAGTCGGACAGCTTGGCCTGGAGCGGCAGCCGTCCCTGCTCCATCAGCGTCAGGCCGGCGACCGCGGCCATCGGCTTGGTCATCGAGGCCAGCGCAAAGATCGCATCGATCGGCATCGGCGTGCTCTTGGCGGGATCGAGCATGCCATAGGCCTTGTAGTGGACGAGCTTGCCGTCGCGCGCGATGGCGACCACTGCGCCGGGTACGCGCTTGGCCGCGATCTCGCGCGCGAAGAAGCTATCGAGGCGCGCAAGGCCCTGTTTCGAAAAACCGACGTCGTCGGGATTGGCTTCGGGCAGCGGCGCGGCGCGCGCCGCACCGAGCGCGATGACGGCAGTCGCAGCGATCATGGCGATCGTCTTGTTCATTGCATTCTCCCAAGAGGCGAGCTCGTTGTGTGGTGGCTCGCTCGATGGCTAGATCACGACCGCACTGGGATGAAGTCAAGCGCGGGCAAGGCATGTCTGGGAGGCGTGGGAGTGCAGGAACCCTATCGTCCTTCGCCTGCCCGCCACAGCGCGTCGAGGCCGTGCCGATAGGTGGGGTAGGCCGGCGAGACGCCGAGCTCGCGCTTCAGTTTCGCGTTGGAGACACGGGCGCTGCTGGCATAGAAGCTGCGGGCCATTGCCGACATCTCGGCGGTCGCGAACGCTTCTTCTGACGGCGGCGCCACGCCCATTAGCTTCGCCGCATAGGCGATCACGTCCTGCGGCGGCGCGGGCTCGTCATCGCAGACGTTCCAGGTGCCGCCGTTCGGGTAACGAATGGCGGCCATGATCGCGCTGGCGATGTCGTCGACGTGGATGCGGTTGAAGATCTGTCCCGGCTTGATGATGCGCCTCGCCGTTCCCGCGCGCAGCGTCACGAGCGCGTTGCGACCGGGACCGTAGATGCCCGCGAGCCGCAGGATCGCCGCATCGCCGCGCGCCGCGTCCGTCCAGGCCTGCTCCGCGGCAACCCGCATGCGCGTGCGGTCGAGGACGGCCTGCAGCGGCGTGCCCTCGTCGACCCACGCGCCGCCGTGATCGCCGTACACGCCGATGGTGGAGAGATAGACGACCTTGCGGCGGCCTTCCTGTAGCACGTCGCCGAACGCCGTGGTCGCGGGATCGCCGGCGCTGCCGGGCGGGATCGACACCAGGAGGACATCGGCGTCGCGAACCTGCTGAACCGTCTCTTGCGACGGACGGCTGCCGGAAAACGGATGCACCTCAAGGCGGCCGAAATCGTTCCGTTGCGCGGGGTCGCGCACGGTGCCGGCGACATGCGAGAAGCTGCCGCCGTATTGGCGAACGAAGTGCCGGGCACTGTAGCCGAGGCCGAGGATGAAGAGCCGCATGCGTCTCCTGTGCAGGTCGGAGTTCCCGCTCGCGCCGTGGCGCCTCTCGCTCATAAGAGATTTTTGGGTCCGGCAAAAGATATTGCGATTTGTCGCGCCTGCCGCTTCGCGCGATCCTCGCTCGTCACAGGCAGCTCGGGAGGGAGGCGTCGTTGGCGACCGGATCGATCGTTCAGGCGGGAGCGCCCGCGGCAGCGCGATGCGATGCCGGTGAACTGATCCGGCGCGCGGCTGCGCTGATCTTCGACGTCGACGGCACCCTCGCCGAGACCGAGGAGCTGCATCGGCAGGCCTTCAACTTCGCCTT
This sequence comes from Bradyrhizobium diversitatis, assembly GCF_016031635.1. Classification (GTDB taxonomy): domain Bacteria; phylum Pseudomonadota; class Alphaproteobacteria; order Rhizobiales; family Xanthobacteraceae; genus Bradyrhizobium; species Bradyrhizobium diversitatis. The sequence continues at coordinate 121,240 of NZ_JACEGD010000040.1, forward strand.
CGCCCGCCACGGTCTCGACTGGCGGTGGGACCGTGCCGTCTACAAGGAGCTGTTGCGGGTCACGGGCGGCAAGGAGCGCATGCGCGCCTACCAGACGAGGCTGGGGACCGCTCCGCCATTGTCGGACATGGACATCGCAGAGCTGCACCGCGTCAAGACCGCGCATTATGCCGAGCTGATCGAAACCGGCTGCTGCCCCTTGCGGCCGGGCGTGACGGATCTGCTCGCTGCGGCCCGATCGAGGATTCCGCCAACGGCCTGGTTGCGGCCTCGCGTGCCGGCATCCCGGTTCTGATCACGCGCAGCATGTTCTTTGGGGACGATGACTTCACCGCGGCGCGGGTCGTGCTGGACGACCTGTCGGAACTCGGTGCCGCCACCAAAAACTGAGGAACAACCCCATGCACAGTAGATCACGCCTACGTGATCGCTGCGGTCAGTGGACGCGGTGACTCGCTCTATCGTCCTCGGCCTGTTCGACAATCTGCGCGATCGGGCTGGACTGGTGGTGCACGAGGCGCCAGTCGTCGCCGACGCGGCGAAAATGGTTCGCGGCGGCCAAGGCGGTGCCGTCGACAATCTCGATGCAGAGCACCCGCGCGCTGTCGCCATCGACGATCACCTGCGGCTCGGCGCAGACGATCTGCGGCCGCTCCGGGTTTTGCAGGATGTCGCGCCAGCTTCCGATCACGGTGGCGCGCCCGATGATGGCCGGCCAGCCGGGATGGATGCAGGAGATGGCGTCGTCATCCGCCCACATCCGCTGCATTTCGTCGAAATCGCCGGCCGAAAAGGCGGCGTAGAAGGCCGCGTTGGCGGCGATGACCTTACTGTCGTTTGCCATGCCTCCGGGGTGGGGCAAGGACAGGCAAAAATCAAGCGCAACTTCCGTCGATTTTGGCCGCAGTGCAGCATTCAAGTTCGCGTCCGCTCTGTGGGCGGTTCACGCGGGGGAAGGTGGGCGAAGACGCATCATCCGATCGCAAAATCGGCTGCCGTCTCCGCGTGAATGGCCGTCGTGTCGAACGTCTCGACCGAGGTATCGTCCTGGCCGACCAGCATCGTGATCTCGGTGCAGCCGAGGATCATGCACTCGGCGCCGCGGACGACGAGGGCCGCCATCACCTCCTGATAGCGACGGCGCGAGGGAGCGGCGACGTGCCCGAGACACAGCTCGTCGTAGATGATGCGGTTCACGTCGGCGCGCTCGTCGGCCGGAGGAATCAGCACATCGAGATCATGCGCGCGCAGCCGGTCGATGTAGAAATCCTGCTCCATCGTGAACTTGGTGCCGAGCAGCCCGACCCGCCGGTATCCCTTGGCCCGAATCCGCTGCGCCGTCGCGTCGCCGATGTCGATGAACGGAACGGTCACGCTGGCCGTGATCTCGGGCGCCAGTTTATGCATCGTGTTCGTGCAGAGCACGATCGCACGCGCCCCGGCGCTTTCGAGCCTCCGTGCGACCTCCGCCAGGCTGGCCGCCGCCTCCTGCCAGCGGCCGGCATACTGCATCTGTTTGATCTCCTCGAAATCGTAGGAATACATCAACAATGGTGCCGAATGCAGCTTGCCCATGCGGTCGCGGACCCGCTCGTTGATCAGCTTGTAGTAGAGCGCGGTGCTCTCCCAGCTCATGCCGCCGATCAGGCCGATGGTTTGCATTCCAGTGCTCCCGGCAGTGATTCAATGGGATCGTAGACGAAGACGCCGAAGCCCGGTAGCCGTCCCTTGATTGCGGCACCTTCGTCGTGTCATTGTTCCCCAGCGCCGATTTGATCCTCAGCTTGCGGGCGCTTCTACAAATGCAGCTAAAGAGAACCGCTATCCCTGCATCGTCCCGCATTGCGTGAATCGTCGGCCATCTCGACTGGGAGGGTCACATGAAATTTGCTGCGATCGCGGATGTGCACGGGAATCGTCCGGCGCTGGACGCCGTCCTTGCGGACATTGCCGCGCTCGGTATCGACGACGTCGTAAATCTTGGCGACCACGTCAGCGGGCCGCTCGAGGCCGCAAGAACTGCAGACCTGCTCATCGAGCGCGGCTTTCCGTCGGTGCGGGGCGATCAGGATCGAATCCTCCTGGAGCTCCGGCAGGCGGGTACTTCGGCGCGCAGCGATTTCCAGCAACTCGCGCGCAAGCATTTCGACTGGATGGCAAGCATGCCACCCACGCTGATGTACAGAGACCGGGTATTCCTGTGCCATGCGTCACCCAGGAACGATGCCGCCTTTTGGCTCGATCAGATAGCCGATGACGGCGGCGTGCGTGCCAGTCCGATCGAGGCGATCGAGTCCGAGGCCGAGGGGATCACGGCCGAAGTCATCCTGTGCGGGCACACTCACATTCCGAGGGTCGTTCGTCTGAGGGATGGTCGACTGGTCGTAAACCCCGGCAGCGTCGGGCTGCCCGGCTACGACGGGAAATTGCCTGTGCCTTACGTCGTTGAGGTCGGCACGCCCCACGCGTGCTATGCCCTGCTGGAGCATGCCGGAGGAGCCTGGACCGCGACGATCCGCTACGTGCCCTACGATAGTGCGGCCATGGCCGCACTTGCGCGCAGCAAGGGCATGCTCACCTGGGCGAGCGCGATTGCAACCGGTTGGATTCGGTCGGAGCGGAGTTGGGCCGCACCAGGTCAGAACGGCACTCCGTGGTCGCCGCGCTGACGCCGCGCACCTCGAAGCGCTCCGGTATCTGTTCACGGATCTGGTCCAGGGTGGCCGCGACAGGGGCGGTCGTGCAAACGGCAGGGACGGGCATGCCGCCTGCGCAGGGTGCGAAAAGCCTTTCGATCTTGCGCGTCCTGTCGGCCTGTCCTACGCCACGTCCGGACGAAATTTTGCGAGGCGGTGAGGGGCACTGCCGAAGTCTCGAGGGAGCCGACATGACCATTCGCAACACCCGCATCGGGGGCCAGATCCTGATCGATCAGCTCGTCGCCCAAGGCGTCGAGCGCGTCACCTGCGTGCCGGGCGAGAGCTATCTGGCGGCGCTCGACGCACTGCATGACAGCCCGATCGACGTCATGATCTGCCGGGCCGAAGGCGGTGCGGCGATGATGGCGGAGGCCTATGGCAAGCTCACGGGGCGGCCCGGCGTTTGCTTCGTCACCCGCGGGCCCGGCGCGACCAATGCCAGCCACGGCGTCCACATCGCGATGCAGGATTCGACCCCGATGATCCTATTCGTCGGCCAGGTCGACACCGGCATGCGCGAGCGCGAGGCGTTCCAGGAGCTCGACTACAAGGCGGTGTTCGGCTCCATGGCGAAATGGGCGGTCGAGATCGATCGCCCTGATCGCATTCCGGAGCTGGTGGCGCGCGCCTTCCGCGTCGCCATGCAGGGCCGCCCTGGTCCCGTGGTGATCGCGCTGCCGGAGAACATGCTGACCGAGACCGCCGCCGTTGCCGATGCCATGCGCATCGAGCCCGCCGTGAGCTGGCCGGCACCTGCCGATATCGAACGCGTCGGTGCGATGCTTGCGAGCGCCAAGGCGCCGCTCGTCATTCTCGGCGGCTCGCGCTGGACCGAGGAGGCGACCAGAAGCATTGCGCGCTTTGCCGAGCGGTTCGACCTGCCGGTCGCGACCTCGTTCCGCAGGGCCTCGCTGATCGACGCCGATCATTCACACTATGCCGGCGATCTCGGCATCGGGCCGAGCCCAGGCCTGAAGGCGCGCATCGAGGGTGCCGATGTCATTCTGCTGATTGGCGGCCGCATGTCGGAGATGCCGTCCTCGTCCTATACGCTGCTCGACATTCCGACCCCGCATCAGAAGCTGATCCACGTGCATCCGGGCTCCGAAGAGCTCGGCCGGGTCTATCAGCCGGCGCTTGCGATCCAGGCGACGCCTGCCACGTTCGCCGCGGCGGTCGAGACGCTGAAGCCAACAGGCGCGGTGGCCTGGAAGGGCGAGGCCGCCAAGGCACACGCCGATTATCTCGCCTGGACCGGGAAGGCCCGCGAGCTGCCGGGCTCGTTCCAGTACGGCCAGGTGATGACCTGGCTGCGCGACCGCCTGCCGAAGGACGCCATCGTCTGCAACGGCGCCGGCAACTATGCCGGCTGGATCCATCGCCATCACCGCTTCCACAGCTTTGCCGCCCAGCTTGCGCCGACCTCGGGCTCGATGGGCTACGGCGTGCCGGCGGGCGTGCTGGCCAAACGGCAGTGTCCGGATCGTGTCGTCGTCGCCTTCGCCGGTGACGGCTGCTTTCTGATGAACGGCCAGGAGTTCGCGACGGCCGTGCAGTATGACGCGCCGCTCGTCGTCATCGTCGTCGATAATTCGCAGTACGGTACCATCCGCATGCATCAGGAGCGCGACTACCCCGGTCGCGTCGTCGGCACCCAGCTCAAGAATCCTGACTTTGCGATGTACGCGAAGGCGTTCGGCGGCCATGGCGAGCGCGTCGAGCGCACGGAAGAGTTCGCGCCGGCGTTCGAGCGCGCGCTGGCGTCGGGCAAGCCGTCGATCCTCCACTGCATCATCGATCCGCGCGCGATCTCGGTCGGCAAGGATTTCACGCCGGCGGTGAAGGCTTAAAGCGATGCCGGCCGGCCGCCACGTCGCCATCATCGGTGCCGGCGCGATCGGTGTGATCAGCGCGATCGAGGCGCTACGCGAGGGCCATCGCGTCACGCTGATCGATCCGGGCGAGCCCGGCGGCGAGCAGGCGGCGAGCTACGGCAATGCCGGCTGGCTCTCTTCGCATTCGGTGATCCCGCCGGCTGAGCCGGGCATCTGGAAGAAGGTGCCGGGCTATCTGATGGACCCGCTCGGCCCGCTCGCGATCCGCTGGTCCTACTTGCCGAAGGCGTTGCCCTGGCTGGTCAAGTACCTGCTCTCGGGCTGGACCGCGGCGCGGGTCGAGACCACGGCGTTCGCGCTGCGCGATCTCCTGAAGGACGCGCCGCTGCTGCACAGGAAGCTCGCGGAAGAAGCCGGTGTCCCCGAGCTGATCGAGCGCAACGGCGTGATGCATGTCTTCCCCTCGCGCGGCAATTTCGACAATGACCTCGGCTGGCGCCTGCGCAGGAAGGTCGGCGTCCAATGGCTGGAGCTCAACGCGGATGAGATGCGCCAGCGCGAGCCGGAGCTGCATCCGCGCTACACCTTTGGCGTGGTGGTGGAGGAGGCCGGGCGCTGCCGCGATCCCGGCGCTTACGTTGCTGCGCTTGCCAATCATGCGATTGCGAGTGGTGCGAAGCACGTGCGCGCCAAGGCGACCGGGCTGAAGCTCAATGGTGGCAAGCTCGTCGCCGTTATCACCGAGACCGGCGAGATTGCCTGCGATGCCGCGGTGATCGCCGCCGGCGCGCGATCCAGGCAGCTTACCGCGTCGGTCGGCGATCCCCTCCCGCTCGAAACCGAGCGCGGCTATCATGTCGTGATCGAGAATCCGGAATCGGGCCCGCGCAGCTCGATGATGGCGTCCGACGCCAAGATGGTGGTGAACTGGACCAACAAGGGCCTGCGCGCCGCCGGCACGGTGGAGATCGCCGGCTTGGAGGCCGCGCCCAACTGGAAGCGCGCCGAAATCCTGCGCAGCCACCTCCTCAGCATGTTTCCGAAACTGCCGAAGGACATCCCGGCCTCCCGCATCAAGTCCTGGTTCGGCCATCGCCCGAGCATGCCGGACGGACGGCCCTGTATCGGCTACGCGCGCGCCTCGCGCGACATCGTCTATGCTTTCGGCCACGGCCATGTCGGCCTCGTCGGCTCGGCCCGCACCGGCCGTCTCGTCGCCCAGCTCCTGAGCGGCAAGGCGCCAGAAATTCCACTCGCGCCGTTCGCGCCCGATCGTTTCCTCTGAGAGCGCACCATGACCGTCTCAGCCAGCCCATCCTCCCGCATCGCCCGTGGTGGCAAGGCCATCTATGGCGCGCCGCTCGGCATCCTGATGCTGGAGGCGCGCTTCCCCCGGATTCCCGGCGACATGGGCAACGGCACGACCTGGCCGTTCCCCGTGCTCTATCGTGTGGTGAGCGGCGCCTCGCCGGAGAAAGTGGTGCTGAAGGGCGCCGCCGGCCTGCTGCCCGACTTCATCGACGCGGCCAAGGATTTGGTGCGGTTAGGCGCCGAGGCCATCACCACCAATTGCGGCTTCCTCTCGCTGTTCCAGAAGGAGATCGCGGCGGCCGTCTGCGTTCCCGTCGCGACCTCGTCGCTGATGCAGGTGCCGTGGGTGCAGGCGACCCTGCCGCCCGGCAAGCGCGTCGGCCTCGTCACGGTGTCGGGCTCGACCTTGACGCCGGCCCATCTCGAAGGCGCCGGCGTGCCGCTCGACACGCCGCTGGTCGGCACCGAGAACGGCAAGGAGTTCTTCCGTGTCCTGATCAAGGCCGAGAAGGACGATATGGACATCGCGCAAGCCGAGCGCGACGTGGTCGAGGCCGGCAAAGAGCTCGTCGCCAGGAATCCGGATGTCGGTGCCATCGTGCTCGAATGCACCAACATGCCGCCTTATGCCGCAGCGCTTCAGGCCGAAGTCGGGCTGCCGGTCTACGACATCTATTCCATGATCACCTGGTTTCATGCCGGGCTGCGCCCGCGCGTCTTTGCGTGAATGCGTCCGCGAGATCGTCACTAAAGCATGATCCGGAAAAATGCGCAGCGGTTTTCCGAAAGGATCATGCTCAAACAATAACCCAAAGCGCGATGACGATTCGTCGTCATCTCATCGCGCTTTAGTCCAGGAGTGAACCCATGAAATTATCCGGCAAGGTCGCCGCCATCACCGGCGCAGCGCGCGGCATCGGCAAGGCCTGCGCGAAGAGATTTTTGGACGACGGGGTCAAGGTCGTCATCTCCGACGTCGATGCCGAGGGCTTGGCTGCCACGGCCGCCGACCTCGGACGGCCGGATGCGCTGCGCACCATCGTCGGCAACGTCGCCAAGCGTGCTGATGTCGATCAGCTGGTCGCGACCGCGGTGAAGGAGTTCGGCCGTCTTGACATCATGGTCAACAATGCCGGCGTCGCCCGCAACCGGGACATCCTCGACATTACCGAAGAGGAATTCGACGAGATCATCGGCATCAATCTGAAAGGCGCGTTCTTCGGCGTGCAGGCAGCGGCGAGGCAGATGATCGCGCAGGGCGGCGGCGGGGTCGTCATCAACATGTCCTCGGTGAACGCGCTGCTGGCGATCCCGGCGCTTGCGACCTACGCGATGTCGAAGGGCGGCATGAAGCAGCTGACGTCGGTTGCCGCCGTTGCGCTCGCCCCGCACAACATCCGCGTCGTTGCGGTCGGACCGGGCACGATTTTGACCGACATGGTGAGGTCGTCGATCTACACCTCCGAGGACGCCCGCAAGACGGTGATGTCACGCACGCCGGCGGGCCGGGGCGGCGAGCCGAGCGAGGTGGCCTCGGTCGTGGCGTTCCTCGCCAGCGACGATGCGTCCTACGTCACCGGCCAGACGATCTATCCCGATGGCGGCCGGCTCGTCCTGAACTACACGGTGCCGGTGAAGGAGAAGTAGGGCGTTGTCGCCCCACACTCGGTGTCATCGCCCGCGAAGGCGGGCGATCCAGTACTCCGAGGCGGTCGTGGGTTGAATCGATGGGCCCCGGCGTACTGGATTCCCCGCTTTCGCGGGGAATGACAGTCGTCGTGAGGCGGGCAGCTCGCCCTTCACTCCGCCGCGACCGTCATGCCGTGGCCGAGCCGCTTCGAGATGCCGCCAGCACAATCGCGCAGTGCGTGCGCGATCGGGCTGTCCCAGCGCGCGTCGAACGTGCCTTCCGGCCCCATCGCGGTGATGGCCAGCGCGACGTGGCCGGAATGGTCGAACACGGGCGCCGAGAATGCGTTGACGCCGGGCAGGGGATCGCCGAGGGCGCGGGCAAGGCCGTGCTTGCGCACCTCGGCGAGGATCTCGGCGACCTTGGCGCCCTTCACCGCGCGCTTTGGATTGTAGCCGACGCCGCGACGATCGAGCCCGCTTTCGAGCGCGGCAGCGATCGTCTTCTCCGGCAGGAACGCCGCAAAGGCGCGGCCCGTCGCGGTCTCCAGCAGCGCCATCACCGAACCGGCCCGCATCACGATGTGGACGGGCTGGGCCGGCTCTTCGAGCTGCACCACGGTTGGGCCGTGCGTGCCCCAGACAGCGAGCGAGACTGCGTGTCCGATCTGGTTCGCGAGCGCCGCGATCCTGGGACGCGCGATGCGCACGCCCGAGAGCCGGCGCAGGCTGATCAGGCCGAGCTCGAGCGCCAGCGCGCCGATCTCGTAGCGGCCGGTGGTTTCGTCCTGCTCGATCAGGCCGATGCGGGAGAAGCTGGCGAGATAGGGATGCGCCTTGGCCGGCGTCATGCCAGCTTCGCGTGCGAGATCGCGCAGCATCATCGGCTCGCCGCATCTTGCGAGCGCGCGGAGCAGTTCTCCGCCGACCTCGATCGACTGGATGCCGCGGCTTTCTCTCTTCATGCGCCTCCTGGCGGGGTGGCCTACGCTGCGTCGCGCTTGGCGGCGCTGTCGGCAAGATGCCGTCCGGCAATGTAACCGAAGGTCAGCGCCGGCCCAAGGGTGATGCCGGCGCCTGGATAATTGCCGCCCATGATGCTTGCCATGTCGTTGCCGGCGGCATAGAGGCCGGGAATCACCCGGCCCTCGGCGTCGAGCGCCCGCGCGTTCTCGTCGGTGACGATGCCGGCATAGGTGCCAAGATCGCCGATCACCATCTTGATGGCGTAGAACGGTCCGTTCTCGATCGGCGCGACGCAGGGGTTCGGGCCGTGCAGTGCATCGCCCTGGTAGCGGTTATAGGCTTTCGAACCCTTGCCGAAGGCGGCATCGTGACCGAGCGGCGCGGTCGCATTGAACTGCCCGACCGTTTCGGTGAGCGCCTTGGCATCGATCCCGGCCTTCGCCGCCAGCGCCTCCAGCGTGTCGCCGCGCATGAGATAGCCGGACTTCAGGTGATGGCCCAGCGGCATCGGGAAGGGCGGCACGCAGCCGAGGCCGTATTTGCGCAACGTCTTGTGGTCGCAGACCAGGAACGCGGCGATCTCCTCGCCGGGCTTGGCCGCCTTGACCATGGCCTGGACGAAGTCGTGATAGGAATTGCCTTCATTGGCAAAGCGCTTGCCGTCGCGCATCACCGCGATCACGCCGGGCTTGGCGCGGTCGATGAAATGCGGCATCACACCCTTCGAGCCGTCCTTGCGCGTGGTCAGCGACACCGGCACCCAGGCTGCCGCGTTCGGCAAGCGATTCTCGACATGCCCGCCGGCGGCTTCCGCCAGGCGTAGTCCATCCCCGGTATTGCCGGTCGGCCCCGGCGAATAGTGCTCGTTGCCGGTCGGTGCATGCGGAAACATCTTCCTGCGCCGTTCGACGTCATGGGGAAAACCGCCGCAGGCGAGCACGACGCCCTGGCGTGCCCGGATGCGCACGTTGCGTCCTTCGCGCGAGACGATCGCGCCGGTGACGGCGCCATTCTCGACCGTCAGCTCGCGCACCGGCGAGGACAGCCACATCGGAATCTTCAGATCCAGCGCGGATTTCGCGAGGCGCCCCGCCAGCGCATTGCCGTTCGTGAGCGTCATGCCGCGGCCGTAGCGCAGCACGTCCATCAGATGCCGCGACAGGCGCTTGGCGACGTAGACCGCGGAGGTCAGCGACTTCGTCACCCGCATGAAATGGATGATCTCCTTGCCGGAGCCGAGCATCATGCCGAACACGGTCAGCTCGGGCAGGGGCATGCCCAGCGTCTTGATCTGATCACCGAGCTCGCGCCCGTCGAACGGCCGCGTCACCATGGAGCGGCCGCCCTGCGCGCCGCCGGGTGCCTCCGCGTGATAATCCGGAAACACCAGCGGCATGTCGAAGCGCAACGCGGTCCTGGTGGTGAAGAAATCGACCGCCTCGGGGCCGGCGCTCAGGAACGCATCGACCCGCGCGGCGTCGTAGTTGTTGCCGGCCTCGTGGCGCAAATATGTGCGCGCCTGTTCCGGCGTCTCTTCGATGCCGTAGGCTTTCGCCAGCGAGGTGCCGGGAATCCAGAGCCAGCCGCCCGAGCGCGCGGTGGTGCCGCCGAAGCGCGGCTCCTTCTCGACGATCAGCACATCGAGGCCGCGGTGGCGCGCGGTGATCGCGGCCGACATGCCGGAGCAGCCCGATCCGGCCACGAGCACATCGCATTCGTAAGTCTCAATGGCGCCATGTTCGTTGCCGGTCATCTGAGCCTCACTTCTTCAGGAGCGGACATTTGGATTCGGAGACGGGGCGAAAGGCGTCCTCGCCCTTCACGGTCTTGACGATATCCAGATAGTCCCACGGCTCCTTCGATTGCTCGGGCGTCTTCACCTTGGCGAGATACATGTCGCGGATGACCCGGCCGTCCTCGCGCAATTTGCCGCCGTGAACGAAGATATCCTCGATCGGCAGCTCGCGCATCTTGGCCATCACCTTGGCGGACTCGTCGGTGCCGGCAGCTTTGATGGCCTTCAGATAGTGCAGCACCGACCCGTAAACGCCGGTCTGGATCATGGTCGGCATCACCTTGGTGCGCTCGTAGAACTTCTTCGACCAGGCGCGGGTGGCCTCGTCCATGTTCCAGTAGGAAGCCGTGGTCATATAGGTGCCCTGCGCGGCCTTCAGGCCGATCGCGTGCACGTCGGTGTCGAACATCAGGAGGCCGACCAGCTTCTGGCCGCCTTGGACCAGGCCGAACTCGCCGGACTGCTTGATGGCGTTGTCGGTGTCCTGGCCGGCATTGGCGAAGGCGACCACGTCGGATTTCGAGCTCTGCGCCTGGAGTGCGAAGGAGGAGAAGTCGGCGGTGTTGGTCGGATGCTTGACACCGCCGAGCACCTTGCCGCCCATCTCGTTGATGAAGCGGGTTGCGTCCTTCTCGAGCTGCTGGCCGAAGGCATAATCGGCCGTGATGGAGTACCAGGACTTGCCGCCTTCCTTGATGACGGCCGAGGCCGTCACCTTCGACAGCGCGTAGGTGTCGTAGGTGAAGTGCACGGTGTTCGGGCTGCACAGCTCGTCGGTCAGCGAGCTCGCGCCGGGACCGGATAGCAGCGCGATCTTGCTCCGCTCGCGCACCATGTTGTGCACGGCGATCGCGATGCCGGAATTGGGAATGTCGACCACGGCGTCGACCTTGCCGTTGTCGAACCAGCCGCGCACGATCTGCACGCCGACGTCGGTCTTCATCTGATGGTCGGCGCTGATGACCTCGATCGGCTTGCCGAGCACGGTCGGCCCGAACTCCTCCACCGCCATCTTCGCGGCTTCCACCGAGCCCGGCCCGCTGTTGTCGCGGCCCCAGCTCGACAGATCCGTCAGCACGCCGATCCGCACCACGTCATCGGAGACTTGCGCGGTGGCCGCCGTGGTCATGGCAGCCGAAGTCATGGCCGCGAGCATGGCGCAGGCCAGGAGCCCTTTCATTGCCGTTTCCTCTCTTCTTGGCCGCTTGGCGCGGCGGGTTGTTGTGGAGGTAAATTAGATAATAGCGAATAAATCTGTCAATGGCGAATTAGACGTGCCGGGTGCGTTCCGCTATGGCCGGGCAATGCCGTGTAAGGAGCGCTCCTGCGTCAATGCCCCGTCATTGCGAGCGAAGCGAAGCAGCTTCGTCGCAAGGGCTCCTCGCAATGACGGGTGTTGAGGCAACCTCGCGAAAATCTCGCAGCCTAGTCCGCGGCGTCGGTACGCCCGCTGGTTGCAACCCCTGGTGCGTTTAGCCATGATGCTCACGGAATCTTTTGGGGCAGGGCATGACGGCGGTAGTAGGGGCCTCCGCTTCGGCGGAGAGATCGACGACGGCGCATGTGGTGTGGGCGAGCGCACTCGGCACCGCCATCGAGTGGTATGATTTCCTGATCTACGGCACGGCGGCAGCGCTGGTCTTCAACAAGCTATTCTTTCCGAGCTTCGACCCCTTCGTCGGCACGCTGGCGGCGTTCTCGACCTATGCGGTCGGCTTCGTGGCGCGGCCGATCGGCGGCGCCATCATCGGCCACTACGGAGACCGGCTCGGCCGCAAGACCATGCTGGTCGCGACCATGATCGCGATGGGACTCGGCACCTTCCTGATCGGCTGCCTGCCGACCTACGATCAGATCGGCCTCTGGGCGCCGATCCTGCTCGTCTGCCTGCGCTTCGTTCAGGGCATCGGGCTCGGCGGCGAATGGAGCGGCGCGGTGGTGATGGTGATCGAGCACGCCGGCAATCGCCGCGGCTTCTACGGCAGCCTGGTGCAGATCGGCTTTCCCGTCGGGGTCGCCGCCTCCACCGGCATCTTCGCCCTGATGACGAAGCTACCCGAGGCGGACTTCCTCAGCTGGGGCTGGCGCGTGCCGTTCCTGATCAGCATTCTGCTCGTCGGCGTCGGCTTCATGGTGCGGCTCAAGCTCGCGGAGACGCCTCACTTCAAGGAGATCGTCGAACGCAGGGAGGTGCTGGCGCAGCCGGCCCTCGAGGTGCTGCGCCGCGACTGGCGCAGCTTTCTGCTCGCGATCGGCATCACGGTATCGGAGGTCGGGCTCGCTTATCTCCTCACCGTCTTCACCGTGGTCTATGCCACGTCGAAGCTCGGTCTGCCACGGCAGGTGATCCTGGATGCCGTGGTCTATGCCGCCATCGTCGAATTCGCGACGCTGCCGCTTGCCGGCTGGCTGTCCGACATCTTCGGACGCAAGGCGCTGTATCTCGCCGGCGGCGTCTTCTCGGTGGCGCTGGCCTTTCCGCTGTTTTGGTTCCTCGACAGCAGGGAGCCGGCGCTGATCACGCTCGCGCTCGTCGTCACGATGACGCTGACCCATGCGCTGCTGTTCGGGCCGAAGGCCGCGTTCATGCCGGAGCTGTTCCGCACCCAGGTGCGCTACAGCGGTGCCTCGCTCGGCGCCAACGTCGCGGCAGCTTTGAGCGGCGGCTTCTCGCCGCTGATCGCGGCTGGGCTGCTGGCATGGGCCGGCTCGTACTGGGCGGTGTCGGTCTATATCATCGCGCTCTCGGTCGTCACGATCATCGCCACGCTGCTGGCGCCGGAGACGGCGCGGGGCCCGCTGAGATCCTGAAGGTCAGCGCGCTGCGCCGGCCACGGACGGCGGGGGCGCCCCGGGGGGCCCAAAATTTTTTTTCGTGCACCCTCTTGAAAGCCATTTCCGGTTTTCTAAGTCGTTTTTCGCCGCGAGAGCGGTGTGCCGGACGCCAACCGGGTCCGGCACGGGCGCCGGGCAGGTCGTTTCGGACCCGTCTGAATACCCGCCTTGCGCTCCTTCGTATCCATCTTGCTCTCAGGAGGACTTGGTTATGAGGACCAGTTTCGATTTCGCGCCCCTGTGGCGCTCCACCATCGGCTTCGACCACCTGGCCGACCTCGTCGACAGCACGCTGCGCCAGGCGACCGAGGACAATTATCCCCCCTACAATATCGAGCGTTCCGGCGAAGACCATTACCGGATCAGCCTTGCGGTGGCAGGCTTCGGCGCCAGCGATATCACCGTGACGGCCGAGCAGAACGCGCTCACCATCGAGGGCAAGAAGCCCGAGACCGCTGCGCGCGAATATCTGTACCAGGGCATTGCCGCGCGTCCGTTCCGGCGCGTGTTCAACCTGGCCGACTATGTTCAGGTGAAGCAGGCCTCGTTCCAGGACGGGCTCCTGATCATCGACCTCGTCCGCGAGGTTCCGGAAGCCATGAAGCCGCGCCGGATTCCGATCGCGGGCGGCGCTCCTGCAGCATCGCAGATCGAGCAGAAGAAAGCAGCCTGAAGCGCTCGATCGATCGAAGGGCGGAACGCGGCGCGCGGATGCGCGGGCCGCGCTCCCGATGCATCAAGGAGAGAACCATGGCTTTTCGTGATCTCATTCCCTGGTCGAGAAACCAGGAGCTTGCGCCGGCGCGCGATAATTTCGATCCGTTCCTGACGCTTCACCGCGAGATGAACCGTCTGTTCGACGACGTCTTCCGCGGCTTCGGCGGGACCGGCCTGTCGCCGCTGATGGAAGGCCGCTTCGGCTGGCCGAAGGTCGAGCTCAGCGAGACCGACAGGACGCTGACCGTCTCGGCCGAGCTTCCCGGCCTCACCGAGAAGGACGTGCAGGTCGAGATCGCCAATGGCGTCCTGACCGTCCGCGGCGAGAAGAAGGCGGAGCGCAACGGCGAAGGCAGGTACTTCACCGAGCGCTACTACGGCGCCTTCGAGCGGCAGATCCCGCTGGAGGGCGTCGAGGAGGACAAGGCCGAGGCGTCGTTCAAGAACGGCGTCCTGACCGTGTCGCTGCCGAAATCGGAGAAGGCGCGCGAAGGCGTCAAGCGCATCGCGATCAACACGCACTAGTGTCAAGCGGGACGGCGGCGATGACGCCGCCGTCCCATCGTCAACAAAACCGTCCCCCGGAAAGGAGCATGAGGGAGACACACCGATGACCAACGTGAATACCAATCCCGGCACTCTCAATCCGCTGTTTCACCCTGCAGCCCATTACGGCTCGCCCGCCGACGTTCTGAATGCGCCGGAGCTTTCCTCGCCCGAGAAGCGCATCATCCTGTCGTCCTGGGCATCCGACATGTACGCGGTCGAATCCTGTCCGGCCTTGCGCGAGATTCCCGGTATGAGCCACACGGTCCGGCTCGCCGACATTCTGGCCGCGTTGCGCAAGCTCGACGGCGACAACGACAATGACGACCCGCCGCGGGGTGGCGGCGTGCCGATGCGGCTGCGGCGGCCATGGGCCGCCGCTGAAAGGCGAGCGGCATGATGTTCACGCCCGCCGTACTCGGGCTCGTGCTGCTCGGACAGTCCGCGGCCGCCTGGGCCGTTCCGTTTCTGGCCCTGCAGGGCTGGATCGTCGCGTCAGGCGACGAAGGCTGAAGCACCAAGGTTCCAACTGTCCTCACAACACAAGCGGCAGGTGACGATGATGAATGCTGTGCGTCTGCTGTTCCTGGCCTTGCTGGTGCTGACGCTCACGGCGTCGCAGCCTGCCGCCGGCCAGGTTCCGGATCTGAAGACCGGCGGCCCGGTTCCGACCCTGGCGCCGCTGGTGCGCCAGGTGACGCCTGCCGTGGTCAACATCTCCGTGCACGGTCGCGTGCGCGAGGACAACCCGCTCTATCGCGATCCGCTCTTCCGCGAATTCTTCGACGTTCCCCGGCAGATCGAGAAGGAGGTCAATGCGACCGGCTCCGGGGTCATCGTCGACGCCGAGCGAGGCTATGTGCTGACCAACAATCACGTGGTCGAAGGCACCTCCGCCGTCCAGATCACGACCAAGGACGGCCGGCAGTTTTCCGCCAGGGTCATCGGCCGCGATCCGCCGACGGATGTCGCGGTGCTCCAGGTCCAGAACCCGGCCGGGCTCAAAGCGCTTCCCTTCGGCGACAGCGACGGGCTCGATGTCGGTGATTTCGTCCTTGCGATCGGCAATCCCTTCGGCCTCGGCCAGACGGTGACATCGGGGCTCGTCAGCGCGCTGGGCCGCACCGGCCTCGGCAAGCAGGGCTATGAGGATTTCATCCAGACCGATGCCGCGATCAATCCCGGCAATTCCGGTGGAGCGCTGGTCAGCCTGCGCGGCGAACTCGTCGGCATCAACTCTGCGATCATCTCGCCCGCGGGCGGCAATGTCGGCATCGGCTTTGCCATTCCGGCCAACATGGCGCGCAAGGTGATGGAGCAGATCATCGTGAGCGGCCGCGTCGAGCGCGGCCGCATCGGCGTTTCGCTGAAGGACCTGCATCCCTCGATCAACAAGGGATTGAACCAGGGCGCGGTCGTCGCCGAGATCGCGGCGGATTCCCCTGCAGAGAAGGCGGGCCTGCGCAAGGGTGACATCGTCACCGGCGCCGATGACCGCCCGATCCGCACTGCTGCCCAGCTCCGCAACACGATCGGCCTTGCGCGCATCGGCGAGGACGTGAAGCTCACTCTGCTGCGCAAGGGTGCGCCGCTCACCGCCACGGTGAGAGTGGCGCCGGCGGCTGAGCCCAGCAGCGCGCTCGCAGGCCCCAATCGCCTCGTTCGCTGAAACGAATGCGGGGACGAACCGCGGAAGCAGGTCGTCCCCTGCGACGGCAGGGCCATCGCATATGAGATGTCGCTATGGGCACCGGCTGTCTCCACAGCGTCATGGCGGGGCTTGTCCCGGCCATGACGCCTTTCCACGCGACACAAAGAACGTGGATGCCCGGGACAAGCCCGGGCATGACGACCTCTGCAAAATTCAAATGCGATTGCCCTGGGATGACGGGCCGTGTGATCTCCCAGCTCAGGCGGCGCGGTGATCCCATCCGCCCTGCAGGTCCCGGATCAGCCGCCGCTCGCGTTCGATGCGTTGGCGGTAGAGCTCGCGCTCATGCTCGGTCCTGGCGCTTGCAAGAAGCAGCTCGTAATGGCCGATGACCTTTTCGCTGCCTCGAATGAGCAGATCTCGCTGGCTGTTCATTGCGCCATCCCCGCCGCATTGGCCGGCGCTCCGGCAGCGCGGAAGCCGATCGGGAAGGTCGCCGCGGTCAGTCCATCGAGCGCCGATTGCTCTTCCGCGAGGCGCCTCTCGACGAAATGGCGCTCCAGCTCCGACAGCCTGGTCTTCAGCAGACGCCGGTAGCGGTGGATATTGTTGCGGTGCGCACGAATGCGGGCCAGATTCTCATCGAGCATCATCGTCTCTCCAGACGGTCGCGTTAATTCCTTTGATGTCGAGGGTGAGAAAGTCTCTTCTCGGCGAAAAAAATAGGCGGTGGGTGAACGCTGTCAAGATGTCGGCGCGCCTGTCCTTGTTGCTGGGGTCCTGAAGATCGATGCTCGGCCAAGTGCCCGGGCGGCTAGGTTCCGCCAGCGATTGCCTCTTGTTGGCCGGCAAGCGAACCTCGTGCGGCCATATTTGAACAGGAGTGATCTCCCGCGAGGGAGGCGCTCCGATGACCAAAGCTCTGATCACCGCTGTTGCAATACTGGCGTGGGTGCCGGCGAGCGCCTTCGCGCAGGAGCGCGCGGGCGATGCAGCGCTCGGTGCTCTATCCGGTGCCGTCGTGCTGGGCCCGGTCGGAGCGGTCGCCGGAGCTCTGGTCGGCTACACGGCCGGACCTTCGATCGCCCGCTCCTGGGGCCTGAGAAGCCCGCGGCCGGTAACACACCGGCAGCCGCCTCGCCGCACGGCCGCGAGCCGCGCCGCACCGCGCACGCGCGAGGCGATGGCAGCCAACGGTCAGATGCGAGCTGCCGGCAATCCGGCCCCACCGGTTCAAGCCGCGTCTGCCGTGCCAGCCCCAACCTCGGCGCCGCCCGTTCAGGGCTTCGACTGAGGCCGGGACCTCAAGTCGAAGCTTCGGGCGCAGCCGATCGAGCTGGCGAGGCTCGCATTCCGGTCTAGGGTTGGCCGAGGATCTTCCTCGCAGCACGAAGGTGCGGCTTGTCGATCATCTGGCCATCGAGCCGCAGCGTGCCGGAATCGGGATTGCTCGCGAACGCCGCGATCACCTTCTCCGCCCAGGCGCGCTCGGCCTCCGTCGGCGCGAAGGCCGCGTTGACGATGTCGACGTGCTTGGGATGGATCAGCGCCTTGGCCGAAAAGCCGTCGCGCCGCGCGGCGCGCGTTTCCTGCTCGAGGCCAGTGAGATTGTCGATGTCGGTGTAGACCGTGTCGATGGCTGCGACCTCGGCCGCCGCCGCGGCCATCAGGCAGAGATCGCGTGCGAGCCGATAGGGACTGTGGAACACGCCGCCGCTCGCTTTCTCGGTCGCGCCGAGCGAGGCGGAAAGATCCTCCGCGCCCCACATCAGGCCGGCAAGGCGAGGGGAGCAGCCCTTGTAGCTGCCGAGCCCGAAGATCGAGCCGGCGGTCTCCGTCGCGACGCAGACGATGCGGGTCGTGCCGATCGCGATGCCGGCTGCTGCTTCCAGGGCTTCGAGCCAGGTCGCGACCTGCCGCACGTCGTCGCCACCTTGCGATTTCGGCAGCACGATGCCGTCGGGCCTGCCCGGCATCACCGCGGCGAGATCGGCCAGCGTCATGCCGGTGTCGAGCGCGTTGACCCGGACGTAGAGCTGATGCGGGCCGGGGCGGCTCTTCAGCATCGAGAGCGTGAGCCCGCGCGCCTCCGCCTTCTTCTCGGTGACGACGGAGTCCTCGAGATCGATGATCAGCGCGTCGGCCTTGCCTTCGCTCGCCTTCTCGAATTTGCGCGGGGAATCGCCCGGCACGAACAGCATCGAACGCATCAGACCGGCCTCTTGTGCATCATCGCCATGCGGCGGCATGTGCCGACGATCTCGTCGTTCTGGTTCAAGGCATGGTGCTCGAACTCGACGATGCCGGCCTTGGGCCGCGATTTGGAGTCCCGCACCGAGAGCACCTTTGTCGTGGCCCGCAACGTGTCGCCATGGAAGACCGGCTTTGGAAAGGTGACGTCGGTCATGCCGAGATTGGCGACGGTGGTGCCTAAGGTCGTATCATAGACCGTCATGCCGATCATGATGCCGAGGGTGTAAAGGCTGTTGAAAATGCGCTGGCCGAACTCGGTCTTCTCGGCGAAATGCGCGTCGATGTGGAGCGGCTGCGGGTTGAGCGTCAGCAGGCTGAACATGGTGTTGTCCATCTCCGTGACGGTCCGGGTCAGGGGATGCCTGAACTCCTGGCCCACGGAAAAATCTTCGAAATAAAGTCCGGCCATCGCGGTTTCCTCCCTGCGAAATAACGGCGCGCGCATACCTTCGCGCCGCATGACCCCATGCATGTTAGACACAGTTGATCGCCAATTTCACGTATCTGTACCCGGTTTTTCGAGCTAAAGAACGCGGGCGAAGGCACGCCCGGGCGCAGCAAGCGGCCACGGCCTTTGCGTGGGGAACGCGAAGAGAAGGGAGATGGCGCGGCCGCGGCTCCCGAGAAGGAGATCGAGGACATGGATTTCGCGCTCACCGATCAGCAGGAAGCCATACGCGACGCCGTCGCCAAGATCTGCGAGGGCTTTCCCGACGCATACTGGCTGAAGAAGGATCACGACGGCGGCTTCCCGCACGATTTCCACAAGGCGCTGGCGGACGCCGGCTGGCTCGGTATCTGCGTGCCGGAAGAATATGGCGGCTCCGGGCTCGGCATCACCGAAGCCGCGGTCATGATGCGAACCATCGCGGAGTCCGGCGCAGGCATGTCCGGCGCCTCCGCGGTGCACATCAACGTGTTCGGCCTCAATCCCGTCGTCGTGTTTGGCACGGAAGAACAGCGCAAGCGCATGCTGCCGCCGATGGTCGAGGGCCGCGAGAAGGCCTGCTTTGCCGTGACTGAGCCCAACACCGGTCTCAACACCACGCAGCTCAAGACACGTGCGGTCGCCAAGAACGACCGCTACATCGTTAACGGGCAGAAGGTGTGGATCTCGACCGCGCAGGTCGCGCACAAGATCCTGCTGCTGGCGCGCACCACGCCGCTGGAAGAGGTGCGCTCGCCGACCCACGGCCTCAGCCTGTTCTATACCGATTTCGACCGCAACAGGATCAAGGTCCACGAGATCGAGAAGATGGGCCGCAAGATCGTCGACTCCAACGAGCTGTTCTTCGAGGACTTTGAAATTCCGATGGAGGACCGTATCGGCGAGGAAGGCAAGGGCTTCGAGTACATCCTCGAAGGCATGAACCCCGAGCGCATCCTGATTGCCGCGGAGGCGGTCGGCCTCGGCAAGCTCGCGCTGTCGCGCGCCACCGAATACGCCAAGACCCGCGTCGTCTTCAACCGCCCGATCGGCAAGAACCAGGGCATCCAGCATCCGCTCGCAGTGAACTGGGTCGAGCTCGAGGCCGCCTGGCTGATGGTGATGTCGGCGGCGTGGCAATACGACAAGGGCATGCCGTGCGGCGCCGCAGCCAATGCCGCGAAATATCTCGCCGGCGAAGCGGGCTTCTCGGCCTGCGAGCAGGCGGTGATGACCCATGGCGGCTTCGGCTATGCCAAGGAATTCCACGTCGAGCGCTACTTGCGCGAAGTGCTGATCCCGCGCATCGCGCCGGTCAGCCCGCAGCTCGCGCTCAGCTTCATCGCAGAAAAGGTGCTGGGGCTCGCGAAGTCGTACTGAGCGACTGTTCGAGCGGAAACCAGAGAGGCGGCCTATTCGGCAGCGATCCGCTCCATCGCCATGGCACGAAGCCTCGCGCGCTGGATCTTGACGCCGTTGGCGCTGTCGGTGACGGGGAAAGCGTCCACGACATAGATCCGCGCCGGCACCTTGTAGCCGGCGAGCCGCTCGCGCAGACGCGCCGTGAGCGCTTCCTGCTGTGGCGGCTCCCCTGCCGGAATCACGAAGGCGACGCAGCGCGCCTGGCCCTTCAGATCGACAGCAACCACCTGGGCGTCGGCCACGCCGGTGCACGATTTGAGCTCGTCCTCGATCTCGCCCGGCCCGACCAGGAAGCCGCCGAGACGCATCGCGTCGCCGGCGCGCGTCTCGTAGACGAAGGAGCCATCGCCGCGCAGCCGGCCGATGTCGCCGGTGCGGAAGAACCCGTCGGCGGTGATCGCCTCGCGCGTCGCCTCGGGATTGTTGAAATAGCCGAGGAAGCGTGACGGTGCGCTGATCTCGATCTCCCCGGAGACGCCCTGGGCCGCAAGCTCGCCGGTCTCGATGTCGCGGATGCGGACTTTCGCATTGGGCGACATTGGCCAGCCGCCGCCCTCGATGCGGTCGGCGAAGGCATCACCGGCGCGGGAGATCGAGAACAGCGCCTGCACCTCGCTCGAGCCGTAGAGGCCGAACAACAGCATGCCGCGCGTCTCGGCCTCCGCGGCAAGCTCGCGCCAGCCGGGCTGAAACGCGGCGAAGCCGCAGACCTCGAGATTTGGAAATGGGCGTGGCGCATCGGTGAGGGCGAGGATGCGGCGGAACATCTCGTCCGAGCCGAAGGAGTGCGTGATCCCGTGCTCGCCAAGGATATTCAGGGCCGGCGCGGCCTCGAAGGCGTCGAGTACATGGATGGTGGCGCCGGCTGCGATGAAGCCGAGCAGGCTGGTCATGCCGAAGGTGCCGCAGAACGGCAGCATGGCCAGCAGCGAATGACGCTGGTGATCGAGCCGGAGCGCGTGGGCGACGGAGGCGGCGTGCGTCGCCAGCGTCCGCTGCGAATGTGCGACGAGCTTCGGCCCCTTGGTTGTGCCTGACGTCGTGTAGAGCAGCACCGGCAGGTCGACGTCGCCTTGAGCAGGCGGAGCCGGCGGATAGGACTTGTCAAACGCATCGAACCGCACGCAGGGCCAGTGCGCCGGGATCGCATCCGCGCCGACCACGGCGAGCTTTTGCAGCGCGGGCACCTCGGCCTTGGCGATATCGGCGAGGATGGCGGCAAAGTCGATCGAGCGGAAAGCGGCCTCGACCACCATCAGCCTGGCACCGGACACCTTGAGCAGGTGTGCGACTTCCGCGCCGCGGTAGCGCGTATTGACGGCGGCGACGACCGCGCCGAGCCGTGCGGCGGCGAACAGCAGTGCCAGCCACTCGATCCGGTTGACCAGCCAGACCGCGACGACGTCGCCCTTGCCGATGCCTTGGGCCGCAAGCCAGGCAGCGGTCTGCTCGACCTTCGTCGAGAATTCCGCGCGAGAGACGGGTGTGTCGCCAAATACCAGGGCGGGATCGGCGGCGGTCTCGATACGGATCAGCGATTGCAGTGAAAAGTCGTTGGCGCTCATGGCAATCGGAGTAACCCGATCGCGCCAAGCTGTCTACTTGGTGCCGAACATCCGGTCGCCGGCATCGCCCAGGCCCGGCACGATGTAGCCGTGGTCGTTGAGCCGCTCGTCGATCGCGGCGGTCCAGATCGGCACGTCGCCATGCTCGCTCTGAAACTGGGCGATGCCCTCGGGCGCGGCCAGAAGACAGACGAAACGGATGTCGCGGGCGCCGCGCGCCTTGAGCAGGGAGGCGCCGGCGCAGGCCGAGTTGCCGGTCGCCAGCATCGGGTCCATCAGGATCACGGTGCGGTCGGACAGGTCCTGCGGCGCCTTGAAGTAATATTCCACGGCCTGCAGCGTCTCGGGGTCGCGGTAGAGCCCGATATGGGCGATGCGCGCCGAAGGCATCAAGGCGAGCATGCCGTCGAGGAAGCCGACGCCGGCGCGCAGGATCGGCGCCAGCGTGAGCTTCTTGCCGGCGATCTTGGGCGCCCGCATCGGCGCGATCGGCGTCTCGATCTCGACCAGCTCTAGCGGCAGGTCGCGCGTCACCTCGTAGCACAGCAGCATCCCGATCTCGTTCAGGATCTCGCGAAAGCTCTTGGTCGAGCGGTCCTTCTCCCGCATCAGGGAGAGCTTGTGCTGGACCAGGGGGTGCGCGACGACGTTGACGTTGCCAGTGCTCATGAAACCGCTCTACACCGTTCCATGAAATTGCGCCAGATCGGGCAGGTACTTTTAGGCAACGCCTTTTCCGCGGGATAGCTGGCTTCAACCGGGCCTTGCCACCGCGCTGCGGGAGGGCGATCGCGGCCATGGCGGCCTCCTCACGGATCTGCAGGGTCATGATCTCTGCCGCGCCGGTCAGGCGGGGAGGTGCCAGATATGGATTGCGGTTCTCAGCGCGATCAGCGCGGTGAGCACGCTGCCCATCGAGAGCAGGCTGAGCGCCTGGAGCGCGATGCGCGAGAGTTGCGCCTTGCGCGCATCGGAGGTGCGCATCGGGCGTTCGGCCTCCAAGGGCCGGTCAAGGTCATGCGTCAGGATCGACATTGTGGAAGTCCTCATTCCTGGCGCGGCGAGACGGCCGCGCCAATCTGCCGTTTATGATGTCGATCGCCGCGTAGGATTGCGAGATGAGCGCCGGCGTTCCCGCATAGGAATGTCATAGGGATGCCGATCCTCGCGCCCGCGTCTGCCAGACGTGGAGGTGCCTTCGAGATACGTCACGGAAATCGAGAGAACGGAATGAAACGTCCCGCCAGTCAGGCTCCGACGCTGTCGATCAATTCTTCGTCGGCGATCGCAGCGAATGCGCGCACCACGCCTCTCTGCGCGGCTGCGTCCAGCGGCACGATCGGAAGCCTGGTCGCGGCGGACATCAGGCCAAGGAGGTTGAGACCGTATTTGAGCGCGGCCGGACTTTCCCTGGACAGGCAGGCGATGAGCGGGATCAGGCGCTTGTGCAGATAGCGGGCGGATTGCAGCCGGCCCTGCCTGACGTGCGAGAAGATCGTGCGACAGAGATCCGGCGCGATGTTGGCGACTTCCGAGATCGCGCCGTCGCCGCCGTCCGCGATGAAGCCGAACGCGGTGGTGTCCTCGCCGGAGAGAAAGCGAAAACTTGCCGGCAGGTTGCGGGACAGCCGCATCGGACGGGTGATGTCACCGCTCCCATCGCGCAGGCCGACGAACTGGCGGGACTCGACCAGACGCAGAAGCGTCTCGTCGGCGAGCGGGCGCAGCGTGCGGGAGGGATTGTCGTGCAGGATCACGGGCAGTCCGATCGCACCGGCGATGGCGCGGAAATGCGCGAGCATGCCTTCCTGCATCGGCTTGTTGTAGGCGGGCACGACCGACATGACGGCATCGGCCCCGGCTGCCTCCGCGCGCCGCGCAAGCTCGATGGCGTGGCTGGTTGCGTTGGATACCGCGCCAGCGATGACCCGCACGCGGCCGCGGGCGACGTCGACCGCGGTGCGGATGACGAGCTCCTGCTCGGCCGGCGAGAGCGTCGGCGCTTCCCCCGCCGTCTCGCAGACCACGATGGCGGGAACGCCGGCCGCGACCTGTCGCTCGCACAGTGCGGCGAATGCCTCGAGATCGATCGCATCTGCCGCGTCGAACGGGGTCGGCAGGTCAGGAATGAATCCGGTGAACCAGGCGGCGGGAGGGATGAGCATTGGTTTTCCCCTGTTGGCTCAGGCGACGCGCCGCGCGACGGTGGTGCTGGGGCGCTTGCCCATGTCGAGCTCGATCTCGCGCGGCAGCTCGACGATGGTTTCGGGATGCTGTCCGTTCTCGAACAGCGCATATTTGATCGCCTGGGCGCGGCTGACGAACAGGCCGCCATAGAGGCCGCTCTGCTCCTGAGCGACCCATTGTCCCCGGCGATTGCGGCCGATGAAGACGATGGTCGAAGGCGAACTGCACGAGGGAGGTTCGACGAGTTTCACGGGTTTGATCCTTCGGAACGACGGCGGTTTCGGACGCAGGTCCTTGCCGGCGTGCTCAATATCCTCAGTCGCGAATATGATTTCGAGGGCGGGCGAGCCGCGATCTCATAGGAAGATCATAAAGCCGGAACTGTGTCGTTCAGGCCGGATCGATGACGACGTGGACCAGCGCGAACAGCGCGCCGAACGCGACAGCCTCGTCCCAATGATTGAGCGCAGCGCCGAACAGCGGCTCCCGCCTGGCGAGGCTGGCGAGCGCGCACAGGACGATCGACATCCAGAGCAGGGCGACGAGGCTCCG
Organism: Bradyrhizobium diversitatis; assembly: GCF_016031635.1. Taxonomy (GTDB): domain Bacteria; phylum Pseudomonadota; class Alphaproteobacteria; order Rhizobiales; family Xanthobacteraceae; genus Bradyrhizobium; species Bradyrhizobium diversitatis. Next base: position 145,630 of record NZ_JACEGD010000040.1, read on the forward strand.
GCCGAAGCCGACGCTGCCCAATGCGGCAAAGCCCATGAGCAGCACGAGGCGGACGGCGAATCGCGCGATCACGCGCGCCGGGCTCTGCGTGCGCGGCATGTCCGGAGCTTGCGGCATGGCGTCGGGTCTAGCCGTAGTGATCGCAGGCGACCGGCTCGCAAAGCGGATCCGGCAAAGGGCGGACGGAAGGAACGCTCGGCCGCGACACATCCGTCGCCAGCACCCGCACCTCGAGGAACGCCGACAGCAGGGCGAGCGCGAGCTTCGGCGTCGATCAGGCGCGTGAGGCGTGCGGTGCGCCCGCTCTGTCCGAGCGCGGGGATGCGCCGGGAGGCCGTTTCGATGATCTCGATCATCAGCGGTCGCGTCATCGCCTGCGCATTGCGCAAGCGGTCGCCGAGTGATGGCGGATCGTAGCGTCGGAGAGCAGCGGTCATGTCAGGCCTCCTGAAGTTGGCGTCGGTCAGTCGGCCGGCCTCTCCAAGATGGCCCGGAGGGCATTTGAAAACGAGATAGGGATCGGGCGAGAGATATAGGGATTTCATAAGTGGACGGAGTCTTCCGTCCAGGCGCGCCGGATCTTCGACTGTCATCTCCGCCGAAGGTGGGGGCTTATGGAAGAAGGGCATTCTGAAAAGACCTTCGCCACGGCTTGCTGTAACCACGATTGCGAGAGGGATGGTGGGCCGCGCCGCTGCGCTGCCGGCCCGGAACGACCGCCTGGAATGCATTGCCGGCGTCACGTCGCCGCCGGTCATGGCGAGCCGGCCTTTATGAGATTCCTATAACGTCGCCGTAGGCTCCATCTCGAAAACCTATGTGCGCGGTGGCAAGTCAGCGCGGTGAAGTTCCCGGCCGCGCCGCCTTCGGTCGCCGCAAGCGGCCCGCCGGAATCCAGAGACGGGCTATGCCGGAAACGTCTCAACTGAGGAGTATCGTCATGATGGACCTTCTGATGCTGGCGCTGGGCTTCGGCTTCTTCGCGCTCGCGATCGGTTACACCTACGCCTGCGAACGGCTGTGAGGGAGCGGACCATGATCTTCGATTATGCGCTCGCCGGCGCCGTCTCGTTCGGCCTCCTGGTCTATCTCACCTACGCACTGCTGCGGCCCGAGCGGTTCTGACGCCGTGCTGCTGATCATCCAATTGCTGCTGGCCGACGCCGCGCTCGTTGCTGGCCTGCTTGCGCTGCTCCTGCCGCTATTGCGCCGGACCCGAAGCCTGAAGGGTTAATGCCATGACTGTCATCGGTTGGTTCCAGATTTTTCTCTATTGTGCGATCGTCGTCGCGCTGACCAAGCCGCTCGGCTGGTACATGACGCGCGTGTTCAACGGCGAGCGCACGTTCCTGTCGCCCGTCCTGCGCCCGATCGAGGCCGGCATCTACTGGATCTCCGGCGTCGACGAGAAGCGCGAGCAGCACTGGCTGACCTACACGGTTGCGATGCTGCTGTTCCATGTCGGCGGCTTCCTCATCATCTACAGCCTGATGCGGCTGCAGGCCGTGCTGCCGTTCAACCCGGCCGGGCAGTCCGCGGTCGCCGAGGATCTGTCCTTCAACACCGCGATCTCCTTCATCACCAACACCAACTGGCAGAACTACGGCGGCGAGAGCACGCTGTCCTATCTGACCCAGATGGTCGGCCTCACGCACCAGAATTTTCTCTCGGCGGCGACCGGCATCGTGCTCGCGGTCGCGCTGATCCGCGGCTTTGCCCGCGCGTCCATGCGCACGGTCGGTAACTTCTGGGTCGATGTAACCCGTTGCACGCTTTATATCCTGCTGCCGATCTGCGTCGTGTTCGCGCTGTTCCTGGTCTGGCAAGGCATGCCGCAGACGTTAGGGGCCTATGTCGAGGCGACCACGCTCGAAGGCGCCAAGCAGACCATCGCGGTCGGTCCGGTCGCCTCGCAGGTCGCGATCAAGATGCTCGGCACCAACGGCGGCGGCTTCTTCAATGCCAACGCTGCGCACCCCTTCGAGAACCCGACCGCGCTGTCGAACTTCGTGCAGATGCTGTCGATCTTCGTGCTCGGCGCCGCGCTGACCAACGTGTTCGGCCGCATGGTCGGCAACCAGCGCCAGGGCTGGGCGATCCTCGCCGTGATGGGTCTGCTGTTCGTCGCCGGCGTCGGCGTCTGCTATTGGGCGGAAGCGCAGGGCACCTCGACCATGCACGCGCTGGGCCTGACCGGCGGCAACATGGAAGGCAAGGAGGTCCGCTTCGGCATCGTCGCGTCCTCGCTGTTCGCCGTGATCACCACGGCCGCCTCGTGCGGCGCCGTCAACGCCATGCACGACAGCTTCACCGCGCTCGGCGGCATGATCCCGCTGATCAACATGCAACTCGGTGAGATCATCGTCGGCGGCGTCGGCGCCGGCATGTACGGCATGCTGCTGTTCGTCATCCTCGCGATCTTCGTCGCGGGCCTGATGGTCGGCCGCACGCCGGAATATGTCGGCAAGAAGATCGAGGCGCGCGAGGTCAAGATGGCGATGCTCGCCATTCTCGTCCTGCCGCTGATGATTCTCGGTTGGACCGCCGTCGGCGTGGTCTATCCGGCGGCGGTCGCCTCCATGGCGAATGCCGGGCCGCACGGCTTCACCGAAGTGCTGTATGCCTTCACCTCGGGGACCGCCAACAACGGCTCGGCCTTCGCCGGCCTCACCGGCAACACCTTCTTCTACAATCTCACGCTCGCCAGCGCGATGTTCGTCGGCCGCTTCTTCATGATCGTGCCGGCGATGGCGATCGCGGGTTCGCTCGCGGCCAAGAAGTCGATCCCGCCGTCGATGGGCACGTTCCCGACCACCGGAGGCCTGTTCGTCGGTCTCGTCGTCGGCGTCATCCTGATCATGGGCGGCCTGACGTTCTTCCCGGCGCTCGCGCTCGGCCCCATCGTCGAGCAACTCGCGATGAACGCCGGCAACCTGTTCTGATCCAGCTCTTTCGGAGTGACCTCCATGGAACCCGTCCATAAACCCAACAAGCGTATGCCGGTGTCGGCGATGCTGGATCCCAGGATCGTGGTGCCCGCGATTGGTGCTGCCTTCACCAAGCTCGATCCGCGATCCATGATCAAGAACCCCGTGATGTTCGTGGTCGAGATCGTGGCCGCGCTCACCACCGTGATCTTCGTCCGCGACCTCCTCACCGGCGGGGAAAATCTCGCCTTCACTTTCCAGATCATCCTCTGGCTGTGGTTCACCGTGCTGTTCGCCAATCTTGCCGAAGCAGTTGCCGAGGGCCGAGGCAAGGCGCAGGCCGAGACGCTGCGCAAGACCCGCACCGAGAGCCAGGCCAAGCTCCTGAGCGGCGCGAGCCGCGATTTCAAGCTCGTATCAGGCACGAGCCTGAAGGTCGGCGATCTCGTGCTGGTCGAGGCGGGCGACACGATCCCCTCGGACGGCGAAGTGATCGAAGGCGTTGCCTCCGTCAACGAGGCCGCCATCACCGGTGAATCGGCGCCCGTGATCCGCGAATCCGGCGGCGACCGTTCGGCGGTGACCGGCGGCACGCAGGTGCTGTCGGACTGGATTCGCGTCCGCATCACGGCAGCCCAGGGCTCGACCTTCATCGACCGCATGATCAAGCTGGTCGAGGGCGCCGAGCGGCAGAAGACGCCGAACGAGATCGCGCTCAACATTCTGCTCGCCGGTCTCACCATCATCTTCGTGTTCGCCACCGTGACGATCCCGAGCTACGCCGCCTATGCCGGCGGCTCGATCTCGGTGATCGTGCTTGTGGCGCTGTTCGTGACGCTGATCCCGACCACCATCGGCGCGCTGCTGTCGGCGATCGGCATCGCCGGCATGGACCGCCTGGTCCGCTTCAACGTGCTGGCGATGTCGGGCCGCGCGGTCGAAGCCGCCGGAGACGTCGACACGCTGTTGCTCGACAAGACCGGCACCATCACGCTCGGCAACCGGCAGGCGACCGCGTTCCGTCCCGTGCGCGGGGTGACCGAGCAGGAGTTGGCCGACGCCGCCCAGCTCGCCTCGCTGGCGGACGAGACGCCGGAAGGTCGCTCCATCGTCGTGCTGGCAAAGGAGAAGTACGGCATCCGCGGCCGCGACATGGCGGAGCTCGGCGCCACCTTCATCCCGTTCACGGCGCAGACCCGCATGAGCGGCGTCGACGCCGGCGGCTCGTCGGTGCGCAAGGGTGCGGTCGATGCCATGCTGAACTATGTCGGCGGCGGCGCTCCGACTGCGGTCGCTTCCGGCAACGTTGCGCGGGCGATGCAGCCTGCCGCGCTTTCCGAACTCGGCCGCGAGATCCAGGCCATCGCCGATGACGTGTCGAAGTCCGGCGGCACGCCGCTGGCCGTCGCCAGGGATGGCAAGCTGCTCGGGATCGTCCAGCTCAAGGACATCGTCAAGGGCGGCATTCGCGAACGCTTCGCGGAGCTGCGTCGCATGGGCATCCGCACCATCATGATCACCGGCGACAATCCGATGACGGCCGCCGCCATCGCGGCCGAGGCCGGCGTCGACGACTTCCTGGCGCAGGCAACTCCCGAGGACAAGCTCAAGCTGATCCGCGACGAGCAGGCCAAGGGCAAGCTGGTGGCGATGTGCGGCGACGGCACCAACGACGCGCCGGCGCTCGCCCAGGCCGACGTCGGCGTCGCCATGAACACCGGCACCCAGGCCGCCCGCGAGGCCGGCAACATGGTCGACCTCGACTCCAACCCGACCAAGCTGATCGAGGTGGTCGAGATCGGCAAGCAGCTGCTGATGACGCGCGGCGCGCTGACGACGTTTTCGATCGCCAACGACGTCGCCAAGTATTTCGCGATCATCCCGGCGATGTTCCTGGCGTTCTACCCCCAGCTCAGCGTGCTCAACGTCATGAATCTGTCGAGCCCGCAGAGCGCCATCCTGTCGGCGATCATCTTCAACGCGCTGATCATCATTGGCTTGATCCCGCTCGCGCTGAAGGGCGTCGCCTATCGCGCCGTCGGTGCCGGCGCGCTGCTACGGCGCAACCTGTTGATCTACGGGCTTGGCGGCATCGTCATCCCCTTCATCGGCATCAAGGCGATCGACCTCGTCGTGACTGCCTTGCACTTGGCCTAATTCCGTCAGTGCGGAACGACGGGAGAGATGATCGCTTCGTTCGCAATGACGGAAGACACTGGAGACCCAACATGCTCAGAGAAATCCGCCCCGCCATCGTCCTCTTGCTGGCACTCACCGCCATCACCGGCCTTGCCTATCCGCTCGCGATGACCGCCATTGCCGGCACGTTGTTTCCCGTGCAGGCGCAGGGCAGCCTCATCGAGAAGGACGGCAAGGTGATCGGCTCCGCCCTGATCGGGCAGGAGTTCAAGGACGACAAATACTTCCATGGCCGTCCCTCGGCGACGGTTGCGCCGGACCCGAATGATTCGACCAAGACGGTGTCGGCCCCCTACAACGCCGCCAATTCGGGCGGCTCCAACCTCGGCCCGACCAGCAAGGCGCTGGCGGACCGGCTCAAGGAGGATATGGACAAGCTCAGGAGCGAGAATCCGAACGCGGCCGTGCCGGTCGACCTGGTGACGACCTCGGCCAGCGGCCTCGATCCGAACATCTCGCCGGAAGCGGCGCAATTCCAGGTGCCGCGCGTGGCAAAGGCGCGGAATCTGCCTGAGGATCAGGTCAAGCAGCTCGTGACCGCCAACACCGAAGGCCGTCTGCTCGGCGTGCTCGGCGAACCCAGGGTTAACGTTCTGGCGCTGAATCTCGCCCTCGATCGCATCGCCGCCAAGTAGCAGTCTAGGCTCGCGGCGCCCGGATGGTTATATTTGGGACGAAGCCTTCTTCTCCCTCTCCCCGCTTGCGGGGAGAGGGCTGGGGTGAGGGGGAGTCTCCACGACGACGGTGACAATTGGACTCGTGGAGGCTCCCCCTCACCCGAAATTCAAGCTGCGCTTGAATTCCGGCCTCTCCCCGCACGCGGGGAGAGGCGAAGAGGTAGGCGAACAACCTAACGAGCCGTAACCGTCCTGATGGTCCGAGAGCGCCGCGATCCCGAACAACGTCCCTCTCCCGAAGCGCTGCTGGAAGCCGCGCGCCGGGAGGAGAGCGCGAGCGGCAAGCTGAAGATCTTCGTCGGCGCCGCGCCCGGCGTCGGCAAGACCTACGAGATGCTGCAAAGCGCCCATGCCAAGCGCAAGGCCGGCATCGATGTCGTGGTCGGTTTCGTCGAGACCCATGGCCGCGCCGAGACTGAGGCGCTGGTGCGCGGCCTCGAAGTGGTCCCGCGCAAGAGGCTGGAGTACCGCGGCCAGATCGTCGAGGAGATGGATCTCGATGCGGTGATCGCGCGGCGGCCGCAGATTGCTTTGGTCGATGAGCTCGCCCACACCAACGCGCCCCTTTGCCGCCATCCCAAGCGCTATCTCGACGTCGAGGAGCTGCTCTCCCACGGCATCGACGTCTACACCGCCGTCAACATCCAGCACATCGAGAGCCTGAACGACGTCGTTGCCCAGATCACCCATGTCAGGGTCCGTGAGACCGTGCCGGATTCGGTGTTCGACCGCGCCGACGCGATCGAGCTGATCGACCTCACGCCGGACGATCTGATCCAGCGGCTGAAGGAGGGTAAGGTCTATGTGCCCAAGCAGGCCGAGCGGGCGCTGGAGCATTATTTCTCGCCGGGCAATCTCACCGCGCTGCGTGAGCTCGCACTGCGGCGCACCGCCGAGCGGGTCGACGAGCAGCTCCTCACCCACATGCAGGCCAATGCCATTGCCGGGCCCTGGGCCGCGGGTGAACGCATCCTCGTCTGCGTCAGCGAGGATCCGCGCGCCGCCGGCCTCGTCCGCTACACCAAGCGGCTGGCCGACCGGCTGCATGCGCCGTTCACCGCGATCTCGATCGAGACGCGGCGATCCCTGCAATTGTCCGACGAGGAGCGCGATCGGCTGGCCGACACGTTGCGGCTGGCGGAAGCTCTCGGCGGCGAAGCGCTGACCATTCCCGCCGTCGGCCGGCGTATTGCCGATGACGTCGTCAATTTCGCGCAAGGCAACAACGTCACCCAGATCGTGATCGGCAAGTCGACGCGCTCGCGCTGGTTCGAGATGACGCGCGGCTCCGTCGTGCACGACCTGGTGCGCCGCGCCGGCAACATCACCGTCCACGTCATCGCCGGTGACGAGCTGCCCGGCGAGGTTGCGCCAAAGACGGCGGTGCAGACTGCCGCGCGCTCGGAGCCGTTCGATCCGCTGCCCTATCTGAAGGCGCTCGGCATCGTGCTGATCGGTCTCGGCGCCGCGGAGCTGATCCAGCCCCGTTTCGGTATCGAGAACGTCGACCTCGTGCTGCTGACTTCGGTCGTCGTGGTTGCCGTGCGCTATGGCTTGTGGCCGTCCCTGCTGGCGACGATCGCGGCCTCGCTCTGCTACAATTTCTTCTTTATTCCGCCGATCTACACGTTCACCATCACGGATCCGACCAACGTCGCCGCCTTCGTGCTGTTCATGGTGGTGGCGATGATCGTCTCCAATGTCGCGGCGCGCGTGCGCATCCAGGCCGACACCGCGATCGGCCGGATCAGGATGACCGAGCAGCTCTATGCCTTCAGTCGCAAGCTCGCCGGCACCGCCACGCTCGACGACGTGCTGTGGGCGACCGCCTACCAGATCGCGCTGATGCTGAAGGTGCGCGTGGTGCTGCTGCTGCCTGACGAGGGCCTGCTCACGGTGAAGTCCGGCTATCCGCCGGAGGACGAGCTCGACCAGGCCGATCTTGCCGCCGCCAATTGGGCCTGGAGCAACGATCGCCCCGCCGGCCGCGGCTCGGATACGTTGCCGGGCGCAAAGCGGCTGTTCCTGCCGATGCGAACCGGGCGCGGCCCGATCGGCGTCATCGGCATCGACAACGACCGCACCGGCCCGCTGCTGACGCCGGACCAGCGCCGGCTGCTCGATGCGCTGGTCGACCAGGGCGCGCTCGCGATCGAGCGCGTGCTGCTGGTCGAGGACATGGACCGCGTCAAGCGCACGGTCGAATCCGAGCGGCTGCGCTCGGCGCTGTTGACCTCGATCTCGCATGACCTGAAGACGCCGCTCGCCTCCGTGTTGGGGGCGGCCTCCACCATGCGCGATCTTTCCGGTGCCCTCTCCGACACCGAGAAGCGCGACCTGCTCGCCACCGTGATCGACGAATCCGAGCGGCTCAACCGCTTCATTGCCAATCTGCTCGACATGACCAAGCTCGAATCCGGCGCTATCGTGCCCAATACGGCGCTGCACGATCTCGGCGAAATCGTGGGCAGCGCGCTGCGGCGCGCCAGCAAGATCCTTAGCCGACACAAGGTCGAGCTGGTGCTGGCCGCCGATCTGCCGATGCTCCAGCTCGATGCCGTACTGTTCGAGCAGGTGCTGTTCAATCTGCTCGACAATGCCGCAAAATATTCGCCACCAGAGACCACGATCTCGATTCGCGGCCGGCGCGAGAGCGGTCATGTCGTGCTCGATATCGCCGACGAGGGGGCCGGCATTCCGCCTGCCGAGCTCGAGAGCGTGTTCGACAAGTTCTATCGCGCGCAGAAAGGCGATCACGTCCGTCCCGGCACCGGGCTCGGGCTCGCCATCTCCCGTGGCTTCGTCGAGGCGATGCGCGGCACGATCTCCGCCGCCAATCGCAGCGAGCGGAGCGGCGCGGTCCTCACCATTCGCCTGCCCGTTCCGGCAGAGAGCCACGCATTGGATACCGCCGCATGAGCGCTGCTCCGATCAAGGTCCTGGTCATCGACGACGAGCCGCCGATCCGCAAATTGCTGCGGATGGGGCTGACCACGCAAGGCTATGAGATACTGGAGGCGTCGAACGGCAGGACTGCGCTGGAGAAGCTCGACGAAGAGCCGGCGCTGATCATCCTCGATCTCGGTCTGCCCGACGTTCAGGGGCACGAACTGCTTCGCACCATCCGCGCGCGCAACGAAGCCGTGCCGATCGTGGTGCTGTCGAGCCGCGGCGACGAGGCCGGCAAGGTCCAGGCGCTGGATCTCGGCGCGGACGATTATCTCACCAAGCCGTTCGGCATGGAGGAGCTTTTGGCGCGCCTGCGCGCCGCGCTGCGCCACCAGCTTCAGGTCATGGGCGAGCGCCCTGTGTTCCGCACCGGCGATCTCTCGGTCGATCTGGTCCGCCGCATCGTCAAGGTCGGCGAGCGCGATGTGAAGCTCTCGCCGAAGGAGTATGACCTGTTGCGCGTGCTGGTGCAGCACGCCGGCAAAGTGCTCACCCATCGCTTCCTGCTGAAGGAGCTGTGGGACGAACTGACCGACGCGCAATATCTGCGTGTCTATGTCCGCCAGCTCCGGCAGAAGATCGAAGCAGATCCGGAACGGCCGCAATACGTGCTGACGGAAACCGGGATCGGGTACCGGCTGAAGGCGGGGGATTGATCCCCGTTGTCATTCCGGGGCGCGCCTCTTGGCGCGAGCCCGGATTCCATTTCTCCTCCCGTCACGCTTGGCATGATGGATTCCGGGCTCGATGCTTTGCATCGCCCGGGAATGACGGTTGGGTTGTCACCCCGCCTTCCTGTGCCGCGCCGTGGACCGATGCGCCTTCTTCGCGGCGCGATGCCGTCCGGTCGCACGCCGCGCATGCGACTTCGTCGCCGTCTTCTTCCCGCCGCGTCCCTTCAGGCTCTGCTTCAGCGCGTCCATCAGGCTGACGACGTTGCTCGGTCGCTCCTCGGGCTCCGGCAGCTCGATCTTCTTGCCGCTGGCCTTGCGCTTCACCAGCGCCTTCAGCGCGTCCTCGTACTCGTCCTTGAACTTGCCGGGGTCGAAATGCGCCGCCTTGGTGCGCAGGATATGGCCGGCGAGCTCGACCATGTCCTTGGTGATCTTCGGGCTCTTGATGTCGTCGAAGAACTGGTCCTCCTCGCGCAGCTCGTACGGGAAGCGCAGCGTGGTGCCGAGCAGGCCCTTGCCGAGCGGCTCGATCGCCATCACGTGCTCGCGGTTGGTCAGCACGATCTTGGCGAGCGCGACGCGCTCCTCGTCCTTCATGGCGTCGCGGATCACGGCGAAGGCGTCGACCGCGGCCTTGCCGTCGGGCGCGATGTAGTAGGGATGGTTGAGATAGCGCTGGTCGATCTCGTCGCGCGGCACGAAGCTCTCGATGTCGATGGTGTGATTGCTCTCGATCTGGACCGCTTCGAGCTCCTCCGGCTCGATCTCGACATATTTGCCCTTGCGCAGTTCGTAGCCGCGGCCCTTCTGGTCGCTCTCGACGACGTCGCCGGTCTCGGAATCGATCATCTGCTGCTTGAGCCGGTTCCCGGTCTCGCGGTTGATCAGGTGAAACCGCGTCTTCTCGGCCGCAGTGGTCGCCGGATAGAGCACGACCGGGCAACTGACCAGCGACAGCTTCAACGTTCCCTTCCAATAGGCGCGCGGGGCCATTCCGTTCTCCAGCGTTTTCAAGGCGTTTTGGAACCCCAACCGTCCCATAGGGTTTTGGTTCCGGGCGGGACTTTCGCCGTGATAGGCTTAATGCCGAAAGAGAAGCGGGACCGGTCGTGCTGCAAAAACTCTCCACTTACCGACAGAAGCGGGATTTCGAAAAGACGCCCGAACCATCGGGCAAGAGCGCCGTGGCGCCGTCGAAGCGGCGGCGCTTCGTCATCCAGAAGCACGACGCCAGCCGCCTGCACTACGATCTGCGACTCGAATTCGACGGCGTATTCAAGTCCTGGGCGGTGACGAAGGGACCCTCGCTCGATCCGCACGACAAGCGGCTGGCAGTCGAGGTGGAAGACCATCCGCTCGACTATGGCGATTTCGAAGGCACGATTCCGGAAGGGCAGTACGGCGGCGGCACGGTGATGCTGTGGGACCGCGGCACCTGGGAATCGGACGATCCGGAAGCCGGCTTCAAGAAGGGCGATCTGAAGTTCACCCTGCACGGCGAGAAGCTGCATGGCAGCTGGGTCCTGGTGCGCATGCGCAACCGCGGCGGCGAGAAGCGGACCAACTGGCTCCTGATCAAGCATCGTGACGATTATGTCCGCGAAGGCGCGGACAACGACATTCTCGAGCAGGACAGGTCCGTCGCCTCCGGCCGCGCGATGGAGCAGATCGCCGACGGCAAGGGCCGCGCGCCAAGGCCGTTCATGCTGGCGAAGGGCACGAAGGGCAGGGCCGATGCAGTCTGGCAGTCCAACCGTGTCGAGGAGACGAAAGGGCGCACGGTGAAGCCGGCGCCGCGCACCGCGCTGAAGCGCGGCAAGGCGGCGAAGAAGAGGGCCACGACGGCGACCAACGCGAAGAAGGTCTCGGAGATGCCGGACTTCGTCGCGCCGCAGCTCTGCACGCTGGTCGAGCGGCCGCCGGCCGGCGAGGGCTGGTGCCATGAGATCAAGTTCGACGGCTACCGCGTGCAGCTCCGGGTCGAGGACGGCGAGGCGACGCTGAAGACGCGCAAGGGCCTGGACTGGACCGACAAGTTCGCTTCGATCGCGAAGGAGGCGACCTCGCTGCCGGACGTCGTGATCGACGGCGAGATCGTCGCGCTCGATCACAACGGCGCGCCGAATTTCTCCTCGCTCCAGGCAGCACTGTCGGACGGCAAGACCGACGACCTCATTTTCTTTGCCTTCGATCTCCTCTTCGCGGAGAATCGGGACTACCGCCGGCTCCCACTCGGGGAGCGCAAGGCGCAGCTCAAGGAGCTATTGGAGGCACGCAAGCGCAAGTCGGCGCAGATCCGCTATGTCGAGCATTTCGAGAGCGGCGGCGATGCCGTGCTGCAATCGGCCTGCAAGCTCGAGCTGGAAGGCGTGGTGTCGAAGAAGCTGGACGCGCCCTATCGATCCGGCCGCACCGAGAGCTGGACCAAGGCCAAATGCCGCGCCGGCCATGAGGTCGTGATCGGCGGCTACAAGACCACGAGCGGCAAGTTCCGCTCGCTGATGGCGGGCGTGCAGCGCGGTGATCATCTCGCCTTTGTCGGCATGGTCGGCACCGGCTTCGGCGCGGACAAGGTCAAGCGCATCATGCCTGCGCTGAAAGCCATGGCGGCCAAGGACAGCCCCTTCGGCGGCAAGAATGCGCCGAAGAAGACCCGCGAGGTGCACTGGCTGAAGCCGGAGCTCGTCGCCGAGATCGAGTTCGCCGGCTTCACCGCCGACGGCAACATTCGCCAGGCGGCGTTCAAGGGACTGCGGCAGGACAAGCCTGCTGAGGAGGTCGAGGCGGAGACGCCCGTCGATACCGAGCTCGCCGAGCCCTCCGCCAGGAAGGCGGCGCGCACGAAGACGGGGCGGCAGTCGAAGCAGACCGCTCAAAACGCCGAGATCATGGGTGTCGTCATCTCCAAGCCGGACAAGGAGCTCTGGCCCGACGACGGCGACGGCGGCGTCGTCACAAAGCTGGACCTTGCCCGATATCTCGAAGCCGTCGGCGAATGGATGATCGTGCACCTCAAGGGCCGGCCGTGTTCACTGATCCGCGCGCCTGATGGTATCAAGGGCGAATGCTTCTTCCAGCGCCATGCGATGCAGGGGACGTCGAACCTTCTGGAGCTCGCAAGAGTTTCCGGCGACCGCAAGCCCTATCTCCAGATCGATCGCGTCGAGGGACTCGCCGCCGTGGCGCAGATCGGCGGCGTCGAACTGCATCCCTGGAATTGCGCGCCTTATGCCTATGACACGCCGGGCCGGCTGGTGTTCGATCTCGATCCCGCGCCCGACGTCGACTTCGCCGACGTCGTCGAGGCGGCCAAGGAGATGCGGCAGCGCCTTTCCGACATCGGCATGGACAGCTTCTGCAAGACCACGGGCGGCAAGGGCCTGCACGTCGTGGTGCCGCTGCTCCATGGTGCGCGCGACAAGGTGAGCTGGAAGGAGGCCAAGGCCTTCGCACAAGGCGTCTGTCAGTGGATGGCCGACGACGATCCCGAACGCTACCTGATCAACATGTCGAAGAAGCTGCGCAAGGGAAAGATCTTCCTGGATTATCTGCGCAACGACCGCATGTCGACGGCGGTGGCCCCGTTGTCGCCCCGGGCGCGCGCCGGGGCCACGGTATCGATGCCGCTGACCTGGGCGCAGGTGAAGAGCGATCTCGATCCCAAGCGCTACACGCTGCGCACCGTGCCGGGCCTGTTGCCGCGGTCGAAGGCGTGGGAGGACTATGACGATGCCGCCGCTTCGATCAAGGCGGCGATGAAGAAGCTGGCGGCGAAAAGTAGGGTGGGTTAGCCGCAAGGCGTAACCCACCTCTTTGGTTTCCGCAGAGACAGAAGTGGTGGGTTACGCCAAGCAGTCTGCGCTTCGCGCAGTCCGCTCGGTTAACCCACCCTCCGGAGTCCCGTCCTAGATCCGTCCCATCAGCAGCAGGATCAGCAGGATGATGATGACGAGCCCGAGGCCGCCGCCGCCATAATAGCCGGTGCCGTAGAACGGCCCGCCGCCGATGCCGCTGAAACCGCCAAGCAGGGCGATGATCAGAATGATCAGAATGATCGTGCCGATTGACATGCGAGTCTCCTCCAGCCCTCTGTTGCAAGGGTCGTTTGCACCTGTCCCGTCGTGCGGGGGCAACTTGCCGCAGGTTGTAAAGTTCCCGCGTTGAAACAAGGCCGGGGGTCCAGCTTGCATGGAACCTTTGCAGGTGCGGCGGGCATGACTATGTGGGAAGAGCCATCACCGGACAGCAATCATGTCAGCACCGCTTGTCGTTTCAATCCCGCATCGTCTCGGCCGCGAGGAGGCGGTGCGCCGGCTCAAGACGGGGCTTGGCCGCGCCGCGGCAAGCATTCCGGTGATGGAGGTCGAGGAGGAACGCTGGAGCGGCGACAGCATGAATTTCCGCATCCGCGCGCTCGGGCAGATCGCGACCGGTCAGGTCGACGTTGCCGACGACCAGGTCAGGGTCGAGGTGATGCTGCCCTGGCTGTTGCAGCGCTTTGCCGAGATGGCGCAGGCGACGATCAGGAAGCGTGGCCAGTTGCTGCTGACCAAGGACGGCGGCAAGTAGCTTCAGCCGCGCAGGCGCTGCCGCATCGGCTTCACCGCGTTCGCTGTCCGCGCTTCGATGACGGCTACGGGAAGATCCCGCCAGGCCTGCGCGAGCCGGACTTCGTTCCCCGCAAGGCCCGTCGCGGTATAGCCGCTGATATCGACGGTCGCATCGAAGCCTTCCACCGCGGGCCATTCCCGGCCCCCTTGGGTAAACGCTGCGAAATGACGCCCGACGACGACGACCGCGGCCGCGCGGCCATGACGGCGCACAAAGGCGATCACGTGGTCGGCATGTGCGCCGCGCACCTCGAGCGGCTGATAATCGCCCCGGGCGAATACGTCGGCGAGTCCATTGCGCAGCTTGAGAAGATGTCGCGTCCAGGCCAGCTTGAGCTGGCCATCCGGCCAGGACTTGATCAGGCCACTCCAGTCCGGAGCTTGCAGTGAGGTCAGCGCCGCGTGGCGCGCGGCAAAGTCCACTGGACGGCGGTTGTCGGGGTCGACCAGCGACAAATCCCAGAACTCGGTGCCTTGATAGAAGTCCGGCACGCCCGGCAGTGTGGCCTTGAGCGTGAGCTGGCTCAGCGAGTTCAGCGTGCCGAGCAGCGCGACGCGGCGAGCCAGCGTCTGCAACGCCTCCAGGAATTCTGCGGACCGGGCGGGGTCGAGGATTTTCCCGACGAAGTCCCGTATGCCGCTCTCATAGGCTTCATGCGGGTTGAGCCAGCTCGTCTCCTCCTTGCCCTCGCGCGCGGCCTTGAGCGCATAGGCCTGGATGCGCTCGACGAAAGCGGCATCGGCCGGCTCCTCGAGCGGCCAGGCGCCGAGCAGGGTCTGGTAGAGCATGTATTCGAACGTCGCCGACGGCGCGCGGAAACTGCCCTGGTGCGTCAGATGCGGCGCGTTCAACACCTTCCACCGCGCCACCGCGCTGGTCCATTCGCCGGGAATCTCGCTGAGCGCGGCGATGCGCGTGCGCGCATCCTCGCCGCGCTTGGTGTCGTGCGTGGCGGTCGCGGTCATGCCGTGCGGCCATTCCCTGGCGCGGGCCTGCATGGCCTGGTGGAAGGCGGGAACGGTGAGGCCGCTGCTCGCGGGATCGCCGCCGACCTCGTTCAGCGCAAGCAGCCGGTGGAACTGATAAAACGCGGTGTCCTCCAGCGACTTCGCCATCATCGGCCCGGTGAATTGCTGCACCTTGAGCGCGAAGCGGCGCACGCGCGGGGCGCTGTGCGGAGGACGGCCGGGCTTGAGCAGGTCCATGGTGAGGGCATCGCGCAGGAAGTCGAAAATGCCTTCGTCAGCGGCAAACCACTCGCCGCGGGCGCGCTCGATGGTGTCCTCGATCAGCTTGCGGTCCGGTGCCGTCGGGCCGCTGTGCGTCAGGTAGGTGCGATAGACCGGGAAATGCAGCACATAGAGCTCGAGCGCCTGTCGCAGGCTGTCGGCCGAGAAATCCCGTGTCGAGTAATGTCCGTTGGCGATGCGCGCGAGCAGACGCGACAGCACGGTGAATTCGCTGGCGAGCAGCGTCTCCAGCACCCGCCGCTTGGCATCCTTGACGTAAGGCGCAAGCCGCGGCGGCCGGTTGCTGATCTGCCGCCAGGTCTCGTCCAGCGCTTCGAGGCCCTTGGGATCGACCAGCACATGGGTGATGACGTTCATCCATTCATAGCCCGTGGTGCCCTGGACGCCGGCGAACTTCTGCAGGCGCTCGCGCTCGCACAGGATCTTTTCGATCACGGTATAGAACGGCTTCGTGTTGCCCTGGGCGTCGCGCACCAAGCGGCGCAATCGCTGGCAATATTGTGCGGGGTCACGCAGGCCGTCGATGTGATCGAGCCGGATTCCCTGTAATTTGCCGTCGGCGATGAGCTGCTTCACCAGCCGGTGCGTGGCGGCAAATGTGCTCGCGTCCTCGACGCGCAGTCCGGCGAGCCCGTTGACGTCGAAGAAACGGCGATAGTTGATGTCGCTGGAGGCAAGCCGCCAGTGCCCGAGCTTGTAGTGCTGGCGCTCCAGCAGATGATGCAGCGTCAGCGTCTGCGCCGGGCGGTCCTTGCCGGCACGATAGGCGGCGAGACCGCGACCGATGATGTCGGCGGCGCCCGCGATCTCCTTGAGCTCGGCCTTGAAGCCGGGAGCTTCCTTGCGATTGGGACGGCGCAGCCCCGTGTAGCGGGTCGCGAGTGACAGCAGGTGCTTGCCGGCCGCCGTTTCCGCCGCGTCCGCCTCCTTGACGATCACGCGCAGAATTTCGCCATAGCGCTCCGGTGCGATCGGCAGGCGATGCTCGAAATACCAGGCGGAGAAACTTCCCTCGTCGGGATCGTAGCGCAGCTCGATGTCGCCGCGCTCCAGCGCCTCGCCGTAGGACGAGCCGAGGATCGGCAGCAGCACGCCGCCGCGGGCGCGAAAGGCCAGTTGATCCCAGTCGATGTCGAAGGAGGCGGCGTGCGGCGAGGCCTGGCCCCATTCCAGCACGTCGAGCCACCAGGGGTTGTCGGCGAAATGCACGCCGACATGGTTGGGCACGAAATCGATGATGAGTCCGAGATCGTGCGCCTCGAGCGCCTCGCTCAGTCGTGCGAAGCCGGCCTCGCCACCGAGCTCGGGATTGAACTGGCTGTGATCGACGGTGTCATAGCCATGGGTCGAGCCCTTGCGCGCCTTCATCACCGGCGAAGCATAGAGGTGCGTGATCCCCAGCGCCTTGAGATAGGGGACGACCGCGGCGGCCTTGTCGAAGTCGAAATCCGCGGTGAGCTGAAGCCGGTAGGTTGCGAGCGGAATGGCAGGAGGCATCTCAACCTCCGAGACGCCAGACCACCGACCAGGGCGGGAGCCGCTCGCTGGCGCCGCCCCAGATCGGCGTGCCCGCGCTGAGGATTGAGGTGATCTCGCAATCCGACAGATTGGCGACGAGGCGCAACGTCGTGCCGTCGCCCATGCGCCAATGTGCGGTGACGAGGCCGTTGTCGGCCGCCTCGGCGTCGCCGAAGCTTGCGCCCTTGAGCCGGGGCACGATCTCCTTGCGACGCAGCGCGAGCAGGTCTTTCACCAGCGCGAGCCGCGCGTCCTGTTGCGGCGTGCGGCGGGTCCAGTCGAGCACGGCGGATTGCAGGGTTGCCGGATCGAGCGGGTCGGGCACTTCGTCGCCGTATTTCTCGTAAGCCCAGGCATATTCCTGCTTGCGACCCTTGCGCACGGCCTCGGCGAGTCCGCCGTGGAAATCGCAGAAGAACGGGAAGGGGACTGTCGAGCCCCATTCCTCACCCTGAAACAACATCGGCACCATCGGCGCGAGCAGCGTCACCGCGAGCGCGGCCTCGATCTGCTTTGGCGATGCCAGGCTTTCCAGCCGCTCGCCCAGCGGGCGGTTGCCGATCTGGTCGTGGTTCTGCAGGAAATTGACGAAGGCCGCCGGCGGCAGCTGGCCGCTCGGCTCGCCGCGCGGCTTCTTGCCCCAGAATTCCGAGATCTCGCCCTGATAGACGAAGCCCGAGGCGAGCGCGCGGGCGAGGTCCATGCGCGGCGTCTGGTAGTCGGCGTAGTAACCGGCGAGCTCGCCGGTCAGCATCACATGCCAGACGTGATGATAGTCGTCGTTCCACTGGCCGCGATACTTGCCGTTCGGCGGGTCCTGCGCGGCGTCGAGCAGGCTGGCGCGATTGTCGCCGTTCTCCAGTACGAGATGGATGTGGCGTCCCGTGGCCTTGGCGAGCTCGCCGGCGGCGACGCTGAGGTCTTGCAGCATGGACTGCTCGCCCGGGACAGCCATGATGTGGTTGGCGGCATCCAGCCTGAGGCCGTCGAAGCGGTAGTCGCCGAGCCAGGACAGCGCGTTCTCGACGGCGAAGGCTCGCGCCTGTGGCACGCGATAATCGATCGCGCTGCCCCACGGCGTGTGCGCGTCGGTGAAGAAGGTCGGTGCGTAGCGGCCGAGGTAGTTTCCTTCCGGGCCGAAATGATTGTAGACCACGTCGAGAAACACCATCAGCCCGCGCAGATGCGCCTCGTCGATCAGCGTCTTCAGGTCTTCGGGCCGGCCATAGGCGCTGTCGGGAGCATACCACAGCACGCCGTCATAGCCCCAGCCGCGGCGGCCCGCGAAATCGGCCAGCGGCATCAATTCGAGCGTGGTGATGCCGGTCGCCGCGAGATGATCGAGCTTGTCGATCATGGCGCGGTAGGTGCCTTCCTGTGTGAAGGTGCCGACATGAGTCTCGATCAGCACCGTCTCTTCCCAGGGACGGCCGCGCCATTCGCGCGCGCGCCATACGAAGGCGTCGTGATCGATCACCTCGCTCGGGCCGAATACGTCCTCGGGCTGGAAGGCCGAAGCTGGATCCGGCACGTCGATCTCGTCGTCGATCCTGAACTTGTAGGGACTGCCGGCCGAGAGGCCGGCAATCTCGGCGACGTACCAGCCATCCTGCCGGCGCTGCATCGCGTGCCCGCGGTCGAGCAGGAGGTCGACGCGGCGCGCGGCGGGCGCCCATAGTCGGAACGACACGCCGTCCTTCGTCGGCCTCGCCCCGAAGGATGGTCTCATAGCGCCCCCGCGAAGGCGAGCACGGAACGCGGCGGCGCCTTGCTGTCGCTCCCGGGCAGAAAGTCGATCGTATTCAGCTTGGCATCGGTCGTGTTCAGGAGCTGCTGCCAGCTCTTGTATTCGGTCATCTTGGGCAATTTGAATGCGATCTCTTCGGGAGCGGCGTTCAGTACGATAAAGATCGCGGCCCCGCCCGGTTCCATCGGGCCCATCACATAGGAGAGAAACCGCCCATCCGGGAATGTCCAGTCGCTCTCCGTCATCTCGTCGCCGGCGGGCGTCAGCCACAATGCGCCGTAGGAGACGCCGTCCTTGGGACGGCCGTCGAGCCAGCGATGGCTGCGCAGTTGCGAGAAACGGCGGCGGATGTCGGCGAGCTGGGCGACGAAGTCGATCATGTCGTCGCCGTCCTTGCCGAGGTTGTCCCAGCCGACCCAGCCAACCTCGTTGTCCTGGCAATAGGCGTTGTTGTTGCCGGACTGCGAGTTGCCGACCTCGTCGCCGGCGAGGATCAGCGGAACGCCTTGCGCCAGCATCAGGCAGGCCAGCACGTTCTTGCGCAGCTGCCGGCGCAGGCTGATGATATCAGGATCGTCGGTCGGCCCCTCGACGCCGCAATTGTTGCTGTGATTGTCGTTGGAGCCGTCGCGATTGTCCTCGCCGTTGGCCTCGTTGTGCTTCTCGTTGTAGCTGAAGAGGTCGGCGAGCGTGAAGCCGTCGTGCACGGTGATGTGGTTGATGCTGGCGCGCGGCCTCCGTCCGTCGTGATTGAACAGGTCGGACGAGGCGGTCATGCGGCTGGAAATGTCGCCGATCAGGCTGCCTTCGCCGCTCCAGTAGCGGCGCATGGCGCTGCGATAGCGGTCGTTCCACTCCGACCATTGCGAGGGGAAGGCGCCGACCTGGTAGCCGCCGAGGCCGAGGTCCCATGGCTCGGCGACGAGCTTGACGGTCGCCAGCACCGGATCCTGCCGGACCGCGGTCAGGAACGAGCTGCCGCGATCGAAGCCGTTCGGCCCGCGCGCCAGCGTGGTGGCGAGGTCGAAGCGGAAGCCGTCGACGTGGCAGACCTCGACCCAGTAGCGCAAGGAATCCATCACCATCTGCAGCACGCGCGGATGGGTGAGGTTCACCGACGAGCCGCAGCCGGTGAAGTCGTCGTAATAGCGCGGGTTCTCGCGGTTCAGCCAGTAGTAGGAAGCGTTGTCGATGCCGCGATAGCACAGCGTCGGGCCGAGATGGTTGCCCTCGGCGGTGTGGTTGTAGACGACGTCGAGCATCACCTCGATGCCGGCATCGTGCAGCCGCGCCACCGTGGTGCGGAAGGAATCCAGTGCATTGTCCTGGGCGTAGCGAGGCTCGGGCGCGAAGAAGGACAGCGTATTGTAGCCCCAGTAGTTGGCGAGCTTTTTCTCCACGAGGATGCGGTCGTCGACGAAGCTGTGGATCGGCAGCAGCTCGACCGTGGTGACGCCGAGCCTCTTCAGGTGCTCGATCATCGCCGGCGAGGACAGGCCGCCATAGGTGCCGCGCAGATTCGGCGGCACGTCGTCGCGCTTCTGCGTCAGGCCCTTGACGTGGGCCTCGTAGATGATGGTGTCCTCCCAGGGGATGTTGGGGCGGATCTCGCGGCGGCCCCAGTTGAAGGTCTCGTCGACCACAACGGCCTTCGGCATGCCCCGCGCATTGTCGCGCCGGTCGAAGGACAGGTCCTCGCGCGGGCTCCCGGTGCGGTAGGCAAAATGCGCATCGCTCCAGACCAGCCGTCCGGCAAGCCGCTTGGCATAGGGGTCGAGCACCAGCTTGTTGGCGTTGAAGCGGTGACCGTGCTCGGGCTCGTACGGGCCGTGCACGCGGTAGCCGTAGAGCTGGCCGGGGGAGACGTCGTTGAGATAACCGTGCCAGACATCCTCGGTCTTCTCTGGCAATTCGACGCGCTCGAGCTCGCGGCGGCCTTGTGCGTCGAACAGGCAGAGCTCGACCTTCTGCGCGTTGGCGGAGAACAGCGCGAAATTGGTGCCGCGTCCGTCCCAGCTTGCGCCGAGGCGTGCGGGCGATCCAGCAGTCAGGCGCATCAGTCAGCTTTCCGGAACGAGGAAGATCGCAGCGAGCGGCGGAATGGTGAGGCGGAGCTCGCCGTCCTCGGCATGAACTTCGCCGATATTCCCGACATTGCTGCCGCCATAATGGGCGGAATCCGAGTTGAGCACTTCCTTCCACTTGCCGCCAAGGGGCACGGGAACGCGATAGTTCTGGTAGACGTTCGGCGAGAAGTTGACGATCACCAGGCACCGCGCGTGCTCGTCGAATCCCTTGCGCAGCCACGCGAACACGTTACGGTTGGCGTCATCGGTGACCAGCCATTCGAAGCCGGCCTGGTCGCAATCCATCTGGTGCAGCGCCGGCACCGCGCGATAGAGCCGGTTGAGGTCGCGGATCAGCGCCTGGACGCCGGAATGGTATTTGTATTCGAGCAGGTGCCAGTCGAGCGACTGGTCGTGATTCCATTCGCGGCTCTGCGCGATCTCGGCACCCATGAACAGCAGCTTCTTGCCGGGATGGCCGAACATGAAGCTGTAATAGGCGCGCAAATTGGCGAAGCGCTGCCACTCGTCGCCGGGCATGCGGCCGAGGATGGAGCGCTTGCCGTGCACGACCTCGTCATGCGACAGAGGCAGGATGAAGTTTTCGGAGAAGGCGTAGTGCAGGCCGAACAGGATCTCGCCGTGATGGTGCTTGCGGTAGATCGGATCCTTGCTGATGTAGCTCAGCGTGTCGTGCATCCACCCCATGTTCCACTTGTAGCCGAAGCCGAGCCCGCCGAATTCGACCGGGCGCGAGACTTGCGGCCAGGCGGTGGACTCCTCGGCGGCCGTGGTCGCCTGCGGGAAGCGGGCGAACACTTCCGTGTTGAAGCGGCGCAGGAAGTCGATCGCCTCGATGTTCTCGCGGCCGCCATACTGGTTCGGAATCCACGCGCCGGGCGGGCGGCTGTAGTCGAGATAGAGCATGGACGCGACCGCATCGACGCGCAGGCCGTCGATCGCATAGCGCTCCAGCCAGAACAGCGCATTCGACACCAGGAAGTTCGTCACTTCGGTGCGGCCGTAATTGTAGATCAGCGTGCCCCAGTCGAGGTGGCGCCCCTGCAGCGGGTTGGCGTGCTCGTAGAGCGAGGTGCCGTCGAAATGGCCGAGCCCGTGCGGATCGTCGGGGAAATGACCGGGCACCCAGTCGAGCAGCACGCCGATGCCTTCGCGGTGGCAGGCATCGACCAGTGTCGCAAACTCGTCGGGTGTGCCAAAGCGGCTGGTCGGCGCATAGAGTCCGGTCGGCTGGTAGCCCCACGATCCGTCGAAGGGATGCTCGCTCACGGGAAGGAATTCGAGATGGGTGAAGCCCATGTCGCGGGCGTAGGCCGGCAGCTGCTCGGCCAGCTCGCGATAGGTCAGCCATTCATTATCGTTCTTGCGCCGCCACGAGCCGAGATGGACCTCGTAGATCGACATCGGCGCCGATAGTGAATTGATGCCGTCGGGCGCCGGCCGCGGCCGCGGCAGGTGCGCTTCGTCGAACACGATGGACGCCGTCTTCGGCCGCACCTCGCTCGCGAATGCCAGCGGATCGGATTTCAGCGGAATCAGATGACCATGCGGGCCGATGATCTCGAACTTGTAGTGATCGCCGGTCTTCGCATGGGGGATGAACAGCTCCCAATAGCCGCTGCCGCGCACCCGCATCGGATGACGCCGACCGTCCCAGAAGTTGAAGTCGCCGACCACGGACACGCGGCGCGCATTCGGCGCCAGCACCACGAAGCCGATGCCGTCGACGCCATCGAGCTGCATCGGGTGCGCGCCGAGCTTGTCGTAGAGGCGCTGATGGGTGCCTTCGCCGAGCAGGTAGAGATCAAAATCGGTCAGGATCGGCGGAAAACGGTAGGCGTCCTCGAACTCGACGACGTCGTTGCCGAACTTTGCGCGGAGCTGGTAGTGCTTCGAGCCATTGGGCAGGGCGCCGATGAACAGGCCGGAATCGTGGACGCGGTCGAGCGGGGCGACCTCGCCATGTTCGCCGACCGCCTCCACGTTGACGGCCTCGGGTAGAAACGCGCGCACCACGCTTCGACCACCCTCGGGATGCAGTCCGAGATAGTGGAAGGGATCGGAATGGCGGCCCTCGATGATCGCATAGGCCTCGGCAGGCAGTTTAGGCATGGGCTTCGCTCTCGGCACTGGACAGAATGCGAAGCAGTCCGGTCAGCGGCGCATGCAGCCCCTCAGGCCGGTGGGACAGCTCGTACTCTACTTCGTTGAATGCGTGATCAAGCAGGAAGAACCTCAACAGGCCGTCCGCGGCTTGCCGATCTTCCGGCCATACCCGCCGATCGGTCATGGTTTCGTGGTAGGCCGACAAGAAGGTTGCGGTCGCGCGCTCGCGCCATTCGTCGAGCGCCGCCGTGAGCCGGCCCTGCTCGTCGGAAGCGCCCTTGAGCGCGCGATTGAGAGCCGTGTCAATCGATACGTCAATCGAGTGGATCAGGCCCGCGACGTCGCGCGCCGCCGGCGCCTTGCGCCGCTTGTCGGCCAGCGGCACACGCGGATCGCCGTCGAAGTCGATGATGAAGATATCGTCCTTCACGATCAGAGTTTGCCCCAGGCGGAAGTCGCCATGATGACGGATGTTCAACCCGCCGATCCCGGAAGGCAATAGCGCATTCAGTCGGTCGGACAGGCTCGCACGGGCCTCCGCGAGCTGATCGATCAGCGGGCGGTCCGCCTCCCGCAGGCCGTCGCGGCTCTCGGCGAGCCGGTCCAGAACCCGTTCCGCGCGTGCTTTGAGGTCGGATACCAAGCGCCTGATGTATGCGGAGCCGATCGGCTCCGGAGCGAGATCGTCCGGCTTTGCCGCGGCGAGAGCGACATGCAGCTCGCCGAGCCGGCGGCCGATCTGCGCGACGAAGTGCAGGTAAGGCGCCTGCCCCTGGGTCTCGCGGAGCTTCTCGCCCGCCGGCAACACACGCTGCTCGTCGATATAGCGATCGAGATAGCCCGTGGTCACGGTCCAGCCGTCGCCCTGGTTCTCGACATAGGCGTGCAGCACGCCGAGCGCGCTACGCCGGTCGCCCTCGACCAACTCGACGCTGCCGAGCAGCGCCGGCGTATTGGCGAAGCGCGCGACCTCCGTGAGATAGTGGCCGATCTCGATCTCGGGGCTGATGCCGCTTTCGAGCTGGCGATAGATCTTGGCGACGTACTGATTGTCGACCAGCGCGGTGCTGTTCGACTGCTCGATCGCGCGGATGCGTTCGGGCTCCTTGATGGTGTAGTCGGCGAAACGGCTGGTGGGCTTGAACTCCAGCCGCAGATTGTTCTCTTCGACCACCAGGTGCTGCGACAGATTGCGCAGGAACAGGCCGATGAAGATCTGGTCGGTCGCGACGTCGAGCAGCGTGCCCTCGCGTGCGCCCTGGCGCACGGCAGCGAGGGCCCTGGGGTTGAACCGCTCGCGGTCGAAGCGCACCCATTCGATCTGCAGCGGCAGCACGTAGCGCGCGGCTGCGTCCCCTTGCCTGGTCTCGAAGAACGCGATCCAGGGCCTGTTGTCGCCAATGTCGCAGAACGGCACCGCCGAGGTCAGCGCGGTCCTGATCTGCTTGGGATTGTGCTCGGGATACCACCGCGTCCGTGACAAGAAGCCCGGCAACACGTCGCGCTCGAATATGCCGCGCTCGCGAGCGAGAGAGACCCAGTTCGAATTCACCGGCACGACCAGCGTTTCGAACTCCGGCACCGCGCGCGGCGTCACCGGCTCGGACTTGTCGCGTTCCAGCAGCTGGAACCAGTAGAAGCCGTAGGGCCCGAGCGTGATCATGTAGGGCAGCTCGCCGATCGCGGGAAAGCGGGTGCGGCCGAGCATCTCCTGCGGGATGCGGTCCTTCCACGGTGACAGGTCGAGCTCGGTCGCCTGCGCGGCGCGCGAGAGATTGGCGACGCAGAGGATCACCTCGTCGCGGTATTGCCGGACATAGGCGAGCACGGCGCGGTTGGCCGGGCGGATGAAGGTCATGCTGCCGCGGCCGAAGGCGAGCGTCGACTTGCGCACCGAGATCAGCCGTTTGGTGGCGCTGAGCAGCGAGGACAGGCTGCGCGACTGCGCCTCCACGTTTACGGATTCATAGCCGTAGACGGGATCCATGATCAGCGGCGCGTAGAGGCGGGCCGGGTCGCAGCGCGAGAAGCCGCCGTTGCGGTCCGGGCTCCACTGCATCGGCGTGCGCACGCCGTTGCGGTCGCCGAGATAGATGTTGTCGCCCATCCCGATCTCGTCGCCGTAATAGATGATCGGCGTGCCCGGGAACGACAGCAGCAGCGAGTTCATCAGTTCGATCTTGCGGCGGTCGTTGTCCATCAGCGGCGCAAGGCGCCGGCGGATGCCGACATTGATGCGCGCGCGCGGATCGTTGGCGTAGGTGGTCCAGAGATAGTCGCGCTCGACGTCGGTGACCATCTCCAGCGTCAGCTCGTCATGGTTGCGCAGAAACAGCGCCCATTGGCAGGTCGCGGGAATATCCGGCGTCTGGCGCAGGATGTCGGTGATCGGGAAGCGGTCCTCCTGCGCGATCGCCATGTAGATGCGCGGCATCAGCGGGAAATGGTAGGCCATGTGGCATTCGTCGCCGCGGCCGAAATATTCCTGCACGTCCTCCGGCCATTGATTGGCCTCGGCGAGCAGCAGCTTGCCCTTGGCGTAGGCGTCGAGCTCCTGGCGCAGCCGCTTGATGATGGTGTGCGTCTCGGGCAGGTTCTCGTTCGAGGTGCCCTCGCGCTCGCAGAGATAGGGAATGGCATCTAACCGGAAGCCGTCGACACCGGCGTCCAGCCAGCGCTTCATGACCTGGATGATGGCGCTGACCACGCGCGGATTGTCGAAATTGAGGTCCGGCTGGTGCGAGAAGAAGCGGTGCCAGTAGAACGCGCCGGCCTCGGGATCCCAGGTCCAGTTCGATTTCTCCGTGTCGGTGAAGATGATGCGCGTGCCCTGGTATTTCTGGTCGGTGTCGCTCCAGACATACCAGTTGCGGGCGCTGGAGCCGGGATGGCTGCGCCGCGCGCGCTTGAACCATTTGTGCTGGTCCGAGGTGTGGTTGACGACGAGCTCGGTGATGACGCGCAGGCCGCGCTTCTGCGCCTCCTGGATGAAGCGCTTGAAATCCTTCATCGTCCCGAAATCGGGATTGACCGAGCCGTAATCGGCGATGTCGTAGCCGTCGTCGCGGCCGGGCGAGGGATAGAACGGCAGCAGCCACAGCGCGGTGACGCCGAGCTCCTGCAGATAGGGCAGCTTCTCGGTCAGTCCGGCGAAGTCGCCGATGCCGTCATTGTTGCTGTCGGCGAAGGCCTTGACGTGGAGCTGGTAGATGATGGCGTCCTTGTACCACAGCTCATCCACGATCTCCGCAGCCTCAGCCTTCTTGGTGTCGACGGAAGACAGAACATTCATGGCGTGAACCCTTACGCCAGGCAGCGGAACAGGAGCGCCGGGTCGCGGTCGGGATCGATACGCAACCTGATCCCGCCCCATTCGATGCGGGACCGTTCGCCGGTGAGAAGGTCTTCGAGTTCCGTCACATGGTGGCGCCGTCCACCGGCGTCAATGGTGACGTCGCCGAGCGGCAGCCAGAACTCGCGCACCCGGCGTGACAGCGCGATCACGATGACGACGGTGTTGGCCGGATCAGCCGCCTCCTTCGCGAAGGCGATCGTCTCGCCATCCTCGATGCCGAGGAAGCGCAGATTGGCCGTCTGCTGCAGCGCCGCGTTCTCGTTGCGGACGCGATTGAGCCCGGCAATGTAGGATTTGATGTTGCCGGGCTTGTCCCAGTCGCGCTGCCTGATCTGGTACTTCTCGGAATCGAGATATTCCTCGCGGCCGGGGACCGCTTCATGCTCCAGCAGCTCCAAGCCGCTGTAGATGCCGTAATTGCCCGAGAGCGTCGCCGCCAGCGCGACGCGCGACTTGAATGCCCAGGCCTCTCCGCTCTGGAGGTGGTAGGGCAACAGGTCAGGCGTGTTGACGAACATGTGCGGACGATAAAAATCGCGTTCGGGATGGCGCGTCAGCTCGCCGAGATATTGCTCCAGCTCCCACTTTTCCGTGCGCCAGGGGAAATAGGTGAACGATTGTGCAAAGCCGAGCTTGGCGAGGCCTTTCATGAGTTTTGGCCGTGCATAGGTCTTGGAGAACAGGATCACCTCGGGGTGACGGTGGCGGATGTCGCGGATCAGCCACTCCCAGAATGCAAGCGGCGCGGTGTCGTGATTGTCGATGGCGAAGATGGTGACGCCATGGTCGATCCAGAACAGCATGGCATCGCGAAACGCGTTCCACAGGCCGGCCCGATCCACCGAGCCGAAATCGGGGATGACGATGTCGGAATAGGGGCCGTCGGCCGTCCGGACCGAGCGGTCCGGCCGCCATTTGAACCATTCCGGATGCTGCGTCAGCCAGGGATGGTCCGGCGAGCACTGCACGGCGAAGTCGAGCGCCAGCTCGAGGCGGTATTCGAGGCAGGTCGCAACCAGTGCACGGAAATCCTCGATCGTGCCGAGCTCGGGATGCAGGGCATCGTGGCCGCCCTCGGCCGAGCCGATCGCATAGGGCGAGCCGGGATCGCCGTCACGCGCCACCGGCGCGTTGTTGCGGCCCTTGCGGCTTGTGTGGCCGATGGGATGGATCGGCGTGAAGTAGAGCACGTCAAAGCCCATGGCGGCGATATCAGGCACGCGCGCGATGCAGTCACGCAGCGTGCCATGCCGGCCCGGCAATGCGCTCTGGCTACGCGGCATCATCTGATACCAGGCGCCAAAGCGCGCCTTGTCGCGGTCTATGGTCAGCGGGAAGAGCTGCGAGCGCGTCAGGTCGGGCCGGGACTGGCTTTCGGCCATGGCTTCTCCGAGCTCGGTTGCGAGCAGCGAAGCGACGTCACCGTTCCTTAAGTAGTCCTCGCACTGCCTGATGATGATCGCCGCTGCGTCCTGTCGCGCGCCATGCGCCTTGGTCAAAAGGCCGGCGCCCTCGATCGCATCGAGGCTGACATCGGCTCCTGTGCGCCGCTTGCGCGCGACCGCGTGAGACCATGTGGCGAACTCATCGGTCCAGGCTTCGATCGCGTAGACATATTGGCCGGGCTCAACGGGTGTGAACGCACCGGACCAGCGGTCATTGCCGTGATGGGTCATCGGTTCGCTCCGCCATTCGCGCTCCTGCTCGCGGCGCCAGATCAGGGCGGCGGCGATCACGGCGTCGCCGCCACGATAGATGTCGGCCCAGACCTGGATCGGCTCGCCCGCGATCCGCTTCACCGCGAAGCGGCCGCCGTCGATCGAGGGATAGACATCCTCGACCAGGAAAGCGCTGCCGGCTGCGGCACTTTCGACAGTTTGAATTGTCTTGTTCACGGTGATGCCATTGACAAGAAAGCAGGAGCCCGTTTCCCTTGCCGGGAACCGACGCTTGGTACCATTATAGAAGCCGCTTGTGTGTCATTGGTTCCTTGGGGAACGGCAAGCGCAGTTTGCGAGTTACCCCTGACTAACCTCTTCCGCGACCTCGTTAAAATCGATGCCCTTGGCCAAACAATGGCCTGCAAGCTGCGTGCCGAATGGATCTTTTAGCTCAAGCCCGGATCAAGGGCGTTCAGTCCGAATTCGTTGACGCCCTCGGCAAGCTGCGGGTCACCGCGCCGGAGGCGCTCGAATCCATCCTCGACGCCCTGCCGGAGAGGCGGGTCTACCGCTTCGTCAGCGGTCCGGTCGTGGTCCGCGCATTGGGGCATCCGCGCACGGAATTGGCGGCCATCGGTGCGCCGCCGCTGCAATGGAAAATCCACGGCAACGGCAATGTGATCGCCCAGGGCGAGACACGCGAGCCCGTCATCGCCTGGCCTGCCGGCCTGCCGCTCGGATATCACAGATTGACACTGACCGATGCCGAAGGCGTGACGGAAGAGGTGCCGATGATCGTGGCGCCCGAGCGCGCCTTCGGCGGCGATTTCGACCGCGGCTGGCTGCTCGCCGTCCAGCTCTACAGCGTCCGTTCGGACCGCAACTGGGGCATCGGTGACTTCACCGACCTCGCAGGCCTGGTCCGGCTTGCCAAGCAGCTCGGGGCCGACGGCGTCGGGCTCAATCCGCTGCATGTCCTG
The DNA here is from genome assembly GCF_016031635.1 of Bradyrhizobium diversitatis. GTDB lineage: Bacteria > Pseudomonadota > Alphaproteobacteria > Rhizobiales > Xanthobacteraceae > Bradyrhizobium > Bradyrhizobium diversitatis. The sequence goes on from NZ_JACEGD010000040.1 coordinate 174,371, forward strand.
TTCGACGACCACCCGGCCGATTGCAGCCCCTATTCGCCGAACAGCCGGCTTTTTCTCAACCCGCTCTATATCGACGTCGAGGCGATTCCCGAATTCTCGGCCGACCTCGTGCCCGACGCGGCCGCAACGGCCGCCCGCCTGCGCGAAGGTGATCGCGTCCCTTATGCCGACATGGCGTCGTTGAAATGGCTGGGTCTTCGCGCCGCCTTTGACAGCTTCGTGACAAGCGCGAGCGCGGCGCGCCGCAAGGCGTTTGACGGCTTCCGGGCCGCCCGCGCGCCGCTGCTGTCCCGCTTTGCCTGCTTCGAGGTGCTGCGCCATCGCTTCGCCGCCCCCTGGTGGGAATGGCCGTCGGAATGGCAGCAGCCGGATCAGGCGAAATGCGCCGAGCTGCGCAATGGCCCGGCCAAGCGCGAGGTCGAGTTCGTCGAATTCGTGCAATGGACCGCCGACAGCCAGCTGCATGCCGCCAAGGAGCTCGCCAGCCGGCTCGGCATGCGGGTCGGGCTCTATCTCGACGTCGCCGTCGGCGTGCAGTCCAACGGCTTCGATGCCTGGAACGAGCAGACGGCGATTTCCCGCCATCTCGCCGTCGGCGCGCCGCCCGACGTGCTCAACACCATCGGACAGGACTGGGGTCTCGCCGGCTTCAACGCCGGGGGGCTCGAGGCGCAGTCGTTCGTGCCGTTCGCGGACATGCTCGCGGCGTCGATGCGCCATGCCGGCGCCATCCGGCTCGATCACGTGCTCGGCCTGAAACGGCTTTATCTGGTGCCGCGCGGCTTCAAGCCCGACAACGGCGCCTATGTGCAGATGCCGTTCGAGGCGCTGCTGGCGGCCGTGGCGCGCGAGAGCGCGGCCCATCGATGCATCGTGATCGGCGAGGACCTCGGCACCGTGCCTGAAGGTTTTCGCGAGATGATGCAGGATTTCGGCATCTGGTCCTATCTCGTCATGATGTTCGAGCGCGACGATGCCGGCCATTTCCGCAATGCCGACCACTACAGGCCCAATGCGCTGGTCACGCTGAACACGCATGACCTATCGACCTATGCCGGCTGGCGCTCCTTCAGCGACCTCAGGATGAAGCGCTCGCTTGGGCTCGATCCCGGCGAGAACGACCAGGCGCGCTGGGATGCGCTCGGCAGGCTCGACGAGATCCTGCGCCAGAACGGGATTCGAGCGAACGACCTCTATTCGGTGCTCGCCTTCCTGTCGCGCACGCCGTCCCGGCTGCTCGCGGTGTCGATGGAAGACCTGCTGGGCGTGATCGACCAGCCCAACATTCCCGGCACGATCGACGAGCACCCGAACTGGCGCCAGCGCCTTCCTGTTGCGCTCGACAAGATCGCGTCCAGGATCGATCTCGCGGCCTTGAAGGCCGCGACGCGGGAACGTTCATTGCCCGGCGGGAGTTGACCGGTCGGGGATTTGCAGGGTTTGCACGACATTGTCTCAGAGGATCGAGGACTATGCGCTGATCGGCGATTGCGAGACCGCGGCGCTGGTCGGGCGCAACGGCTCGATCGACTGGCTGTGCTGGCCTGCCTTCGATTCCGACGCCTGCTTTGCCGCCATCCTCGGCACGCCCAAGAACGGGCGCTGGCTGATCGCGCCGAGCGAGACCGCGACCCGCATCTCGCGGCGCTATCTCGGCAATACCCTCATTCTCGAAACGCGTTTTGAGACGAAGAGCGGCACCGTCGCGCTGATCGACTTCATGCCGCCGCGCGGCAAGGCGTCGGACATCGTGCGGCTGGTCCGCGGCATCCGTGGCACCGTGAAGATGCGGATGGAGCTCGTCATCCGCTTCGGCTTCGGCGTGGACATTCCCTGGGTGCGACGGATCGACCATTCCTTGATGGCCATCGCCGGCCAGGACATGACGGTGTTGCGCACGCCGATCGAGACCCGCGGCGAGGACCTGACCACCGTCTCCGACTTCGAGGTGAAGGAAGGCGAGACCGTGCCTTTCGTGCTGACCTACGGCCCCTCGCATCTCGAGCCGCCTGCGCCGATCGATCCGGAACTGGCGCTTCAGGAGACCGAGAAGTTCTGGCAGGACTGGTGCAGCCATTGCACCCGCGACGGCGAATACCAGGATCTCGTCCTGCGCTCGCTGATCACGCTGAAGGCGCTGACCTTCGCGCCGACCGGCGGCATCGTCGCGGCGCCCACCACCTCACTGCCGGAAAAGCTCGGAGGCAGCAGGAACTGGGACTACCGTTTCTGCTGGCTGCGCGATGCGACCTTCACGCTGCTGGCGCTGATGAACTCGGGCTACACCGAGGAAGCCTTGGCCTGGCACAACTGGCTGCTGCGCGCGGCCGCCGGTTCGCCGGCGAACATGCAGATCATGTACGGCATCTGGGGACAGCGGCGGCTCTTGGAATGGGAGGCGGGCTGGCTCGGCGGCTACGAGGGTGCCCAGCCGGTGCGGGTCGGCAACGCCGCGCATGCGCAGCTCCAGCTCGACGTCTATGGCGAGTTGATCGATGCCTTTCACCAGTCGCGCATGGCCAAGCTCCAGCTCGACGACGAGACCTGGGCGCTGGAATGCGCCGTGCTCAATCATCTGGCCGAGGTATGGGACCGGCCCGATCACGGCATCTGGGAGCGGCGCGGACAGCCCAAGCACTACGTCTTCTCCAAGGTGATGACCTGGGTCGCATTCGATCGCGGCATCAAGAGCGCCGAGACCTTCGGCTTCAAGGCGCCGCTCCTGCACTGGCGCACCTTGCGCGATGCGATTCATCGCGACGTCTGCAACCGGGGCTTCGATGCGGAGGAGAACGCCTTCGTCGAATCCTACGGCTCGAAGCTGCTCGATGCCAGCGTGCTGCTGCTGCCCGCCGTCGGCTTCCTGCCGCCCTCCGATCCGCGCATCCGCGGCACCATCGCTTCCGTCGAGAAATGCCTGATGCGCGACGGTTTCGTGCTGCGGCACGATCCGCGCGAGCTGCCGGCGGACCAGCCGCCGCTCGAAGGCGCGTTCCTGGCCTGCAGCCTGTGGCTGGCCGACGCCTATGTGCTGTCAGGCGATCTCGACAAGGCGCAAGCCTTGCTCGATCGCGTGGCCGGGATTGCCAACGACATCGGCCTGCTGGCCGAGGAATATGATTCAGTCACACGGCGCCAGACCGGCAATTTCCCGCAGGCGCTGACCCACATCGCGCTGATCAACACGGCGCAAAATCTGTCGGCGGCAAGGCAGGAGAGCGAGAAGGCGGCGGTGCAGCGATCGAAGTAAGCTGGGCGCTCCGAGGGAGGTGCGCTCCCTCTCCCGCCTGCGGGAGAGGGTTGGGGTGAGGGCTCTCTCCGCTGGCGAGAGCCCCCGAGAGGCGAGAACCCTCACCCGCCGCTACGCGGCGACCTCTCCCGCAAGCGGGAGAGGTTGAACGAGCGCGCAGCAAGCTCAGCCAACCCCATTCCACTTCAGGATCATCTCCATCGCCTCGGCAAAACCGTCCTGCTCGTTGCTCGCGGTGACGTGGGTGGCCTGGTCCTTGACGTTGTCGGCGGCGTTGCCCATCGCGATCGAGGTGCCGCTGACGCGGAACATTGCGAGGTCGTTCTGCATGTCGCCGATGGTGGCGACCGCGCCGGTCGCAATGCCCAGGCGCTTGGCCATCGCCTCGACGAAGGTGCCCTTGTCGAAGCCAGGCGGGGTGACGTCGAGATAGTAGGTCTGCGAGCGCACCGCGGTGGCTTCGCTGCCGAGCGCCTCCTGCATCGCCTTCTCGCAAGCCGCGAGCCCCGCGGCATCGGCACTGGCGCCGACGATCTTGCAGGCGCTCGAGAGATAGGGCGAGAAATCGGACACGATGGTGGGGTCGGCGCGGATCGTGTGCTGCTCGTGGGCGACGTAGCTGCCGCTGGGATTGTCGATCAGCCATTTGTCGGTGGTGAAGAGCCAGATGTCGGCGCCGAACTCGCGGAGGATCTGCAAGGACCGCTCGGCCGCGCGCGCGGGGATCAGGTGCTGCTCGACCGGCCTCATCTCGGGATCGACGATCGAGGAGCCGTTGAACGGGCTGACCGGCAGCCACAGCGCCAGCGGCTCGATCAGGAAGCGCATGCCGATCGCGGGGCGGCTGGAGGTGATGGTGAAGCCGATGCCGGCCTGGTGCAGCCGCTGCACCGCGCCTCTCGCGCGCTCGGTCAGCGTCTTGTCCTTGGTCAGCAGCGTGCCGTCGACATCGGAGACCACGAGTGAGATTTGCGTCATGGCAGGACCTTGGGTACCGCGCCGCCCAGCTTCAATTGGCGCACCACGCCGTCCACGATCGCTTCGACGGATTCGTCGATCGAGACGGTGACGACGTGCTCGCTGGCCTCGGGCGGCTCCAGCGTGTTGAATTGGCTCGCGAGCAGCTCCGGCGGCATGAAGTGCCCCTTGCGATGCGCCAGCCGTTCGGCGATCAGCTCCTTCGTGCCCTTCAGGAAGACGAAGCGGACGTCGTCGCGACCGCGTAGCAGCACGTCGCGATAGGTGTGCTTCAGCGCCGAGCAGGCGATGATGACGTGCTCGCCGCGTCCGCACACGCGCGCGATCTCGTCGGCGATGGCATTGAGCCAGGGCCAGCGGTCTTCGTCGGTGAGCGGATGGCCGGCCCGCATCTTCTCGACATTGCTGGCGGGATGGAAGCTGTCGCCGTCCTCGAAACGCCAGCCGAGCCGCTCGCCGAGCGCCTTCGCAACCGTGCTCTTGCCCGAACCCGACACGCCCATCACGATCAATGCACAAGGTGCTTCAGCGCGGCCCACGAATGTCCTCCGGAAGCGCGGCCCTATCGACCAGCCAGACGGTCTCGCCATTCGAGCGCGCGCGCAAGGCCGGCAGATTCTCGCCATTGAAGAGGCGCGTCAAGATCGGTTGCTTGTCGTGACCGGCAATCTCGAACAGCATCTCGCGGCAGGAGGCCAGAACGGGCAGGGTGAGCGAGACCCGCGGCACGAAGGGCGCGACATTGGCCTTGGCGACGCCGACGACCCAGCGTCGGGTCTCCTCGATCTCGGGATAACCCGGAAATAGCGAGGCGGTGTGGCCGTCGGGCCCGGCGCCCATCAGGACGAGATCGAACAGCGGGCGCTGCGGATCGAGCTGGTCTGCGCCATAGAAGGCCTGCAGCTCGCGCGCATAGGCGTCCGCGCCGGCATCCGGATTCTCGGCCGCGGTCGGAATCGGGTGGATATGGCCGGCGGGCGCATTGCGATCGAGAAACGCCGCGCGCGCGATCGCCATGTTGTTGAGCGGATCGCTCTCGGGTACGAAGCGCTCGTCGCCGATGAACCAGTGCACGCGGTCCCATGGAATCCTGCCGCGCCAGGCTTCGCTGCCGAGCAACTGATAGAGCTTCTTCGGGCTGGAGCCGCCGGTGAGGCAGATCGCGATCCGTCCGGGATTGGCCGCGAGCCGTGCCATCACCCGTTCGGCCGCGGCGCGGGCAAGAGCTTCGGCATCAGCTTCGACGATCAGCTTCGGCTGGTCGGCCGCGGCTATCACGAGTACTTCCGCCAGCTTCGCCCGTCGCGTCGCAGCAGCTCATCGGCGCAGGCGGGGCCGTCGCTGCCGGCTTCATAGGTTTCGATCCCGTTGGTGCCGGCGCTTGTCCAGGCGTCCAGGAACGGCTGCACCGCCTGCCAGCCGGCCTCGACGCCGTCGGCGCGCTGGAACAGGATGTTGTCGCCGATCATGCAGTCGTAGATCAGCGTCTCGTAGCCGGTCGAGGGATCGGCGCGGAAATAGTCGCCGTAACGGAATTTCATCTCGACGCCGTCGATGGTGACGCTCGGTCCCGGGATCTTGGCGTTGAACTGAAGCTCGATGGTCTCGGTGGGCGCGATGCCGATGGTGAGGAAGTTCTGCGACAGGCGGTCGACCGCCGTGCCTGAGAACATCGACAGCGGCGCCTGCTTGAACTTGATCGCGACTTCCGTGCGCTTGTGCGCCAGCGCCTTGCCCGTGCGCAGATAGAACGGCACGCCGGCCCAGCGCCAATTGTCGATCATCAGCTTGAGCGCGACATAGGTCTCGGTGGTGCTGCCGGGCTTGACGTCCGCGGTCTTGCGATAGTCCGGAATCTCCTCGTCGCCGATGCGGCCCGAGAGGTATTGCGCGCGCACCGAGCTCTTCAGTGCTTCGTCCCGGCTCGGCCGCTGGATCGCCGTCAGCACCTCGGCCTTCTCGGAGCGGACCGAATGGGCGTCGAAGCGCGTCGGCGGCTCCATCGCGACCAGCGACATCAGCTGGAACAGATGGTTCGGCACCATGTCGCGCAGTGCGCCGGTGGCATCATAGAAGCCGCCGCGATGGCCGACGCCGAGCTTCTCCTCGACCGTGATCTGGATGTGGTCGATGTGATTGCGATTCCAGATCGGCTCGAACATGCCGTTGGCGAAGCGCAGCACCAGGATGTTCTGAACCGTCTCCTTGCCGAGATAGTGATCGATCCGGTAGATCTGGTGTTCGTCCATGATCTTCAGGAGTTCGGCGTTGAGCGCGCGGGCCGAGGCGAGATCGGTGCCGAACGGCTTCTCGATCACCAGCCGCCGCCAGGCGCCGTTCTCCTTCATCAGTCCGGTGCGGCCGAGCTCCCGCGCGGTCGGCGCGAATGCGGCCGGCGGGGTCGCGAGGTAGAACAGGCGGTTGCCGCCGGTGCCTTGCGAGCACTCCAGAGAATCCAGATGCTCGCGCAAGCGGTCGAACGACGGCGGGTCGTTCGGATCGGCCTCGACGAAGGTGACGCATTGCAGCAGCTGCCTGGCGATGTCATCGTCGACAGGCCGCGTCGCAAATTCGCGCAGGCCCTTCATCAGGCTGTCGCGCAGCTCGTCATCCGACTGGCCCTTGCGGGCGACGCCGACGACGCAGAATTTTTCCGGCAACAGATTCTCGGCCGCCAGATTGTACAGCGATGGCATCACCAGCCGGTGGGTCAGGTCGCCGGTCACGCCAAAGATGACGAAGGCGCAATTTTCCGGCTTGCGCTTTGGCTGCGGGTCTTTTGTCACGAATGTTCGGCCTTCGCTTGTTACGTCCTGCTCGATCTCATTTGGGCTTCGCCGCGCCCGGCTGCTTCGGCTCCTTGTGGCCGCCGAACCCTGCACGCATCGCAGAGAGAATTTTTTCGGCGAAGGTGTGTTCCTTGCGGGAACGGAAACGTGTGTAGAGCGCCGCAGTCAAAACCTCGGCCGGCACGGCCTCGTCGATCGCGGCATTCACGGTCCAGCGACCTTCGCCGGAATCTTCGACGAAGCCGGAGTACTCCGACAGCTGGGGGCTGTCGGCGAGTGCGGTCGAGGTGAGGTCGAGCAGCCAGGACGGAATCACGCTGCCGCGCCGCCACACTTCGGCGATGTCGGCGAGATCGAAATCGTAGCGGTGATCCGCCGGCAAGGCCTCGATACTGGCATTCTTGAGAATGTCGAAGCCTTCGGCATAGGCCTGCATCAGGCCGTATTCGATGCCGTTGTGGATCATCTTGACGAAATGACCGGCGCCCACGGGGCCGGCATGGATGTAGCCCTGCTCGATGCGGGGATCGCGGCCCTCGCGTCCCTCGGTGCGCGGAATGTCGCCGGCGCCGGGCGCGAGCGCGGCGAAGATCGGATCGAGCCGGTCGACCACCTGCTTCTCGCCGCCGATCATCATGCAGTAACCGCGGTCGAGGCCCCAGACGCCGCCGGAGGTGCCGACGTCGACATAGTGGATGCCGCGCGCCTTCAATGCCTTGCCGCGGCGGACGTCGTCCTGCCAGAAGGTGTTGCCGCCGTCGATGATGACATCGCCCGCCTGCATCACGCCCGCGATCGTCTCGATCGTCGTCTCGGTGATGTGTCCCGCAGGCAGCATCACCCAGGCCGCGCGCGGCCGCTCGAGTTTCGCGACGAACTCTTCCAGAGTCGCCGAACCTGTCGCACCGTCGGCGGCAAGGCCGGCGACGGCCCTGGCGTCCTTGTCGTAGACTACGGTCGAATGTCCCTGTCGCATCAGGCGGCGAACGATGTTGCCGCCCATCCGGCCGAGGCCGATCATGCCGAGTTGCATGTGAGAGATTCCCTTAGTTCAGTGCGTCGTTGAGCGCCGCATTGAGCGCAGCGAGGCCTTTTTTGACTCCGCCCTTCAGGTGCACACGCAGCGCGCGCCGGCCGCGTTCGGTGAGCACGTCGAAATCGCCGCGTGCCTGCGCAGCCTTGATGACGCCAAAGCTGGCCTTCTGCCCCGGTACCGGCAGATCCCTGGCATCGTCCGCCGTGATCTGGAGGAACACGCCGCTGTCGGGCCCGCCCTTGTAGGCCTGTCCCGTCGAGTGCAGGAAGCGCGGGCCGAACTCTGCGCAAGTCGCAACATGCCGCTTCTCGCGTACCTCTAACCTCATGGCCTGGAGCGCGTCGATCGTCGCCTTGTCTCGCGCGATGTAGCCGAGCAGGGCGACATAGTCGCCATGGTTCGAGCGGGAGAGATGCGCCTTCAGCCAGGAGGTGAGATCGCCATTGGCGCCGGCGGCGCGCAGTGCGGTGGCGTTGGCTTCGTCGGTGTAGAGATCGGCCTCGTCGGTGCTGACCACCGGCTGCTCTTCCGGCAGCGCGCCGGTCTTCTCGAACGCGGCGGTGAGCTCGCGGGTCTTGATCTTGGCCGCTTCCACGTCGGGCTGGTCGAACGGATTGATGCCGAGGATCGCGCCGGCGACTGCCGTCGCCATCTCGAAGCGGAAGAACTCCTGGCCGAGATGCTCGATCGACTTCATGACGATGCGCACGACGGGATGGCCCGCCGCCTCGATCGCCGCGAGCTTCGAATCGTGGGCAGCGTCCGCTTCGCCGTCGACACGGATGTCGATGAAGAACCGGTCGTTGCCATAGACGCTGGGATCGCCGAGCGGCTCACCCTCGATCGGGATCAGGCCCTTGCCTTCCTTGCCGGTGGACTCCGCGATGAGCTGCTCGGCCCAGGCGCCGAAATCGGCGATCTTCTTCGACGCCAGGATCGTCACCTTGTCGCGGCCCTCGAGGCCTGCGAGGCCCATGGCGAGGCCAAGCTGCACGCCCGGGTTCTCAGCTGGCGGCACGTCCGGCCCGCAGGAGCGGGCCATCGCCAGCGCATGCTTGATGAAGGTCTTGACGTCAACGCCCGCGGTCGCCGCCGGCACGAGGCCGAAGGGCGATAGCACCGAATAGCGGCCGCCGATCGAGGGCTCGCCATGGAAGATGCGGGCATAGCTCAGCTTCTTCGCCGCCTTCTCCAGCGACGAGCCGGGATCGGTGACCGCGATGAAGCGATGGCCGGTCTTCACGTTCGGCCCGACGGCCTCGGCAACCCGCTCATGGAAATAGTCCTTCATCGCGTTCGGCTCTGTGGTGCCGCCGGACTTGCTGGAGACGATGAACACGGTGTTGGCGATGTCGATCTTCGCCTCCATCGCCCGCACCTGCGCCGGATCGGTGGAATCCAGCACGTGCAGCTTCGGGAAGCCGGGCTTCTTGCCAAAGGTCTCGGCCAGCACCTCGGGCCCCAGGCTCGATCCGCCCATGCCGAGCACGACGGCATCGGAGAATTTCTGGCCCTTCACGCGGCCCGCATAGTCCTCGTAATCGGCAATGTCGGCCTTGGCCGCGCTGTCGAGCCAGCCCAGCCATTTGTCCTCGTCCGCACCGGTCCAGACCGACTTGTCGCGCCGCCACAGCCTGCGGATCTTGGCGGACGCCCGCCAGTCCTCGGTGCTCTCAGTCACGGCCTTGCCGAGACCGTCGCCGAGCGAGAGAAGCTGGCGGTCGAGTGCGGGCCCGAGCACGACCGCGCGCTTGTGCGCGACGGCGCCGTAGAGCTTGTCGGCGGCATCGGCGAACAGCTTGACGCCGTCCTTGACCAGCTCCTCGGTGATCGCCTCGAGCGAGATGCCGGAGCGCTCCAGTTCCTCCAGCACGCGCCTTGCGTCCTCGACGTTCTCCTCCAGGCTGTCGCGCGGCTTGCCATGGTCGCGGAACGCATCCAGCGTCGCCGGCGGCACGGTGTTGATGGTGTTGGGACCGATCAGCTCCTCGACATAGAGGACGTCGCTGTAATCCTTGTTCTTGGTCCCGGTGGAGGCCCACAGCATGCGCTGCGGCTTGGCGCCCCTGGCGGCGAGCTTCTCCCAGCGGGGACCCGAGAACAGGCGCTTGTAGTCCTGATAGGCGAGCTTGGCATTGGCGATCGCGACCTTGCCCTTGAGCGCGGCGAGCCGTTCCTTCTCGGATGGATCGTTGGCGCGCGCGATCTTCTCGTCGAGCTGCTTGTCGACCACCGAGTCGATGCGGCTGACGAAGAAGCTCGCCACGCTCGCAACATGCGAGGGGTCACCGCCGCCTGCGACGTATTTTTCGAGCCCAGCGATGTAGGCTTCGGCCACTTCGAGGTACACCGCCTTGGAGAACAGCAGCGTGATGTTGATGCTGATGCCGTCGCCGATCAGCTGCTCGATCGCCGGCAGGCCCTCCGGCGTTGCCGGCACCTTCACCATCAGGTTCTTGCGACCGACGTCCTTCCAGAGCCGCCGCGCCTCGGCGACCGTGCCTGATGTGTCCATCGCGAGATAGGGCGAGACTTCCAGGCTGACATAGCCGTCGCCGCCCTTGAGGCGGTCATAGACCGGGCGGAGCACATCGGCGGCGTTCTGGATATCCTCGACCGCGACGGCCTCGAACAGGTCGGCCACATTCCGGTCGCCGCGCTTCAGCGCCTTGCCGATCGGGGCATCGTATTCGTCCGAGCTGCCGATCGCCTTCTCGAAGATCGACGGGTTGGAGGTGACGCCCTTGACGCCGTCGGTGTCGATCAGCCGCTTCAGGTCACCCTTGGCGATGAAGCCACGGGCCAGGAAGTCGAGCCAGACCGCTTGTCCGTGCTTTTCCAGTTCTTTGACGGGATTCATGATGTTTATTTTCTCCAAGCCTGCGGACGAGGGGGTTTCCGCGCCGGTCCTGACGCGCTATCCTCTAGCTTACATGCTCCCGGGAGGGAACCAATCAAGGGTACGTGCGTCATACCCTCCGGTGTAACTCCGTCGCGATCATGGCGATCCAGCGGGTGTTGTGATGTGGTGTGGCCGCGAGGGGCCATGCTGGGAAACACATGTTCGCCCGCCGCGAAGATTTGGCGCTGGCCGTTGCCAATAGCCAGCGGTAGGTTGCGTCTGCGGTCTCGCCGACGGATTGCGTGATCTCCAAATTCCAGTCGATGCGACTGCGGCTGCTGGTCGCGGCGGGCCTTGCATGATCTTGCTCAGTGCGAGCCTTGCCATCGACTGCTGGGATGGTCTTGGCGACGACGAGATGACGATGACTATGTCGGCGTCGCGCCGACATTTCGGTTGAAGAATGCCGCAGCCGCAGGATGATCGCCAGAATGATCGTATCGTCATCCGGTCGGAGGGCCAGGCGACCGATTTTGATACACTGCTGCGCGCTTGCCGCGACTGTCACGCGGCCAGCAGCCCGCGCACTGCATTGCAGCAGGAAAGATGAACGCGGTCCCCAAGGCTTCGGGGTACAGGGCTCGGCGTACAAGGCTTCGCCGTACAAGTGTCATAAGATCGCCGCGCCCGGATCGCTATGCTGCATTGCCGGATGGACGTATCCCCGGGAATGCCCGGATGTTGCGACCGAGTGACATTTTCTGGAAATGAGCCAATATAGACAAAGATTCGCACAAATTACAGGCATGTGCCTGTTCGTAACTCAGAGAGTGCCTACGTTGTGCGTTGCGTCGAGTTGGCACCCGGGTGTCCAATGATCGTCATGTGCTCACGCTGATTCGAAACGGCCTGAGGAACGGTCCGGTAACTGCTTTCGTTTCAGCTTGTAGCGGAACTCACGCGGAGAGGGATCATGTACAACGATTCTTTGTTCAACGCTTTCGCTCGGTCGTTCGAGGCGAGAAGCCAGCACGACATGTCGATGGCGGAATATCTGGAATCGTGTCGAAGCGATCCCATGAAATACGCGAACGCGGCCGAACGACTGCTAGCGGCGATCGGTGAGCCCCAGACGATTGACACGGCCAAGGACCCACGCCTTGGCCGTATTTTTTTGAACCGCACGATCCGCACCTATCCGGCCTTCGCCGGCTTCTACGGCATGGAAGAAACCATCGAGCGTATCGTCGGTTTCTTCCGTCACGCGGCGCAAGGTCTCGAAGAGCGCAAGCAGATCCTCTACCTGCTCGGCCCGGTCGGTGGCGGCAAGTCCTCGCTCGCCGAGCGGCTGAAGTCACTGATGGAAGTGCATCCGATCTACGTGCTCAAGGCCGGCGACGAACTCTCGCCCGTGTTCGAAAGCCCGCTCAGCCTGTTCGATCCCGATCAGCTCGGCCCGATGCTGGAAGAGAAGTACGGCATTCCGCGCCGTCGTCTCACCGGCCTGATGAGCCCGTGGTGCTACAAGCGGCTGGAGGCCTTCGGCGGCGACATTTCCCAGTTCCGGGTCGCAAAGATCCAGCCGTCGCGGCTGCGCCAGATCGCGATCGCCAAGACCGAGCCCGGTGACGAGAACAACCAGGACATCTCCTCGCTGGTCGGCAAGGTCGACATCCGCAAGCTCGAGACCTACGCCCAGAACGATCCCGACGCCTACAGCTATTCCGGCGGCCTCAACCGCGCCAACCAGGGCGTGCTCGAGTTCGTCGAGATGTTCAAGGCGCCGATCAAGATGCTGCACCCGTTGCTGACCGCAACGCAGGAAGGAAACTACATCGGCACCGAGAATATCGGTGCGATCCCCTTCACCGGCATCATCCTGGCGCACTCGAACGAGGCCGAGTGGGCGAGCTTCAAGGCCAACAAGAACAACGAGGCCTTCATCGACCGCATCTGCGTGATCAAGGTGCCCTACTGCCTCAGGGTCACCGAGGAGCAGAAGATCTACGAGAAGCTGATCCAGGGCTCCGAGCTGGCGTCGGCTCCTTGTGCGCCGTCGACGCTGGAGACGCTGGCTCGGTTCTCGGTGATGTCGCGCCTGCGCAAGCACGAGAATTCCACCCTGTTCGCCAAGATGCGGGTCTACGACGGCGAGAGCCTGAAGGAATCCGACCCGAAGGCGCGCAGCGTCCAGGAATACCGCGACGCCGCCGGCGTCGACGAGGGCATGGACGGCGTCTCGACCCGCTTCGCCTTCAAGATCCTGGCTGCGACCTTCAACCACGATCCGCAGGAGGTCGCCGCCGACGCCGTGCATCTGATGTACGCGCTGGAGCAGGCGATCCGCCGCGAACAGCTGCCGGAGGAGGCCGAGAAGCGCTATCTCGAATTCATCAAGGCGGAGCTGGCGCCGCGCTATGCCGAGTTCATCGGTAACGAGATCCAGAAGGCCTATCTCGAATCCTACTCGGATTATGGCCAGAACCTGTTCGATCGCTACGTCGACTATGCCGACGCCTGGATCGAGGACCAGGACTTCAAGGATCCCGACACCGGCCAGCTGCTTGATCGCGAGCTTTTGAACCAGGAGCTGACGAAAATCGAGAAGCCGGCGGGGATCGCCAACCCCAAGGACTTCCGCAACGAGGTCGTCAAATTCTCGTTACGGTCGCGGGCCCAGAACGGCGGCAAGAATCCGACCTGGACCTCCTACGAGAAGATTCGCGATGTGATCGAAAAGCGGATATTCTCCCAGGTCGAGGACCTGCTTCCGGTCATCTCCTTCGGGTCGAAGAAGGACGGCGAGACGGAGAAGAAGCACGGCGAATTCGTGGCACGCATGGTGGAGCGCGGCTACACCGAGCGTCAGGTTCGCCGGCTCGTCGAATGGTACATGCGCGTGAAGCAGGCCGGTTGAGGCGCCTGGGAGGCGAATGGAAAAGTGCCCATCCACATTATTGACAGGCGCCTGAATCCAGGCGGCAAGAGTCTTGAGAACCGTCAGCGGTTCTTGCGTCGGGCCAAGTCCCTGGTGCAGGGCGCCGTCAAGAAGACCTCGCAGGAACGCGACATCAAGGACGTCCTGGAGGGTGGTGAGGTCACGATTCCGCTCGACGGCATGCACGAGCCGCGCTTCCGCCGTGAAGGCGGAACGCGGGACATGGTCCTGCCCGGCAACAAGAAGTTCGTCGAAGGCGACTATCTGCAGCGCTCCGGCCAGGGCAGTGCCAAGGATTCCGGTCCCGGCGAAGGCGACAGCGAGGACGCCTTCCGCTTCGTGCTCAGCCGGGACGAGTTCGTCGATCTCTTCCTCGATGACCTCGAGCTTCCGGATCTCGCCAAGCGCAAGATCGCGCAGACCGAGAGCGAGGGCATCCAGCGCGCCGGCTACACCATGTCGGGCTCGCCCGCCAACATCTCGGTGAGCCGGACGGTGAAGCTCGCGCTTGCGCGTCGCATCGCGCTCAAGCGTCCCCGCAAGGACGAGATCGAGGAGCTGGAAGCCGCCATCGCCGCATGCACGGACGAGGACGAGCGCACGGAGCTGCTCGCTGAACTCGAGAGGCTGAAGGCGAAGTCCAAGCGCATTCCCTTCATCGATCCGCTCGATATCCGCTATCGGCGCTTCGAGACGGTGCCGAAACCGGTCGCGCAGGCCGTGATGTTCTGCCTGATGGACGTCTCCGGCTCGATGTCCGAGCACATGAAGGACCTGGCCAAGCGCTTCTACATGCTGCTCTACGTGTTCCTGAAGCGCCGCTACAAGCATGTCGAGATCGTCTTCATCCGCCACACCGACCGCGCCGAGGAGGTGGACGAGCAGACCTTCTTCTACGGCCCGGCCTCCGGCGGCACGCTGGTCTCCAGCGCGCTCCAGGCGATGCATGAGATCGTGCGCGAGCGCTTCAACCCGTCGGACTGGAACATCTACGCCGCGCAAGCCTCCGACGGCGACAATTCCTATTCCGACGGCGAGCTCACGGGGCTCCTGCTGACCGAGAAGATCCTGCCGGTCTGCCAGTTCTTCGCCTATCTCGAGGTCGGGGAAGCAGGCGGCAGCGCCTTCGATCTCTCCGACTCCTCGCTGTGGACGCTCTACGAGCGCCTGCGCAACAGCGGCGCACCGCTCTCGATGCGCAAGGTCTCGGAGCGCAGCGAGATCTTTCCGGTGTTCCACGACTTGTTCCAGCGCCGCGAAACTGCCCAGGAGAAGACCGCTCCATGACGGAACGATTGTTCGAAGGCGCCGATTGGGATTTCCACACCTTGCAGCGCATCACTGATGCCTGCGAGGAGGTGGCGTTGAAGGATCTCGGGCTCGACGTCTATCCGAACCAGATCGAGGTCATCACGGCCGAGCAGATGCTGGACGCCTACTCCTCGGTCGGCATGCCCTTGTTCTACAAGCATTGGTCGTTCGGCAAGCACTTTGCTTTCCATGAGGCGTCCTATCGCAAGGGCCTGATGGGGCTCGCCTATGAGATCGTGATCAACTCCTCGCCCTGCATCTCCTATCTGATGGAGGAGAACACGGCGACGATGCAGACGCTGGTGATCGCGCACGCGGCCTTCGGCCACAACCATTTCTTCAAGAACAATTATCTGTTCAAGCAGTGGACCGATGCCGACGGCATCCTGGACTATCTCGACTTCGCCAAGAACTACGTCATGCAGTGCGAGGACCGCTACGGCCGCATCGAGGTCGAGCGCACGCTCGATGCCGCGCACGCGCTGATGTCGCACGGCATCGACCGCTATCCCGGCAAGAAGAAGCTCGATCTGCGCGCCGAGGAGAAGCGGGCAGGGCGCCGCCGCCAGCATGAGGAGGAGGTCTTCAACGATCTCTGGCGCACGGTGCCCAAGGGCGTCGCCAAGAGCCGGTCCACGCTCAGCATCGAGCGCCGCCGCAAGCTGCTCGGCCTGCCGCAGGAGAACCTGCTCTATTTCCTGGAGAAGAGCGCGCCGCGGCTGGCGCCCTGGCAGCGCGAGCTCTTGCGCATCGTCCGCCACATCGCGCAATATTTCTATCCGCAGAGCCAGACCAAGGTGATGAACGAGGGGACGGCGACCTACGTCCACTATCGCATCATGACCAAGCTGCATGAGCAGGGCCGCATCACCGACGGCAACTTCCTCGAATTCCTGGGATCGCACACCAACGTGGTGTTCCAGCCCGAGTTCGACGACCCGCGCTTCTCGGGATTCAACCCCTATGCGCTCGGTTTTGCCGTGATGCAGGACATCGAGCGCATCGTCACCAGGCCGGAAGACGAGGACCGCGAGTGGTTCCCCGACATCGCCGGCAAGAACGACGTCATGGGCGTGCTGCGCGACGTCTGGGCCAACTACCGCGACGAGAGCTTCATCGGCCAGTTCCTGAGTCCCAAATTGATGCGGCACTTCCGCATGTTCCATCTGCACGACGATCCCGAGGAGCGCGCCGGCATCCGCGTCGATGCCATCCATGACGAGCGCGGCTTCCGCCGCGTCCGCCGCGAGCTGGCGCGGCAGCACGATGTCGGCTTCATCGACGCCAACATCGAGGTGGTCGACGTCGACCTCGCCGGCGACCGCCGGCTGATCCTGCATCACCACGTCATCAAGGGCTCCCAGCTCAACGAGACCGACGCCAAGCGCGTGCTCCAGCACCTCGCCGATCTCTGGACCTACGACGTCGCGCTGATCGAGGTCGATGCCAACGACAAGGTCCTGCGCGAATACGTCGTGAGCCCGCGTCCGATTCCCGCGGCGGTGGCGTGAGGCGGCCGATTGGGCGAAGCAATACCGCGAGATGTGCGTTGATGTGCCCTCGCCCCCTGTGGGAGAGGGCAGCGCCGCCGGCAGACGCAAGCTCACTGGGGTGAGGGGTCTCTCTCCACACTTTCCCGTGTCGAGAGAGCCCCCTCATCCGGCGCGCTCAGGAGCGCAATTGCGCTCCAAAGCGCGCCACCTTCTCCCACAAGGGGAAAAGGTTAGCTATTCGCGGCCATCCTTTGTTATCCGGAAGACCTCGTAACCCATTGAACGACGAACCTTTCTCGATACGTTCCCGTCAACGGTTATCCGCCGCCGTAAGCCGCTAGCCGGGGGCCTTTACAGTACCGATTACAGTATCGGCGCCCCGGCAGGCAACCGAAAGCCAAACCGGCAAGTATCATGAAAGCCATCACCACCGACGTACAGGTTCGCAATCTCAAGGCCGCCGCCGAGGACTATCGCCGCACGGTCGGGGGCAATCTCTATCTGCTGATCAAGACCAATGGATCGAAGCTCTGGCGCTACGACTACAAGGTCGGCACACGGAAAACGCTCGCGATCGGCGCTTACCCGGAAGTCTCGCTCTCCGATGCGATGACCGCGCGCGACAACGCGCCCGTCTCGTCAAGCGCGGCATTGATCCGAAGGACCATCGCGATCAGGAGCGCCGCCTCTCCTCTACTGCAAGGTCCTTCGAGTTCGGCTTCACGGGTCAGGATGTCCAACATGAATGAAGTGCACCAGTTCCGCACGCTCGTCGAACTCAATTGACCCAAGCACGGTCATCACGGCTTGAACGCCATTGTCCGCCTCGGTCACCGTGGTGATGTCTCTGGACGTACCCTGATCCCATGCAATTCCGGGCCTGCGAAAGCAGACGCTGACGGTAAACTGCGGCATTCTCATTTCCCCCGCCTTCAACTCTTAGGCGCGAGTTTGATCGGACATTCGCGTTTTCAAGCTGGGCCTGAACCAATCCGCTATACTACAACCTTCGGTTTGGTCTTACTTTTGCAGCTTTGGCGCCCGCCCAAGGCGGACAATGTGGGCTTTCATAAAAGTGCACTGAGATCGCGAGGAGTGTCCGGGAGTGGACGGCCACCACACAACGGATAAAGTTGGTGCGATGATGAGCTCAACCCAAAAGGGATCCACAATGTACACCAATATTCTGTTGAGCACGGACGGCTCGGATGTCGCGGCCAAAGGCGTGAAGCACGGCATTCTCCTGGCGAAGGCCCTCGACGCCAAAGTCACGATCATCACCGTCACTGAAGAGATGTACATCGACTTTGGGAGCGGGCACGCGGGAGCGATCATCCCCTCGCAGGACGAGATGGATCGATTTGTCGCCGCCAACGAGGAGCAGGCCAGGAAGGTCCTCGACGGAGCTCGCGCAATGGCAACGCAATTCGCAGTACCTGCAGAGCTCTTGCATATTCCAGATTCGCACCCGGCCACCGCGATCATCAAAACCGCAGAATCTCGCGGTTGCGATTTGATCGTCATGTCCTCTCACGGTCGCCGCGGCCTCAGAAAGCTGTTCTTGGGCAGCCAGACATCTGAGGTCTTGGCCAATGGAAGTGTGCCAGTGCTAGTCGTGCCGTAGCCTGAGAGGAGCGGACGGCGAGTGAACGTCGGCTTCTGGCCCGACACGGAACTCCGGCGATGTCCGCCTTCGTACCGCTGTTGATGGCATAGCGGACTTCTAACGCGCCTGATCTGCTACGACGGCGCCGCCAGCATTCGCCGCCCGATGATAATTGAGCCGCATGGCCGCCCCTCCGATCCGGGCCCTATCAAAGGGCCCGGGCCCCGATACGGGGCCTTTTTTATGGGGATAGGTGGGTCCGGGGAAATACAGTATCGGTTTACAGTATCGCCCGGAGGCCGAAAGCGGGAAGAACCTTTCTTCTCAATGCCTTCGGCCAATTCATCCTTTTCCCACAAGGGGAGAAGGAAGGCGTTCGTGGCTACACGAAGTTCTAAGTCGATCGTTTCGCCGGCTTCTTCTTCGCCTTTGACGCATTCAGCCCCACCGCGGCGCGGATCAGCGCCTTCAACGCCTTCTCGTTGATGGTCTCGCCTTCGCGAATATCGATCGCGCGCCGCACGTTGCCGTCGAGGCCGGAATTGAACAGCCCGGCCGGATCCTCCAGCGCCGCGCCCTTGGCAAAGGTCAGCTTCACCACGTCCTTGTAGGTTTCGCCGGTGCAGATGATGCCGTGGTGCTCCCACACGGGAACGCCGCGCCATTTCCACTCTTCGACCACATCGGGGGCGGCCTCGCTGATCAGGCCGCGGATTCGACTCAGCATCGCGCCGCGCCAGTCGCCGAGCTCCGTGATCCGGCCGTCGATCATCCTGGAAGGCGAAGCCGCATTCGCGTCCTTCGCGCCAGTCTTCTTCGCCGTCTTCATCATCGCGCCTCGTTCACGCGGGTGCCGCGACGGACATAGGGCAGCGCGAACAGATAGAGCCCGGTCGCGAGCAGCGGGATCAGCGGCACGAGCGCGAGGAAGCCGATCCACACGGCCTGGACCTGCATGATCATCGCCACGATGTTGGCGATGACCGCAAGCGTGAAGGCAATCGACAGCCAGCGATGAATCTGCCGAATCCACATATGCGTGCTCATTGAGTCCTCCCTCGAAACTTATCAAAGCTGGCGGCGGCGGAGCTAGCCTGCCCGCGCCAGCACGTCGTCCAGCCTGGCCAGAAACTGCTTCCAGCCGGCATGCGCGCCGCCAAAAGCCTGCTTCTGCGTCGGGCTGAAGCCCGCCTGCTCGACGCGCAGATGCGTGCCGGTATTCGTCGGCGTCAGCGTGAAGGTCACAACGCTCTTGAGGTCGAACGCGGCGTCCTCGTGAGAGAAATTCCAGGTGTAGGCGAGCGTCTTCTGCGGCTCGATGGTGAGCACCTCGCAGTCCAGCACGCCGCCCCATTCGCCGCGCAGGTTGAAGCGATGACCGACGGTCGGCTTGAAGTCGTTCTTCATCAGCCATTCCTCGATCAGATGCGGCTGCGTCAGCGCGCGCCAGATCCGTTCAGCCGGATGGGCAAATTCGCGCTCGATGACGACTGAACGCTTTTCGGTCGCGGCTTCGGTCATTGGTCCATCCTCTTCAGGAGATCGTCGAGCGCGTCGAGCCGGTTCTGCCAGAAGGAAGCCATCTGGCCGGTCCAGTCGATCAGCGGATTGAGTGCACCGGGCCGCGCGCTGTAATGGGTCTGGCGTCCCTCGTGGCGGTCGCGCACCAGGCCGGCCTGCTTCAGGGCGCCGAGATGTTTCGAGACGGCCGGCTGGGACACGCCGGATCGCGCCGTCAGGGCCCCGACGGTCTGCTCGCCCTCGCGGCACAGCCGCTCGAAGATCGCCCGCCGGGTCGGATCGGCGAGCGTCCGGAACAGGAGATCGTGGGCGGCAGACATGCGGGATCCATAACTAGTCGTCCGTTAAGAAGCCGAATTGAGCGGGGCCGGACAGGCGCGCGTGCGCCAGAGCTGGATCAGGAACAGGCACAAGAGTTCTCTGATCCAGGCGAGGATGCGGCGGAAGTTGTGGCCGACGGCTGAGAGGATGACGTTGGCCGCATCGCCGGCGCGGCCTTTGAGGTAGCAGCGGCCGAGGTGGCCATCGGTCTTCAGGTGTCCGATGATGGGTTCGATGGCGGAACGGCGGCGCAGCTCGCGCTTGATGACACCGAAGACGCCGCGCTTCTGGCCAGAGATGAAGATTCGGC
>NZ_JACEGD010000005.1 GCF_016031635.1 Bradyrhizobium diversitatis
GCGGTGGAGTAGGTGGAGGTGAGTGGGTGGGGGCAAAAAAATATAGTCGCTTTGCACGCATCCGCGGCTTCATTTTTTCGTCCCATTGAGGGAGCGATTGATCAACACTCTTCGTTTTCGTTCACGAAAAGGGTTGGAATGCGACTGGCAAGTGAAGTAGGCATCTTGTCGGACGCGTGTTCGATCTCAGTGTCCGAGGTAATCACATGCGCAAGCTGCGACTTCCTGAGAGTCGACCGGTGACGTATCAGCGCGGCAGTTCGGACATTCGTCGTCGCAACTGCAGGACCACGTGTCTTCCCACACGGTCCCGCAGCTTGCGCACGCGTAACTATTGATAAAGGCGGGTTGGCAGCGGGGCTCGTGCTCCCATTGATGAGGGCATTGTTTCCTTTTACTAGGCAACGATGCGGCCTTTGACTCGGGCTTCAGCGGCGTATGCCGAAATCGGCTTGTCGGCGGTGAAATGAAGGTCCCGCTCCACGGGGAGACCGAGGCGACCTCTGATCGCCTTGATTTCCGATAGGTGGACATACCCGAGCTCGGGACAATTGAGACCAAGATCGCAGAGGCCAAACAAGCGATCCGGCTCGTCCGGGTCGCACTCGGTGAGTAACCAAGTCGCGCCCGCGTCAGGCGTGAACAGCTTGGCGACCGGAATATGATCTCGTTCGCCGGCCAAGGCGTTGACCAAGAGTCGAACCCGATCTTCGACGGTGAGCAGATCTATCTCAGCCATGAGAGGCCTCCGCACGGTCGGAGACACCGGCCTGGCCGTCCGGTAGAGCGCGTCTGGTGCGGGAGCCCGCTTTGCGAGGCCGCGTCTTGCTCTTGGCGTCGGCGGCGGGTGTAGCCGTCGAAGGATTCGGTGGCTCGCTGCACGGTGCTTTTGGAGCAATGACGGCGAGCGCGGCGTCATAGACGCGTTGGAAGTCGCAGTAGCGTTTCCAAAGCTGGTCCGCCGTTTCGCGGTCGCCCGCCACGTCAATGGCGTCGATCAACGTCTCCAGTGTGAAATGCTGGAAACGAACCCTTGTCGGATCGTTGTCGGCGACCGGGAGGAGCTCGTTGGCATATACGCGGAAGGCTGCATGTACGCGTCGGTTGAGCCGAGGCCCAATGCCGACGAACATTGCTCTGGGTGTAATTCCGTGGTCGACGGAGAGCTGAGCGAGTGAGTGCTCGCGCATCAGCTGCTCGATCGGCGGTGATCGGAGGATGGAACTGTCGGGATTTTTGAAGAGACGAACTTCTCGTAATGCCTGATCATAGCGTTCTCGCCAGCGGGCAACGGGCCCGGCCATATCTTCAGAGTACTTGACCTCGACGTAGACGATACCCGCTTCGCCTTCGGGCGTCGTGATGTGGACGGCGATGTCGAACGCGGAGCGGTCCGCCAGAAATCGGTCGTCTCGGCGCCCGGGGCTGTGCTCGAAGGCGATCCGTTCAACGGATTGGACGAATTCTGGCAGCAGTTGGCGGAAGACAGCCGTCGCCAGGTTCGTGTCCAGCGCCAGCGGCCCAAATGCGTTGAAGACGAGCGGCATGGAGCTCAACGCGTTGGTGATGAGGCGGTCTTCGTCGATCGCCGCGTCCTCTTCACGAAGCAGAAGTTCACGGAGCGCGAGCAGATGAACCTGCGGGGAGATGAAATTCCGCCCGGATTCAGCCGCGTCGGCTCGCAGGTAGGAGCCAAGGTGAGCGCCGCGCTCTTCCGCTGCGGCGTTCGGAATGCCTTGGTCGCGCATCCACAGAATTTGAAGCAGGCGCGCCGCCCGCCTGAAGCGCGAGTCGATCAAGCAGTGCGATTCGTAATGTTTGGCGACGGCGTCGTTGACGAACGGCGTCCGCGAGAGCTGCTTGAACGTCGGAGCCGGTGAAGAGGTGCGATCGGCGGGGGAAGAGGTGGTCGAAATGTTGTGCATCTGAATGTCCGCGTTGATGAAGCGCGGAAGATTCGATGAATGTTGGGAGGATATTGACGTAGAAAGACCTTCGGCGCATCGATGCGCCGATCACAGCAGCACGAAGGCGAGCGATTAAGAGCGGCTCGACTATTCTTATGGAACTCGGGTGGGCTTCATAGGGAAACCGAAGTCGATGAAGATCTTAGGCGCTGCCGCGCAATCCGCTCCCGGTGCTGCCTGAAATTTTCGTTTCTAGCGATAACCCGCCTGAGTATGGCGCCGACATCTGGTTCGCGAGGCGCTGTTGGTTCTGGAGCTTGCACGGGCGAGGACGGCGTCATGGGAACGATGTCATCGGGCTGTTTCGATGAATGTTGTGTTCGGGTTCTCGCATCAACAAGACACGACTCGTTTTGGATCGGCTCTGCTCGTTTGGGATTTAATTGAGCATTCGGCAGGCGAGGAGCAGGCGCTGGTCGTTGTGATGTTCGCGTCGGCTTCTTTTCACAGCGGATGAGGATGTCGGCGAGCCATTCGGCCTGGCGATCGGATAGTCGGGTGTTTTTTCCGTTATGAAGAATGCGCTCCGACATCTTTTGAAGAAAATAGGCTTCCCGAGGGTGCGGGATGCCGCTGAGCAGGGCGGCGGTAATGCGCTTTTCCAAAAGGTGATGATTGTGTCCCACGATCATTGGAGTTTTCCTGGCTGAACCTAACGGATATAGAGCGGTCGACGAAGGTGGCCGGAAGGTCTGTAAGCTCTCGGCAGAGCAAAGGCGCGGTCTGGCGGGCAGGTAGGGGGAGGGAGCGCGCGTCTCCGAAACCTGGTGGACGTCGGAGGGAGGTTTCTGTGCCCCCGGTGGGGCACAGCTTCGCCTGCGAGGGCGAAGCTGCTGTCGAGGGGACGTCCGAAACCCGGAGCCACGCCGTCGGTCAGTCTTCGGATAAGCGCACCCTGTTACGGGTAGGCCGGGGTCAGCCGGTCGGCCTTTACGCGCCGCTTCGTCTGGCGGGGCTATCGCGCAACACATCCGTCAATTGCGCGACTACTGTGGGTCGGGAGTCACCGGAGCCCACTCCTGCATTCAGCTTTTGAGCCGTCTGCTTGTGTCGATGCCTTTCGATCTTTTCACCGCTTGTCCCTCACAGCTTGGTTAGCCAGAAGAGCGGGGCCCATTGGGGGCTGCTATGCGCGCTGCAAGGTTCGCGGCGCTCGCTAAGGGAGGTTTAGAATCTGACGCTCAGTTGTCTTTGGCAGCCATAGGATTAAGCCTGCCTGTGAGAAGCGCCGGACGGCTGGCAGATTCTTCCTGGTAACGGCTCAATCAGCCGACCTGCCCTGGCCAAGGACGTGAGCGCCTCCATCCAACAAGCGCACGGCCAACAGCTCTTAGCGGGATGCTGTGGCCACAAAACAAATATGGCCTCGAGGCACCTAACCCACGGTTGTTGGCGCATGCGATTGGCCGTGCGGACGCCTATTTCCCATGGCGCTCTTTTGCCCATTGGGCAGAAGGACCCAGGTACTCGTTTTTCACAAAAAAACGGCTACCTCCCGTGAGCCGAAGGCGTCCTTAAGGCAAATAGTCGTCCATGAGTGACGACCGAAAATTAACCGTGGGCCGCCTTCCAGAGCAAATTGCGCTGATACGCGTCCTGCGCGCTAGCGAAGCCACCTCCGTAGTGGGCTTTCGTCTCGCATTTTCGACGTCTTCATCCCCGTGGCCGAGCTTTCGAAACCGATCCGGCTCGAAAGGCGCCGGATCGGGCCACATCCCGGGTGACTCATCGCTTGGCCACTCGCCGGGAAATCCCACCTGACCCACAAAGGATCTTACCATGACATCGAATGAAATAGCCGAGAATGCACACCATCCATTAGATCAGTCGCCCTCGGCACAAGTCCAGGCAGCCGCCCCGGAAGCCGTTTCCGGGACCGGAGCCGCCCCAAACGAAGGAAACGCCGAGAGTGAGGCTTTCGTCATTCTCGAATACGTGCGCAGTTACCTCGACAGGCGTGGCATTGAGGTCGCATTTGATGGGACTTTGTCGTTGGCAGGGGCGCCGCTGCGCTCGGATACGCCTGAGACGGCAGGTAACTATCTCGATGCCGAAGTTCTGATCGCATCAGACCTGGTCGATGATATCGTTCTCGCGCGCGATCGCGACGGTCTTAAGCCGCAGGTCGGGCTGGTTAAGGCCGCCGTTCGCAAAGAGCTTAGACGCAGACGTAAGAACCGTCGTAAAATCGTTCTCTTGCCTCTCCTGCGGAAAGTTAAAGATGAGAACACTGCGGACTCGGAATGGAGCCGTATGGGTCAACTGTTCGACATGCCGATCACGTTGGCGTGTGATTCTATCAGACACTTCATTTGGCAGGTTAAGTCGAAAAGCCTCGGTCGTCCCGTCGTGCATCATCTGATGCCGGTGATCTTCAGTCCAGAGCAGGGATCCGGAAAGACGACATTTGTTCGCTCCTTGCTTCGCCCATTGCGCGAACTTGCCAGTGCGGACGCGCTCATTTCGGACTTTGCCGACCACCGCAGCGGCGACATCTATGGCTTTCCTGTCGTCGTCGTGGATGACCTTGAGCAATTGTCTAAGGAAGGCGTACCGGTGCTGAAGAGCCTGATCACCTCTGAACGCATAACTCGCCGCCGGTTACATACATCGCAGTCCGTCAGCATGCGACAAAGAGCAACCCTGATCGGTACCGCGAACCGGCCTGTACACGAGCTGATCGATGATGATACCGGCCATCGCCGATTTGTCATGATGCCGTTCCGTAATGGCAACTTCGCCAAGGGTGGTGAACCGGGTATTTGGGAAATCGTTTCGTCTGTCGACTATGAGCTGTTGTGGCAATCCGTTGACGCCTATGCACCGAGTCCGATTCTCCGGTCCCTGACCGATTTGCACGAATACCAAAACCGCGATCGGCCAATGCCGAAATTGCTCGAATGGCTGTGCGAACTCGATCCTGAATCGGAAAAGGTCAAGCGTATCTCCGTCCAAGGCGGTACCCGTGCCGACAAACTACGAGACCTCTACATCATGGAAACTGGCGATGTTCTCTCGAAACAGAAGTTTTCGGATGCAATGCTCTTGCATATGCGGGACGGTCGCACCCCCTTTTTCGAGAAACACAAAAAGGAGATCGGTGCACTGTACCGAATTCGTCACCAACCTAAGGCTCGGCAGCTGGTTCGAGCTGAAGGCCATATTCTTGGAAGTCAGGATCGGCATTCCTCTGACTTCTCTCCCATGTCGAAATCGTTTGAGTCTTCAGAACAATCAGTTCCTTCAGGTTCATCAGCGCCCTCAGCCTCGTCAGGTTCGTCAGGTATCTTCAATTCACCCAAAGTGCCCTTGTCACCGGTTGATGGAGGTCTGTGATGAGGTGGGAACAGAAGTACAGACCAGAGCGCTTCGACCAGGTGCGCGGACAGGACCATGCAGTTCGGCTGTTGTCGGCTCTTTCCGTTCAGAGGACGCAGGGGCGCAACCTTCTGCTTCACGGTGCAGTTGGCTCGGGGAAGACCAGCCTTGCGAAGCTATTTTCCCGCGCACTCAATTGCATCGACATCGGACCGGATGGGTCACCCTGTGGACGCTGCGATAATTGCCTTGATCCTCGGCGTTATCATTTCGAGTACGATGTGCCAGGCCGGTCCGATGACAACGCCCTCGGTTGGGCAAAGGAGATCGTCCGATCACACAGTAAGAGCCGGGTTAGAGTCCTGTTTTTCGATGAAGCGCATGCCTTGTCGAAAACAACCCAGAACGGATTCTTGAAGCTCATCGAAGACGACCAATCTGGAACTTGTTTCTTCTTCGCCACAACCGAGGTCAGAAAGCTGCTTCCGGCGTTTGCCTCTCGATTGACGGAAATTAGGATTCACGCGCTAACGCCGGCCGTTGCGTACGAACTTCTGGAACATATAGCGAAGCAGGAAAACATTGCCTACGAGCCGGAAGCTCTCCATCTGCTTGTTGCCGCCAAGCCGCCGTTTGCGCGCGATCTCACCATCGCGCTACAGCGGCTCCACGACGATGGCGGTCGTATCGACGCCAATCTGGTCAAAAGCGTTTACGACCTCAGCGTCCGTGACCACCTTGGTGAGTATTGTATTGCACTCGCGAGGGGTGATCGACATGCTCAAGTCGCCTCGATGCGGCAGTGGCCAGCGCCCCTTGCAGAGAAGGTGAGGTGGATCAGGACTTTTCTGGCAACGGTCTATTATAATGAGGTCCTTGGGCAGCTCCTGCCTCTCGACCCACTTGTCCAAAGCATGGTTGCGGCACGACGGGAGTTCGTAGCACAGCTGTGCGCGCGCTTCGATCTCGCTAATTGTGCAGAGGCTGAACCGTTCTTGGAAGGAATGCTCGAGTTCTGGTCACAACCCGCGCCGCAAGATGACGAAACGGCCCTCCTCAAGCTGATGCTGTTCGAGGGATTGGTAAGTTCGGGCCTGCTGCGCCCGGGCAAAATGCACCGAGAGGAAGATCTGCCGGACATTGCTTCCAAAAGGCCTGATGCTACCGGAAGTGCGACTTCTTCGGAAAGCCCAGTTGTTGCGAGTTCCCTTTACATGCGGCGAGAAGAAATCCGTCAAATCATAAACAGGTCCAGCTTCTTCGTGCAGCACTACGGCGCGCTCCTGAACGTAGCGCTACTGATCCGCATTCGAAGCAGTGATGATCTGGAATGCGTCGCAGCTGAAGCGATTGGTGGCTTCTGCGATAAACTTGAGGCCTGGGCGGGTCTCGATTCTCGCAACTTCGCAAGCATTGCTGTTCTCGAGCGAGACGGGGGCGAGATCGTTGGCCGAATCGCCGCGCATCTCGATCAGAATCAGGTCTGTGAATTGGAGGCGTTCTGCGTGGACTGGTCAGAACGGTGCGGTCATCTCATTGAGATATCGAAAGGCGATGCCGACGAACAAACGTTCTTTCATTGGCGAAACGTGCAAGAACTCTGCGCTGGTTTCGTTCCCATAGACAACGATCAGCCGAGCGAAAAGGACTTGCGACAGCTATTGGGTGTGCCCCGAACGAAATGGAGGAGCCCCGGGCCATTCTCGTATCAGCGGGTCATTTTTTCAAAGCGCCTGAGCGACGGCTCGATTGCGCAGGCCAGCGAATTCGGAATGTCGCCGCTATCGACGTTTGATGCCGAGAAGTGGAATTGGATTTCCAAAGGGTGGGAATTGCGTGAATTTCCCGATCGTCAGGCCGAACGCCGTCAGCGTCAGCGTGAGATATCAGAAATTAAGAGCCGCTTTCGAAATGATCCCATTCAGCTGCAAGGGCATTTGTCGCAATGTATCGACGCGTGGAATGGTCTGACACCCGAGCGGCGGGTTCGACGATGGAGGGGATGGTGGTGATTCTAGATGTCGAGTGGTCGCTTTGCCCTATCCCATTCGAAGGGGTGATGGTCTACCGCTACCGAAGCGGAATCTTGCGACGGCGTTTGCGGCAACAGCTTCGTGAGCTTGCGCAGCGGTCCTCAGTAGAGATTACGCACTGCGATGCTGCGGAAGCCAAGGCGCGCTGGTCGGTACCAGGGCTGTTTGACGAGATGAGGATCTGCGACCTGAGCGGTCACGGAAATGACAAGGTGGTTCGAGGTCTCCTAGCATCGGCAATTGAAGCCCCGGCCGCGCCAACCGCGATCTTGATGCCGGCCTCGTTCGGCGGCTTTGATCTGCCTGCCGAGGTCCTTCACGTTGAAGAGGCTTATGTCACCAAATCGAATATAGGAAAGGTCGCGCAGTTTCTTTCAGAGACCTCGGATCTCATGTCGCCGGATCTCAAGCTTAGGCAAGGCGAACTGCACTTGCGTCTTCGCCGGTGGATCGAAGACCGTGGCAAGGCGTTACTGCCCGAAGCAATGCAGGTATTCGATTCTGCCATTCTGCGCCTTTCCTATCGTGGACGCTGCGAAGCCGCGACGCCCGCTGACCAAGGCTTCGAAGGAGCTACCCGGTCGCGTCTGGTAGCTTCGCTACGACGCTTCCTCGTCTCCGAAGAGGCCTTAGCGCTTTCGGATTTGCTTCAAGCGTTGGCCATTAAGCAAGAAAGAGGATGGAATACTTCCGATCTTGTTGTTGATCTCGTTGAAGCGTCGCTAAGAGTGGTCGAAACCAGCGGCTCGGTTTCGATTTCTCCAGACAGCAGGAGTCGAGAGCGACTATCCGGTTCGATCTTTGTGGCTGAGGAGGTGGCGCTGCTTTGGGGCGCGTTGCTTCTGACATGGTCGCGTTCATTTATGACCGACCAAGCCGACCAAGGTCCTGTAGAGATGCTTGTCGAGCTCGAGCATCTTTGCCGTGACTTCAGGAAACGGTTGGGTGATCTAGCAAGAGATCCATTGTCGGGATGTTGGACGCGCCTGCGCGATGTATTTCATGCAATATCCGACATAGACGAAAGCGAAACGGGCGATCAGGACCCTGGAAAGGAAATACTTCGCGTCATCTCACGTAAAAACCTGAACCATCGGGGTTACTCATGGTTGGGAAAGCTCCATCGGACGGCTGTTCGCGCGCTAAGCCTCCAAGGAGACACAGCATCGAACGCACTGGGAATCGAGCAGTCACTTGCGGACACTGATCTGGAGTCATTCGTGTCCGTCATGGGACAGAAGCACCTCGTCCAGGAATTGCGTGAGCGTTTTCAAAGCGGGCAGCACGACCGCCCTCTGCTGCTTGTGGGTCCAGAGGGAAGCGGGAAGAGGACGATTGCTCGCCTTTATGCCAAAGCTTTGCTCTGCGAGGCAGATCGTTCTGAAATGGAGCCATGCGGTTGTTGTCAATCATGCGCGGCATTCAAAGGAGGAGCTAATTTTGGGTACATAGAGCTTGATCTCGGCCATCCCGATGGATTGTCACATGTCCACGCGGTCATCGAAAAACTTCGCTATGTTCCATTCACCGATCGTCGCGTCGTTCTGATCTACAATGCCGACTGTTCCTCAGAGTCTATCAACGTTGTTCTTAAGACACTCGAAGCAGGGGCCGAGGCCACCAGCTTCATCTTATTGGCAGCAAAGGAATACCGAATAGATCCGGCAGCGCGATCCCGAAGCGCAGTATGTCATCTTCGCAGACTGTCGGAGTTGGATGCGTGGGCGTTATCCAGCCGTTGGCTTCCGTCGGACCAGCTCGAAAGTGGAGTTGTCGAACTCGCTGTGTTGAGCGGGCGCGGCCTTCCAGGAGGAATATTGCAGTCTTGCCGCATATTCGGGCAAGGTGCTGTGTCGACGCTCAACCAGGCAAAAGAGAGTCTCGGCGCTAGCTGGGGTGTGGAGATCTTGCGCTGCTGGCTCGCATTGGTAAGCGAGGAATGTCAGGTAAGCGCCGCGTTGAAGCCTCTTGCCAGTATGAAGCCGGAAGAGGCCATTTGTCGATTGCGAGCTGCCCTCTGCCAGCTTTCCGCGAACGCTGCGATGTCAGAGCCCGCTTTCGTTGGCCTGGGGACAGAAATCCGAGCCATCGAAGATGCTCTGGAAATGCATCCAGTCAAGCTCGGCACGACGCAGGCCGAGCTCTGGCAAGAACTGGCCGCGCATTGGGCCGACGACGGTCTCATCGATGAAGAAGATTTATCTGCCGTCAGCGTGACAACCCGCGATATCCTGAATGGTCGCATTCAAGTCGGGATTCGTAGCTCACTTACTCTGCAACCGTTTTCTCTTGTCGTCTCGAATCATTGATCCAAAGGTCGCCTATGCGATTGATGAGCCAGCTTTCTCGCACCGCTTCTCCGGCAAATGCCCGTTCTCTGCTCAGAGCCGAGATGTCTAGCTGAGATTTATCGAGATCCGGCTCGGTGGCGGAAAGGTATTTTTCCGTGAGAGGCACGATGATGCCGCCTATCTTGAGTACCTTAACCACGGCGCATGCGAATTTGACGGATGCGCCGGAATAATAACGCGGTTGATTCGATGAGTCGATTTCGGCATCGATGCGCTCGTAACTATCCCGCCGATTTGCAGAAAACGGGCTCTCAAACGCAAATTCATAGATTTCGGCGATATGCCGGACAGCTATCGTATCTGCACCAATGCCGCCACGTTTTCGAAAGTGTGGAGTGATCTCGTTGCGAACATAAACTTCTTTCTCGGTGCCGGCGCTTCCAATCCACTCAGCGTATTCTTCCGGACCAAGTTCATCGAATTGATCCATCATCGTGCGGAGATGATTCAGGAGCTTGGAAAAGTCATTGAGAGCGCTTTCTGTCCTTTGCAGGACATCGGGCGGCGGAATGTAAGCGCCTTTTTCGGACGACCTCTCCGATTTCGTCGACTGGAGGCGCAGATCGAGGGCAGCAATACTCAAAACCTTGTTCATCCATTGGATTTCATCGTCACCGATCCTCCGTTGGAGATCCAGAGATTGGCGTAACAGGGGTTTCAACGTCTTATCGAGCTTGGTGCGAGTATTCATCGGCGCCAGCCGATGTTCGGTGTGCACGGCCAAATATAGCTCGCGGAGGCGTTCAATAATTCCTTGATGCTTACTGGGAGCGATCGGGAGCGGATCTCCCATAGTGGCAAGGATCTCATCCAGCGTATTCTCGGTGATGTACAATTCTAAGATTTCGTTTGTTTCGGTCATCTCGCCAAAATTCCTGAACGACACTTGAACTTCATTGCGGACGCGGCTCGCCACGGCTGATCACTGGGCGGCTCGAAAAGACACTTACAGCTGCGCAACGGATAGCCGTTGGCCTTATTCTGCACAACCGCAGTGTAAATCCCATCGGCGTCGTCGGGAGCCCTTCAGGCCCTTGATTTCACTGAATTCAGATGATGGGACCGCTCACGCGGATCATGATTGAGACCCACGCCGAAACACAGAGATTGCTCGTCGTGTCAGCAAGTTTGATGATCGTCCCGGTCGTGCTCTTTTCGGACGGCTCGATTTGGGGGCGCTTGTGTTCGGCCCTTCGGCATGCCTGATGCGAGAGCAGCAGCCCCGGCCCCGAACTCACGAGCGATCAGTTTGGAAGGCACCCCTGATCCAGGACCGTATCATGCAGTGGAGCCAACTGGGGATCTTGGCCGCCGGGAGCTGCACCCTTTCGTGCTGATGAATGTACCAGCGCGCCGCCGCGTCGGCCGCTCTTACTAGCGCGATCCATTGCGCATGCGGATTCCTCAAACTCGATCGCGAAGGGGTCAAACTAAGTCGCGGAGCCGGGCAGGTAAATGCGGTGCCCTTGAGGACGACCCCGCCACTTCAGCGCACGCTGTTCGAGATCCGCGAGTGAACAGCGTGAGCAGCTGCCGGCCTGCTCTTCTGCTCGGATCAAACGGAGTGTGTTTCTGCAGCGACCTGCTGCATCTGCATGAAGATGGATCGATATTGAGAGGCTCTCATTTTGGCATGATTTATGCTACGCGCGCGAGGAGATGAAAATTACTTACCAGGTTCGCTTGCAACGTAATTTGAAACAATGGTAGGCTCGCCAATGTAACCTTGGGGGGTAACATGGCTTCGCCTAAACCGGTCGATAGTGGGCTGAACGAGCGGGTGGCGCGCGATCAACGCAACGCGCAGCTGGCGGCCCAGCTTGCGAAAGAAGAGCTTGCGAAGTTTCGCGGCCCGATCCGGTCCGGCAGCGGCTTACATGGTGCTAGCAGCCACGAGGAAGCCCGCTTCGAATATGCCAACAAGCGGCTTGCTGCGCTCAGGGCCATTTCCGCCAACCCCTTCCAGGTCATGGTCGAAGTCTACACCGAAGTGGTCGGCGAAAATGGGCGGCTGCAGGAAAAGGAGCAACTCTGGTACGCGAATGAGGCCTCTTCTTCGAATGAGGTGTTCAATGGAGGGGGTGGAAGCGTCAACGTCCTGGCGTGGACGCATCCGGGTGTTCAGCTCGCGCTGGTGACCGATCTTGGCGATTGCCGCGATGTGAAGACAAGTGGTCTCCGGCTTCGAAGCGTGGAGACGCTTGCCAAGGCGCGGTTCGACGAAACAATGCCAGCTGTGTCCGCAGTATATCAGCCTGGTGGTGCCGTGCGGCCCCGGAAGGCGGAGCCCCGAAAGACGGGACTGAAGGCGGTCAAGCTCGATATGACGCGAGATCAGGTCCAGGCCTTCATCTCTCGCATGTCCGGCATGATGATCGTCACAGGGGCGCCCGGTTCGGGCAAGACCACGGTCGCCTTTCAGCGCATCCGCTTCCTGTTCGACCAGCAGGGTGAGCGCGAGGCCGGCGATCGGCTTGTTGCCTACACACCAGAGCTGACGCGTGTGTTTCTGGCAAACGAGAATCTTGCGGACCAGGCGAAGAGCCTGCTGATGACGCAGCTAGACATTCCTGCATTCGTCGTCGATGCCGTCGGGCAATTCACTGACCGCTACCTTGAGCAGGTCTGGCTCTACAAGCACGGTGCAAGGCCGCGTCAGCGGAAGCTGCCAGCACTGCAGATCGCAGCTCGCACGGCCGTGCTCGGTCTTTCCGACCACCATGATCTTGGTCGCCTTTGGGAAGTGTATGAGAAGCAGGTTGTTGACCGTCTCGGCGATGCAAAAAGCGCCGATTGGCTGTCTATTGGCGCGACTGACAAGCGGATGAAGACGCTTGCATCGGCCCTGACGCGCGCAGCTGATGCTTCCCACATAGTGCGTGATCCCCTCAAATCCTCGATAACCATGGGCGCCGTTTATCAGCAAGTCTCTCGCGCGTATGAAGCTGTTCGTGACGCTCTTTCATCGTCCCCCAGAACGCGCTTTGATGAGCTTTTTCAGCAATGGCTTTACTGGGTATACGACCCGGTGCCGGCGCTTGCGACGTATTTCGGATCGCGAGAATCAGAAGGGGCGCACCGGATACGCCGCGGAACCGGAGCCCGTGTCAACGAAGCAGAAATCTTGGAGCAGGCCAGGTCGGAATGGAACGACCGTGTTTACGGCCCGGAGGACCGGCCATGGCTAGCTTGGTTGCTTCGCTTTGCACTGCCCGAAGCCGCCGATCCGCGCGAGCGTTTCCGGGAAATGCCGTCTTCGATCGCGCCCGCCGTCAACTCGGGCAAGCGCTGGACCCACGTCGCGATCGACGAGGCTCAGGATCTGTGCGTTGCAGAGGCCTCGCTGCTGGGATCTCTGGTGGACCCGGATGGGGCCCTGACGGTTTCGGCGGATTTCAGGCAGATCGTGAGCCCCGTCCACGGGATGCAATCGCCTGATGCTTTCAAGATTGGAAGATCCCTTCGTGGGAAAAAGACAGAGCAGATCTACCCCTTTGCGAGAAACATGCGTCAAAGCAGGCAGATCGGTCGATTTCTGCAGGGTTTCTACGAGGTCGCTTTCAAGGAGCGACCGACGTTCGACGTCAATGTGCCACTCGAAGACAAGAAGCCGCAGTTGATCATTGCGCCGCCGCAGGATCATGCACTTCGGGTCAAGCAGATTGCATCCGTCCTCGGCCGTTCTGAGGTTGTGAGGAGCATTGCCCTCCTGCAGATCAATGAGGATGAGCAGGCGCTGGTCAAGCTCCGAACCGATCTGGAGAAGGCGAGCGTCGGCCTTGCCAATATTTGGGCAGCAACGGGATCGGGTCTGCTCACGACCTCTGTCGAGCGGATCAAGGGGCTCGAATTCGACGCCTGTATCGTTCTAGGTCTTGAAGATGTGGAAACTGCGTCGCTGAACTTCACGCTAAACCGGGCCTACGTCGCTCTTTCCCGCCCCGCGCGCAGACTGGTGCTCATCTGTAGCGAATACCCTGCCATTCTCCGCAAGGTCGACAAGTCGCTGTTCGACGTCATCCAGTCCTGAATGTCTTCGCCCATGTCTGATTCCTCTTCACAATTGTTTCCCGAACTCAAGGATTTCGTCGAGCGGTCTGGGATGCTCGCTAATGCCAAGGGCATGACGGCCGCGCGTTTGCCGCGAATCCTCGGGCAGGGGCAAACACGGGCGTCCGGATTAGAAATGCCCCCTGCAACTATCGAGCGCCAACAGGAATTGCTGTCGCTAGCCCTTCCCGACGAGGCCGCACACATTCCCGGTGTGCAGAAGGAGATTGCCGAAGCGCGTCGTGCTGTCGAAGCACACAAGGACTATATGCGCCATCCAGATAACCGGCGGCGCTTTGCGATGGAAGTGCTGCATCGACTGGAAGGAGTTAGCACCGGCAACAAGGACAACCAGTTCTTTGCAGGTCGGCTTATCCTGGTCCCGGACAAAGCAGGTCAGGACTGGGCGTGGTCGATGACGCCCCACTATCCAGTAATTTCAAAGATACCGGCGGATGTCGACTATCTCGTGAGTGCTTACAGGGCCTCCGAAACCATTGTCGACAGATGGACATTGCCAGTCGACCGATTTCTCGATCGGCTTTCTCTCGCCTGGACGATGGCGCGTCACTTCAGCGAAGGCGAGAATGTGCTCATCGCTGATGTCGCACGGTTGTTTAAGATTGCCGCCCAGGATGAGCGGTTCTGGAGCAGCCCCGCGCGGCGTAACTTCGAGGATGTTCCGGAAGCCGTATTCATCGTCAATTTAATCAACTGGCGCCGCAATCGCGACACTCCAGGTGATCGCGACAGCTTCGAGTTAGTTCCGGCAACTCTGAATCAGGCGCACGGCACCAAGTCGCGCGCTTTCTATGTCCCCAGCAACGCGGAAGGGACTGTCGTCCGGCCGATGATTTACATCCGGCGGCGGCAGGCCTGAATGGAGATTTATCTTGGACGAGAACATCGCGATTTCCGCTACTGATGCCCGACGGCTGGTAAGCAAGCTTCTCAACGCGCCGATCGCGCCGGGAAACTACTCCCATTTCATCAATGTCGGAACGGACCACATCCTGGACGCGCTCGATCAGAACTATTTTAGGGGCGAGTTGGCCGACGGTCTGGGGTGTTTCAAGTATCTGGAAGGGGATTACGGAAGCGGAAAAACACAGTTCATCAATAGCCTTGCCCGGCGCGCGAGTGAGCAGAGCATCGTTACCGCACTCGTGACTGTCGGAGCCGACTGCCCCTTCAACTCGCCGGCAGCAATTTTCACTGCAATCATGGAGTCGTTTCAACCGCCGGTCGATGAGGAGAATGCGGAGGAAAAGGGTATCGAGGTCCTCATTGACCGCTGGATCGTGCGCAGGATCCGTCAACTCGGTGCCGAACCCGGCGATGATGTGCCGGAGCTTGTCCAGCGGCAAATCGAGCAGCAGATTGGCGGCCTCTGGAAAGGCGCGCCGGATCCGCAGATGGCTGCAGGGCTCACGGTTCTAACGCAGCGTTTGCTGAAACTTCGTTGCGGTGCAAAGGAGGCTGTGTCGGATACCGAGTTGGTGGCATGGGTCCGTGGGTCAAATATCCGCTCGAATGGGCTGAAGAATCTGGGGCTTTTCGAACCCGTCAGGGATGACAATGCATTTCGACGTCTGAAAACCGCAATCGCATTCCTTCGCACGCGAATTGGATATCGCGGCTTTATGATTGCGTTCGATGAAGGAACACGAACCTCCTCATTCAGAAGAGGATCGGTCAAGCAGAAGCAGGCCATCGAGAATCTGCTTACGATGATCAATCAGAACGCGGAGGGGGAGTTTGGCGGCGTGATGTTTGTCTATGCCGCCACGCCCGACTTTCGGTCCGATGTGATCAGCACTTATCGTGCCCTGCAGGACCGCATCGGGACCAAGGCGTTTTCGCGGGGAAGTCCGCAGGTTCCCCTGATCAATATTGAGGACGCCAATTCCGAGGAGGTCATCCATAGCATCGGAAGGCGTTTGCTGGCGGTTTTTAGCAAGGCATACGGCGTCACGTGGGAAAATCAGGTTCAACTCGACAACATGAGCGAACTCCTTTCCGCTCAGCGAGCCGTCCTGTTCGAGACGCCAAAGCCGCGGTACTTCGTCTACCAGTTCTGTCGCTTTCTCAACCAACAGCGTGAGAAGCAGCACAGGATTACACCGCAATATGCGCGGGATTTTGTGAGTAATAACGAACCACCACTCGAGAGCGATAATCCATGATCATGCGAGGGGCGCAGGTCGAACATGGAGAGTTCGGCATCGGAAACGTTCTCTCCGTATTGGGTAATGTTGCCACCGTCGAATTTTTCGGGGAAACCTTCGACGTCGACATCGGTGAGTTGCTTGTCCGTGATAGCCAAAAGCCTGCGGGCTTGCCGGCATCCAGCCAGGCTACGAGCGACTTTAGTTTTCGCCAGTCGTTCGAAGCAGTGAATCTTGGGGTCGTACCGACCAATCCTGATCAGTTGGTCGCGCTGACTATCGGCGGAAAAGACATCTCAAGCGAGATCCGCGCAATTCTGAAGGATGCTCCGACTCAGGGCGCCTGTCGCATCTATATGGGATATTACGGATCCGGGAAATCCCATCACCTGAGGCTTGTAAAAGCCATAGCCCTTCGGGAGGGGTGGGTTACGGCATCTCTTGAACTCGATCCGAAGGCGGCTGACCCTGCAAAGCCCTCGACCGTATACAGGGAGTTGATGGCCGGGCTCGAGTTCCCGATGCGTGCCGATGGGACGCGCTGTGGCGACTTCTTCGACCTGGTCAAAGAGGTGAGAGACAATTGGTCCAAGATTAAGAGCCTCAAGTACTTCAGCCGTTCGCCCTGGTTCAGTCTTGCGATGGAGGCACTCCAGTATCTTACACACCGTCGCGACGACCCGGAGTACGTATCGGCCGTCAGCTGGCTCGCGGGGCAGGTGAAGCAGATCAGTGCAATTCGATCGATCGGCTGGCGCGCTGGGCGAAAATCAATTCCATCGATGCCACAGACAAAAGATACCGGCGTGGTGTATTCGTATCACCTGGTGGTCCTCAATGAGGTCCTGAAGGCTCTGGGTTATCAGGGGCTTGCGCTGATCATCGACGAGGCCGAGCATGTGCGCACATATTCGGCGAGCAGGTACATCCGCGCGAACAACTTCTTCGATGTTCTGGCCCGCTGTGCGCACAAGCCCCGGCCGCATTTTCGTGACCCTCTATGCGACTATGATGTGTCGGGACTTCCGGCATTCTGGAGAGAGGGGCCTCATTTTGCGCTGTTCGTCGGCCTGACCGAAGGTGAAGACACACAGGACCTGAAGCGCAAGGCTGGTGAAATGAGCGTTCTCATCCACGATCCTCGCGAGGTCGTTCGCCTGCGACCGCCAAGCCCCGCCGACTACGAAAACTGGGTCTCGACCTTTCTCGCCGAGTCTGCTGGTAGGCTCGGTCCCAAAATGAACGTGCTGGCGGATGGGCAACTGCGCGCTCGGATCGCCAAGTTGCTTCGGGACAGTTTCGAGCAATTGCCGGATACCGAGAAGCTGCTTCGCAACTGGACCAAAATGGCAGGCTTTCCTGCTGCCGTTCTGATGAGCTACCCCTCGTGTGTCGAACCGGACGAACTGGTTGCGATTGTGGAAGAGGCGGCCCAGCAGATCGCTGGAGACATCCTTCCGTGGGAATAGCCAACCGCGCCGAACTGGCTAGGATGATGCCGGATGCTTTCCCCATCTTCTTTTCGGGGCGCCAGCCCTATGCCGCGCAGGCACTGGTCATGCCCGAGATCGTGAAAGGAAAGAACGTCCTGTTCGCGGCGCCGACCGCATCAGGCAAGACAGAGGCCGCGGTTGCACCACTCTTTCAACGGCACCTTTCCTTCCGGCGCCGTAGGCTATCGACGGTCTACGTGGCACCCACCAAGGCGCTGGTCAACGATCTTTATGAACGCCTGGTTCACTATCTCAGCCGAGATCCTGGTTCAATCGCCCGCTACACGGGCGACAGACACGAGTTGAGGTCGGCTGAAGGCGCGTTTTGTGTGCTTGCCACTCCCGAAGCGCTCGATTCGCTTCAGCTTCGGAGTCCTGACATGCTCGACGGGGTCCGGTCGGTGATTGTCGACGAGATTCACCTCCTGCACGGCGAACCGCGAGGGCAGCAACTACGGCATGTGATTTCCCGGATTCACCGCGCCGCCAAGCCGGCCATGTCGGATCGAGATACGTTCCAGGTGGTGGGAATGACCGCCACACTGGATGACATGAATGGCGTAGCCCAAAGCTGGCTTGGCGAACAGGCGATAGTGCTTTCACATGGTTCGCCACGCGAAATCGATCTCGTGCTCATTGGACCACATAGGACGGACGGAGATCCGAACCGAGCCCGCGCGCGCTCGCTTGCGGAGTGGCTCAACAGATCCGGTGCAGAGAAGGTCTTGGTGTTCGCGAATTCCAGGAACGGCGCTCACGTGATGGCCGCTCATCTTCATCGCGAACTGTCCGGCAGTCGTTGGCCGGTTCATTTGCATTTCGGTGCGCTGGCAGCGGTCGAACGTGAGCGAGTCGAGGAGGAGATGCGCCGAAAGCGCTACGGTGTATGCGTAGCGACGGCCACCCTTGAGATCGGGATCGACATTGGCGACATCGACGCTGTCGTGCTCGCCGATTGTCCTCCAACCGTCAATGCATTCTTGCAGCGCATCGGACGTGGCAACAGAAGGAGCGGCACATGCCGCGTTGTCGCCTTCCGATCGAGGGAGCAGGACGAGCATCTGCTCCGCGCCGTTCTTGACTGTGCCAGACGTGGCGAACTCGACGATGTTCACGACTTCGATCGTCATTCGGTCCGGTTCCAGCAGGTGCTCAGCCTGTGCTGGAGGGCGACTCGTCAGGATCGTCCGCTTTCCATGGCTGAACTCGCCGCGGAAGCCGGCACCGAAGATCATGCACCGGTCGTGCAGGACATGTTGTCGACGGGCTGCTTGGTCGATGTCAGAGGGGCTCTCATTCCATGCGACCGCCTCATGGATGAGGCCGATATGGGTCGAATCCATATTGTGATCGCTGGCCGATCCGCCAGTCCAGTGCTGGATCTTCGAACCGGTAAGACCGCCTTGCACGATGCCGACCAGACGATCGCGGGTGGGGCTGTTTTTCACACGGGCACGCTCCGGCGCCTCATGACTGGCTCCGATGGCGGAGCCTATCTTGGGGGCCCTGCGGATCAGTCAGAGTCGCTCGCCCGTATTAGGGGGACAGGGCCCGCCCGCCCGATGAGTCGCCGGATCCTGTGGAGCCTCGCGAGGCAGAGAGGCCTTGATCCTTCGCGCTGGAGGTTGGGTCGCAACCAGCTTTTGACCTGGGGCGGCGAGACACTCAACACTCTGCTGGCCGCTCTTTTGCGGCGTTCCGTTCCTCGCGGTCGCTTCACTGCGTCCCTTGAGATCATATCTGGCGATTTCAATGCGATCGAACTGTCCATCGATTCAATTCGGGACATTGCATATCGTGCGGAGAATGCGGCCGACCTGCCACTTGAAGTCACAAAGAAGTTTGGTGGGAGCAGCCAGTTCTTCTCCGAACTGTCACCTGTGCTGTCCGCCGAAGAGAGGCGGCGCTCGGTACCTTGGCGATCATTCTACGAGTGGCTTGGCTGTGTTACGGGAATCGAAATCGCGGGTTGAAACTCTGGCTTTCTGATGCGGCTGAGAGAAAACGGTCCAAAGCGGAATCAGCTTTCCTCGATTGTGACGTGCAATGTGCAATCCCCCGTTTCCTAGTGGATTATCGCGTAGTGCGCACTTCGGTTGGCATGTGCTGCGCTCAAGACCAATAATATCTACGGATGCACTTCAGGGAGGGCTCTATGGCGAAAACACTGCAATTCCCCGATCTCGTCTGGAAAGAACGAACTGCCGCGTATGGAGTAGAGGTGGGAATCGACCTTCTTCCTCCTAAATTTGACGGAAAGTGGCGCAGAAATGTCGAGCGCTCTCTCGACAAATGGGTTCGATCTAAAAAATTCACGAAGTCGGCGACTCTTTGGATGTGGGGAACGATGAGCTCCAACTTCCTGCATGAGAACAATGGACCTTGCTGGTCGGAATTCCTAGTGGCAGTCGGCTTGCCAGAGGCATTCCTGACCGATCTGCAAGACGATCTCTTGAGGTCATTTCACAAAGGCGTCCGAGCATCCGAGGCTATCGAACTGTTCCGGGACGACGGCTGGGCTGCAATCTGCCATGTCCAGGATGGCACGGTCTGGATCCAAGAGGATGTCGACTTATGGGTGCCCTACATCGACAAGGCCGGCCGAAAGCGCGAAGGTATACTGAAAGATCGACCAACAAATCCAAACTTGCGCAGGGCGTGATGGCGGTACGTCACGCCCCAGCCTACATTCCCCAGTCTGCCCGGCGTTTGCCCAGCGCGTTGGCTCGGTAAAAAGCAATGCGAGCTCAAAGAAAAGGGGCGGAAGTCGCCTCCCTTGTTCTCGGACGAACGTCACGCTGAGAGAGCATCCACCTGAAAGCGAAGCTTCTCGAGGGCGGCGTCCAATGTGCTGGCGTTTGTCTTGGATGATAAGGATTCCCGGCTCTTGCGTCCCAAAAAATAAGAGATCCGCTCAGCGTTTGCCCCACTAGGATGCGGCAGCCCACTCAAAACTTGCTTCCGGTCCAACAGCCCTCGTCCAGACAGATATTCTAGAGCTCGAGCCGCTTGGGGGCCGAGTGGAAGCCATACTGCTTCGCGCAAGGACCGTGCTTCTTCTACCAAGTACTTGTCGATCATCGATTTGAGTAACGGCGTTTTCAGCATGTCGGGGTTACCGTTGTAGTTCGATTCGCCGACGAAGACCGGGTAACGCAAAGCGGAGGTGAAATGAACCAACCCGCATGAGGGATCAAAGATCTCAGCGCATGATACCGCACCAAGCAAGGGAGCTAAGCCGATATGGTCGAGCATTGAGACTAGACCTGTCCGCATGGATCCACTGAAGCTGCTGGTCTGCTTGGCGAGCCGAGAGGCTTCGCTCTTTTCCTTGCCAGCCGTTAGAGCCGCAGACGCCGCCACGAGTGCGTTTACCGCCTGTGTTCGACCAGGAGTAATTCCAACCACGACGAGCCGCGCGTCAAGAGCGACGAAGTCAAACGGCGCGTAGCAAGTGGTCAGCAATCCGTCACGCGCCAGGGTGAGTTTTTGGAGCAGGTCTCCTTCCGCCAACTCACGCGGTGTCGCGCTGCCGATCGCCGAAGCGTAACGATCGAAGAGACTTACATTGTTCAAGTCCATGGGCAGTTCTCCAATTCGTTTTTATTAGGGTCGGTTGAAACGTCGAGTGCGACGAGCTGCTGTGACCAACCGACCGTTGTCCCCGACCACGATGTAGACGTTTAGCCACGGTTCGACCTTTTGGAGTGAGCGACGATCGCCAAAGTGATGTTCGAGCCGTCTGACTGCCGCCTTGTCGAAGAAGTACCTATCGGCTCCGCCGCACCTCATCTCTGAGCCGAAGCGTTCGAGTAGTTCCACCATGAAAGGTGGGATAGCTCGTTGTCGGAGCCGTACTTCAGAGTGATGGCTGAGGTTCATCGCGTGGCACCTTGGGTCGCGGCGAGCCCAAGTTCCTGAGCGGATCGAGGTCGAAAGCCGGCTGCGGTCACGATGCCCCAGTTGCCAGCGGAATTTGGGCGCCTCCAATAAGCAGTCGGCTTCATCCGAGCGAGCGCGTCCAAAGCTTGGCGATAGTCGGTGAAAGTCGTCTCAGATCCCTTAGGTCCGAGTGTGTACTTGCCATTGCGTTGACACTTCGCCGGATCGAACTCCGTTTGATCACTGGCGAAGGGAACCCATAGGAGTTCTCCCTCCAGCGCAGGTTCATTATTCGACGACGAAAACACGTCCGCTGATGACTGATGCCAAATGGAGGACTTGAAATCACCTCGGGCGTTAAGCCATGTCAGCGCACTGGCTGCAGTGATCCTCCCGTCCTTCACTTCCAGGCCGGAGCCGCTCGATGGTGTGAGCGCATTGCGCATGCTTTTTTGACCGAGCCGCACCAGCGCAGCTAGTTCATCCGGCAGCAGTCCTGTTCCTTCGTCGAGACCGAAGCGAGCTTTGGCCGCCAACAGTGTTCGATCGATTTCTGCGGTCTCTGTACCTTCGGGCTTACTCGGCGTGACTGCAGTACTCACTGCTTCGATGAGGTTCTTAATGTCTGCGAGCGTGCAGGGCCCTCCGTCGATGGGCGAAAGCCCAAAAAAGGCGTAAGCGTTGAGGCTCGTGAGCTTCTGGGACAGCGGCAAGTCAAGGAGTTCAATGGGAGTGGTTTCTTCCCAAAGAGTCTTCCATGAGACTTCGGGCATACGATCCGATGCCCGGTCTGACAAACCTAGGGCGCCATGCAGGCAAATCATCGCTTTTTTGACCGCCTCGGGATTCAGGCAGAGAGCTTCGAGACGTTCACCTGTGCGGATGATGAGTGCCGCAACGTCGTCCGCTTCGAAATCCTCGTAAGCTTGGCCAAACTCTTGAAACCGCTTGGTGTAGATCGGGTCCATGCGAGCATCTCCTCAAAGGAAGAATGATAAGAACTGTCCTTTCAGTCTCACAAACCGTGGTCTTTGACAAGGAGGAATAATGGACTCATTTATCCTTTGCAGCTAAAGTCTAATACGTCGGAATTGACGGGAGTTCGGATGAGCAGAAAACGATCCGCGGCCTACGCGGGCGGACTCTGGTGCGGTGCCGCGACAGTCGAGCAGATGAAACTGGCAATGAAGCGCTTGAGCACTCCGACCATCGCGCCCGTTCTTCTGTTTGCGTCTCTTGCCGAGCTGCCCGGCGGGGCCTCTGCGGCCTGCAATGGCTGCAAGATCAATGTGCCGGACGGCTCGCTACCGGCGCGAACTCACGGCGAGGCTGTCGGGGGAGCCATCGTGGTGCCGGCCGCAAGCCTCGCCACGTAGACCATGGCCGCCCCCAGTATGCCCCACGCGAAGGCTTACCTTTAAACAGCTTTCTGCCGGAGTCGGTTGCCGGGGCAGGTACGCTCAACCGGGCTCCTCCCCCTTCGAAGGTCAGAGCGCTATGATACAATCGTGGGACAGGCGATTCATCATGGCGTTGGCGGCACAGCACTGTCTCGGCGGGTCAGACGGTTAGCGAGATGGTCACTATCAAGCGTTCCGAAATGCGTCAGATCGATCAGGTATTCGGGATGGAGGGCGGCTATGTCCTCGATTTCTCGAACAGGACCTTTTCGGAGTTTTTCGAGGACGAATTCGGGATCAACATCTACGACGATAAGTATCACGTCCGCGGCTCGTCCAAGGCCAATCTGCTGCGCGGGTTCATCGACGTTGAGGACGGCTACCTTGTCGGCAAGGCGCTACGAAAGCTTTACGACTACCGCAGCGGGACGGTCGCCGTGCGGGATGCTGCTCAGCTCCTGCCTGAAGACACACAGAAGCAGTTCTACCAGCTCGTAGCGAGAATCGAGTCGGGGGCAAATCCCCCTGTTCTCGGTTCGCTGTCAAACGCTGCTCAGGTCCTAAACTTCGATACCGTCACGCGGGACATCGAGCGGGCGCTGGCCAGCGCGGACAAGGACCCCGAGGACGCGGTTACGGCGGCATGCTCGACCGTTGAAAGCGTGTGCCGCTCGATCCTGATTGAGCTCGGCCTCGGCCTGCCCGAGAAGAAAGACATCAAGGGGCTGTTTGCTGCGGTACGCAAGCCATTGGGGCTGGGCACCGACCGCGACGACCTCGATCCGCTGATTGCCGACGATGTACGGAAAATCCTGAACGGGCTTGCGACCGTCATCGAGGGCATCGGCTCTCTTCGGACCCATGGAGGCGATGCCCACGGCAGGGAGCGGGGCTACACGAGAATTGATCGCAGGATTGCAAGCCTCGCGATACATTCGGCGAGCACCGTAGCATTGTTTCTGATTGAGACGTGGCAGAGAAGGCATCCCGCCCGTGAGCTCAAACTTCACACGGCGGCATAGCGGCGCGTCCTTCTTCCGGACCGGGCTGTAGGCATCCGCAAGCCGCAAAGCGGTTGCTTGGCGGTGCCAGGACTCAGCGCCGGTGCCTCACGGCCCTCGCAGCCTTTTTTTGGACCACAAGCGCAATCGCGCATCACACGTATCGATGGACGATGATACATTTAGCTGGTACAAAGCTTCAATCCGGTGTGGCTCTAAGCCTTTGATCTAGCTAGCGTTGCTGGGATTGGACGACAATCCTTTCCTGGGCACCATACGATTCTGGATCGCAAATAAATCCAGATAGATAAGCCCTTTCAGAGTGTTGCGTTGGCATCGGGGCCATGAGCCGAGAAAGTGCAATGCGCTGTGGCTTGGGATCGTGTGCTTTGGGCTTGTGCCTCTTGATCGGTGCGTGTGCTTCTGCGAA
Organism: Bradyrhizobium diversitatis; assembly: GCF_016031635.1. Taxonomy (GTDB): domain Bacteria; phylum Pseudomonadota; class Alphaproteobacteria; order Rhizobiales; family Xanthobacteraceae; genus Bradyrhizobium; species Bradyrhizobium diversitatis. Next base: position 24,094 of record NZ_JACEGD010000005.1, read on the forward strand.
CGCCGCCGCAAGAGGGCATCACAAGTTGCGACCTGTCATCGTTCGGCCGGGCCAGGCCACGGCTCCGGTCTATGTCACTCCGAATGGCGTGCGCATCTATCGCGACGACTCCGTTCCCGGCGGTCTGCGGACCGACCACGACGACCCTCCCGCCTATGACGATCCATCCAAGTTCGGCGGCGGCTGATTGACGAGCCGGGCTGCTGCTGCGGCAAGGTGCCCTTCACACCACCTGCTTCCCCGCCCGCTCCGCCACCGCCTTCTGCACAAAATACATCATCACCAGCGTGACGATCGTCGTCGCGACCACGACGTAGCCGATCCGGTCGAAATGAATCAGCGAGCCGTCGGGCGCCTGCGCGATGATCGCGCCGGCGAGCACCGAGCCGAGGCCGCCGGAGAGCTGCTGCAGCGAGGCGCTGACCGCGCTGAACGAGCCGCGCTGGCTCGCGTCGGGGATCGCCGACATCAGCGCCTGCGACGGGATCATCCGCGAGAAGATGCCGACGAACATCAGGACGTTGACGAGGATCGCGGTCGCGAGCGAGACGTGGCCGAGATGTGTGTAGATCAGCACCATGACCACGGTCATCGCGCAGCCGAACACGAAGGTCGGATATTTGCCGAACGCATCGCTGGCCCGTCCGACCAGCGGTCCCGTGACGATGCTGAACAGGCCGGAGACGAGATAGATCGTCGGCAGATGCGTGATGTCGATGCCGAGATTGTGCACGGTGAAGGCGCTGGAGAACGGCATCAGCATGTAGCCGCCCGTCGCCAGTAGCGTCGTGACGGCGAAGGCGAGCGTATAGCGTGGCTGACCGATCGTCGCGATCAGATGGTGGAACGGGTTCTTGTCCTGCTTCAGCTTCAGATGCGCATCGACCGGCTCCATCACGAGGGCGATGATTGCGATCGCTGCGATCGACACCACGACGATCGCCGCGAAGCAGACATGCCAATTCCAGTGATTGGCGAGAAACAGTCCGGCCGGAATGCCGAGCACCTGGCTCGCGGCGAACGCCGTCTGGAGGAAGCCCATGACGCGGCCGCGCAGGTGCAGCGGAAACAGGTCGGTGACGATGGCGAGCACCACCGCGCCGATCACGCCGCCGAACAATCCGGTCACGATCCGGCCGAGCAGCAGCACATGGTAGGTCTGCGCGGCCGCGCAGAGCGCAGTACCGAGCGTGAAGCCGACATAGAAGAACAGCAGCAGCCGCTTGCGATCGAACCGATCGGCGAAGCCGGCGGCGAGAATGCCAGATAATCCCGCACTGAACGCGTAGGCCGACACCGCGATGCCGAACTGCCCCGCCGTGATGCCGAGCGAGGGCATCAGGATGGCGCCGAGCGGCGACATGATGATGAAGTCGAGAATGATCGTGAACTGCGTGAACGTCAGCAGCGCGATGAGGAGCGCCTGGTAGCGCGAGAAGCCGCGCTGGCGTTTCCCTTGGTCGTCGATCGGCGCGGCGAGCGTCGGTTCGGTCATAGGCACTTCATTCGTCGTGAGCGGGCGAGGGCGGAGGGGCCGGCAACAGATAGGGTGTGCCGGGGCGAATTGCAGCGGGCCGGCCTGAAAACCTGGTCTGCCGGAAAGAGCGGCGGCCCATCATTTCGCGCGCCGTGGGGTGTGAATCACCTTGATTGGGTCGCGACTGATCAAGCGCTTCCGCGAGCTCAGCATGCACGAGAGTGCAGGACCAGCCGATCCCTCCAATCCCGCCTTAAGGGATCGCCGACCTGCACGCCATCGCCGCGATCTGACCGGCCGTCAGGTCACCGCCGCCGCTTGCGTGACCTCTCGCCAGTGGCTACATCGCGGTCCATCCGTTTAGCCTATGATATCGACGCACCGATTCGACCCGAGGTTTTGACACGCCATGACCGTACGTCTGCACCGCGGCGACTTGCCCGACCTGTCCCGCTACACCGGGGCGGTGGCGATCGACACCGAGACCATGGGGCTGAACCCGCACCGCGACCGGCTCTGCGTGGTGCAGCTCTCGCCCGGCGACGGCAGCGCCGACGTGGTGCAGATCCCCAGGGGACACACCGATGCGCCGAACCTGAAGGCGCTCCTGGCCAATCCGGCCGTCACCAAGATCTTCCACTTCGCGCGGTTCGACATCGCGGTGCTGTACCAGACCTTCGGCGTCATGACCGGGCCGATCTACTGCACCAAGATCGCCTCCCGCCTGACCCGCACCTATACCGACCGCCATGGCCTCAAGGACCTCGTGCGCGAGGTGCTCAACATCGACCTCTCCAAGCAGCAGCAATCCAGCGACTGGGGTTCCGACAGCCTGACCGAGCCGCAGCTCGCCTACGCCGCCTCCGACGTGCTGCATCTGCACGCCTTGCGCGAACGGCTCGATGCCATGCTGGTCCGTGAAGGCCGCAGCCAGCTGGCGCAGGCCTGTTTCGACTTCCTGCCGACCCGCGCCTTGCTGGACCTCCAGGGCTGGGCGGAAGAGGACATTTTCGCGCATTCCTGAGGCCCCCTGCGGCGGTTACCCTGAGGTTGCCGCCCCGTTTCGGACACTTTCGTAACGGCCTGTCGCCGGCTGCATATTTGGGCGGCGCCGGATACAATGGGGACGCCCGTCGACCGGACGAGGCGAGCGATATTTCAGGAGCCCAGGACTTCAGGAGCCCAGGTGAATTCGGCCCAGAATCCCACCTACGACGCCGCGCTTGCGGCGAAGTTCGCCAGCGCGGCGCGCCACAGCCGCCTGGTGCGGATTCTGCGCATCGCGGTTCCGGGTGCGGTGCTGTTGTCCATGGCCGCCATCGTCGGCGTCTCGATCTTCAATCCGTTCCGCATGCTGATGCCGAAGCTGCCGCTCGATTCCGGAAACATGGTGGTGTCGGGCACCAAGATCACGATGGAATCGCCGCATCTGGCCGGTTTCACGCCGGACCAGCGGCCCTACGAGCTCTGGGCCAAGACCGCGACGCAGGACATCACCGACCCCGATCATGTCGATCTGTCGGACCTGCGCGCGAAGGTACTGATGGAGGATCGATCGACGCTTTTCCTCGATGCCCGCACCGGCCGCTTCGACAACAAGCAGCAGCAGCTCGAGCTGCACAAGGACATCTTCCTGCGCACCTCGACCGGCTACGAGGCGCGGCTGAACTCGGCCTTCGTCGACATGGGCAAGGGCACGGTCTCCTCGGACGAGCGCGTCGACGTCACGCTGACCAATGGCACGCTCAGCGCCGATCGCTTGCGAATTACCGAAGGTGGTGACGTCATCCGCTTCGAGGGCAATGTGGTGATGCACCTGGACAAGCTGGACGAGCAGCCCGCTGCCCAGCCTGCGCCGCCCGAGCCGGCGCCGCCTGCGAAGACGCGTACGCCTCAGAACAAGTCTGCCAATTCAAGATGATTTTCATGATGAACTGTTTTCCGCGCGACGCTGTCGCCAGCAAGGCCGCGCTCGCCGTCGGTCTCGCGCTCCTCGTCACGGGTGCGGCCTTTGCACAGAGCACGATGCAAGGCGTGCCCAACGCGATGCAGGGTTTTTCGCAGAACCGCGATCAGCCGATCCAGATCGAAGCCGCCTCCCTGGAGATGCGCGACAAGAAGAAGGAGGCGACCTTTGCCGGCAACGTGAAGGTCGTGCAGGGCGACACCACCATGACCTCGAAGACGCTGGTTGTGTTTTATGACTCGGGCGACAAGCCCGCCGCGCCACAGCCTGCGCCGAAGGGCACGAAATCGGCCCCGATGCAGTCGGCGACGCCGGGTCCGGGCGGTAGCTCCTCGATCAAGCGGCTGGAGGCGCGCGGCAATGTCGTGGTCACCCAGAAGGACCAGGTGGTAACAGGCGAGACCGCCGTGTTCGACACCAGGACCAACCTCATCACCATGCTCGGCGGCGCGGGCGGCCAGGTAGTACTGACCCAGTGCAAGAACGTGCTGCGCGGCGACCGCCTGATGGTCGACATGACGACCGGCGTGTCCCGTGTCGAATCCGACAACGGCCGCGTGCAGGCGCTGCTGCCGCAGGGCGGCAGCAATGATTGCGGCCAAGGGGGACAAGCGGGACAAGGGGCCAAACCCGGCGCGGGACCGCCTTTGCAATTGCCCGGCGCAAGTAAACAAAAGTAAATTCAATCACTTGTCTCCGATCCTCGCGATCCGAGGTTGAAGCTTGCCCGGCGAGGCTGTATCTAGCGCGCAGGGCTTTCGAAGCGGGATCCGCCGCTTTTCGGGCGTGTTTCACTGGGCATGAGACATCCCTTCACTCATGCTGCCTCGGCGAATTGAAAGGCCGGTGCGGCAGATCACGCGAATTCGCGCAGGATCGTCGCGAAAAGGCTAGAAGGCGGGATGGTCGATCTCTTCAGCATGTTCCGTCGGCGCCCCGCCAAGCGCGGCCGGCCAGGATTTGCGCGTCAGGACATCACAGCGCTCGGTGACAGCGTCGGCGGCCTCGTGACCAGTCCCATCAGGGACGCGCAGCCGGTCGCCCGTGACCAGCCGATGCGCGCGCCGGACCAGTTCCGGGATGACTATCGGGCCGGCTATCAAGTCGAGCCGCCGCGTTCGCAGGCCGTTCACCCGGTCAGGGCCGCCGCGAGCTCCAACGGCGCGGGCGGCCCTCAGCTGCTGAAGCGGCCCGGCTTCCTGGCTGTGCATAGCGTGGAAAAGAGTTTCGGCAGCCGCCAGGTGGTGCGCGGCGTCAGCATCTATGTGCGCCGGGGCGAAGCGGTCGGCCTGCTCGGGCCGAACGGCGCCGGCAAGACCACCGTATTCTACATGATCACCGGCCTGATCAAGGCCGACCGCGGCGCGATCGAGCTCGACGGCCACGACGTGACGAAGCTCCCGATGTATCAGCGCGCGCGGCTCGGCATCGGCTATCTGCCGCAGGAGGCCTCGATCTTCCGCGGCCTCACCGTCGAGCAGAACATTCGCGCCGTGCTCGAAGTGGTCGAGCCCTCGCGCAAGAAGCGCGAGCAGCAGCTCGATTCGCTGCTCGACGAATTCAACATCACGCGCCTGCGCAAATCGCCGTCGATCGCGCTGTCCGGCGGCGAGCGCCGCCGCGTCGAGATCGCGCGCGCGCTGGCGACGCGGCCGAACTACATGCTGCTCGACGAGCCCTTCGCCGGCATCGACCCGATCGCGGTCGGCGACATCCAGGACCTCGTTCGCCATCTCACCAATCGCGGCATCGGCGTGCTGATCACCGACCACAATGTCCGCGAGACGCTCGGCCTCACCGATCGTGCCTATATCGTCTATGCCGGGGAAATCTTGACCGAGGGAACCCCGGATGAGATCGTTGCCGATCCGGACGTGCGCCGCCTTTACCTTGGCGAGGAATTCCGCCTCTAGCCCTTTTTTGCGTTTCGTCAAGACGTGTACATCGGGCTCGGACTAAGATAAGCAAAAATCGGACCAATTTTTGGGAACGGTTCTTGCTTCATGGCGCTCACGCAGAGACTAGAGTTCCGGCAGTCGCAGTCGCTGGTCATGACGCCGCAGCTGATGCAGGCGATCAAGCTGCTGCAATTGTCCAATCTCGATCTCACGACGTTCGTGGAAGAGGAGCTCGAGCGCAATCCGCTGCTGGAACGGGCCAGTGACGAGGGCCTGGCGGGAGAGGCACCGGCCGAGGCCGGGAGTTACGGCGATTCCGACGGTCGAGGCGATGGTCAGGGCGAGGACGGCTTCGGCGGCGGCGCCGAGGGTTTCGAGCCAGGCCAGGAAGAATGGATGAGCAAGGATCTCGGCACCCGCGCCGAGATCGAGCAGACCCTGGATACGGGCCTGGACAACGTCTTCTCCGAGGAGCCCGCCGAGGCCGCGGCGCGCAACGCCCAGGACGCCGCGCCGACCACCTATACCGAATGGGGCGGCGGTGCCTCTGGGACCGAAGACTACAATCTCGAAGCTTTTGTCGCGGCCGAGACGACGTTGTCCGACCATCTCGCCGAGCAGCTCGCGGTCGCCTTCGCCGCACCCGCCCTGCGCATGATCGGCCAGTACCTGATCGACCTCGTCGACGAGGCCGGCTATCTGCCGGCCGATCTCGGCCAGGCCGCCGAGCGTCTCGGCGCATCGCAAGCCGACGTCGAAGGCGTCCTCGCCGTGCTGCAGAAATTCGATCCGCCCGGCGTCTGCGCGCGCAATCTGAGCGAATGCCTGGCGATCCAGCTCCGCGAGCTCGACCGCTACGACCCCGCGATGCAGGCCCTGGTCGAGCATCTCGATCTGCTTGCCAAGCGCGACATCGTTGCCTTGCGCAAGATCTGCGGCGTCGACGACGAGGACATCGCCGACATGATCGGCGAGATCCGCCGCCTCAATCCCAAGCCCGGCATGAAGTTCGGCTCGGCGCGCCTGCAGACCATGGTGCCCGATGTCTATGTCCGTCCGGGTCCCGACGGCGGCTGGCATGTCGAGCTCAACAGCGACACCTTGCCGCGTGTGCTGGTCAACCAGACCTACTATTCCGAGCTGTCGAAGAAGGTCGGCAAGGACGGCGACAAGTCCTATTTCACGGACGCGCTTCAGAACGCGACCTGGCTCGTGCGCGCGCTCGACCAGCGCGCCCGCACCATCCTGAAAGTTGCAACCGAGATCGTGCGCCAGCAGGACGGCTTCTTCACCCATGGCGTGGCGCACCTGCGGCCGCTCAATCTGAAGGCCGTCGCCGATGCCATCCAGATGCATGAATCCACGGTGTCGCGCGTCACCGCCAACAAGTACATGGCGACCAATCGCGGCACATTCGAGCTGAAATATTTCTTCACGGCCTCGATCGCCTCGGCCGACGGCGGCGAGGCGCATTCGGCCGAAGCCGTGCGTCACCACATCAAGCAGCTGATCGATTCGGAGGAGCCCTCCGCGATCCTGTCGGATGACACCATCGTGGAACGCTTGCGCGCCTCGGGCATTGATATTGCCCGCCGCACGGTCGCGAAGTACCGCGAAGCCATGCGCATACCCTCCTCGGTGCAACGCCGCCGCGACAAGCAGAGCGCCCTTGGTAACGTTCTCTCCACCGCATTGTCCGATCGCTCCCGCAACACCGAGCCGGCCTGATTGCGCTGGCGCGAAATCGCGCTACTCTCGTCTTCCCTGCGAGACCGATCCAGGCATGCGCATGATCCGGCAAGATGTGCAGCGGTTCTCCTCGCGACATACGCGGAACACGTTTGCGCGTCGATCGTGCGTCGGGAGCGACTTCAGCTGCGATGATTCGTCATCGCAACTGGGGCGACAAACCAAGCGAGGCATCCAATGACTCTCCGGATTTCGGGAAAGAGCATCAGCGTCGGCGAGGCCCTGCGCGGCCGCGTCGCCGACCGCACCGACGAGGTGCTGCGCAAGTATTTCGACGGCAACTATTCCGGCCACATCACGCTGAGCAAGGACGGTTTCGGTTTCCGTACCGATTGCGCCCTGCATCTCGATTCGGGAATCACGCTGGAGGCCGATTCGAACGCGCCGGATGCCTATGCCAGCGCCGACCAGGCGCTGCTGATGATCGAGAAGCGGCTGCGGCGCTACAAGAACCGGCTCAAGGACCGCTCTGCGCGCAAGGCCCATGTCGCCTCCGAAGCGATGGCTGCGCTCGACGCCACGGCTTACGTGCTGGAAGCGCCCGGAGAGGGCGAAGAGGAAGTCACCGGCTATAGTCCGGTCATTATCGCGGAGCAAACCACGGCGCTGAAGCGGCTCTCGGTCAGCGAAGCGGTCATGGAACTCGACCTCAGCGGGGCGCCTTGCATGGTATTCCAGCATGGCTCGTCAGGCCGGGTAAACATCATTTACCGCCGGGCGGACGGCAATGTGGGCTGGATTGACCCGCCGGGAACGAAAGTGGACGGCCAGTCGCAGGGCTAGGCCCGGATTCGGGGACCGTACCATTCCGGCCCTTAACATTGACGGTGGCAAAGCCACACGCGGGAGTTGGCACCGGGATTGCGTTGGAGTAGAAGCCCCCCACATCTCGACCGGGGCTAAGTGCGCCTCCTGCTTCATGTTATTGACGCCGGCTCAGCTTGGTCTATCAAGTTGGCCAAATCGGAACCTGACGGTTTAATTCACCTCGGAAACCCTCCATGCCGATTACCGATCTGGTCGCACCCGAGGCGATTCTCCCGGCATTGAAGGTCAACAGCAAGAAGCAGGCCTTGCAGGAGCTCGCAGCCAAGGCCGCCGAGCTGACCGGGCAGAACGAGCGCGCGGTGTTCGAGGTGCTGCTGCAGCGGGAGAAGCTCGGCACCACCGCAGTCGGCTACGGCGTCGCCATTCCGCACGGCAAGCTGCCCAAGCTGGAAAAGATCTTCGGCCTGTTCGCGCGCCTCGACCGCCCGATCGATTTCGAGGCGATGGACGGTCAGCCGGTCGATCTCGTCTTCCTGCTGCTCGCCCCCGAAGGCGCCGGCGCCGATCACCTCAAGGCGCTCGCCCGCATCGCCCGCCTGCTCCGCGACCAGGACATCGCCAAGAAGCTCCGCGCCTCGCGCGACGCCGAGGCGATCTATTCGGTGCTGGCCCTGCCGCCGGCGACCGCGGCTTAGGGCGCGCTCCCGGGCGTGCTGGGTCAGCCGCCCCGGTTGAAACTGAAACCCAACGCCCGAGGCAACCCCGTCCGCGAACGCGGTCGCGCTGCGCGGTAAGCAATTATTAACCGTGCCTCGGGAAGGTCGCTCATGGCCAGCCTGCACACCGTGGCGGATTCCGAGGCATACGACAGCGCGATCTGGAAAGCGCGCGGGGTCGGCGTGGAAACGCTTGCCAGAAACGTGATCCGCATTTCGATCACCGTCAACGTGATCGCGTCGATGGGCGTCTTCAATCCCGCGCTGCTTCGCGCAGAGTGGAGCTATGTGCAACAGGCCGTAGCGCTCTTGATGTGGATCATCCTGATCTACGCCAGTGCCTTCGTACGTCCGCGCGTGCGCGTGCAGTGCAATCCCGATCTCATCGCGCTGGTCGCATTCTATGCTCTTGCCGTCGTTTCCGTTCTCTGGACCAGCCTCGCCGGCGCGGCGTTCATGAAGAGCGCGGCACTCGCGGTGACGACTTTCGGTGCGTACTGCCTCGTCACGCGGATCGACATCGACGAGATCGTCGGGTCGACGGCGCTGGGGCTCTTCATACTGGTCGCGGCCTCGGCCTTGTGCGCGGTGTTCGTGCCCGAGATCGGCGTCGACCAGAGCTGGATGCACAATGGCCAGTGGCAGGGAATCTATGAATCGAAGCAGACGCTCGGCTTCATCAGCGCATACCTGATGTTCTTTGCCTGCTATCGGAAGATGACGGGGCAGGGATGGATCGCCTTCCTCTCGATGTTCCTGTTGGCATCGACGTGCGTCATCGCCTCGGAATCGCGTGGCGCCGGTGCCGTTGCCGTTGCCGCCGGAGCACTGCTCTTTACCTCGATGTGGTCGATCCGCTGCATGAGAGCCTACGCGGTGCTGCCGTTCATCATGTGCATCCTGGCCGCCCTGCTGATCCTGTATTTCTACGTGACGGGGTACGATTCCATCCATCTCGGCGAAACGACGATCAATTTGACCGAGCGGACGTTCATTTGGCAGTACGCCATCAGCCATTTCAACGATGCGCCGCTGCTGGGCTTCGGCATCAACGGATTCTGGACGCGTCCTGCGATTTACGACTATTTCAACCAGAACCATGGCTGGGTGCTCGACAATTATCACAGCGGTTACATCGCGGTGGCGATCGAAACGGGATTCCTGGGATACGTGCTGTTCGTCGCGAGCGTCTATCTGTTCTCGGAGAAGGTCCAGTATTTGATCTCCACCCGGTCGATCGATCGCGGCCATTGCGCCCTCATCATCGGATTCGTCGTCCTGAGTTTCCAATCGAATTTCACGGAGACGATGTTCCTCCGCTCGACGATGTTCACGTCGGTTCTTCTGGTCGCATTCTTCTTTGCGGTGTGCAGGCCGGTGCCACAGCAATCCCTGCAGTGATGAAGGAGGAACGGATGAAGGCGATCTGCGCTCGCTGGCGGCTGGCGTTCGGTCTGGCTCTGGCGATCGCCGTCCTCGCAATCGGATCCCGGGCTGACGCAGCCGGCCAGGGCACCGCACCGTCCCCCTCGAAATTGGGACGCGGCATCAACATCCTCGGTTACGACGGCATCTGGGAGGGAGGCCGGAACGCGCCATTTCGGCTGGATAACCTCACTGCGATCAGGCGCGCCGGGTTCTCGCACGTTCGCATCAATTTCTTCGGCTTCAAGTTCATGGGCCCGGGGAATCTGCTGGATGAAACGGTGTTGAGGCGGCTTGATGCGGTCATCGAGGAGGTGCTCGCCCGAAAGCTCATCCCCATCCTGGACGAGCACGATACCCATGTCTGCCAGCGCGACGTCTCCGAGTGCACCGGGAAGCTGAAAGCGTTCTGGACGCAGATCGCCGCGCGCTACGCCGGAAAATATCCGAAGCTCGTCTTCGAGGTCCTCAATGAGCCGGGCGGGCAGATGACGTCCACCGCCTGGAACGCGCTTTTGAACGAGTGTCTCGGTATCATCCGCGCCACCAACCCCACGCGGACCGTCATTGCCGCCGTTCTCAACGTCGACGAGATGCCGGTCGAGGACCTGTCCCTGCCGTCGGATGACAGAAACCTGATCGTGACGTTTCACTATTACGCCCCGTTACGCTTCACCCATCAGGGCGCCCCGTGGTCCGAAACGTTTTCGCGGGTGGGGCCGCTCGATTGGGGCACGCCGGAGGACGAAGCAAAGGCGCGCGCCGATTTCGAGAAGATGCGCATCTGGTCGGAACGGGAAAAGCGCCCGATCTATCTCGGCGAGTTCGGCGTGTACGAGGCCGCCCCAGCCGAAGCCCGCACCAGATATCTGTCCTTCATGGCACGACATGCGGAACGGCTTGGCTGGGCCTGGGCCTACTGGCAGTTCGACCACGATTTCGCGGCCTTCGACAGCGCGCGCCAGACCTGGAAGCCGGAGATCCTGCGGGCGCTGATTCCGGCGCGGCGGTGAGGCAGGAAGCTTTCGCGAGTTCCCGGCTTCCTGGGTCCTGCTCTGCGCTGCAACGCCGTAAGCGCGTTTACGCGCGTCTTTGACGCGCTATGGAGCATTGCAGCGCGTCCGGGACATGGGAGTTGAGCACGCTGCAGCATCGCACTCCGTCATTGCGAGCGCAGCGAAGCAATCCAGACTCCCTCCGCGGAAGCAGCCTGGATTGCTTCGTCGCACCAGTGCAAAATTGCTCCGCAATTTTGTCACGGGCTCCTCGCAATGACGGGGCGGAAAACGTTACGCGCAAATACCAGCTAGTCCGAAAGCCGCTCCAGCACGTCGCGCACCAGCCCTTGCAGAAGATCGAGCTTGTAGGCCGTCATCGGCAGTGGTTTGGCACCCGAGCTCGCCGCTGTCGCCGCCTCTGCGATCGATGCCGCATTGGCAATCTTGCCGCTGAGCTGGGCTTCCACGGCGGTGAGGCGAAGCGGCACGGGCGCGACGCCGCCGGCAGCGAGACGCACGAGCTGGAACTTGCCGCCGGCGATCACGACGCGAGCGCAGAGCTCCACCAGCGGCCATTCCGCATAGGTCCGGCTGATCGCGCGCTTGTAGGAAGCGCGCTCGCCCTCGAGCGGAGCAGGAAGCGCAATGCTCGTGATCATCTCGCCGGCTGCGAGTGTATGATCGGCGTGCGAGACCGAGCCGTCGCCGAGCAGGCCGGCAATTGTCAGTCCGCTACGCCGGTCCGTGGTGATGGTCGCATCATAGGCGAGCAGAGCCGCCGCCATGGTCGAGGGATGCGGCGCGACGCAGTCGCCGAGATCGAAGGCAACGCCATAGAGATGATTGCCGGACCGGGCAGGGCAGGTGTTGCCGCCTTTCTTCAGGCAATCGATGTCGGCCCGGCGGAAATACCAGCAGCGTGAACGCTGGGCGAGATTGCCGCCGAGCGTTGCAACGTGGCGCACCTGCGGCGTGGCGAGGCCTTGCGCGCTCGCCGCAATGCCGGGATAGGCAGTGGCGATGCGCGCGTCGGTCGCGATCGTGGCGATGGTGGTCAGCGCGCCGATCTGGGCTGCTCCGTCGGCGCCCCAGGTGATCGTCTTGTCGCCGGTGGCCGCGATATCGATCAGCATGCCCTGCGACACGCCGCTGCGGCGGCGTTCGCTGAAATCGGTGCCGCCGGCGCGGAATTCAGGCGTGGGCTTGGCTGACATGACGGCGATACTCATGCTGCATCCCTCCCTTTCAGCGCGGCCACCAGACGATCGGGCCGGAACGGAATTTCGGTCAGTCTCACGCCGATCGCATCGCGGATGGCGTTGGCGATCGCGGGCGAGGTCGGCACGGTGGCGACTTCGCCGATGCCGACGCTACCGCCCGGCACGTGCTCGAAACCGGCCTCATCGAAATGCACGTCCAGTTTCGGCATGTCGGCAATTCCCGGAATGCGGTAATCCTCCATGCTGCCGCTCAGGATGTGGCCGCTCAAAGGATCGGTCTCCCGCGCCTCATAGAGCGCGTAGCCGATGCCCTGGATCACCGCGCCTGCAGCCTGGCTTCGCGCCAGCATCGGCGCGGCGAGCTTGCCGACCGCGAGGCCCGTGTAGGCGTTGAGCACGCGCACATGGCCGAGCCAGGTGTCGACCTCGACTTCCATCACCTGCACCGAGCTCGGCACGCCGGCGCCAACCACCATGTGGTTCATCAGACGGAGCACCCACCCGAACACCCGGCCCATGATGCCCGCCTCGTGCAGCGCGGGCCTGACGCCGGGCGGCGGCTTGCCGTCCTCCTGGCGCCTCGCCGACACGGTGATATCAGGGGAAGCCGCGATCATCTCGCGCCACGGCGCGTTCGAGCCCGGAGCAGGTGTGCGAGACGCGGTGCGCTTGATCTCCGCTTTCAGTCTGTCGATGGCGAGCAAGGTCGGCGGCACCACCGAAGCGGTGACACGGCTGCCGCCGGAGCCCGGTCCGGGCGGCAGGTTGGAGCGGCCGATGCGAACTTCGACATCCTGCGGCTCGAGATCGAACGCCTTCGCGACGGTGTTCGCGATCACGCTGCGCGTCCCCGTGCCGATATCCTGTACCGCGCAGCTTGCGACGATACGGCCGCCCTTGACCGCGAGTTCGACCGAGGAGCCGGTCTGCCAGAGATAGAGCCAGTAGCCGGTGGCGACGCCGACGCCGCGCCGGTAGCGGCCGGTCTGAGAGGAGGCCGGCTTGCGGCTCTTCCAGACGTCGAGGCCGGCAGCCCAGTCGTACAGTCGCTGGCGATTGGGATCGGGGTCCCAGAGCTTGCGCAGCTGAATCGGATCGACCTTCATGCGCAGCGCCGCTTCGTCGACCGCCTGCTCCAGCGCAAACGACATCGGCGGCCCGCCGGGGCCGCGGAACGGCGCGCCGGGCGGCAAATTGCTGAGCACGTCGAAGTCGACGAGCTCCTTTGCTTCGGCCGGATAGATCAGCCGCGCGAGGCCCGCGATCAGCGAGTTCACGGCGGCGCCGGTGTCGGCATGGGCGGTGAGCGACAGCGCCTTGAGGCGGCCTTCCGCCGAAGGCAGCAAGGACAGCTTCAGCTCGGCGGCCGGACGATAGCCGGCGACGGAAAGCTCCTCGTCACGATCGAAGGCGACACGTACCGGCGCCTTCGCGGCGCGCGCAAGCTCGATCGCGGCGATGGTCTCCAGCCCAACGCTGCCCTTGGAGCCGAACCCGCCGCCGACATGATCGGCGATCACACGCACCTTGTCGTGCGGAAGGCCATAACGCTTGGCGATCTTCTCCATGTTCTCGTGAATGGCCTGGGTCGAGATGTGCACTGTGAGCTGATCACCATCGAACCTGGCCACGGCGGCATGTGGTTCGAGGCTTGCGTGCTGTTGCGTCGAGACGCGGAAGGTTTCCTCGACCAGCAGCGGATTGCGTTGCGCCCGCGCCTCGTCGAGCCAGCTCTTGGCCTGCTTGGCTTTTTGCGAGAACGGCGCCGAAGGCCCGCGCACATTGCCCTTCCACGACACCGGAGCGCCGCCGGCGCCCTCGGATACGTTGCCGGCACGCTTGCGGTCCTTCTTCTCGAACACGACTGGCGCATCGTCGCGTCGCGCTGCATCGAGCCCAATCACGGCGGGCAAGGGCTCGGGCTTGAAGCTGATCGCGGCGATTGCCTTCAGTGCGGTGCGGCGATCCTTGGCCGCGACGGCTGCAATCGGCGCGCCGACGAAGCGGACCATGTTGTCATCGTCGAGCAGCGGAACGACCGCGGCGACGCCGGCCATGGCGCGCGCCGGCGCCAGATCGAGCCCGGTGATCCTCGCATGCGCGACGTGCGCGCGCAGGATGACGCCTTCGAGCTGGCCGTCATGGTGGACGTCGACCGTGTAGCGGGCCAGTCCCGTCACCTTGTCGCGGGCTTCCAGCCGCGGCGCGATCGGATCGCTGCCGTCGAAGCGGCCCGCGCATGCTTCGGCGACGGCGCGATAGATGCCTTCATAGGCGCCGCAGCGGCAGAGATGTCCCGACAGCGCGGCGGCGATCTCCTCGCGCGAGGGTGCCGCCGCGCCCTTGGTCGCGCGCCAGCTGTCATGGAAAGCGGTGGCTTCGACGACAAAGCCGGGCGTGCAGAAGCCGCATTGCAGGGCGTCGTGCGCCATGAACGCCTTCTGCACCGGATGCAATCCGGCCGCTCCGACGCCCTCGATGGTCGTCAGCGATTTGTCGGCGGCGGCCTGCGCCGGCAACAGGCAGCTCACGACAGGCGTGCCGTCGAGCAGCACGGTGCAAGCGCCGCAGACGCCGGAGCCGCAGACGAGTTTGGTGCCGGTGAGGCCGCCGTCGCGGATCACGTCGATCAAGAGCGCATCCGGATCGTCGGGCAGCGCCAGAGGCCGTCCATTGATGGTCGTGGCGGTCATGTTCGAACTCCCGTTTTGCGAAGGGACTTCTTTGCGGACGGCGCCATCGCGCCGGCGATCAGCATGTGCAGCATGGTCTCGAGCTGTTTCAGGAACGCGTCGACCGGCTGCATGGAAGGGAAAGCGGATTTGGTGCCGTGGATCGCCATCTCGACGCAGCGCGCGAGCTCGCGCACGCTGACGCCGCTTTCGAGCTTGAGCTTTCGCTTGCGGCACACCCGCGCGATCGTGGTTGCGATCTCGTCGGCGAAACGGTTGGAATAGTTCTGGTAGAGGTCGCGCGCCTGCGCGAGATGCTCGGAAAACAGCTCCTCGGTATGGGGCGAGTCCTTGAGCGAAGCGAGCAGCGACTGCATTCGCGCGCCGATCTCGGCGACCAGGATGTCGGCAAGCTCCAGGCCCGCTTCTTCCGCCGCCTTCGCCGCCGCGATTTCGGCGGCGAGCCCCTGCGCGTAGATTCGCTCGAGCACGGCACGAAACAGCGCCTCCTTGGAGGCGAAGTGATGATAGAGCGCCTGCCGCGTCAGTCCGGCTTCCTCCGCCGCCTGCTCGATCGAGGAGCGGCGGAAGCCGTGGCGCCGGAACACGCGCAAGGCGGCGTCGAGGATCCGGTCCTGGGGAGGGGCCTTGGCCTGCATTTTGTCAAATTTGACAAAGGCGAAAGAAATGTCAAATCACGGATTGATGACGGTCTCGTGCGCGCAAGCGCCAACCGCACGCCAGGGCAATCGCATTCGAATTTTGCAGAGGTCGTCATGCCCGGGCTTGTCCCGGGCATCCACGTTCTTTGTGCTGCGCGGAAAAGGCGTGGATGGCCGGGACAAGCCCGGCCATGACGCCGTGGACACAGTTGGTGCCCATAGCCGCATCTAATATGCG
This sequence comes from Bradyrhizobium diversitatis, assembly GCF_016031635.1. Classification (GTDB taxonomy): domain Bacteria; phylum Pseudomonadota; class Alphaproteobacteria; order Rhizobiales; family Xanthobacteraceae; genus Bradyrhizobium; species Bradyrhizobium diversitatis. The sequence continues at coordinate 39,883 of NZ_JACEGD010000005.1, forward strand.
ATTGCCCTGCCGCACGCGGCGGGGACATCGCGGAATTCCCGTTGGCTGCCGATGGCGACGCGAAAACATCACGTCTCAAATGAAAACGGGCACGCCTTCTTGCGAAGGCATGCCCGCTTGAAACCCTATTCGTGCGACGCGCGCGCTTTAGTGCACGCTCACCGCTTGCAGCTCGTTGCTCCAGGCGTTGGCGACCGCGGCTTCGCGGCTGTCGGTCAGCATGATCGGCGTGCCGTCGGCGGCGTGGAGTGCGAACAGCTTGAGGCCCGGCGCAATCTTCGGCGCCTCGGGGAACAGGTCCGGCACGTCCTCGGAACGGATCTGCTTCACATAGGCGATATGGCCTTCGCCCAGGGTTGCCAGCGTCTCCGGAGAGACGTTCTTGGCTTCGTATTCGAACGCAACGTGACCTTCACTCATGGTCTCGACTCCTCTGGAACACTAAGCGGTCGAGTCCGCTACTCGTTCCATTATTCGTGCTCATTGATAGCGATTGTCTTAACGATCCGCTCCGGTTCTGGCCGGGCCAGATCGATCGACAACAGCCCGTTCTTCAGATCCGCACCCAGCACCAGCATCCCCTCCGCCAGCACGAAGGTGCGCTGGAAGTGGCGCGCGGCGATGCCGCGATGGATGTATTGCCGGGTCTTGTCGTCCTGCTGCCGCCCGCGGATCACGAGCTGGTTTTCCTCAATGGTTACATCGAGTTGGTCGCGGGTGAATCCGGCGACCGCCAGCGTGATGCGCAAACGCTCGGGCTGGCCGTCCGAACCGCCGCACCTCTCGATATTGTAGGGAGGGTAGCCGTCGGCGCCTTTGACGACGCGGTCGAGCACGCGCTCGATCTCGTCGAAGCCCAGCAGAAAGGGACTGGAGAGCGTTGGAACACGAGACATAGTTTACAAAGTCCTCGCAGAAGCGACTTTGGTGTTTCAGGGCCCGTCAAGGCACCCCTTGATCAGCAATATGGGCATGTTCCCTTGTGGGTTCAAGGACGTAGCCGGGGAGGCTGTGGATGGGCGATGTCTGTCCGTCGCAGGCCCCAGACAGCGCGCGGATGCTTCAATGATCGTCATGGCCGGGCCTGTCCCGGCCATCCACGACCTCTCCTCGCAGCAGAACGAGGGTTCTGGGGCAGGCCCGGTCATGACGAAACTGCCGCTGAATTTCCCAATGAAAACAAACCCCCTTCTACTGTGCATGGGGTTGTTTTCGCAGTTTTAATCGATCAGCCCTGCCGAAGCCGGTCAGACCTCGATCCGCGTGCGCCCGTCGCTGCTGAAAAGGTGCAGCTTTTGGCGCACCGCCGCGACGCGGATTTTCGCGCCGATGGCGGGCGCCTCGGTTCCGGGAATGCGGACGATGATCTCGCCGGGCGGCAGCTCGCCGGGCGTGGCGGCGACGCGCTGCTCTTCCTGCTCGCGCGAGCCATAGACGAAGGTTTCGGCGCCGACGCGCTCGATCGCCTCGACCGTGAGCGGCAAGGCGACGCCACCGTCCGGGGTCTGGTCGGTGATGACGAAATCTTCCGGGCGGATGCCGAGAATGCCGGCGTCGGCCGCCGCGTTGCCGGCGAGCTGCGACCGGATCTCCTCGGGTCGCGTCGACATCAGGTTCATCGGCGGCGCGCCGATGAAGGAGGCGACGAAGGTCGTCGCCGGCTTCTCGTAGATCGCGAGGGGATTGCCGACCTGCTCGACCTGGCCGCCATTCATCACCACGAGAATGTCGGCGAGCGTCATCGCCTCGAGCTGGTCGTGGGTGACGTAGATCGACGTCGTGTTGAGCCGGCGCTGCAGTTTGCGGATCTCGACCCGCATCGCGATGCGCAGCTTGGCATCGAGGTTGGACAGCGGCTCGTCGAACAGGAACACCTTGGGCTGGCGCACGATGGCGCGGCCCATCGCGACGCGCTGGCGCTGGCCGCCGGAGAGCTGGCGCGGCTTGCGCTCCAGCATCGATGTGAGCTCGAGGATGCGCGCGGCCTCATCGACGCGGGTCTTGATGTCGGCTTCCGCCATGCCGCGGTTGCGCAGGCCATAGGCCATGTTGTTGTAGACGCTCATATGCGGATAGAGCGCGTAGTTCTGGAACACCATCGCGATGTCGCGGTCGGCGGGCTCGATTCCGTTGACGATTCGGCCGCCGATGTCGATCTCGCCGCCGGTGACCGTCTCAAGCCCCGCGACCATGCGCAGCAGCGTGGACTTGCCGCAGCCGCTAGGCCCGACCAGCACGCAGAACTGTCCGTCGCCGACATCGACGTCGACGCCCTTGATGGCCTCGAAGCCGCCGGGATAGGTCTTGCGGACGTTGCGCAGGGTGACGTTAGCCATGGGATTTTCCGGGGAATAGCGAATAGGGAGTGGCGAATGGGGACAGGTTGGTACGCAAGGCGGACGCAGCGACCCCATTCGCTGCTCGCCACTCACTATTCGCCATCTTCACTTTTCCGTCTCGACCAGTCCGCGCACGAACAACTTCTGCATGACGACGACGACGAACACCGGCGGCAGCATGGCCAGCACGGCGGTCGCCATCACGATCGGCCATTCCGTCAGCGCGTCGGTGGTGGTGATCATCTTGCGGATGCCGATCTGGATGGTCTGCATGTCGTCGCGCGTGGTGATCAGCAGCGGCCAGAGATACTGGTTCCAGCCGAGGATGAACAGGATCACGAACAGCGCCGCCATGTTGGTGCGGGACAGCGGCAGCAGCGTATCCCAGAAGAAGCGGAAGGGACCTGCGCCGTCGATGCGTGAGGCCTCCAGCAATTCGTCCGGCACCGTCATGAAGAACTGGCGGAACAGCAGCGTCGCGGTGGCCGAGGCGATCAGCGGCAGCGACAGGCCGGCATAGCTGTCGAGCATGTGCAGATCGGCGACGATCTTGTAAGTCGGATAGATGCGCACCTCGACCGGCAGCATCAGGGTGATGAAGATCAGCCAGAACAGCGCCATCCGGAACGGAAAGCGGAAATAGACGATCGCATAGGCCGAGATGATCGAGATCGCGATCTTGCCGACGGCGATCAGCAGCGCCATCACCAGCGAGTTCAGCATCATGTTGCCGACCGGCTCGCGGGTCGAGCCGCTCGTGCCGACGAAGATGGTCTGGTAGTAGGTCTCGAGGAAATGACCGCCCGGTAGCAGCGACATCTGGCCGTTGGCGATCACCGCGTTGTCCTGGGTCGAGGCGACGAAGGCGAGATAGACCGGGAAGGCGACGATCGCGATCCCGATCCAGAGGATGATGTGGGCAATGTAGCGCCGAAAGCCTTCTTCCTCGACCATATCAGTAGGTCACCTTGCGTTCGACGAAGCGGAACTGGATGCCCGTCAGCACGATGACCATGAACATCAGGATCACCGATTGCGCCGCGGAGCTGCCGAGGTTTCCACCGAGCAGGCCGTCTGTATAGACCTTGTAGACCAGCGTCTCGGTCGACTTGCCGGGGCCGCCCCGGGTCATGGTGTCGATGATGCCGAACGTATCGAAGAAGGCGTAGACGATGTTGACGACCAGGAGGAAGAAGATGGTCGGCGACAGCAGCGGGAAGGTCACGGTCCAGAACCGCCGCATCGGGCGTGCGCCGTCGATCGCGGCAGCCTCGAGCACGCTTCTGGGGATGCTCTGGAGGCCGGCGAGGAAGAACAGGAAATTGTAGGAGATCTGCTTCCACGCGGCGGCGAGGATGATCAGGGTCGCGGCCTGGTTGCCGTCGAGCAGCGGATTCCAGTCGACGCCGAGGGCGCGAAGATAGCGCGAGAGCACGCCGAGCGAGGGATGCAGCATGAAGATCCAGAGCACGCCGACGACCGGCGGCGCCACCGCATAGGGCCAGATCAGCAGCGTGCGGTAGAGCATCGAGCCGCGCAGCGGCTTGTCCGCCATCACGGCGAGCAGCAGCGCGAACGACAGCGACGACACCGCGATCGCGAACGAGAAGAAGAAGGTGCGCAGAATCGCCTCGAAATAGGCGGGCTCCTTGAACAGGTCGATATAGTTCTCGAACCAGACGAAGCTGGTCGAGAGGCCGAAGGCATCCTGGAGCAGGAAGGACTGGATCACCGCCTGCAAGGCCGGCCAGTAGAAGAAAATCAGGACGATCGCGAGCTGCGGCGCAACCAGCGCGTAGGGCAACAGCTTGGATTGGAAAATGGCTTGCTTTTGCATGATGCCCGCAGCAGCGGCAGGCCGGCTTCACCGGCCTGCCGCTTGTCGCCTTACTTCACGGCGGTCTTTTCGAACTGGCGCAGCATTGTGTTGCCGCGCTCGACGGCCGCATCCAGCGCCTGCTTGGCGGTCTTCTTGCCGGCCAGCGCCTGCTCGATCTCTTCGGCCCAGACGTCGCGGAGCTGCACCATGTTGCCGAGGCGCAGGCCGCGGGAGTTCTCGGTCGGCTCCTTGTTGGTGAGTTCGAGCAGCGGGGTCTCGAGATAGGGCTGGTCCTTGTAGAAGCCTTCCGCCTTGGCCTTCTCATACGCGGCCTTGGTGATCGGCAGATAGCCCGAGGACTTGTGGATGTAGACCTGACGATCCGTATCGGAGAGGAAGGTCAGGAACTTCGCCACGCCCTTGTACTCGTCGGCCGACTTGCCGCCCATGATCCAGAGCGAGGCGCCGCCGATGATCGAGTTCTGCGGCGCGCCCTTGACGTCCGGATAATAAGGCATCGGCACCGCCGTGAAGGCGAACTTGGCCTGCGCCTTGACGTTGCCGAAGAACGCCGACGAGGTCAGGTAGAGCGGACATTCGCCCGAGGTGAAGCGGCCTTCGCCGGTGTTGGTGCGGCCGGCATAGTCGTAGGTCTTGTCCTTCTGGAGCTCGACCAGATTCTCGAGATGCTTGACCTGCAGCGGTCCGTTGAAGGAGAGCACGGTGTCGAAGCCGTCGAGGCCGTTGGCCTTGGTCGCCAGCGGCACGTTGTGCCAGGCGGAGAGCTGCTCGAGATTGACCCAGGTGACCCATGAGTTGGAGAAGCCGCAGGTGGCGTGGCCGGCCGCCTTCAGCTTCTTGGCGGCGTCGAACACCTCAGGCCAGGTCTTCGGGATCTCGACATTCGCCTTCTTCAGCTCGTCGAGGTTGACCCACATCACGGTCGACGACGAGTTGAAGGGGAAGGACAGCATCTCGCCCTTCGAGGTCGAATAATAGCCGGTGATCGCAGGCAGATAGGCCTTCGGATCGAACTTCTCGCCGGTCTCGGCCATCAGCTTGTAGACCGGCTTCACGGCGCCGGTCGCGGCCATCATGGTGGCGGTGCCGACCTCGAACACTTGCATGATGTGCGGCGCGTTGCCGGCGCGGAACGCCGCGATGCCGGCGTTCATCGTATCGGCGTAGTTGCCCTTGTAGGTCGGGATCACCTTGTAGTCGCTCTGCGCAGCGTTGAAGTCGTTGGCGAGCTTGACGATGACGTCGTTGTTGGCGCCAGTCATCGCGTGCCACCACTGGATTTCGGTCACAGCCAGCGCCGGCGAAGCCGACAAGCCGACCGTGAGTGCAAATGCGGCAGCCGCACCAAAATGTCGAAGAGCCATCAAGAATCCTCCCTTGCCCGTCACTAAAGAAGCGCTTGCGCTAGCAGCACCATATGACGTTCACATGACTGTGTAAGCGGCCGAAACGAAAGCGGCAAGCGCTGGAAAAGGGAAGCCGGAAAATAGGCGAGGACGCGCGCGCGGCCGTTCGCGGTGCACATGCGTAGACGCGCCGCAGTGCAGTATTTTTGTGAGACTGAAGATCAGGCCGCGCGCCGGGTGAGGGCTTTATCCTCTGGGGGATTGTCCCTTCGCGGAGACACCCTCTCCCCAGCCCTCCCCCGCAAGCGGGGGAGGGAGCGCACCTCCGGCGACGCTCGCGATCTTATTTGATCGCGCCACTCAGCGCTTGCGCTCGGGGCCGCAGACCGTGCCCTTCTCGACCATCGCGTCGATCTCGGCCTTGGAGTAGCCGAACTCGCCGAGCACCTCCGCCGCGTGCTGGCTGAATTTCGGCGGCAGGCGGCGCAGGCTCGGCTTTGAGCGATCGAGCCGGATCGGCGAGGCCACGCCCTTGTACCAATCCTTCTCGATAATATCGCCGCGTGCGATCGTGTGCGGGTTGGTCAACGCCTGGTCGATCTTCTGCACGGGGCCAGCGGGCAGGCCTGCCGCGAGCAGGCGATTGCACAGCGGCTCGGCCTCGTGCTGGCTGAACACCGCGGCGAGCTCGGCGCGCAGGGCCTCGCGATTGGCGATGCGGTCCTTGTTGCGGGCAAAGCGCGGGTCGGTGCCGAGCTCGGGCTTGCCGATCTCCTTGGCCAGCTTGCGGAAGGTGCCGTCATTGCCGACGCCGATGAAGATGTTGTCGGTCTTGGTCGGGAAGATCGCGTAGGGCACGAGGTTCGGATGCTCGTTGCCGGTGAGGCTCGGCGGCTTGCCATGCATGAAATAATTCGCGGTGTGCGGATGCATGATGGCAAGGCCGGTCTCGTACAGCGTCGTCTCCAGGAACTGGCCCTTGCCGGAGCGCTGCCGCTCCGACAGCGCCATCAGGATGCCGATCGCCGCATAAAGTCCGGTGGTGATGTCGACCAGCGGCACGCCGATCCGCATCGGCCCGCTCTCGGGCGAGCCGGTCGCCGCGATCATGCCGGTCATGGCCTGGATGATGGCGTCATAGCCGGGATTGCCGCCGCGCGGGCCGTCGGCGCCGAAGCCGCAGATCCGGCAATGCACGAGGCGCGGGAATTTTTCGCGCAAGCTCTCGTTGCCGATGCCCCATTTCTCCAGCGTGCCCGGCTTGAAATTCTCGATCAGGACGTCGGCCGTCTCCAGCATCTTGAGCAGCACGGCGCGGCCGCCCTCGGAGGCAAGGTCGAGGCCGATCGAGCGCTTGTTGCGGTTGATGCCGACGAAATAGGCCGCGTCCTCCTCGTGGAAGGGAGGGCCCCATTCGCGCACCTCGTCGCCCGCGGGCGGCTCGACCTTGATCACGTCGGCGCCATGGTCGGCGAGGATCTGGGTGCAGTAAGGACCGCCGAGCACGCGCGTGAGATCGATGACGCGCAGTCCGCTCATGGCACCTTGGGCGGCTTCAGAACTCATGCCTTCGCTTCTCCTGTGTCGAGGTTCGGTCACAGGCCTAGCGAGGTTTGCCAGGAGCAGCAATGGCTCCTGGCGTGGGGCCGCATGCGCCGTCGCGCGTCGATGCCGCGGCGCGGCAAAACGACGAAGGCCGGCCCTGGGGGAATCCCGGGCCAGCCCATCCGCACTCCAGATCAGACGACCGTCAGGCGAACGTCGACATTGCCGCGCGTGGCATTGGAGTAGGGGCACACCTGATGTGCCTTTTCAACCAGCGCCTCGGCCTCGGCGCGGGCAAGGCCCGGCAGCGAGACGGCCAGATCGATGTCGAGGCCGAAGCCGCCTTCGGAGCGCGGTCCGATGCCGACGGTCGAGGTGACGGAGGCGTCGGCCGGAACCTTCGGGCCGCCCTGCGAAGCCACGAACTTCATCGCGCCGATGAAGCAGGCGGCATAGCCGGCCGCAAACAGCTGCTCGGGATTGTTGCCGGCGCCGCCACCGCCGCCGAGCTCCTTCGGCGTGGTGAGCTTGACGTCGAGCGCGCCGTCGAGGGTCGCGGCATGGCCGTCGCGGCCGCCGGTGGCTTTTGCGCTGGTCTTGTAGAGGACGTTCACGGACATTGTGGTCTCCCTGGGTCCTGGGGTCAGTGCGATCTTTATTGCAGGCAATTAGATTGCGCGCAATTGAAATTGCGACGTCTCACATTTAATTGTTCGCAATTGAATGTGCCGTCGACCGGCCTCACAATGCGGCCGAACCTCGTGAGATTCTGCAATGGCCCGGAAACCATCGGCAGCGGACGCGCCGCTGCGGCTCGACAACCAGATCTGCTTTGCGGTTTATTCCGCAGCGCATGCCTTCAACCGCGTCTACAAGCCGCTGCTCGACCGGCTCGGCCTGACCTATCCGCAATATCTGGTGATGCTGGTGCTGTGGGAGCGAGACGACGTGCCGGTCAAGGACATCGGCGAGAAGCTGTTCCTGGATTCGGGCACGCTGACGCCGCTGCTCAAGCGGCTCGAGGCCGCCCATCTCGTCAAGCGCAGCCGCTCGCGCGAGGACGAGCGTCAGGTGCTGATCGCGCTGACGCCGCAGGGATACGCGCTCAAGGAAAAGGCCCGCGCCGTGCCGCAGTCGATCCTGGCGGCGTCGGATTGCTCGGTGTCGGAACTGGTCGCGATGAAGGACGAGATCGTCGCGCTGCGCGACAGGCTGAACGCGGTGATCGGGGAGTAGGGGGTTAGCAGAGCCGCTTTTTTGAGAAGGCGCGACCGGAGTGTGATTTGAGGTATTTCTCGAATGCCAAGGCTTTCAGCTTATCAGGGAAGACCAGCTTCCACGGCACGAACTTGGCGGTGTGAGCGGATCTGCCGGCATTGTGCTCCGGGAGACGTCGCTTCAGATATTCGGTGGCACCAATGTATTCCTGCTCGGGGAACTCGATGCTCCGGATGATGTAGACATACCACATCGATGTCTCGCGGCTGGGTAGCCGGATGGGAAGTAGAGGAAATCAGAACCTGAGGCAGTCCGTCTTCGCCCTTCGGGCTACGCCGGACACCACGCTTCGCCCTTCAGGCTCCGTCGTGGCTGCGCCACGCGTAGCCCGAAGGGCGAAGCGTGGTGGAGCCAGGCGGGATCGAACCGCCGACCTCTTGCATGCCATGCAAGCGCTCTCCCAGCTGAGCTATGGCCCCTTAGTCCTTCACCGGAGTGAACCTGGTCGATCACCCCGGACCGGCGAGCCGAGCGACTCGCGCGGTGCACCCTTTTTCACAGATCAGGGCTGATCTCAAGTCTCTTCATCACCTCCGACGTCACCAATGATGTCGGTCACGTCCTCATCGCCCTCTTCCTCGTCGGCAATGAAGGTCGAATCATCGTCATCGTCGTCATCGATGGTCTCGTCGACCTCGATATCGTCCTCGGATTCCGGCACGACGGCCTTGACCTTGCCGGTGTTTTCCTCGGCATCGGCTTCCTCGAGGGAGACCAACTCTTCGGCCTCTGCCGGCTCCGGCGCGGTGTCCTGGGCCATATTGCGGGCCTCGGCGCCGCGGGGCGCACGCGCAGGAGCGACCGGGGCGATCGGCACCACCTCGCCGGTATAGGGCGAGATCACCGGATTCTTGTTGAGGTCATAGAACTTCTTGCCCGTGGTCGGGCAAATACGTTTAGTTCCGAGTTCGGACTTGGCCACGGCAGGAATCCTGGGAATGTCTGAAAAGCGGTGCTTCACTTGGCTAGTTGGCGGCCCGCTGTCAATAGCGCATTACAGGAGAACGACATGCCCGTGACGAGGCGCGGACCTTGTGGTACCTGCGCCGCAGCCCGGTGAGGGCGCATCCAAGGACACAATCTTGACCCATTCCGACCAACCGAGGCCGCTCCAGGCCCGCGCCAGCGGTCCCTTGACCGGGAAAGTACGGGTGCCCGGGGACAAGTCGATCTCCCACCGCGCCCTCATCCTGGGCGCGCTCGCGGTCGGCGAGACCAGGATTTCAGGCCTGCTGGAGGGCGAGGACGTCCTCAACACAGCCAAGTCCATGCAGGCGCTCGGCGCCAGGGTCGAGCGTACCGGCGATTTCGCGTGGAAGGTGCAGGGCGTGGGCGTTGGGGGCTTCGCCCAGCCCAAGGCGCCGCTGGATTTCGGCAACTCCGGCACCGGCTGCCGGCTGGTCATGGGCGCCGTTGCCGGTTGCCCGATCTCGGCGGTGTTCGACGGCGACGCCTCGCTGCGCAGCCGCCCCATGCGCCGGATCCTCGATCCGCTGGAAAAGATGGGCGCCAGGGTCGTGTCCGGGGGCGAGGGCGGCCGCCTGCCACTGACCGTCCAGGGCGCGCGCGATCCGCTGCCGATCACCTACAGGACCCCGGTCGCCTCGGCCCAGATCAAATCGGCTGTGCTGCTGGCGGGCCTGGCTGCGCCGGGCACCACGACCGTGATCGAGAGCGAGGCCAGCCGCAACCACACCGAGCTGATGCTGAAGCATTTTGGCGCCGACATCACCTCGGTCCAGGAAGGCCAGCACGGCCGCCGCATCACGCTGGTGGGCGAGCCCGAGCTGCATGGCGCCAACGTCGTCGTGCCTGCCGATCCCTCTTCGGCGGCCTTCCCGATTGTTGCGGCGCTGGTCGTCGAGGGTTCCGATATCGTGCTGTCCGACGTCATGACCAATCCGCTGCGCACAGGTCTTTTCACCACGCTGCGCGAAATGGGCGCCTCGATCGAGGAGAGCGAGGTGCGGGGCGATGCCGGCGAGCCGATGGCGCGCTTGCGCGTGCGCGCCTCGAAGCTGCGCGGCGTCGAGGTACCGCCGGAGCGCGCGCCCTCGATGATCGACGAATACCTGGTGCTGGCGGTCGCAGCCTCCTTCGCCGAAGGCACGACGATCATGCGCGGCCTGCAGGAGCTGCGCGTCAAGGAATCCGACCGGTTGGAGGCGACCGCCGCCATGCTTCGCGTCAACGGCGTCAAGGTCGAGGTCTCCGGCGACGATCTGATCGTCGAAGGCCGCGGCCATGTCCCCGGTGGCGGGACCGTCGCCACCCACATGGACCATCGCATCGCGATGTCCGCGCTGGTGATGGGCTGCGCCTCCGACCAGCCGGTGACGGTCGACGACACCGCCTTCATCGCCACCAGTTTCCCGGATTTCATTCCGATGATGCGTTCGCTAGGGGCCGAGTTCTCATGATCATCGCCATCGACGGGCCCGCGGCTTCGGGCAAGGGGACGCTCGGCAAGCGTCTCGCCCACCATTACGGCTATCGTCATCTCGATACCGGCGTGATCTATCGCGCGGTCGCCTATGCCTTGATGCAGTCAGGGCACGACCTCAACGACGAGGCGGCTGCGGTGCAGGCCGCGTTGGAGCTCGACCCCGAAAAGTTCGGCAATCCTGCGCTGAAGACCCAGAAGGCCGGCGAGGGCGCCTCGATCGTTTCGGCGATCCCCAGGGTCCGCGAGGTCCTGGTCAACTTTCAGCGGCAATTCGCCGCCGATCCGCCCGGGGCAGTGCTGGACGGCCGGGACATTGGAACCGTGATCTGCCCGCATGCCGACGTGAAGATCTTCGTCGTCGCCGACGCCAAGGTTCGCGCCCGCCGCCGCACCATGGAGGCCAGGGCGAGGGGCGAGGAGGCCGACGAGGCCGCCGTGCTCGCCGACATCATCCAGCGCGACGAACGCGACAAGAACCGGCCGATTGCGCCTTTAAAGCCCGCCCCGGATGCTTACTTGCTAGATAACTCCCAACTGGATATAGAAGGCGGCGTCCGGGCCGCCATCGACATTATCGAGGCCGTCCGAGCGGGCCGGTCGCGGGGCTAAGCCGCAGCCGTCATTGGAGGAAGCGCCCGCTCCCGCCTCTTTGATGTCGATACTTCGGTCCCCTCGTTTCGGGGCCGGCGCAATCCAGGCTCCGGACAAAGATTCCACGTATCGAACGCGCGGGCCTCTGCCGGCCCGTTTCCGCTATTCCGGCGCCGAGCCGGGGTAGCGAGCGGTCGCTCGAAGGTTTTTGCGGACCTTCCGACACTGCGCGTGCGATGCGCCCATGAACCCAACGGCCGGCAAGACTTCCGCAACTGGAGAACAAATGGCTTCGACTTCTGCTGATACCTATAGCCCTTCGCGTGACGATTTCGCCGCGATGCTCGACGAGTCCTTCGCAGGCGGCAACCTGCAGGAAAGCTCCGTTATCAAGGGCAAGGTGGTTGCAATTGAAAAGGACATGGCCGTCATCGACGTCGGCCTGAAGACCGAGGGCCGCGTCGCGCTGCGCGAATTTTCCGGCCCCGGCCGTGAAAGCGACCTCAAGGTCGGCGACGAGGTGGAAGTGTTCCTCGATCGCATCGAAAACGCGCTCGGCGAAGCCGTGCTGTCCCGCGACAAGGCGCGCCGCGAAGAGAGCTGGGGCAAGCTCGAGAAGGCGTTCCAGAATAACGAGAAGGTCAACGGCGTCATCTTCAACCAGGTCAAGGGCGGCTTCACGGTCGACCTCGACGGTGCCGTGGCGTTCCTGCCGCGCTCGCAGGTCGACATCCGCCCGATCCGCGACGTTGCGCCGCTGATGAACAACTCGCAGCCGTTCCAGATCCTCAAGATGGACCGCCGCCGCGGCAACATCGTCGTCTCCCGCCGCACGGTGCTGGAAGAGACCCGCGCCGAGCAGCGTCAGGAGCTGGTGCAGAACCTCGAAGAGGGTCAGGTCATCGACGGCGTGGTCAAGAACATCACCGATTACGGTGCGTTCGTCGACCTCGGTGGCATCGACGGCCTGCTGCACGTCACCGATATCGCGTGGCGCCGCGTCAACCACCCGACCGAGGTGCTCTCGATCGGCCAGACCGTGAAGGTCAAGATCATCAAGATCAACCACGAGACGCACCGCATCTCGCTGGGCATGAAGCAGCTGCTGGACGATCCGTGGCAGGGCATCGAAGCCAAGTACCCGCTGGGTGCCCGCTTCACCGGCCGCGTCACCAACATCACCGACTACGGCGCGTTCGTCGAGCTCGAGCCGGGCATCGAAGGCCTGATCCACGTCTCCGAGATGTCGTGGACCAAGAAGAACATGCATCCCGGCAAGATCGTCTCGACCTCGCAGGAAGTCGACGTGCAGGTGCTGGAAGTTGATTCCGTCAAGCGCCGCATCTCGCTCGGCCTCAAGCAGACCATGCGCAACCCCTGGGAGGTCTTCGTCGAAGCTCACCCGACCGGTTCGGTGGTCGAGGGCGAGGTCAAGAACAAGACCGAGTTCGGTCTGTTCCTGGGTCTCGAGGGCGACGTCGACGGCATGGTCCACCTCTCCGACCTCGACTGGAAGCTTCCGGGCGAGCAGGTGATCGACAACTACAAGAAGGGCGACATGGTGAAGGCCGTGGTGCTCGATGTGGACGTCGAGAAGGAGCGTATCTCGCTCGGCATCAAGCAGCTCGAAGGCGACCCCTTCGCCGAGCCGGGCGATGTCAAGAAGGGCGCGGTCGTGACCTGCGAAGTGCTCGAAGTGAAGGAGAGCGGTATCGAGGTGAAAATCGCCGGTACCGACTTCACCACCTTCATCAAGCGCTCGGAACTCGCCCGTGACCGCAACGACCAGCGTGCCGAACGCTTCGCCGTCGGCGAGAAGGTCGATGCCCGCGTGATCCAGTTCGACAAGAAGGCCCGCAAGGTCCAGGTGTCGATCAAGGCGCTCGAAGTCGCCGAAGAGAAGGAAGCCATCGCGCAGTACGGCTCTTCCGATTCGGGCGCGACGCTCGGCGACATTCTGGGCACCGCGCTCAAGAACCGCGACAGCAAGTAAGCGAAACGCAAGTTTTGCTGCATCGAAGCCCCGGCGCGAGCCGGGGCTTTTTTGTTCGCTGCGTATTCTGTTGCAACATGCTCGACTGTCATCCCGGGGCGCGCGAAGCGCGAGCCCGGGACCCATACCCACAGGCAGATGTTTGACGACGACTAGCAGTGGGAGCTCTGCCTCGCACTGCTCCCTGGGGTTATGGATCCCCGCGTTCGCGGGGGATGACGACCGAGTTTGTGGCGACTTGCCGGCTCTCACGAGGCCTTCATTTCTTCAAATTGCGCCGCAATTGATGTATCCAGATAAGCCAATGGTCACGCTGTGACGGCACAACGCGCCCAGCCTTTCATTTGGAGATATTCCGATGTCGCTCGATTCGGACATCATCGTCGATCGCCGCAGGATCCGCCGCAAGCTGACGTTCTGGCGCGTGATGGCCGCGCTGATCGCGATCGCGGCGATCGCGAGCTTCGCGCTGATCGCGACACCCGGGGCGCGCGGCACCTTCGCATCCGTCGGCTCGATCGCGCGCGTTCATATCGATGGGTTGATCCGCAGCGATTCCGAGCGCACCGAGGCGCTGGAACGGCTGGAGAATTCGGCCGCCGCCGCCGTCATCGTTCACATCAACTCGCCGGGCGGCACCACGGCCGGCTCCGAGCAGCTCTACGACTCGCTTACCCGCCTGAAGGCGAAGAAGCCGCTGGTCGTCGTCGTCGAGGGTCTCGCCGCATCGGGCGGCTACATCACGGCGATCGCGAGCGACCACATCGTCGCCCAGCAGAGCTCGCTGGTCGGCTCGATCGGCGTGCTGTTTCAGTACCCCAACGTCTCCGAGCTGCTGAAGACCATCGGCGTCAAGGTCGAGGAGGTGAAGTCCTCGCCGCTGAAGGCGGCACCCAACGGTTTTGAGCCGACCAGTCCCGAGGCGCGGGCCGCGCTCGATGCGCTGGTCAAGGATTCCTACGCCTGGTTCAAGGGGATGGTGAAGGAACGGCGTGGCATGGATGACACGCAGCTCGAAAAAGTCGCCGATGGCCGCGTCTTCACCGGGCGCCAGGCGATCGATCTCAAGCTGATCGACCAGATCGGCGACGAGAAGACGGCGGTGACCTGGCTGGTCGAGCACAAGGGCGTCAAGAAGGGGCTTCCGGTACGCGATTACAAGCTTCAGCCGCGCTTTGGCGATCTGACTTTCCTCAAGACGGCGGCCGCCGTGGCGCTGGAAGCGCTCGGTTTGAGCTCGATTGCGCATCAGATCGGCCAAACCGGCGTCGCGCAGGCGGTCGACCGGCTCGGAATGGATGGCATGCTGGCCTTGTGGCAACCGGCCGCATCAAACTGACTGGAACAGGCGAGTTCCGCGAGGTTTTCTCGCCCTGCGAGTGCCGGCGCAGCACGCTTTTTCGGCATTTGTCACGTATTTTCGCGATGCCCAGCCTTGATTTAGCGTCTTGACAGATCACGGTATTTTCACGGAAATGGTCATCCGCACGCTCCCGGGTCCTATCTCTCGATGATCAAATCCGAACTTGTTCAGCGTATCGCCGAGCACAACCCGCATCTGTACCAGCGGGATGTCGAGAACATTGTGAATGCGATTCTCGAAGAGATCGTAGCGGCGCTTGCGCGCGGTGATCGCGTCGAGCTGCGCGGCTTCGGTGCCTTCTCGGTCAAGCACCGCCCTGCACGCGCAGGGCGCAATCCGCGCACCGGCGCCCATGTGCCCGTCGACCAGAAGAGCGTTCCGTTCTTCAAGACCGGCAAGGAAATGCGCGAGCGGCTGAACCGCGACCATCCGGATCCCGGCGCGGCAGACTAAAGCGCGATGTGATCGCGCTTTAGGGTTTTTCGCGGTCGCACAGCATGCGGCCGCAGCTTGATTCAAGGCGAGCGAAGCCAGATGCGAAAGTTCCTGACCGCGCTGATCGTGCTTCCGCTGGGCGTGATCCTGGTCGCGTTCGCTGTCGCCAACCGGCATTTCGTCACGGTCTCCTTCGATCCCTTCATTTCCGACGACCCGTCGCTGTCGCTGACGTTGCCGCTGTTCCTGCTCCTGATCCTGGTGGCTGCGCTGGGCGTCGTGGTCGGCGGCTCAGCCGTCTGGTTCGGCCAGCGGCGCTGGCGGCGCGCGGCGCGCCGGAATGACGCGGAGGCCCGGACCGCCAGGGCCGAACTGGCCGATCTTCGGGCCCAGGCGGCTGCGGCCAGGCCCGAGCCCCAGCGCCTTCCCTCTCCCTCCGGGGTGGGCCTCTACGGGCCCATCGGGCGAGACAAGCAGCGCGCGACGTTGTAGAAGCGGCCCCGACCGAAAGCCCCGTTTTCCGGCCGCGGACCCGCGGCCTCTATCTGCTTTGAGATCATGTCCCTGCTCGTCAAAATCTGCGGCCTGTCCACGCGGGAGACGCTTCAAACGGCGCTCGACGCCGGTGCCGACATGGTGGGATTCGTGTTCTTTCCGCCGTCGCCGCGACATCTCTCCCTGGAGGCCGGGCGCGAGCTGGGCCGCCAGGCGAAGCAGCGCGCGCTCAAGGTCGCGCTCACGGTCGATGCCGACGACGCCACGCTCGACAACATCATGGATGCGCTGTCGCCGGACATCTTCCAGCTCCATGGCAAGGAGAGCGTGGCGCGGCTGCGCGACATCAAGCAGCGCTTCGGCCGCCCCGTGATGAAGGCGGTGCCGGTCGCAACATCGGCCGATCTCGCCGCGCTGCCGGGCTACGCCGCAGTCGCCGACAGCATTTTGTTCGACGCGCGCGCGCCGAAGGATGCGACGCGGCCCGGCGGCCTGGGGGAGCCCTTCGACTGGCACCTGCTGGAAAATCTCGATCTGAAACTGCCCTACATGGTCTCGGGCGGGCTTCATGCCGACAACGTCGCTGAAGCCCTCCGCGTCACCCGCGCCGGCGGCGTCGACGTGTCCTCCGGTGTCGAGAGCGCCCCCGGCGTCAAGGATCCCGAGATGATCAAGGCCTTCATTCGCGCCGCGCGCGCCAGCCAAGATACAAGCCAAGAGTTGAGTGTTCGATGACCGTCGCCAAACCCAATTCCTACCGCAGCGGCCCCGACGAGCGCGGCCATTTCGGCATCTTCGGCGGCCGCTTCGTCGCCGAAACCCTGATGCCGCTGATCCTCGACCTGGAAAGGGCCTACACCGCCACCAAGGACGATCCGGCCTTCCAGGCCGAGATGAACGGCTATCTCAAGAACTATGTCGGCCGGCCTTCGCCGCTCTATTTTGCCGAACGCCTGACCGAGCATCTCGGCGGCGCCAAGATCTACCTGAAGCGCGAAGAGCTGAACCACACCGGTTCGCACAAGGTGAACAACGTGCTCGGCCAGATCATGCTGGCGCGGCGCATGGGCAAGAAGCGCATCATCGCCGAGACCGGCGCCGGCCAGCACGGCGTCGCCACTGCGACGCTGTGCGCGCGCTTTGGCCTGGAATGCGTGGTCTATATGGGCGCCGTCGACGTCGAGCGGCAGCAGCCCAATGTCATCCGCATGGAGATGCTGGGCGCAAAGGTGATGCCGGTGCAGTCGGGCACGCGCACGCTCAAGGACGCCATGAACGAGGCGCTGCGCGACTGGGTCACCAACGTGCACAACACATTCTACTGCATCGGCACGGTCGCAGGTCCGCATCCCTATCCGACGCTGGTGCGCGACTTCCAGTCGATCATCGGCAACGAGACCAGGGCGCAGATGCAGGAGGTCGAGGGACGCCTGCCGGATTCGCTGGTCGCCTGCATCGGCGGCGGCTCGAACGCGATGGGCCTGTTCCATCCATTCCTCGATGATCCCACGGTCGAGATCTTTGGCGTCGAAGCCGCCGGCCATGGCCTCACGCAGCTGCATGCGGCCTCGATCGCAGGCGGCCGTCCCGGCGTGCTGCACGGCAACCGCACCTATCTCCTGATGGATGCGGACGGCCAGATCCAGGACGCGCATTCGATCTCGGCCGGCCTCGACTATCCCGGCATCGGGCCCGAGCATTCCTGGCTGCACGAGGTCGGCCGCGTGAACTATCTCTCCGCGACGGACGACGAGGCGCTCGCCGCGTTCCAGCTGCTGTCGAAGTTAGAGGGCATCATTCCCGCGCTCGAACCCGCGCACGCCATCGCCAAGGTGATGGAGCTCGCGCCGAAACGGCCCAGGGATCACCTGATGGTCGTCAATCTCTCCGGCCGCGGCGACAAGGACGTTCCGCAGGTCGGCGACATCCTGAGGGGCAAGAGCAAGTGACCACGCGTATCGACACCCGTTTTGCCGAGCTTGCGAAGCAGGGCCGCTCGGCCTTCGTGACCTTCCTGATGGCCGGCGATCCTGATCCCGCGACCTCGCTCGAGATCATCAAGGCGTTGCCGAAATCCGGCGCCGACGTGATCGAGATCGGCATGCCGTTCACCGATCCGATGGCCGACGGCCCGTCGATCCAGGCAGCGGGCTTGCGCGCGCTCAAGGCCGGCATGACACTGAAGAAGACGCTCGAGCTGGTGCGCGGCTTTCGCAAGGACGACAACGCGACGCCGATCGTGCTGATGGGCTATTACAACCCGATCTACATCTATGGTGTCGACAAGTTCCTGGTTGATGCGAAGAGCGCGGGCGTCGATGGTCTCATCATCGTCGACCTGCCGCCGGAGGAAGACGACGAGCTCTGCCTGCCCGCGATGAAGGCCGGCCTCAATTTCATCCGCCTGGCGACCCCGACGACCGACGACAAGCGCCTGCCGGCGGTGCTCGCCAACACCTCGGGCTTCGTCTATTACGTCTCGATCACCGGCATCACCGGTGCGGCGGCGGCTGACTCCGCGGCCGTGAGCGAGGCGGTTGCCCGCATCAAGCGGCACACCAAGCTGCCGGTCTGCGTCGGCTTCGGCATCCGTACGCCGGAGACGGCGCACGCCATTGCCTCGCATGCCAATGGCGCGGTCGTCGGTACCGCACTGGTCGATGCGCTCAGGAACAGCCTCGATGCGGAGGGGCGGGCGACCGGCAAAACCGTTAACGCCGTCGCGGAATTGACGGCCGCCCTGGCCCAGGGCGTCAAGGGCGCACAACAGGCAGCGGAATAGGCCATTCCGCTGCAAAGGCGGACGACACGGCGGCTTGCCGGGCAGAGGCCGGGCCGCCATATATCCCTTCAGGCGATCCGCGAGTCGGGTTCGCACATCGGAGCAAACCATGAACTGGCTTACCAACGTGGTCCGGCCGAAGATCCGCAACATGCTGCGGCGGGAGACGCCGGAGAACCTGTGGATCAAATGTCCAGATTCCGGGCAGCTCGTGTTCTACAAGGACGTCGAGGCCAACCAGTTCGTCATTCCCGGCTCGAACTACCACATGCGCATGGGCGCAGTGGCGCGTCTGAAGTCGATCTTCGACAACGAGACCTGGTTCGACGTCGCGCTGCCCGAGGTCACGCCCGACCCGCTCAAGTTCCGCGACGAGAAGAAATATGTCGACCGCATCAAGGATGCGCGGGCGCGGACCAATCTGAACGACGCGATCAAGGTCGGCTACGGCAAGCTCGAAGGCTCCGCTGTCGTCGTCGCCGTGCAGGATTTCGACTTCATGGGCGGCTCGCTCGGCATGGCTGCAGGCGAGGCCATTGTGCGCGGGATGGAGCTCGCGGTCGAGAAGACATCGCCGTTCATCGTGTTCGCCGCCTCGGGCGGCGCGCGCATGCAGGAGGGCATCCTGTCGCTGATGCAGATGCCGCGCACCACGGTCGCGGTGCAGATGCTGCGCGAGGCAAAACTGCCCTACATCGTCGTGCTGACCAATCCGACCACCGGTGGCGTCACCGCGTCCTATGCGATGCTGGGCGACGTGCAGATCGCCGAGCCCGGTGCGCTGATCGGCTTCGCCGGCGCGCGCGTGATCGAGCAGACCATTCGTGAGAAGCTGCCGGAAGGTTTCCAGCGCGCCGAGTACCTCAAGGAGCACGGCATGGTCGACATGGTCGTGCATCGCCACGAGCTGCGCCCGACGCTGGCGCGGCTCTGCCGCCTGCTGACCAAGGCGCCGGCGCTGGAAGGCGCATCGAAATCAGTGCAGCCGGTCGCGAGCCCGGCGCAGATCGTATCGGCGGCCGAGACGGCGCCGGCTGCGCCCCACGCGTGAACGCCTCCTCTGACAGTGCAAAGACACCGCTCGGCGAATTGATCGGGCGGCTGTCGGCCCTGCATCAGAAGCGCATCGATCTCGGGCTCGAGCGGATGCACCGCCTGCTCGAACGGCTCGGCCACCCCGAACGCAAGCTTGCGCCGGTGATCCACATCGCCGGCACCAACGGTAAGGGCTCGACGCTGGCTTATCTGCGCGCGACGCTGGAAGCTGCGGGCTTGCGGGTCCACGCCTATACCTCGCCCTATCTCGTCCGCATCAACGAATGCTTCCGGCTCGGCCGTGTGGGCGGCGGCGTGCTCGTCGGCGACGACGAGCTGCGCGCCGCGCTGGAAGAGGTCGAGCGCGTCAATGCCGGCGAGGCCGCGACATTGTTCGAGCTGAAGACGGCTGCCGCGTTTCACCTGTTCGCGCAGAACGCGGCCGATGTGGTGCTGCTCGAAGTCGGCCTCGGCGGCCGGCTCGATTCGACCAACGTGGTCGATGCGCCGGCGGCCTGCGTGATCACGCCCGTCAGCATGGACCACATGGATTTCCTCGGCGATACGCTGACGTCGATTGCCGGTGAGAAGGCCGCGATCATCAAGCACGGCGTGCCCGTGATTTGCGCCGAGCAAATGCCGGAGGCGATGGCCGTGATCGAAGCGCAGGCCAAACGCATGCGTGCGCCGCTGTTTGCCGCAAGCGAAAACTGGCACGTCAATGTCGAGCGCGGGCGTCTGGTCTATTCCGACGATCGCGGCTTGATGGATCTTCCGGCGCCGCGTCTGTTCGGCCGCCACCAATTCGCCAATGCCGGGCTTGCGATCGCGACGCTGCGTGCGCTTCCAGCCATCAAGGTCAATCACGCCGCGTTCGAAGCCGGCATTGTCGGTGCCGAATGGCCGGCGCGGATGCAGCGCCTCACCTCGGGCGAACTGCTGTCCTGGGGTCCGCAGGGCTCCGAGATCTGGCTCGACGGCGGCCACAATGCGGAGGGCGGGCGTGTCGCTGCTGCGGCGCTCGGCGATCTCGAGGAGCGGGTGTCGCGGCCGCTGGTGGTGATCGCGGGCATGATGGCCAACAAGGACGCGCAGGGATTTCTCGCCAATTTCGCCGGCCTCACCCGCCATATCATCGCGGTGCCGATTCCCGACACCGAGAACGCAATGCCGATCGATCGCCTCGCGGATGCCGCGCGCAGCCTCGGCATGCGCGTCGAAACCGTTTCCGGCGTCGAAGCCGCGCTGCGCGCCTTGGCCAAGCTCGCCTACGACGTGCCGCCACGCATCCTGATATCAGGCTCGCTGTATCTCGCCGGCCACGTGCTGGCGATCAACGGCACGCCTCCTGCATAGACGGTCTTGTGTCCCGGACAAGGCGCATCGCGCCAGCGATGAGCCGCAGAGCCGGGACCCAGAATGCCGCAACATGGGCCCCGGCTCTGCAGCGCACCGCTGAAGAGGCGCTGCGCTGCGTCTGGGGAACGAGAGAGAAATGCCGATGCGTTTCGCCGCGATCGCCGACGTCCACGGAAATTACCTCGCGCTGGAGGCCGTGCTCGCCGACATCCGCACGCACGGCATCGCCGACATCGTCAATCTCGGCGACATGCTGAGCGGCCCGCTCGATGCGCGCAGCACGGTCGAGATCCTGATGCGGCTCGATGCCGTGCATGTGCTCGGCAATCACGACCGCTATCTGCTCGACCGTCCGCCGGAGAAGATGGGCTCGTGGGATCGGCCCGCCCACGCCCAACTCGATGCCGCGCAGCTCGACTGGCTGCGCGGGCATCCGATGACGCGTGTCTTCCGTGAGCAGGTGTTTCTTTGCCACGCAACGCCCGGCAATGATGAAGTCTATTGGCTCGACACCGTGCATCCCGATGGCACGGTCGCGCTGTCGCCGCTCGATCGCATCGAGCAATTTGCGCTTGGGATCACGCAGCCGCTGATCCTGTGCGCCCACACCCATCTCGCCCGTGCCGTGCGCTTGCGCGACGGCCGGCTGATCGTCAATCCCGGCAGCGTCGGCAGCCCTGGTTATCGCGACAAGCATCCGTTCCCGCATGTCGTCGAGGCCGGCACGCCCCACGCGCGATATGCGATCTTCGAGCTCCTCGATGGTGCTTGGCGGGTGACGTTTCGAAACGTGGCCTATGATCACGAGGCCATGGCCGCGCTGGCGCGCCGCAACAACCAGCCGGAGCTGGCGAACGCGCTCGCGACGGGATGGATCAAGTAGGGTCGCGCGTCGCCCATTACTTCAACAGCTTCATGGGATCCGCCACCTTCTGCTTCAGCTGCTCGAAGCGGCATTGCCGTGGCGCCTTGTCCGGGCGCCAGCGCAGGATCGAGGTGCCGTGGCGGAAGCGGTCGCCGCTGAAATGATCGTAGCAGACTTCGATGACAAGCTTCGGCTTCAGTGGACACCATTTCGCCGAGCGTTCGGTCGACCAGCGGCTCGGCCCGCCCGGTGCGTTCCCGGTGAAGCCGGGCTCGCCGATCAGCGCCTCCAGCCGGTCGGTCAGGTCGGGCTTCTCCTCCGCCTTGATGGCCGAGGTGAAGCCGACATGGTGCAGCAGGCCGTCATCGTCGTACAGTCCGAGCAGCAGCGAGCCGACCACCTTGCGGCCGGCGATCTTGTTGGTGGCGTAGCGGAAGCCGCCGACCACGCAATCGGCGCTGCGGAATTTCTTGATCTTCTGCATGCCGTCGCGATTGCCCGCCTGATAGGGCAGGTCGACGCGCTTGGCGATGACGCCATCCGAGCCGCCACCGGATTGCGCGAGCCATTTCCCGGCCGTGGCGTAACTCGTCGTCGCAGGCGAAAGCCGGAAGATGCTGCCCTTGAGATGGGACTTCGCAAAAGCTTCCAGTGCCGGCCGTCGCTCGCGAAGCGGCGCCTTGGCAAGCTGCTTGTCCCCGGCCGTCGCGAGCAGATCGAAAACGAGGTAGAGCGCGGGCGTCTCCTGGGCGAGCCTCTTCACCCGGCTTGCGGCAGGATGAATTCGCTGCAGCAGCGCGTCGAACGAAAAGCCCTTGCCTTGCGGCACCACGATCTCACCGTCGAGCGTGAAGCGGTCCGCCTTCAGCTTCAGCGCGGCGGTGACGATCTCGGGGAAATAGCGCGCAAGATCCTCGCCGGATTTCGAGCGCAGATCGACGTTGCCGCCGCTGCGCGACAGCAGGCAGCGGAAGCCGTCCCACTTGGGTTCATATTGCCATTCCTTGCCACGCGGGATCTCGTCGACCGAACGCGCCTCCATCGCGACGAGAGAGCTCGATCTTCGGGCGCGCTTCGCAGGCGGGGCTGGCAAGGGCGGGACTCGTCATACGCTGAACACGTCCCACCAACGCAAACGGCCGGCTTTCGCCGGCCGCTTCCGAAAATAATCTTCGAGGCGGATCAGACCGCGGAGGTGATCCACTGCTGCAGCTTCGCCTTGGGCGCCGCGCCGACCTGGCGGGAGGCCATCTCGCCGCCCTTGAAGATCATCAGGGTCGGGATCGACATCACGCCGTACTTGGAGGCGGTCTTCGGGCTCTCGTCGACGTTGAGCTTCACGATCTTGACCTTGTCGCCCATCGCGCCGGCGATTTCGTCGAGCGCGGGCGCGATCATGCGGCAAGGGCCGCACCATTCGGCCCAGAAATCGACGACCACGGGGCCGTTCGCCTTGAGCACTTCGGCTTCGAAATCGGCGTCGGAAACCTTGCTAACGGCCATTGGGAGTACCTCACTCGGTTGAAAGAGAATCGGCGCGACCTGGAATCGCGCCCGGGATCATGCGGTCAACCTATGAACGGCTCCTTGCCGGGTCAAGGACGCTCACACCGAGATGAAGGGATGCCAGCGCCGCGTCCAGCGCGGGGGCCGAAATCTCCATATATTCAAGGGCCTCCGTCCAGAGCAGGACGGCCCTGACGGGCTTTCGGGGATAAAGCCGCGACAGCACCGCCCGGTACAGCGCAAGCTGGCGGACATAGGCCGCCGGCGCCTCTGCGGCGCTTCTGGGGGCCGCCTGGTTGGTCTTGAAATCGACGATCAGGACCTCCTCGGGGCGAACGACCAGCCGGTCGATCTGCCCCGACACCAGCGCCGGGGGGCGGCCTTGCCGCTCCAGCCGGCCGGCGATGGCGACCTCCGCCCGGCTGCCGGCGGCAAAGACGGGCGCGAAACGCGGCTCCGTGATCAAGCTGAGCACCTTGTCGACCAGCACGGTGCGGTCGGCCTCCGGCCAGTCCGAGGCATTGCGTGCCATGAAGCCCAGCGCCGCCTCGCGACGGCGCTCAATGGCGATGTCGGGCAGGGATTGCAGCAGACGGTGCACCAGCGTGCCGCGCTGCAGCGCCAGAGCGCGGGACTGCACCGATTCGCCTGATCGCACGCTGCGGCCTTCCTCGGCAGGCTGGCCCGAGGGACGCACAGGATCGTCGTCGACCATCTCGCGCGCCGGCGTCCGCAGCCAGTCCGGCAATGCGACGGTGCGGTCCACGGAAATCGCCGGCGTGCCCAGCGCCGCGACGTCCTCCGGCCGGGCGAACCGGGTCACCTTGCCGAGCGGCGCCTCGATCACCTGCTTGTCCAGGCCTGAGCCTTTGAGCCCGGTGTCGACGAGGTCGTACCAGCTCAGCTTGCGGACCGTCCTCATGTTGCCGGGCATGCAGCCGCCGACGATCAGCCGGTCGGCCGCGCGCGTCATCGCGACGTAGAGCAGGCGGCGATACTCGTCCTCGGTCTCATCGAGCATCGCCTTGCGCGCCTCGGCAACCGGCTTGGGATCATCCGCCTTGCGCCCGGCCCAGACCACCACCTCGCCGCCATTGCCGCGCGGCACGTGAATCAGCCGAACCCGCTGCGAGTCCGCGGGCGACGATGTCGTGTCGACCATGAAGACGACGGACGCCTCGAGCCCCTTGGCGCCGTGCACGGTCATCACCCGCACCTCGTCGCGCGAGATCTCCATGTCGCGCTTCACCTCGGTGTCGGCCGAACGCAGCCAGGCCATGAAGCCCTGCAGCGAGGCCGGCGCCTTGCGCTCGTAGTTCAGCGCGAGCTCCAGGAATTCGTCGAGCGCATCGTTGGCCTCGTGCCCGAGCCGGCGCAGGATGCGCGCGCGTCCGCCATCGCCGCCGAGCAGCCAGGCATAGAAGGCGAACGGCGTCTCCTCGCGCGCACGAATCTCGCAGGCTTCCAGGCGCCGCAATGCCGTACCGAACTTTTCGCTCTCAGCCGCATGCTCGCCGAGCGCGCGGCGCAGCGATCCCTTGCGGTCATGGGCGAGCGTGAACAAATCGTCGTCATCGAGACCGAACAGCGGGCTCTTCAGCGCCACCGCGAGCGCGAGATCGTCCTGCGGCAGCAGCAGCGCATCGGCAAGGTTCATCAAATCGATGATGGCAATGTGCTCGGTGAGCTTGAGCCGGTCGGCGCCGGCGACCGGGATATTGGCGTGCTTCAGCGCCTGGATCACGGCGTCGAAGGCGTTGCCGCGCCGGCGCACCAGGATCAGCATGTCGCCGTAGCGCAGCGGGCGGCGCTCGCCCTCGTGCCCCGTCAGCGTGCCGCTCTCGACCAGCCGCTTGATCTCGGCCTGGATGCGCCGGGCAAGCTTGACCTCAGGGCTGGTGACGGCGACGCCGTCGAACGGGGCACGCCAACCCTCGATGTCCTGCCTGTCGTCGGCCTCGGCCAGATCCCACAGTTCGATCACGCTCGGCCCGGCATCGCTGAGCGCGTTGTGCAGGGGATGGCCGATCTCGACCGAGTGGATGCTCTTGTAGATCGCGGGCTCGCGGAAGACGTGGTCGACCGAGTGCAGGATCGTCGCGCCCGAGCGGAACGAATAGGTGAAGGCGACCGGGTCGAACTTCAGCCCGGCCGCGGTGAACTTGCGATGCAGCTCGCGCCGGCGCGCATCGAACTCGTGCGGCGCTGCGCCCTGGAACGAGAAGATCGACTGCTTCTCGTCGCCGACCGCGAAGATGGTGCGGTTCAGCCCCTCGCGCGCGCCTTCGCCGGCGGTGAATTCGGAGATGATGTGCGCGACGATGTCCCACTGCCGGGGGCTCGTGTCCTGGGCTTCGTCGATCAGCACGTGGTCGACGCCACGGTCGAGCTTGTAATGCACCCAGCCCGAGGCGACGCGATCGAGCATCGCCAGCGTCTTGTCGATGAGGTCGTCATAGTCGAGCAGCCCGCGCTCCTGCTTCTCGCGGCGGTAATTTGCGGCGGCCGCGGTCGCGATGTGCAGCAGCGCGGCGGTGCGGTCACGAACCGTCACGGCGCGACGCTTTTCGATCAGTCCTGAAAGACGCTGCGCCTCGGCCTCGAACAGGCGGGCAACGGATGGGTTGTGATCGCAGAATTTCTTGGTCAGCACCGCCTTGCGCGGCAGCTTGTCGTCGGTGAGGAAGACGGACAGATAAGCATCGACCTGGTCGCTGCCGGAAAAAGCCTTTGCCGCGCGCATCCGCCCGGCCTGGTCATTGTCCGACTTGCTGCCGTCCTCCAGCGCGAAGGCGATGTCGTCCCAGCGCGAGCGCGGCAGGAACGGGCCGTCGAGAATCTCCGTCTCGACGTCCTCGATGCGGTCGCTCGCGTCAGCGCCGAGCACCGCAGCCATTTGCGCCGCTGCGGCTTCCGCGTTGCCGGCCTCGTCGGTCCAGGCCATGAAGTGATCGCGACTGAGGCACGCCTCGCGCACGACCTCCTTGAAGGTGACATCGGCGGCGCTCGCCATGGCGGTCAGGAGCGCGCGTCCGGTCACGCTCTCGGGGGCGCGCGCTGCCTCCAGCAGCACCTTCAGATTGGCGCGCTCCATCATGTCGGTCTGGTCGCGCTCGTCGATCACGGCAAAGCGCGCCGGCACGTTGGCCTCGAACGGAAACTGCTGGAGCAGGCGGGTGCACAGCGCATGGATGGTCTGCACCTTCAGCCCGCCCGGGGTCTCCAGCGCGCAGGCGAATAGCTTCCGTGCCTCGCGCCGCAGCTTTGCGCTCGGATGCGGGATGCCGACGGCGCGGATCGCGGCATCGAGCCCGGCATCATCCAGCGTCACCCAATGCCCGAGCGTGGTGAACACGCGCTCGGCCATGTTGGCCGCGGCGGCCTTGGTGAAGGTGATGCAGAGGATTCTTTCCGGCGGCACGCCCGACAGCAACAGGCGGATCACGCGCTGCACCAGCACATGGGTCTTGCCCGAGCCGGCATTGGCCGAGACGAAGGCCGATGCGGTGGGATCCGATGCACGCGCCTGCCGCGCGCGCACCTCGTCAGGGATGGGCCGCGGCGCCTTCACCATTCCTCGATCCCCAATCCGCCGGCCGCGGACCATTCCTTGATCCGGGCGAGGTCGTCATAGGTGCCGTAGCGGTTCGCCCACATCGGCAGATTCAGCGAGGTATAGGCCTGGCTCTCGTCCTCGAAGGCACGGATCAGCGCTTCCAGCTTGGCTCGCGCCTCGGCTGCCGCGGTGTCGGGCGGCTGCGGCTCGTCGCCTTGCTTGAACTTGAGCTCGAGGATGCGCTCCTCGCCCGGCGGATTGTTGCCGCTGAGGCGGACATAGACGAGCTGGCTCACGGAGGAGCCGGCGTCGATATCAGGGAAGCCGCCCTCGCGCAGAATCGCGGCTTCCAGCGTGAGCTGCGGCGACAGGCCCATGCGGACCTGCTTGCCAGTCGGCGGCTGCCCGGTCTTGTAGTCGAGAATGGCGTAGCCGCCGCCCTTGCGGCGCTCGATGCGGTCGGCGCGCGCGGAAAGATAGAAAATACGCGCGTTGTCGAGCGGGATCGAGATCTCGCCCCGGGTCTCGGCCGTGATTGCCTCGATCGCGCCGCGCCGCGCCGTCTCCCATTCGCCGAACCAGCGCGCGATACGCTGGAAGCGTGGCCACCACAGCGCCCGCGCCTCAGGGCGCTCCATCAGCGGCGCAAAATGTTTCTCGCCGATCGCACGCAGCACGCGCGCGGGATCGTCGGGCAGATGTGCGGCATAGGCCTCGGTGAACTCGCCGAGCGCATCGTGAATCGCCGAACCGCGGTCGGCAGCCGAGAGCGGCATGTCGACAGGATCGAGCGCATCGAGCCGCAGGATGCGTTTGGCGTAGATCGTATAGGGATCGCGCAGCCAGTCTTCGATTTCGGTGACGGACATCTTGAGCGGCCGCATCGCGCGCGGCGGCCGCGGCTCCGGCTGCTTGATCGGTCTGACGTCGTCGGGCTGGTCCAGTGCGGCCGCAAACTGCACATATTTCTCGCCGGCACGGACAGCCGCGCTCCAGAGATCATCGCCCGCGACCGCCTCCAGACGGTGCAGGAAGCGCGAGGCGACCGCCGGTGCACCGCCGGCCTTGGCGGAATGGGTGAGGATCACCTCGTCGCCGCCGAGCAGCTGCGCGAAGTCATGGGCGGAGAGGCCGATGCGGCGCTCCGGCAGGTCGAGCCCGAGCTCGTGCCGCATCGGCCGGCTGAGCCAGGGATCGATGCGCGGCGCCGGCGGCCAGACGCCTTCGATCAGGCCGCCCACGATGATGCGGTCGGCCTGCATCAGGCGCGATTCCAGCGGACCGTAGATCTGCAAGCGGGCGCCGGGTCTGTCGCGCCGCCGCACCGCGCGATCGCCGAACGCCGTCTGGAAGACGTCGGAATAATCCGGCAGCGGCACCATCAATCCGCTGGTCGTGCCGCCGCGCAGGAGATCGTCAAAGGCGCTGGCGAGCGAAAGACCATCGCGCTCCTCGAAGGCGAGCGGGATGCCCTGCTCGTCGCGCGTCAGCTCAATCAGGATCTCGCGGTGCCGATGCGCGAGCTCGGCGAAGTCATATGGCTTCGAGGACGGCAGGCTCTCGATCGGCGCCAATGCCTTTTGCAGGACATCGATCAGCGCCTGGATGCGATCGAGATCCTCCGCCTTCAGACGCGCCCGCGGCTCGGCGCGGTGCAGCGCGGAGACCTCGCGGCGCCCGAGCTTTGCCAGTTCCTCGCGGAAACGGTTGAATTCGCGCAACAAGCCTGCGGTGGCCGCCGGCGGGCGCGTGCCGCGCAGGACTGCGAGCTCGAGGCCTTCGATTGCCCTCTTCCACGCGCCGGGTGCGCGGCCGAGCCGGCATAACGGATGCTTCAGCATCGCCAGCAATGTCGCCGGCTCCAGGCCCTTGGTCGCCGCCTCCGCCGCGAGACGCGCGAAAGTGCCGCCGGATGTTTCCATCAGCACATCGCCGCCGGAATCGTCGAAGGCTAGGTCCCATCGGGTCAGCGCCGCCATCACCCGCCGCGCCAGCGCACGGTCGGGCGTCACCAGCGCCGCCGACTTGTCGAGATACCGCGCCTCGCGCATAGCAATGGCAATCGCGAGCGCTTCCATTTCAGGATTGGGGGCCTCGACGACAGCGAGGTTCTTCATGCCGCCGGCGATCTTCGCAGCGACGTCAGGCTGCTTCAGCCGGTCGTGCCAGACTTCCGTCCTGGCGGACGGCCGCATCGATTCGGACGCGAGCAGATCGCGGCCGTCTTCCGCTGGGGGCTGAAGCAATTCGACATCGCCACGCTTGATACCGAAACGCTGCAGCAGCGCGTGCATGGCATATTGCGGATGGTTCGAGGCCGGATGCTCCGCGAACTTGCCGAGCGCATCAAGCACGCCGCCGATGGTGCGCCAGGCGTCGTCGTCGAGATCGGTGTCGAGGCCCGGCAGCACCACCGCGCCATGCGGCAGCGCGGCGACTGCGTGCAGGAATTTTGCGGTGGCAGGCATCGAGCCGGTCGACCCCGCCGCGATCACCGGCCCGCCCGGATGCGCGGTCAGCCGTTTGGCTTCCGCCGCGATCAGGAGATCGCGCCGTGCGGCCGGCTCGATGCGGTTGATCTCGGCGAGATGATTGGGCCAGGCGATGCGCGCGATGCGCAGGAATTCGAGCGAGTGCTGCCAGTAGCGGTCGAGCTGGTCCGGTACCAGGCCGTCGAGCGCGCTCCAGTCCACGCCGCGCGTGACCATGTCGTCGATCAGGCGCGCGAGATCGGATGCAAGCGCCAGCGTCGAGGCCGGCCCGCCGACCACCAGCGGCGACAGCACCGGGCCCTTGGCCCAGGCGGCGACGAGCTGCGCCAGCGTCAGCCGCCGTTCGAGCTCGCCCAGCCGCGGCGGAATGTCGAGCGGCGTTGCACCGGAAAACTGCTCGCTTTCGCCGGCGAAGGCGAGCTCGTCCTCGTCGATGTCGCCGAGCGCGACGATGCGCGGCAGCACGACCGCATCCGCTTTCATTTCATCGAGAAAGATCTCACGCACGACGCGCATCGCGCGCCTGGTCGGCAGGTACAGCGTGGCGTCGGCCAGCCGCGCCGGCTCCTTGCGGGCCTCGAACCCCTCGACCAGGCGGCCGTCGAGCAGGGCCGTGACGACCGTGCGCAGGAACGGAACTGAGATGGGAACGCTGAAAACGCGCATGAGCCGCCTGATTCGAGAATCAGGGCAATATAGGGAGGTGGGGTCAAATGGTCATGCGCAGGAGCGAGGTCTTCCCCGTTGTCCCACCGTCATTCCGGGGCGATACGAAGCATCGAACCCGGAATCTCGAGATTCCGGGTTCGCGCGTGCGCGCGCCCCGGAATGACAACCTCGCGGGGCGGGCACTGCCCCACGGCACCATTTGCTGTAGCCTTACGCCACGCTCTCCAGAAACGCCTCTTCCGCGGCGTGAACGGCATCGGGCGTGCCGACATGCATCCAGACACCGTCAAGCCGCAGGCCGAACAGCCGCTCCTGCTCGTTGGCGCGATCGAACATTCTGGTCAAAGAGAACTCGCCCTTCGGGGCGCCTTCGAAGATCGACGGCGACATGATCGCCGCGCCGGCATAGACGAACGGAACGACCTCTTTTTCCTTGCGCTTGCGCAGGGCGCCGTCAGGCAGCATGCCGTAATCGCCGCGGCCGCCATAGCCGATGCTGGTTGCGGTCGGCGCCATCAGCAGCAGGATATCCATGCGATCAGGGTCGAAATTTTCAGCGAGCCGCGTCAGGTTCGAGCGCACGCCGTCGATCCACAGCGTGTCGGAATTGACGTGGAAGAACGGCGCGTCGCCGAGCAGCGGCAGCGCCTTGACCACGCCGCCGCCGGTGCCGAGCACTTGGTCGCGCTCGTCGGAGATGGTCACGCGCGGGTGCTGGCGCGACGCGACGTGATTGATGATCTGGTCCGGCAGATAATGCACGTTGACCACCGCTTCGGTCACGCCGGCCCGGCCGAGCTTGTCGAGCACGTGGTCGAGCAGCGGCTGGCCGGCCACCGGCACCATCGGCTTCGGCATCGTGTCCGTCAGGGGGCGCATGCGCAGGCCAAACCCTGCGGCGAGCACCATGGCTTTGGTCGGTTTGACGGGCATCCTTCGCTTTCTCAGGCCTTTCGCGTTCGCAGCAATCCTACCACGAGGCTCGATCAGCCGCATGGCATCTCGACCGCCTTAACCACCCGCCGTGACGGTTGTACGACGGGTGTTGCCGTCATGCCCCAATGGTCGCGGAACGGGCCTTTTTCTTTCTGTCGCCGAGCTTGAGGAAATTGACGCCGATCTGGTCGCCATTGACCCAAGCAAGCTCGCAGCGCCGGTACGCCAGCCCGGTCGACGACAGCAGGAGAAAGAATTCCTTCAGATGGAGCCCTTCGACCGAGCCATCGATGGTCAACTTGGCGCCGCTCTCGGAGACGTCCTCCATGGTGCAGTCGCGCCGCCAGGTGCCGTCGATTCCCATCACCTGCGCCGGAATCCCGCGTTCGAAAACAACCCGGCCGTTGCCGCGCTGGTCCGTCTGTCCCGCCATCTGTCCCGCTCCAGCCCCGCAATCATCCGGCTGCTTCGCCGCCAGAATACCGACGTCTTGGCTAACGGCCGGTAAATCGAGCCCGAATCAGGCTTGTTGGGGCGACGGCAGAGCTCGGCAAAGCCGGCCGCATCGAAGCTCGTGTCCTGCGCGCGCCGCGCCTTGATGTAGCGCGACAGCAGCGTCAGCTCGATGTTCTCGGGCACGTCGATGCGGGCGTCCTGAAGCAGCGACACCACGTCGTAGGAATGCGGCCCCAGCACGGTGTCCTGGAAGTCGATCACGCCGACGCGCGCGATGCCGGTGCGCTCCGCGAGCCAGATCAAATTGGGTGAGTGATAGTCGCGGATGATCCATGTCTTCGGCGCCGCCAGCGGTGTGCTGAGCAGCTCGCGCCACATCGCGAAGAATTCTGCGCGCTTCTCGTCGCTCAACGGCGCGTTGCGATCGGGCAGGTACCATTCCGGCATCAATCCGATTTCGATCAGCATCGCCTCAACGTCGAAGAGGGGGATCTCGTAGGTCTTCCCGTCCAGCGGCAGCGTCTCCGGCAGCGCCTTGCCATGCAGCATCGCCAGCAGGTCGGTCGCGGCTTCGTAGCGCTCGCCGATCGGGCGTGGCGGATCGCCCTCGATCACACCTTCGTTGCCAAAGTCCTCGGTAATGAGGAAGCCATGATCGAGGTTGGAATGATGAATCGCGGGCGCAGAGATTCCCTGCGCGCGCAGGCCTTCGGCGATCGCGACGAAGGGTTTGACGTTTTCCGCAAGATGCACCGCGGCGCTGTAGGACTTTCCGTTGTAGAGGGCCGCGCCGTCGGGCCGCTGCGGAAAGTTCATGAGGATGACGATGCTGTCGTCGCGCAGCAGCCGCGCATAGGAGCGCGTCGAGGCATCGCCGGCCATGCGCCTGCGCGTCGCCTCCATGTAACCGGATGCGTCGAGGAATTCGCGCAGCGCCTTCAGCCGCGCAACGATGGCGGCGGCCCTGCCGTGACCGGTGATGTCGGCGGCGCGTGCGCTCGAGCCCAGCGCCGGCCGATGCGTCAGTGCGATGTCGATGCGATCCGCGGGCATCGCCGAGGGCGCGCGCTCCGGCCATTCGATCAGGACGAGGGTGGCATCCGGGAGCGGCGACAGGCCGATCTCCTCGAGCTCGCTCTCGTCCTCGACGCGGTAGAGATCGGCATGCATCACCGGGAAAGGCGGCAGCTCGTAGCCCTGCACCAGCGTGAAGGTCGGGCTCGGCACTTCCAGCGTCTCGTCGCCGGCGAGGTAGCGGATCAGGCTGCGTGCTGCCGCAGTCTTGCCGGCACCGAGATCGCCGGTGAGGGTGATGACGTCACCGGGGCCGACCAGCAGCGCGAGGTCGGCCATCAATTGCGCAGTGGCCGTCTCGTTGTGGAGCGCGACGGAGAATGTGGTTGTATCAGTCATTCGGCGGCGTCGCGATGCGCCGCCTGGTCGGTCGGGAAATCGCAGATCACGACCGTGCCGCGGCCGACGATCGAATCCACCCGCACCTTGCCGCCATGCAGCTCGACGAAGGAGCGCACCAGCGACAGGCCGAGCCCGGCGCCGCGGTGACGCGAGCCCTGCGAGCGGCTTTCGAACCAGTTGAATACCTTGTCCTTCATGTCGGCAGGTATTCCAGGTCCCGAATCTGTCACGGTGAAGACCACGCTGCGTTCGGTGCGGCGCGCGCTGATGCCGACGGTGGAATCCTGTGGAGAAAACCCGACGGCGTTGGCGAGGAGGTTATAGAGCACCTGCACCACGCGCTTCTCGTCGCCGACGAAGCTGCCGACGTCGGGCGCGATCTCGACCTTGAGGCGGATGCGGTCGGTGGCGAGCCGGTCCTGGATGCCCTCCGCGGCGAGCTCGATGGCCTTGCTGACGTCGACTTGCCCGAGTTCCAGCTTCATCGCGCCGGCGTCGATGGTGGCGAGATCCAGGATGTTGTTGGTGAGCGCGAGCAGCGCGTTGGTCGATTTGGTGACGTAGTCGAGATATTCGGCCTGCTTCGGCGTCAACGGCCCGGTCGAGGGATCGCTGAGGAAATGCGCAAAGCCGATGATGGTGGTGAGCGGCGAGCGCAGCTCGTAGGAGACGTGGTGGACGAAATCCACCTTCATCTGGTCGGCGGCCTCTAGCGCCTCGTTGCGCTCGCGCAGTGCGCGCTCGACATTCTCGGTGTCGGTGATGTCCTGGAACGTCAGCATGGTGGCGCCGTCGGGCAGCGGCCGGATCATGCCGTCGAGCACGCTGCCGTCCTTGCGCTCCAGCTTCAGCGGCACGTCGGCGCGGTTTTCGATCGAGGTGATGGCCTCGCGGATCTGTCGCCAGACGACGGGATCGTCGTAGAGCTGATGGCACCAGCCTTCCACCGTCTGGATGTGCGGCTCGTCGCGCATGGCATCGCTGGAGAGCTTCCACATGCGGACGAAGGCCGGATTGAACAGCTGCGCCTTGCCGTTGCTGCCGAACACCGCCACTCCCTCGGCGAGGCTGTCCAGCGTCTCGCGCTGAACGCGGATCAGGCCGTCGAAGCGGCGGGCGAGGTCGAGGCTTTCGGTGACGTCGTCGAACAGGTAAGTGACGCCGCCCTCGGGGTTCGGCGTGGTGACGACCGAGAGCGCGCGGCCGTCAGGCAGGAACCAGGTGTCCTTGGCGGTCTCGACCGCGCGATAGGCTTCGTGCAGCTTGGCCTTCCAGGCGCGGAAATCCGGCTGCTCCGGCAGCTTGCGCGCGGCGCGGAGCTGGTCCAGCACGCTGGAATCGTCGGGGTTGGCGTCGAGGAAGGTGCGGTCGAGGTCCCACAGCCGCCGATAGGAATCGTTGTAGAAGGCAAGGCGGCGCTGGCCGTCGAACACGGCAACGCCGGAGGAGAGCTGGTCGAGCGTGCGGCGGTGCGCCTCCGCCATTCGCACCAGCGCCGACCTCAGCGCATCCGCCTCGCTGGCATCGATTGCGACGCCGACGCTGCCGCCGCCCACATTGATGGCGCGCACGTCATAGATACGCCGCTCGCCGCCGATCACGATCGGCAGCCGCGAGCTGAAATTGGCCGCGTCCTTCAGGCCCCGTTCCATCGCGGTGCGGTTGGCGCTGTCGAGCAGCTCGAGCTGGCGCTCCTGGGCGTCGGTGACGCTGTTCGCTTCGGTGGCGCGCACATAGGCCGGATTGGCGTAGGTCAGCGCGCCGTTCTCACTCTTGGCCCAGATTGGCCAGGGTGCGGCGGCGGCGAGGCCGCGCAGCATCTCGGTCTCGTCGGAGAGCGCCTTGTAGCGCAGATGGGTCTCGGCCAGATCGCGGCGCAGTCCTGAGAGCTCGCGAATCCGGACTATGGCCTGGCCGCCGATGGCGCGGCCGATCGCTTCCAGCGTATGGCCGTGCGCGGTGGTCAAGGTCAGCTGGAACCCGTCGCCGCGATCGCGCAGCGCGTCGACGGCATGGTCCATCTGGAGCGCGGGCTCCGGGGGCAGCCAGGTTCCGAACGCCAGCACGCGCTGCGGGGAGGAGTCGCGCGGCAGCACCATGGAGATGTCGCCGGAAATCTGAACGCGGTTGTCGCCGGCCGGCCAGGAGATCAGGATCTGCGGCTCGGCGAACAGCAACGCGCCGAAGCGGTCGGCCTGGAGCTGAAGTTCCCCGATCCGGGTGCGCAGCCGCGCCTCGTTCTTGACCAGGCGCACCCGCGTGCGCATCAACAGGATCGCGGCCACCACCGAGAAGCCGAGCAGCGCCAGCGCAGTGGCGAGGACGGCGAGTTCCTGCCGGTTGAAATCCAGCATGGTGGAGAGGGTGTCGATGAGATCGGCGGCCCTGGCCGGCGCAGCCGGCAGCAGCGCCGCAAGAGCGCTCCCAATCAATGCGCTGCGCGCCAGCGACGTGCACGACAGCAGCGTCCGACGCATCGACACGATCACGCCTGACATAGTTGCCCCAAGACCGCACGAATTTGCGCGCGGCGACCCCCGTCGCGCGCGAATCAAAAGACAATACCCCCACCGCGACTCCGCCGGTAAGAGTCCAGATCGTGAACGTAAAGGAGGCCCCCCAAAAATGCCGCCGTGGTGTTCCCGCGCACATGGTTCTTGGGATTCCGCAGGTCGCGCGGATGGCGCGCCGCGATCAGGGTGCGCGTTCCCGCTCGCTCGCGGAAGAGGTCAGGAAGTCAGCGGCCGGTCGAGCCGAAGCCGCCGGCGCCGCGATCGGTCGGCGACAACGTCCCAACGGGAACCAGGGCAGCCTGCACCACGGGTGCGATCACCATTTGGGCGATGCGCTCGCCGCGCTTGATCACGAAGGGCGCCGCGCCGTGGTTGATCAGGATCACCTTGATCTCGCCGCGGTAGTCGGCGTCGATCGTGCCCGGCGAGTTCAGCACGGTGACGCCGTGCTTGGCGGCAAGCCCCGAACGTGGCCGCACCTGCGCCTCGTGCCCACCCGGCAGCGCGATCGCAAGGCCCGTCGGCACCAGCGCGTATTGGCCCGGGGCGAGCGTCATCGGCTCGCTGTCCGGAACGGCTGCCATCAGGTCGAGGCCGGCGGCCTCGCTGGTCTGATAGGCCGGCAACGGCAGACCTTCGGCATGGGCGAGGCACTGCAGTTCGACCGTGACCTTCGTGCTCAAGATGCCGTCTCCAGGGATTTGTCGGTTACGCTTCTGGCGACATGCGCGACCAGCTCGATGGCGACCTGTTCCTTGGTCATCACCGGCCAGGCATCAACTGCAATCTCGCCGTCCTTCGCACCGTCCTTGCGGCTGAGGAGGTGGACCGTGTTACGGTCGCCGCCCATCACGCCGGTGGCCGGCGACACGTCATTGGCGACGATCCAGTCGCAGCCCTTGCGCGCGAGTTTTGCTTTGGCGTTGTCGATGAGATGTTCGGTTTCGGCGGCAAAGCCGATCACCAGAGGTGGGCGCTTGTCGGTCAGCTTCGAGATCGTGGCGAGGATGTCGGGATTCTCGACCAGCTGAAGCGGCGGCATGCCGGCCGCGGTCTTCTTCAGCTTCTGCTCACCCTCGTTGGCGACGCGCCAGTCGGCGACCGCCGCGGCGAAGATCGCGATATCGGCGGGAAGCGCGGCCTGAACCTGCTCCAGCATCTGCCGTGCCGATTCGACGTGCTTCACCGTCACACCGGGTGGATCGTCGAGGTCGACCGGGCCGCTCACCAGGATCACCTCGGCGCCGGCGGCCTGCGCGGCGGCGGCAATGGCAAAGCCCTGCTTGCCGGAGGAGCGGTTGGCGATGTAGCGCACGGGGTCGATCGGCTCGTGCGTGGGACCCGCGGTGATCAGCACGCGCCTGCCGGCGAGCGGCCGCGGCACCGGCGGTCGCAGCAACCGCTCGGCGGCGTTGGCGATCTCGATGGCTTCCGACATGCGGCCTGTTCCAGCTTCGCCGGCCTCGGCCATCTCGCCCGCGTTCGGGCCAATCAGCACCACGCCGTCGCGCTGGAGCTGAGCGACGTTGCGGCGCGTTGCCGCGTTGCTCCACATCAGCGGGTTCATCGCCGGCGCCAGCAGCACCTTGCGGTTGGTCGCGAGCAGGATCGCGCTGGCGAGGTCGTCGGCGTGGCCGTTCGCCATCTTCGCCATCAGGTCGGCCGTCGCCGGCGCCACGACGATCAGGTCGCAGTCGCGCGCGAGACGAATGTGTCCGGCGTCGAACTCGCTCTGGGGGTCGAACAGGTCGGTATAGACGCGCTCATGCGACAGGGCGCTCGCCGCCAGCGGCGTCACGAATTGCTGGGCCGCCTTGGTCAGCACGCAGCGGACCTCGATGCGCCGTTCCTTCAGCCTGCGGATCAGGTCGAGCGACTTGTACGCCGCGATCCCGCCGCCGATGATCAGGGTGATGCTGGCCTCGGGGAGGGCGCCGGTGCGCTGCGGCGCCGGTGTGGCGGATGGGGCAGGCGGCACCGCAAACGGCGTCAGCGGCTCCTCGCGGCCCTCGATCAGCTCCCGCAGGATGACCCGGACCTCTTCCTCGACCGACCTGCGGTTCTTGGCCGAGCGCAGCCGCAGATAGGTTTTGACGCCGTCGTCGAGCTTGCGGATGGTCAGGCTTGCCATGACGCCCCTCCGGCACGAAATGATAGCGATGCTATCACTTGTGTGATTGCAGTGCAATCACATATTCCGGACGGCGATCAGGATGCCGATGAATGTCGCGGCGATGATCCACAGCGCCACGGTGCGCCAGCGGTTCTTGCGGCCCTCGCTGCGCCCCATGGCCACGATGCTCTCCGGCGACAGCCTGATGCCCTCGCGGGTCATGGTCTCGAACTGCTCGAGGACCTTCACCGACCGCTCGGCGATCTCCGGCAGGCGCATCAAGACCCGCGCGATGTCCCCGGTTCCGGCAAGGGCGCCTTGCACCCGGCCGATGGGGCCGAGATTGCGCTCGATCCATTCGCGTACCACGGGGTCGGCGATCTTCCAGATGTCGAGCTTGGGATCGAAGCCGCGGGCCACGCCCTCGACCACCACCATGGTCTTCTGCAGCAGGATCAGTTCGGGCCGCGTGGTCATGTCGAACAGGCCGGTGACCTCGAGCAGCAGCGTCAGCAGCCGCGCCATCGAGATCTCCTCGGCGGTGCGGTTGTGAATGGGCTCGCCGATGGCACGGATGGCTTGCGCGAAATTCTCGACCGAATGGTGCGCGGGCACGTAGCCCGCCTCGAAATGCACCTCGGCGACGCGGCGATAGTCGCGTGTGATGAAGCCGAGCAGGATCTCGGCGAGGAAGCGCCGCTCCTTCATGCCGAGTCGGCCCATGATGCCGAAATCGACCGCGACGAGCCGGCCGGCATCGTCCAGGAACAGATTGCCCGGATGCATGTCGGCGTGGAAGAAGCCGTCGCGTAGCGCGTGCCGCAAGAAGCTCTGGATCACCTTGCGGCCGAGGTCGGGCAGGTCGACCTGCGACTGTGCAAGGCGCTTGTGGTCGTTCAGCGCGATGCCGTCGATCCACTCCATCGTCAGCACGTTGTGCGTGGTGCGGTCCCAATCGACGGTCGGCACGCGGAAATCAGGATCGTCGCGCGTGTTCTCTGCCATCTCCGACAGCGCGGCGGCTTCGAGCCGCAAATCCATCTCCATCGCGACCGAGCGCGACATTGTGTTGATGACTTCGATCAGGCGCAGCCGCCGCGCCTCGGACGAATAGGCTTCGGCCTTGTGCGCGACGAAGAAAAAATCGGAGAGGTCGCGGCGGAAGCGTGCGGCGACGTTGGGCCGCAGCACCTTCACGGCGACCGATTTGCGGATACCATCGTGCAGCACTTCGCCGCGATGCACCTGCGCGATCGAGGCCGCCGCGACCGGCGGGCCGAAGCTTGCGAAAATGTCCTTCAGCGGCCGCTCCAGCGACGTCGCGATGGCGGCCTCGGCCTCGTCCTGCGGAAACGGCGGCAGGCGGTCCTGCAGGCTTTCGAGGTCGCGCGCCATGATGACGCCGACCACGTCGGGACGCGTCGCCAGGAATTGTCCGAGCTTGAGATAGGCCGGGCCCATCCGCGTCAGCGCGCGCGCTATCCGCGGGCCGTGCTTGGTGCCGCGGCGTTCGACGAGGCGCGCCAGCTTCAGTGCGAGCTGTCCCGGCGGCGGCACCAGGCTCGGATCGACCGAGCCGAACACGCCCTCGCGCGCGAACACGAACGCGGCGCGGATCAGGCGCGTCATGTGGGTGATGGCAGAGATCACAAACGCCAGCCCGAATGCAGTGCCACGATGCCGCCGGAGAGTGTCTGCCAGCTGACGCGGGAAAAGCCGGCCTCGCGGATCATGTCGGCGAAAGCGGCAGGCCTCGGAAACTTGCGGATCGATTCGACGAGATATTGGTAGGATTCGGCGTCGCCCGTGACCATGCGGCCGAGCGGCGGGATCACCTTGAACGAGAACAGATCATAGAGTTTGTCGAGCCCGGGCATCTCGACGGTGGAGAACTCGAGGCAGAGAAAGCGGCTGCCGGGCCTCAGCACGCGATAGGCCTCGCGCAGCGCCAGGTCGATCTGCGGCACGTTGCGAATGCCGAAAGCGATCGTATATGCGTCGAAGCTGCGATCGGCGAAGGCGAGCGCTTCGGCATTGCCTTCGACGAAGTCGACCCGGGTGTCGAGATGCTGCTTGGCGGCGCGTTCGCGGCCCACGGCCAGCATATCGGTGTTGATGTCGCAGACGGTGGCATGGAAACCCGCACCCGCAGCCTTGGCGGCGCGGAACGCGATGTCGCCGGTGCCACCGGCAACGTCGAGCAATGCGAACGGCCGGTCGCCCCGGGGCGGGTCGAGCGCCGTGATCATGATGTCCTTCCAGACCCGGTGCAGGCCACCGGACATCAGGTCGTTCATCAAGTCATAGCGCGACGCCACGCTGTGAAACACATCGTTCACCAGCGTCTGCTTGTCGCCCAGGGGGACGTCCCTGAAGCCAAAATGCGTGGTTTCGCCCGGCCGATCCATTACTCTACTCCGCGAGGCGGACCATAGCGCGCCCGCCGCAATGGCGCTATCACACCGCCCTCATAAGGTGAATGCCTGACCATGCCTGAATTGCCAGAAGTCGAGACCGTCCGCCGCGGCCTTCAGCCGGTGATGGAGGGTGCGAAAATCCTCGTCGCGGAGGCCCGCCGGCCGGACTTGCGCTTTCCGTTCCAGCCGGACTTCGTGGCCCGGCTCAAGGGGCAGGTCGTCACGGGGCTGGGGCGCCGTGCAAAATATCTCATGGCCGATCTCGCCTCCGGCGACGTCCTGCTGATGCATCTCGGCATGTCGGGCTCGTTCCGTGTCATCAAGCCGGACAACGACACCCGGCCTGGCGAGTTTCACTATCCGCGGGCCAAGGATTCCACCCACGATCACGTGCTGTTTCGGATGTCCTCCGGCGCCGACATCGTGTTCAACGATCCGCGCCGCTTCGGCTACATGAAGGTGATCGCGCGCAATGCGCTCGACGACGAGCCGCTGCTGCGCGGGCTCGGACCCGAGCCGCTCGGCAACGAATTCGACGCCGCGATGCTGGCGCGCTCCTGCGCCGGCAAGACCACCAGCCTGAAGGCCGCGCTGCTCGACCAGCGCGT
The DNA here is from genome assembly GCF_016031635.1 of Bradyrhizobium diversitatis. Classification (GTDB taxonomy): domain Bacteria; phylum Pseudomonadota; class Alphaproteobacteria; order Rhizobiales; family Xanthobacteraceae; genus Bradyrhizobium; species Bradyrhizobium diversitatis. Next base: position 80,277 of record NZ_JACEGD010000005.1, read on the forward strand.
CGTGGCAGGGCTTGGCAACATCTATGTCTGCGAGGCGCTGCACCGCTCGCATCTGTCGCCGCGCCGGATCGCCGCAACCTTGTCGACGAAGTCCGGACAACGCAAAGGCGTCGCCGGGGGTGAGGCAACGGACCATGCCAAGAGACTGGTCGGCGCGATCCATACCGTGCTCAACGACGCGATCAAGGCCGGCGGCTCCAGCCTGCGCGATCACCGCCAGACCACCGGCGAGCTCGGCTATTTCCAGCATTCGTTCAAGGTCTATGACCGCGAAGGCGAAAAATGCACGACCCCGCGCTGCGGCGGCATCATCAAGCGGTTCGTGCAGAACGGCCGGTCGACCTTCTGGTGCCCGAAATGTCAGAAGTGACCTCAGGCTTGTCGCCGAGAGGGCCTGAGTCTCGGCGAAGGCGATGACCCACCACGCCGTCATTGCAAGCGCAGCGAAGCAATCCGGCCGGGCGGGTGGCCGGACTGTTTCGTCGCTTGGGCTCGTTCACCGGATGGCGAAAAGCCCGACCCTCGTCCGAGCGATGCCCCGCTCAGGACGCCAGTGTCGCGGTCTCCTCCGCCCCCTGTTCTGCAGCGATCTGCAGCATGCCGTGCGCAGCCGAGATGACCTGGTCGATCAGGACACTGGTGGTGGCTTCGAGCTCGAGCCGGGTCTCGATCCAGCGCCAGAGGCCGCGGATCTCGTCCGCCGATTTGCCGTTCGGCGCGAATTCGCTCACGGCAAGGCCGCTGGCGAGCGCGTCCTGGTGATCGTTGCGCATCACGATCAGCGGACGCGCGAGCACGTCGGCAAGATCGAGCGCGGCTTCCTCGGCGAGCGCGCCCGCGGCGTTGTCGATGCGCTGGCCGCGGATCGGCGTCTGGTTGAGCACGAAGCTGTAGGGCCGCTTCCAGGCGCGGGCGACGCTGAGCGTCGAGACGGTCGCCTCGATGTCGGCGACGCTCGGGCGCGCCGGGATCAGGCAGAGATCGGAATGGCGGATCGCGGCGGTGGTGGCGGCGCTGAGACCGGCCGCGGTGTCGACGATCGCGAGCTGGAGGCCGCTGTCGGCGAGCATCTTCAGGCGTGGCTGGATATCCGCGGCGTGATAGATCGGCTCGACGACGAGATCGTCGGTGGTGCGGCGGCGTTGCCAGTTGGACAGGGTGCCCTGTGGGTCGGTCTCGATCAGGCGAACGGTGAAGCCGGACTGCTTGGCCGCCAGCGCGAGACCGACGGCGAGTGTGCTCTTGCCACTGCCGCCCTTTTGGGTGGCCAGTACGATCGTGTGCATTGAAGTTCAATCCTTTGGAGGGCTGGGTCAGGAATACGCCACGCGAACGTGCACCGCTTCGCGATGCTGAGCTCTTCTCGCTCAGGACGTGCCGGCCCGATCCAAAGGGGATCGCGGGGGTCCGAATCAACGGTAACGATGATGGCGGAATAGGGAAGGCCAGCGAATCCGTACCATTACCGGCTCCGTAGTCGTACGTAATCTGGTCCTCACAGCCGTGCCCCGGACAAGGCGCAGCGCGAAAGCGTTGCGCCGCAGAGCCGGGGCCCAGAGAGCTACAAGTGCGTCTGTTGGCGATCTGGGTCCCGGCTCAGCGGAGCGGCATTTCATGCCGCACCGCGTCCGGGACACGAGGGGAATGATGACGTTGCCGCGTCCTACTTCCGCACGCAGATCACGCGGACGATTGCGGCTTTGGCGTCGGTCGACGTGCCATTCGCGGTGATGCCGCTTCCCTTGAGGAATCCGCGCACCGCCTCTGCGGAGACCATCAAAGCCTGTGACGCCGGGACCGATGTCGCGGGTCCCGCGACCAAGGCCGGCTTCAGCAGCGCGATCCCGGCGAACTTGCCGTCGGCGTCGACGGCCGGGCTGCCGGAGAAGCCGACCGCCGGCGGCGGCGAGAGCGCGGAATTGCTGCTCGTCACCGGCGCCAGCGCGGCCTTGACGCTCGACACGCCGGCCGCGCCGCCCTGGCTCTGCGGATCGGCGATGCCGACGATGTCGACGTTCGTCTTCGTTGCTCCGCCGGCGAGGCTCAGCGGCTGCAGACCGCGGGCGCCGTAGATGTGCAGGAGCGCGAGATCATGCTCCTTGTCCTCGGCGAGGCGGTCGGCGTTGCCATGACCGGCGATCGTGACCGTAAGGCAGCCATCGGTGACGAGGCGGTCGGTGACGATCGCGCCGTCCTGGCTGACGACGATGCCGGTGCCGTATTCGACGGTCTTGCGCGGCGGCGGCCCGGCCAGCGGTCCCGACGGAAACGCGTTGAACGCGCTCGACATCGCGATCACTACCGGCTCGACCGTGTTCTCCGTCGCCTGATCGTAGAGGATCGTCATGGTGCGGACCTCGTCGCCCTTGAAGGTGCCACGCACGTAGAACTTCTTCAGGCCCTGCAATCCCGACAGCACGAAGAAGTCGGGCTTCACCACGGTGTAATCGACCTTGCGCCCGGACGGCTCCTTCTCCAGATCGGCGAGCTTTGCCGAGGTCGGGTTCGCTTCCTTGCGGCGGCTGAGAACCACCTGCACGGTTCCGGTCGGCGAGGTCCATTTCGAGCCGTTGGCGTCGCTTGTCTGCTGCGGCACCAGCTTGCCGGGAATGCCGAGCCGGGCACCGCTGGTCGGCTCCGTCACGATCTTCCAGCCGACGCTCTCCTGCTTCTTTCGCGCCGCCTCGGCGAGTGTGGCGCGTTCCTGCGGATTGAGCACACCGGTCGGCTTGCCGCCCTTGGCCTTCTGGTACTCCTTGATGGCGTTGACCATGCGCTCGCTGACATCGCCGGTGATGGCGCCGTTATATTGGCCGACCCAGGCGAGGTCGGACTGGAGCGACAGCCGCTCCGCTTTTGCCATGGCATCGGCCGTCGCTGACGGCGTCTGCATTGCGGGAGGCTGGATCGGTACGGTCTGGACCGTTTTCGGCTTGGTGCCGGGCACCTGTGGCGCCGTCATCTGGGCGTTCGCGCCTGTGGCGGCCGCAAACATCAGTGTTGCCGCAAGCATCGATCTCATGACAAATCCAGCCAGCCCATTGAATGCAGTGTCATTGAAGCACATCTCGTTGGTCGCGAACAATGTTGCGGTGGTTCAGGTTTGACAGGAGCCGCGAACTCAAGTCCTCATCCAGAGGAGCGGGCTCTAGGCCGCGTCTCGAAGGATGGTCACGGGCGACATCGGGGCCTTCATGGTTCGAGACGCGCGTTCCGCGCTCCTCACCATGAGGAGTGAGAGGAATGTAGGACGATGCTGAGCCCGGACGAACTCGAACGCTATGCCCGCCATATCGTGCTGCGCGATGTCGGCGGACCGGGCCAGGCTGCGCTGAAGCGGGCCTCCGTGCTGGTGATCGGCGCCGGCGGGCTCGGCGCGCCCGCGCTGATGTATCTGGCGGCCGCCGGCGTCGGCACGCTCGGCGTCGTCGACGACGACGTGGTGTCGCTATCCAATCTGCAGCGCCAGGTCATCCACACCACGCCCGATATCGGCCGCCACAAGGTCGAGAGCGCCGCCGAGCGGATATCGGCGCTCAATCCGCATGTCCGTTTCGTCGGCCACGCCACCTGGCTCAACGCGGACAACGCGCTCAGCCTGATCGGCGACTATGACCTCGTGCTCGACGGCTCCGATAATTTCTCGACGCGCTATCTGGTCTCCGACGCCTGCTTCTTCGCCAAGCGGCCGCTGATCACGGCGGCGCTCGGCACCTTCGACGGTTCGCTCACCACCATCCGCGCGCATGAGACGAACGAGCAGGGCGAGTTCAATCCGACCTATCGCTGCCTGTTTCCCGAGGCGCCGCCGCCCGGCACGGTGCCCGCCTGTGCGGAGGCCGGCGTCATGGGGGCGCTGGCGGGCGTGCTCGGCTCGATGATGGCGCTGGAGGCGATCCGCGAGATCGTCGGCTTCGGCGACGGCCTCGTCGGACGTCTTCTGATGATCGATGCGCGTGCGATGCGCTTCGAGACGCTGCGCTACGGGCGCGATCCCGCCAATCCGCTCAACGGCGACGGGCCTGTGATCAGCGATCTCAGCGCCCATCGCACCTGATTGCCGCCGTTACCTGGTGGGCGGTTTCTCGCTGTCGAGATGGGCCATCTGCTCGGCCGCGTAACGTGTGCCCGAAGCGACATCCGGCGGGAAGGCCTTCGCCAATGCGGCGAAATGAGCTTGCGTCAGCGTCACCTTGGTTGCGCCGAGCGCTTCGGCCAGACGGTTGCGGGTCCGGGCGCCGACCAGTGGCACGATCTCCCGGCCCTGCGCCGCCACCCAGGCGATCGCGACTTGCGCAGGCGTCGCGCCGACTTCATTCGCGATCGCGCGCAGAGAATCCACCAGCGCGAGATTGGCATCGAGGTTCGCGCCCTGGAAGCGCGGCGTCATCAGCCGGTAGTCCTTGCCGGCCTTACCCGAATCCTTCGACCAGTGACCGCTGATCAGGCCGCGCGCCAGGACGCCGTAGGCGGTGATGCCGATGCCGAGCTCGCGGCAGGTCTTGAGGATGTCGCGTTCGATGCCGCGCTCGATCAGTGAATATTCGATCTGGAGATCGGCGATCGGATGCACCGCATGCGCGCGGCGGATGGTGTCGGAGCCGACCTCGGACAGGCCGATATGCCTGACATAGCCGGCCTTCACGAGATCGGCGAGGCCCCCGATGGTGTCTTCGATGGGAACGTTCGGATCGAGCCGCGCCGGACGATAGATGTCGACATGGTCGGTGCCGAGCCGCTGGAGCGAATAGGCGAGGAAGTTCTTGGTTGCGGCCGGCCGGCAGTCCATGCCGATGAAGTCGCCGGCGGGGCCGCGCAGCGCACCGAACTTGACGCTGATCCGCACCTTTTCGCGTGAAACGTCCTTGAGTGCCTCCCGGATCAGCATTTCATTGTGGCCCATGGCGTAGAAATCGCCGGTGTCGAGCAGCGTGATGCCCGCATCGAGCGCCGCATGGATGGTGGCGATGCTTTCCCCGCGATCGGAAGGACCGTAGGCGTCGGACATGGCCATGCAGCCGAGACCGAGGCTTGAGACGGTGGGGCCGGTTGAACCGAGTGTGCGTTGTTCCATGATGGCTCTCCTCGAAAGGTGGCGGCTGAACGCCGCGTGACGAGGACGGATATGCGCCCGACCGATTGAGCCGATAAGCTGGACAATCCGGAATGGCTTGTTCACACTGGTGAACAATGGCCGAGCCTGACCTTCGCGATCTCGATGTCTTCGTGGCGGTCGCCCGCACCCGCAATTTCCGGCGCGCGGCGGTCGAAATTCGCGTGTCGGTGTCGAGCCTCAGCCAGCGGCTCCGGGACCTGGAGGAGCGCCTCGGCGTCCGCCTGATGAACCGCACCACGCGCAGCGTCGCGCTGACCGAGGCGGGCGAATTGCTGCTGTCGCGCGTTGCGCCGGCGTTGCGCGATGTCGGCGATGCCCTGGATCAGGTCCGCGGTCTGCGCAAGGTCGCCTCTGGGCGCTTGCGCATCAACGCGCCCCCGCCGGCGGTCGATCTGGTGCTGGCGCCGATGGTCGGGCCGTTTCTGGCGGCGCATCCGCAGGTCGATCTCGACATCGTCAGCGAAAGCGGCTTCGTCGACATCGTGAGCGGGGGATACGATGCCGGCGTGCGCTATGGCGAGCATCTCGCGCAGGACATGGTGGCGATCCCGCTGAGCGGCCCGCAGAGTTACGTCGTCGTGGCATCGCCCGACTACATCGCGCGCCGGGGCCGGCCGAAACATCCGAAGGATCTTCTCGATCATGACTGCATCCGCGCCCGCTATTCGAGCGGCGTCATGCATGATCTGGAATTCGAGAAGGCCGGCCAAATCGTGAAGGTCGATCCGCCGGCGAAGCTGATCTCGACCAACATGGGCCTCGCCATGCGCGCCGCGCTCGACGGTGTCGGCGTGTGGGCAACGCTCGATGGCTACGTGCATGACGCCGTGAAGTCCGGCGCGCTGGTCAGCCTGATGGAGGATTGGTGCGAACCGTTTGCCGGTCCGTTCCTATACTATCCGAGCCGCCGCCAGACGCCGCCTGCGCTGCGCGCCTTCATCGATTTCGTTGCGGATTGGCGCAAGCGGGAATGGCGCGGGACGTAAGCCTCAGAGCATGCTCGGCAGCACGCGATCCGGCGGCTTGTGGGCGTCGAGGAAGGTACGGATGTTGATGATCACCTTCTCGCCCATCTCGACGCGGCCTTCGATCGTGGCCGAGCCCATATGCGGCAGCAGCGTCACCTTGCCGGCCCTGGCGAGCCGCACCAGCTTCGGGTTGACCGCCGGCTCGTGCTCGTAGACGTCGAGGCCGGCGCCGGCGATCTCGCCGCCTTCGATCAACTTGATCAGCGTGTCCTCGTCGGTCACCTCGCCGCGCGCGGTGTTGACGATGTAGGCGTCCTTGCGGATCAGCTTCAGCCGCCGCGCCGAGAGCAGATGATAGGTCGCCGGCGTGTGCGGACAGTTCACCGAGATGATGTCCATCCGCGCCAGCATCTGGTCGAGGCTTTCCCAATAGGTCGCCCCTAACTCTTCGGCGATGACAGGCGCGACGGGACGGCGGTTGTGATAGTGGATCTGCAGGCCGAACGCGCGCGCGCGGCGCGCCACCGCCTGACCGATGCGGCCCATGCCGATGATGCCGAGACGCTTGCCGCCGATGCGGTGGCCCAGCATCCAGGTCGGCGACCAGCCCGGCCAGGGCTTTCCTTCGGTCAGGATCGAGGCGCCTTCGATCATCCGCCTGGGCACCGCCAGGATCAGCGCCATGGTCATATCAGCGGTGTCTTCGGTCAGAACCTTCGGCGTATTGGTGACGGTGATGCCGCGGGCATGAGCGGCCGCAACGTCGATATTGTCGACGCCGTTGCCGAAATTGGCGATCAGGCGGAGCTTGCAGTCGGGCTGGTTCACGACATCGGCGCTGATGTGATCGGTCACGGTCGGAACCAGCACGTCGGCAGTGCGCGCGGCTTCCGCGATCTGCTCGGGCGACATCGGCGTATCCTCGAGATTGATCCGCGCGTCGAACAATTCGCGCATCCGCGTCTCGATCGAATCCGGCAGCTTGCGCGTCACCACGACGAGGGGCTTTTTCTTCACCGACATGTCCTGCTCTCATGAGGCGTCGCGGTCCGCCTCTGTCGCCAAAGGCCGGCCGTTGAGGCCTCATTAACCCGGTTGTTCGACACTGCCCTTGCCGTGTCCGTCCCCGGCGCTTCCTCCAAGCTCTCCCGACATTTCCGGCCGGAAAATCGGGGCAAACTGGTTGTTCAAGTGCCCGTCCTCTCTAGCAGAAGGCCGGGCCAAGACAAGAACCACGGGCGAGGCTTGGAACCCGCGTGGGGCGGGAAAAGGGGCGGACGCGGCAGGGTTTTGGAATTTGGGGTGAGGATCCGGTTTGGCCGGGTCTTCGACAGGAGACGGGTTGATGGCGTTGGGGCGTTTTTGTTCGGTGATGGCGCTCGTTTGCACTTGGTTGAGCGCCTCGGTCGGCCCCTCGCATTCGGCGAAGGACAATAGCCCGCAGACCGCCAGCGGCTTGCCGGTGCCGCGCTATGTCAGCCTCAAATCGGATCACGTGAACGTCCGCGCCGGCCCGACCAAGGACAATGACGTCGCCTGGGTCTACACCCGCGCCGGCCTGCCGGTCGAAATCACCGCCGAGTTCGAGAACTGGCGCCGGGTGCGCGATTCCGAAGGCGCCGAGGGCTGGGTCTATCACTCGCTGCTGTCGGGCCGCCGCACCGCGGTCGTCACCATGAAGCACAAGGACGACCTCGCCCCGATCTACGACCGGCCCGATCCCGACAGCGCGGTTGCAGCAAAGCTCCAGGCTGGCGTCGTCACGCAGGTTAAGAAGTGCACCGCAAACTGGTGCCGCGTCATCGGCAACGGCTTTGACGGCTGGATCCAGCAGGAGCGCCTCTGGGGCGTCTATTCGGACGAGCAGGTGAATTGACGCGAAGACAGCGGGCAAGCTGCCGCTCCAGCGTCGTGCCCGGGCTTGTCCCGGGCATCCACGTCCTTCGCGCCGATCCAAAACGTGGATGGCCGGGACGAGCCCGGCCATGACGGTCAGATTATCAGCCTAAGGCGACCTCAGCGCTTCTTGCGCAGGCGCACGACCATGTCGATGCGGGAGATCTCGTAGCCCTCGGGCACCTCCGGCATCTTCGACAGCGCCAGATGAGGGTCCTCGATGTCGACCAGCTCGTGGCTGTTCTCGAGATAGTAGTGATGGTGGGTCGTGACGTTGGTATCGAAATAGGTCTTGGTGCCGTCGACACTGACCTGGCGGAGCAGGCCGGCATCGGTGAGCTGGTTCAACGTGTTGTAGACGGTCGCCAGCGACACCGGAACCTTGGCCAGCGTCGCTTCCTCATAGAGCATCTCAGCCGTGAGGTGACGAGCACCCTTGCCGAACAGCAGCCAGCCGAGCGCCATGCGTTGGCGCGTCGGACGGAGCCCCGCGGACTGAAGCATTTCGTTGACGTCGTGCCACGGGCAGCCGGTCAGGGCCGGCTGGCGGCCGGACAGGAGGGCCGCAGCATGGGCGTCGTCGTCGTAATGGGACGCGGTATTCTCAGTCATTTCCAGATTTCGGGCACGCGTGAACAATATCTCTTTGTACTATAAGAAGAGAAAGATGCAGATGCAAGTTTCTCGCAACTAGAGAGGTTCTAATCAGGCCTGGAACCGCGTGGTGAGCGCGTCATTTTACCTTCATGGATGCGCTTTGCCACCCGAAATGGCCTGTGTTAGAGAGCGCGCGGTTCCGCTTAGCCGATTTTGGTGCAGCCGAGCATGAAGGCTTGGTTCGCAGTCCATCCGGGGCTTGCGCGAGTCGCGGCCGACGGTGGCAATTGGCGTTGCTGTCCGATCGAGACGGGGCCATTTTCGCCAAAGAACGCCGCTCAATCGGGATTGAACAGAGGCTCGTGAATGCTGAACAGGCGCAACGGTTATGATTACGAAGATCTGCTGGCCTGTGCCCGCGGCGAGATGTTCGGTCCGGGCAATGCCCAGCTGCCGCTGCCGCCGATGCTGATGTTCGACCGCATCACGGAGATCACCGACAATGGCGGTGAATTCGGCAAGGGCCTGGTGCGCGCCGAGCTCGACGTGAAGCCTGACCTCTGGTTCTTCGGCTGCCATTTCAAGAACGACCCGGTGATGCCCGGCTGCCTCGGCCTGGATGCGCTGTGGCAAATGGTCGGCTTTTACCTCGGCTGGGTCGGCGGCGAAGGCCGCGGCCGGGCGCTCGGCCTGAGCGAGCTGAAGTTCGGCGGCCAGGTGCTGACCGACGCCCGCAAGGTTGTGTACAACATCGACATCAAACGCGTGATGCGGGCAAAGCTGGTGCTCGGCATCGCCGACGGGTGGCTTTCGGTCGATGACCAGATTATTTATCGCGCCAAGGATCTGAAGGTTGGCCTGTTCAAGCAGGGCACCAACCTGGGCTGAGCGCATCACCAAGAAGACAACGATTGAGGCGAGGCTGTCATGAGGCGGGTTGTGGTCACCGGAATGGGCATCGTCTCGTCCATCGGAAACAACACCCAGGAAGTGCTTGCGAGCCTTCACGAGGCGAAGTCTGGCATTTCGCGGGCAGGGAAATATGCCGAGCTCGGCTTCCGTTCGCAGGTGCAAGGTGAGCCCACGCTCGATCCGTCGACGGTGGTCGACCGCCGCGCGCTGCGTTTCCTCGGCCAGGGTGCGGCGTGGAATCACGTCGCGATGGAGCAGGCGATCCAGGACTCCGGCCTGTCGCCGGACGAAGTCTCCAACATCCGTACCGGCATCATCATGGGCTCCGGCGGTCCCTCGGCGCGCACCATCGTCGAAGCCGCCGACATCACCCGCTCCAAGGGACCCAAGCGCGTCGGCCCGTTTGCGGTGCCGAAGGCGATGTCTTCCACGGCCTCCGCGACGCTTGCAACCTGGTTCAAGATCAAGGGCGTGAACTATTCGATCTCCTCGGCCTGCGCGACGTCGAACCATTGCGTCGGCAATGCCTATGAGACGATCCAGATCGGCAAGCAGGACATCATCTTCGCCGGCGGCTGCGAGGAGCTGGACTGGTCGCTGTCGGTGCTGTTCGACGCCATGGGCGCGATGTCCTCGAAGTATAACGACACGCCGGCCACGGCCTCGCGTCCCTACGACCTCAACCGCGATGGCTTCGTCATCGCCGGCGGCGCCGGCGTGCTGGTGCTGGAAGAGCTCGAGCATGCCAAGGCGCGCGGCGCGCGCATCTATGGCGAGATTGTCGGCTACGGCGCGACCTCGGACGGCTACGACATGGTGGCGCCGTCGGGCGAAGGCGCCGAGCGCTGCATGCGCATGGCGATGTCGACGTTGAAGACCAGGGTCGACTACATCAATCCGCACGCGACATCGACGCCAGCCGGCGATCCGCCGGAGATCGAGGCGATCCGCAAGGTGTTCGGCGTCGGCGAGAAGTGCCCGCCGATCTCGGCGACCAAGGCACTGACCGGCCACTCGCTGGGCGCCACCGGCGTGCAGGAAGCGATCTATTCGCTACTGATGATGAACAACGGCTTCATCTGCGAGAGCGCGCACATCCAGGAGCTCGATCCCGTATTCGCCGACATGCCGATCGTGCGCAAGCGCATCGACAACGTCAAGATCGGCACCGTGCTGTCGAACTCCTTCGGCTTCGGCGGCACCAACGCCACGCTGGTGTTCAGCCGGCTGGATGCGTAATTTCAGTGACGCTGTCATGCCCCGCGCAGGCGGGGCATCCAGTGCGCCGCGCCCTCACGACTACCACGACTGTCTCGGAATACTGGATCGCCCGCCTACGCGGGCGATGACGTCGGAATGATAAGGAGCCGTGAGGCAATGGAAGGTCTGATGAAAGGCAAGCGCGGTCTGATCATGGGCATCGCCAATGATCATTCCATCGGCTGGGGCATGGCGAGGACGCTGCATGCCCACGGCGCCGAGCTTGCCTTCACCTTCCAGGGCGAGGCTCTCGGCAAGCGCGTCAAGCCGCTGGCGGAGCAGCTTGGCGTGAATCTAGTTCTGCCTTGCGACGTCGAGGACATCGCCAGTGTCGATGCCACTTTCGCCGCGCTCCGCGAGCAATGGGGCCGGCTCGATTTCGTGATCCACGCGATCGGCTTTGCCGACAAGAACGAGCTCAAGGGCCGCTACGCCGACACCAGCCGCGAGAATTTCTCGCGCACCATGGTGATCTCCTGCTTCTCGTTCACGGAGGTCGCAAAACGCGCCGCCGAGTTGATGACGGAAGGCGGCAGCATGATCACGCTGACTTTCGGCGCGTCGGAGCGCGCGATGCCGAATTACAACGTGATGGGCGTGGCGAAGGCGGCGCTGGAAGCCTCCGTGCGCTATCTCGCCGCCGATTTCGGACCGCGCGGCATCCGCGTCAACGCGATCTCCGCGGGGCCCATCCGCACGCTCGCCGGCTCCGGCATCGGCGAGGCGCGGGCGATGTTCGCCTTCATGCAGAAGCACTCCCCGCTCCGTCGTGGCGTCACGCTCGACGACCTCGGCGGCTCGGCACTGTATCTGCTGTCGGATCTCTCCGGCGGCGTGACCGGCGAGATCCACTACGTGGATTCCGGCTACAACGTCATCCTGATGCCGCGGCCGGACGATCTGAAGGCATCGGAATAATTTCGTGCTCTTGTAGGGTGGGCAAAGCGAAGCGTGCCCACCATCTCTCAATGATTACGGACGGTGGGCACGGCGCGTTGCGCCTTTGCCCACCCTACGAGAGCCTGCTTAACCCGCCGCGATCTTCTCCGCGCGCTGGAACGCCGGACGCGCCGCGCATCGCGCGAGATAAGCATCGAAGGTCGGGCGGGACGGCACCATCTTGAACAGGCGTACCGCGAAATTCAGGCCGGCGCCGATCACGACGTCGGCGGCGGAAAATTCCTCGCCGAGGATCCACGGCCCCTTCTGAAGCGCGGCTTCCAGCACGTCGAAGACTTGTGTCGCGCTGCCCCAGGCCGCGGTCGAGGTCGGGATTTCGATCTTGGTGAAGATCTGGATGATGGCGGGCTCGATGCAGCCCGGCGAGAAGAACAACCATTGCAGGTAGCGCGCACGGCGCGGGTCGGTCACGCCTGGCGCGAGGCTGGTCTCGGGATAGCGGTCGCCGATGTAGGCGCAGATGGCCGCGGCTTCGCCGAGCGCCGCCTCGCCGTCGGTCAGAGCCGGCACCTTTCCCATGGGGTTGATCTTGAGGAAGTCTGGCGCCTTCTGCGCGCCGGTCGAGATGTCGGTCAGCACGCGCTGATAGGGCAATCCGCTCTCTTCCATCAGCCAGAGCGTCGTGAACGAGCGCGAGCGGGGCGACCAATAGAGCTTGATCATGGGGCGGAACCTTCCGGAGACGAGCGGCGAACTGCGCGCAATTCATGCCGCGTTTGCCGCGTATCTGCAACGCACTAACCCTAGGAGGAAGGCAAGCGGCGCGAACGAGACGTGGGTCAACGTTCTCTGGCGTCGCTTTGACGCGCTGCTGGTCGAGCCCCGAGCAAGAGCGGCAGCGTCTTGTCGAGGCTTTCCGTCAGCATGGCGCGTACGCCGTCGCGCAGTGCGGGATTGCCGGCGGCATCTTCGGGACGCGTTGGAAACGATTCTGCGGGTAATTCGCGATAGGGGCCACCGATGTGCCTGCCCAGGAGCCTCTGCACCATCAGGGAATGATGCACGTTGATCAGCGCAGAGCTCTGTCTGACAACGGAGAAGTCTCGCCCGTCAAAGATGCGAATAAACGCCAGGGCGTAGAGATAGATGCGACGCCCGAGCACCACATCCTGATTGAGGATCCCGAAGCCGCGGACCGTGTAGTTGGAAGACCCGATAGGGCTGATTGAATTGAGGATCTGGATATAGTGTCGGCAATTCGATCCTTTCGCCACCTGGCGCATGTATTCGGCTAGCTCCGCGTCGAGATCGCGGAACAACCTGTCCTTCAATGTGTCCTTGGACTCATCGCGGGAAGGAAACTTCGCCGGGTTGTGGGGGATTCTCAGGACGGACATGCCGGCAGGAATCGCGGCGCGAGTCCGCGCGAAGATCAGATCGTTGAACCCCCAGCCTGGGATCGGGACCACCGTCTTCTTGTTCTGAAATACGGTGAGGCCGGTCGTCAGCACGGTGAACTCATCGCCGGTGGTGACCACGACACCGAAGTCGCACGAGTTGTCGGCCACGGGAACGGGCCTGCCCGTCGCTACACGCCCCGTGGTCGACTTGCTTTTGGCTTGCTTGACGGCTGGTCCTGCCGTCTGCGTCCCTGGTGATTGGGTCTGCGCCAAAGCAGATGTTGAAAAGCACCATAGGACAGCCGCAATAGCGACCAGTCGGGCCAGAACGTCAAATATGGCCCAGCCACAGGATGCGGACGAGCGGTATTCTTTGTCGCGTCCTGTCGCCAAGGGTGCTTACTCGCCCTTGATGTATGCGGGCAGATACTTTTCCAGCTGGGCCGTGAGCAGGCTGCGTGTGCTGTCACGCAGCAATGCACTGTTGGTCACCTGTTCAGGAGTCTTGGGAAACTCGAGATTGTTGAGGATTTGCATATTGTCGTTCTTGTTGGAAAAACTCGAAGCAAGCACATCTCCGAAGCTCCGGGTGGGCGATCGATGGATGTCGAAGGTCCGTCCGTCAAAAACGTTGATACGGTAATGGGCAACCACGACGCCACGCCCGGAAGGGCTCGCCCAATTCTTGTAGACTCCGAGGCCCTCGATTGACTGATTGGTGCCATCAACCGAAACGCGGGCTTTCGTGGCTACGACGTAGCGTTCGCAATTTGCAGTTCCGGCGATCTGCCGCACCAGGGCCGTCAGGTCGTTGCGGTCATTGCGGAACAGTTTCGCTTCCGGTTGATAGTAAGGCTTGAAGGCTCCGCTTGCATAAGCGATTTTTCGGACGGCCGTGCCGGGAGCCGCGGCTCGAACCTTCGCGACGAACAGATCATCGATGCCCCACGTCTCGATCGGCGCTTCCAAATACTCGTTGCCGAACATCGTAAGGCCGACATGTTGCACCGAGAAACGGTCTCCGATCGCGGAAATGACGCCGATCTGACACGGGCCGCTCTCCGCCGCGACCGGCTGTTGTGCAGCCGGCTTGGCCTTCGGCGCTGCCTTCTTGACCGCCGGCTTGGCCGGCGCCGCAGTCCGAGCGGAAGGCGCGGCCGGTGTTGGAGGCGTTTGCGCGACCGCCGAGGTCCAAATGGACGAGAGCACAATCAACGAGACAGCAATGCGGAGCATGGATTCCGGGGGATCAGAGGCAGGAGGTCATCGATCTCGTCACACTAGGTGGGGATCGTGACAACCGCAAGCTGCGCCCGGAGTCCAGTGCTTACCCGCTGGGCCGCTTCCACCGGTAATACTTCATCACGAACCCATTCGACGGTTCGATCTCTTCCTTCTCGAACACGAAGCCTTCGCGCTCGTACCAGCGCCAGGCCTTCTCGTTCTCGCGAACGCAGCGCAGATGCATCTCGTCAGGCAATTGCGTGCGCGTGAAGGCGAGCAGCTTCCGCCCCAGCGATTGCCCCTGATAGGCGGGGGCGACGAAGAGCATGTCGAGATAGAGCTTCGGCAGATGCAGCGCCAGCATCGCAGCGACCGTGCCGTTGTCGTCGGCGACGAACAGGCTCCAGCCGTTCGCGATCTCGCGCCTGATGCGCGCACGCAGGTTGGCCAGGAGGAAGTCGCTCGTCTCGGCAAGCCCGGTCGAGGCCCAGCTCTCCATCCAGACGCGGCCGACCTCATCATACTCGTCTGCGCGGGCAGGGCGGATGACGGGATGCGGCATCGGAGCTAGGCCCGCTGGCTGCGCACGCTTTGACGCGCGCGCACCTTGCCGGCCGACAGGCAGACCACCTCGGAGATTTGCAGCAGCTGCCGTGCCAGCGGGCTGGTCTTGCGCCACACCATACCGATGGTGCGCGACGGCTCGGGGTCGCGGAAGCGCGCCAGCGAGACCGAGGCCGATCGCGTCTCCACCGGTACCGCCATCTCCGGGATCAGCGTCACGCCGATGCCGGCGCTGACCATCTGGACCAGCGTCGAGAGCGAGTTGGCGTCCAGCATCTCGCGCGGCGGCGCCGATTGCATGTTGCAGAACGACAGCGCCTGGTCGCGGAAGCAGTGCCCCTCTTCCAGCAGCAGAAGCCGCATCTCGCGCATCATCTCGCGCGACGGCACCGGTGTGCCCTCGTCGGAGCCTGGCCGGACCAGCAAGAATTTCTCTTCGAACAGAGCGACCTCGGTGAGCGAGGGCTCCGACACCGGGAGCGCCACGATGGCGGTGTCGAGCCGGCCTTCCACCAGCTCCTGGATCAGCCGCGGGGTCATGGTCTCGCGCACGCGGATATCGAGCTCCGGATGCATGCGCGTGAGATTCTTGGTGATCTTGGGCAGCAGGTAAGGCGCGATCGTCGGGATCATGCCGATGCGCAGGCGGCCGGCGAAGCGGTCCTGCGAGGCCCGGGCGAAATCACCGAGTTCGTCGACCGAGCGCAGGATGTCACGGACGCGCTGGGCGAGTTCCTCGCCGAACCGGGTCAGCGCGACCTGCCGCGCGCTGCGCTCCAGCAACAGCCCGCCGAGCGTCTCCTCCAGCTCCTTGATCTGCATCGACAGGGCCGGTTGCGAGATGGAACAGGATTCGGCCGCGCGGCCGAAATGGCCGTGGCGCGCCAGCGCATCGAAATACCGGAGCTGGCGCAGCGTCAGATTTATCATAAGAAAATCCTATCGCAGCGATCATTAAAGTCAACTTCCCCTGATGGGATGCGGCGCTTAGAGTGCTTCTACCTGGACAAGGGCGCGAGTTCGACGCCGCCAGAGGAGGTATTCATGGACGACACTTCGAAGTGCCCGTTTTCGGGCGGAAAACCCGCGCGCTCAAACCGCGACTGGTGGCCAACGCAGCTCGACATCGAGGTCCTGCACAAGAACTCGGACAAGTCCGATCCGATGGACAAGGACTTCGACTACGCCAAGGAGTTCAAGTCGCTCGACCTGAATGCGGTCATCAAGGACCTGACCGCTCTGATGACGGATTCCCAGGAATGGTGGCCCGCCGACTTCGGTCACTATGGCGGCCTCATGATCCGCATGGCCTGGCACAGCGCGGGCACCTATCGCATCACCGACGGACGCGGTGGCGCCGGAGCCGGTCAGCAGCGCTTCGCGCCGCTCAACAGCTGGCCCGACAACGCCAATCTCGACAAGGCGCGCCGTCTGCTCTGGCCGATCAAGCAGAAATACGGCCGCAAGATTTCCTGGGCCGATCTGATGGTGCTCGCCGGCAACGTCGCGCTGGAATCGATGGGCTTCAAGACCTTTGGTTTCGCCGGCGGTCGCGTCGATGTCTGGGAGCCGGAAGAGCTCTATTGGGGTCCGGAAGGCACCTGGCTCGGCGATGAGCGCTACAGCGGTGAGCGTCAGCTCGCCGAGCCGCTCGGCGCGGTGCAGATGGGCCTGATCTACGTCAATCCGGAGGGGCCGAACGGCAAGCCGGATCCAGTCGCTGCGGCCAAGGATATCCGCGAGACGTTCGCCCGCATGGCGATGAACGACGAAGAGACCGTGGCGCTGATCGCAGGCGGCCACAGCTTCGGCAAGACTCACGGCGCCGGCGATGCATCGCTGGTCGGTCCGGAGCCGGAAGCGGGCGCGCTGGAAGATCAGGGGCTCGGCTGGAAGAGCAAGCATGGGACGGGCCTGGGTGCTGATTCCATCACCAGCGGCCTCGAGGTGACGTGGACGACGACGCCGACGAAGTGGAGCAACAATTTCTTCGAGAACCTGTTCAATTTCGAATGGGAGCTGACGAAGAGCCCGGCTGGTGCGCAGCAGTGGACGGCCAAGAACGCCGAGGCGATCATCCCCGATGCTTTCGACAAGTCGAAGAAGCATCGGCCGACGATGCTGACGACCGACCTCTCGCTGCGCTTCGATCCCGTGTATGAGAAGATCTCGCGTCGCTTCCTGGAGAAGCCGGATCAGTTCGCTGACGCCTTCGCCCGCGCCTGGTTCAAGCTGACCCATCGCGATATGGGCCCGATCCAGCGCTATCTCGGCCCGCTGGTGCCGAAGGAAACGCTGATCTGGCAGGACCCCATTCCAGCCGTCAATCACGAGCTGGTCAGCGATCAGGACATCGCCGCCCTGAAGACCAAGATCCTGGGCTCCGGCCTCTCGGTGTCCGAGCTGGTCTCGACCGCCTGGGCGTCGGCCTCGACGTTCCGCGGCTCGGACAAGCGCGGCGGCGCCAACGGCGCGCGCATTCGCCTTGCGCCGCAGAAGGACTGGGAGGTGAACGAGCCGGCTCAGCTTTCGAAGGTGCTCGGCAAGCTCGAAGCGATCCAGAAGGACTTCAATGCGTCATCCGGCGCGAAGAAGGTCTCGCTGGCAGACCTGATTGTGCTCGGCGGCACCGCCGCGGTCGAGAAGGCCGCCAAGGACGCCGGTGTCGACGTCAAGGTCGGCTTCACGCCGGGCCGCATGGACGCTTCGCAGGAGCAGACGGATGCGGCCTCCTTCGCGCCGCTGGAGCCGCGGGCCGATGGCTTCCGCAACTACATCGGCAAGCGGCATCAGTTCATGCATCCTGAAGAGGCGCTGGTCGATCGCGCGCAGCTGCTGAGGCTGACCGGTCCGGAGATGACGGTGCTGGTCGGCGGCCTGCGGGTGCTCGGTGCGAATGCGAACGGTTCGAAGCAGGGCGTCTTCACTTCGAAGCTGGGTACGCTGAGCAACGAC
The DNA here is from genome assembly GCF_016031635.1 of Bradyrhizobium diversitatis. Lineage (GTDB taxonomy): Bacteria > Pseudomonadota > Alphaproteobacteria > Rhizobiales > Xanthobacteraceae > Bradyrhizobium > Bradyrhizobium diversitatis. The sequence continues at coordinate 98,069 of NZ_JACEGD010000005.1, forward strand.
TACTTCGTCAACCTGCTCGACATGAGCACGCAGTGGACGCCGTCGGCCGACGGCTCCTATGAGGGGCGCGACCGCAAGACCAACGCGGTGAAGTGGACCGCCACGCGTGTCGATCTCATCTTCGGCGCACACTCGCAGCTCCGCGCCTTCGCCGAGGTCTATGCCACCTCGGACTCCAAGGAGAAGTTCGTCAAGGACTTCGCCAAGGCATGGACCAAGGTGATGAACCTCGACCGGTACGACATCGTGGCGTGAGGCCAGGTTCACCTCTCCCGCTTGCGGGAGAGGTCGGTGCGAAGCACCGGGTGAGGGGCGCAGCACGGTCCGGCGTGAAGACAAACAAAAGGGCGGCCTTTCGGCCGCCCTTCGTTTTTCGGGACTGTCGCGAGAGCTTACTCGCCCGCCGCTTCGCGCGGGGCCTTCTCGCCCTCGGCGGCCTTCTCCTTGGCCTCGAGGTCCTCGCCGGTGGTCTGGTCGACCACCTTCATCGACAGGCGGGTCTTGCCGCGGTCGTCGAAGCCGAGCAGCTTGACCTTGACCTTGTCGCCTTCCTTGACGACGTCGGAGGTCTTCTGCACGCGGCTGGAAGCGAGCTGGCTGATGTGGACGAGGCCGTCCTTGGAGCCGAAGAAGTTCACGAAGGCACCGAACTCCATCACCTTGACGACGGTGCCGTCATAGATCTGGCCGACTTCAGGCTCGGAGGCGATCGACTTGATCCACTTGATCGCGGCCTTCATGGCTTCGCCGTCGCTGGAGGCGACCTTCACGGTGCCGTCGTCCTCGATGTTGACCTTGGCGCCGGTCTTCTCGACGATCTCGCGGATCACCTTGCCGCCGGTGCCGATCACTTCGCGGATCTTGTCGGTCGGGATCTTGAAGGTCTCGATGCGCGGCGCATATTCGCCGAGCTCGGCGCGGGCGTTGGTCAGCGCCTTGGCCATCTCACCGAGGATGTGGATGCGGCCGTCCTTGGCCTGGCCAAGGGCGACGCGCATGATCTCTTCGGTGATGCCCTCGATCTTGATGTCCATCTGGAGCGAGGTGATGCCCGCTTCCGTGCCGGCGACCTTGAAGTCCATGTCGCCGAGATGGTCCTCGTCACCGAGGATGTCGGAGAGAACCGCAAAGCGCTTGTCCTCGAGGATCAGGCCCATCGCGATGCCCGCGGTCGGCCGCTTCAACGGCACGCCCGCATCCATCAGCGCCAGCGACGCGCCGCAGACCGACGCCATCGACGACGAGCCGTTGGATTCGGTGATCTCCGAGACCACGCGCACCGTGTAGGGGAACTCGTGGTGCGGTGGCAGCACCGGATGGATCGCGCGCCAGGCCAGCTTGCCGTGGCCGATCTCGCGGCGCTTGGTGCCGCCGAGGCGGCCGGTCTCGCCGACCGAATAGGGCGGGAAGTTGTAGTGCAGCAGGAACGTTTCCTTGTACGTCCCGGACAGCGCGTCGATGTACTGCTCGTCCTCGCCGGTGCCGAGCGTGGTCACGACCATCGCCTGGGTCTCGCCGCGGGTGAACAGCGCCGAACCGTGGGCGCGGGGCAGCACGCCGACTTCGGCGATGATGTTGCGGACCGTCTTGCTGTCGCGGCCGTCGATGCGCTTGCCGGTGTCCAGGATGTTCCAGCGAACGATCTTGGCTTCCAGCTCCTTGAACACGCCGGCGACACGGAGCTTGTCGTATTTCGGCTCCTGGCCCTCCGGGAAGTAGTGGGCGATCACCTTTTCCTTGACCTTGCCGACCGCGGCGTAGCGATCCTGCTTGACGGGAATCGCGTAGGCGGCGCGCAGCTCCTGCTCGACGAGGCCGAGCATCTCCTTCTCGAGCGCGGCGTTGTCGATCACGGTGACTTCGCGCGGCTCCTTGGCGGCCTTCTCGGCGAGCTCGATGATCGCGTTGATCACCGGCTGGAAGTGGCGGTGACCGAACATCACGGCGCCGAGCATGATGTCTTCGTTCAGCTCCTTGGCTTCCGATTCCACCATCAGCACGGCGTCGGCGGTGCCGGCGACGACGAGGTCGAGCTGGGTGTCAACCATCTCGTCGAGCGTCGGGTTGAGGATGAACTCGTCATTGGCGAAGCCGACGCGCGCTGCGCCGATCGGGCCCTTGAACGGGGCGCCGGACAGGGTCAGCGCAGCCGACGACGCGACCAGCGCGACGATATCCGGGTCGTTCTCCATGTCGTGCGACAGCACGGTGGCGATCACCTGGGTCTCGTTGCGCCAGCCGTCGACGAACAGCGGGCGGATCGGACGGTCGATCAGGCGCGAGACCAGCGTCTCCTTCTCGGTCGGACGGCCCTCGCGTTTGAAATAGCCGCCGGGGATGCGGCCCGCAGCGTAGGTCTTCTCCTGGTAGTCGACGGTCAACGGCAGGAAGTCGACGCCTTCGCGCGGCGCCTTCGCCGCGACGACGGTGGCGAGCACCACGGTCTCGCCATAGGTGGCGACGACGGCGCCGTCGGCCTGGCGGGCGATCTTGCCGGTTTCGAGCTTGAGTGGGCGTCCGCCCCAGTTGATCTCGACTGAATGCTTATTGAACATAGTGGTCTTCTTTCATGGGTTCTCGAAAGAAGGGACGGCGCTCGAAAAACAAAAACCATGCGCAAGATTGCGGGACGCTGATCGGAGCGGATGATCAGCGTCCTGCGATCCTGCCATGGTTTTTGGATTTCGGATGGCGTCCATCCTTTCGGGTCATACGGGCGCCTTGCCCGTTGTGCCCAGCCGCCGGATTGCTGCTGGACTGTCAGTCGGCACGAAGGCGAACACCGAACCGCGGTCTTCACTCTTCATGCCCGGATGCGAATCGTCAAAGACGCGCATCCGACGCGCACGCAGCCTCGATCAAAAACCTTTAAGGAAGCGCTTTCGTTCGAAACCACGCACGAAAACGCGCGCCAGTGGCGCGCGCAGGAACACTTAACGACGAATATTGTGCTTCTCGAGCAGCGCCTTGTACCGCGCCTCGTCCTTCTTCTTGAGATAGTCGAGGAGCGAGCGCCGGGTCGAGACCAGCTTCAAGAGGCCGCGACGCGAATGGTTGTCCTTCACGTGGGTCTTGAAATGGTTGGTGAGGTTGTTGATGCGTTCCGACAGGATCGCGACCTGAACCTCGGGCGAGCCGGTGTCGCCGGCCTTGGTGGCATTCGTCTTGATGACTTCCGCTTTGCGTTCTGCGGCAATCGACATCGTCAATTTCTCTCGTTGCGACCGGAGCTGGCAGTCAGGCCGGTCAGGTTGAACACACGCTTGGGGATGATTTCGCCATTGCCGACTTCAGCAAGCGCGAGAAGCCGGCCTGCCACCGTGACATAGACTGTGCCGCTACAAGTGGGCGCATCCCGTCCGCGCAACAAAACGGCCTGGCCCCGATGGAGCCTTGCCGCATCAGCCCGAGTGACGGCCAGTGCCGGGATGTCGTCCAGCGCGGTCTCAACGGGCAAAAGCGCGTCGGCGAGGCTGCCCTCGCCGGACGCGGCTCTATCGCACAAAGCCTCCAACTGATCCAGCGGAATCATGTCGTTTTCGCCAAACGGGCCGACCAGGGTCCGCCTGAGGGCGCAGATATGGCCGTAAGTGCCGAGAATCCGGCCCATATCGCGGGCTAGCGCCCGGACATAGGTGCCCTTGCCGCACTCGGCCTCGAATACGGCTCGGTCCTTATCCGGTTGATCTACAAGGGTTAAATGGTGAATCTCGACCGGCCGGGGGGCCAGTTCCACGACCTCGCCGTCGCGGGCAAGGTCATAGGCGCGCTCGCCCTGGATCTTGATCGCGGAATAGCGCGGCGGGATCTGCTCGATCACCCCGGTGAAGCGCGGCAGAAGCGCCAGGATCGCCTCCCGTGTCGGGCGCTGGTCGGAGGTCGCGGTCACCCGGCCCTCGATGTCGTCAGTGTCGCGCTCCTCGCCCCAGCAGACCGTGAACTGGTAGCGCTTGCGGCCGTCCATCACGAAGGGAACGGTCTTGGTGGCTTCGCCGAGCGCGATCGGCAGCCCGCCAGAGGCGAGCGGATCGAGAGTACCGGCGTGGCCGGCGCGCTTGGCGTTGAACAGGCGCTTGAGCACCGCAACCGCCTGCGTCGAGGTCATGCCGATCGGCTTGTCGAGCACGACCCAGCCATGGACGTCGCGGCGGTCCCGGCGCGGCTGGTTGCCCTTCTGCTGCTTGGCGCGTGGATCGTTGTTGACGCGGCGCGCCTCCTGATGCGGCCGGGCATCGCCTCCCAGATCTGCAAAATTATTTTTCTGCACCTCGCGCTGATCGGCATCGTTGCCGCCGATCGTGCCGTGAGCCGGGTCCATGGTCATTGCTCTTCTTCCCGATCCGAAGCCGGATTCTGTTCCAAGTCCTGTTCGAGGTCCTTCTGCACCGCAGGTGTTCGCAAAAGCTTCTCGATCCGTTCCGCTTCGTCGAATCGCTCGTCGACGCGGAAGCGAATGTCAGGTGCAAATTTCAGGTTAACGCGCCGCGCGACCTCGCCGCGCAGGAATTTCTTGTTGCGCTCGAGCGCCGCGATCACGATCTCGGTGTCGCGGCCGCCGAGCGGCATCACGTAGACCGTTGCGAGCTTCAGGTCGGGCGACATCCGCACCTCCGGCACGGTGATGATGTGACCTTCGAGGTCCGCATCATGCACGTTGCCTTGCGCCAGAATATCGGCCATCGCGTGGCGAACCTGCTCGCCGACGCGCAACTGACGCTGCGAGCCTCCGCCGGGCGCGGAACTTTTCTTCTGATGGTGGCGTGGCATTCTCGAAAATCACCTCGTCATGCCCGTGCTTGGGACACGGACATTGTCGTTTTCCTGTTGAAACGAAGAGGGGTGGATGGCCGGAAAAATCCGGCCATCGCACTCCCGCAATTTCAGTTCAAAAAAGATCCGAACGCTTCGGTAAGATTTGGACTTACAGGGAGCGCTGGATCGTCTCCACGCGATAGCACTCGATCACGTCGCCGGCACGCATGTCGTGATAGCTCTCGAAGGCCATGCCGCATTCCTGGCCCGACTGGACTTCCTTCACTTCGTCCTTGAAGCGCTTCAGCGTCGACAGCTTGCCTTCGTGCACCACGACGTTGTCGCGGATCAGGCGCACATTGGCGCCGCGTTCCACGGTGCCGTCGGTGACGCGGCAGCCGGCGACCTTGCCGACCTTGGAGATGTTGAAGATCTCCAGGATCTCGGCATTGCCCAGCATGGTTTCGCGCAAGGTCGGCGCGAGCAGACCGCTCATCGCCTTCTTCACGTCGTCCACGAGGTCGTAGATGATGTTGTAGTAGCGGATCTCGATGCCGTTGCGCTTGGCGGCCGCAGCGGCTTCCTTGTTGGCACGAACCGAGAAGCCGATGATCGCGGCGTTGAAGCCTTCGGCCAGCGTCACGTCGGATTCCGAGATGCCGCCGACGCCGGCATGCAGGATGCGGGCTGCGACTTCGTCGGTGCCGAGCTTCTCCAGCGAGCCGAGGATCGCTTCCAGCGAGCCCTGCACGTCGGCCTTGACGATCAGCGGGAATTCCTTGCGGCCCGCCGTCTTCAATTGCGACATCATCTGCTCGAGCGAGCCGCGCATGCCGGAGATCGAAGCTGCCGCGTTCTCGCGCTTCTGGTGCGCACGGTAGCTGGTGACCTGACGGGCGCGGGCTTCGTTCTCGACCACCGCGAGACGATCGCCGGCCTCCGGCGGACCGTTGAAGCCGAGCACTTCGACCGGCACCGAGGGACCGGCCTCCTGCACCGTCTCGCCCTGATCCGAGATCAAGGCGCGGACACGGCCCATTTCGGCACCGGCGACGATGATGTCGCCGACGCGGAGCGTGCCGCGCTGCACCAGCACGGTCGCGACCGGACCACGGCCGCGATCGAGCTTGGCCTCGATCACGGTGCCCTCGGCCGGACGCTGCGAATTGGTCTTGAGGTCGAGGAGTTCGGCCTGGAGCGCGATCATCTCGAGCAGCTTGTCGAGATTGGTCTTGTTCTTGGCGGACACCTCGACGTCGACGACCTCGCCGCCGAAGGATTCCACCTGCACCTCGTGCTGGAGCAGCTCGGTGCGCACGCGCTCGGGCTTGGCGTCGGGCTTGTCGATCTTGTTGATGGCAACGATGATCGGCACCCGCGCCGCCTTGGCGTGGTTGATGGCCTCGACCGTCTGCGGCATCACGCCGTCATCGGCCGCGACCACCAGCACGACGATGTCGGTGACCTTGGCGCCGCGGGCGCGCATCGCGGTGAATGCGGCGTGGCCGGGCGTATCGATGAAGGTGATCTTCTTGCCGCTTTCGGGCGACACCACCTGATAGGCGCCGATGTGCTGGGTAATGCCGCCGGCCTCGCCGGAGACGACGTTGGCGTGGCGGAGCGCGTCGAGCAGCGAAGTCTTGCCGTGATCGACGTGACCCATCACGGTCACGACGGGCGAGCGCGTTTCGGTATCGGTGGAATCGTCGACGGTGTCGAACAGGCCTTCTTCGACGTCCGACGCGGCAACGCGTTTGACGGTGTGGCCCAGTTCTTCGGCGATCAGCTGCGCGGTGTCGGCGTCGATCACGTCGGTGATCTTGTGCATCGCGCCCTGCTTCATCAGCATGCGGATGACGTCGACCGCGCGCTCGGCCATGCGGTTGGCGAGCTCCTGGATGGTGATCGCTTCCGGAATGACCACCTCGCGGATGAGCTTTTCCTTCGGCTCGTTCGAGGCGTGGCCCTTCAGGCGCTGGGTGCGGCGGCGGAACGAGGCGATCGAGCGCTCGCGCACCTCGTCGGCGTTGAGCGCGGTGACTACGGTGAGGCGGCCGCGCTCTTTCTGCGGGCCGGGCTTGTGGGTGGTCTTGGGCGGAGGCGCGGGACGCGCGGCGCCGCCGGGACCGCGACGGATCTGGCGCGGAGCCTCTTCCTCATCTGGCTCGGCTGCAACTGCGGGGCCGCGACCTGCCGGTGCACCCGGACGCTGCGCGGTCGTCGTTGCGGGACGCGCCGTCGTGGTTCCCGGGCGGGTCGTGGTGGTTCCTGGCCGGGCCGCGGGGGCGCCGGGCCGCGGCGCAGGCGCGGCCGGTGCGGCGGTTGCGGGGCGCGCGGCCGCTGCCGGCTGCTCGCCTTCGCCAAAACGCTTCTTGGCTTCGGTCTCGGCCTTCCGCTTGGCTTCGTCCTCGTGGCGATGGCGCTCGTCCTCGGCCTTGCGGCGGGCTTCGGCGGCTTCGCGCTCGGCGCGTTCGGCGGCCTCGCGGACGGCGCGGCGCTGGGCCTCTTCCTCGGCCTGGCGGCGTTCTTCGACTTCGCGCAGCTTGGCATCGGCCAGCGCGCTGGCGCGGGCCGAACGTTCGTCCTCGGTCAGGGTACGCAGCACCACGCCGGAACCGGCGTTGCGAGGCGGGGCGGGCGGAGCCGGGCGCGACGGCGCAGCGGGTGCCGCCGGCGCCGGCTTTGCAGCCACCTCAGGCGCGTGCGGCTCGGGACCATCGCCAATGCGGCGCTTGCCGCGCTTCTCGACCACGACCTGCTTGCTGCGGCCATGGCTGAAGCTCTGGCGCACGGTCCCCGTTTCGACGCGCGGCTTGAGCGATAGCGTCTTGCTCGGAACGCTCAGCTTCTTGTCGCCAGGGGTCTTGGTATCAACCATTCAGCAGTCCTAATCCTGATTTATCGGTGTTGTGCGTTGCCGCACCGTCCAATTGGGTCGTCGTTGTCTCTCAGAAATCCTGGCCGTGCTTTTCGGCAGTCTTGTCATCGTCCGCCATCCGGTATCGGACCAGCATCTGGCTACGTGACAGGAATGACCTGCTCGCCGGGCCCGCGAGCAGCGCAGCATGTATCACATTTGACCGGGTGAGTGCCAAATCCAATTCTACCGATTTCAGTGCGGTGACGACCGGAATCTGCGGCTCAGCGCCGCGATTTCCGGCATTTTGACGTGCCAGCATGTCCAATTTGCGGATTCCGTCCGCGGCCCCGTCGCTGGCGTGGATCAGGACCTCGACCGTACCCTCCCGAAGCGCGCTCTCGACCTTGCCGAAGCCGGCCACAACCTGGCCCGCCTTGGCGGCGATCCCAAGGGCTTCCGTTACGCTCCGAACCAGGAGCGCCTCGATGTCGGTGGGAAGCGTCTGAGGGATGCGCAGATCGCGCTTGAAAGCCTTGCTAAATTGGTGACGCCGGACGGCTTCCGCAACCACCTTGCGTGAGGCGGTGATCCACATGCCGCGTCCGGGCAGCTTGCGCTTGAGATCGGGAACCACCTCGCCTTGCGGCGATACGACGAAGCGGATCAGTTCGTCGATCGGCCGGACCTCGCGACTGACCGCGCACATGCGCATGGTCGCGGACCTTTCGGTCCGCGGCCCATGGTCGAGTTCGCTGTCAATGCTGGCGAGCATCCGGATGACATCCTCCCTGGCCCTTACGCCGGCTGGTCTTCGGTCGCCGCAGCCTCTTCGGCAGGCTTGGCGAGATCGGCTTCGGTGATCCAGCCGGCCTTGACGCGGGCCTGCATGATCATCGCTTCGGCATCGTCACGGGAAATATCGACGCCGTCGAGCGCACCGGCGTGCTTGGTCGGCTCGCTGCCTTCCTTGCGCTCGGTCCAGCCGACCAGATCGTCGGTGGCGCAGCCGGCGAGGTCGTCGACCGACTTGATGTCGTTCTCGCCGAACTTCACCAGCATCTTCGAGGTCACGCCGGGCACGTCCTTGAGCGCGTCCTCGACACCGAGTTCCTTGCGCCTGGCCTCGAGTTCGGCTTCCTGCTGCTCCAGATATTCGCGGGCGCGGTTCTGGAGCTCTTGCGCGGTCTCCTCGTCAAAGCCTTCGATGCCGGCGAGTTCCTTGACGTCCACCATCGCGAGTTCCTCGACCGAGGTGAAGCCTTCGGACGCCAGCAGCTGGCCGACCACTTCGTCGACATTGAGCGATTCCATGAAGACGCGGGTGGAGTTCTCGAAGTCGGCCTGGCGGCGCTCCGATTCCTCCTGCTCGGTCAGGATGTCGATGTCCCAGCCGGTGAGCTGCGAGGCCAGACGCACGTTCTGGCCGCGGCGGCCGATCGCCAGCGAGAGCTGGTTGTTGGTGTCGGGCACCACGACCTCGATGCGCTCGCGGTCCTCGTCGATGACGACCTTGGAGACTTCGGCCGGCGCCAGCGCGTTGACCACGAAGGTCGCGATATCGGGCGACCAGGGGATGATGTCGATCTTCTCGCCCTGCAGTTCGTTCACCACGGCCTGCACGCGCGAGCCGCGCATGCCGACGCAGGCGCCGACCGGATCGACCGAGGAATCGCGGGAAATCACGCCGATTTTCGCGCGCGAGCCGGGATCGCGGGCCACCGCCTTGATCTCGACGATGCCGTCGTAGATCTCAGGCACTTCCTGCGCGAACAGTTTCGCCATGAACTGCGGATGAGTGCGGGAGAGGAAGATCTGCGGGCCTCTCGTCTCGCGGCGGACGTCGAAGATGTAGGCGCGGACGCGGTCGCCGTTGCGGAACACTTCGCGCGGCAGCATCTCGTCGCGGCGGATGATGGCCTCGCCACGGCCGAGATCGACGATCACGCTGCCATATTCGACGCGTTTGACGACGCCGTTGACGATGTCGCCGATACGGTCCTTGAATTCCTGGTATTGCCGGTCGCGCTCGGCCTCGCGCACCTTCTGCACGATCACCTGCTTGGCCGATTGCGCAGCGATGCGGCCATATTCCAGCGGCGGCAGGGTGTCCGCGATGGTGTCGCCGACCTGGGCGCCAGGATTGGCGCGCTGCGCGTCGACCAGCGAGATCTGGTTGGAATGGTTTTCGACCTTGTCGACCACCAGCATGTGGCGCGACAGCCGCAACTCGCCCTTCTTCGGGTCGATCTCGGCATGAACGTCGGTTTCGCTGCCGTAACGGGCCCGCGCCGCCTTGGCGATGGCGTCCTCCATCGCCGCGATGACGATGCCGCGGTCGATCGATTTCTCGCGTGCAACGGCGTCCGCGATCTGAAGCAATTCAAGTCGGTTGGCGCTGACTGCCATGGCTAGTCTCCTTGGTCAGGCTCGATCTCGCCCCGCCGCGCGCGTTCGGCGGCCAGGCGATGTTTCTTCGTATTGGTCGGGGCCGGCTTCTTCTTCGGCCTGGTGTTTTTGGTGATTTTCTCGCTGATCTTCGCGTGCGGCGCCTGCGGCGGCTCGAGACCGAGATTGCGGCGCATCTCGCGCGCCTCGGCCTTGCCGCGGCGCATGGATTCGGCGATCAGCTCGTCGGTCAGCACCAGCCGGGCATCGCTGATATCCTCCATGGTCAGGAGAACGTCGACTTCGTCACCTGCCTTGACGTCGTCGCGATGCAGATGCACGCGATCGCCTTCGACGGCACCGAGCGTGCCGCGGAAGCGCTTCCGCCCCTCATGCGCGACCGCCATCTCGATCTTCACCAGATGCCCGGAATAGCGCTCGAAATCGGAGCGGCGCACCAGCGGGCGGTCGATCCCCGGCGAGGAGATCTCGAGGCGATAGGCGCGGTCGATGGGATCGGCGACGTCGAGCACGGGCGACAGGGCCCGCGAGATCGCCTCGCAATCCTCGATCTGCATCGAGCCGTCCGGCCGCTCGGCCATGATCTGCACGGTGCAGCCGGCTTCGCCGGAAATGCGGATCCGGACCAGGCGATAGCCCATGCCCTGGAGCACGGGAGCAGCCACCGCGGACACCCGTGCCGCGACGCCCGGCTCGACCACGAGCCGCGGCTCGGCCAGCAATTCGGCATCCGTGGAACCAGGGTTCGGCTCGGTCATGTCCAGGGTCAGGGCGCTCGTTGGTTAAGGCTTGGTTACGACTTCAAAGCCCGCTTCGGAACTTTCCCGACAGCGTCGGGCCGCATCTTCCGCCAAGCCGCGTTCAGGTAATAAAAAAGAGCGGGTCCTTGCGGCCCCACTCTCACTACGCGGATCGTATGAGAAGATGAATTGGCGGTGATATAGCGCTTTCCGCCCTCCCGGACAAGGCCCATCGCGGCGGGAACGGGGCCTTTTTGCGCCGATCGGCGCACCCTGCGCAACGCTTCTTTCATCAAGCAGGCCTAACTTCCGCGATCGTGGGGCGGCTTGAACCAAGGGCGCACCCGCGGCGTGCCCCGTTCGAGTTGCGTTTCCATGACCGTTGCCACGTCGCTCATTCCTGGATTGGACGATATCGTCAAACGCGGCGATCCGCGGCGACGCGGCGAGATCGCGCGGGCCATCGCCCAGTTGTTCTTCCAGGATGCGGAGAAGCTCCGCCCCGAGTTGATCGATCTCTTCGACAATCTCCTGATCGATCTCGTCCCGCACGCCGAGCTGTCCTCGCGGGTCGATCTGGCCGAGCGCTTCTCGCACCTGAACAACGCGCCGCCGCATCTGGTCAATCAGCTCGCGCGCGAAAACGAGATCATGGTGGCCGGTCCCGTGCTGCGCCGCTCGCCCGTGCTTGACGACGCGGCTCTTGCCGAGATCGCGCGCCTCAAAGGCCAGGGCCATCTCCTGGCGATGACGGAGCGCCCAGCCTTGTCTCCCGTCGTCACCGACGTGCTGGTCGAGCGCGGCGATCGCGACGTGGTGCGCCGCGCCGCAGGCAATGCCGGCGCGGTGTTCTCACCAGGCAGCTATTCCGAGATGATCAGGCGCGCGGCCCAGGACGGCGTGCTGACGCTCAAGATCGGCCAGCGCAACGACCTCTCCGGCGAGCACCTGAAACAGCTGCTTGACGGGACGCTCGACGTCATTCGCCGCCGCCTCTCCAGCGTGGTCAATCCCGCGCGCAAGGCCGAGATCAAGCACGCGATGGCGGCGATCGAGGAGGCCGCGCGCCCGCCGGGGCCGCGCCGCGATTTTTCGGGCGCGCAGCGCACGGTGCTCGCCTTGCATCGAGAGGGCCATCTCGGCGAAAGCGCGCTGCTCGGCTTCGCCAAGGCGCACAAATACGAGGAATCGATCGCCTCGCTCTCGGCGATGTCCGGCATTCGCCTCTCGACCCTCGACCGCCTGATCGCGGGCGACCGCTACGATCCGCTTCTGATCCTGGGCCGCGTGCTCAATCTCGGCTGGCCCACGGTGCGTGCGCTCATCCTGCTCTGGTACGGTCCGCAACGCACGCCTGCCGATGCCGACCTCGAGGCCGCGCGCGTGAACTTCACGCGCCTGATGCCGACGACCGCCGAACGCGTCGTGAATTTCTGGCGCAACCGGCGGACGATTTAAAGAACAGGCGTTGTCGTCATGGCCGGGCTTGTCCCGGCCATCCACGTTCTTCGTGCCGCTGAAAGAAAGTACGTGGATGCCCGGGACAAGCCCGGGCATGACGACTGCGGGTGGATCGCGCCAAAAATCACACCCGCCGAAATCGCAAATACGCCGCCTTGCGTCCTTCCCGCGCGGCCTTCCGGCCGTAGCGTGTCATGGTGTAGCCCGGCCATGGCTGGCGGAAATCGTCGGCGCGTTCGGCCAGCCAGACGAAGTCCTGCGAGCGCGCAAGATGCGACAGCGTCCAGGCGCAGTAATCGTCGATGTCGCAGACGAAACGGAACTCGCCGCCGCTTCGGAGCACGCGCGCCATTGCGGCGATCGTCCTGTCCTGGACGAAGCGCCGCTTCCAGTGTCGCCGCTTCGGCCAGGGATCGGGATGGATCAGGTCGATCCGCGACAGCGAAGCCTTCGGAAGCCAGGCCAGCAGCTCGGCGGCATCGCCCGCGAACAGGCGGATATTGCCGATGTTGGCGGCCTCGATCTGCGCGAGAATTTTCGCCATGCCGTTGACGTAGGGTTCGCAGCCGATGAAGCCCGTGGCAGGAAAGTTCTGGGCCTCGGCCGCGAGATGCTCGCCGCCGCCGAAGCCGATCTCGAGCCTGACGTCTTCGGCTGCGGGAGCGAAGATCGCGCGGGCATCCGCCGGCGCCTCACCGTCGATGTCGAGGGCAAGATGCGGCAGCAGCTGCTCGATCAACCCGGCCTGGTGTTGCCTGAGCTTGTGGCCTTTGCGGCGCCCGAAGAAGGCGCGGTCGCTGTCGTCGCGATCGGGGCCCGATTTGCGTTCGCTCATCGCAGCGTCTGATACAGGCGATGGAGCAGCCGCGCGCGCGGCGCGAGCGACGAGACATAGAGCTGCTCATAATGGGTGTGCGCGCCCTTGCCGTCGACGCCGAGCCCGTCGAGCGTAGCGGTGTAGGCGGCGGTGAAATTGCCGTCCGAGCCGCCGCCTGTGTGCGTGTCGATCAGCTCGAAGCCGATCTCCGTGGCGAGCGTCTTCGCATGCTCGTACAGCGAGGCGCCTGCGTTGCTCTTCTCGTAAGGCGGACGATTGAGCTCGCCGGTGACCGTGAAGGTGACACCGTCCGTCTTCGATGTCAGCCCGAGAATCTTGCCGACGAACTCGTCTGCGTCCTTGAGGTTAACCACGCGCAGATCAACTTCGGCATAGGCCTCTTCCGGCGTGACGTTGGGGCGCGTGCCGCCACGCACCACGCCGACATTGACGGTGACGCCGCGCGTCGGATCGTTCATTCCTTCCAGCGCCAGGATGATGTTGGCGAGCTCGCGGACGGCGCTGCGGCCGTCTTCCGGCCGGGAGCCGGCATGCGCCGGCACGCCCTTGACGAACACCCGGAAGCGTCCGACGCCCTTGCGTCCGGTGACGATCTTGCCGCCGTCGCGCGCCGGCTCGGTCACCAGCACATATTTGGCCTTGCGCCCTTCCTTCTCGATCAGCGCACGCGACGTCGGGCTGCCGATCTCCTCGTCGGAGGTGAACAGGTGTGTGATGCCGAGCGGCGAGCGATCGGCCGTCGCGCAAAGCGCGCGAAAGGCGTGATGGGCGATGTAGGCACCGCCCTTCATGTCGTAGATGCCAGGGCCGAACGCGACGTCGCCTTCAACCTTGAACGGCAGGCGCTTGATGAATCCGATGGGATGAACGGTATCGAGATGGCTCAGCACCAGGATGCCCGGTCGGTCCTGGCCCCAATTCGTGCGCGCCACGAGATGATCGCCGCAGCCATCCACGCCGGCGACGCGCTCGAGCGTGACAGGCAGGTCGCGGTATTGCTCCGCGACCAGAGACACCAGCTCGTTGACCTGTTCAGGCGCTTCGGTCGGTGTCTCGATTTCCACCCAGCGGCGGATGCCATCGAGGATGGTTTGGGAATCGAACCAATTGGAGCCGGTCATGAGCGCATCTGTGCCTTTGAATCGCATCATCGAAGCGGGCGCGCAGCAAAGCGCGGCCCTAAATGACGACATAGGCCAGATTTGACGCAGTCTCAAATCGCCATCGAGACGGCGCTTCAGCGCTTGTCGGGGCCTTCGCGGGCCGCAATCTGCTCGACGAGATCGACGATGGAGCGGCGCATCTTCGAATCGGTGATTCGCGTGAACGCCTTGGTCAAGGCGAGCCCTTCGGAGGTCGCGAGAAAGTCCGAGACGTAAGAGGGCGAGGCGCCTTCGCTGAAGCCATCCGGACCCGGCACGCCGCTCGGGCCGCCTTCGAACAGGAATGACACCGGCACCTGGAGAATCTCGGCGATCTGCTGGATGCGGCTCGCGCCGACCCGGTTGGTGCCCTTCTCGTATTTCTGGACCTGCTGGAAAGTCAGGCCCAAAGCTTCACCAAGCTTCTCCTGGCTCATGCCCAACATGATGCGGCGCATGCGCACGCGACTGCCGACATATTTGTCAACAGGGTTGGGCGCTTTCGACATTTCCTCAGCCCTCCAAACATCACCTTCGGCGCAATCATCAAGCATGCCTCGGGTGCAGCATCGTCAAAACCAAACCCTGTTATTGGGAAACATTGCGGAGAAATTTAGCAACGCACCTCTGTCTTTCGCAGCTGGTGCAGAATGGGGAGCCCGCGTGCAGTCTGTCAACCGTGGGACTACGGTTGTCAAAGGTTTCCGGCTACGCCCATGAGAGGCAATCAGGGATGTCGTTTGGCGACACGGCGGCGGACGGCCACAATCACGGCGAGCGCGACGAGCATGATTGCCGGTACATCACCCACCCGTGCATAGACGGTCGGCGGGATCGCGGCCGGAAGGTTTGCATCCAAAATGCCTTCGATGCCGAGGCCGAGGCTTGCGACCGTGCGTCCGACCGGATCGATCACTGCGGAGATGCCGGTATTGGCGGAGCGGACCAGCGGCAATCCGAGCTCGATCGCGCGCATCCGTGACTGCTCCAGATGCTGATATGGGCCGGTCGAGATGCCGAACCAGCCGTCGTTGGTGAGGTTCACGATCCAGCCCGGACGTTCGTTGCGTCCAGCCACTTCGCCGGGAAAGATGGCTTCGTAGCAGATCAGCGGCAGCGCCGGTGGTACGCCGGGGACCGGCAGCACATGCCGCACGCTGCCGGCGATGAAGCCGCCACGCACACGCGTCAGCTGCTCGAAACCGAGCTTCTCCATCAACGTCTGGTAGGGGAGAAATTCTCCGAACGGGACCAAATGCACCTTGTCGTACACAGCGAGCACGCTGCCGTCGTGATCGATCACGTAGATCGAGTTATAGGCGCGCGTGATCGGCGTGCCCCGCGGCAGGTCGGGCGCGCGGACCGAGCCCGTGATCAGCACGGTACCCTTGGGCAGGAGGTCGGCGATTTGCGCCATCGCGTCGGCTTCGCGGGTCAGGAAGAACGGAAAGGCGGATTCCGGCCAGATCAGGATGGTGGCATCGCGTACGCCGGTCGATTGCGGGCCGGAGGCGCGGTCCGACAGAGCAAGGTACTTCTTCATCACCTCCGTCTTCGCGGCGTAGTTGAATTTTGCGTCCTGCTGGAGGTTCGGCTGCATCAGGCGCAGCTTGGCGCCCGACACCATCGTGGTTGGATGCAGCGACAGGCGGATTGCGCCGAAGACGCTCATGATGACCAGAAGCGCGACGGCGGCCGCCGGCGCGCGCCACGGCAGGCGGCGATCGGGCGTGCGGTCGATCAGCGTCGCCGGGCTTGCGAAGATCGCAACCGTCAGGAACGTCATGCCCCACAGGCCGATCAGCGACGCCGTCTGGGCCAGCGGCAGCGGCTCGGACAGCGCGTAGCCGAACGCGTTCCAGGGAAAGCCTGTCAGTGCGTGACCGCGCAGCCATTCGCTCAAGGTGAGGCTCGCGGCGAGCGCCAGCACGCGCGTGGCGTTCTTGGTCCACAGCAGGCGTGCCAGCGCAAAGCCCATCGCGGTGAAGATCGACAGATAGGCCGGCAGGCCGAGGACGGCGAACGGCGTCAGCCAGGCGAACACGTCGGCGTCGACAAAGAAGGCGTAGCCGATCCAATAGAGGCCGGGCACGAAATAGCCGAGCCCGAACCAGTAGCCGGTCAACGCGGCGGCGGGGACGCCGTCATAGCGGCCGGCGCCGGCGCCGTCGATCAGCCAGACCAGCACCGGGAAGGTGACGAACAGCACCGGGAAGAGGTTGAACGGCGCCAGCGCCAGCACCGACAGCGCCCCGGCCGCCATGGCGATGACGGCGCGCTTCCATCCCCAGGTGAGAATGATGGCGAGCGCAATCTGCCGGAGTCGCTGTGATGGACTCACTGCGGGCCGGTCCCATCGCTCGGTGGCGGCGTGGGCGTGTCGCTGGCCGATGGCTGTCCGCTCTCCGGCGTGGCTTCGCGGCGCCGGCTCTCGCGCTGGGTGCGCGGCGCAGGGCGCTCCTTCCGTGTCGAGATGCGCAGCCGCTTGACCCGGCGCGGATCGGCGTCGAGCACCTCGACCTCGTACGTGCCCGGACCGGAGATCACCTCGCCGCGCACCGGCAGG
This sequence comes from Bradyrhizobium diversitatis, assembly GCF_016031635.1. GTDB lineage: Bacteria > Pseudomonadota > Alphaproteobacteria > Rhizobiales > Xanthobacteraceae > Bradyrhizobium > Bradyrhizobium diversitatis. The sequence continues at coordinate 114,834 of NZ_JACEGD010000005.1, forward strand.
CGTCCGACGAAGCTGACGAGATAACCGCCCAGCGTCTCCACCTCCTCGCCGGCTTCGCCGGTGACGAAATCCTCGCCGATCACAGACCGGACGTCGTCGAGGCTGGCGCGGGCGTCGGCGATGAAGGCGTTGTCGGGCAGGCGCACGATCGAGGGTGGCTCATCGCTGTCGTGCTCGTCGTCGATTTCGCCGACGATCTGCTCGACGATGTCCTCGATCGAGACCAGGCCGTCGCTGCCGCCATATTCGTCGACCACCAGCGCCAGATGGATGCGCGTGGCCTGCATCTGTGCGAGCAGGTCGATCGCCCGCATCGACGGCGGCACGTAGAGCAGCTTGCGGATGATATGCGCATCATGAAGCGGCAGCGCGAGATCAACGGCGCGCAGGTCGAGCCCGGCCGGCAGCGGCTTCTTGCGCTTGGTCTTGGTGGCTTCCGATACGCGGGCGCGCGCGGTCATGAAGGCGAGCAGGTCACGGATATGGACGATGCCGACGGGATCGTCGAGCGTCTCGTTGAAGACCACGAGGCGGGAATGGCCGGCACTCTCGAACCGGTCCATCAATTCGCCGAGCGGGATGTCGCGCTTCACTGCGATGATGTCGGCGCGATGCACCATGACGTCGGCGATACGGCGCTCGTGCAGGCCGAGAATGTTGCGCAGCATGGTGCGCTCGACCGCGGAGAAGCCGGTGTCGTCGGGCGTCGATGCATCGAGCACGACCTGGAGGTCGTGGCGGACCGAGCCCGCCTTCCAGCCGAACAGCGTCCGGATGGCGCGCAGGAGCCAGCCTTCGGCGGCCGGGCGCATCACCTCGCCATGGGCCACGACGGCGGGCAGATTGCGCGTGTTGCGCGGGTTGTCCTGGACTGGATCGGAATCCGGCATCTCAGTGCGCCCCGGCGCGGTCGGCATAGGGATCGGGGATGCCGAGATGCGCCAGGATCTGCGTCTCCAGCGCTTCCATCTCCTCGGCGTCGCCGTCGTTCTCGTGATCGTAGCCGATCAGATGCAGGAAGCCGTGCACGGCGAGGTGGCTCAAATGGTGCTCGAACGGCTTGTGTTCCTCGTCCGCCTCGCGCCGCATGGTCTCGTAGGCGATCGCGATGTCGCCGAGCATGCGCGGCGCATCGCCCGGCTTCCACCCGCCCTCCGGCTGGAGCGCGGGAAACGACAGCACGTTGGTCGGCTTGTCGATGCCGCGCCAGTTGCTGTTGAGGGTGCGGATGCCGGCGTCATCGGTCAGCATCACAGCCACTTCCGCGTCGGCAACGTCTTCGTCGACGCTCTCGGCGGCGGCCGCCACGGCGCGCTGGATCACGGCTTCGGAATCAGGCTCGCGCTGCCAGCAATCGGCGACGACGAGGACCTCGGTCATGGGCAGGTTGGAATGGGACATTGTGTTGTCTGGGACGAAAGGCGCCGTGCTCGCGCCTCTGGGGTCCGGTGTTGCCTCGTCAGGATTGACCGGTGGCCGGCCGCTGCGGCGAACCTTCGTAGGCGGAGACGATCCGCGCCACGAGTTCGTGGCGGATCACGTCCTCGGCCTTGAAATGAACCTGGGCAATTCCCTCGACGCCGCCCAGGAGGCGGGTCGCCTCGGCCAGGCCCGAAGTCTGGCCGTTCGGCAGGTCGATCTGCGAGGGATCGCCCGTCACGATCATGCGGCTGTTCTCGCCGAGGCGCGTCAGGAACATCTTCATCTGCATCGACGTGGTGTTCTGGGCTTCGTCCAGGATGATGGCGGCGTTGGTGAGCGTGCGGCCGCGCATGAAAGCGAGCGGCGCAATCTCGATCTCGCCGGTCTGCAGCGCACGCTCGACGATGCGCGCATCCATGAGGTCGTAGAGCGCATCGTAGATCGGCCGCAGATAAGGATCGACCTTCTCGCGGAGATCGCCGGGCAGGAAGCCGAGTCGCTCGCCGGCTTCCACCGCCGGGCGCGACAGGATGATGCGATCGACCTCCTTGCGCTCGAACAGCTGAGCGGCATGGGCCACGGCGAGCCAGGTCTTGCCGGTGCCGGCGGGGCCGACGCCGAACACCAGCTCGTGCCGCTTCAGCGCGCGGATGTAGGAGTCCTGTGCGGCGGTGCGCGCGCGCACCGGGCGCTTGCGCAGGTTGATGCTGTCGAAGGTCGATTTGGCCGATTTGGCGTCGAACTCGAACAGCGAACCCTGCGCGATCACGGCGCGGATCGCGCCTTCGACTTCGCCCTGGTCGAGATCCTGTCCCTTCACGGCCTGTCCGTAGAGCATCTCCAGCACGCGGCGCGCGGCATCGCAGCCGTCGCGGCTGCCGCCGATGGTGATGTGGTTGCCCTTGGAATCGACGACGACGCCGAGTCGCCGCTCGATCTGCGCCAGATGCTGGCCGTAGGGGCCGACCAGCGCGGAAGCGGCGCGGTTGTCGTCGAAGTCGATGACGACCTGGGTCTCGGGCGGAACTTGCATGTCGCGGTCAAATTTGCGGCTGGGAGCGAACGAAGACGAATCCGATGCGCTTTTGGGCAAGGGTTCAGGCTCCAGTGGCTTGCGATAAAGCGGGCTCGCGCGCGCCACGCGGCGTCACGAGCTCGCCGAGAAAGCTGTAGCGTTCGAGGCTGTCGATGCGGACCGGCAGGATTTGTCCGATGATGTCGGGCGAGGCCATGACATGGGCGGGCTGGAGGTACGCGGTGCGGCCGACGATCTGGCCCTCCTTGCGCGCCGGACGCTCGAACAGCACATCGACCGTTGAGCCAATCGCAGCCTTGTTGAAGGCCGATTGCTGGCTGTCGATCAGTTCCTGGAGCCGCTCCAATCGCTGGTCCATCTCGGCGGGGGACACCGTCTCCTGCATGTCCGCGGCCGGCGTTCCCGGCCGGGCGGAGTATTTGAACGAATATGCCGCAGCGTAACCGATTTGCGTGACAAGCGCGAGGGTGGCGAGAAAATCTTGCTCGCTTTCGCCCGGGAAGCCGACGATGAAATCTGATGAAAAAGCAATGTCTTGGCGGGCGGCGCGGAAACGGTCGATGACCCCGAGGTAATCATCGGCGGTATGTTTCCGGTTCATGGCGGCCAGAATCCGGTCCGAGCCCGATTGCACCGGCAGGTGCACGAACGGCATCAGGGCACCGAGATCGCGATGGGCCGCAATCAGACTGTCGTCGACGTCACGCGGATGGCTGGTCGAATAGCGCAGCCGCGCGATGCCGGGAATCTTGGCCAGATGCTCGAGCAGCCGGCCGAGCGGCCAGGTTTTTCCGTCCGGCCCGTCGCCGTGATAGGCGTTGACGTTCTGCCCGATCAGCGTGAGCTCGCGCACGCCGTTGTCGGCGAGCCGCTTCACGTCATCGACGATCTTCGTTACCGGGCGCGAGACTTCGGCACCGCGCGTGTACGGCACGACGCAGAATGTGCAGAACTTGTCGCAGCCTTCCTGCACCGTGACGAAGGCGGAAATGCCGCGGGCGCGGATCGCGTCGGGCTTCGGCTGCGCCAGGAAGCCGAACTTGTCGGCCGCGGGAAACTCGGTCTCGATCGCGCGGCCTTCGCCCGCGGCGCGCTTCAGCAGCTCGGGCAGATGATGGTAGCTCTGCGGCCCGACTACGACGTCGACGACGGGCGCACGGCGCACGATCTCCTCGCCCTCGGCCTGCGCCACGCAGCCCGCGACCGCGATCTGCATCGTGCGGCCCCCACGCGCGGCCTCGTCCTTGGCCACGCGCAGCCGGCCGAGCTCCGAATAGACCTTTTCCGAGGCCTTCTCGCGGATATGGCAGGTGTTGAGGATGACGAGGTCGGCATCCTCCGCGCTGGCCGTCTCCACGAATCCTTCCGGAGCCAGCGTGTCCACCATGCGCTGGGCATCGTAGACGTTCATCTGGCAGCCATATGATTTGATGTGCAGCTTGCGCGGCGGCGTCATGGAACCCGAAAATGGAGGTGGAGGACGGCCCTCAGATATAGGCTGGAGGGCCGAAAATCCAGCGAATGGGGCCTTGGTCCCGTCATTCCGGGGCGCGACGCAGTCGCGAACCCGGAATCCAGAGGTTTTGGCGCGAAATTCCGGGTTCAAGCGCGTCGCGCGTGCCCCGGAATGACGGTGACATCGCAATAATCAGCCCGCCAGGGCCTTCGCCTCGACCCGCCGGAGCAACTCCGGGAGCTGGTGCATGTCGGCAAAGGTCAGGTCGGCTCCAGCTTGCCGCAGGGTCTCGGCATGGCCGTTGCCGCAATGGCTGCCTCCGTAAAAGCCGAACACGGTCATTCCCGCCGCCCGCGCGCCGGCAATGCCGGCCAGGCTGTCCTCGATCACGACGCAGCGCTCGGGTGGCACGCCCATTTCGTTCGCCGCGAGCAAGAACAGGTCCGGTGCTGGCTTGCCGTTCTTCACCTGCGAGGCCGAGAAGATGTTCGGTGCCAGGCGCTCGTGGAGCCCGGTACTTCCGAGGCTCACGCGCATGCGCTGGTGCGAGCCGCTCGAGGCCACGCAGACGGCTTGCGTGACGACATCGAGCACGTCGTGGATGCCGCGGATCGCTTCCAGGTCGGCCTCGAACGAACGGAACAGCTCGTCCTGCAAGTCGCCGTGATAAGCCTCGGGGAGCTTGCGGCCGAGCTCGGTCTCGATCTCCAGATTGGCCTGCCGGGTCGAGCGGCCGAGGAAGCGCTCGAACACCTGCTCCGACGTGATCGGATATCCGTGCCGCGTCAGCACGTCCGCATGCGCGCGGCAGGAGATCACCTCGCTGTCCACGAGCACGCCGTCGCAGTCGAAGATGATGAGATCGATGGGCATTCAGTGTGTAACTTGGCTATGGCACTCTGGTGCAGGGCGCGCGGCGCCACCTCTCACGACGGGGAGAGGTGAAGAGAGGCCGTCGCAAGATTTGTTCATCAATTCGTCGGCTTGTCGTCGTCGAGCGGGACGCAATAGAGTTCGAGTCGGTGATCGACCAGACGGTAGCCGAGCTTGCGGGCGATCTCCGCCTGGAGCTTCTCGATCTCCTCGGACGTGAACTCGATCACCTTGCCGTCGCGCAGATTGATGAGATGGTCGTGGTGGCTGTCGCGCATCTGCTCGTAGCGCGCGCGGCCCTCGCGGAAATCGTGGCGTTCGATGATGCCGGCATCCTCGAACAGTTTCACGGTGCGGTAGACCGTCGAGATCGAGATCTTGTCGTCGACCGCAACGCAGCGCCGGTAGAGTTCCTCGACGTCGGGATGATCGATCGCTTCCGCAAGCACGCGGGCGATGACGCGGCGCTGCTCGGTCATGCGCATGCCCGTGGCGGCACAGCGCGCCTCGATGTCGGACGCCTTGGATGCAGAGGAAGGTTTCAATGTGGTCATAGCGTTGTCTGCCTGGCGGGCGCTTTCTGCCACCGATGTTACGACAAGTCGCGTCGCATCAGAAGGGCGTTCAATTGTTCCCCGTTGGGCTGCTTATAGTAGCGATCGCGGCGCCCGACCACCACGAATCCGCACCCGTCGTAGAGCCGCCGTGCCGGCTGGTTGTTTTCCTCCACCTCGAGAAATATTGTGCGCACGCCGCGCCCGGCGAGGTGGCCGAGATGGGTCATCAGCAGCGTGCGGGAGAAGCCGCGGCCGCGATAAGCCCCGTCCACCGCAATCGAGAGAATTTCCGCCTCGTCTGCGCCGATCCGCGACACCGCAAAGCCGATCGTCTTGCGGCCGAGACGCAAGCGATGCACCAGCGTGTTGCGCTCGCTGATCATGCTCTCGAATTCGCCTTCGCCCCAGCCGTGCGCGAAGGAGGCGCCGTGCAGCTGCGCGAGCCGCGCGGCATCGCGCAAGGTCGCGGGCTCGACGACGGCGCTGCCGCCGTGCCACCACTTCGACAGCCATCCCATCATGAGGTTGCGGCTTGCGCCGCGAGCGGCTTCTGTGTCGCCGGCTTTGCATCGGGCGCCTTCAGATAGAACGGCCGCGCCGGCGTGGTGTCGGGATTGGCCGCCGCACCGAGCCAGGCGATCCAGCTGATATCGGGCGCGGGCTGCGCGTCGACCGCAACAGGTTGCGGTCCATCCTTCGGCCAGCGATCGGCGAGGATCCTTGCGGCGTTGCCGACCAGATGCGGCGCGCCGAATTGCGAGGCCGCGATCGCCTCGTCGATGCTGGCGACCTTAGGTCGCACCAGCTGGCTGCCGTCGCCGGCGACGATCTGGAAATAGACGTGATCGTGCCGCGCATCGACTGCGGAGAGTACGGGCGCCGTTCCGCTCTGGCCCACGACGGTGGCGGCATAGGCCGACAGGGTGGTGAGGCCGACGGCCGGCCGCCCGGCCGCGAGCGCAAGGCCGCGCGCCGCCGAAATGCCGACGCGCAGGCCCGTGAAGCTTCCGGGACCGACGGTGACCGCAATGCGGTCGAGCGCGGCGAAGGCGAGATTGGCCGACTGCATCACCCGCGCGATCATCGGCATCAGGGCTTCGGCGTGGCCGCGCTTCATCAGGAGTGATTCCTGCGCGCGCAGTTCGGCCGTTTCGGTGTCGAGCACGGCGGCCGCGCAGGCGTCGAGCGCAGTATCGATGGCGAGGATCAGCATGAAAAAGCAAATGGCGAGTGGCGAATGGGGAACAGTCTAGCCGATCGGAGTTCCATTCGCCATTCGCTACTCGCCATTCGCGCTCTAATCACATCGGTCGGACTTCGACCACGTCGGGCACGAAGTGCTTGAGCAGGTTCTGGATGCCGTGCTGGAGCGTCGCCGTCGATGACGGGCAGCCGGAGCAGGCGCCCTTCATGTTGAGATAGACGATGCCGTCCTTGAAGCCGCGGAAGGTGATGTCGCCGCCGTCGTTGGCGACGGCCGGCCGCACCCGGGTCTCGATCAGATCCTTGATCATGTCGACCGTCTCGGCATCGGCCTCGTCGAAGAACTCGTCCTCGTCGTCGAGATCGGCATCGCCCTGCGCTGCGCCGTCGGCAAGCAGCGGCGCGCCCGACATGTAGTGCTCCATGATGGCACCCAGGATCGCGGGCTTGAGCTGCTGCCATTCACCGCTCGCCTTGGTCACGGTGATGAAGTCCGATCCGTAGAACACGCCGGTGACGCCGGGCACGTCGAACAGCTTTTCGGCGAGCGGCGAACGGCCTGCGGCTTCGCGGCTGGAAAACTCCACGGGGCTGCCGTCGACCACGACGCGGCCGGGAATGAACTTCAGCGTGGCGGGATTGGGGGTGGCTTCGGTTTGAATGAACATGGTTTTCTCCAGACGTCGCCGGTTCAAGGCCGGCGCGTGCCTATCCACTAGCAGATGGCGACGGGGAACGCACGATCAAGGGGAGAGGGAACTGTTTCGTTGTCATATCAGTAGGTTAGGGTGCCGAAATCGCCAATCGTCGTGGCCCGGCCTGACCCGGCCATCCACTGACGGCCGCCTCCGAGACCGAGGACCTACGACAGCGAATCCACGCTTTCGTCGCTCAGCGCGCCCGAGATGATGGTCACCGGCACCGGGAATGCGCCCAACTCGTGCGCCAGCAACCCGACCAGCGGCCCCGGCCCTTCCGCGCCGGGACTGGCAGCCAGCACCAGCATCGCGATGTCGGGGTCCTCATCGATCACTGCGAGCAGCTGTTCCATCGCGGCGCCTTCGCGGATCACCCGTTCCGGCGTGATCGCGGCGATGCCGTTGGCGCGGCCGGCGGCGCGGTCGAGCGCGGCCTCCGCCGCTTCCTGGGCCTCGGCGCGCATGATGTCGGCGACGCCAAGCCATTCCTGGCTCTGCTGCTCAGGCTCGATGATGCGCAGCATCACCACGCCGCCGCCGGCGCGGATCGCCCAGCGGCTGGCGTAATAGACGGCGCGATCCCATTCGGCGGTGTCATCGACGATGACGAGGCATTTGGGCTTGTGGCCCGGCTCGTAGCAAAGTCGCTTGCTGGTCATGCATGTCCCGGAATGTGCATGGGGACCATGCTGCCACACTCCCGCGATGTTTGGGAGAGGCGAAGCGGCTGGCGCCGTGGCGCCAGCCGGTGTTGCGAAGCTCGCCTTAGCGCCGGCGGATGAAGCCGACGATGTCCTTGGAGAGCTTCATCGTCTCGTCGGCGATGGCGCGGGCCCGGTCGGAGCCGTCGATGAGGATCGCGTCGATATGGCCGGGGTCGGCGACGAGGCGCTTCATCTCGCCGGCGATCGGCGCGAGCTTGGTGACGCAGAGCTCCGCCAGCGCGTTCTTGAAGCTGGAGAACTGGCCGCCGCCGAACTCGCGGAGCACCTCGGCCTTGGAGCGGCCGGAGAGCGCGGCGAAGATGCCGACGAGGTTGTCGGCCTCGGGGCGGGCTTCCAGGCCCTTTTCCTCCGTCGGCAGCGGCTCCGGATCGGTCTTCGCCTTGCGGATCTTCTGCGCGATGGTGTCGGCGTCGTCGGTGAGGTTGATGCGCGAATTGTCGGAGGCGTCCGACTTCGACATCTTCTTGGTGCCGTCGCGCAGGCTCATCACACGCGTCGCCGGGCCGGTGATCAAGGGTTCCGGCAGTGGGAAGAACAGCCCGTCATTGTTGCCCTGGGCGCGGATGGAGTCGCCGAAGTCGTTGTTGAACTTCTGCGCGATGTCGCGCGAGAGCTCCAGATGCTGCTTCTGGTCCTCGCCGACCGGAACGTGGGTGGCGCGGTACACCAGGATGTCGGCGGCCATCAGCACAGGGTAGTCGAACAGGCCAACGGACGCGTTCTCGCGGTCCTTGCCGGCCTTCTCCTTGAACTGGGTCATGCGGCCGAGCCAGCCCATCCGGGCGACGCAGTTGAAGATCCAGGCGAGCTCGGCATGGCCCGAGACCTGGCTCTGGTTGAACACGATGTGCTTCTTGGGATCGATGCCGGCCGCGATGAACGCGGCGGTCACCTCGCGGGTGTTGCGCGTGAGCTCGGCCGGGCCGCCCCAGACGTCGACGCCCTGCGTGATCGCGTGCATGTCGACGACGCAATAGATGCAGTTGTGGGTTTCCTGCATCTTCACGAAGTTGACGATCGCGCCGAGATAATTGCCGAGGTGCAGATTGCCCGTCGGCTGGACGCCCGAAAAGACCCGTTCAACGAATGGCATGGTCAGCCTTCCCATAGGTATTCGGCCGTCGTTTCCAACAGCGGCGCTGCCCCGTCAAGGGTCTTTCGCTGGGCTCGCGGGTTTAGCTGGGTCGTTTCAGTGCGTTAACCGCCTCGCGCCAGGAGGCGGCGCCGAGGATCTGCAGCAGCAGGCCGTAGACGGCGATCCCGGCCGCGATCTGCAAAGCCAGCACGAAGAATTTGATGAAACCATGAGTCTCGGCCGGCACCAGTCCCGCGGTCAGCCAGAGCAGGGCGCCCATGGCGATCGCGGCCAGCACGATCCGCGGCAATCGCGTGCGGGCGCTGGCGTCGATCGAGAAGCCGAACGCGCTGGTGCCCTTGCCGAGCAGCGAGAGCGCGCTGCTCCAGGCGCCGGCCGCGATGCTCGCCGCGATCCCGCTGGTGCCGAAGAAATGACCGAGCAGCACGGCGAGAGCGACTGCGACCACAAAGCCTTTGGCGGTGGCCATGAGTGGCGTCATCGTGTCGCTGCGGGCATAGAACGCCGGCGACAACGCCTTGATCAGCACGTGCGCCGGCAGGCCCAGCGCCAGCCACATCAACGCATGCGCCGTCGCCGCACTGTCATGCGCGCCAAACGCGCCATGCTCGAACAGCAGCCGCACGATCGGCTCGGCCAGCACGATCAGACCAAGCGTCGCCGGCAGCGCCAGCCCGGCTGCAAGCTCCAGCGCGCGCGATTCGGCATGCGCCACGGCGTCGCGATCGGAGCTAGCGACGGCGCGTGTCAGCTCCGGCACCAGCACCGTGCCCATGGCGACGCCGACGATGCCGAGCGGCAGCTCGATCAGGCGGTTGGCGAAATACAGCCAGGACACCGCCGATGGTGTCGCGGAGGCGATGATCGCGCCCGCGACCATCAGCCATTGCGGGCCCGAGCTTGCGAGCATGCCGGGGATCGCCTTGGCGAAGAAGCCGCGCATCTCCTTGTCGAAACTGGCGCGTAGCGGCGTCGCAAGATGCGCGCTTCGCTGCGACAGCAGCATCAGGAGTTGCAGCAGGCCGGCGATGCCGACGGTGGCCGCCAACACCCACGCAGCGAAACCGGCGTCAGCCCGCCAGACCAGCAGCACCGCGATCGCGGCGATCAGCGCGACGTTGAACAACAGGGGCGAGAACGCCGTCAGCGCGAAGCGGCCCTGCGCATTGAGCAATCCCATCAGCACGGTGACCGGGCCGGCAAAGGCGAGGTAGGGCAGCATCAGCCGCGCACTCTCGACCGCGCGATCGAGCGTGCCGCTGCCAAGGAAGCCCGGTGCGACGACCGTGATGACCAGCGGCATCAGCAATGCGAGCAGGATGGACATCGCGATCAGGGCCGCGCTGACCGTACCGAGCACGCGCCCGGCGAACGCCGCTGCGGCTGCCGCCCCGTCGCGATCCCTGATGCGCAGCCATGCCGGGATCAGCGCCGCGTTCAGCGCGCCCTCGCTGAGCAGCCGGCGCACCACGTTGACGAGCTGAAACGCCGCGAGAAACGCATCCGCCACGGCGCCGGTGCCGAGCAGTGCCGCAATCATGGAATCGCGGGCAAAACCCAGCAGCCGCGAGGCCAGCGTTCCCGTCGAGACGGTGAGGAAGGAGCGGATCATCGGCCCTTTATCATACCGTTGCTTGCCCGCGCCGGCCCGGTCATGATAGGCCGCGAGCTTGGATTTCAGGCCGACAGGAAGCGGATTTCCGTAAGGTCCGCAATCCGGCAAACAGGATCAAGGTGAATGGCTGACGTGAAATATGACGTTCTCGGCATCGGTAACGCGCTGTTCGACGTACTGGTCAGGACCGACGAAGCCTTTCTGGCCAAGCATGGCATGGCCAAGGGCAGCATGTCGCTGATCGACGAGGCGCGCGCGGCCGCCATCTACAAGGACATGGGTCCGGCCACGGAAGTCTCGGGTGGCTCGGCCGCCAACACCATCGTCGGCATCGGCAGCCTGGGGGCACGCGCCGCCTATGTCGGCAAGGTCAAGGACGACCAGATCGGCAAGCTCTATGTCCATGACATCCGCGCCGCCGGCGTCGCTTTCAACACGCCCGCCGCCAAGGACGGCCCCGCCACCGGATGCTCCTACATCCTGGTCACCGGCGACGGCGAGCGCACCATGAACACCTATCTCGGCGCGGCGCAGGACCTGTCGCCCGCCGATATCGACCCGGCCGAGATCGCGAGCGCCGGCATCGTCTATCTCGAGGGCTATCTCTGGGACCCCAAGAACGCCAAGGATGCCTTCGTCAAGGCGGCCAAGATCGCCCATGACGCCAGGCGCAAGGTGGCGCTGACGCTGTCGGATTCCTTCTGCGTCGACCGCTATCGCGACGAGTTTCTCTCGTTGATGCGTAACGGCACCGTCGACATCGTCTTCGCCAACGAATCCGAGCTGCATTCGCTCTACATGACCTCGGACTTCGACACCGCGCTGAAGCAGCTGCGCAATGACGTCAATCTCGGCGTCGTCACCCGCAGCGAGAAGGGCTGCATGGTGGTCTCGGTGGAAGACGCCGTTGCCGCGCCGGCGTTCCCGGTCGACAAGGTGATCGATACCACCGGCGCCGGCGATCTCTTCGCTGCCGGCTTCCTGTTCGGCCTGGCACGCAATCTCGCCTACAAGCAGTGCGGCGAACTCGGCGCACTCGCCGCCGCCGAAGTGATTCAGCACATCGGCGCCCGCCCGCAGGTGTCGTTGAAGGAGCTGGCGCAACAGCGCGGGCTCACGGCATAGACGAAGTCGCGCCCATCCTCAGCTGTCATCGCCCGGCGAAGACCGGGCGATCCAGTACTCCGAGCAGGCTGTGATCGATCGAGAAGCCGCGGCGTACTGGATTCCCCGCCTGCGCGGGGAATGACAGCCATCGTGTAGGGAGAACACTCAACCCCTCACGCCGTCTTGGCCGCCTTCAATCCCAGCCGCTGCTCCACCGTATCCCGCATCACGAATTTCTGGATCTTGCCCGTCACCGTCATCGGAAACTCGTCGACGAACTCGACATAGCGTGGAATCTTGTTGTGGGCGATCTGGCCGTCGCAGAAGGCGCGGACCTCCTCGGCCGTCAGCGTCTCGCCCGATCTGACGCGGACCCAGGCGCAGAGCTCCTCACCATAGCGGCTATCCGCCACGCCGAAGATCTGCACGTCCTGGATCTTGGGGTGACGATAGAGAAACTCCTCGATCTCGCGCGGATAGAGGTTTTCGCCGCCGCGGATCACCATGTCCTTGATGCGGCCGACGATGTTGCAATAGCCCTCGTCGTCGATGGTGGCGAGGTCGCCGGTGTGCATCCAGCCGTTCGCATCGAGCACGTCGGCGGTCTTCTCGCTCTCCTCCCAATAGCCCAGCATGACGCTGTAGCCGCGGGTACACAGCTCGCCCCGCTCGCCGCGCTTGACGATCTTGCCCTCGAGATCGACGACCTTGACCTCGACATGCGGATGGATTCGTCCGACCGTGGAGACTCGGCGCTCCAGCGGATCGTCCACCGCGCTCTGGAAGCTGACCGGACTGGTCTCGGTCATGCCGTAGGCGATGGTGACCTCGCGCATGTTCATCTCGGTGTTGACGCGCTTCATCACCTCGATCGGGCAGGGGGCGCCGGCCATGATGCCGGTGCGCAGCGACTTCAGGTCGAAGCCGGCGAATTCGGGGTGATCGAGTTCGGCGATGAACATCGTCGGCACGCCGTAGAGCGCCGTGCATTTCTCCTGCTCGATCGTGCGCAGCGTCGCGAGCGGGTCAAAACCCTCGCCGGGATAAACCATCGCGGCGCCGAGCGCGACGGAGGCGAGGTTGCCCATCACCATGCCGAAGCAATGATAGAGCGGCACCGGAATGCAGATGCGGTCCTGCTCGGTGAGGCGCATCGCGCGGCCGGTGAAATAGCCGTTGTTGAGGATGTTGTGGTGGGTCAGCGTCACCCCCTTGGGCGATCCGGTCGTGCCGCTGGTGAACTGGATGTTGACGGGATCGTCGAACTGCAGCTCCTGGCCGAGCGCGGCCAATTGCTGACGGTGCCGGTCGCCGCCCATGCGCGCGACCTCGTCGAAGGCAATCGTGCCCGGTGCGGCCGGGCCGCCGATCTGGATGACATTGCGGAGGGCCGGCAGCCGTGCCGCATGCAGCTGTCCGGGCCTGGCGGATGACAACTCCGGCAACAGCGTGTTGAGCATCTCCATGTAATTGCTGGTCTTGAACGCCGTCGCGGTGACGATCGCCGCGCAGCCGACCTTGCGGAGGGCAAATTCCAGCTCGCTCAGGCGATAGGCAGGATTGATCGTCACCAGGATCAGGCCGGCCTTGGCGGCGGCGAACTGGGTCAGCGTCCATTCGGGCCGGTTCAACGACCAGATGCCGATCCGCTGGCCCCGCTCGAGCCCGAGCGCAAGAAAGCCGGCGGCGAGCGCATCAACCCGTTCGGCGAATTCCGACCAGGTCCATCGCACGCCGTGGCTGGGCGAGACCAGCGCCTCGCGATTGCCCCAGCGCTGCGCGGCCAGGTCGAGACTCCGGCCGATCGTGTGGCCGAGCAGCGGCGCGTCGGAGATGCCGCAAACGTAGCTGTCCGCTTTATCTGACACGTCAAAATCCTTTCGTCATGGAATGAGCAGCTTGATCCTCATCGGTCGGCATGGCCGGGACGAGCCCGGCCATGCCACGTGGCGAGAGCATTCAGACCCTCACGCCGCCTTCTGCCCGCTTCCGGCCGCATCGAGCCCGGCATAAACGCCGCGCTCGAATCCTGCGAACGCCTCCAGGCATTTCGCATCCGCGAACGGCAGCAGCTGCATCAGGATCACGCCGGTGACGTCGCGCGCCGGGTCGATCCAGTAATAGGTGTTGGCGAGGCCCGCCCAGGCGAGGCTGCCTGCGCTGCGTCCCTCGGCGGTCTTGGCGGTGTTGATCATGAAGCTGAGGCCCCACTTCTTCACCTGCTCCGGATAGAGATCGACGTCGTTGGTGTACATCGGCGCCGCCGTCGTCATCTTCCCCATGGCGAGATCGCCGATGTGGTTCTGACCCATGGTCGCGACGGTCTCGGCCTTCAGCACCTGGTTGCCGTTGCCGCGGCCCTTGTTGAGGATCATCCGGGTGAACTTGATATAGTCGGCCGCCGTCGAATAGAGCCCGCCGCCGCCCATGTGTAATTCCGGCTCCTGTTCCAGCTCGAACGGGATCGCTGCCAGCTGGCCGTCCTCGCCGCGCGCATGCATGCCGACCAGGCGCTTACGCATGTCGTCGGTGATCTTGAAAGCGGTGTCGCGCATGCCGAGCGGTGCGAACAAATTGTCGCGCAGGTACGCATCGAGCCGCTTGCCGCTGACGGCTTCCACGGCCTTGCCGACGAAATCGATATTGGTGCCGTATTCCCAGCGCGTGCCGGGGTCGCTCATGATCGGGGTCTTCAGTGCCGCATTCTGGCAGGTGGTGATGGCGGGGATGCCGTTCTTGTCCAGATAGACCGCGAGATCGCCGTTCCACATATTGTAGCAGAAGCCGGCAGTGTGGGTCATGAGCTGGCGCAGCGTGATCGGTCCCTTCGCCGGGCGCAGCTTCGCCTGGCCGTTGGCATCGAAGCCTTCCAGCACCTGCGGATTGGCGAGATCGGGCAGGACATCGCCGATCGGCGTATCCAGCGACAGCTTGCCCTGCTCGACCAGCTGCATCGCGCCCGCTGTGGTCACCGCCTTCGTCATCGATGCGATCCAGAACACGCTGTCATCGGTCATCGGATCGGGCTTGGCCAAATCGCGCTTGCCGAACGCGCCCTGGTACAGCACGTCGTTACCGCTCGCGGCGATTGCGACGACGCCGGGAATCTCCTTGGCCTCGCTCTTCTGACGCAGAATCTCATCGATCTGTGCTTTGCTTTGCATGGCGTTTCCTCGGGTTTGATTATTGTTGGAAGTGATCGATTGTCGTCCCACATGCCCGGCGCGGCAAGCGGGCATCTACGCGCGTGCGCCGGTCGCGATGTCGTGACTTGACGCTCTTGGCCCCACGCAGGACGACAACGGGGGTGAACGGCGACGCTCCTTCGCAATCTGCGGTAGATACCCGCGCGCCGCCCTCACCCTGGATGGGGCTCCAGGCGATAGGTTTCACGCGGTTTCGGACGGCTGAAACATTTCGTGAGCTGCCGCGTTCAGGACCCGGTCCGATCCATGGGCCGACTAAGACTTGATGCAAATGTTGCCGTCCGAGGATGGGTGGCGAGGGGGACCTCAGATGATTTCGACCTGGAGCGACTGGAAGCGCTATCCCCGTCAGGGACGCGGCGAGAACCTGGAGGCGCCGATTTCGCCCGGCATTTACGAGGTCCGCATCGCCGGCACCGGCGCACTCTATTCGTTCGGCGCCGTCGACAATCTGGCCCAGGCGCTGGCGCTGCTGCCGATCGGCTCGAGGTCATGGTTCGGCCGTCGCGACACCTCTTCAGTCCCCGATCTCGAATACCGGACGTGCGCGACGTCCACGAAGGCCGATGCCAAGGCCGCGGCCGAGCGCATGATCGGCCGTCGCGAGACCTATATGAGCGGCGCGGCCTAAGGCCGCTGCCAGTCTAGCTGCCATCTGACGTGCGTTGCAGGACGGTGCATTGCGCATCGTCTGTCCCTATATTCCGGCCGATCCGATCGCCCCAGGGAGTAATGCCATGACCCCGACTGCCGCCGCACGCGCCCCGCAAGCCACGTCCAATCTGCGCGACCGGTTGAAGGATCCGTCGCTGCTCAAGGAAGCCTGCTACATCGACGGCGCCTGGGTCGGCACGCCGGTCTTTGCGGTCAACAATCCCGCCACCGGCGTCGAGCTCGCCAAGGTTCCGCAGCTTGGTGCCGAGGAGACGACCAGGGCGGTCGAAGCCGCCGAGCGCGCCTTTCCGGCCTGGGCCAAGTACACCGCCAAGCAGCGCTCCAACATCCTGCGCAAATGGTTCGAGCTGATCGTCGCCAATCGCGAGGACCTCGCGCTGATCCTCACCTCCGAGCAGGGCAAGCCGCTCACCGAGGCACTCGGCGAGGTCGACATCGGCGGCGCCTATGTCGAGTTCTTCGCCGAGGAGGCGAGACGCGTCTATGGCGAGACCATCCCGACGCAGCGCCCCGACGCGCGGCTGCTCGCGATCAAGCAGCCGATCGGCGTCTGCGGCGCCATCACGCCGTGGAATTTCCCGAACTCGATGATCACGCGCAAGGTGTCCCCGGCGCTCGCCGCCGGCTGCACCGTGGTGCTCAAGCCCGCCAACGAGACGCCGCTGTCGGCGCTCGCGCTTGCCGCACTCGCCGAGAAGGCGGGGGTGCCTAAGGGTGTCTTCAACATTGTCACCGGCGATGCCCCGCCGATCGGCAAGGTGTTGTGCGAGCATCCGGCCGTGCGCTTCGTCGGCTTCACCGGCTCGACCGCGGTCGGCAAGATCCTGTATCAGCAGGCTTCGGTCGGCGTGAAGCGGCTCGGCCTCGAGCTCGGCGGCAATGCGCCGTTCGTGGTGTTCGACGACGCCGACATCGACGCCGCGGTCGAAGGCGCGATCGTCTCGAAATACCGCAACATGGGCCAGACCTGCGTCTGCGCCAACCGCCTCTATGCCCAGGACAAGATCTACGACGAGTTCGTGCAGAAGCTCTCGAAGAAGGTCGCGGCGATGAAGATCGGCGACGGCACCGAGAGTGGTGTCACCCAGGGCCCGCTGATCAACATGAAGGCCGTCGACAAGGTGGAGCGCCACATCGCCGATGCCGTGAAGCGCGGCGCCAAGGTCATCACCGGAGGCAAGCGCAGCGAGCTCGGACGCTCGTTCTTCGAGCCGACGGTGCTGGCCGACGTCAAGCCGGACTCCCTGGTGGCGCAGGAGGAAACCTTCGGCCCGCTCGCGCCCGTCATCCGCTTCAAGGACGAAGCCGACGTCATCGCGATGTGCAACGCCTCGCCGTTCGGCCTGGCCTCCTATTTCTATTCCCGCGATCTCGGCCGCGTCTGGCGCGTCGCCGAGGCGCTGGAGTCGGGCATGGTCGGCGTCAACACCGGCCTCATCACCACGGAGGTCGCGCCCTTCGGCGGCGTCAAGGAGAGCGGCCTCGGGCGCGAAGGCTCGCATCACGGCATGGAAGAGTATGTCGAGATCAAATACGTGATGATGGCGGGGGTGTAGCCCCGGCCTCTGTGCCGCGACCTTCGCCTTCACGGCCCGCATCTTTTCGCCGGCCGGCACACGCGCGGCCGTCGAAGGCGGGATCAGCCAGGGCTTCACGCCAATCACGCCTTCGCAGCAACGTACCCGTAAAAATTCATGAGGAAGTCCTTGGTGGCGAGGGGCTTTATGGCGCCGGCTTTATTCGGGTGCGGGATCTCGTAGTCGCCATTGCCCCATGAGAAAACCTTCGCCTTCACGGACCCGTTCGCGACCTGTATCTTCTCGCGCAGCACGACCCAGTGCATCGTGAACGCGGAGCCTTTATCGGACTGATCATCATAGTCCGTCATATTGGCGCTTATGAAGAGGCATACGCGATACCCCTTGTCGAGCAGGGTGTTGGCTTCGTTTACATCGGCGATGCCTTTGTTGAATCGCGAAATGTTGGTATTCTCGCGCACGTCCCGGTATCCGGCCTTGCGGAACCATTGCTCCATCTCGCTCGGCAGGGTGACGCCGGCAAGATCGCTGATTTTGCCCGTGTCGTCGAAATCGAGGAACCAATTCTCTGAATCGCGTATGGAGGCGCACGTCAGCCAATCGACGTGGTCCAGCGACCAGGGCGGCGTGTAGTTCCTCACATCCTTTCCCGGCTTGATCAGCAGGCGGCCAAGAGTCGCCTGTCCCTTCTGATACAGGTCGATCGCGAACCGCGCGTAGTGCCCCGGCTTATCGGATGCGTAGCTGAACATCAGCGCGGAAGGCCCGCACAGACTTCCCTGATCCTGATCGATGAGGCTCGGCTTCGCGATGCGCCTGAGAATACCGATGCCGACGCGGTGCGGGTCGAGCTTCGGAAAGAACGTGGTCCTCGTGTTCTTCAGGAAATCGCAGACCATTTCTGCGGCGATTTTCTTGTGATCCGAATTGAGGTCGTACGGTCCGATCCCAAGCCACTTCTTCTGCTCGTCGCCGACGAAGAGGTTGATGAGCTTTTTCGAAGTAGGGGAGAGCGTCCTGGAGGTATTCGCAATGGTGAGCAGGTCGTCCAGCTCGAATGCGGTGACCATGCCGTCCGTGACGGTGGCCCGGATGATATCGACCACCTCCGCGTAATCCAGCTTTAAATCGTCGGCGATGCCTTTGCTAAGTGCAGAATTGACGGAAGGAGTAGCGACGGCATTCCACTGGCCCTTTTGCGGGGCGGGCTTGGCGGCCGCCTTTGTCGACAGTTCAGCGAGCCGCTTGAATGTCGGGCCCGCAGGCCGGATGTAACCGTCAGGCGTGCCGGGAAAGTTCTTCTTTTGGAAATACAGAATCGAGGTGTAGAGGCTATCGCTGGCGTGACCGGTCACGACCAGCTGCGGCTTGAGCATGTTCTCAGCACCACCGTCGGAAATGGAGATCTTGTTGAGCAGCGAAATGACCAGCTCCTGGTCCTTTTTCCAGTTCTGGCAGCTTCGACCCGTCGCCGCGACCCGTCCGACTTTGTCTTTCAGCTGCATATGGTGTCTCCTGGGATACCAAAATGCTGCCTCGAACCTCCTGACATGCGGCCGGCTGAGGCAGGCGCTGTTGCCAACTCTTCCGCTGTAGAACGTTGGTCGCACCTGCCGGCCTTTGTGTTCACCCGCAAGCGCCGCGGCTATCCTGTTGTAACTTTCACTAGTGCGTGATGGCTGCCATTCTTTCTCGTGCTGCCTGGCCCGGTGAGCCGAACTGATAAGGCCGGCATCTTCGTCGGCAATGCCGCAGACGAGCATCGCGCCACGCGCCAGCCAAGTTCGTCTCACCTGCTGATCCGGCAGCCGCTGAACGGGAGCCCATGGTGGGCAAGTGTTCCTGCGCCTATTCCGCCAACGACATGGTCGATGTCGACAACGGCATCGTCGTTGGCGTCGATGCGACGACCGCAATCCGACGGACGCCTGAGACAAGCGCGTCGCGCCGGGACGACGATAGTGTGCGCTAGATCTTCAGCTCTTTCCCCGTCACGCGCCGATACGCTTCCAGATATCGTTTGCTGGTTGCATCGACGACGCTGGCCGGCAGTGGGGGCGGCGGGGCGTCGCCGTTCCAGCGGCCGGCGCGGCGTTCGACGTCGAGATAGTCGCGCAAGGGCTGCTTGTCGAAGCTCGCCTGCGGCTGGCCGGGCTTGTAGGCGTCCACCGCCCAGAAGCGCGAGGAATCCGGTGTCATCACCTCGTCGATCAGGATGATGCGGCCGTCCTTGTCGCGGCCGAACTCGAACTTGGTGTCGGCGATGATGACGCCCTGCTCCCGTGCCAGCTCCTCGCCGAGCGTGTAGATCGCGCGTGTCATGCTCTCCAGCGTGTAGGCGACCTCGTCGCCGACGACCTCGCGCATCCTTGCGATGGTGATGTTCTCGTCATGGCCGCTCTCGGCCTTGGTCGCCGGGCTGAAGATCGCAGGCTCCAGCTTCTCGCTTTCGACGAGGCCGGCCTTCAGCTTCTCGCCGGCCAGCGTGCCGCTCGCGGCATATTCCTTCCAGGCGGAGCCCGAGAGATAGCCGCGGATCACGCATTCGATCGGGAATACGGTAGTCCGCTTGCACAGCATGGCGCGGCCGAGGATCTCGGCGCGGTGCGGTTTCAACGCCGGCACGGCCGCGACGATCTCGTCGCTGTCGGCGCTGATCATGTGATGCGGCACCACGCCTTCGAGTTCATTGAACCACCACGCGCTGATCTGCGTCAGCACGGCGCCCTTCATCGGGATGGTTTCGGCCATCACCACGTCGAAGGCGCTGATGCGATCGGTGGTGACGAGCAGCAGACGATCATCGTCGACGGCGTAGATATCGCGCACCTTGCCGCGTCCGATCTTGGGCAGGGGCAGGTCGCTGGAGAGCATGGTGGACATCGGTATGGCTTTCGCAGGCAGGGCCTTCAGGCAATGAACCGGCCGCGCCGGATGGCGCAGCCGGAAACCCGATTAGCCTATTCCGGCAGCGGGATGAACTCGTGTTCCTGCGGAACTGCCGCGAAGCGGCCGGTTTTCCAGTCCTGCTTGGCTTGCTCGATCCGCTCCTTGCTGGAGGAGACGAAATTCCACCAGATGTGGCGCGGGCCCTCCAGCGCATCGCCGCCGAGAAACATCATCCGCGTCGCCTTCAGCGCCTTCACGGTGATGCGGTCGCCGGGCCGGAAGATCAGGAGGCGCGGCCCCTCGTAACGTTCGTTCGCGATCTCGACCTCGCCCTCCACCACGTAAATCGCGCGCTCCTCATGATCAGGATCGAGCGGCACGGTCGCGCCCGCGACTGCCGTGACCTCGGTGTAGAACCAGGGCGACACCATCGTGACGGGCGAGGCGATGCCGAAGGACGAGCCCGCGATCACGCGTGCGGTAAAATCGCGCTCGGAGATCATCGGCAGTTCGCCGGCGGCGTAGTGCTGGAACGACGGCGCGATCTCTTCCGATCCGGCCGGCAGTGCGATCCAGCTCTGCAATCCCAGCATCTTCTGGCCCGAGGCGCGCTGCGCGTCCGGCGTGCGCTCGGAATGCGCGATGCCGCGGCCGGCCGTCATCAGATTCATCGCACCCGGCGCGATCTCCTGGACGTTGCCCTCGCTGTCGCGATGCATGATCGCGCCGTCGAACAGATAGGTGACGGTGGCGAGCCCGATATGCGGATGCGGTCGCACGTCCATGCCCTTGCCGGAGACGAACTGCACCGGGCCGAAATGGTCGAAGAAGATGAAGGGCCCGACCATCTGCCGCTTGCCGTGCGGCAACGCCCGCCGCACCGCGAACCCGTCACCGAGATCGCGCGTGCGCGGCACAATGACGAGATCGAGCGCATCGCAGGACATGGGATCGCCGAGCACGGGATCGTTCGAGGGTTGCCAGCTCATGGGAGGGACTCCTTTTGTATCTCAGTGAGTCCGATCGTAGCAGGATTTCGCAGCATCGTCGCGGCAAAGCCCGGACGAGACGTCGTGTCGCAATGAGGCCTCATACTCCACTGTCATCGCCCGCGAAGGCGGGCGATCCAGTACGCCGCAGCCTCTCGATTCATCACTGCTGTCTCGGATTACTGGATCGCCCGGTCAAGGCCGGGCGATGAGAGCGGTGGGGGTGGCTCAAGGCGTGGCATGCGGATGGTTCTTGAAAAACCTGGCGCAACCAACGATGTTTGGCGGCCTTCAACCGCGACCGTTGGCCCCAGCCGATGACCCTTGCCGCAACCGAGCTCGCCTTTCGCGCTGCCAGCGTCGCGCTGCTGCTGGTGCTGGCGGCGTCATTACTCGCCGATTTCCGCAATGTCCTCGCCGCCCGCCTCGGCGCGGCCTTCGCACTCGGCTCGGCCGCGCATGCGGCGAGCTATTCGATCGGCGTATCGTCGCTGGTCCCGGCGTGGCATGCACCGCTGATTGCGCTATCGACTGGCAACATCGTGGTGTTCTGGTTGTTCACGCGCGCGCTGTTCGATGACGAATTTCGCCTGCGATCGTGGCACGGGTTGATCTGGGCGGCAGTGACTGCCTTCAGCCTTGTCGGGTGTCTCTGGATCGCGCCCGGCGGGAACATGCGCTTCCCCGTAATCGCAGTCGATTTGATCGTGCTCGGTTTCATCGCACTCGCCGTGGCGCAGACGATCGCCTCGTGGTCGGCTGATCTGGTCGAGCGCCGCCGCAATGTTCGTGTCTTCATCGTCTGTGCCGCCGCACTCTATGGCGGCTTGAATGCGCTGCTCCAGATACTCGTTGCCTTCAGCGCGGGCGATGTGACCGACACGATCAATACAGGCGTGCTCGCCTGCATCGTTGCCGCGATTGCCTACGCAATGTTGCGCGTTGATGGCGCCGATCTGTTTCCGATTGCGCCAGAGCCCGCACCGGCGATCGCGCCGGTCCAGCCTGTGGCCGAGGACGCCGACCAGAAACTCATCGATGCCCTGATGCGGCTGATGGCGGACGAGCGGATCTATCGTCAGGAGAACATCACCATCGGCGTGCTGGCGGGCCGGCTGAGGATTCCCGAATACCGCCTGCGCCGGCTGATCAACCAGCGCCTCGGCTACCGCAACTTCAATGTGTTCCTGAACAATCACCGCATCGAGGAGGCCAAGGCCGCGCTTGCCGATCCCGCCCAGGCCGAGGTCCCCGTCATCACCATCGCCATGGACGCCGGCTTCCAGTCGCTCGGCCCCTTCAACCGTGCCTTCAAGGCCGTGACCGGCGTGACACCGACGGAATATCGGCGGCTGAAGGTCAATGCGGTCTGATGTCTAGTACCTCTGCGCAAGGGATTTGATGGGTTCGATGGGCTGTAGCCCGGGTAGGCTGTCGGGTTCACATGCCGCCCATCCTATCGGTTCAGCTCGACTCCATCCGCTTCGCTACCAGCGGCGAGTAAAGGTTCGAGTTCGCATTCATCTGCTCGCACCCTTCGTCCGCGTTCCAGAACGTTTCCTTGCACGGCTTCGGAGCGCCGGCGACCTGCTTCCATGTGATCACGAGCGTCTTCGGCGTACTGTAAGCCCACGTGCCGGTGTTGTGTGCCTTGGCGGGCGGCGTGCGCGTGTTTAACGGCGAGGTCTTGCTCGACATCGCCACGCCGTTGGGGCCGAGGTAGTAATACCATGTGTTGCCATCCCATACGCGCCACCAACCCATCGGCCAAGGCGAAGAGAGTGCCGCTTCCTCCACCCGCCCGCGCGGTGCGATCCAGATGCCTTGCTTACGTCGCACCGTCTTGTAGGGGCCGTCGATGATATCGCCTTGCACAAACTCCCGCCCGGCACTCATCTGTTTGACCGCCTCCTCAGGACTAGGCGCGAAATAAATGCTGCTAAATTCGAACGCATCGCCCGGCTGAATGAGGACCTTGTTCTG
Organism: Bradyrhizobium diversitatis; assembly: GCF_016031635.1. Classification (GTDB taxonomy): domain Bacteria; phylum Pseudomonadota; class Alphaproteobacteria; order Rhizobiales; family Xanthobacteraceae; genus Bradyrhizobium; species Bradyrhizobium diversitatis. The sequence goes on from NZ_JACEGD010000005.1 coordinate 137,902, forward strand.
CATGAACTCGGAATTGAGTACGGTTCGGCGGAAGGTAATCGCGATCAGTGCCCCGTCTCCAGGATGTTTAGCTTGCCAATCGCGTATGCTCTGCAAGTCTTGTTTAACCACGCGATGGATCGCCGCTTCTTGAAACTTTTGGTTGAAGTAGTTTGCCGCCGCATCCACTACCGCAAACACCGCCACCATGATATGGCCGTTCGCCTGGCCTCTGCCGGAATACGTCAAGGAAATGGCGTTAGGCAAAACTGGTGGGGGCGCATAGACGCTCTGCCCAACCATGCTCGCGATGACTCGATCTGCGACTTCCGGGTTGCGGATGCAGAGTTGTCGCCCACCGCGCAGGTACTCGGGGCCAACGATGGCCGCGTACTGATTCAAGTTCAGCCCTCGTTGCGCGACCCATTCCTTAAACATCGGGCCGTAGCGTTCGGGGTTCGTCTTCATGATTTGGCGATTTGTCATCCCAACGTATGACGTTTCTTCGAACTGTCGCCAGGCCTGTCCGTCAGGGCCTGACGTGAGATCGAGGACGGGCCCAAGGGAGCCTTCAGCAAAATTCCCGTAAAGAACCGCGGGACGGGCGGTCCATTTGGAATCTGTCGAGCGAAACTTCGCATAGTCCTTCGCAACGCCGGATGTGTCGGTGAAATAGGTCCCAGGTCCTAGGTCATGCACGTCTGTCGAGGACGGGCCAGAACCCGCAACCGCGATCCCGCGATACCATTCTCCCATTTCATCCTCCAATACGAGCGGCGGGCCCCGAGCACTCGAACATGCCTCGTCGTTCGGTGGCCGCGGCCGTGCACCTCAGCGCCTCGCTGGCAGGCGGACTGTGAAAAAGCTGACACACAAGAAATTACGGATAGCTTACGCATCGTGCCGTCTCGCGCACCGAATGTTGTGCTCCGACGATGACGGAACCATGATCCTTTTGTGCTCGCCCTGAGGATCGTCAATCGAAACACCATCCTGCGGCCAAGTACTGCTGTGGCAAATTCTGAGCGATCTCTGTCGCGCCTGACACCATCAAGGTAAGCGGCATGGGAGGAGCAGGCACGTTTGAGCGCAGTTCAATTCTCCGCCAAGGCCCTTCCTCTGTGCAGAGGTACTAGATCGCTGTAACATCTGCATAATTTCAGAATCGGCGAGCCGCCCCGCGGGTTTCGACCTGGGCGAATCTCAAATCCGGCGAGCGTCTCAATGCCGCCTTCGGCTTCGTCTCCGGCACGTCCACCCCAGCCGGAGAATGCCTTTGACCCGCCGCCGCAAGATCGTCCTCCTCACCGCCACCATCGCCGCTGCCGGTATCGCGCTCGGCGCAGCCCGCGCCCGCGACGTCCCGAAGGTCGCCACCGGCTTCGTCGCGGACATTCTCTGCGCGGAGACGTTCATCTCCGGACTCGATCCGGAGCGCAACTTTGCCGAGACCAACGATGCCATGCCCGGGACCGGCCTGATCGCCTGGGCGATGGACTACAGGATCGACCGCGTCCGCAAGGACGTCACCGTGACGCTGTTCGGCCTCGGCCGCAGCCACGCCGTCTATCGCGAGGGCCTCGGCTGCACGCTCGAGCACGGCGCTGGCGTTGCCGCCGTCGAGCCGCCCGCAGGCGACAGGCAGCCGGCATTGCCGCCCGAGATCGCCGGCCCCGCGATCGTGCCGCCGCAAAGCCCCTCACTTGCCGCCGCGCTGGACCGTGCCTTCACCGAGCCCGCGCGGCCGCCTTACCGCCGCACCCGCGCCATCGTCGTGATGAAGGCCGGGCGCATCATCGCCGAGCGCTACGCCGACGGCATCGGGCCTGAGACGCCGCTGCTCGGCTTCTCCATGACGAAGTCGGTGGTCTCCGCCTTGATCGGCGTGCTGGTTCGCCAGGGCAAGCTCAGGCTCGATGGGCCCGCGCCGGTCGCGGCCTGGAAAGATCCGGATGATCCGCGCCATACCATCACCGTCGATCAGCTGCTGCGCCACACCGCGGGCCTTGCACTCGGCAGCTCGCTGCAGGCCTCTCTCGGCTCCGCTTTCGAGCCGGTCAACCGGATGAAATTCGCTGAGACCGACATGGCCGGCTATGCCGAGACCGCCCCGCTCGAGACCGCGCCGGGCATGGCGTGGAACTATCACGACGGCAACATCCTCATCCTCTCGCATCTGATCCGCGATGCGGCCGGCGGCACGCCGGAAGATGCGCTCCGCTTTGCGCGCCGCGAATTGTTCGCGCCGCTCGGCATGCGCCATGTCGTGCTCCAGCTCGACGGCTCGGGCACGATCGAAGGATCGAGCGAGATGCTCGCATCCGCGCGCGACTGGGCGCGCTTCGGCCAGCTCTATCTCAATGACGGCGTCGCCGGCAGCAAGCGCATCCTCCCTGAGGGTTGGGTGAGCTACACGGCGACGCCCACGCCGAACGCGTGGGTCGGCATCGGCGCCGGCTTCTGGACCAACCAGGGCGACAGTTTTGGCGCGAAGTTTCGCGTGGAGCACGGCTGGCCGCGCGATGCCTTCTTCGCCAAGGGTACGATCGGGCAATACACCATCGTGATCCCGTCGGAGAAGCTGGTGATCGTGCGCATGGGACGCTCGCCGAACGCGCCACCGGAAGCGGACGGCGTGTTCGACCTCGTGCGCGACGTGGTGGCGGCCACGCGCGCCATCTCTTCTCCCTCTCCCCGCTTGCGGGGAGAGGGTTGGGGTGAGGGGGAGTCTCCGCAAGGGAGGTGACAATCGGACTCGCGGAGAATCCCCCTCACCCGGAATCCAAGCTGCGCTTGGATTCCGGCCTCTCCCCGCAAGCGGGGAGAGGCGAAGAGATCCACTACCTTCCCAATTCCGTCGCCTGCGCCACGCGATCGAACCGCTCCAGCGTCATGATCGCATCCGCGAACTTCTCCGCGCGGGCGTTGAGCACCGGGCGGGCGAGTGTCAGGAATTTCTGCTGCATCGCCTGCGTGTCCGGAAATGAATTCGGCTCTCCGGACGGATCGGCATAGAGCCGCTCGTGCACGCCATCATCCGTCGTGATGCTGACGCGGGCGCCGAACGGATGGGTGCGGCCGATCTCCAGTCGGTCGTCCTGCACCACGTCGAACTTGTCGGCCAGCGCGTCGATCGCGGCATCGCCGAGCCGGTTGTAATCGTCCCAGCCGAATGAACCCTGGTCGAGCGCGAGCGCGCCGGTGAAGAACATCGAGAACTGGCCGCCGACGATCGAGCGCGGGTGGCGCTTGGTCGCTGCATCCCCGGTCAGCGTGATGCCGTTGCGGTGCAGGCCGATCTCGACGCGCTTGACCTGGTCCGGCGTGAGATTGTGCTCGCGCCGCATCGCGATCAGCGCGTCGATCGCGGCATGAGTATAGCGGCAGCTCGGATAGGGCTTCACGCCGATCTTCATGGTCTCGTAGGTCTTGCCGAGCTCGGCGACCGCCTTGTCCGGATGCGCGTCGTCGGTATAGCCGGCGAGCAGGCCGTGCTTGCCCTCGACCGATTCCGTCGCGCCGACGAAATCGTTGCGCGCCAGCGTCGCGGCGATCACGCCGTTCATCGCGGCGGCGCCGACCTGGTAGCGCTTGTTCCAGGCGCCGTTGACCAGAAATTGCAGCGAGCCCGCGGCCTGGCTGCCGGAGACGCCGAACGCGGCGATGAGTTGCTTCTCGCTGAGGCCGAACAGTTTTCCGGCCGCCGCGGCGGCGCCGTAGGTGCCGGCGGTCGCGGTCGGGTGGAAGCCGCGCGCATAATGCGAGGTCGGGTCGAGCGCGTTGCCGAGCCGGCAGCAGACCTCATAACCCGCAACGATCGCGGTCAGCACGTCGCGGCCGGACGCGCCGACCATCTCGCCGACGGCGAAGGCCGCAGGAACCACCGGCGCGCTCGGATGCAGCGAGGAATCGGCGTGGGTGTCGTCGAAGTCGAGGGAATGGCCGAGCGCGCCGTTCAGCAGCGCCGCGACCGCCGGCGTCCAGGTCTTGGTATCGCCGAACACGGTGGATTCACCCTGGGTGTCGAGCGCCAGCGCCTCCAGCATTTTCAGCATCGACGGGGTCGATTCGGCCTCGCGTCGCGCCCGGATCGCGCTGCCGAGGAAGTCCAGCGTCAGCACTTTTGCGCGATCCAGTACCTCCGCCGGAATATCCTGGTATTTCAGATGGAAGACATAGGCGGCGAGCGTTGCGGTTTCGTGGGCCATCGTGTTTCCTCGTTTTGGCGCGCAAGTTAGGCGGGCTGATTTGGCCTTTCAAGCGGCCTTGGGGCTGCGGGCATCAGCCATGCTTTTGCTTGGCTTCCAGGATCGCACCGGGACTTCGATGGCACTCAAAATAGAGCTGTTCGACCATATCAGGTCGCGGAGGACGCAATTGGGGCTGGCGATCCGGGTCACGGTGGCCGCGGCTGCGGCCTATGCGATTGCGACCGCGCTGCATCTGTTGCTGCCGCTCTGGGCGGTGCTGACCTCGCTGATCGTGACCCAGATGAGCGTCGGCCGCTCGCTGAAGGCGACGCGCGACTACATGCTGGGCACCATTGGCGGCGCCGTCTATGGCGGCGCCATCGCGATCCTGATCCCTTATTCCAGCGAAGCCGGTCTGCTGGGGCTTCTGGTCCTCTCCGTCGCCCCGCTCGCCTTCATCGCCGCGATCAATCCGAGCCTCAGCGCGGCCACGGTCACCGCGGTGATCGTGCTCCTGGTCCCGACCCTGCATCATGCCGATCCCCTGACCTCGGCGATCGACCGGGTCAGCGAGGTCGCGGTCGGCGCCGTCACGGGGCTGCTGGTCTCGTTCCTGGTGCTGCCCTCGCGCGCGGTGCGGCAGATTCGCGCCAGCGCGGCGACGCTGCTCGAATTGATCGCAGATGCCTTCACCGAGCTGCTCGCGGGCCTCACGCGCGGCCGCGACAACGACGCGCTGCACCGGATCCAGGACGGCATCGGCACGGCCATGGTCAGCCTCAACGCGATCGGCTCCGAGGCCGAGCGCGAGCGCGCTGCGCGGCTGTCGAGCGGCCCGGACACCGGTCCCCTGCTGCGGACCATCCTGCGGCTGCGCCATGACGTCGTGATGATCGGCCGGGCCACCGTGGTGCCGCTGCCGGCCGACGTGCAGACGCGGCTCGCAGGCCCGCTGGCGGAAGTCTCGACTGTGATCGCGCGTTTCCTGCGTTCGGCAGCCAGCGCCTTGCGCGAAGGCGCCGGTGCGCCGCCGATCCATCCCGTCCACGTCGCGCTCCAGCATTACGCCGAGGCGGTCGCGTCTGTCCGACAGGACGGCCTGATTCGCGGCCAGCCCAGCGACACCGCCGAGCGCTTCTTCGCGCTCGGTTTCTCCCTGGAGCAGATGCACCAGAATCTGTGCGACCTCGACCGCGTCGTCGGGGAGTGGTCGGAGGCGGCCGCGGGCAAGTCTGCGCGGGTAGCAGGGTGAGCTACCGCTTCGTCAGGCCCTTGCCCTGCATGCGCCAGACCAGGAGATCGATGCGGTCCTGGCCGAAGAACGGCTCGTTCTCGAACACGAAGGTCGGCACGCCCCAATGGCCGGCCGCATGGTCCTTCTCGTTCTCCGCAATCACCCGCTCGTAGCGGTCCGGGTCGGCGGTGATGGCGGCATCCATCGCCGCGAGATCGAAGCCGGCTTGCTCAGCCGCGCGCGCCAGATGATCGCCCTCGTTCCACCCCGAGACCGAGCCGTCCCACAATACGCGCGCGATCGCGTAGGTGAATGCAAGCGAGCGCCCTTCGAGCTGCGCCATGGCGCCCAGCCGGGTCAGGCGATGGATGTAGGGCTGCTCCGCCGCGACCTCGAGCGTGGTCAGGTCCTGCACGATCGGATTGGGCCGGGGAAAGCGGAACGGAATGCCCTCGTGCTCCGCCACGCGCGCGCTGTCGAGCACCACATAGCGAATGAATTGCGGGTTGGTTTTCTTGAAGAAGCCCGGCTCGCGGATCGCCAGCGGATAGACCGGACGCAAGTTCACTGCGAGGTCATACTGTTCGACGAGCTTCAGTGTCTTGGGCAGTGCCAGATAGCTGTAAGGGCTCCGATAGGAGTAGAAGAGGTCGACGGACAGTGTCATCGGACAGGCTCCACGATCCGTCCCATCATGTTGCGGACGACGAGCTTGTGGAAGGGCATGATCAGCGCGAGATAGGTCCGGCCGAGCAAGTTGTGCGTGCGCACCAGCGTGGTCGAGGTCACCTGCCGGCTCGCGGCATTGCCTGAAACGTCGACGACGATGCGGAAATCGAGGTGCGAATCGTCGAAGCCGGCGACGAGCTGCTCCGGTGTCTCGCTCAGCACCGGAAACAGGCCGATCAGGCCGTGCGGCGCCGGGGCGCCTTCGCCTGATGTTTTCAATCCGAACGGCTTCACCAGAATGTTGCGCAGGCGCAGCAGCGCGTCGATCCAGCGCGGCCCGTCCAGCACCATCCTGGTGCAGGCCTCGCGGGCATTCACTGCCGTCGCGCCGACTTCCACACGAAACGCGTCGATGAACTGGGCGCCGGCCAGCACTGCACTGGCGTCGACCTCCGGCGTGACTTCGCGGACCATCCCGATCATCCCGCCAATCTGCGCGTCAGCATCCGGAAGCGCAAGACCAGGAGCCCGGCATAGACGAACGTGCCGATCGAGAATCCGATCCAGACCCCGACCGCGCCCAGCCCTGTGTGGAACGCCAGCATCCAGCCGATCGGAAAGGCGACGCCCCAATAGCCGATCGCCGCGAACAGCAGCGTCATCCTGGTGTCGTTGATGCCGCGCAGCGCGCCGCCCATGATGGTCTGGAGGCCGTCGGCGATGAAGAAGGTGGCGCCGACCACCAGCAGTGTCGCCGTCAGCTCGACGGTCGCTGCGCTCGCTCCGCTGCTGCCGAAGAACAGTCGGCCCAGTTCGTAGCGACCGAGGATGATCGCGACGGTCAGGGCCGAGACGAGAGCTATTCCGAGCACGCCCGCGGCGAGCCCTGCGCGCCTCACCGCCGCCGGATCGTTGCGGCCGAAGGCGTGGCCGACCCGCACCGTCGCGGCCATGCCGATGCCGAGCGGGACCATGAACAGCACGGCCGTGACCTGGAGCGCGATCTGGTGCGCGGCAATCGCGGCGGTCGAGATCAAGCCCATCAGCAGCGCCGCCGAGGAGAACAGGCCGTACTCCATCAGCAGCGCAAACGAGATCGGCGCGCCGACCGCGATCAGCTGGCGCATCAACGGCCAGTCGATCCGCCAGAGATTCGCGAGCGGATGATAGTCCGCGAACGGCTTGCGCCATGCGGCAATCGCGAGCGCGGCGATGAAGGTGCCGAGGTTGACCAGCGTGGTCGCCAGCCCCGCGCCGAACAGGCCGAGCTCCGGCAGGCCGAACAGGCCGTGGATCAGGACGTAGACGAGGACGGCATTGACCGGGATCGCCGCCACCGTGATCCACAATGGCGCCTGCGGCCGGTTCACCGCGCTCATCATGCCACGCAGGGCGATGAAGCCGAGCGCCGGTGCAATGCCCCAGGCAAGTCCGTTCAGGTAGTGCTGGGCAAGGCTGGCCGAATGCGGGGCCTGTCCGAGCGCGAGCAGGATTTGCTCGCCATAGAGCGGCGAGGCCATCATCGGCAGCGAGATCAGCAGTGCGACCCAAAGCCCGACGCGCAAGGAGCGGCGGATCAGCCTGACATCGCCGGCGCCGAACGCCTGCGCCGCCAGCGGCGACACGGCGGACGTCAATCCGAGCCCGAAGGTGAAGCTGACGAAATAGACCGTATGGGCCAGCGCGGCCGCGGCCACCGCATCCTCGCCGAGCCGCCCGATCATCGCGAGATCGGTGGTGATCATCGCGATCTGCCCGAGCTGCGTCAGCATCAACGGCACGGCGAGGCGCAGCGTCTCGACGAATTCCTGCGCGAGATGGTTTGGCGGCGCATCCGAGCGTGCTCGGTACGGCTGTTTGGTATCCACAAGATCGGTCATGGCAGGGGGCATAGCAGCCCCGATTGGCGAAGTAACGGCAAAGAAACGAGGTGGGTGGGGTCCCGTCGGAAAAAAGCGCGCGCTGAGCGAAGGAAAGTGTGGCTTGCGCCGTATTCGTCATGTGCGGCGAACTTCCGCCGGTCTCGGATTGGGAATTTCAGCATGATAGCGCGATTTGGAGTGACGCTCGCCGCGGTGGTCATCGGTTCTGCCATGGGGGCTGGCCACGTCGCGGCGGCCGATCTGAGGCTGCCTTTCTCACCTCCGCCGCAAGCCCAGGCCGCGTCAGCGGCTCTCTTGAGCTGGGCCGGGCCCTATTTCGGCGTCCAGGCCGGCTATCTGTCGGGCCGCTCCGAGGTCTCGTTTCCGACCACCGGTGAATTTCACTTCGTCGATCCGAAGGGAGCCACGGTAGGCGCCACGGCGGGCTTCTCGGCGCAATGGGGCCGGATCGTCGCCGGCATCGAGGGCGATGTGAACTTCGTCGATGCGCGCGCGACCATCGATACCGGCTTTGCGCCGACCCCCGCCGTCACGCAGCTTCAATCCGCCGTCAACTGGAATAGCCATCTGCGTGGGCGCATCGGCTACGCTTTCGACCGGACGCTGCTGTTCGCCAGCGGCGGCCTTGCGATCGCAGGCGTCGAAAGCAAGGCGTTCGACAATGCGAGCGGCACGGTTGCGAACTGGAGCGACACCCGAATCGGCTGGTCGATCGGAGCGGGCGCGGAATTCCGCTTCGCCCGGCCGGCGTCGCTTCGGCTCGAATATCTCTATGATAACTTCGGATCAAAGACGCTCGGAGCACAGACGGTCGGGGCGACCGCTTTCGGTGAGCGCGGATCCAGGCTCGATACGCATACCGTTCGAGCCGGCGTGTATTGGCGCTTTTGACCGGGGGATCGCGGCTTGTTGCCGCAGGTGCCTCAATTGAGGCGGCGGTGCGTCCCGGCAATGCGGCATATCTCTCCCAGCCGGGACCGGCTCGCACTCCGCAGCAACGATGGCCGCAGGCCAGAGCAACAGGTCGAGATGATGGAAGAGCCATCGGACGAGGCCTTGATGGCGGAGGTTTCGGCGCGGCGGCAGCATGCGTTTCGTATTCTGATGCGGCGTCACATGCCGCGGGCGCTGCGGGTCGCCGAGCGGATCGTCCGCGATCCGGTCGAGGCCGATGACATCGGCCAGGAGGCGTTCATGCGCGTCTGGACTCACGCGGCTTCGTTCGATCCGCAGGTTGCGAAATTCACGACCTGGCTCTACCGCATCGTCCTCAATCTGACGTTCGACCGCACGAGGCGCCGTACGTTCCAGCCGCTCGATGCGGCCGGTGATGTGCCCGATACGGGGCCGCACGCGGTCGAGCGGCTGATCGCCGATGAGGAGTTCCGCCTTCTCAACCGCGCAATGCTCGCACTGTCGGACCGCCAGCGCGGCGCGATCGCGCTCTTCCACATGGAGGGGTTGAGCGGCGAGGAGGCGGCGAAGGCGATGAACCTCAGCGCCAAGGCGTTCGAATCGCTGCTGGGCCGCGCCCGCACGGCGCTCAAGGCAAATGTTCAGAAAATACAGGACACGGGGAGCTACGCATGACGCCCGATCAGTTCAGACGATTGGCCGAGACGTGGGGAGGCGATGTCGAGCGCTGGCCCGCGGCAACGCGCGAGGCCGCGCGGCGACTTGCGGCGAGTGCGGAAGGAGCTGCCGTCCTGGATCAGCAGGCGCGCCTCGACCGCCTCCTTGCGGCCGCCCCGGAGATCGAGGCGGAAAGGGCGGATCGTTCAAGCCTGCTTGTGCTGCAACGACTGGCCGGGATGCCGCAGCAGCATCGGCCGCCATGGCATCGCCGCCTGCTGCGCTGGCCGGCTCTCGTTCCCGCCGCAAGCCTCGCCTGCTCCGTGATGGTGGGCGTGTGGCTGGCGGGGGCGATTCCCTATGTTCATCCGTCGTCGGACCCCTTGTCCGTCGTGAGCGGCGTCTTCGACGTCTACGCAATCGGTTTTGGATCGGTGCAATGAAGTTCTGGCGAGAATCGTCCACTCCCTTGCGAGCGCTCGTGCTGCTGTCGCTCTGCCTCAACGTCATCCTGCTCACCTATGTCTCGGTGCAATGGCTGCAGCCCGGCGGCCTCGTGCCGGGCGCGGGTCTGCCGCTCCGGATGATCGAGCGTGTGGCGGAGAGATTGCCGAAGGAAGACGCAGAGATCCTGTGGAGCATCTATCAGGGCAAGGAGGCCGAACTGCTGCCTCTCCAGACCGAGTACCGGCATGCGCTGATGAAGGCCATGAAATCCGCGGCACAGACGAATCTGGACAGGGCCGAGCTGGAAGCGGCCGTGAAGGATGCCCGCGACAAGCGGCTGAAGATAGGTGATCTCGTCGTCGCAACCTTCGTCGAGATGCTGGAACGAATTTCGCCGAAAGGACGCCGCCAACTCGTCGGCGGCTATTTTCGCTGAGCCGCGCGGAGTGAACGAGGGATTCGGTCCGTCCAGACGTATCACCTACATCGATGTCTGCGAATTGGTGGAGATGACATGGTGCAACGATTTGGGACGGCGGCAAGCGGATCGGCAGTGAGTTTCTCGCGGCGCGCTCCCGTCTATGTGCGTGCGGCTCTTGCGGCGGCGAGCTTGATCGCACTTCTGGTGCTGTTTCTGTCGCAAGCTTCCGCGCAGGACGCACGAAGCGAGGCAAAGCAGGCCTGCAAGGCAGACTATTCGCGCCTCTGCGCGGGAACGATGCCGGGCGGCGGCCGCATTCGCAAATGCCTGGGTGACAATTACGCGAGCTTGTCCGCGGCCTGCAAGCAGGCGGTCGACGCGAACCCGCCAAAATAGGATGGCGGGCTGAGCATGATCCGGAAGAGTGCGCAGCGGTCGTCCGAAAAGATCATGCTCGAACGACGACCCAAGGCGCGATGACGATCCGTCCCGATCGCATCGCGCTTCAGCTCCGCGCCGGCACGCGCTTGATCTTCGCCCCAAGCGCATTCAGCCGCTCCTCGATGCGCTCATAGCCGCGCTCGATCTGGTCGGCGTTGTTGATGGTCGAGGTGCCCTCGGCGCACACCGCGGCGAGCAGCATCGCCATGCCGGCGCGAATGTCCGGCGACGTCATCGTCGCGCCGTGCAGGCGGCTGGGGCCGGCGATGATGGCGCGGTGCGGGTCGCACAACACGATGCGCGCGCCCATCGCGATCAGCTTGTCGACGAAGAACATCCTGGATTCGAACATCTTCTCGAACATCAGGATCACGCCCTCGCATTGCGTGGCGGTGACGATCGCGATCGACATCAGGTCGGCCGGGAAAGCGGGCCAAGGCTGGTCCTCCAGCTTGGGCACATGGCCGCCGAAATCGTCCTGGATCTTCAGCGTCTGGTTCGAGGGTACGATGAGATCGTCGCCCTCGACGCGGCAGACGATGCCGAGCCGCTCGAAACCCATGCGGATCGAGCGCAGATGCTCGACGCCGGCGCGCGTGATGCGCAGCGGCGAGCGCGTCACGGCGGCAAGCCCGATCAGCGAGCCGACCTCGATGTGGTCGGGCTGGATCCGGTAGGTCGTTTCCCCCAGCGTCGCAGGCCCGTGCACGATCATGGTGTTGGTGCCGATGCCTTCGATCCTGGCGCCGAGCGCGACCAGGAAATTGGCGAGGTCCTGCACATGCGGCTCGGAGGCCGCGTTGCGCAAATAGGTGACGCCGTCGGCGGCGACCGCTGCGACCAGCGCATTCTCGGTCGCGGTGACGCTGGGCTCGTCCAGGAACACGTCCGCGCCGGCGAGCTTTGGCGCGCGGAATTCCAGCCGGTCGGTCGCAGTGACCTTTGCCCCCAGCTGCTCCAGCGCCAGCACATGGGTGTCGAGCCGGCGGCGGCCGATGACGTCGCCGCCCGGCGGCGGCAGCATCACCTCGCCGCAGCGGGCGAGCAGGGGTCCCGCGAGCAGGATCGAGGCGCGAATGCGCACGCAGAGTTCGGGGTCGAGATCGGCGGCGCGAATGCTCTTGGCGTGAATCACCAGCGTATTGCGGGAGCTCCATTCCGCCGACGCGCCGACCGAGCGGATCAGCTCGACCAGCGTCTCGGTGTCGCGGATCCGCGGCACGTTGTGGAGCGTCACCGGATGCTCGGTCAGCAGCGCGGCGGCGATGATCGGCAGCGCCGAATTCTTGTTGCCGGACGGCTCGATCGAGCCCGAGAGCCGGTGACCGCCCTCGACGATGTATTGGATGGGCGCCACTTGGTCTCTCGTTGTCCTGTCGTGGTGGGTGGGCTGCTTCGGAGGCAGAAACTACCGACAATTGAGCAGGGTAGCAATTCTGCACTTGTCGCGGCCGTGGATCGCGGCTGGGCCGAAGAGGCCCGCTGCACCGGCGTTTAGAACAAGCCGATGATACTCGCCACCACATAAAGGATCACGATCAGCATCAAGACGCCCATCGCCAGGAAAGAGATCTCGACGGCGATGGCGCCGGCCCCCAGCGCGGCTGCTACGCCGGCCAGCAGCCTCTCTTCGCGAAACACCAGGGCGAGAACCGAGAACAGGATGGCGAGCAGGCCGAGCGAGATTGCCGCGACCGACGCGGCTTCACTCCAGCTTCGTCCAGCCGACTTCTCGACCTTGGGAGCCTGATACTCCACGCCCATCACTTTCGCGACGATGCGGTCCTTGATGCGATGGCCGGTGTCGACGATCACCTTGTCCGCCGCCGGCGGCGGAAACACGATCGGCACCACCCAATGCGGCAGCACCGCCGCAATCAGCGCCAGCAAACCGACAATGCTGCCGATGATGCCGAGGCGGCGTGACGGCGCAGCGGGGACGGGCGTTGCAGAGGCGGTCATGGCGCGAGGCTTCCCGGCCGGAATCGGCCAACGGGGGGGCATGCCACTTCGTCGCGACGGCGGGTGGTGAGGTTCAGGGCGGATTGGTGCTGCCGTCATGCCGGGCTTGTCCCGGGCATCCACGTTCTTTGTTCCGCGGAGCAAGACGTGGATGGCCGGGACAAGCCCGGCCATGACGCCGTGGAAGCAGCGAGCCCTAGATATCGATCGTCGCGCTGAGCGAATGTTCCTGGATGAAGTCGCGGCGCGGCTCGACCACGTCGCCCATCAGCTTGGTGAAGATGTCGTCGGCCTCGTCGACCTCCTTGACCTTCACCTGGAGCAGCGAACGCGCGTCGGTGTCGAGCGTGGTCTCCCAGAGCTGCTCCGGGTTCATCTCGCCGAGACCTTTGTAGCGCTGCAGCGTGACGCCCTTGCGGCCGGCGTCGGTGACGGCCTCGAACAGGTCGACCGGACCGTAGACCATGTGCTCGACGTCCTTCCGCCTGAGCTTGCCGGGGCGGGCATAGACGTCCTGAAGCTTCACGGTGTATTCGTCGAGCTTGCGCGCCTCCGCGGACCCCAGGAAGGCGGCGTCGATGACGGCGGCTTCCTTGACGCCGCGCACGGTGCGCTCGAACTGGAAGCCCTGCCCTTCCACATACTGCCCGATCCAGCCGCGCTCGACCTCCTCCGCCTGGTTGTCCAGCCGGCTCGCGATGTATTGCGCCGCCGCCGCAGCCTTCTCCGGATCGCCGTAGATCGCCTTGTTCAGCACGCCGGTGATGGCGGCCTGCTCGATCACCTTGCGATTGTAACGGCTGTGCAAATTGCGCAAGACGCTGCGGACGACGCGGGCATCGTCGACCAGCGAACGCAGGTCGCGGCCGGTGCGATCGCCGCCGGCGCCGGGAAGGAACACGCAGTCGTCGAGGCCGGTGTCGATCAGATAGTCTTCCAGTGCCCGCTCGTCCTTCAGGTACTGCTCGGACTTGCCTCTGCTGACCTTGTAGAGCGGCGGCTGGGCGATATAGAGATAGCCGCCGTCGATGATGTCGCGCATCTGGCGATAGAAGAAGGTGAGCAGCAGCGTGCGGATGTGAGCGCCGTCGACGTCGGCGTCCGTCATCACGATGATCTTGTGATAGCGCAGCTTCTCGATCGAGAATTCGTCGCTGATGCCGGTGCCGAGCGCGGTGATCAACGTGCCGATCTGCTCCGACGAGAGCATCTTGTCGGGACGGACGCGTTCAACGTTGAGGATCTTGCCGCGCAGCGGCAGCACTGCCTGGAATTCGCGGTTGCGGCCCTGCTTGGCGCTGCCTCCTGCCGAGTCGCCCTCGACGATGAAGAGCTCGGACTTGGCCGGATCCTTTTCCTGGCAGTCGGCGAGCTTGCCGGGCAGCGAGGAGACGGAAAGCGGGCTTTTGCGGGTCAGCTCGCGCGCCTTTCGTGCGGCTTCGCGCGCCGCCGCGGCCTGGATCACCTTGCCGACGATCATCTTGGCTTCGCCCGGGTGCTCCTCGAACCAAGCCTGGAGCGCCTCGTTGAGGACGTTCTCGACCACGGGGCGCACTTCCGAGGACACCAGCTTGTCCTTGGTCTGCGACGAGAATTTCGGATCGGGCACCTTCACCGACAGCACGGCGGTGAGGCCTTCGCGGCAATCGTCGCCGGTCAGCGCGATCTTTTCCTTCTTGGCGTTGGCCTCGGCATAGCCGTTGACCTGGCGCGTCAGCGCGCCGCGGAAGCCGGCCAGATGGGTGCCGCCGTCCCGCTGCGGGATGTTGTTGGTGAAGCACAGCACGTTCTCGTGGTAGCTGTCGTTCCACCACAGCGCGGCCTCGACGCCGATGCCGTTGGCTTCCGCGCGCACCATGATCGGCGCGGGCACGATCGCCTTCTTGTTGCGGTCGAGATATTTGACGAATTCCTCGACGCCGCCGGAATAGTGCATCTCCTCGCGCTTCTCGACCGCATGACGCATGTCGGAGAGGACGATGTTGACGCCGGAATTGAGGAAGGCGAGCTCGCGCAGGCGGTGCTCGAGCGTGGCGAAGTCATATTCGATGTTCTTGAAGGTCTCGGTCGAGGCCAGGAACGTCACCTCGGTGCCGCGCCTGCCCGGCGCGTCGCCGACCACCTTCAGCGGTGCGACGGCATCGCCGTGGGCGAACTCGATATAGTGCTCCTTGTTGTCGCGCCAGATGCGCAGGCCGAGCTTGCTCGACAGCGCGTTGACGACGGAGACGCCGACGCCGTGCAGGCCGCCGGAGACCTTGTAGGAGTTCTGGTCGAACTTACCGCCGGCGTGCAGCTGGGTCATGATGACCTCGGCCGCCGAGATGCCTTCGCCCTTGTGGATGTCGACGGGAATGCCGCGGCCGTCATCGCGCACGGTGACGGAATTGTCGGAATTGAGGATCACTTCGACCCGCGTGGCATGGCCCGCGAGCGCTTCGTCGATGGCGTTGTCGACGACCTCGTAGACCATGTGGTGCAGGCCCGAGCCGTCATCGGTGTCGCCGATATACATGCCAGGGCGCTTGCGGACGGCGTCCAGACCCTTGAGCACGCGGATCGATTCCGCCCCGTATTCGCTCGCGGTAGAGGGCTCGTTTTCGGCAGCAGGCTGCCGAGCAGGTTCTGTCATGAGAGGCCTTCGAGATGTCGCCCGAATCAGCGGCGCAAAAGGCGCTGATTTGCGGGGCTATTTGTGCCATGAAAGACCGCTTGCGCCTAGCGCAAAGTATCTCCCGGCAACCCTTTGATCAGATGGGGTTTTTAGGCCGATTTTCAAGGCTCTTGGAGGTCGATTTCCGGCACTGCAAAAAGCCCGATTCGCGGGCTCGTTCTGGGTTCCGCGAGACGTGGATTTTGCGGGTCGGGAACGGCGGTTCCGGGTTCCTGGTGAAGTCGGTCGGGCCACCGGCTCGGGGCACCTCTCCCGCAAGCCTGCCAGCGGGAGAGAGGCGCACCGGCTTGGTGTCGCCTCAGTACATCTGAAGCGGCAGCACGTCCCCGCCTGGCCCCACCAGGAGGCCCCAGGCCTCGCCGGCGGCAACGGTCAGCGCTTCGGTGCGGGCCGGGCGTCCGGGCAGCCGCAGCGCGTACTGGTACTTGCCGGGCGGCAGGTCGAGCATCGGGCCTTTCGACGATTGCGGGCCGCCGACGCCGGCCGCGATCTTCACCGTCTGCTTGTTGATCGTCAGCGAAGCCTCGTTCGGTCCCATGTTTCCGAGCATAAGCCGCGCCTGGCCTGCCTTCGGCATGATGTCGGCCTTGGCCGCGGCATCCGAATTCTTCTGCGCTAGATCGACCGTGGTCTCGCCCTTGGCGCGGCCGAGCTTGAGCACGGCCGGGCCTTGTGGCGAGGTGAAGTCGATCTGCGCGCGTTCTGCGGACACAGTCGCGCCGTCGGTCTTCTCCTGCCAGCCGAGCCTGGACAGCTCGGCACGGTAGAAGGCGAGGACGTCGCCGAGCGGTGCCGGGATGCTGGCCGTCAGTTCGCGGCGGAACGGCGCCTCGCTGCCCGGCATCTTTGTGGTGGCGAACGATTTTAGCGAACGCTGTGTCGGCACGGGCAGTTGGGACTCGGGATCGGGTTTGAGCGGCTCGGACGATTTGGCCTGCACCTCCACCTCCGCGCCGGGCGCAGGCTTGGCCGCTTCCGTCATCAGACCCGATCCATTGGCGCGGACATTCACCTTCGGGCCCATCTGCATCACGGTCATCGAGATCGACTTGCCGCCCCTGGAGAACGTCATCACCGCCATGTTGGGCTGGTTGATGACGGAGGGCTGCTCCTTCCAGCCCAAGCTCTTCAGCGTCGTGCGATAGAACATGCCGAGCGCCTTCACGGTCGACGTGGACGAGAATTCGAGCCGGCCGTCGCCGCCCTCGAACGTCACGCCCTCGGCGGTCTCGGGCAGCGGCACCGGCGTCTTGCTGTCGGCGCGCGCATTGAGCGGCGCATCGGACAGGGAAGCCGCCTGCACCTTGCGCCTGGCCTCATCAGCGGCAATGAGCTGCTGGGCCGCGCTCAACGCGTCGCCAAGGAATTTTTCATCGGCCTCCTTCTTCGCCTTGGCGCGGGCGGCAAGCGCGGAGTCCTTTACCTGTGCGGTCAGGCTGATCATGGTGAAATCGTATTTGTGGCCGAGCCGCAGCACGGCGGTTTCCTCTGCCGAGGAAATCCTGATCGCGACCTCGTCGCCGGGTGCGAGGGGCGCACCGCCATCCTCCTGCCAGCCACGTGCGGCGAGTTCGCGACGATAGAAGGCGAGCACGGCGGGCAGCTCGGCTATCGCGGCCGCCGAGATCTCGCGCTTGTTGGAGCTCGCGCCGCCGAGGCTCCGCGCAGATTTGGTCGGCTTGGGGCGCGGCAGGCCGGCCATGTCGTCGTCGGCCTGAAGCGCCTGCGGCAGGGCGAACGGCGCCACCCGGATTTCGGCATTGGTCCTTCCGTCGTCGCGGCGCGTCAGGGTCAGCATGACCGGCTTCTGCTTGTAAAACTGCGTCGTGTCGCCATCGGGATGGTCGTAGAAGACGCGCATGCCGTTCGGGACGGTTTCGGCGAGATCGGCGTTCGGCCAGCGTGCCGCAGTCTCGGGCGTGAGCTTGCGCCAGCCCATCGTTGCCATCTCCTTGGCGAAGAAGGCCGAGGTCGCATCGAGCGCGCCGGGCGCGATGCAGCCGAGATAGGGCCGTGTCTCGTCGAACACGAGTTCGGTCGCGCCGTCCGGAAACGGCACGTTGGAATAGATTCGGTTCGGCGTGTAGGACACCGCGGACTGGCCGCGGGCCTGCGTGAAGGAGGCACGGAGCCCCTGCCGTCCCTTCTTGAAGGTCAGCGTGGAGCTCTTCTCGTCCAGCGGATACACATAGGGCACCCAGCCGTCCGCGCTCAGCAGCTTCTTCGTCGCGTCCGACGCGGCGGCAACCCCGCTCGGCACGGTGTACGTCACACGGTAGGTGTCCGGGTGCGAGGTATCCTCCACCGCGCCGTCCAGCCGCGGCAGGGTATGGACGTCGACGATGCCTTCGTCGGCCGCGCTCGCGGGATGTGGGGCGCTCGCCATCGCGAGAATGCAGGCAAGCAGCAGCCATCTTGCCGGGGCTTGCGCCCCGCGCCGGATCATCGGCATCGTCAAAGCTCCGGATTTGGGCGCGGCTTCATGTCCGCGCAATTGCAGGCTGCGACATCATCGGCGCGGCCTCAGACGAGAAGTCGCTGCAGGAACCGGCCAGGTTCAACAGGCGGCGCAGGAGCTGCGCGGTGCGCGCAGGCAGAGCTCAATACAGTTGGAGCGGCGGCCACGCCACTCCGTCGCGTCCGACCGTGAGCTCCCAGCTATCGCCGGCTGCGACGGTCAGCATGTTCGTGGTGGCCGGACGGCTCGGCACGCTCAGTGCGTAGGGATACTTGCCGGGCGGCAGGTCCAGCGCGACGGCATTGGCGCCGGCGGGGCGCGGGATGGTGCGCTCGTTGATCTCGAGCACGGCGTCGGTCTCGCCGATATTGCTGAACACCAGCTTGGCCTGGCCGGGTTCGGGCAGGACGTTCGTCCGGGTCGCGACATCGGAATTCTTCTGCACGAGATGCACCGCGGTGCTGCCGTCCTTGCGCTCGAGCTCCAGCGTTGCCGGCCCGATCGGGGAGACGAAGGCGAGGCGCGCGCGATCGGCGGTGACCGTCGCGTTGTCCTGCCGTTCCTGCCAACCGAGCTTTCGAAGCTCGGTTCGATAGAAGGCGAGGACGTCGCCGAGCGCCGCGGGCACGCGGGCTTCGAGCCGGGTCCGGAGCGGCTCTTCGAGGCCGGGCATCACGGTGGTGTGGATCCCACGATAGCTGTAGCGGGTCGGCGCAGGCAACCTGGCGGCGGGATCGAGCGTGAGCGCGGCCGAGAATAGCGGCGGCAGGGTAGACACGAAGGCGCCGGCGCTGGCCGCGAGCAGGCAGCTCGCGAAGAGAGCGAGACCGCACGCAACAAGCTGCCATCGTGCCGGAGCTTGCGCCCCACGCCCCACCGTCGCCATGCTCATGCTCCAAGGATATCGCGAAGGATATCGCGCCAGTCTGAAATCCTGCGCGATGGCCGCTGCTTGCAGCCACAAGCAGCTAGTCGTGGCCGCAAACAAGCGGGTTCAATATGGCGGCCTACCTTCGGGCCGAGACTCGTCCGCTCTCGACGTCAAAGACTTCGCCGCCCGCGCCGATCTCGGCGAAGGCGGCAGGATCGGCGCCGGTCAGCCACACCTGCGCACCAAGCTTCTTCAGCTCCTCGAACAGCGCCGCACGGCGGTTCGGATCGAGATGCGCGACCACCTCGTCGAGCAGCAGCAGCGGCACGATGCCGGTCATCTCGGCGACCAGCGTCGCATGCGCCAGCACGAGCCCGATCAGCAGCGCCTTCTGCTCGCCGGTGGAGGCATCGCGCGCCGGCATGCTCTTGGGCGCATAGACGACCTGGAGGTCGGTGAGATGGGGGCCGTCGGTGGTGCGGCCGGCAATCGCATCGCGCGGGCGGTTGTCGCGCAGGATCTGGCGGTAGCGATCCTCGACCGAGGTCGCGGTCTCCGTCAGCAGCGCGTTCTCCATCCAGCCGTCGAGCGCGATCTGCGCCGAGGGGAAGGCGGATTCCTGCGCGCGCGCGTTGAGCATGCCGGTGAGCCTTGCCGCGGTCTGGCCGCGGGTTGCCGCGACCGCGACCGCAAGCTCCGCCGTCTCGCGCTCGATCGCGTCACACCAATGGTCGTCGTAGTTGCGCGTCTCCAGCAGGCGGTTGCGCGAGCGCAGCGAACGTTCGAGTGCGTTGATCCGGCTGGAATGCTCGCTGTCGATGGCGAGCACCAGGCGGTCGAAGAAGCGCCGCCGCTCGGAGGCTGCGCCCATGAACAGCCCGTCCATCGCCGGCGTCAGCCACACCATACGGATGTGATCGCCGAAGGCGCTGGCCGAACCCACCGGCTCGCGGTCGATGCGGCAGCGCCGGCTCACGGCGCTGTCGGCGCGCGGCGCGTCGATGCCGGTGCCGAGCGTCGCGAGCCCCAGCGCGCCCTCGACCTGCGCCGACACCGCCCAGGAGCCGTCGCTCTGGTTGTCGGCAACGTCCTCCAGCGTCGCCCGCCGCAGGCCGCGCCCCGGCGACAGGAACGAGATCGCCTCGATGCAATTGGTCTTGCCCGCCCCGTTCGGCCCGACCAGCGCCACCATGTCAGCCGCCGTCTCGAGCCCCGCCGCCCGATAATTGCGAAAATGCGTCAGCGTCAGGCGATGAATGCGGGAGGGGGTCATGGGATCCGCTTTTCGTCATGCCCGGCCTTGTGCCGGGCATCCACGTTCTTGGACTCCGAAGACGTGGATGGCCGGGACAAGCCCGGCCATGACGGATGTAGTTGATAGGTCGGGATGTTGGTAGGTCTCACACCCGCATCGGCATCAGCACGTACAGGGCGCTCTTGTCGTCGCGGTCCTGCACCAGCGTCGGCGAGCCGGGGTCGGCGAGCCTCAAGGTCGCGACGTCGCCTTCGATCTGGGCGGCGATGTCGAGGAGGTAGCGGGAGTTGAAGCCGATATCGAGGGCGTCGGAGGCGTATTCGACCTCCAGCTCTTCGGTCGCGCTGCCGGAATCCGGGTTGGTCACCGACAGCACCAGCTTGCCCGCCGACAGCGACAGCTTGACCGCCCGTCCCCGCTCGCTGGAGATCGTGGAGACGCGGTCGACCGCGTTCTCGAAATCCTTCTTGTCGACGACGAGCTCCTTGTCGTTGCCTTGCGGGATGACGCGGCCGTAGTCGGGGAAGGTGCCGTCGATCAGCTTCGAGGTCAGCACCACGTTACCGATGGTGAAGCGGATCTTGGCTTGCGACAGCTCGATCGTCATCTCGGCGTCGGTATCCTCGATCAGGCGCTGCACCTCGCCGACGGTCTTGCGCGGTACGATCACGCCGGGCATGCCCTCGGCGCCCTTGGGCTGCACCAGGTCGAGCTGGGCGAGGCGGTGGCCGTCGGTGGCGACGCCGCGCAGGGTGGCGGCCTTCGGCGTTCCGGCGGCGTGCAGATAGATGCCGTTGAGGTAGTAGCGCGTCTCCTCGGTGGAGATCGCGAACTGGGTGCGGTCGATCAGCCGCTTGACGTCCTTGGCGGCGAGCGAGAACGAGTGCGACATGTCGCCTGCGGCCAGATCCGGGAAATCGTTTTCCGGCAGCGTCTGCAGCGTGAAGCGCGAGCGGCCTGCGCGGATCGCCAGCACGGCGCGGTCGCCGTCGGCCTCCAGCACGATCTGGGAGCCGTCGGGGAGCTTGCGCACGATGTCGTAGAACATGTGCGCCGGCACGGTGGTGGAACCGGCGGTCGCGGTTTCCGCCGGCAGCGTCTCCGTCACCTCGAGGTCGAGGTCGGTCGCTTTCAGCGACAATTTCGCGTTCTCGGCACGAACCAGCACGTTGCCGAGGATGGGAATCGTGTTGCGGCGCTCGACCACGCGGTGGACATGGCCCAGCGACTTCAGGAGTTGCGCGCGTTCGACCGTAACCTTCATTGCACTACTCGCCCGATCCCCAAGGAAAACACAGCGTTGAGAAGGCCGGGCGGCGGGACGCACGCCACGGCACCGAAGACCCCGAGAAGCCGGATCATCCACCCGATATGACCAAAGCCGTCAGGGTCGCGCAAGGTGGCCCGGATGGCCCCCGGATTCAAGGGATTGGCGCCAGTTCCCCACGATTTACAGGCAGTTTCGGCTGTCTCAAGCCGTCATGCCCGGGCATCCACGTTCTTGGTGCCGCAGGGAAGGGCATGGATGGCCGGGACAAGCCCGGCCATGACGCTGTGGGGCCACCGGTGTGCGCGAGCCTCCTCGACGATTGACCCGCCGCAGGCGGGGAGAGGCCAAAGAAGTAGGCCCTTACTCCTGAAGCTGGCGCTTCAGCGACTCGACCTCTTCCGACAGCGCGGTGTCCTTGGAGACCAGCGCCTCGATCTTGCGCACCGCGTGCAGCACGGTGGTGTGGTCGCGTCCGCCGAAGCGGCGGCCGATCTCCGGCAGCGAGCGCAAGGTCAGAGTCTTGGCGAGATACATCGCCACCTGGCGCGGGCGGACCACGTTGGCGGTGCGGCGCGAGGACAACAGGTCGGAGCGGCTGACATTGTACTGCCGCGCCACCACGCGCTGGATATCCTCGATCTTGATCCGCTTCGGCTCCTGCGGCCGGACCAGGTCGCGCACCTCGTGCTCAGCCATCTCCAGCGTCACCGGCCGGTTGTTGAGCTTGGAATGCGCAAGCAGGCGGTTGATCGCGCCTTCGAGGTCGCGGCCGTTGTGAGTGATGGTGCGCGCCAGATAGTGCAGCACCTCCTCCGGCACCTCGAACGTCGCATGATGGGCGCGGGCAGCTGCGACGCGCGACTTGAGGATGCCGTGGCGCAGCTCCTCGCCGAGCGAGCCCATCTCGACCACGAGCCCGCCTGCGAGACGCGAGCGCACGCGGTCATCGAGGCTTTCGAGGTCGGACGGCGGACGGTCGGCAGCGATCACGACCTGGCGGCCGGCGTCGATCAGCGCGTTCAGCGTGTGGCAGAATTCGGCCTGCGTCGACTTGCCCTGCAGGAACTGCAGATCGTCGATCACGAGCACGTCGATGCCGCGCAGCGCTTCCTTGAAGGCCAGCGCCGTCTGCGTCTTCAGCGCGGCGACGAAGCCGTACATGAATTTTTCAGCGGTAAGATAAAGCACCTTGCGCTCGTTACCGGAATTGCCGGCCCAGGTTACCGCCTGGAGCAGGTGCGTCTTGCCGAGGCCGACGCCGGCATGGATGTAGAGCGGGTTGAACATCACGGGGTCGCCGCGGCGACCCTCGGCGACCTGGCGCGCGGCCGCATGCGCCAGCGTGTTGGAGCGGCCGACGACGAAGCTCGCGAAGGTCAGGCGCGGATCGAGCGGCGAGCCGCCGAGCGCGTCGTGATTGGCCGAGACCGGCGCGGTCGCGGTCGAGCGCAGCTCCGGCGACGGCGCGCGGCGCGCCTCGACCGGCGCGGGCACATCTTTCGTCTGCACCACCGGGCGCACAGCGGAACGAACGGTGAGATCGATGCGATGCACCTCCGGCATCTCGGCCTGCCAGCACGACAGCACGCGCTCGGCGTAGTGCGCCTGAATCCAGCTCTTCAGGAAACGCGTCGGCACCGAGAGCCGCACGCTCTCGTCCTGCACGCCTTCCAGATCCATGCGTGCAAACCAGCTCGTGTAAACGTCCTCGCCAACGCTCGAGCGCAGCCGACCCTTCACGCGTGACCAGCGATCCTGTTCCATTGTCATCGTCAGAAAACTTCTCTCGAGAGATATAGTTGCGTTGTGAGCGCCATGCAGGGTTCCTGCCACGGTCCCTGAAGTGGCGCGACCTCAAGCGAGTCCATCGTCAGGCACGGCTCGACCGTTCGGCGCGGACGCCGCAAGTCAGATCAGCGATGTCTGGGATGGAGGGGTCGCGAGGTCAGCGCGTACTCGGCGCTTCGTCACACGCGGGAGGCGGGAGATCCGACGGAGCTGGAACGGCATCGTTGGAATAGGAAACGTGCTTCAATACCGCGTTGAGTCCGTAAGACATGATACCTCCCCGTCCTGCCGTGATCACTCACGACAGGGTCCTGCGTGTCCTGAAGACAACCGCGCCGTACTCCTGTCGCGGATGCCTGCCCAATGTACTTGTCGTCCGCTCGACTTCGCCACCTTGCGCGCCGGGATAGCATTGCGATGTCTCTCCTGTTGCGCTGGGCGCGAGCGAGAAGATCCCGCTTGGAGACATTCAGACAAACAGCTACCATTCCCATACTGCTATGGGTTTTGAACCACATCGCTTGTTGAAGCGTCGCCTACGTGCACACCGCCGCCGATTTGCACGTTCGCCCCGTTTCCTAAACCGCTCTGGTCTGAAGATCGTGGGCGCCGCTGACGACTTAAGGAATACACTAAGCGGAAAGACTCGCAACGAAATTGATTCACACTTGAGGCGTCAAAAAACTTGACCTCGGTTAACGCCGCGCGCGGGTTGTTCACAGGCTCCGAAGCAAGTTTTTGAATCCGTGCACAGAATCGAGAATGTCGCGCGGCGTGTGACAATTTTCGGCCACCGCCAAAATTTTTTAACAAATTCGTCACGCGCCCGACGTGTGAGCGAATTTTCCAAATGCTTGTCGCTGCTATGTTGATAAGTGATTATTGGTGCATCGCTTTTCGAGACTCGTTTTGCAGGGTAACTCCACGGCACACGCGGTCCAGTGAATCTACGGTGTGCAGAACTCTCGTCGCCGCCGATTCAATTCGAGCCCGCGGCGCAGGGGTTTTTGCAACGCGGTGAAGCTTCCGCTGCTGCATGCCGTCGGCAAGATAACGCAGACGGTGCGTCCACGATCGAACGTCGCTTGACCGCTTGCTTGAATATGACAGTCAACAAAAAAGCCCGGCGCGATGCCGGGCTGTTTGACGCGCTGACCGGATCGACCGATCAGATGATGTCGCGAGATTGCTTCGCGAGACTACTTGGCGAGCTTGGCGATCTGCGCGGTGAGGCGCGAGACTTTGCGGCTGGCGTTGTTCTTGTGAATGATGTTGCGCTGGGCGGCGCGCATCAGAGCAGGCTCGGCAGACGCGAGTGCCTTCACGGCAGCGGCGCGATCGCCGGTCTTGATGGCTTCCTCGACGGTGCGCACGGCGCCGCGCATCTGGGTGCGGCGCGACTTGTTGACGGCGGTGCGGCGGGCGATCTTGCGCGTCGCTTTCTTGGCGGAAGTGGTATTGGCCATGGTCTCAATGTCCTTTGCGGGTACCGGTCGCGTCTTGGTCGGGTAGCGCCGGCTTGCTTGACCGCGTAATCGACGCTCGGATTTAGGGTGTTCGGTTGCTGGGCCGTTCCTGGAACATGAGCGACGGCCTTGCGGCTGTCTCTGAGGCTCCAAAGAGTCTTCAAGCTCGAGAGTGGCTTCAAGCTCAAGGTGCCTGCAACTGCTCAAAGAACAGCGGCGGCAGGATTGCGCCCACCGCCAATTGGCGCCCTTATAGAGAGGGTCTTTGGCACCGTCAACGCTTTCGGGAGCTGGAAATCCGGCCTTTGACGGCCTGGACGGAGCTGTAACGCCCTGAAGAGGTTGAATTTCTGCCGTCGTCCGGCTATTGGCTGGCAATGTTCCAGGAGGTCATCCGACCGGACGACCATCGTAGGTGAGGCATGATCCGCGGCTTTTTCCGACTGATTGGGCTGTTGCTGCTCGCCGGCGGGTTCATCTTCATGGTCTATGACGGCGCCCGCTGGGTGGCCGACCAGACCCTCAGGTTCACCCGGTTCGGCCAGTTCTGGAACGACATCAATCAGGCCAGCCAGGCGGCGTTTCGCACCTGGGTCGAGGCCAAGGCGCCCTGGCTCTGGACTTCGGTGATCCGCCTCGTGCTGGATCAGCCGGTCTTCGCCGTGCTCGGCATTCTGGGCATTCTCCTGATGATCCTGT
Organism: Bradyrhizobium diversitatis; assembly: GCF_016031635.1. GTDB lineage: Bacteria > Pseudomonadota > Alphaproteobacteria > Rhizobiales > Xanthobacteraceae > Bradyrhizobium > Bradyrhizobium diversitatis. The sequence continues at coordinate 163,181 of NZ_JACEGD010000005.1, forward strand.
TCCGCCCGCGCAAGCCGTTGATCGGCTATTCCCGGGATTGAGCCGCGCACGGGCCGCGTAACAGAGCTGGCTCCCGCAGCGTGTCGATTGACGTCGGCGTGAGCATGTAAGCCAGCTCCGGATTCGCTACACCTCCCCCGCTTGCGGGAGAGGGCTCTTTCCTCTGGGGGATGGTCCCTTTGTGGAGACACCTCTCCTCAACCCTCTTCTGCAAGCGGGCGAGGGGGCGCACCGCGCTCGTAGTGCCTGGCGCCGTTCACCAGAGCCCCCGTTCAACGCTTTATTAACCATAAGCGGTGCATCACTGGAGCTGTCTCGTTTCGAGGGATGGGTCCGGTGCCGGTTGCACGCGCGTTTCGATGGTCGAACTTGGCGTCCTTGGCAGCGTCCGCCGCGCTCGTCCTTGGCGGCTGCATGCAGACGACCGGTCCCGTTGCGGTGATGCAACCTCGTCCCGATCTCGACTCCATGGCCTATGGCCAGCCTTACGCCGCGCCGCAGCCGGTCGTGGTTGCCAACAACGGCGGCGGCGCCATCGCGGCGCTCAGCAACTCCTTTGCCGCTTCGCCTGCTCCCATGCCGATCGGCTACGCCGCGCCGATGACGGTGCGCAATGGCACCTCCTACCATCTCGACGCCGGCGACAAGCTTCGCGTCGTGGTCTACGGCCAGGAAGGCCTCACCAACAGCTATGCGATCGACGCCGGCGGCTCCATCACCATGCCGCTGATCGGCGCCGTGCCGGCGCGCGGCCGCACCACGGCAGGTCTGGCCGGCGAGATCGCCGCGCGCCTGCGCAACGGCTACATCCGCGAGCCGTCCGTGGCGGTCGAGATCGAGGCCTATCGTCCGTTCTTCATTCTCGGCGAGGTCCTCGCGCCCGGCCAATATCCTTACGTGCCGAACATGACGGTCGAGAGCGCCGTCGCCATCGCCGGCGGTTTCTCGCCGCGCGCCAAGCGCGACCTGGTCACCATCACGCATACCGAGAACGGCGGCGCCATGCGCGCCGTCGTGCCGCTCGGCACCCCCCTCAGCCCGGGCGATACCGTGTTCGTCGGCGAGCGCTGGTTCTAGGTTTCAGCCCGAACCTTTCCTTCGTCATTCCGGGGCGCGCGTAGCGCGAGCCCGGAATCCATTCCTCGACCGGCTCTGACGCCCGATGGATTCCGGGCCTGCACCGCTTCGCGGCGCATCCCGGAATGACGGTGGAGAGAGTCGCGCGCCCTATTTCAAATGCTTCGCGAAAAAATCCACGCTGCGCGGCCAGGCGATGTCGGCGCTGGCCTTGTCGTAGCTGGCGCGCTCGTCGCAATGGAAGCCGTGCTGGGCGCCCGGATAGATGAAGACCTCGACGTCGGGCCGTTTCGACTTGATGGTCTCGACGTCGGTGAGCGGGATGCCGGCATCTTTCTCGCCGAAATGCAGCTGCGTCGGCACCTTCGGCGTCTCGTCGGCAAAGCGCACGACCGCGCCGCCGTAATAGCCCACCGCGGCCTTCAGCCCCGACAGCCGCGTCGCCGCGACGAAGGCGACGCTGCCGCCGAGACAGAAGCCGATGATGCCGACGGGGCCGACGCTCTTCGCGGCATCGATCGCGGCTTGCGTGTCGCGCAGCATCGCGGCCCAATCCGGATTGGCGACGAACTTGCGCGCCTCCGCGATCTCGTCGGGTGAATAGCCCGACTGGAAGTTCGGCGACGTCCGGTCGAAGATCGACGGCGCGATCGCGACATAGCCCTCTTTGGCGAGGCGATCGCAGACCGAGCGGATGTGGTGATTGACCCCGAAGATCTCCTGGATCACCACGACCGCACCCTTCGGAGTGCCGGAGGGGTCAGCGCGATAGGCGCCGAGCTGGAAATTGTCGGAGGCCGTCAGTTTGATGTCCTGTCCCACGCGGGTTGTCCTTCTTGATTGGTCTTCGATCCGTAATTTCGGCTCTCACCCCTCATCCTGAGGAGCGCGCTCTTCGCGCGCGTCTCGAAGGATAGAGGCCCTCGACGCCTCAGCGGGACCTTCATCCTTCGAGACGCTTGCTGCGCAAGCTCCTCAGGATGAGGAGCAATACTCACTCCCACATCCAGTTCTCGCCGTAGTCCTCCTTCCATCCTGCCAGCCGTCCGTGACGGAATTGCAGGAACAGGCGGTGACGGTAGGGGATCAGGCCGCTGCCGCCGATGTTGCGCAGCGCGAGATAGACCTCGTTGCCGGGACGCCCTCGGACATATTGCAGCGGCTGGCCGAGGGCGCGCGCGGTCTGCTCCGCATCCATGCCGAAGGCGAGCGGCGTGTTGTTCGACAAGGTCGCGACGAAGGGCTGGCGCGGCGGCACGGTGCCGAACGGTTCCGCCTGCGCAGATATCGACAGCAACATCGCTCCCGCAGCCAGCATCATCAGCTTCATCGCCTACGTCCTTGCTTGATCGACCTGTGCCGGCAAGTTCTTCAGGAAAGGCGCGACCGCGTCAACAAAGGCCTTGGGCTGATCGATGTTGACGGCGTGTCCGGCCGCGGGGATCACGACCTTTTGTGCGCCGGGGATCTTTGCTGCCATGTAGTCGGACGCGGCGAGGAACGGCGTGTCGTCGGCGCCGACCACGATCAGGCTGGGCACCTTGATCTCGGGCAATAACTCCATCACGCGCGCATCGCGCTGGGTCAGCATGCCGCGCGCGGCAAACGCCAGCCCGCTGGCGTTGCGATGGCTGGCGGTGGCGCGCTCGCGCGTCGCCGATTTCAGCATCTCGAGGCCTTCGCGGTCGAGCCTGTCAGCGGTGGCAAGCGCCCGCGCGTTCCAGGCTTCGCGCGCGTCGTCCTTTTTGAACCCGGGACCGGTGTCGATGATCAACAGCGCGCGGACCCGCTCCGGGTGGGTGCGATAGAACGCGAGCGACATGTAGCCGCCGAGCGAGAGACCGCCGATGATGGCGCGCTTCGCTCCGACCGCATCGAGGATCGCCGCCATGTCGCCGACAGTCAGCGCTTCGCTGTACGCGCTCGGATCATCGGGATAATCGGACTGGCCGTGGCCGCGCATGTCCCACAAGATCAGCTTGTGATCCTTCGCGAGCGCATCGACCTGCCCATGCCACATCGCCGAGGTCGAGGAATAGCCGTGCGTCAGCAGCAACGGCGGCCCCTCGCCGTGAACCTCGTAGTAGATCCCGACGCCGTCCCGATTGATCTTGGGCATTGGTTTCCCACCCCTCTTGTTTCGCGTTCATTCTAGCCGGGATGATTTCGATCGCGCGACACGCCCTTGCGCATGAGCTCGTTGTTGTCTCGATAGCCTTCCTCCGGCGCTCGAAAAAGCCCAGCATTTACAATGGCCGTCCTACTGTGCATGGGGTTGTTTTCTGCGCATGGGGTTGTTTTCGCCACTTTGCTGTTCCGGCCCTGGAACCGAAATCCCTAAAATTGCGCGCGACTCTTAAGGGTTCCATTGAGCACGCCTCTTAAGGGCCGGAGAACCTGATCCGGCCTAGGCTGACGCCAAATTCCGTCCCGTGCCTTGGGGAAGTCATGAACGCCTCAGCGAAATCCGCCGCCAAACGTCGGCTTCTGCTCGCCTCCGATCGCAGCGACGAGAGCAGCGAGCTCGCCAGCATTCTGAAAGTGGTCGGCGACGTCTCGACAGTGACGACAGAGGCCATCCCCGCCCAGCCCGCGCGCGATCTCTCCGGCCTCGTGGTCGACATCAACCTGCGCTCGCCCGAGAGCGTGCAGCGGGTCCGCAACAAGCTGCGCGGCGATGCCTACCGCTCGATGCCGCGGCTGTTCGTGCTCGCGGACGCTCTGCATCACGGCACTATGCAGGCCTGGGCGTTGGGAGCCACCGACACCATCTCGCGGCCGCTTCAGCCCGAGGCCATCCTGCAGCGCATCCGCGCCGCCTTCCCGGACACTGCCGCCTATGACGCGACCGATCGCGGCAAGACGCTCAACCGCGGCGTCGAGGCGGCGCACGTGGTGCTGGTCAGGATGTTCGAGAAGATGCCGCTCGGCGTCCCCCTGACCTTCGACGACGTCATTGCGGCCGAGAGCAAGATTTTGAAGGCGATCAAGCATTCCTCGCTGCGCGAATGGCTGACCACGGTCGGCTGCCACCATGTCGGCAGCTATCGCCATTGCCTGTTCGTCACCGGCTTCGCCGTCGCCTTCGCCCAGCATCTCGGCATGCGCGAGGACGACCAGCGTCGCCTCACCCGCGCCGCGCTGCTGCACGACGTCGGCAAGGCCTTCGTTCCCGCCGCGCTGCTCGACAAGCCCGGCAAGCTCACCGACGAGGAGATGGAAGAGGTGCGCCAGCATCCGCGTCGCGGCTATGAAGCGCTCGCTGCACAAGGCGGCTTCCCGCCGGAGATGCTGGACGTGGTGCTGCATCACCACGAATTCCTCGACGGCTCCGGCTATCCGAACGGTCTGTCGTCGAACCAGATCAGCGACATCGTGCGGCTGACGACGATCGTCGACATCTACGCCGCCCTGGTGGAGAAGCGCGCCTACCGCATGCCCTTCACCCACTCCCGCGCGTTCACGATGATGGAAGGCATGGGCGGCAAGCTCGACCAGCAGCTGCTGCAGGCATTCAGGCCGGTGGCGCTGGGATCGTTCTAGTCGAAATGCCGTAGGGTGGGTTAGCCTCGCGGCTGCGCGAAGCGCAGGCGCCAGGCGTAACCCACCATGCTTCCGCGTTTGTCGAACGAAGTTGGTGGGTTACGCCTTCGGCTAACCCACCCTACGAATTTCACCCCACCATCTTCCTGAGCTCCGCCTTCGCCACCTTCTCCAGCGTCGAGCGCGGCATGTCGTCGACGAGCCTGATCTCGCGCGGCACCTTGAAGTCGGCGAGGCCCTTGCGGCAGGCGGCCATCACCCTGTCATGCAGGTCGGGCGCAGCGCCCGCGACGCCGCCCTGCGGGATGATGAAGACGACCGGCACCTCGTCCAGCATCGGATGCGTCTTCGCCACCACCGCCGCCTCGCGCACGCCCGGGACCACCGCGATCACCTGCTCGATCTCAGAGGCCGCCACGTTCTCGCCGCCGACCTTCAGCATGTCCTTGGCGCGATCGCCGAACTTGATGTAGCCGTTCGGAAGCCGCTCGACGCGGTCGCCGGTGAGAAAGAAGCCGTGCTCGTCAAAACTCTCGCGCGTCGCCCTCTCGTTGTGCAGATATTCGGCGAACAACGACAGGCCGGGAATGCCCTTGATCGCGAGATTGCCGGTGCCGCCGACTTCCGTCGGCCGGCCGTCGTCGTCGGTGATGCGAATCTGGTATTCCGGCGCGGCGCGGCCGATCGACATCGGGATGTTGGGCTGATCGACCTCGCCGACGATGCCGTGGGTGATGGTCTCGGTCATGCCCCACCAGCCGATGACCTTGACCCCGAACGCGGCAAACGCCGGCGGCTCGTTGATCGCCGTGCCCCACAGGCGGAATTTGTGGTCCTTCGGGATCTCCTGCTCCAGCAGGGCCTTCATGCAGAACGGAATGGTCGAGGTCCAGGTCGCGCCGTGCGCGCGCGCGACGCTCCAGAACCGGCTGGCGGAGAAGCGCGGCTGGATCACGCAGGTGCCGCCGACCCACAGCGTCGCCAGCATGGAGTAGGCCAGCGCATTGGTGTGGAATAGCGGCAGGTAGGTCTGGTGCACGTCGCTCGCATGCAGATCCTCGTGCGCGGCGTTGATCTTGGCGCCCCACAGCGCATTGGCATGGGTCCACAGCACCGCTTTCGGCCGCGACGTGGTGCCGGAGGTGTACTGCACGCTGCAAGGCGCCAGCGGATCGGTCGCGCGCTGCGGGCGGTCGGCGCTGTCGGCGAACAGCGCCTCGAAACGGTCGCCGCACGAGACGGCCTGCGCGGGCGCCGTGCCGGAATCATGCGACGTCATGGCCATCCAGCGAATGTTGCGGCAGTTCTGCGCGACCACTTCCGCATAGGCCGGCTGCGTGATTGCGGCGACTGCGCCGCAATGATCGGCGAAATATTCGATCTCGGCCGGCGCCGAGCGGGTGTTGGTGGTGACCGCGATGGCGCCAAGCTCGACACAGGCAAACCAGGCCAGCATCGCCTCGATGCAATTGTCGAGGTGAATGAGCACATATTCGCCGGGCTTGACGCCACGCTTGGCCAGCCCCGCCGCGAGCGCACCGACGCGCTCGTGAAATTCGCCATAGCTCCAGTGCCGTGCCGGCTCCTCGAACGGCGCCCAGATCAGGAACGGATGGGAGCTGCGCAGCTCGGCGCGCATCCTCAAGAGCCAGGGCACGTCGAGCCCGTCGAAGGGGCTCACGATTCCGGCGGCGGTCTTCTGGATAGCCATGTGTCCTCCCGTGCAGCCTGCATCTTGCTGGCGGCTGCTTTTGATGATTGCGTCTTCCTGCCATCGGATGACGCGGGAAGCAAATCGCAGGGCATGGCGCGCGCTCCTTCCTCCGTCATTGCGAGGAGCCCTTGCGACGAAGCAATCCAGGGTCCCTCCGCGGAAGAAGTCTGGATTGCTTCGCTTCGCTCGCAATGACGGGCGGGGCTGGCGGCGGCCTCAATCCTCGTACGACGAAATCTCGATCAAGCTGCCATCCGGGTCCCTGCAATAGACCGAGCGCAGCGTGCCGCGCGCGCCTTGCCTCGGGCCTGGGCCTGCTTCGATCGCGACGCCATGTGCGTGCAAATGCGCCACCACCTCGTCCGGTGTGGCCGAGGTGAGAAAGCACAGATCCTCGCTGCCGGCGGTCGGGTGGCCGGCGGTGAACCACTCCACTTTATCTGCATCGCGTTGCCGGACGTTGATCTTCTGGTTACCGAATTCAAGCAAAGTGCGGGGCGGCTTGCCGCCGCCAGGATCGAACAGCTTGACTTCCATGCCGAGAATCTTGCGATACCACTCCGCGGTCATCGCGACATCGCTGACATTGATCACGAGATGATCCAGGGCGTGAACCTTGATCGGCATGTCTCATCCTTTCGTCGTGATGCGCGCTGCGCACTTTCCGCCTGTAGCAAGCTTTGTTACAACCGACGCGACCTTCAAGCTATCCGACTTTCAAGAACAACACTGGGAGAACCCTTGAGATGATCACTCGCCGTACCGCGCTGGGCCTGCTCGCCGCCAGTCCGCTTGCAGCCACCCCGCTGTCGAAGGCCCTTGCCGCCGATTACCCGGCCCGTCCGGTGAAATGGGTGGTCGGCTATCCGCCGGGCGGGGCCACCGACATCCTGGCGCGCCTGCTCGGCCAGCGGCTCTCGGAAAAGCTCGGCCAGCAATTCGTGGTCGAGAACAAGCCGGGCGCCGGGAACAATATCGCGACCGAATCGGTCATCAATGCCGAGCCCGACGGCTACACGCTGCAGCTGGTCAACCCGGCCAACTACATCAATGCCTCGCTCTACGCCAACCTGAAGTTCAACTTCGTGCGCGACATGGCGCCGGTCGCCTCGTTCCAGCGAGTGCCGAACGTGATGACCGTCAACAAGGACGTGCCGGCCAAGAACGTCGCCGAGTTCATCGAATATGTGAAGGCCAATCCCGGCAAGGTCAACATGGCCTCGTCAGGCAACGGCACCTCGGTGCATCTGTCCGGCGAGATGTTCATGGCCATGACCGGCTGCAAGATGCAGCACGTGCCCTATCGCGGCGCTGCGCCCGCGATCACCGACATGCTGGGCGGCCAGGTGCAGGTGATCTTCGACAACATGCCCTCGATCATCCAGCACATCCGCTCCGGCTCGCTGCGGGCGATCGGCGTCACCACCGCGCAGCGCTCGCCGCAACTGCCCGACGTGCAGGCGATCGCAGAGACCGTCAAGGACTACGAGGCCAGCGCGCTGTTCGGGATGGGGGCGCCGAAGAACACGCCGAAGGAGATCATCGCCAAGCTCAACGCCGAGGTGAACGCGCTGATGAAGGAGCCCGACATGGCCAAGCGTCTGGTCGAGCTCGGCGGCGAGCCGCGGGTGCAGACGCCGGAGGCGTTCGGCGAAGAGATCAAGGCCGAGACCGAGAAGTGGAAGAAGGTCGTCGAGTTCGCCGGCCTGAAGGTCGAGTAGCGATCTTGTGATGATCGAGATGGAGCCCTGCCGTTCGGCAGGGCTTTTTTCTTGCGCGCACGATTCCGTTGATCTGGAATAAAAGGGCGCAGCGAAACCTGATGGTATGTGGGGCCGTATCTCGCGTCACCAAGAGAGGAATTCGAATCATGCGCATGATGCAATTGGGGCTGCCGGCGCTGGCCACCATGGTTCTCGTCGGTTTCACCGCCAGCACCCCCGCCACCGCGCGCGATTATCCCTGGTGCGCGCAGGGCGGCGAGTACGATTATCCTGGCGAATGCGCCTACAGCACCTATGAGCAGTGCCAGGCCAGCGTCTCCGGCCGCCTGCTGTTCTGCGATCGCAATCCTCGCTTTGCCTACGGCCAGCAACAGGACCCGCAACCGCGGCCGCACCGGCGCACGCGGCCTGTCACTCCGTACTGATCGCGCTACGCTCGCCTGATCACGCAGTCGTGCGGACCCGTGCGAACGGGTTCCTGCTTGACGCCTTTCCGCTCGCGTCTATACTAAACCATATGGTTAAGTATAAGGACGAGACGCTGGACCGGACCTTTGCGGCGCTGTCCGACCCGACACGGCGTGCGCTGCTGGCACGCCTCGGCGAGCAGGACGGCCTGACGGTGAGCGAGCTGGCGGCCCCGTTTCGAGTCTCGCTGCCGGCGATCATGAAGCATCTCGACGTGCTCACGGATGCCGGCCTGATCATGCGGGAGAAGACCGGACGCACGGTCGCCTGCCGGCTCACCGCGCAGCCGATGGAGCAGGCGATGAACTGGCTCAATCGCTATGCGCAGTTCTGGTCCCACAATCTCGATCGCCTCGCCGCCTTCGTGGAGGAAGAGACATGGCCAACGCAGCCGCCAACGCCGCCGAACGCCCGGCAGAACGTCCAAGCCTCACGCTCACGCGCCGGCTCCGCGCGTCGCCCGAAAAGGTCTACGCCGCCTGGACGCAAGGCCCCCAGCTAGCGCAATGGTTCGGGCCGCCGAACATGAAGCCGGCGACGCTTCAGGCCGAGCTCGACGTCCGCGTCGGCGGCCGCTACCGCATCAGCTTCATCCGTGACGACGGCGAATATTTCGAAGCCGGCGGCCTCTATCGCGAGGTGGTGCCGAACGAGCTGCTCGTGTTCACCTGGGCCTGGCATTCGACGCCCGAGCGTGAATCGCTGGTGACGATCTCACTGAAGCCGGACGGTGCCGGCACCTTGATGGTGTTCCATCACGCCCAGTTCTTCGACGAGACCGCACGCGACAACCACCGGCGCGGCTGGAGCTCGTTCCTCGACAAGCTCGATGCTTTCGTCGCTTGACCCCAAGGAGAACGCCATGCAGCAACATCAGATCGTTTCGCGCGAGCAATGGATCATAGCGCGCAAGGCTCTTCTGGCCCACGAGAAGGAATTGACGCAGGCCCGCGAACGGCTTGCCGACGAGCGCCGCCGGCTCCCCTGGGTCAAGGTCGACAAGGCGTACGAATTTGAAGGGCCGAACGGTATTGTGTCCTTGGGCGACCTGTTCAGGGGCCGGCCGCAGCTCATCGTGCAGCACGTGATGTTCGCACCCGATTGGGACGCGGCTTGCAAAAGTTGCTCGTTCTGGGCCGATGGGTTCGAGCGCATGGTGCCGCACCTGGTCGCGCGCGACACCGCCAGGGTTGCGGTCTCGCTGGCGCCAAGCGCAAAGCTCGAAGCCTTCAAGAAGCGGATGGGCTGGACCTTCGACTGGATCTCCTCAGGCCGCAACGACTTCAACCGCGATTACGGCGTGACGTTCTCGCCGGAGGAAGTCGCGACCGGCAAGCCGATGTACAATTTCGGGACCACGCCGCTCTACGGCCCCGAACTGCCCGGCATCAGCGTGTTCTTCCGCGACGAGACCGGCGCGATCTTCCACACCTATTCCTGCTTCGCCCGCGGCCTCGACATGATGAACGCTGCTTATCAATATCTCGATCTCACCCCGCTCGGCCGTCACGAGGAAGGTCTGCCCTATCCGATGGACTGGGTGCGCCTGCGCGACCAGTACGAGCCGCAGGCGGCAAAGGGGGCGTGCTGTCACGGGTGAGGTTGTACGCTGGATCGGCAACAATGGTGTCATCGCCCGGCTGCGCGAGCGATCCAGTACTCCGAGACGGCTGTGATGAATCGAGAGGCCGCGGCGTACTGGATTCCCCGCCGGAGCCTGTCATCGGGCTCGCCGAAGGCGAGACCCGGTGGCGGGGAATGACAGCCGAGGGTGATGTGCAGGGTGTGCCCTGCCCCGATAGCTACCGCTTCGCGTCCGCCTGCTCCGTCGCGTTGCACGAGATCAGCATCGTATAAGGTCGGGCGTTGGTGGCGATGTCGGTGGTCTTGAGCTCGCTCTTTGGCTCGGCGGTCTGATAGGGCACCACGGAATTGTCGAGGAAGTCGCGCAGCACGCCGGTCTTGATGGCGAAGTTGATGTTTTCAGGGATGTTGCCGGTCGCCACCGCGATACGCAATGCCGGGATCTTTGCGGTGACCACGCCCACGACCTGACCTGTGCTATCGAACAGCGGCCCGCCGCTGTTGCCGGGCTGCACGGGGGCACTGATCTGCAGGAAGCGCGAGTCGTTGCGCATGCCGCTGAGCGAGCTCACGATGCCGGTGGTCACGCTGAAGTCCGAGGTCAGGATGCCGTGATAGGGAAAGCCGATCGCGACCACGGAGTCGCCGGAGCGAATCGAGCGGTCGCGGATCCGGGCAAAGTCCTTGAATGTCGTCGTCGATGGCGCCTGCAACAGGGCGAGATCGTTGTTGGTGTCGCTCGACACGACGCGCAGCACCATTGCTGCCTCGCCGGTGAGATTGCCCTTGATGTCGCCGACGCAGCCGTCGATCACATGGTGGTTGGTGACGATGTGTCCGCTCGTACTGACCACGAAGCCGGTGCCGCTCTTGGCCCTGGCGGGTTTGCCGGCGGCGGGCGATGCCGCCTGCTTGTCCGGCGCGGCCTGCGGCTTGGCAGCCATCTTGGTGAAATCGCCGACCTTGTCCAGCCCGTCGGCCTTGACCCGGGTCACACAATTGCTGACGGCGGCAATCAGAGGGGCAGTCGAGGTCAGGCTGAACTGGAAGGGCGTGCCTCTCGCCACCGCCACCATCAGGCTCGCCTTCTGGAAAGCGCGCGCGACGTTTGTCGGCAGAACGGCTGAGACCATGACCTCGGAAAAGGCGGTCGCAAACAGTCTCACCTCGGCCTGACCGTCGAAGGTCAGGTCGATCGTCAGGTTCTCGCCCTTCTTGAAACGAAACGCTGGATTGGCAAAACCGAGCAGCCACGCGTTGTTCGAATCCTGGCCGACAAGCAAGGTCATGCCATTGGCGTAGGGCATGCTTGCAGCGCAGTGAGAGAACGCGCCGGTCGAGTCATGGGTGAAAGCGCCACCGTTCCAGTTGCCGACGTGGATTGTGCCGAAAGGCCCCGCCGCATGAACGAACCCGGCCAGCATCACCTCGAGAACAAACGCAACGACAAACGACTTCCGCCACATACCAGCCCCCTGGAACGCTTCCGAGTCCATCTTATCCGTCAGGATATGTAGCGCGCAACCGCCAGTTGTCCGCTCGCGTCCGGTCGGGCCGTCGCGACATTCGGGCTTGCCTTTGCTTTGCGGTGCCATATACTTTGCAATACAAAGTAACGGGACATCACGCCCCGAAACACCCGGGTGGAACGAGGATTTGGCGTTGCCGATGCGCGATCTCGACAAGGCGCTGGCCGACATCGTGACGATCCGCAGCCAGATCGCGGCGGGTACAGCCTTCCGCGGCTACGGCCCGGCGACGATGGTGGCGACCGGCGCTGTCGCGCTCATCACCGCGGTTCTGCAGTTCTGGCTGCTGGATGACCCCACCGGCGAGCCGCTCGGATTCTTCATCGGCTGGCTCAGTGCCGCCGTGCTCTCGGGGCTGATGATCGGCATCGAGATGCGGGCGCGTTCGCGCCGTCACCATTCGGGCCTGGCGGATGCCATGATCCACCAGGCCGTCGAGCAGTTCCTGCCGGCAGGCGTTGCCGGCGTGCTGCTCGCGGTGGTGATGTGGAAGTTCGCGAGCGAGACGCTGTGGCTGCTGCCGGGCCTGTGGCAGATCCTGGTGTCGCTCGGCATCTTTGCCTCGGTCCGCTCACTGCCGCGCACCGTCGCGTTCGCCGGCGCGTGGTATTTCGTGTCCGGCTTCGCAGTGGTGGTGCTGGCGAGCCGAACCCACACGCTGTCGCCATGGACCATGGGACTGCCTTTCGTAATCGGGCAATCGGTGATGGCGGCCATTCTGCATTTCGCGTCCGGAGACAACGATGTCGAAGACTGACAGCGCGCCCTTCTCCTATGAAGGACTCGACCGCGTGATCCACGAGAAGGCGAGGCTCGGGCTTCTGACCTCGCTGATGGCGCATCCCAAGGGGCTGGCATTCGGTGATCTCAAGCAGCTCTGCGGCCTCACCGACGGCAATCTCAGCCGGCACCTTGCCGTGCTCCAGGAGGCGGGCCTCGTCGAGATGACCAAGGGCTACGAGGGCAACCGCCCGCACACGACCTGTCGCCTGACCAAGGCCGGCCGCCGCCGTTTCCTCGACTATCTCGCCGTGCTCGAGCGGCTGGTGCGCGACGCGGCGAAAGCCGCCGGCCGCGAGGCGTCGCTGCTCGGCCGCCTCGGTATCGCCTCGACCTGATTCTCCCCCTTTTATTGACCGGAGACTTTGCAATGCAAAGCGAATCCACCTCGCGCAACGAGAAGCTCCATGTCGGCATCATCATGGACGGCAACGGCAGATGGGCGACGCGGCGCGGCCTGTCCCGCGTGCGTGGCCACGAGGCCGGCGTCGAGACCATCCGCCGAATCGTCGAGGCCGCGCCCAAGCAGGGCATCGGCACGTTGACGCTTTACGCCTTCTCGGCCGACAATTGGCGGAGGCCGAGGGCCGAGGTCGCGGCGCTGATGACCTTGCTGCGCTTCTATCTCGCCAACGAGGTGCAGAGCCTGGTCAGGAACGGTGTGCGTCTCACCGTGATCGGCCGCCGCGACCGGCTGCCTGACGGCATCGCCACCGCGATCACGCGCGCCGAGGAGGCGACCGCCCGAGGAAGCGCGCTGCATCTGCGCATCGCGGTGGATTACTCAGCTCGCGATGCGATCCTCAACGCGGCGGCCAAAGCGGCCGCGCTCACCAGCCTCACACGCGAAGCGTTCTCGCAGCTCGTTACCGGCGAGGCTGGCCTTCGCGACGTCGATCTCATCATCCGCACCTCGGGCGAGAAGCGGCTGTCGGACTTCCTGCTCTGGGAGGGCGCTTATGCCGAGCTGCATTTCACCGAGCGGATGTGGCCCGAATTCGATGCGAGCGATCTCACCGCGGCGCTCGCCGCCTTCCACGGCCGCGAGCGCCGCTTCGGCGGGCTTCGGGCGATCGTGCCGGAGGAGGTGCCCTCGCTCTCCCGAGTGTGACGCACGGCACGCGAAAACGCGCTGTTCGTTTTCAGCCGCCAGGTTGGGCAGCGCCGACCATGCGGCCGTTGCGCGGCCTCGGACATGCGCGGCCTGGCGACGGAGGCGGGTTTTGGGGATACCGGCCCTGGAGACTGGCGCGGTCCCCCTCGCCAAGTGCTGTCGCGCCCGTCATAGACGCGTTGATTTGTCGTGTGGCACGGATCATGCTCTGGTCTGGGGCGATGGGGTCCGCAGCGACGGGAGCTTCTGCGATGCGCGCAGTCCTGGATTATTGCACCGGCGGAACGGAGCGGCAGGTCGCCGCCGGCACGCTGATTGTCAACGAGGGTGGCACCAGCGGCCACCTCTACGTGCTGATGCAAGGCAAGCTCGAGGTGCTCAAGGGCGAGATGGTGGTCGCCACCGTCACCGAACCCGGCGCCGTGCTCGGCGAGATGTCCGTGCTGCTGGGCCAGCCGCACACCGCCACCGTGCGGGCCTGCTCCGACGCGATCGTCTATGAGTTCGAGGACGCCGCCTCGTTCCTCGAGAAGGAGCCGGGTGTGGCCCTGCTGATCGCAAAGATGCTGGCGCAGCGGCTCAATGTCGCCAACACCTATCTCGCCGATCTCAAGCGGCAATATGCCGGCCACGGCACGCATCTGGCCATGGTCGGCGAGGTGCTCCAGAGCATGATCAACCTGCCGCCGCATGAGGTCTCGCCAGGCTCGGATCGGAAATCCGATCCAAGAATGTGAGCCAGTCGGGCGGCGCCTCGATGGGGGCGGCGGGGCGCTTCAGCGGCGCATTCAGGTCGATCCACTGGGCTTCGCCGGCCGCGAGCCAGAATGCCCTGTCCGCGTCGAGGTCGAGCACGATGCAGGTCGGCGGCCGGCCCGGTTGCAGGCCGGTGTTGAAGACCCAGGTCTGGCCCAGCCGGTCGAACCACGAGCCGCCGGTGATGAACGGCGACTGGTGCACATGGCCTGAGATCACCATCGACGGCTGGTATTGCATGATCCATTGCACCAGCTCGACGTCGCCGAAGAAGCGCTTGCCGCCCCAGCTCGTCGGTGAATCCGCCGGCGGCGCGTGATGCGCCCAGATCCAGCGCCGCAGCCGGCCGGTGGCGGCATCGCGCAACTGTTCGACGATGCGCTGCTTCACCAGGGGCCCGTCCCACCACGGGCACACCGTGAACATTGTGTCGCCGATGCTGAGGCTGTCGCCGTCGCAGGCGATGCCGAGCTCGCGTACCTCCGAAATCCAGCGTGCGATCTTCTCGCCTTCGGTGCTGCGCTCGTCCAGGTCGTGATTGCCGGAGCAGAGGATCACGCGGGTCCGCGCGGCAAGGAGCGCGAGGTACTTCTTCACCACCACGATCTGGGCGCGGAAGTCCACGATCGAGCCGATGTCGAGCGCATCGCCGGCGAAGACCACGAGATCGAATTGCGGCGCCGCGCTGACCAGCCAGTCGAGCTGCGGCAACGAGTAATGCAGGTCGGCCACGACCAGGCAGCGCATGGAAAATCCGACGGCCAGAGATCAAAATGTAAGGGGATTCCAAAAACGGCATAAAGCAAGAAGCAGACCAGCCCGGCCGCCCCTTTGCGTCAATCCTATGAGCGACAGCATGCTGCGTCCCGTCGCAGAGCGCAAGGGGCGGCAATGCGGGGGCTGGACCGGATCGCCGAATTCTGGTGTCGTGGCCTGCCCTCAACACCTGTGTTCACATGACCCCCTTCAAGACCATTCGCGCGCGGGCCGAGAAGCGCAAGGGCGGGCCCAAGGCGCTGGAGAAACTGATGCCGGCCAAGCCGGACTTGAAGCGGCTGGCCAAGTTCGGTGATGACCGGATCCTCGCCGAGATGACCAGGCGGGTGTTCTGCGCCGGCTTCGCCTGGAGCGTGATCGATTCGAAATGGGACGGCTTTGAAGACGCCTTCCTGCATTTCCAGCCCGCCAAGCTCACCTTCCAGCCCGAGGACTATTGGGAGGGCCTGCTGCGCGACGCGCGCATCGTGCGCAACGGCGCCAAGATCATGTCGGTGCGCGACAACGCCGCCTTCGTGCAGGAGATCGCGAAGCAGCACGGCAGCTTCGGCAGGTTTCTGGCGAAGTGGCCGTCGTCCGACGAGATCGGCCTGCTCGATCTCCTCAACAAGCGCGGCAGCCGATTAGGGGGCAACACCGGCCAGATGCTGCTGCGCTTCGTCGGCTGGGACGGTTTCGTGACGTCCAAGGACGTGGCGGTCTGCCTGCGCGATGCAGGTCTCGACATCGCCGAAGAGGTCAAGTCGAAGGGCGATCTCGCCAAGGTGCAGGCGCAGTTCAATGCCTGGGCCGAGGAGACCGGCCTGCCCTACACTTATCTGTCACGTATCTGCGCTTTGTCGGTCGGCGAGAACCGCGGCGAGTAGCAATTCGCCCCAAACGTCAGGAGAAGCGATGGCCAAAGCCTACTGGGTTGCAACCTACCGAGCGATCAAGAATCCCGATGCCATGGCGGCCTACGCCAAGCTGTCGCGTCCGGCGATCGAAGCGGCCGGCGGCCGTGTGCTCGCACGCGGGATGCCGGCCGCGGCCTTCGAGCTCGGCCAGATGGAGCGTGTCGTTCTCATCGAGTTCGACAGCGTGGAGCGCGCCAGGGCGGCGTATGCCAGCCCGGCCTATCAGGCCGCCCACGATCTGCTTGGCGACGGCGTCGACCGCGACATCCGGATCGTCGAAGCCGCCGACTAAAGCGGACAGATCGTGTGCATCCTGTGGCGAACTCGTGCCGCTAGCGCGGCGGATGCGGCGCGCGATCACGAAATACATTTTGCAGGAACATTTGTCCGCAGCGCCTGTTCGGGACTTTGAGCCAGGCGGACAAGGGCAGGGAACGCATGCTCCCGCCTGGGTCAATGAAACCGCAGACAGAAACGGAGCAGCTCATGAAGCTCACATCCGAACAGGTGAAGCAGACCGTCAACCAACTCGGCGCTCAGGTGCTGCCCGACGAACATCCCGCGATGCCGCAGCTCAACAGCATGTTCGGCGAGCACACTTTCTTTGTCGACGAGATGGGCCTCAAGGTCCTCGAGCCTGCGGCATCGCTTGGTGCCGAGACCGACCGCCAGAGTGGCGAGGTCGTCAGCCTCGCCGATTGGGGCGATTCCGACCTGACGCGCCTGATGGCGCATGAGCCCGAACCGACCGGCGTGATCGTGGTGTTCGAGCACGTGAGGCATTGAGCGGTTCGAGCGAATCGACTTTCAACGGTGGCGGGCCTGAAAATCCGTCACCGACAGTCGCACTCGCCGGGCGCTCTGTGTTCGCTTTTCGAGGCGGCTCCAACCTGGCCGCGGGAGTCATGCCTGGAGCGGAATCTCCATGGCGATCTGAGTCCCCGGACCCGTCGTGCTCTCGAGCCGCAGGCGCCCGTTCAGCGATGAGGCCACCAGATTAAAGGCGATGTGCAGCCCCAGGCCGGCATGGCCGCTCTCCCGACCAGTCGTGACGAACGGATCGAAGATCTGCGCCTGCAACTCCTCGGGAATTCCGATGCCTTCATCAGCGCAGACGAGGCGGACGGATGTCGGGTCCGGCTGGCTGACTGTGATGACGAACCGGCCGCCTCTCTTGTCAGGATAG
The DNA here is from genome assembly GCF_016031635.1 of Bradyrhizobium diversitatis. Classification (GTDB taxonomy): domain Bacteria; phylum Pseudomonadota; class Alphaproteobacteria; order Rhizobiales; family Xanthobacteraceae; genus Bradyrhizobium; species Bradyrhizobium diversitatis. Next base: position 180,329 of record NZ_JACEGD010000005.1, read on the forward strand.
GCATGGCCTGCGCTATTGAGAGCGAGATTGCTGATCACCTGAGCTAGCGCTCCGGGGTAGCTGTTGAGCTTGATCCCCGCCGGGCATCGGACCGCGACCGTCAGGCCATGATGCGACAGCAATGGCCCGAGCTTGGACATCAACTCCGACAGCCAGTCCTTGAGCTCGAAGGTCCGCCGGTCCTCGTCGGCCTGATGGACGGCGACCTGCCTGAAGCTGTGCACCATCTCGGATGCGCGGTGCAGATTGTCGAAGGTCAGATTGAGCCCCTGCTTGAGCCTGTCGATGCCCTTGGTCAGATCGGAACGCCGGACCGATGCTCCGCCTAAGGCATCAGCCATTGTCTGCAGATCGGCCTGCATGGTGGTCGAGGTCGTCAGGGCGAGGCCGAGCGGGGTGCTGACCTCGTGCGCGACACCGGCCACCAATTGGCCGAGCGAGGCAAGCTTTTCCGCCTGCACGAGCTGCTCCTGGGTCGCGCGCAGATCGCGCAGCGATCTCTCCGAGCGTTCCTTTTCCCGTTGTAACGCCTCCGACGTCCGGAATTGTCTTCGCGCCCGGTATTCGCGCGCAGCCACGGCGTAGAGCGACAATGCGTAGGCATTGCCGACGAGAGAATGATTGATGAAGCTCAGCCCGGTCGGCATCGTCGTCGCGAACGACTCGGCGACCAGCAGCGCCACCCACGAGAGCAGGCAGAAAATCGCTAGCGAGCCGATCCGCAACGGCAGCATGGTCGAGACGAACAGGATGATCATCATCATGCCGGGCGCGGCAAAGGTAAAGCCCGACGGCAGCACCAGATAAATGCTGGGCAAGATGCAGCCGGGAATGACACAATAGACGAGGAAGATCGTCTCTGCCCATGGCTTCATCCATCGCCGTGACAGCAGCGCCGTCAGCGGCAGCAGGATAAAGACGGCCGTGCCGCCGCGGATCGCGAGCGTGATCGGAACCACTTCGGGGTACAGCACCCAATCCCAGAGCGTGTAGCCGGCATAGGTGGCGGCGCCGAGCAGCATTGCGATCTGCGTCCATCCGAGGCTGCCCCGGACATATTGGTCGACAAATCGCCGCTCCTCGATGCGGTCTTCGAAGCGCAGTCCGAGGCGTATCAATAAGGCAAGCATTCCAACATCAATCGCGAAAAGACCTGTTTGACGTCTCTACGACAGGTTTTGGGCCGCGTCGCTGCTAAAGATGTCGCGTTCGCCGAAGCGGTCCTCTGGCCGGATTCAGATCCCGAGCGTCAACTGCGGCTCCGAATCGCCACCGGCCTGGAGCGAGGACAGCGAGACCCCCAGCAGCCTGACGCGCTTGGGCGGCGGCATCTCGGCTTCGAGCAGGCCGCAGGCCAGCCGCTCCAGTTCGTCCCGGCCCGCAACGGCCGCGGCGACGGACCTGCTGCGCGTGATGATCTCGAAGTCGGCGAACTTGATTTTCAGGGTAACGGTGCGGCCGCGATTGCCGGACGCCTCGCAATGGCGCCAGACCTTGTCGACCAGAGGCCTGAGTTCGGCGACCAGCGCATCGAATGCGTCGAGGTCGATCGAGAACGTGTTCTCCGCGCCGATCGACTTGCGGATCCGGTTGGCCCTGACAGGCCGCTCGTCGACGCCGCGTGATATCCAATAGTAATAGGCGCCGGACTTGCCGAAATTCGCGTTCATGAACTCCAGCGTCTGGTTGCGGATGTCGCGGCCGGTGAACAGGCCGAGCGCGTTCATCTTCGCGGCTGTTGCCGGGCCGATCCCGTGGAACTTGCCGACCGGCAGCGTCTCGACGAAGGCCGGCCCCATCTCCGGCGAGATCACGAACTGGCCGTTGGGCTTGCGATGATCCGAGGCGAGCTTGGCCAGAAACTTGTTGTAGGAGATGCCCGCCGAAGCGTTGAGGCCCGTCTCGGCCTTGATCTTCTCGCGGATCTTCCGCGCGATGTCCCGCGCCAGCGCAATGCCTTGCAGGTTCTCCGTCACGTCGAGATAGGCCTCATCCAGCGACAAGGGCTCGACGATGGCCGTGTGCTCGGCGAAGATCTCGCGGATCTGCCTCGAGATCGCCTTGTAGACCTCGAAGCGCGGCTTGACGAAGATCAGCTCTGGACATTGCCGCTTCGCGGTCACCGACGGCATGGCGGAGCGAACGCCGAACTTGCGGGCCTCGTAGCTGGCCGCCGCGACGACGCCGCGCTCCGCGGAGCCGCCGACCGCGACCGGCTTGCCGCGCAGCTGCGGATTGTCGCGTTGCTCCACCGACGCATAGAAGGCATCCATGTCGATATGGATGATCTTGCGGATCGGCGAGGCCGCGCCGGTCACCGTGTCGGATTCGCTCATGGAGAAATGATACAATTGCGCGAAAGGAAGCGCGAGGTGATGGATGTTTCAGTGGTCGTTGTGCTCGCCTGGGTCGTCTGTGCCGGCGTGCTCAATGCGGCCATCTGGCGTTTGAATTGAGGCGTTCGGCTAGGCGTTCATCAAAGCGGAATCTCAGGCTTGTGAGTGGCAAGCCCGGGCATCCGACCTAATATGATCCTGCGGAGGACAGCCATGCAATACAGCTCCGAACTCATTCAGACGATGCGCCAGGCCCTGGAAACCGTGATGGCGAGCGTGCCCGCCCATCAGTCGGTCTTCGGCCTCAAGGCAGCAGTCGCCGAATGCATCCTGAAGGCTGCCGCGCACGGTCAGACATCGTATGACGGGCTGGTGACGTCGGTGTCGGACCAGGTCCAGTCGATTATTGCGATGCTGACGTGACGGTGGATGAGTCGCGCCTGATTTTGCGGTTCGACCTTTTGGTTCAGGGTCTCGGTATGGCCTGAATCGTCCGCCGCGAATCTCGCAAGATCGGTCTCGAGCCGCCGCTCTCGACGGTTCGCTCGCCCTTTTGATGGTGCCACTCCTGGAGAGATACTTCCCTCTCGCTGCGATTCGCAATCAAGGGTTGCGACTAAATGTCTTGCGACGTAAGCTATATGCTCCTGTTAGGCGAGGTTGCCCGATATTACCATGCAACCACGATCAGCGGCGGTGCCCGTCCGTAGCGCGGTAACGCAGCCGAGATGATCGCCCCATTTTCGTCATTGCTTTTTATTCGGAGGAATTGCCATGGCCGTACGCGAGCTTTCACCCAAATCGTCCATTTCCCTGCAGATCATGGAAGACATCGCACCCGGCGGTGACGTGTTTGCGATCGTCCAGCCGCTGGCCGCTCCGCGACGCGTGGTGAGCGGGGCCGCAGGGGCGGATCCCGAGGCCGCAGTAATCGTCGAGGCTGACGAGGGTACCGACATCGCTCCGCTGCTCGCGCGCGCGGAGGCGAAGCAGGTCGCGGATCTTGGTGGCGGTCTCTATGCCGCGATCGTGCCGGTCAAGAAGGCGAGCATCGTCTACGAGCATGCCAACGTCAGGTTTGTTGAGGCACAAAAGCAAAAGAGAACCATGCTGGAGAAAGCGCTTGTCGACGGCATGGTCGGGTTGCCGAGCAGTCGCAAGGTGGCGGGTCGAGGCGATGGTGTCGTTGTCGGCATCATCGACTCCGGGTTCGATCTCTCGCACCCAGCCTTCCGCGATGGCAACAACAAACTGCGCGTCGATGCGCTGCTCGAGCAGAAATTCAATGGCACCACGTTCTCCGCGCGAGAGTTTTCGACGGCGCAGCTCGAGGCCGGTTGGAACACCGGCGGCAACCGACCCGGCTTTGATGAGGATGGACACGGAACACATGTAGCCTCGATCGCCGCTGGCAGTCCGTTCAATGCCGTATCGGGCGTGGCGCCGGATGCACGATTCGTACTGGTGAAGACCGATTTCATTCGCCTGGCGGAAGCGACAAAATGGTGCTTCGACAAGGCTGACGGCCGTCCGGCCGTCGTCAACATGAGTCTCGGCGGTCATCACGGCGCCCACGACGGAGCGAGCGCGGAGGAGCGTGCGCTGGACAGGCTTTCCGGCCCCGGCCGGATCGTCGTGCTGGCGGCCGGCAACGAGCGCATCGACAACATTCACGTCGGCGCGCGCCTTGCAGAGGGCCAGACGGAAACCGCGACGCTTGACATGTCGACCGAAGAAGGCGGCATCACCATCGTCTGCTGGTACGGCAACAAGGACAGATTCGACGTCTCGCTGGTCTCGCCCTCGGGGACGGTGATGGCGGCGCCGGGCATGAATCGGGAAGCGAAGTTCAACGCCAATGGGGCCCGGGTAACGATCGGACGAACGGCCCAGACGCGGCATAAATCCGTCGAGGTTCTGATCGATGCCCGGATCAAATCGAGCACGGACTTGAGCGACTTCAAGGGATGGAAGCTGCGTGTGACCTGCACCAAGGCTGAACCGGGACGGTTCGATGCCTGGATCACCGGCAACGGCCGCTTTCGCGACGGCGCGTTCGTGGAGTCTGCGCGCACCATTGGTCTGCCCGCGACGGCTACCCGGGTCATAGCCGTGGCCAGTCACGTCACCAAGAATGCATGGAGGTCCGATGACGGGCCGCAGACCGCGCCCGCTGCGGTGGTCGGTCGTTCCAGCCGTTTCTCCAGTCGCGGGCCGACGCGTGACGGGCGCGAGAAACCCGAGATATCGGCGCCCGGTGAGATGATCACGGCGGCACTCGCGGCTGGTTCGGAAGAGGCGGAGAACAGCGAACGGGCCGGTACGCCGACGCGCACACTGACCATCGAAGGAACCAGCATGGCGACCCCCTTCGTTTCGGGCGTAATCGCGCTCATGCTGGAGCGGCGGCACCAGCTTGATCCCGAAGGTGTGGTTGCGGCCTTGCAGGCGACGGCCGTCAAGGATGCGCACACGGGCCCGACCAACTGGACTCCCGAATACGGCCATGGAAAGATATCAGCGCAGGCTCTGGTCAATCATGTGAACCAGATGGCGCCTTCGGCTGTTGTCGTCACAGCGGCTGGCTCGCTCCTCGCCGACGTCGGGCAGGCCTATGCCAGACCCGCGGCCGCGCCGCAGGCGAAACGGGTTGGATCGGGTGGCAAGAAAAAGACCGGAGTAGCCCGGAAGGCAAAGAAAAAGCGCTAGCGTTAAGTCGGGATTCTGGAAGAAGGTCGGAAGATTCGGAAGATAAAGAAATGGCCCAGCGATCATCTCCCGACCCGGACATCGTCGCAGTCTATATCGAGCCGTCGCCGGGCGTTTCGGACGAGCAGCTCCAGAACGCGATGAAGGCTGCAAAGGTGACCGATGTCAGCAGCCTGGTGCCGGGCATGTTCTCGGCACGGATGCCCGCGTCAAACATCGAGGCACTCAAGTCCGTCGCGGACGTGGAAGTGATGCAGAGAAAATTGCCGCGCTAGTCTATGCGTGGCGTGCGGAGCCCATCTCGGGTGGCAGCTAGAACTTACGTGGCGTCCGACAGGAGAATGGCGCACCCGACACGATTCGAACGTGTGACCTTTGCCTTCGGAGGGCAACGCTCTATCCAGCTGAGCTACGGGTGCAGTGGGATTTCATTTAGCCGATTGGCGTGGGGCGGGCAACCGCTTCTCGCCGCATGCGCTCAAGCCGATTTGCGCCGGACAGAGGCCGGAACCGTTGCCGCCTGCCGGCCGAGGGCGGCGAATTCGGCCAGCACCCGTTCGGCGCACATGACGCGGTTGCGGCCGAGGCGTTTGGCCACATAGAGCGCCTCGTCGGCCGCGCCCAGCAGCCGGTCGGGGCCGCCGTCGGCACCGCCGGGGATGTGGCTGGCGACACCGACGCTGAGAGTGACGTGATCGCCGGCGCCCGCGGCGCCGTGGGCGATCTGCAAGGCCGTGACCGCGCAGCGGATCGCCTCGGCCACGTTGCAGGCGGTGTCGCAATCCATGTCCGGCAGGATCAGCGCGAACTCTTCGCCGCCATAGCGGCCGGCGAGATCGAGCGGGCGCACCGCGTGCCGGCTGACGACGGCGGCAACCGCGCGCAGGCACTCGTCGCCGCTCTGGTGGCCGTGGCGGTCGTTGAACAGCTTGAAATGGTCGACATCGACGAACAGCAGCGCCAGCGGCTTCTGCGTGCGCTGGGCGCGCGCCCATTCGTCCGACAGCATCTGGTCGAAGGAGCGGCGGTTCGCCAGGCCGGTCAGCCCGTCCTTGGTGGCGAGCTCCTTCAGCGCCATCTCGGCGCGCTTCTGGTCGGTGAGGTCGCGCAGCGTCTCCACCACCGCGATCAGCCGGCCGGCCTCGTCGTGGATCGGGCCGGCGTCGATGGCGAGATAGAGCTGGCTGCCGAGCTTCGGCATCACGCACCAGTTCTCCGCGGAAAAGCCGAGCCCGTTATGGCCGCGCGCGGCATATTCCGAATAGTATTCCGGCAGCTGCTCCGGCCGGTCGAGCGCGACGAGGTCGGCAAGGCAGGGGCGCCTTGTCTCGTAGAAGGCCTGCCAGTGCTTGCCGGTGCCGATCACCTCGGAGGCGGCGACGCCGGTCAATCGCTCGCAGGCCATGTTCCAGATCACCACACGGCGCTTGGGGTCGATCACGAAGGTCGGCACCACCAGGTGTTGCATCAGCCGCACGGCATAGGAATCCGCAACGTCGACGGCTGGGGTCGGAAGTGTCCTCGACTTCGCCATCAGGCCACCGCCGCCACGGGCGCGGAGTCGCCGGGGCCGAACAGCTTTCGCACCTCGCTGGCCGGCTTCGGGGCGCTGAACAGATAGCCCTGCATCTGCGTGCAGCCGAGCGCGCGCAGCATGTCGCGCTGTGCCTCGGTCTCGACGCCCTCGGCGACCGTGGTCATGCTACTGGCGGCCGCAATGTTCACCACCGCCTGCACGATCACGGGCGAGCCGCTCGCCTCTGCGATGTCGGCGACGAAGCAGCGGTCGATCTTGATCTTGTCGAACGGGAAGCGCTTCAGATAGCTCAGCGAGGAGTAGCCGGTGCCGAAATCGTCGAGCGCGATGCGCACGCCGATCGAGCGGAGCTGATGCAGGATCGAGAGCGCCGCCTCGTCGTCGCGGATCAGCACGGCCTCGGTGATCTCGAGCTCGAGCCGACGCGGGTTCAGGCCGGAGGCGGCGAGCGCGCCAGCGATCCGCAGCGCCAGCGTGTCGCATTTGAGCTGCACCGGCGAGACGTTGACCGCGACGCGCACATGCGCCGGCCAGGTCGCGGCCTCGTTGCAGGCCATCCGCAACACCCAGTCGCCGAGCTCGTTGATCATGCCGGTGTCCTCGGCGACCGGAATGAACTCCGCCGGCGACACCATGCCGCGCTCGGGATGCCGCCAGCGCAGCAGCGCCTCGCAGCCGGAGACTTCGTTGGTGCGCAGGTCGACCAGCGGCTGATAGTGAATCTCGAAGCCGCCATTCACGAGGGCCTGCCGCAAATCCAGCTCCATGCTCAGGCGTGCCTTGGCGCTCGCATCCATCTCCGGCTCGAAGAAGCGGTGGGTGCGGCGTCCATTGGCCTTGGCGCCGTACATCGCAAGGTCGGCGTTCTTGATCAGCTGATCGAGATCGGCGCCGTCCTGCGGCGCCAGCGCAATCCCGATGCTGGCATCGGTGGAGAGCTGATGGCCGAGACAATGATAGGGCTGCCGGATCGCCTGGTAGATCCGCGCCAGGAAGAACAGCACGTCGGCGGAGGATCCGATCCCGGTCTGGATCACCGCGAACTCGTCGCCGCCGAGCCGCGCGATTAAATCGCCCGGCCTGAGGCAGCCGCGGAGACGGTCCGCGATCGCCTTCAACAGCTCGTCGCCGACGTGGTGGCCGAGCGAGTCGTTGATGCCCTTGAATTCGTCGACGTCGATGTAGAGCAGAGCGAACTGCTTGCCGCCGGCGACCTTCGCCAGCTCGCATTCGATCTGCTCGCGGAACAGGGTTCGGTTCGGCAGGTCGGTCAGCGCATCGTAATGCGCCAGATGCGCGATCTTCTCGTCGGCGTAGCGCCGCTCAGTGACGTCCTCGACGACACTGATGAGGTAGCGCGGCTCGCCGGACCTGTCGCGAATGCCGATCCGGGTCGAGGTGATATAGCGCAGCCCCTTGGTCTGGCTTCGCCAGGGATGTTCGTCCTTGAACAATCCGCCGGCGGCCTGCAGCGCTCTGCTGTCGTCCTCGGTGACGAGTCTGGCGGCTTCTTCCGGATAAAGATCGAAGGGGGTCTTGCCGACGATGACTTCGCGCGATTGGCCGAATTGCTGCTCGGCGGTCCGGTTGATCAGCAGATATTGCCGCGTTCGGGCGTCCTTCACCGTGATCTGCGAGGGGATGTGATCGATGATCTCGCGCAGGAAGGTGTAGTTGCGGTCGCGCTCCTGTTCCAGGTTGCGGCGCTCGGTAATGTCTTCGATCGTGGCGACCCATCCACCCTGCGCGAGCGGGGTGTTGATGACCTGGAAGGCGCGGCCGCTGGCCAACTGATGAATTCTCGTCGAGACCGTGCCTTCGGCGACGATCCTCATCACGTCGGCGCAAAATGTCTCCACATCGCCGTCGAACGCATCGCGCTCCTTGCGATGATACATCGCCTCGCGGATGTGGCAGCCCGGCTTGATGACGTCGTGGGAGAGGCCAAACATGTCGGCGTAGCGGCGGTTGCAGGTGACGATGTAACCGGCGGCGTCGTACAGGATCAACCCTTGCGACATGTTGTTGAGCGCGGTGTCGAGCTGAAGCCGCTTCGCTTCGATCCGCTCCTGCGCCTCACGGTTCTGCCGGTTGATCTGGCGGATGATCAGATACAGGATCAGCGCGATGACGGCGGCTGAAAGCGCTGCGGTCGTGACCATGAAGCCGGTCTGCTGCCGCCAGTCCGCAAGGGCCGCCGCCGTGGTGTTGGTGCCGACGATGATCAGCGGGAAATGCGTCAGCGATGCCGCCGAGCCGAGCCGCTCCTCGTCGTCGATGAGGCCCCTGACGCGGAGAGTCTGCTGACCGCCTTTGGTGAGCACCTTCCGCATCAGTGGCGCATCCCTGAGGTTGCGCCCGATCAGCTCTTCGACATGCGGATGGCGCGCCAGCATCTTGCCTTGGCGGTCGAACAGCGAGATGGCCGTACCCTCGGCTAGCGCGACAGACGCGAAATACTGCCGGTAGCTGTCCGGGTCGATCCGGCGCACCATCGCCCCGAGGAAGGTGCCGTCGGCGCCGGTCAACCGGCGTGCGACGATCGTGGTCCATTTGTTGATGATGAAGCTGCGGACGGATTCCAGCAGCACCGTCTCGGACTGCGGATTGGTCTTGAACGTCTGAAAGTAGGCCCGGGACGAAATATTGATCTTGGGCAGCGGGTGGGCCCGCGACCAGTTGATCAGCTCGCCGTCGGCATCATAGATCGCGATGTCGCCCAGATGGGACACGGAGCTGATCTTGCTGCGCAGCATCTGGTTCGTGTCGGGACCGGACATGCGCTCGCGGAACATTGCCGGGGAGGTGATGTCGGCCAGGTTCATCTGCCCGATCAGATCGGCGGCGACGACATCGGAATCCTCGAACTGCTGATCGAAATGCCGCGCGATCAGCTGCACCGTGTTTTCCAGCTCGCGTTCGCGGTTGGCGAGGGTCCGCTCGCGGAACTCGCCGACGGCCATGGCCGTGACGGCGAAGATTCCGGCGACCAGCAACACGCCGCACAGGGTCAACCACAGGACGGGACTACGTCGCGCCAAGGCCTCCCAGCCGCTCCTTACGGCAAGAGACATTCCGGCAGCCACCGTAGAAAGGACCTGGCGCATTCCACCTCACACGAGGAACAGGAATACACCGCACAAATGGCGCAAACCTTAGGAAAGCAAGTTACCCAAGTATTAATCCGGTTGAGCCACGGCGTCCGCATGTCGCGCAGCGGGAAGCCCGTCACGGTTGTGCGGCGCGCGCAGCAAACGCCGCGCTGCATCATTACCAAAGGCTTAATGCGAGCTGCCGGCGCTCTTGTCGCCGCTGGCCTTGCGCAGCCGCCCGACCACGCCGGTCGGGAAGAAGTAGACGCTGGCGATGAACAGCAGCCCGAGCCACAGCAGCCAGCGATCGGGATGGAGCAGCCCCGGCAGCAGCGGCAGGCCGGCTTCGCCCGCCGCGTTGGAGGCAACGCCCATCAGCGATTGCAGATAGTTCTGGGCGAGGATGAAGATGGTGGCGCCGATGAGCGCGCCGTAGATCGTGCCCATGCCGCCGATCACGACCATCAGCAGGATGTCCAGCATGATCGAGAAGCTCAGCGAGGTATCGGGGCCGGCATAGCGCAGCCACAGCGCGTTCAGCATTCCCGCGCTGGCGGCAACCAGCGCCGCGAGGCAGTTGGCGTAGGTCAGGTGGAATACGGTGCGGAAGCCGAGTGCCTCGGCGCGAAACCGGTTCTCGCGGATCGCCTGCAGCACACGCCCGAACGGCGAGTTCACGACCCGCAGCAAGGCGAGGATCATCAGCGCCGAAACGGCGAACACCAGATAGAAGGTCAGGATCCGGCCGTTGATCTCGAAGCCGAACAAGCTCTTGGGGATCAGCACGGTGCCGGGGCGCAGCAGCTCTGGCAGCTGGAAGCTGCGTCCGTCCTCGCCCCCTGTCAGCCAGGACAGCTGCGAGGCCAGCACCTGGAAGGCGGACGCCACGGCCAGCGTGATCATGGCGAAGAAGATCGCCGCGACGCGCAGCGAAAAGAGCCCGATGGCCAGAGCGAGCAGAGCTGCGAGCGGCAGGCCCACGACGATTCCGGTTGCGACCGCCGCCCAGTTCGGGCCCATCCCGTACAGCGCGATCGCGATGGCGTAGCTGCCGATGCCGTAGAACATGGTGTGGGCGAACGAGACCGAGCCGGTATAGCCGAGCAGGAGGTCGTAGGAGGCGACCAGCGCGGCGAAGACGCAGATCTTCGCCGCCACGTTCAGCGCCTTGGCACCCGGGAACAGGAACGGCGTCGCGGCGAGCGCCAGGATGATGACGACGAGAACGAGCGTGAGGATGCGGCTACGCGGCGGATCGCCTGAGAGGATCATCATCGGCTGGTCACCGCATAGAGGCCGCGCGGCCGCCACATCAGAATGGCGACCATCAGCAGGATGTTGGATACGAGGGCGAGCTTTGGCACCAGGAAGCCGCCGTAATTGGCGACCATGGCGACCAGGATGGCGCCGATGAAGCAGCCGCCGATCGACCCCAGGCCGCCGATGATGACGACGATGAAAATCAGCACCGTGAGGTCGTCGCTCATGGAAGCGTGCACCTGTTCGCGATAGAGCGCCCACATCACGCCGCCGAGACCGGCCAGCGCCGATCCCGTCATGAACACGCCGAGGAACAGGCGGCGGATGCGGTAGCCGAGCGCCTCCACCATCTCGCGATTCTCGACGCCGGCGCGGATCAGGAGGCCGACCTTGCTGCGGTTGAGCACGAGCTGGATCGCGATGAAGATGGCGAGGCCGATCAGCATCGCCAGTACGCGGTACTTGGCGATCGCGACGTCGCCGAGGATGAACGAGCCGCGCAGCGAGGTGGGCAGCGGCATCGGGATGATCTGCGGTCCCCACAGCGCATAGAGCGTCTGCTCGGCGACGATCAGGCCGCCGGTCGTCATCAGGATCTGCTTCAGATGCTGGCCGTAGACGGGCAGGATCAGCACGCGCTCGACGACCAGGCCGAGCGCGCCGGAGACCGCCATCGACAGCAGCGCGGCCGGGGCCAGCACCGCGAGGTTCATCCAGAGCGAATCCGCCTGAATGGACGCCGCGAACGGGGCCAGAACCAGCGTGGCGACATAGGCGCCGACGGCGATGAAGGCGCCATGGCCGAAATTGAGCACGTCCATCAGGCCGAACACCAGCGTCAGCCCGGAGGCCATGATGAAGATCATCATGCCCATGGCGAGGCTCGCCACGGTCAGCGTGAGCCAGGAAGAAGTCGATCCGATCAGCGGGATCATCAGAACGGCGAGCGCGACCGGCAGCAGGATCGGTGCGAGATCCCGCTTCGGCTTCGGCAGCGGATCGGTTGCGGCAATGTCACTCACTGATGCGCCCCCAGACTCAGGCCGAGCAGCCGCTCCTGCAGCGATACGTCGGCGGCGAGCGCCGCCATCTCGCCGCGATGGACGATAGTGCCGTTGTCCATGACCAGCACGTTGTCGCCGAGCTCACGGGCGGCGAAGAAATTCTGTTCGACCAGCAGGATGGTGGCGCCCTTGCGCTTGATCTCCTTCAGGCACTCGATCAGCGCCATCACGATGGCCGGCGCGAGCCCCTTGGTCGGCTCGTCGACCAGCAGCAGCTTGCGCGGTTCGACGATGGCGCGCGCGATCGACAGCATCTGCTTCTGCCCGCCCGAGAGGCTTCCCGCGCGCGATAGCCAGAAGCGGCGCAGCGCCGGAAAGAAGCCGAAGATCCAGTCGAGCTGGGTGTCGTCGAGCGGCCCGTCGCGGGCCGCGAGCACGAGGTTCTCCTTCACCGTGAGATCGGAGAACACCGCCATGCTCTCCGGCACGTAACCGACGCCGCGCCGCGCGATGTCGGGCGTGGCAAGGCTCTCGATGCGCTCGCCGGCGAGGGTGATCTCGCCCTTCGAGGCCTGCCACAGGCCCATGATGGTGCGCAGCGTCGTGGTCTTGCCCGCGCCGTTGCGGCCGAGCAGCATCGTGACCTGTCCTTGCGGGACTGCGAGATCGATGCCCTGGAGGATGTGATAGCGGCCGATATGGGTGTGCACGCCGGAGAGTCTGAGCAAGTCAGTCATGCTGCGCTCCCTGCAGTGTCCCCTGCAGTGTTCTTGGGCGCGACGCCGAGATAGGCCTCCTGCACGATCGGCGAGGCGATCACTTCCGCGGGCGGGCCGTCGGCGACGAGCTGGCCGTTATGCAGCACGATGATGCGGTCGGCGAGCGAGCGCACCACGTCCATCTTGTGCTCGACGAGAAGGATGATCTTGCTCCTGTCCTGCTTGAGCTGCGCGATCAGGTTGAGGACGACGGGCACCTCGTCGATGCTCATGCCGGCGGTCGGCTCGTCGAACATGAACACTTTCGGCTCCAGCGCGATCATCAGCGCGACCTCGAGCTTGCGCTGATCGCCATGGGACAGCGCGGTCGCGGCGACGCCGCGGCGGCTGCCGAGCGCGACCTGGTCGAGGATGGCGTCGGCGCGCGCGATCAAATCGCGGCGCACCATCCAGGGCCGCAGCATGTCGTAATGGGTGCCGTTCGCGGCCTGCACCGCGAGGCGGACGTTCTCTTCCACCGACAGGTTCGGGAACAGATTGGTGAGCTGGAAGGCGCGGCCGAGACCGGCGCGGGTGCGCATCGGCGCGGACTGCCCCGTGATGTCGGTGCCGTCGAACAGGATGCTGCCGTGTGAAGCGCGGAGCTGGCCCGAGATCAGATTGAAATAGGTGGTCTTGCCGGCGCCGTTCGGCCCGACGATGGCGGTGAGCTCGCCCGGGCGAAACGTGCAGGAGACGTTGTTGACCGCGACATGGCCGCCGAAGCGGATGGTGAGGTCGCGGGTTTCGAGGGTGAGAGGCATTGAGGATCTGGCAATCGATGAAACGAGATGTATCCGCGGCTGCGCTGCGCTGCGCTCCCTCCCCCGCTTGCGGGGGAGGGCTGGGGAGAGGGTGTCTCCGCGGGCGAGAACCCCTGAGAGGATAGAGCCCTCTCCCGGCCTCTCCCGCGAGCGGGAGAGGTGAAGCAAGAAACCTCAGCGCTTGTTCTTGATCGGAACGTTCATATCCTCGATCTTCAACTCGCGCACCGGCTCGAGCACGGCCCAGGCGACGTTCGGATCGACCTTGACCTTGAAGTGATACATGCTCTGCAGCGCCTGATGATCTTCCTTCCGGAACACCATCTTGCCCTTGGGCGTGTCGAACTCCAGGCCTTCCATTGCCGTGATCAGCTTCTCGGTGTCGGTCGACTTCGCCTTGGTGACGGCGGCGACGACGGACATCGCGGCGGCGAAGCCGCCCGCGGTGAAGAAATCCGGCGGCGCGTTGAAGCGCTTCTGGTGCTCGGCGACCAGCCAGTCGTTCACGGGGTTCTTCGGAATGTCGTAGAAGTAGTACGTCGCGCCTTCCATGCCGGGCAGGCCCTTGTAGGCGGCGAGCGCCGGCAGGATGTTGCCGCCGGTGGAGAGCTCGATGCCATAGCGCTTCGGGTCCATGTCCTGGAGCTTGGCCAGCGGGTTACCGGCGCCGGCCCAGATCACCCAGATCACCTTGCGGCCCGGCTTGTCCTTCAGCGCGTCGAACAGGCGCTGGCCGACGGCGGTGAAGTCGGTGGTCGAGGTCGGGGCATACTCCTCGGCGGCGAGCGTCGCGCCGGTCTTGGCGAGCGCCTCCTTGAAAGCGGCGACGCCGTCACGGCCGAACGCATAGTCCTGCGCCAGCGTCGCGACGGTGACGCCCTGCTTGCCGATTGCGACAGCGTTGGAGATCGCGTCCTGCGACGAGTTGCGCCCGGTGCGGAAGATGTAGCGATTCCACTTCTCGCCGGTAATCTGGTCCGCGACCGCGGGCTCGACGATCAGGATCTTCTTGTTCTCCTCGGCGACCGGGAGAATCGCGAGCGCCGCCGCCGACGAGGTCGTGCCGATCGCAATGTCGGCCTTGTCGTCCTGATAGGCCTCCGCGAGCGCGGCCTTGGCCAGATCCGGCTTGCCCTGGTCGTCCTTGGTGATGACGACGATCTTGCGGCCGTCGAGCGTCATGGTGCCCTTGGTGGCGTACTCAAAGCCCATCTTCAGGCCGGTCTCGGTCTGCTTGGCGTAGGCCTCGAGCGGACCGGTCTTGCCATAGATCAGCGCAATCTTGAGATCGTCGGCCTGTGCGGCGGTGCCCGCGCCGAGCGCGAGGATGGTTGCTGTTATGATGAGTGATCGACGCACGATGGTCCCTCCTGATTTGAAGTTTCTCGGTAACAGCGATTTGCACAAGCTTGGGAACATTGCAATTGAACCTTCCGGTGGCGCGGGCTGGCCTTTGCGGGCATGCATCATTTTTGGGCCTGCCTCGCTGCGCCGGCCTCGACCTGGCGCCAGTCCGACTGCGCTTCCTCCGCGCTTTCGAAGATGTGCGGCGCGACGCCGCGTTTCTCCAGGGCTTCACCCAGCTTGATGCGCAGAAAGCCCGACGTGGTGTAGCGCGACACGCCGGAATAGAAGCGGTCGACGAGGCTGCGCACCATCGCAGAATAATCGTCCATCAGCTCCGGCAGGATGGAAAAGTTGTCATAATTGACGATGGCGTAGACCCGACGCCCGAGCGGCGCCAGGCGGGCCTCGACGATGGCAGCGATGGTGTCGATCTCGGCCTTGCTGCGCAGCGGGTAGCGCTCCAGATTGACGAAGAACAGGTTCTGCTGCTCGTCCAGCGTGAAGCGCTGGTCGAGCGGGATGGTGAGCAGGCGCTCGCGCAGATCCATCAGACCCTCGCCGAAGATGCGCGCGTCCATCAGCACAGGGTCGCGCGGGATCAGCGGCTTGAAATCCATCAGGCGCAGGATGTCACGCTCGATGTCAATGCCGGGCGCGACTTCGGTGAGCTCAAGCCCCTCGCCCCTGAGCTCGAACACGCAGCGCTCGGTGACGTACAGCGTGCGTTGCTTGCGCGCGGCGGCAAACGGGCCGCTGAAGGTGACGTGCTCGACGCGATCGACGAACTTGCGCGACCTGGCTTCGTCGAGGATGACGAGCTTGCCGTCCTCCACTGAAATGCGTTGCTTGCCCGCACCGAACGTACCGACGAAGACGACCTCCTTGGCGTTCTGGCTGATGTTGATGAAGCCGCCGGCCCCGGCAAGCTTCGGCCCGAACTTGCTGACATTGAGGTTGCCGGCGCGGTCGACCTGGGCGAGCCCGAGGACGGCGGCGTCCAAACCGCCGCCGTCGTAGAAGTCGAACTGGTAGGGTTGGTCGATCACGGCCTGGGTGTTGATTGCGGCGCCGAAATCGATGCCGCTCGCCGGGATGCCGCCGATCACGCCCGGCTCCGCCGTCAGCGTGATCAGATCGATGATCCGTTCCTCGTTGGCGACCGAGGCGATTCCCTCGGGCATGCCGATGCCGAGATTGACGACGCTGTTGGCCTTCAGCTCCAGCGCGGCGCGCCGGGCGATGATCTTGCGCTCGCTGATCGGCATCACCGGCAGAGAGGTGGCGCGGACGCGGATCTCGCTCGAGAAAGCCGGATTGTATTGCGTGCCGAAGGTCTGCCAGTGATTCTCGGGCCTCGACACCACGACGCAGTCGACGAGGATGCCGGGAATCTTCACTTGACGCGGATTGAGGCTGCCGGCTTCGGCGACGCGCTCGACCTGGGCGATGACGATGCCGCCGGAATTATGCGCCGCCATGGCGATGGCGAGCGCTTCCAGCGTCAGCGCCTCCTTCTCCATGGTGAGGTTGCCATCGGGATCGCCCGTGGTGGCGCGGATGATCCCGACATCGATCGGGAAGGTCTTGTAGAGCAGGCACTCTTCGCCGCGCAGCGTGATCAGCTCCACCAGGTCCTCGGTGGTGCGTGCGTTCAGCTTGCCGCCGCCATGCCTGGGGTCGACGAAGGTGCCCATGCCGACGCGGGTGATGTGGCCGGGCCGGTGCGCGGCGATGTCGCGGAACAGATGCGTGATGACGCCCTGCGGCAGGTTATAGGCCTCGATCTGGTTTGCGATCGCGAGCTGCTGCAGTTTCGGCGCAAGGCCCCAATGCCCGCCGATCACGCGCCGGACCAGGCCTTCATGTCCGAAATGATTGAGGCCGCGCTGCTTGCCGTCGCCCTGCCCGGCCGCATAGACCAGCGTTAGGTTGCGCGGCTTGCCTTGCGTATAGGGCGCATCCCCCTCATGGGACAGATAGAGCTCCTCCAGCGCGATGGCGATCTCCTCGGCAAAGCCGATGCCGACGAAGCCGCCGGTCGCCACGGTGTCGCCGTCGCGGATCAGCATGACGGCTTCATTCGCCGAGACGACCTTGCCCTTCTCGGAATTGCGCAAGTAAGGCAGAGCTGGATGATGGCTCACGGCGTTCCTCCCGCTCCCTGGACCGTAGGCCTTGTTTTGCTTGATCTTACCGCGGAGAGCTGCCCCGGAACAGGTTGCTCCTCGCGAATGAAAGACGGCAAAGCGGAGAGCAAGGTCCGCGCCAGATCCCGCAGCTTCGCGCAAAACCGCTGAAATCTGCGGCAATTGCCTGCAATTCGTCCCGGAAGAGCAGCCGGGCGCGCTGTCCGGAATCCGAGACTCCGGACAGTCCGGTGTCTCGAAACTCAGACGGACTAAGGCACCTGAACAGAGCGCACGACAGCGAGCCATTCACTCCGCTGTCGTCCCGGACAAGCGCGCCACAAGCGCGCGCTGATCCCGGATCCATACCCCCAAGGGGAAGTTGTGGCGCGAGCTGGCGACTACGAATCTTCGCCAAACTCAACCCTGTGGCCATGGATCCCGGATCTGCGCTTACGCTTGTCCGGGACGACACCGAGAGTATGGCAGCAGCTACGGCTCCATCCGGATCTACGATCTCAGACCGGCGCCGTCCCCGTCGTGAGGCCGAACTTGGCGAGCTTCTTGTAGAAGGTTGCGCGCGAGATCCGCAGCATCCTGGCGGCTTCCGTGATCTGGCCGTTGCTGGCGGCGAGCGCCTGTTCGAGCGTGTGCTTCTCGAACTCCGCCTCGGCTTCGGCATAGGGCACCACCGCTCCGGCCGGTCGCGCGGGCGGCGCAAGCCTGACCTCCGTGTCGACCGGGAGGATGCGCGCGACGTCCTCGCCGGTCAGCCGCCCGGAATCGCTGAGGATCAGCGCGCGCTCGAGGATGTTGCGGAGCTCGCGGACATTGCCCGGCCAGTCATAGCGCGCGAGCGCGGCGAGTGCGCTCGGCGTGATCTTCGCCTTGACGTAGTCGCCCGATCCGCTGATGTCGTCGAGCAGCCGGGCGCAGATATCCGGGAGATCGTCGAGGCAATGGCGCAGCGGCGGCAGCTCGATCGAGAGCACGTTGAGCCGATAATAAAGGTCGGGCCGGAACGCGCCGTCGCTGACGCGCTTGCGCAGATCCACATTGGTGGCAGCGATCACGCGCACGTCCACCTTCGAGATCTTGTCCGAGCCGAGCGGCTCGATCTCGCGCTCCTGGAGCACGCGCAACAGCTTGGCCTGCAATTGCAGCGGCATCTCGCCGATCTCGTCGAGGAACAGCGTGCCGCCGTCGGCAATGCGGAACTTGCCCTCGCGTCCCCGCCGGTCCGCGCCGGTATAGGCGCCCGGCGCAGTGCCGAAGAATTCCGACTCGATCAGCGTGTCCGGGATCGCGGCGACGTTGACGCTGACGAACGGCCTCTCTGCACGCGAGGAGGCGTTGTGGATCGCCTGCGCCAGCATCTCCTTGCCCGTCCCGGTTTCGCCGGTGAGCAGAACCGTGACGCTCTGCCGCGCGGCACGGCTTGCGATCTCCTTGGCCCGCGCGATGGCAGGCGTCGTGCCGACGAAATCGGCGAAGGTGAAACGCGCCGCGCGGGCGTTGGACAATTGCCGCCGCGCCAGCCGCAGATCGCTCTCGAGCTGGGCGACGCGGGCCAGCAGCGGTTTCAGGCTTTCGAGATGATCATAGAGCACGAAGCCGATCGCGCCGATCACCGTCCCGTTCTCGTCCTCGATCGGCATGCGGGTGACGACGAGCTGCTCGCCGCCGAGCTCCATGATGTCGAGCAGGATCGGCTCGCCGGTCTCGGCCACCTTGCGCATCAGGCTGTTCGGGATGACCTCCTCGATCGACCGGCCGATCGCCTCGGTCGGATGCTCGAGGCCGAGCGCGGCGAGATATTTCTCGTTGACGTAGACGACGCGCCCGCCGCGGTCGATCGCAATCGCACCTTCGCAGAGCTGTTCCAGCCGTTCGAACAGCGTCTCCATCGCGCGCGCACGGAGATAGGCAGGGTCGCGGATCGAGGCGGAAGCGGACATGACATATCCCAGCGGAGGTCCGCCTGTGTATTAGCAAAAGGCCAGCAATTTCAAAGGGGGAAATGGGCACTCAGCGAGCTCGGCAATTGCTGTCGTCCCGGGCGCGAAGCGAACCCGGGACCCATACCCACAGGAAGACGTTTGGCGAAGACTCGGAGTGGGAGCTTCGCGTCACATGGCTCCCTGTGGTTATGGGTCCCGGGTCTGCGCTAACGCTAGCCCGGGACGACAGCGGTGTTTGTTGCGTCGCTCTAGCCCTACCGCCGATACCCGCTCGCCCGCGAATAGCCCTGGCGGTTCTGCTGCATCGGGCGGCTCGCCACGCTGACCCGCGCCTCGCTGGAGGCGGGCGTTGCGAGCTTCAGCTCCTCCAGGAAGATCGGCCGCGAGAAGTAGTAGCCCTGCGCGTAGCGGATCTTCGTTGCCGCATGGAGATAGGCGAGCTCCTCGTAGGATTCGAGGCCTTCGGCGATCACGGTCATGCCGAGCGCTTCGCTCAAGGATTCGATTGCGCGCAGGATGCCCTGGCTGCGCGGGCGCTTATGGATGTCGGTGATGAAAGAGCGGTCGATCTTGATCTCGTCCGCGGTGATGTCGGCGAGCGCCGAGAGCGAAGAATAGCCGGTGCCGAAATCGTCGATGGAGATGCCGACGCCGAGCTTGCGGAACATCGGCAGGATCTCGGCCTGGAAGTGATTCTTGGCGACGAAAGCATCTTCCGTCACCTCGATCATGAACCGCTGCGGAAAGCCGGTCTCCTCCAGCGCCTGCGCAAAGCTGCGCATGAACTCGGGATTGCCGGCCTGCTTGGCGGCGACGTTGATGCTGATGGTCGCTTCCGCGCCGAACGTGTCGTTGATCAGGTCGATCGATTTGACGATCTCGGCGAGTACGAGATGGGTCAGCTCGTCGATCAGGCCGAGCTCGCCGGCGAGATTGATGAACGATCCGGGCGCCTGGATCACGCCTTCGTCGTCGCGCAGGCGCACCAGGGCCTCGATGCCCTTCACGGCCTGGGTGCGGATGTCGACCTTGGACTGGAAGGCGCAGCAGAAGCGCTTTTCCAGGATGGCAAGCCGCAGCGACTGCTCGACCTTCATCCGCGCCTGCGCCTCGCGCTCCATGCTGGCATCGAAGAAGGCGGCCAGTCCCTTGCCGTTGTTCTTGATGCGGTACATCGCGATATCGGCGTTCTGCCGTAGCGTCTCGAAGCTGCGTCCGTGGTCGGGATAAAGGCTGATGCCGACCGAGGTCGAGGCGAAGACCTCCGAATTGTCGATGAAGAACGGCGCGGTCAGCCGCTCCAGCGTCGATTGCATGAACTCGGCGACTTCCTCCTGGCTCTGGATCGGTGACAGCAGCAGCAGGAATTCGTCGCCGGAGATGCGCGAGAGCATGTCGGAATCGCGCAGGTCGCGCCCGAGCCGCTTCGACAGCTCGACCAGCAGCGCGTCGCCCACGGTGTGGCCGTAATAGTCGTTGATGTGCTTGAAATTGTCGACGTCGAGAAAGGCCAGCGCAAAGCGCTCGCTGCTGCGATCGCGCGCGAGCAGGCTGGTGGCGCGATGCTCGATCACGCGCCGCGAGGGCAGGCCGGTCAGCTCGTCGAAATAGGCCGAGCGGAACAGCTGGTCTTCGAAATTCTTCTGCTCGGTGATGTCGGAGGATGCCGAGATCAGGAGCTCGCGCCCGGCGAGGCGAACGGGACGATGGGTCGTGAGCAGCACCTGGCGTGCGGCGCCGACGTGAAGCGCCTCCTCGGTCACGACCGCCTGGCCGGCGTTCAGCGCCTGCCGGCAGGCTCGGCGTCGCGGGGCCAGATCGGGTGAGGGACGGCTGCCGTCCATGCCGAGCTGGGCGGCGGCGGCATCGTTGACCAGCAGAAGCTCGCCATGCGCGTCCTGCACGGTGAGGCCGGCAGGTAGCATTCTAACGATTTCCTTGAGAAAACCGAGCTCGGCTTCAGTCGCGCCGGAATATGTATCGTCGTTCATACAAGTCATGAATCTTGTTGTTTCGGCGCGCCTTTGCAATGGGCGCGATCTTGCGCAGTTCCCTCTTAAGTTTGGTTAAGGGGCCAGGAGAAATACGGGGGTGTTTTGGAGAAAACTTGCGACGATGCGACGCGCGCTGACGATCGTCATTAACAGAGGGTCAACGCGCAAAGCGAAACTGCGAGCGCAGTGCGCGCCGGAACGATTTCGCCTGCGGCCATCCTTCGAGACGCCCGCCGCTGGCGGGCCCTCAGGATGAGGACCGGAGTGCTTTGCGCCACTTTGAACGAACATCGATGCCGCTTAGCCTCATCCTGGAGAGGAGGCGCGTCAGCGCCGTCTCGAAAGGCGAGGCGCTTGCTCGGGTCGCGCAAATGCCATACGCGATTGCGCCGCGCAAGCGGGGAGGGTGCACGCCTCTTACGTCGCTGCGTTCTATTCGCTTCGCGGAATTCGGCACTGCATGATGCAATGCAGCCCGGTTTTCAGATACGCGATCTCGGTCCTGCCATCGAAGGACGACAATGCCGATTTCAGCAGCTTGGTGCCGAAGCCGGGCTCGGATACCTTGTCCACGCTCGGCCCTTCGGTTTCGTCCCAGGTGATGGTCAGGCGGTCGTCGCTGATGGTCCAGGACACCTGCAACAGGCCGCGCGGTGAGGAGAATGCGCCGTACTTGCCCGCATTGGTAGCGAGCTCGTGAAACATCAATGACAGCGTGACCGCGAGCTTCGGCGGCAGGAACAGCCGCTCACCGTTGAGAGTGAAGCGGACATGGCCATAGGGGCCGAGCTCCGAGATCAGGAGGTCGCGGATATCGCAGCCGCCCTTGTCGATCCGCGAGATCAGATCGTCGGTTGCGGCCAGCGAGCGCAGCCGGGGATCGACCCGGGCCCAGACCTGTGGGTGGTCGTGCAGCACCTGGTGCAGCACGGCATGCACCGTCGACAGCTTGTTCTTCAGCCGGTGCTGCAGCTCCTCGACCAGCAGCTTGCGATACTCTTCTTCCTCGATCAGGCGTTTGGAAATCCGGCGCTGCTCTGCCAGCATGGTGCGATAGTGCTCGACACCCCAGATGGTTATCGCGCAGACGGCCCAGTAAAGCGCCAGCAGGGCAAAGCGCGCGCGATCGGCAAAGGCATCGCCGAAATTCAGGACGACTCCAAGCACGCCGCCGATCAGCGCCGTGACCACGCCGATCCGGAATCCGCCCAGGGCAGCTGCAAAGAACACGGCCGGAAAGTACGGCGTGAAGTAGATGTCGGGGCGAACCTGAGCGAGCCCCCAGCGGACCAGGGTTGCGGCCAACAGGCAGACTATCGCAAACGAGATGCTCAGACCGAGCGAGGGCGGCGCCGCGCCCTGCCAGCCCTTGCGGAACTCGTCGATCAGCTTCCCCATGCGCAGCCCAGTTGCGATATGCGTTCGAACATCGAGCGGCCTGTGAGAACGTTACGCATGCCGCCCGCACAAGCATAGCTTGCCTTGTCGGAAGCGGGCAGGGATAGTGGCCGCTCCGGCGACGGCGGCGGCCGACATTCGCCATTTGGCATCAAATCGCTCGAAAACAGGAACATTCCATGGGCAGGCTGGACGGCAAGGTTGCAGTGATCACGGGGGCGACGAGCGGGATCGGATTGCGCACTGCGGAAGTCTTCGTTGCCGAAGGTGCCAAAATTGTGATCGCGGGCCGGCGCGTACCGGAAGGCGAGGCACTGGCAAAGCAACTCGGGGCCAACTGCATCTTCCGCCAGACCGACGTCACGGTCGAAACGCAGATGCAGGCGCTGATCGCGCTCGCGGTCGAGAAATTCGGCAGGGTCGATTGCCTGTTCAACAATGCCGGCGGGCCGGCGCAGACCGGTGGCATCGAGGGCCTAGAGGTCGAGCGGTTCGACGCGGCGATGGCGACGCTGGTGCGCAGCGTCATGCTCGGCATGAAGCATGCCGCGCCCTACATGAAGAAGCAGGGCTCAGGCAGCATCATCAACAATGGCAGCATTGCGGGCCGCCTCGCCGGCTTCTCGTCGTCGATGGTCTATAGCGCGGCCAAGGCGGCGGTGATCCATCTCACCAAATGCGTGGCGATGGAGCTCGGCGAATCCAACGTCCGCGTCAACTCGATCTCGCCGGGCGCGATCGCAACTGGCATCTTCGGCAAGGCATTGGGGCTCTCGACCGACGCAGCGGAGAAGACGCCCGCCGTGATGCGCGAGGTCTACAAGACCGCGCAGCCGATCCCGCGCGCCGGCCTTCCCGACGACATCGCCCATGCCGCGGTGTTTTTGGCGAGCGACGAATCCAGCTTCGTCAACGGCCACGATCTCGTCGTCGACGGCGCCATGACCGGCGGCCGCAACTGGAGCCAGCAGCAGCAGGGCTATGTGGCCCTGCGCAAGGCGTTCGATCAGGGGGCGTAGGAGCAGGGCCGTAGGGTGGATTAGCCGAAGGCGTAATCCACCTCTTTGGTGTCCGCGGTGACAGAAGTGGTGGGTTACGCTTCGCTAACCCACCCTACGAGAGCGGCGCTAAACCGCCTTCACCGTCACCCGCAGCCCGTCCCGCGGCTTCGGAATCGGCCACATCTGCCAGTCCGGCTTGTAGCCCGGCGCGAGCGACACCTCGATGTTCTGCAAAAAGTGCCGCGCGAAACATTTCGCCTGCATGTAGGCGAAGTGCAGGCCGAGGCACATATGCGCGCCGCCGCCGAACGGCACGAAGGCGAAGCGGTGGCGGCCACGCTGCGCTTCCTCGGTGAAGCGCAGCGGATCGAAGCGGTCCGGCTCCGGCCAGATCTCCCTCATGTGGTGCGTGTAGAGCGGATTGACGCCGATTGCGGTCCCGGCGGGGATCGCAAAGCCCTTGAAGCTGAAATCGCGCATCGCGCGGCGCGGCATCGACGGCACCGGCGGCTTGAGCCGCAGCGCTTCCTTGAACGCCATCTCCGACAGCGGCATCTTCTCGAGATCGTCGAAGCTGCTGGGCGCCCCCGGGGCAAGCCCTAGCGCGAGCACCTCGGCGCGCAGCCTGTCCTGCCAGTCCGGATTGGCGGCGAGCTCGCCGATGAAGGACGTCAGCGACGATGTCAGCGTGTCGTGCGCTGCCATCATCAGGAAGCTCATGTGATCGATGATGTCCTGCTCGGAGAGCAGCGCGCCGTTCTCATGGGTGGCGCGGCAGAGCTGCGAGAACAGATCGTCGCCGCCATGATTGCCGCGGCGGAGCGGAATCTGCTCGCGGAAATAGGCGACGATACGCTTGCGTCCCTTCACCCCTCGCGCCATCTGGGTGCCGGGCAGGGGACGGCGGACCGGCGAGACGGAGGCGGCGACCATATCGACGAAGGCGCGGTTGATCTCATCGACCTCAGGCCCGATATCGGCGCCGAGGAACGAGGCCGCAGCGAGATCGAGCGTGAGCTGCTTCATCGCCGGATAGAGCTGCATCTCGCCGGGCTTTGCCTTCCATTGCGCGACGCGCGCAGAAATGCCGCGGTCGAGATCGCCGAGATAGGACTTCATCGGCCCGGACTTGAAGGCGACCGACAGCGCCTTGCGATGCAGGCGATGCTCGTCGAAATCGAGCAGCATCAATCCGCGCGGAAAAAGCAGGCCCAGCACCTTGTTCCAACCATGCGTCGAGGAGAACAGCTTCTGCTGGTCGAACAGCACGAGTTCGTTGGCCTCGGGCCCGAGCAGCACGACATTGGTCTCGCCGAAGAAATGCGTGCGGTAGACCAGGCCGTATTTGGCGCCGTTCGCCTCGATATGGCCCTTCGGATCGGCGAGCACCTGAAACGTCTTGCCGATGATCGGCCAGCCTTCGTCGCCGGGGATGTGGGTCAGCTCATTGCGCCTCGGTGGAGTAAACTGAAGTGCAGGGGCGGCCACAGTCTGCATCGACATCAGGATTGCTCCGGTTGGCTGGCTCCGACGATATAGTACAAAACTGGCACGATGGCTCGGGGTGACGCCGTCCAGATTATCACAGCGGAGATCGTCATCCCCGCGTAGTGCGCAATTGCGCACGGGGGCGGGGATCCATAACCACAGGAGGCAGTCGTGGCGCGAAGCTCCCACTCCGAGTCTCCGCCAAACTCCTCCCTGTGGGTATGGGTCCTGGATCTGCGCGTGCTTGGGGCGCGCTTGTCCGGGACGACGATGGTTTGCCGGCCTACCGCTTCGCGGCTTCCTTCTGCAGATCCGGGGCGTTGACGGCGGGAATGGCGACGCGGCCGGGGCCGGTGACCTTCAGCGCCTCGGCGGCCTTCTCGTTCTCCATGATCTTGGCCATCACGGCCTGTCCCGCGCGCTCGAAGATCGCGCGGTTCTCGATCACGAATTTTTGCGATTTGCGCAGGCCGTCGATGTAGCCGTTGATCTCCGGCACGACGTAGCGCGCCACCATGTCCCAGCTCCGCCGCGTGTTTTCCGGATTGGCCCAGTCGTGCACGAAGCCGATGATGGCGCCGACGCCGCCGGAGACCTGCATCACGTTCTTGATGGTTTTGACGAGATCGTCGGGCGTGCCGATGGTGGACGCGGCGCCCTCGACGAAGGCGGTCTTGTCGACCGCTTCGTCGGGTGAGGAGAATGCGGTGAGGCCCGGCCGCTGCAACGTGCCGACATTATATTCGTTGTGCCAACGCATCAGCCCGGCGCCCGCTTCGCGGCGCGCCTGCTCGCGGGTCTCGGCGATGTGGAAGGTCAGCAGCACGCGCCAGTCGGCACGGTTCACCTTGGTGCCGTGCTTCCTGGCGGCATCCTCGGCGAACTGCCATTGCTGCTGCAGCGACATCAGGCCCTGCGTCGTCATCGAGCCTAGCGAGATGATGCCGATGCCGTATTTGCCGGCGAGCGTCATGCCGGAGGGCGAGATCTGGGAGGCCACCACGAACGGCATCTCCTCCTGCAAGGGCAGGATCTGCAGCGCGGCGTCGTTCATCGTGAACCAGTCGCTCTTGGCGGTGACGCGCTCGCCGTTGAAGAGGCGGCGGATGATGCCGATCGCCTCGTCCTGGCGGTCGCGCTGCGTCATCGGGTCGATGCCGAGCGTGTGCGCGTCCGAGGCGAGCGCGCCCGGGCCGGAGCCGAAGATGGCGCGGCCGCCGGTCATGTGGTCGAGCTGCACCATGCGCTGGGCGACATTGAAGGGATGGTGATAGGGCAGCGACACCACGCCGGTGCCGAGCTTGATCCGCTTGGTGCGCTCGCCGGCCGCGGCCAGGAACATCTCGGGCGAGGCGATCATCTCCCAGCCGGAGGAATGATGCTCGCCGCACCAGAACTCGTCATAGCCGAGCGCATCCAGCTGCTCGACGAGGTCGAGATCGCGCCGGAACTGCAGCATCGGATGCTCCCCGATCGGGTGATGCGGGGCAAGAAAGGCTCCGAACTTCAGGCGCGCCATGGCGGTCTCTCCGGCTTTGATTTTCTGCTTGTTGAGATGGCAAGGCTACGTGCCTGATGGCGCGAACGCAATCGCGCGATGTCCCGCGCAGCGGAATGCAGGCATGCGAGGTGAGGCGAGGCGGGCATCGCGACACCAGATTGCTGATCGAGGGCTGCAGATCGCAGGCCTTGCTGCGCTCGCGCTCGTCACATTTCATGTCGATGTGCCGACGCCGCTCGCGCCTGCGCTCATCATAAGCATCTTCGCTGATGGTCGGGGACTTCTGATGGCCGCTCGCGGCGCGGTGTTGTCCATCGCCCGAGCGGTGCAATCAGCGCGCGCAGGATCTGTCGTCTCGCTCTGGCCGTTTGTGACATCATCTTGATTTGCGCCGCATTTCCGGCGTGCATGCCCGCGCATCTGCACGATGTTGAGGCATTACGGTTAATACGTGGGGATTTCTGCGGGAATCCGTGGCCTTTTCGCGAGATTGACAGCGCACGGTCTTTTTATTTTGCAATGCAGCAACTATCTGCTTGGACTGACGTTGTACGTCGCCCACCAGGAAGCCGCCGTGTCGCTAGCCAAAAATATCGATCTGTTAAGACGTCTGCCGAGGCTGGACGGACTGCGCTTTGCCGAGCTCGATCGCAGCGCCGATTCATCCTGCCCCTTAGAGGAGGTTATTGGCTTCGGCGACAATCCCGGAGCCTTGCGCATGTTCGCGTTCGTGCCGGCACAATTGCAGAAGCCGCGCGCGCTCGTCGTCGTGCTGCATGGCTGCGGGCAGACGGCAGCCGGTTACGATCTCGGCGCGGGTTGGTCGACACTGGCACGGCACTATGGTTTCGCGCTGCTGATGCCCGAGCAGCAGCGCGTCAACAACGGCAACACCTGTTTCAATTGGTTCAATCCGGAAGACACCACGCGCGACAGCGGCGAGGCGCATTCGATCCGCGAGATGATCGCGCATATGGTCGAGACGCACCGCATCGATTCCAGGCGCGTCTTCATCACCGGCCTGTCGGCCGGCGGCGGCATGACGTCGGTGATGCTCGCGACCTATCCGGAAATCTTCGCAGCCGGCGCGGTCATTGCCGGGCTGCCCTATGGCATCGCCTCGAATCTGCGCGAGGCGCTCGAGGGCATGTTTCATTCTCCAGCGCGTCCCGCGCGCGAGCTCGGCGATCTCGTGCGCAGCGCCTCGGATCATCGCGGGCCATGGCCGAAGGTCTCGGTGTGGCACGGCAGCGCCGACCGCACCGTCAACCCCGGCAATGCCAACGAGATCGTCAAGCAATGGCTCGATCTGCACGACTTGCCTGATGCGCCGATGGCGGAGACGGTCGTCGACGGTCATCCGCGCCAGGCCTGGTGGAACAAGGACGGCGAGACGCTGGTCGAATCCTACGCCATCACCGACATGGCGCATGGCACGCCGCTCGGGCTGGCCGACAACGATCAGCGCTACGGCGTCGAAGGCGCATTCCTGATCGAGGCCGGCATTTCCTCGTCCTACCACATCGCAAAGTTCTTCGGCCTCACCGGCTGGATTCCGGACGCCGCGACGAAAAAGGCGGAGGCCAAGCCTGCCATGAAGCCTGCAACGAAGCCGGCGCTCTCGCCCGCGCCGCATCTCGCCCGCTCGATCCGTGCAGCAATTGCCGAAGAGCAGGCCGAGCCGCAGGGCGAGAAGGCTCGCGGCTTCGATCTCGGCCAGATCATCACGCGCGCGCTCACGGCCGCGGGGTTGATGAAGTAGCTCCATCCCCGCTGTCGTCCCGGACAAGCGCGCTCCAAGCGCGCGCCGATCCGGGACCCATACTCCCAGGATTGAGTGAAACGCGAAAGCGTCACTCCGAGTCCCCGTAACCACGTCTTCCTGTGGTTATGGATCCCGGATCTGCGCTTGCGCTTGTCCGGGACGACGGCGGAGTTTGTGGCGGACTGTCGGTGACGATAGCGGAGTTCGTTGCTACATCTCGCCGGTGATGAACGGATTGGTCATGCGCTCCTGGCCGATGCTCGAGCCGGCGCCATGGCCGCAGATGAAGCCGACATCATCGCCGAGCGGCAGCAATTTCGTCTTGATCGAACTGATCAGCGTGGCGTGACTGCCGCCGGGCAGGTCGGTGCGTCCGACCGAGCCGGCGAACAGGACGTCGCCGACATGGGCAAATCGTAACGCCTTGTTGAAGAACACCACGCTGCCGGGCGAGTGGCCGGGGCAGTGGAAGATGTCGAACTTGAGATCGCCGATCGACACGGTGTCGCCCTCGTTGAGCCAGCGGTCGGGTGCGAAGTTGCGTACGCCGGTCATGCCGAAGCGCGCGCCGCTTTCGACCACGTTGTCGAGCAGGAACTTGTCCGCTTCATGCGGGCCCTCGATCGGCACCTTCAGCGCATCGCGCAGCTCGGCCGCGCCGCCGACATGATCGATATGGCCGTGAGTGAGCCAGATCTTCTCCACGGTGACGCCGGTCTGCTTGATCGCGTCCAGGATCTTCGGCACGTCCCCGCCGGGATCGATCACCACCGCTTTCTTGGCGGGCTCGTCCCAGATGATGGTGCAGTTCTGCTCGAACAGCGTCACGGGAACGATGATCGCGCCCGCCTTGGGCGGCGAGGAGTCCTGGGTGTCAGTTTGCTCGGTCATGGCGCCACAATGCCGATTTTTGTCAGTCCGCCAAGCAAAAGATTCGCAAAAGATTCGGACAAGAGCTTCGGGAACAGCCGCGGTTCTCGTCACATGGCCGTCCCAATTGGTCTGCCAATTTGAACCCGGGCGTTGCTGTCGCGTTCTCCCGCGCAAGGCGCAGATTTCGGTGGTCCTCGGCATGGCTCAAGGCGACGAGAATTGGTGGCGCGACGCCATCTTCTACCAGATCTATCCGCGCTCCTTTCAGGACTCGAACGGTGACGGGGTCGGCGATCTCGCCGGCATCCTCAGGCGGCTGCCTTACGTGAAATCGCTCGGCGTCGACGCGATCTGGCTGTCGCCGATCTTTCCCTCGCCGATGGCGGATTTCGGCTACGACATCTCGGATTATGTCGGCATCGAGCCGCTGTTCGGCACGATGGCCGATTTCGACGCGCTGCTCGCGGCCGCCCATGACAATGGCCTGAAGCTGATCCTCGACCTCGTGCCGAACCATACCTCGGACCAGCATCCCTGGTTCGTCGAGAGCCGGTCGTCGCGCGACAATCCCAGGCGCGACTGGTACGTCTGGCGCGATCCGGCCCCCGATGGCGGCGCGCCGAACAACTGGCTGTCCGAGTTCGGCGGCAGCGCGTGGCAGTTCGACGAGACCACGGGTCAATATTACTACCACGCCTTCCTCGCCCAGCAGCCGGATCTGAACTGGCGCAATCCGGATGTCCGGGCCGCCATTTACGATGTGATGCGGTTCTGGCTCGACAAGGGCGTCGACGGCTTTCGCGTCGACGTGATCTGGCACCTGATCAAGGACGCCGAATTCCGCGACAACCCGCCCAACCCGCATTATGTCGAGGGCCGGCCGCCGAACGAGAAGATCCTGACACAGTACTCGACCGATCAGCCGGAGGTGCACGATGTCATCGCCGAGATGCGGCGCGTCACCGATACCTACGGCGCCCGCGTCCTGATCGGCGAGATCTATCTGCCGCTGCACCGCCTCATGGCCTATTACGGCAACGATCTCACCGGCGCGCAGATGCCGTTCAACTTTGCGCTGCTCTCGACGTTCTGGAGCGCGCGCTCGATCGAGAAGATCATCGAGGATTACGAGAAGGCGCTGCCGAAGGGCGCCTGGCCGAACTGGGTGCTCGGCAATCATGATCGGCCGCGCGTGGCGAGCCGCGTCGGTCCCGAGCAGGCCCGCGTCGCGGCCATGCTGCTGCTGACGCTGCGCGGCACGCCGACGCTTTACTACGGCGACGAGATCGGCATGCACCAGCTCGCGATCGCGCCGGAGGACGTGCGCGATCCCTTCGAGAAGAACGTGCCCGGCATCGGCGTCGGCCGCGACGGCTGCCGCACGCCGATGCAGTGGGATTCCTCGAACTTCGCCGGATTCTCGCAAGCGAGGCCGTGGCTGCCGCTGCCGGAGGATCACATCCGCGAGAACGTCGCCAATCTCGAAGCCGATACGGGCTCGATCCTCACTCTCTACAAGCGCCTGATCGCCCTGCGGAGGAGTTGTCCCCCGCTCGTGGCGGGCGATTATCATCCGATCTCAGCGCAAGGCGATCTCCTGATCTATCGGCGGGAGATCCAGGGTAAGGCCGTGATCGTGGCGCTCAATCTCGGTCCCGATCCGGTTGCGGTGACCACCAGCGCGATCCGCTTCGGCAGCAACATCCTGCTGTCGACGTTCCTGGATCGCGAAGGCGAGGGGATCGAAGGCGTGCTGGACCTGCGCGGCAACGAGGGCGTGGTGGTGGCGTCGTCGTAAACTGTCGTCCCGGGGCGCGACGAAGTCGCGAGCCCGGGACCCATAACCACAGGAAGGAGTTTTTGCGATCACTCGGAGTTGCCCCGCTTTGCCCCACACGTCTCCCTGTGGTTATGGATTCCGGGCTCGCGCTGCGCGCGCCCCGGAATGACGGGTGGAGGGGAATCGGCTATCCTCCCGCCATGGACAACACCGCCCGCAACATCGCCCTTGTGCCGCCGCCGGACCGCCGCCAGTCTGAGACCGCGCTCGCCATCGCGCGCGGCACGGCGCGGCTGCTGCGTTCGCTCGGCTTCTCCTGCATCAGCGAATTGTCGCTGCCGTCGGGCCGGCGCGCCGATCTGGTGGCCCTCAATGAGCGCGGCGAGATCTGGATCGTCGAGATCAAGTCGTCGGTCGAGGATCTGCGCGCCGACCAGAAATGGCACGAATACCGCGCCCATTGCGATCGGCTGTTCTTCGCCTTCACGCAGGATCTGCCCTGCGAGATCTTCCCCGATGACACCGGCCTGATCATCGCCGACGCCTATGGCGCGCATCTGCATTGCGAGGCGCCCGAGCACAAGCTCGCGGCCGCCACGCGCAAGCAGATGACGGTGCGGTTCGCGATGGCGGCGGCTTCAAGGATCAACCGCCTGGTCGATCCGCAAGGGCATGCGGATTTTTGGGAGTGAGACAGTAGGGTGGGTTAGCGAAGCGTAACCCACCTCTTTCGTTTCCGCTGGGGCAAAACGGTGGTGGATTACGCCTTCGGCTAACCCACCCTACGACACCTTTTATTACCTCGGCGCGCGCTTGGCCAGAATGCGCTGCAGCGTGCGACGGTGCATGTTGAGCCGGCGCGCCGTTTCCGAGACGTTGCGGTTGCACATCTCGTAGATGCGCTGGATGTGCTCCCAGCGCACGCGGTCGGCCGACATCGGGTTGGTCGGCAGCTCGGATTTCTCCGCGCTGGTCGACAGCAGTGCCGCGACGACGTCGTCGGCATCCGCGGGCTTGGAGAGATAATCGATCGCGCCCATCTTCACCGCGGTGACGGCGGTGGCGATGTTGCCATAGCCGGTCAGCACGATCGCGCGTGCATCGGGGCGCTTCTTCTTCAGTGCCGAGACCACGTCGAGGCCGTTGCCGTCGCCGAGCCGCAGATCCACCACGGCGAATGCCGGCGCCGACTTGCCGATCTGCGCAAGTCCGTCCGAGACGGTGTCGCACGATGTCACCGAGAAGCCCCGCGTTTCCATGGCGCGCGACAGCCGCTCCAGAAACGGCTTGTCGTCTTCCACGATGAGAAGCGAGCGGTCGCTCTGTTCGTTCAGTTCGGCAATGGCGTTCAAGGTTTTGTCCTCTCTCCAGCGCATCGACATATGGCCTCGCAATCACGCGGTGCCAAGGCCGCCGATGGTCGATCGGCCCTGTTGTGCGACGCAAGGTCGCGGCTATCCTATTGTTTCTTCGTGCGTCTCGATAGCCTCAAAACGCTGCCTGGGCCATGTGATCTGGACCACCGCGCCGTGTTCCGGAAAGGTCCGATTGGTAAACGAGACCTTGGCGCCGGTGCGTTCCAGCAAGGTACGCGCGATGAACACGCCGAGGCCGAGGCCGCGTCGTCCGCCGCCGCCATCGTCCTGGGTACGGCGCCGCGACAGATAGGGCTCGCCGATCCGGTTGAGGATGTCGGGCGGAATGCCCGGTCCGTCGTCGGAGATCACGAGTTCGATAGTGTCCTTGTTCCACCATGCGTTCACCTCGACGGTGGTGCGGGCGAAATCGACCGCGTTCTCGACGATGTTACCGATGCCGTAAAGAATCGCCGGATTGCGCGAGCCGACCGGCTCGGCCGCCGCGGCCACCGCGATCCGCACCTTGATCTCGACGCCGAAATCGCGGTGTGGCGCCACCACCTCCTCGATCAGCTCCGACATCTTCATGCGGTCGAACGGCGCGCCGGTGGAGGAGAGCTGGGTGATCTTGCTCAGGATGTCCCGGCAGCGCTGGGTCTGCTCGCGCAAGGTCTTCAGGTCGGCGGCAAAGCTCGGGTCCTTCACCGTCTTTTCCAGTTCGCGCGAAATCAGGAAGATCGTCGCGAGCGGCGTGCCGAGCTCGTGCGCGGCGGCGGCGGCGAGTCCGTCGAGCTGGGTCAGATGCTGCTCGCGCGTCAGCACCAGCTCGGTCGCGGCCAGCGCGTCCGCGAGCTTGCGCGCCTCCTCGGTGACCTGGAACGAGTAGAGACTGGTGACGCCGATCGCAAGCGCGATCGAGAGCCAGACGCCGACGAGATAGACCGGCGGCAGCACCAGCGGATCGTCGGAATCCCACGGCAGCGGAAAATGGAAGAAGAACAGGAGCGAAGCGCAGGCAACCGCGAGCAGGCCGAGGCCGAAGGTGAAGCGGGCCGGCAGCGCGGTGGCCGAGATCAGCACGGGTGCGAGGAACAGGAACGAGAACGGGTTCTGCAGGCCGCCGGTGAAGAACAGCAGGCCGGCCAACTCCACGATGTTCAGCGCGAGCAGCCCGGCCGCCTGCATCGGCTCCAGCCGCTGCATCGGATTGGCCGCGGTCTGAAGCGCCAGATTGAGTGCGGCCGACAAAGCGATGATGCTGACACAGGGGATGATCTCGACGTTGAACTCCAGCCCCTGTGCCACGATGAAGATCGCGGCGAGCTGGCCCAGGACCGCGAGCCAGCGCAGCCGCAGGATCGTGTCCAGCCGGATGTGCCGCTGCGCGTGGCGGAAGTCGGAAGCGGCAATTTCGGTCATATCGGACAATGTAGCGGTGCTTTCTCGATCACAAGCGCTGGGCTCGCGGAACCACGCAGGCATTACAAGCCTTGCGCTCTTCGCTGCAATAGCAGAAGAACGGCCAGCATGACCGAGAATGACAAGGCTTCAAGTCGGCCGACTGTCGCGGATCGCAGCCCGTCCGCGGCAATCGCGGTCGATCACCTCGTCAAGGTCTACAAACAGACCCGCGCCGTCGACGATATCTCCTTCACGCTTCCGCGCGGCAGCATCACCGGCCTTCTGGGCGGCAACGGCGCCGGCAAGACCACGACCATCGCGATGATCATGGGCCTGGTGCTGCCGACCTCCGGCCGCGTGCAGGTGCTGGGGCATCGCATGCCCGAGGAGAGCGCGGCCGTGCTGGGCCGGATGAATTTCGAGAGCCCCTATGTCGACATGCCGATGCGGCTCACGGTGCGGCAGAACCTCACCGTGTTCGGCAAGCTTTATGCGGTGAAGAATCTCTCTGACCGCATCGCGAAGCTCGCCGCTGATCTCGACCTCACCGATTTCATCGACCGCGCCAACGGCAAGCTCTCGGCCGGTCAGAAGACCCGCGTGGCGCTGGCGAAGGCGCTGATCAACCAGCCCGAGCTGCTGCTCCTGGACGAGCCGACCGCCTCGCTCGACCCCGATACCGCCGACTGGGTGCGCGCGCATCTGGAACGCTATCGCCGGGACAACGACGCCACCATTCTCCTGGCCTCGCACAACATGCTCGAGGTCGAACGGCTCTGCGACCGCGTCATCATCATGAAGCGCGGCCGCATCGAGGACGACGACGCGCCGGAAGCAATCATGGCCCGCTACAACCGCACCACGCTGGAGGAGGTGTTTCTGGACGTCGCGCGCGGCCGGGCGAATGGTACGAAGGAGGCGGCGCGGTGAACAAGCGGAGCCGCAATCGTAGCCTGAATAGAGTGCCGTCATTCCGGGGCGCGCGGAGCGCGAGCCCGGAATCCATAACCACAAATGGCGGTTATGGACCGAGACGGGCAACTCCGAATCTCCGCCAAATTCAATCCTGTGGTTCTGGATCCCGGGCTCGCGACGATGTCGCGCCCCGGGATGACAGCAGAAGCGCGCCATGACCGACCTCTCCCTCCACCGCGGCATCTCGCTCCACCGCATCGGCGCGATGATCCTGCGCTACTGGTATCTCTTGCTGTCGTCCTGGCCGCGGCTGCTCGAGCTGCTGTACTGGCCGGCGCTGCAGGTCATTACCTGGGGCTTCCTCCAGCTCTACATCGCCGAGAACGCCAGTTTCTTCGCGCGCGCCGGCGGCACGCTGATCGGCGCCGTCATCCTCTGGGACATCCTGTTCCGCGGACAGCTCGGCTTCTCCATCTCGTTCCTGGAAGAGATGTGGGCGCGCAACCTCGGCAACCTCATGATGAGCCCGCTCAAGCCGATCGAGTTTCTGCTGTCGCTGATGGTCATGAGCCTGATCCGGCTCGCGATCGGTGTCATCCCGATGACGCTGCTGGCGCTGTTTCTGTTTCACTTCAACGTCTATGCCCTCGGCCTGCCGCTGATCGCCTTCTTCTGCAATCTGATCTTCACGAGCTGGTCGGTCGGCATCTTCGTCTCGGGTCTCGTGCTGCGGAACGGTCTCGGCGCCGAGAGCATCGTCTGGACGCTGATGTTCGCGATCCTGCCGCTCGCCTGCGTCTACTATCCTGTCAGCGTGTTGCCGGTCTGGCTGCAATACGTCGCCTGGGCATTGCCGCCGACCTACGCCTTCGAGGGCATGCGCGCGCTCCTGATTGAGCACACCTTCAGGACCGATCTGATGCTGCAGGCATTGGCCATCAACGCCCTGCTTCTGGCTGCATCTTTTTGGGCATTCCTTGCCCTTTTGCGCAGCGCCCGGGAGCATGGCTCACTGCTGTCGGGTGGCGAATAGGGTCACTTTCCCGTGGATTCATGGTGATTTGGCCGCTTCGGTTACGTAGATGTACGGAACCATGCATTGACGCAATATTACGCATTCGGCAGTATGCTGCGATGCGAAGAGGAATATAGCAATGCCCATTGGTGAGTTTGGCGGCGCCCCGCCGCTGGCGGCAGAAGGCAGTCCGGTCCTGACGACGCCGATGTACTGGATGTACGAGATGGCTCATGCCTCTCTCAATCCGGCACGTGCGGTCACCGACGCGACCAAGCTGCTCTTTCAGAATCCCCTCAACCCTTGGGCGCGCACCGAGGTCGGCAAGTCGGTCGCCGCGGCCTGCGAATTGTTCGAGCGCACCACCCGCCGCTACGGCAAGCCGGAATGGGGTCTCGACGACACCGAGGTCAACGGCATCCGCGTCCCCGTCGAGGTCCGCTCGGTCTGGGAAAAGCCGTTCTGCAATCTGCTCTATTTCGATCGCAAGTTCACCCGCCCGCTGCGTAGCCCGCAACCGCGCGTGCTGATCGTGGCCCCGATGTCCGGCCATTACGCAACGCTGCTGCGCGGCACGGTCGAGGCCTTCCTGCCGGCGCATGAAGTCTACATCACCGACTGGGCCGATGCCCGCATGGTCCCCTTGAGCGAAGGCCGCTTCGATCTCGACGACTACATCGACTATGTCATCGAGATGCTGCATGTGCTCGGCGGCAACACCCATGTCATGGCGGTGTGCCAGCCCTCCGTGCCCGTCGTCGCGGCCGTCTCGATCATGGAAGCGCGGCGCGATCCGTTCGTGCCGACCTCGATGACGCTGATGGGCGGCCCGATCGACACCCGCCGCAATCCGACCGCGGTGAACAACCTCGCCCAGGAGCGCGGTATCGACTGGTTCCGCAACCACGTCATCACCAAGGTGCCGTTCCCGCATCCGGGCATGATGCGCGACGTCTATCCCGGATTCCTGCAGCTGAACGGCTTCATCAGCATGAATCTCGATCGGCACATGGATGCGCACAAGCAGCTGTTTGCCAATCTGGTGAAGGGCGACGGCGATCTCGTCGACAAGCATCGCGACTTCTACGACGAATATCTCGCGGTGATGGATCTCTCGGCCGAGTATTACCTGCAGACCGTCGACACCGTGTTCGTGAAGCACTCGCTGCCGAAGGGCGAGATGACTCATCGTGGAACCCGCGTCGAACCGTCCAAGGTCAAGCGCGTCGCGTTGATGACGGTCGAAGGCGAGAACGACGACATCTCCGGCCTCGGTCAGACCGAAGCAACACACGGTTTGTGCAGCTCGATCCCCGATCATCGTCGCGTTCATTACGTCCAGAAGGGCGTCGGACACTACGGCGTGTTCAACGGATCGCGTTTCAAGTCGGAGATCGTGCCGCGGATTCACGACTTCATGGTTTCGGCCGCGAATCCGAGCTCGTTGCAGGCTCTCGCGGCTGAATAAAGCGTTTGCGAGCGAAGTGGTGGCCGGTTCGCGTAAAGAAAACGCGTCAGATTGAGAATCTAAAGCCGTTCCGATTTTCATCGGAACGACTCCAGCCGCGCATTTCGGCTTTCCCGTCGAAATTCCGGCGCCTGTCCGGGCCTTCGACGGGGTAAGCTCTCGCCGGATTCGCGGTATTTAGGTAGCCTTATAGGAGTGAGTCTTTCCTCACCTCTTGGGGGTGCCGCATGCATCCAGCGAGGGCGAAAAAAACGGGTTCCAACCCCAGTCTATAGGGTCTCCCGGGCGCCTGACCGCTGTATATTGGGCAAATGATTTGTTTTTGCGCCGAGCGCTTTCCCTGGCGGCGGTTATGGCAGAATCCGGGCGAACTCCTGCTCCCCGGACTGACAGACATGGCCACTCGCGCACTCCTTTATCGTCGGCCCCACGAACCGAAGACCCTCGTCATCACCCACGGATCGCAATTTTTTGCGATTCGGCTGCGTCGGCACCGCCGCGCGCGCCGCTACACGCTCAGAATTCATCCGAGCGACCGCGAAGCCATCCTCACCATGCCGCCGCGCGGCACGCTCGCGGAGGCCAAGGATTTCGCGCAGCGTCACGGTGCGTGGATCGCCGCACGTCTCGGCCGCCTGCCGAAGGCCGCACCGTTTCAGCCGGGCACGGTCATACCGCTGCGCGGCACGCCCCATCGCATCGTTCATCGCGCCGGCACGCGCGGCACGGTGTGGACCGAGACGCGCGAGTCCGGTGAACGCATTCTCTGCGTCGCCGGCGGCCTCGAACATGTCGACCGCCGGGTCGGCGACTTCCTCAAGCGCGAGGCACGCCGCGATCTTCAGCGCTCGGCGGAAGCCTATGCCGCCGAGCTCGGGGTCAGGGTCAAGCGGCTCTCGATCCGCGATCAGTCCAGCCGCTGGGGCTCCTGCACCTCGGCCGGCTCGCTGTCGTTCTCCTGGCGCCTGATCCTCGCACCGCCCTTCGTGCTCGACTATCTAGCCGCCCACGAAGTCGCCCATCTCGTCGAGATGAACCACTCGGCGCGGTTCTGGCGCGTGTGCGGCAAGGTCTGCCCGTCGATGGAGCGCGCCAAGAAGTGGCTCGACACCCACGGCAACGATCTGCACCGCTACGGGGTCGAGGATTAGGGCCTCGCTTCCCGCGTCTTGCAGGGTGTCATCGCCCGGCGTGACCGGGCGATCCAGTACGCTGAGACGGCTCTGATTGAATCGAGAAGCTGCGGCGTACTGGATTCCCCGCCTTCGCGGGGAATGACAGCGGAGAGCGGGGCGGCATCAAGCCATCGTCACGCCTTGAAATCCGCACTCGTTCCCGCCTGCGCGCGTGAGGCCAGATAGGCTGATTGCTGCTGCGCGCCAGCCGTCTGACCCTCCGCCACCATGGCCTGGAACGCCGCGTCGAGTTGCTCGCGACTATATGTCGTGGGCCTGCTCTCGCGCGGCGTCCATTGCGATTGCGTGATGGCCGTAGAGGCCTTCTCGACGGTGCCGCCAAGCAGCTCGGCATATCTGTCGGCCCGCCATTGCGCCAGGTCCGGCCCGCTCAAGCCGGGAGGATCTTCGAGCTTGCCGACCTTCGCTGCGGCCTGGTTGGTCATCACCGAGGACCCGCCATTGTACAACGTGGCCACCACCTTGCCGTCAACCTTGACCTGCGCGTAGGTGTTCTCCGGTGCGTTGTCTGCGGCGACCGGTTGCGTCGCACTTGCGTCGTGAGTCCTCAGCCAGTTCGTTGCCAGGAGGTCGCGCAGATGGGAATTGTCCGCCGCCGATATCACCTTGGCACCTGACAGCGGCTTGACCTGCGAGACGTCAATCCGGAAGCTGCTGGTCGCAGCCTCAGTCGCGTCCGGTACCACCGGTTGGAGACTCGATGCCGCATTCGACGCGGGAGTTGATGCGGGCCGAAGATGAGGCAACGCCGCACCGGATACATTTGAAATCATCGAACGCTCCCAGGTCCCTGCTCGACCTATGAGAGCAAATCCCGGGCCGAAGACGGCTGCTTGAAGAGATTGGTGTTTTTCCCATCAGCCATGCGTGGGTCGCGGTCGATCTTGCCGCGCTGGGCAGGAATTGCCGAAGTGATGAAGCGCGCGCTTCAGGCTCTGCGCTGCCTGCGCAAGCCGTTGATTT
Source organism: Bradyrhizobium diversitatis (assembly GCF_016031635.1). Taxonomy (GTDB): domain Bacteria; phylum Pseudomonadota; class Alphaproteobacteria; order Rhizobiales; family Xanthobacteraceae; genus Bradyrhizobium; species Bradyrhizobium diversitatis. The sequence goes on from NZ_JACEGD010000005.1 coordinate 219,339, forward strand.
CATTATCCTCGGCTACTGTGCATGGGGTTGTTTTCGAGCGTTCTTGTTTCGAGGTCATCGAAACCTCGGGCAGAGCCTATCGATTCCCGCCAAACAGCCGGTCCATCAGCCAGCCATCCAGCCCCGCCGCCGCTTCCGGCCGCACATTGGCGCGCGTGGGAGGCGGCGGGCGATAGCCGCCGGCGTTCGCCGGTGCCGGTCCGGATGCTGCCGCTGTCGGTGGCGACACTTGCGAGGCCGCCTGGGCGAGGTTGGACAGGCCCCAGCCGCCTGGTGAGCTCGGCAGGTTTGCCACCGGCACGCCCTCATGCGCAGCCTTCATGAAGCGCGTCCAGACTTCCACCGGCAGGCCGCCGCCGGTCGCCTTCTTGGTCGGCGAGTTGTCGTCGTTGCCGAGCCAGACACCGGTGACGAGGTTGGCGGTGTAGCCGATGAACCAGGCGTCGCGATAATCTTGGCTGGTGCCGGTCTTGCCGGCGGCCGGCCAACCGGGAATTTCGGCCTTCTTGGCGGTGCCTGATATCAGCGTCTCCCGCATCATCGCGTTCATCATGCCGACATAGCGGGGTTCGATGACCTGGTTGCGCTCCTCCGGCTGGCGCATGTAGAGCAGCTTGCCGCTGAGCGTCCTGATCCGCGTCACGACATGCGGCGCCACCGCGAGGCCGCCATTGGCGAAGGGCGCATAGGCGCCGACCAGCTCGACCATGGAGACCTCGGAGGTGCCGAGCGCGATCGAGGCATTGGGTTCGAGCTTGGAGGAGATGCCGAGCCGGTGCGCGGTGCGCACCACGTTCTTCGGCCCGACCTCGAGGCCGAGGCGGATCGCGACCGTGTTGAGCGACATCGCCAGCGCCTGCGTCAGCGTCACCGCGCCGAAATATTCGTGGGTGTAGTTCTCGGGTCTCCAGCCCTTGACCTCGATCGGCGCGTCCTGGCGCATCGTGTCGGGCGTCAGGCCCTGTTCGAGCGCGGTGAGGTACACGAACGGCTTGAACGAGGAGCCCGGCTGGCGCTTGGCGGTCACAGCCCGGTTGTACTGGCTGTCGGAATAGTTCCGCCCGCCGACCATGGCGCGCACCGCGCCGTCGGGCGTCATCGCCACCAGTGCGCCCTGGCTGACATTGAACTTCACGCTCTTGGCCGCGAGCTCGTCGATGATCGCGGCTTCCGCCACGCTCTGCAGTTTCGGATCGATCGTGGTCTCGACCTTGATGCTCTCGTCGATCTGGCCGACCAGGTCGTCCAGCACCTCGCCGATCCAGTCCGCGACGTAATTGACCGTGCCGGCGCCCGCCGGCTTCACGTTGTAGGAAGGATGGCCGATCGAGGCCTTGGCCTGCGCGTCGGTGATGAATTTCGCGTCCGCCATCGCCGTGAGCACGATCTGCGCGCGCGCTTCGGCGCCTTCCGGATTGCGGTTCGGCGCAAGGCGCGACGGCGACTTGACGAGGCCGGCCAGCATCGCGGCTTCGGCGATCGTGACGTTCTTCGCCGACTTGCCGAAATATTTCTGTGCGGCGGCTTCGACGCCGTAGGCGCCGGAGCCGAAATAGACGCGATTGAGATAGAGCTCCAGGATGTCGTCCTTGGAGTGCTTGCGCTCCAGCCAGATCGCGAGCTCTGCCTCCTGCAGCTTGCGCTGTATGGTGCGCTCCTGGGTCAGGAACAGGTTCTTGGCGAGCTGCTGCGTCAGCGTCGAACCGCCCTGCGACACGCCGCGATGGAGCACGTTGGTGACGAGGGCCCGCAGGATGCCGACGGGATCGATGCCGAAATGCGAATAGAAGCGGCGGTCCTCGATGGCGATGAACGCCTTGGGCAGGTAGGGCGGCAGGTCCTTCAGCGCGACATTGGCGCCGGCCATCTCGCCGCGCTGCGCCAGCATGCTGCCGTCGATGCCGACGATCTGGATCGTCGGCGGCCGCTTGGGAATCTCCAGCGACTGGATCGGAGGCAGATGGGCGCCGACATAGACCACGACGGCGATCACGGCGATGGCGCCCCACAGGCTCAGCACCGCGCCCCAATAAACGAGGCGGCCGAGGCTGAAGCCGCCGCGCGACCTCGCGCGGCGCTTGGCGCCGCTGCGGCCGGCAGGTGCCTTCCGCTCGCGGGGTGGCTCGTCGCCGGCATCCTCGCTCTTGCGCTTGGCGGATGGTTTCGCAGATTTCTTCGGCTTGTCGTCGCCGCCGGGAACGCGGTCCGCAGCGGTCAGGCGCAGATCGGCGAGCGCCGCGGGCAAGCCGAACAGCGGCTCCTTCCGCGCACCCTTTTTCTTTCCCCACGCCATACGCAATACGCCCGGTCAGTCCGCCCCGCCGCACGCTAGCGGTCGCTGTTTAAGGCCCGGTTACCCTGTCGTTAACGCGTGATTAGGAGGTGGGGCATTCGCCCGCCGCAGTTCCGCTCCCCTGCCGCCGGGGCTAGGATCGCCCGCATAAATAAAAGGGAGCTCGCATGGGCCATATCGATCCGACCAAGGAGATCTTCGCGCAGTTCCGGGAGAACGACCGCCCGGGCCCGATCCACATGCTCAATCTGGTGCGCCTGCGGAAGGAGGCGGCCTATCCGGACGGCCGCAAGGCGAGCGGCGCGGAGGCCTATGCGGCCTATGGCCGCGAGAGCGGCCCGGTGTTCGAGCGTCTCGGCGGCCGCATCGTCTGGCAGGGCAGGTTCGAGCTGATGCTGATCGGCCCGCAGGAGGAGCGCTGGGACCATTGCTTCATCGCCGAATATCCGAGCGTCGCGGCCTTCGTCGAGATGATCCGCGATCCCGTCTATCGCGAGGCGGTGAAGCACCGCCAGGCCGCGGTGGAGGATTCGCGGCTGATCCGGCACGCCGTGCTGCCGGTCGGAAAGAATTTCGGGGAGATACCGAAGTAGATTGTAGGGTGGGTTAGCGCAGCGGCGGCGCGAAGCGCGGTCCGCTGGGCGTAACCCACCTCTTCTCGTTCCCGTGTATCGGCAGAAAGTGGTGGGTTACGCCTTCGGCTAACCCACCCTACGAGACCAGCGCCTAACCCGACGGGCCGGTGTCCTCGATGATCGGTCCGAACAGCTCCCAGCGTTCGCCGTTGAACTTCATCATCTGCATCTGCTTGTTGACGCGGTAGTCATTGGGGCCGGTGTTGATCTTGATACCCGGCAGCGCCAGGCTCGGCGTGTAGCCCTTGATGTTGGCGACCTGCTTCATGACGTTCTCGCGCGTCAGGTCGTCGCCGCATTGCTTCAAGACCTGCACCAGCAGCTCGGCCACCGAATAGGCATAGGTGTTGATGGTGTTGAGCTTGTCGCCCTCCGGGAAATACTTGTCCATGAAGGCGAAGAAGGCCTTCACGCCCGGATCGTCCTTCCACTGGGGATCGCCCGGGTCCTTGCCGTAATTGGTCGAGATGATGCCCTTGGAGATGTCGAGGCCGGCCGGCTTCAGCGTTGCCGACACCGGGCTCGCATTGATGTCGAGGATGTGCACCGGAGACCAGCCGAGATCGGCAAGCTTCTTGATCGCCTGCGCCGCGAATTTCGGCGTCGAGGCGTCGAAGAACAGATCAACTCCCATCGACTTCAGCTTGACCACCTGCGAATCGACGGTGGGGTCGGTGACTTCGTAGGAGACCTCGCCGACGATCATGCTGGCGGCCTTGTCGCCGAGGCCGCTCTTGAGCCCCGCCAGATAGTCGCGGCCCATGTCGTCGTTCTGGTAGAGCACGCCGATCTTGGCGTTGGGATGCTCCTTGAGAATGTACTTGGCGTAGATCCGCCCCTCGGACACGTAGTTGGGATTGTAGGCGATGGTCCAGGGATAGTTCTGCGGATCGTTGAAGCGCGCGGCGCCGGTCGAGGCGAGGAGTTGCGGGACCTTCTTGCCGTTGAGATACTTCTGCACGGCGGCATTCGCGGCGGTGCCGATCAGCTGGAAGGTGAACAGCACTTCGTCGCCTTCGACGAGCTTGCGCACCTGCTCGACGGTCTTCGGTGGCGAATAGGCGTCGTCATACTGGATCAATTTGATCTTGCGGCCGTTGATGCCGCCCTGATCGTTGATCATCTTGAAATAGGCGGCCTGGGTCTTGCCGATATTGGCGTAGACGGAATAGGCGCCGGAGAACGGCACGGTCTGGCCGATCTTGATCTCGGTGTCGGTTGCGCCGGTGTCGTATTTCTTCTGGGCGAGGGCCTGGCTGGTGGGGATTGCGACGGCGAGCGCCGCCGCGGCAGCTATGAAGGCTCTGCGATTGTTCATCTTGGGTTGTTCCTCCTGACGGAATTTTCGGCCGACGGTCTTTCTCCGTTGATTGCAACGGTCGCCATCGCTGCCGAAGATTGTGGAGGAAGGTTCGCCGCGGCGCAAGGATCGCCGCGCTGCGCCGTAGCGTCTCAGGCCAGAAACTAAGCCAAGAACAACGCAACCAGCGCGACCGCCGCCGGCAGCGCCTGCACCATCAGAATCCGCGTGCTGACGGTCGCCGCGCCATAGACGCCGGCGACGATCACGCAAAGCAGGAAGAACGCCTTGATCTGGAGCGCGAAGGCGGGATTGCCGTGCACGAGGCCCCAGGTCAGGCCGGCAGCGAGGAAGCCGTTATAGAGGCCCTGATTGGCAGCCAGCACTTTCGTGATCTCGGCCTTCTCCGGCGTATTCCGAAACACTTTGAGGCCCAGCGGCCTGTCCCAGAGAAACATCTCCAGGATCAGGAAGAAAACGTGCAGTGCCGCGACCAGCGCCACCAGCACATTGGCGATCAGGATCAAGGTCAGCTCCCCCAAGAGCGTCAGCTTTCGGGTGGACGTTAGCACGGCCCGCATGGCAAGTGCGATGGGTGTGTTTTCGATTGCCTGGTGCCGCGATGCCCGTTCGATCAACCAAGACGCCTGAACGCTTCCGCCTCGATCGCCTGATGACGCCGATCGGGATTGCGCTGCTCGTGACCGATGTCGACGGCGCGCTACGCGCGCTCGACTGGGAGGATTACGAGCATCGCATGCGCGAGCTGCTGCGCCTGCATTACGGTGCCGTGGATCTGAGCAACCAGCCTGCGCCCGCGGATATGCGAACGGCGCTGTCCGGCTATTTCGAGGGCGAACTCGGCCAGCTCTCTGCCATCGCCTGGCGCATCGCCGGCACGCCGTTCCAGCAGAAGGTCTGGACCGCGCTTGCGCAAATCCCGGCGGGTACCACGCTGAGCTACGGCGCGCTCGCCGCAAGGATCGCCATGCCCAAGGCTATTCGTGCGGTCGGCCATGCCAACGGCTCCAACCCGATCAGCGTGGTGCTGCCCTGTCACCGGCTGATCGGCGCGGATGGCTCGCTGGTGAAGTACGGCGGCGGCCTGGAGCGCAAGCGCTGGCTGCTGCGGCATGAGGGGGTGGAGGTGTGAAAGGCTAACGCGCCAATCTCTCCCCGTCGTCATTCCGGGGCGCGCGAAGCGCGAACCCGGAATCTCGAGATTCTCAGGTGCGCAAGTGCGCACCAGAGTTCGATGCTGCGCATCGCCCCGGAATGACGGCGGGAGTCACGCCGCCGGCTGCACCGCCTTGTCGCCGGCCATGACATGGGTCAGCGCGCTCTTGATTGCAGCCTGCCGCGTCGGCGCATTGATCTGCGCGCCCAGGAGGTCGGTGACGTAGAACACGTCGCGCGCGCGCTCGCCGAAGGTCGCGACATGGGCCGAGGCGATGTTGAGATTGAGCTTGGAGATGGCCGTGGTCAGCTCGTAGAGCAGGCCGGGCCGGTCGAGGCCCGAGACCTCGATCACGGTGTAACGGTCGGACCACTGGTTGTTGATGGTCACTTCCGGCTCGATCACGAACGGCTTCGCCTTGCTGCGTACGGTGCGCCGCGCCACGGCTTCGGGCAGGCGCAGCTTGCCCTCCAGCACGTCTTCGATCATCTCGCCGATGCGCGTGGCGCGCCGACCCTCGTCCTCGTCGCGTTCGTATTCCCGGGAGATCGAGATCGTGTCGAGCGCGCGGCCGTCGGTCGTGGTGTAGATCTGGGCATCGACGATGTTGGCGCCGGCCGAGGCACAGGCGCCCGCGATGATCGACAGCAGCCAGGGATGGTCGGCGGCAAAGATCGTCAGCTCGGTGACGCCGCGCACCTCGTCGAAGCCGACATTGATCGCCAGCTTGTGGCCGGCCTGCTCGCTGGAGCGGACGAAGCGGGCGTGGCGGATCTTGCGCGGCAGCTCGACCTTGAGCCAGTAGGCGGGATAGTGCCGGGCGATATAGGCGTCGAGCTCGTCCTTCGGCCATTCGGCGAAGGCCATGCGGAATTCGGCGTGCGCGGCCGCAAGACGTTTTCCCCGGTCGACCTCCGAGAATCCGCCCGTGAGCACCGGTTCCGTCTCATAGTATAGAGAGCGCAAGAGCTGCGCCTTCCAGCCGTTCCACACGCCCGGGCCGACGCCGCGGATGTCGGCCGTGGTCAGGATGGTCAAGAGCTTCATCTGCTCGACCGACTGCACCACGGCGGCGAAATTCTCGATGGTCTTGCGATCCGAGAGGTCGCGCGACTGCGCGACCGTGGACATCGTCAGATGCTCCTCGATCAGCCACGCCACGAGCTCGGTGTCGGCAGGGCTGAAGCCGAGCCGCGGGCACAGCCGTCGGGCGACCTTCGCGCCGGCGATCGAGTGATCCTCGGGCCTGCCCTTGGCGACGTCGTGCAGCAATGTCGCGATGTAGATCACCGCGCGGTGCTCGGGCCGGCTCTTGCGCATGAGATCGCTGGCGAGGGCGAACTCCTCGTTGCCGCCGCGCTCGATGTCCTGGAGGAAGCCGATGCAGCGGATCAAGTGCTCGTCGACGGTGTAGTGATGATACATATTGAACTGCATCATCGAGACGATCTTGCCGAAAGCGCGGATGAAGTGGCCGAGCACGCCGGTCTCGTTCATCCGCCGCAGCACGATCTCCGCGTTGTCGGAGGTCAGGATCTCCATGAACAGCCGGTTGGCCTCGGGATTTTCGCGCAAGCCCGCGTTGATCAGGCCGAGCGAGCGCGTCACGTCGCGCATCGCATCCGGGTGGAAAGCGAGGTTGTTCTTCTGCGCGAGGCGGAAGATGCGGATCAGGTTGACCGGATCGTGCTTGAAGACATCAGGCGCGGCGACGTTGATGCGGTTGTTGTCGACGATGAAGTCGTCGCTGTCAGGGACGCGCCGCCTCGCCGCGGTCGGTCGCAAGCGGGCCATCATCCGGCTCAGCACCGGGGCAGGCTTGGCCTGCTGGTCCTCGAGCTTGGCGCAGAGGATGGCGGTGAGGTTGCCGACTTCCTTGGCGACCAGGAAGTAGTGCTTCATGAAGCGCTCGACGTCCTGCATGCCGGGATGCGAGGTATAGCCGAGCCGGATCGCGATCTCGCGCTGGAGGTCGAAGGACAGGCGCTCCTCGGCGCGGCCAGAGTAGAAATGCAGATTGCAGCGCACCGACCAGAGGAAATCGGCGCAGCGGCGGAAGCTGCGATATTCCTGCGCGTCGAACACGCCGCGCGCGACCAGCTCGTGGGTATCGCGCACCCGGTAGACGTATTTGGCGATCCAGAACAGAGTGTGCAGGTCGCGCAAGGCTCCCTTGCCGTCCTTGACGTTGGGCTCGACAAGATAGCGCGACTGGCCGCCGCGGCGGTGCCGCTCCTCGCGCTCGGCGAGCTTTGCGGTGACGAATTCCGACGCGGTGCCCTGCACGACTTCCTTGTCGAAGCGCTCGACCAGCTCCTCATAGAGCGGCTTGTCGCCGGTGAGGAAGCGCGTCTCCAGGATCGCAGTGCGGATCGTCATGTCGCCACGCGCCTGCCGGATCGATTCGTCGACCGAGCGGGTGGCGTGGCCGACCTTCAGCCCCATGTCCCAGAGGCAATAGAGGATCGCCTCGGCGACCTGCTCGCCCCAGGCGGTCTGCTTGTAGGGCAGGATGAAGAGCAAATCGATGTCCGATTCCGGCGCCATCAGGCCGCGGCCATAGCCGCCCGTGGCCACGACCGCCATGCGCTCGGCGCCGCTCGGGATCGGCGAGCGGTAGAGATGGCGCGTCGCCGCCGAATACAGGATGCGGATGATCTCGTCCTGCACGTGGCACAGCCGCTCGGCGCAGCGCCGGCCGTGGCGGTCCTTCAAGAGGATAGCCTGCGCGGCGGCGCGCGCCGCGATAAGTTCCGCCTTGAGCAATTGCGCCATCGCCGTGCGGAACGCGTCCTCGCGTCCCTGATACTGTTCGGCAAGCGCATCGACCGCGGCGGTTATCCGCGTGGTGTCGAAACGATCGTCCACCCCGGCCTTCTGCTCAGTCGCGATGCTGTCCATGTCCCTCCGGATATAAGAGGTGACAGGCGCTGTCACGAGACATTCGCAAGCCAGCGACCGATGAGTTCGGTCATGCAGATCGGACAGTCTGTGGCGTTGCTCGTGATTCAAGCGTAACATCATGAAAATACGTTTGTTTTTGGCTCGATTCCGGTCGCTCATGGCAGGTCCCATCAATCATGAGCTGACACGAAACCGGCCGCCTTCTATACCGCTCGTGAGGAACGACATGCCGGGAGAGAACAAGATGGACGCTGTCCAACTGCGCCAGATGCAAGCCCCGATCAAAGAGCGCTACAAGACCGATCCCAAGGCCGCGCTGATCACGCTGAAGGCCAAGGGCTCCACCGACGGCGAAGGCATTGCCTGCAAGGTCGAGACCGGTCGTGCCATCGCGATGGCCGGCCTGCATCCGGGCACCGGCGGTTCCGGCCTCGAGCTTTGCTCCGGCGACATGCTGCTCGAAGCCCTGGTCGCCTGTGCCGGCGTCACGCTGAAGTCCGTCGCGACTGCGATCGAGGTGCCGCTCACGACCGGCAACGTCTACGCCGAGGGCGATCTCGACTTCCGCGGCACGCTCGGCATCGACAAGGAAGCTCCGGTCGGCTTCGCCGAGATCCGCCTACGCTTCGAGGTCGACACCGACGCGCCTCAGGACAAGCTCGACCTGCTGCTCAAGCTCACCGAGCGCTATTGCGTGGTCTATCAGACCATCAAGAACGGCCCCAAGGTGTCGGTGTCGATGCAGCGGATGTAAGGCGAAGGCCGCTACTCCACAATCGGTGTCGTCCCGGCGAACAGCAGGGACCCAGAATCCCTAGCGCCGATTGTATCGCCGAACTGTCCACTAAAGCTGCTCAACACAGCGAAGCCTATGAGTATGGGTCCCGGATCTGCGCTGCGCTTGTCCGGGACGACAAAACAAAAATGTCCCTCGACCTCCACTTCATCCTCTTTCTGCTCCTGCGCATGGCGATCGCGGCGGCGTTCGTGGTGTCGGCGTCGATCATCACCGAACGCGCGGGGCCTGTGATCGGCGCGCTGGTTGCGACCCTGCCGGTGTCGGCCGGTCCATCCTACGTCTTCCTCGCGATCGATCATGACGCCGCCTTCATCGCGCAGGGTGCGCTGGCGAGCCTGCCGGTCAATGCGGCGACGATTTTCATGTGTCTCACCTATGTCGTGCTGTCGCAGCGGCACAATCTCGTAGTGAGTTGTGGAAGCGCAGTCGCGGTCTGGATCGTGCTGGCATCGATCATCCGCCGGTTCGACTGGTCGCTCGCCGCGGGGCTTGCCGCCAACCTGATCGCATTCGGCATCTGCATTCCGCTCCTGGCGGGCTATCGCCATGTGAAAATGCCTTTGGTGACGCGCCGCTGGTACGACGTGCCGATGCGGGCTCTGCTGGTTGCGACTCTCGTCGCCATCGTGGTCTCGACGTCAGGATGGGTCGGCCCGCGGATCAGCGGTATCATCGCGCTGTTTCCGGTCGTGTTCACCAGCATGATGGTGATCCTGCACCCGCGCATCGGCGGCCCGCCGACGGCCGCGGTGCTTGCCAACTCCGCCTGGGGATTGCTCGGCTTCGGGATGGCGATCGCCATCATGCACATTGCGGTGGCGCAATTCGGATCGGCGACTGGTCTTTCTGTTGCGCTTGCAAGCTGCGTGCTGTGGAACTTGACGCTGTGGCAGCGTGGACGCGTCATGCGGAAGGCGCGGTCTCCGTGAGACTACGGAGCGGAGCGTCATCGCGCCGCGCAAACGCCGGGCCAGAAATGTCCAGCACAGCGCGGGTACGCACAAGCCATTGATCGAGATGCGTCATTTCAAATCGCAGCCGCGATTGCCGTTGGTCTTCGATGCGCACAGAATCGCTCTGGCTCCAGCCGATTTCCGACAGGTCTATTAGAACTTTCTTCGCGCTTTTCATCTACGAATAAACCAGCGTACCCGCGTCCGTTGCCGTGAGCGCGAACTCGTCCGAGCTGCATCCGAGTGCGGGGACGCGCGGGAATTGTCGATTTGAATACGGCTGTGCCGCTGCAACTGTTGTTTCCCCTACGAGCCGTCCACGCTATTTCGAGATGGAGATTCCTTGATGTTCGGTCGCAAGTCCCACAGTGATGCACAGGCACGACTCGACGCCATCGGCCGTTCGCAGGCCATGATCGAATTCAATCTCGATGGCTCGATCATCACGGCGAACAAGAACTTTCTCGACGCCCTCGGCTATCGGCTCGACGAGATTCAGGGCAAGCATCACTCCATGTTCGTGCCGGCCGACCAGCGCGAGTCCGCCGAGTACAAGGCGTTCTGGGCTGCATTGAACCGTGGCGAGTATCAGGCGCGCGAGTTCAAGCGGATCGCGAAGGACGGCCGCGAGGTCTGGATCGAAGCCTCCTACAATCCAGTGCTCGACGGCAACGGCAAGGCGGTGATGGTCGCCAAGATTGCGACCGACATCACTGCGAAGAAGATCCGGAGCATGACGGATGCGTCGAAGATCGCCGCCATCAGCCGCGCTCAGGCCGTCATCGAATTCAAGCTCGACGGCACCGTCGTCACGGCCAACGAGAATTTCTGCAGGACGCTCGGCTACTCGCTGGCGGAGATCGAGGGCAAGCATCACAGCCTGTTCGTGGCGGAGGCCGAACGCAACAGCTCGGCCTATCGCGAATTCTGGGCCGCTCTCAATCGCGGCGACTATCAGGCCGGCGAGTTCAAGCGGATCGCCAAGGGCGGCCGCGAGGTCTGGATTCTCGCCTCCTACAATCCGCTGCTCGACGAGACCGGCAAGCCGTACGGGGTCGTCAAGTTCGCAACCGACGTGACCGCGGAGAAGCTGAAGAACGCCGATCTCGCCGGTCAGATCGCCGCCATCGACAAGGCGCAGGCCGTGATCGAGTTCAACATGGACGGCACGATCATCACCGCCAACGCCAACTTCCTCGGCGCGCTCGGCTATTCGCTGGCCGAGATCAAGGGCCAGCATCACAGCATGTTCGTCGATCCCAGCGAGCGCGATGGCGCCGGCTATCGCGAGTTCTGGGCCGCGCTCAATCGCGGCGAATACCAGGCGGCCGAATACAAGCGCATCGGCAAGGGCGGCAAGGAGGTCTACATCCAGGCCTCCTACAATCCGATCCTCGATCTCAACGGCAAGCCGTTCAAGGTGGTGAAATACGCAACCGACACCACGCGGCAGGTGCTGGTCCGCATGGGCAATGAGCGCGTCCGCGGCATGATGGAATCGGTCGCCGCCGGCTCGGAGGAGCTCAACGCCTCGGTGCGGGAAATCTCCGAGGCGATGACCAAATCCCGCGAAACCGCGATGAGCGCGGTCGATCAGGTCTCCTCCGCCGACGCGCAGGCCCAGCGCCTCACCGAAGCCGCGCAGGCGATGAGCGGCATCGTCGAGATGATCAACAACATCACCGGGCAGATCAACCTGCTCGCGCTCAACGCCACGATCGAGTCGGCCCGCGCCGGCGAGGCCGGCCGCGGCTTCGCGGTGGTCGCCTCCGAAGTCAAGAGCCTCGCCAACCAGGCCAAGCAGGCGACCGACAAGATCGGCGAGGAGATCGGCAGCCTCAACAGCATTTCCGGCGACGTCGTCAGCGCGCTCGGTTCGATCAAGCAGGCGATCAACAATGTCAGCGAGTACGTCACCTCGACGGCCGCGGCGATCGAGGAGCAGAGCACCGTGACGAACGAGATGTCGACCAGCATGCAGCGCGCGGCGGCAGAAGCGGCGGCGATCGCGGCGAGGGCGTAGGCTATCCAGCCTGCATTTGTAGCCCGCATGAGCGCTGCGATATGCGGGACATACGTCCCCGGATGTCGCTTCGCTCATCCGGGCTACGATACCACTATTGCTTCGGCAGCCTGGCCTTCAACGCATAGAGCGCGTCCAGCGCTTCGCGTGGCGACATTTCGTCGGGGTGCAGCGCCTTCACCGCCTCCATCAGCAACTCGGCTTCGGTCGGCGGCGCGGCTTCCGCGGCGGCGCGCGACGGCACGGCGAACAGCGGCAGGTCGTCCACCAAGGCTCGCGCGGTCTGGCCGCGGTCCTGCGCCTCCAGCTTGGAGAGCACGGATTTGGCGCGTGTGATCACCGCCGGCGGCAGGCCGGCGAGTTTCGCCACCTGGATGCCGTAGGAGCGGTCGGCCGAGCCCGGCAGCACCTCGTGCAGGAACACGACGTTGCCCTGCCACTCCTTCACCCGCACCGTCGCATTGAACATCCGCGGCAGCTTGGCCGAGAGTGCGGTCAGCTCGTGATAATGCGTCGCGAACAGCGTCCGGCAGCGATTGCGCTCGTGCAGATGCTCGATCGCGGCCCAGGCGATCGAGAGGCCGTCGAAGGTCGCGGTGCCACGCCCGATCTCGTCGAGAATCACCAGAGCGCGCTCGCCGGCCTGGTTCAGGATCGCCGCGGTCTCGACCATCTCCACCATGAAGGTGGAGCGGCCTCGGGCCAGATCGTCGGCGGCGCCGACGCGCGAGAACAGGCGGTCGACGATGCCGATCCGCGCGCGCGTGGCCGGCACGAAGCTGCCGATCTGCGCCATCAGCGCGATCAGCGCATTCTGGCGCAGGAAGGTCGATTTACCCGCCATGTTCGGGCCGGTCAGCAGCCAGAGCTGGCCGGATTTCTGCGCTGGCGCAGGCGACAGGTCGCAGGCATTGGCGATGAACGGCTCGCCGTTGCGCTTCAGGGCCTGCTCGACCACGGGATGGCGTCCGGCCTCGATCGCAAAGCTGAGCGAGCCATCGACCTCGGGCCGCACATAGTTCTCGTCGACCGCGAGCTTGGCCAGCGACGTCGCGACGTCCAGCAGCGCAAAACCTTGTGCCGCGGCGCGCAGATCGTCGCTGATCTCGAGCGCTTTCGCACAGAGCCGCTCGAAGATCTCGAGCTCGAGCCCGAGCGCGCGGTCGCCGGCATTGGCGATCTTGGCTTCGATCTCGCCGAGCTCGGAGGTGGTGAAGCGCACCTGTCCCGCCAGCGTCTGGCGATGGATGAAGGTGGCGTTCAGGGGCGGCGACATCAGCTTGTCGCCGTGCTGGGCCGTGACCTCGACGAAATAGCCGAGCACGTTGTTGTGCCGGATCTTCAGAGCCTTGACGCCGGTGTCGTCGGCGTAGCGCGCCTGCATCGAGGCCACCACGAGGCGTGAGGCGTCGCGCAGGTTCCGCGCCTCGTCGAGGGCGGGCTCAAAGCCGGGACGAACGAACCCGCCGTCGCGCTTGATCAGGGGCAGCTGCTCGTCGAGCGCACGGGCAAATTCGGATGCGAGTTCGCGCGACGGCCTTTGCAGCGCCGCCATCACCGCCGTGATCTCCTGCGGCGCCCCATCCAGTTCGGAGAGCCGCGTCAGCACCTGGTCGGCGGCGATGACGCCGTCGCGGATGCCGGCGAGGTCGCGCGGTCCGCCGCGGCCGACCGAGAGCCGAGCCAATGCGCGCGACATGTCGGGTGCGCCGCGCAAAATGCTGCGAATGTCCTCGCGCGCCGTGGAATCGGCAACGAAGGCGCTGACCGCGTCGAGCCGGCGGGCGATTGCCGGGGCATCCGTCAGCGGCGCCGCCAGACGCTGTGCGAGCAGGCGCGAACCCGCCGAGGTGACCGTGCAATCGATCGCGTCGAGCAGCGAGCCGCGGCGTTCGCCGGCCAGCGTCCGCGTCAGCTCGAGATTGGCGCGGGTGGCCGGGTCGATTGCCATGGTCGCGCCGGAAGCCTCGCGCGCGGGCGGCGACAGCGGCGGATGCTTGCCGACCTGGGTGCGGTCGACATAGGTGACGGCGGCGGCCGCGGCGGTGGCCTCCAGGCGCGTGAGCTGGGAGAGCCCGTCCATGGTCGCGACGGCGAAGTAGTCGCACAGCCGCTTCTCGGCGGTCGCGCCGTCGAACACGTCGCGGGTCAGCGGCGTCACCGCCGGCAGCTCGCGCAGGGTCTGTCCGAGCTCGCTGTCGTTGTAGAGCGCGTCGGTGACGATCGCCTCGTTCGGGTTGATGCGCGCCAGCGTGGCGGCGAGCTCGCCGCCCGAAACTTCGGTGACCATGAATTCGGCGGTCGAGATGTCGATCCAGGCAAGGCCGAAGCGGTCGCCGCCGGCGGAGGAGCGGGCACGCGCGATCGCCAGCAGGTAATTGTTGGCGCGCGCGTCGAGCAGCGTGTCCTCGGTCAGCGTGCCCGGCGTCACCAGCCGCACCACGCCACGGCGCACAACGCTCTTGTTGCCGCGCGCCTTGGCCGCGGCGGGATCCTCGGTCTGCTCGCAGACCGCGACCCGGTGGCCGGCCGAGATCAGGCGATGCAGATAATCCTCGGAGCGCTCGACCGGCACGCCGCACATCGGGATATCCGCGCCCTGATGCTTGCCGCGCTTGGTCAGGACGATGCCGAGCGTTTTCGAGGCGATCTCCGCGTCCTCGAAGAACAGCTCGTAGAAGTCGCCCATCCGGTAGAACAGCAGGAGGCCCTGATGCGCCGCCTTGATATCGAGGTACTGTTCCATCATCGGCGTGACGCGCGCGGCGGCTTCGGCCTGCGGCGCGGGCGTGTCCTCGGGGGGCGGGACAGGTATCGGCTGTTGCATCGTCATGGGCGGCGCAACCTACAAAATTTCGGTACCTGCTCCTATCGCTTTGGCCGGGAGGAGCGGGTTTTCCACGTTGTCCGCAGTGGGAGGCGCGAGGTGCTGCCACATTCTCGGTCGTCATTCCGGGATGCGCCGTCAGGCGCAGGCCCGGAAATCCATCGGGCCGCACGTCACGCCGACAAATGGATTCCGGGTTCGCGCCAAATGGCGCGCCCCGGAATGACGTCTGACCCGCGAAACCGTCAATTGACCTGCCGCGGGCGCCCTCCTAAAACTCCGCCGACATTGAAGAATTTGGCCGGACCGCGGCATTCAGGGAGAACAACGATGCGTGACGTCTTTATCTGCGATGCCGTGCGGACCCCGATTGGCCGTTTTGGAGGCTCGCTCGCCAAGGTGCGCGCCGACGATCTGGCCGCCGCCCCCATCAAGGCGCTGATGGCCAAGCACCCCAATCTCGACTGGGCGCAGGTGGACGAAGTGTTCTTCGGTTGCGCCAACCAGGCCGGCGAGGACAACCGCAATGTCGCGCGCATGGCGCTGCTGCTGGCGGGCCTGCCGGATTCGGTTCCCGGCCAGACCCTGAACCGGCTCTGCGCCTCGGGCCTTGATGCAGTCGGCGCCGCGGGCCGCGCCATCCGCGCCGGCGAGATCGAGCTCGCCATCGCAGGCGGCGTCGAATCGATGACGCGCGCACCCTTCGTGATGGGCAAGGCGCAGGAAGCCTTCTCGCGTTCGGCCGAGATCTTCGACACCACCATCGGCTGGCGCTTCATCAATCCGCTGCTCAAAGCGCAGTACGGCGTCGATGCGATGCCCGAGACCGGCGAGAACGTCGCCGAGGAATTCCAGGTTTCGCGCGCCGACCAGGACGCCTTCGCGATCCGCTCGCAGCAGCGTGCGGGTGCGGCGATCGCGGCAGGCTATTTCGCCGAGGAAATCACGCCGATCACCATTCCCGGCGGCAAGGCCGGCCCCATCACCGTCGACAAGGACGAGCATCCCCGTCCCGAGACCACGCTGGAAGGTCTCGCCAAGCTGAAGCCGATCGTGCGCAATCCCGGCACGGTGACGGCCGGCAACGCCTCCGGTGTCAATGACGGCGCCGCCGCCATGATCCTGGCCTCGGAAGCCGCGGTGAAAAAGCATGGCCTGACGCCGCGGGCCCGCATCCTCGGGCTCGCCTCGGCCGGCGTGCCGCCGCGCATCATGGGCATCGGCCCGGTGCCGGCCACACGCAAGCTGATGGAGCGGCTCGGCAAGAAGATCAGCGATTTCGACCTGATCGAGCTGAATGAAGCCTTCGCCTCGCAGGGCATCGCCTGCCTGCGCCAGCTCGGCGTCAAGGACGATGCCGATTTCGTCAATCCGCATGGCGGCGCCATCGCGCTCGGCCATCCGCTCGGCATGAGCGGCGCGCGCCTCGCCCTCACCGCCGTCCACGGCATGGAGAAGCGCGGCGGCAAGCTGGCGCTGGCCACCATGTGCGTCGGCGTCGGCCAGGGTGTGGCCGTCGCGATCGAGAAGCTGAACTGACGGGACGCGTAGCGTCCTGTCATCCCGGGACTCGGTGCCCAGCACTCGTCATGCCCGGGCTTGTCCCGGGCATCCACGTTTTTGGTGCTGTGAGAAGATCGTGGATGGCCGGGCATAGGCGAGCGGAAGCGACGCCGTCCTTCGGACGGCTACGCCCGGCCATGACGAAAGGTGAGAGGGCCGTCTGATGATCATCGAGCGCGAGCAGGACGTCACGGCCGCGGCGCTGGCGGTGATGGAGCGGACAACCGATCCGCGGCTGCGCCAGATCATGGTCTCCCTGGTCAAGCACCTGCACGGCTTCGTGCGCGATGTCCGCCTGACGGAGAAAGAGTTCCGCGACGCGACCGCCGTCATCGCCGAGCTCGGCAAGCTGACGACCGACACGCATAATGAAGTCGTGCTGATGGCGGGCTCGCTCGGCGTCTCGCCGCTGGTGTGCCTGCTCAACAATGGCGATCAGGGCAATACCGAAACCGATCAGTCGCTGCTTGGGCCGTTCTGGCGGCTGAACTCGCCGCGGGTGGAGAACGGTGGCTCCATCGTCCGTTCCGAGACGCCGGGTGCGCCGCTGTTCGTCAGCGGCCGCGTCGTCGACAAGGACGGACGGCCCGTCGCGGGGGCCGAGGTCGATGTCTGGCATGCCTCGCCGGTCGGCCTCTACGAGAACCAGGACCCCGAGCAGGCCGACATGAACCTGCGCGGCAAGTTCACGACCGACGCGGATGGGCGCTTCTCCTTTCGTTCGGTGATGATGGTCGGGTATCCCATCCCGACCAATGGCGTGGTCGGCCGCCTGCTCGAGGCGCAAAGCCGGCATCCCTACCGTCCCGCGCATCTGCACGCCCTGATCTTCAAGCCCGGGTTCAAGGTGCTGATCTCGCAGGTTTACGATCCCGCCGACCCGCATATCGACAGCGACGTGCAGTTCGGGGTGACGCAGGCGCTGATCGGCAAGTTCCAGCGCCACGACACGCCGCATTCGACCGCACGTGATGTTGCGGCGCCCTGGTACTCGCTCGACCACACCTATCGTCTGGAGGCGGGGGAGGCAGTGCTGCCGCGTCCGCCGATCAAATAGCCCGATCCTGCCGGGCGCAGGACGCCTGCCAAACCGGCTTCCCTAGATTAGTTATATTCTATAATGATCGGCGGAAGCGTTGACCGGCCGGACCGAAATGGCCGGGGAGGAGTTCGCCCATGACATTCATCTATCCCGTCGACAGCAACAAGGCGCATCCGCTGCCGCTGTCGCCCGAGTACAAGAGCTCGATCAAGCGCGCGCCGAACAAGCCGTTGATCCCGATGCGCCACACCCTGTCGGAGCTGACCGGTCCGGTCTACGGCCATGAGACCGTGCGCGAGGGCGACAGCGATCTCACCACCCAGCACAGTGGCGAGCCGATCGGCGAGCGCATCATCGTCCACGGCCATGTGCGCGACGAGGACGGCCGCGGCGTGCCGAACTCGCTCGTCGAGATCTGGCAGGCCAATGCCTGCGGCCGCTACGTCCATGTCCGCGACCAGCATCCGGCGCCGCTCGATCCGAACTTCACCGGCGCCGGCCGCACCGTGAGCGATGCCTCCGGTTACTACCGCTTCGTCACCATCAAGCCGGGCGCCTATCCCTGGGGCAATCATCACAACGCGTGGCGGCCGGCGCACATCCATCTGTCGGTGTTCGGCCATTCCTTCGTGACGCGCCTGGTGACCCAGATGTATTTCCCGAACGACCCGCTGTTTCCGTTCGACCCGATCTTCAACTCGGTGCCGGACGAGAAGGCGCGGGCGCGGATGGTTTCCTCGTTCGATCTCGAGAACACAAAGCCCGAATGGGCGCTGTGCTACCGCTTTGACATCGTGCTGC
The DNA here is from genome assembly GCF_016031635.1 of Bradyrhizobium diversitatis. Lineage (GTDB taxonomy): Bacteria > Pseudomonadota > Alphaproteobacteria > Rhizobiales > Xanthobacteraceae > Bradyrhizobium > Bradyrhizobium diversitatis. The sequence continues at coordinate 237,656 of NZ_JACEGD010000005.1, forward strand.
GCGGCAAGAACGCTACGCCTATGGAGAACCACTAAAGTGCAAGAGTCTGTGAAGCCTGACGGTATCACCCCATCGCAGACCGTCGGTCCGTTCTTCAAATACGGCCTGACGCCGACCGGCGAATACGCCTGGAACGACGCGTTCACCAACTCGACGCTGACCCCCGACGTCACGGGGGACTGCATCCGTATCGAAGGCCGCGTGTTCGACGGCGACGGCGTCGCCGTACCGGACTGCATGCTGGAGATCTGGCAGCCGGATGGGCAGGGACGCTTCGCCGACCCGCAGGACAAGCGTGCGCTGCCGAATGCGAGTTTCCGCGGCTTTGCCCGCTGCGGCACCGACAAGGACGGCAACTACGCCTTCGACACCATCAAGCCGGGCGTGGTGCCGGATCCCGACGGCAAGCCGCAGGCGCCGCACATCCTGCTTGCGGTGTTCGGCCGCGGCATGCTGCGGCATCTCTACACCCGCATCTATTTCAGCGACGAGGCCGGCAACGCGGCCGATCCCGTGCTGGCGCTGGTGCCGGCTGACCGCCGCGCCACGCTGACCGCGGTGCGCGAGGGCGGCAAGGCGGTTTACCGGCTCGACCTGCACCTCCAGGGCGACGACGAGACAGTGTTCTTCGAGGTCTGAGCGAAATGTGCCGACGGCGCCAGGTCGTCGGCACCACGTTTCCTATCCAGCGCAACCGCGGTCGGCGTCGCCTTGCATCCGGCCTGATCGTCTCCATGCCCGCCTGTGCGTCAGTCCCGCTGACCCAAATCCGATTGATCGACGCTCAATTCCCGTAGCGTGTCGGAGCCTTTCTTTCGGAGACTTTCCGCAGGGCAATCCCGCATTTACCATATTGATCTAGGCTCCTCGCGGTTTCAGCGCGCGTCCTGGATTATTTCATGAAGATTCGTCTGTCATTGTCGGCCGCGATCATCGCTTTCGGGATCGTCCTTGCCATCGGCTTTGCTGCGGTTGTTTCCACCAGCCTCTATGCGCTGCGCGAGCTCAAGGTCGGCGGCCCGCTCTATTCCGACATCAAGCTCGGCAACGACCTCATCGCCGACATCCTGCCGCCGCCGGAATACGTCATCGAAGCCTATCTCGAGGCGACGCTGGCCATGCGCGAGCCGGACCAGCTGGCCGCCCACGGCGAGCGCCTGGTCCAGCTCCGCAAGGATTACGACGAGCGCAAGGCGTTCTGGGTCTCCTCCAGCCTCTCGGCAGATCTGAAGACCGCGCTGGTGTCGAAGTCCGATGCCCAGGTGCAGAAATTCTGGAAGGCGTCCGAACAGCTGCTGCCGGCCCTCAAAGCCAAGGATGCGGCGGCTTCCGAGCGCGCCTATGCGCAGCTCAAGGAGGCCTATACCGGGCATCGCGCCGTCATCGACAGCATCGTCGAGAACGCCAACAAGCAGAATGCGGCCATGGAAAAGCTGGCCGCGGACCGCGACAGCTCCATGCTCTATATTCTCCTCGGCGTCTCCGCCGCCGTCCTGGCCTTCATTGCCGCGGGGCTGCTCGGCGTTGCCTTGGGCGTGGTGCGTCCGATCGTGCGCATGACGGATACGATGCAGAAGCTCGCGACCGGCGATCTCGCCGCCGACATCCCGTTCGCGCACCGCCAGGACGAGGTCGGCTCGATGGCGGGCGCGCTTCTCGTGTTCAAGCAGGCGGCGGTCGAGAATTCCTGTCTGCGCGAGGAGCAGTTGCGGCAGGAGCAGGAGGCGGCGCTTGCCAAGCGCTCCGCCCTGCACCAGATGGCCGAAACCGTCGAGCGCGAGACCGGCCGCTCGGTCGACACCGCGACCGCGGCGACGCAAGGCGTCGAGCGGGCCGCCTCCGGCCTGTCGGAGATCGCGAAGTCGCTCTCTGCGCAGTCGCAGGCGGTCGCGGCGGCCTCGACGCAGGCCCTCGGCAGCTCGCAGGCCGTCTCGGCCGCAGCCGAAGAACTGAGCGCCTCGATCCGCGAGATCGCAGGCCAGGTCGCGCGCACCAGCACCGTCACCAAATCGGCGGTCGCCGGCCGCGAGCAGGCGCGTTCGACCATCCAGGCGCTGGCCGGGTCGGTGAAGAAGATCGCCGAGGTCTCCGACCTGATCGGCGGCATCGCGGGCCAGACCAACCTCCTCGCGCTCAACGCCACGATCGAGGCGGCGCGCGCGGGCGAAGCCGGCCGGGGCTTCGCGGTGGTCGCCGCCGAAGTGAAATCCCTGTCCGACCAGACCGCCAAATCCACCGAGGAGATCGGGCGGCTGATTGCGGAGATCCAGGCCTCGACGCAGGCCGCGGTCGATTCCGTCGAGGCCATGGGGAGCCACATCGTCGAGATCGACGGCGTGGCGACCTCAGTCGCCGCCGCGATGGAAGAGCAGGATGCCGCGACGCGGGAGATCTCGCGGTCGATTTCCGAATCGGCCGCCGCGGCGAAGGAGGTCTCGGCCAAGATCGGCGATGTCAGCCGCGACGCCGCCTCCGTCAACCAGCGCGCCGCGGACGTCAGGCAGGCGATCGCCGGGATGGCGGCCAATCTCGAACAGCTGCGGTCGGTCGTGGTGCGAACCGTGCGCGACTCGACGGCGGCGGCTTGAGCCTGGCATCAGCTCCGCCGCTGGTGCCCTGAAGTGTGATCGTGCAGTATGGCGCGGGATAGGGGCATCGTGGTTCATGACATCTCCACAATTGCCGGCGGTCGTTGAGCCCGCCCGACTGACGGCCGCGCTGCGCCGGGGCGGCGTGCTGGACGCCGGCGCGGTGCGCGAAGTGAAGGTGCTGCATCAGCGCGACACCGTCGTGTCGCATATCATCCGTCTCGGCCTGCGTTATGTCGGCGAATCCGCCGGCGCTCCGCAGTCGCTGATCCTCAAAATGCCCAATTCCGCCTTCGCCGAGCGTCTCGCCAATGGCGGCAGGCGCGAGGTGGACTACTACATGCAGCTCGCACCGAGAATGCCGCCGGGACTCGTGCCGCGCTGCTTCAATGGGCATTTCGACGAGCGGAGCCTAGCCTGGCATCTTCTGCTCGAAGATCTCACCGACAGCCATGCAACCGCGACCCAATGGCCGTTGCCGCCGTCGCGCGGTCAGGCGGTCGCGATCGTCACGACGCTCGCACGTTGGCATGCGGCATGGTGGGACCATCCCGATCTTGGTGACAGCGTCGGCACGTTGGCGAGCGCCGAGGATAGCGCGCAGCGTATGGAGACCTTTGCCGGCCACTACGATCGTTTCGCCGATATGCTCGGTGATCGCCTCAGCGAAGAACGGCGCATTCTCTACCGCCGTGTCATCGATCAGTCGGAACCGCTATCCCAGCGCTACCATTCACGCCGCCACCTCAGCATCACCCATGGCGACGCTCATATCTGGAATTTCCTGCTGCCGCGCGCGGGCGTTGCCGATACCGTGCGCATCTTCGATTTCGATCTTTGGAGCATCAATGTTCCGACTCATGACCTCGCCTATATGATGGCCATGCATTGGTATCCGGAACGCCGGCAGGCACTCGAACGCGCGCTGCTCAATGTCTACCACGATACGTTGATCGAAAGCGGCATCACCGGCTATTCGCGCGGCGCTCTCGATCGCGACTATCGCTGGGCGGTGCTCTGGCAGATCACGAGGCCGGTCTGGCAGTGGAGCATCGATATCCCGCGGGTAATCTGGTGGAACAATCTGGAGCGGGTGTTTGCGGCGGTCGACGATCTAGGCTGCGAGGAGTTGTTGGGGTAGGGCAAGCCGCATATTCAGTGTCGTCCCGGACAAGCGCGCCCAAAGCGCGCGCCGATCCGGGACCCATACTCCCGGAACGGAGTGGTCTTGCGAAAGTGATAACTCCGAATTCCCGTAACAACGTCTTCCTGTGGGTATGGGTCCCGGAACTGCGCTCCGCTTGTCCGGGACGACAAACGGTGTTTGGGGCGTTACTCCATCACCGCATGCTCCGGCCCCGCCGCCTGCTTGCGCAGCGTGGCCTTGGTGGAGCCGATCAGCAAGGCGAGCGGCAGGGTAAAGAGCACGAAGATCATCACCAGCTGGTAATCATGGGAGAAGGCGATGATCTGCGCCTGCACGCTGACCATCCTGTCGGCCATGGCGCGGCCGGTGTCGGTGGACAGATTGATGATGCCGCTGACGCCGGGCATCTGCAGTGCGTGGTTGAACGGGTTGACGTGCTCGGAGAGGATCGCGTAGGTCCACCGCGTGCCCTGCGTCAATTGCGCGATCACGATCGAAATGCCGACCGAGCTTGCGACGTTGCGCATCAGGGTCAGCATCGCGGTGCCGTCGGTGCGCAGCTCGTTCGACAGCGTCAGGAAAGCCACGGTCGAGAGCGGCACGAAGACGAGGCCGAAGCCAAAACCTTGGATGACGCTGACGGTGACGATCTCCGGCACCTGGGTCAGGTCGGTCCAGCCGGTCATCTGGAACAGCGAGCCGGCGGTCAGCGCCAGCCCGGCGATGATCAGCGTGCGCGCCTCGACATAGCGCATCATGCGGCCGACCAGCATCATGGCGAAGAAGGTGCCCAAGCCGCGGCTCGCCAGCAGCAGGCCGGCGGTGATGATGGGATAGCCGATCACGTTCTGCATGTAGGGCGAGGCCAGCGCCATGGTCGAGAACAGCACGAGCCCCATCACGATCATGAACACGCAGCCGGTGACGAAGTTGCGATCCCGGAACAGCGCGAAGCGGATGAACGGCGTCGACGTCGTGAAGGAATGCGCGAGGAAGAAGTAAAAGGCGACCCCCGCGACGATGAACTCTGCGAGGATCTCGTTGGATTCCAGCCAGCCCAATTGCTCGCCGCGGTCGAGCGCGAGCTGCAGCGCGCCGATGGCAACCGCCAGCGCGGCGAAACCGAACCAGTCGAATCTGAGGCTGAGGTTCTTTTCGGTCTCATCCATGAAGACGATGAGGCCGAGCACGGTGATGGCGCCGAACGGCAGGTTGACGAAGAATACCCAGTGCCAGGAATAGGTCTCGGTCAACCAGGCTCCGAGTGAGGGCCCCATGATCGGGCCCATCATCACGCCCATGCCCCAGATCGCCATCGCCTTGGCGCGCTCCTGGAGCGTGTAATAGTCGAGCATGACCGATTGCGAAAGCGGCACCAGGGCCGCGCCAAACACCCCCTGCAGCAGGCGGAACAGCACCATCTGGTTGATGTCCTGCGCGAGGCCGCACAGCACCGAGGCCATGGTGAAGCCGGCCGCGCAGATGATGAAGATGCGCTTGCGGCCGAAGCGGTTGGCGATCCAGCCCACCGGCGCTGTCATGATCGCTGCGGCGACGATATAGGAGGTCAGCACCCAGTTGATCTGGTCCTGCGAAGCCGACAGGCTGCCCTGCATGTATGGCAGGGCGACGTTGGCGATGGTGGTGTCCAGCGCCTGCATGATGGTCGCGGTCATGGCGCAGATCGTCACCATGTTTCGGCGCAGGCCGGGGACCATCAGGCTGGCATTGGCGTCGGACATCGAATCAGTCCTTGTCGCAGTCTCTAGCTCGGTCTTTCTTAGTCTTGATCTTTGTCCTGGCCCGCTGTCGCCGACAGGCCGAACAGGCTGGCCAGCGAGCGCTTGTGGCCGGTGTCGATGGTGGCATAGACGCTCATGCCGGCTTTCAGCTTCCGCACATATTTGTCGGTCTCGTCGAAATAGATCCGGATCGGCACGCGCTGCACCACCTTGACGAAGTTGCCAGTGGCATTCTGCGGCGGCAGGATCGCGAATTGCGCACCGGTACCGGGCGAGAGCGAGCCGATCTTGCCCTTGAAGACGTGGTTCGGGAACGCATCGACCTCGAGCGTCACGGGCTGACCTTCGGTGACGTAGGTGAGGTCGCTCTCCTTCGGGTTGGCGTCGACCCAGGGATGGGCGACATCGATGATGGTGAATACCGGCGTGCCGGCAGCGACGTAGCGGCCGAGCTGGATCTGCTCGACCTGCGTCGCCACACCGCCCATCGAGGCGCGCACCACAGCGTGGTCGAGATTGCGCTCGGCGTTGTCGAGCTTGGCCTTGGCCTCCGCATAGGCCGGGAATTTTTCCAGCGGCAGGTTGGGATCGCCGAGCAGTTGGGTCTTCGCCGTCGAGAGCTGCTGCCTGACGTATTGCGCCACGGATCCGGACGTGACCAGCGCGTTCGAGGCGTTGTCGAGGTCGAGCTGCGAGCCGTAATTGTTCTTTACCAGCGCCTGCTTGCGCTCGACGTCGCGCTGCTTCAGATCGACGCCCTGCTGGGCGAGGTTGAGCATGTCGCCATAGATCTTGATGTTGGCGCGCAGGTTTTCATAGGTCGTCAGCGCCTGCGTCAGCTGTGCTCTGGCTTCGTCCACCGCGAGGCGGAACGGCACGGGATCGATCTCGAACAGCACGTCGCCCTGCTTGACGAGCTGGCCCTCCTTCACGACCACCTTCTGGATCTTGCCGGAGATGTCGGGCGTCACCAGCACCTTCTGCGCGCCGACATAGGCGTCGTCGGTGCCGACATAGCGTCCGCCATTGAGATAGAATGTGAGGCCGCCGATGGCGACGACGACCGGCAGCACGACCAGCAACAGGAAACGGCGATAGCGGCGCAGGCCCGCCAGCAGGCGGCGGCGCGGATCGGCGCCGGCCTTCTTCGTCGGCTTGCCGCCCTCGCTCTTCTGCTCGGGCTGGAACTTGAGAACCTGATCAGCCATAGCGCTGCTCCTTACGCGCTTGTTCCGCACCGCTGGCCTGGATCGCGGTCCGCACGTTTTCCTTGATGGTTTCGAGCTGGGTGAGGAGACGGTGGGCATCCGCCGGGTTGATGCCGTCGAGCGCGTTGGCGGTGATCTCGGACCTGAGCCCGGTCATCCGGCCGAGCAGCTGCCGACCGGCCTTCTTCAAATAGAGGCGCTTGACGCGGCGGTCCGAGGCGTCGCTGCGCCGTTCGAGCCAGTCGTTGTCGCAGAGCTTGTCGATCATGCGCGTCAGCGTGATCGGCTGCACCTCGAGCAGCTCGGCGAGCTCCGACTGCTTCATGCCCTCGCTGCGCTCGACCTTGGCCAGCACGGCCCATTGCGCGCGGGTGATGCCGAACCGCGAGGCCTCCTTGTCGGCATAGACGCGCAGCAGGCGGTAGAGCTCTGCGAGCGTGAACAGGAAGTTCTGGTCGACAGACCCGCGGGTCATGAGCTTGGTCTCCAATAAGCAGGAGATATCATAAGCAAGCTTATGATTATTTCATGGCGGATTAGCGGGTGGCTGTCCCGCAGCGCGGGCATGGCTGGCAGCCGTTTGCAGTGTCGTGCTTTGGGTTCCCGGGCCGAAATGCTAAAAGATTGGCCGCATGACCCTCGCAAACCCGGTATTTCCCGCGCCCGATCACGATCACCGCCGCTGCACCGCGGATGCGCTCGCGCATGCCGAGGCCGTCTGCGAGCAGCGCGCGCAGAAATTCACGCCAATCCGCCGCCAGGTGCTGGGAGCCTTGCTTTCCAGCCACCGCCCGCTAGGTGCCTATGAGGTGATCGACGAACTGGCAAAATCGATGGCGCGGCCGGCGCCGATTACGGTCTATCGTGCCCTCGATTTCCTGATGGCCAACGGCCTCGTGCATCGCATCGAGAGCCGCAATGCCTATCTCGCCTGCGCCGCCCATGATCACGATGCGACCTCGGCCGTGGCGTTCCTGATCTGCGAGCGCTGTGGCCTCGTCGGCGAGATCCCTTCGGCGTCCTTTGCCGGGGATCTCAACGCGGCCGCGCGCGCCTCGGGCTTTGCCCCCAAATTGTCCGTGGTGGAGATCACGGGCGTCTGCACCCATTGTCAGAAGACTGCATAGACCAACAACGGCGCAAAGCCGGTATTCGGGAAGAAATGTCCTCGTCTCAAATCGTGCCCTCCGCCGCACGCCCCCTCAGTGCCGGCGCCATTGCCCTGATGCTCATGCTGTGCCTGACCTGGGGGTTCAACCAGATCGCGGTGAAGCTGGTGCTGCCGGACATTCCGCCGATGCTCCAGGCCACCATCCGCTCGATGGGCGCGCTACCGGTGCTGTTCATCATCGGCACCCTGCGTGGCGTCAATTTCTTCGAACGTGACGGCACCTGGAAGCCCGGCCTGATCGCCGGGCTGATGTTCGGCATCGAGTTCGTGTTGATCTTCCAGGGGCTGCGTCTCACGTCTGCTTCGCGTGCGGTGGTGTTCCTCTACACGGCACCGTTCTTCGTGGCGCTCGGCTCCTATCAGGTGCTTGGCGAGCGTCTTGGCGGCTCGCAATGGCTGGGCCTGGCCATCAGCTTTGCCGGCGTCGCGCTGGCGATCGGCGTGCCGCAACCCAATGTCGATTCGCATGTTCTGCTCGGCGATCTCATGATCGTCGGCGGCGCCGCGCTGTGGGCGGCAACGACCCTGGTTGCCAAGGGCACGCGGCTGCGCTTCGCCGCGCCCGAGAAGGCGCTGGGCTATCAGGTCGCGACCTCGATCCCGATCCTGGGGCTGGCGGCCTGGCTGTTCGGCGAATCGATCACGCACATGCCGGCGCCGCTATCGCTCGGCCTGATGGCGTTCCAGGCGATCTGGGTGGTGGGAACCACGTTCACGCTTTGGTTCGCACTGGTGAAGACCTATTCGGCCAGCAAATTGTCGGCTTTTACCTTCATCACCCCTTTGTTTGGCGTGGTCGGTAGCTATTTCATCATGCACGACACCCTGAGCCTGGCATTCGGGGCCGCCGCGGTCCTTGTAATTGCTGGGCTTTTTCTGGTTAACCGTCCGAGCCAAGCGGCTGCGGCGCCGCGTGATGCATTGCTGAACGTCACCAAAACCTGATATTTAGACCCCATGAACAAGCTCGAAAATCCCCTCGATTCCGACGTCGCGGGCCCCGCGCCCCGGCACCGGACCACTCAGGTCAAGGTCGGCAACGTCGCCGTTGGCGGCGGTGCGCCGATCGTCGTGCAGTCGATGACCAACACCGACACCGCCGACATCGACGGCACCATCGCCCAAGTCGCAGCGCTCGCGCGCGCCGGCTCCGAAATGGTCCGCATCACCGTGGACCGTGAGGAGGCCGCTGCCGCCGTTCCGCACATCCGTGACGGCCTCGCCAAGCGCGGCATCACGACGCCCCTGATCGGCGACTTCCATTATATCGGCCACAAGCTGCTCGCGGCCTATCCGGCCTGCGCCGAGGCGCTGGCGAAATACCGTATCAATCCCGGCAATGTCGGCTTCAAGGACAAGCGCGACACCCAGTTCGCCGACATCATCGAGATCGCGAACAAGAACAACAAGCCGGTCCGCATCGGTGCCAATTGGGGCTCGCTCGACCAGGAGCTTTTGACCAAGCTGATGGACGAGAATGCCGCGTCGGCCAATCCGCGCGACGTGCGCGCGGTGACGCGCGAGGCCATGGTGCAGTCCGCGCTGCTCTCGGCCGCGCGTGCCGAAGAGCTCGGCATGCCCAAGGACCGCATCATCCTCTCCGCAAAGGTCTCGGCGGTGCAGGATCTCATTGCGGTCTACCAGGATCTCGCGTCGCGCTCCGACTACGCCATCCATCTCGGCCTGACCGAGGCCGGCATGGGCTCGAAGGGCATCGTGGCCTCCTCGGCCGCGCTCGGCATCCTGTTGCAGCAGGGCATCGGCGATACCATCCGCATCTCGCTGACGCCGGAGCCCGGCGGCGACCGTACCCGCGAGGTGCAGGTTGGCCAGGAGCTGTTGCAGACCATGGGCTTCCGCACCTTCGTGCCGCTGGTTGCGGCCTGCCCCGGCTGTGGCCGCACCACTTCGACCACGTTCCAGGAGCTGGCGCGCTCGATCCAGGATTTCATCCGCGACGAGATGCCGACCTGGAAGACGAAGTACCCGGGTGTCGAGGAGCTCAACGTCGCGGTGATGGGCTGCATCGTCAACGGCCCCGGCGAGTCCAAGCATGCCAATATCGGCATCTCGCTGCCGGGCACCGGCGAAGCCCCGGCCGCGCCTGTCTTCGTCGACGGCAAGAAATTCCGCACGCTGCGCGGCCCGACGATCTCAGCCGACTTCAAGGCGCTGGTGATCGACTACATCGACCAGCGCTACGGCCAGGGCGCCAAGATGCCGGTATCAGCGGCGGAATAGTTTCACTCCGCCAGCGCTCCACACACGTCAGTCGTCCCGGACAAGCGCGCCTCAAGCGCGCGCCGATCCGGGATCCATAACCACAGGATTTTGTGGTTACGACGGGCCGTCACTCCGGGTCTTCGCCAAACCTGATCCTGTGGTTATGGGTCCCGGGCTCGCGCTCCGCGCGCCCCGGGACGACGACTGTGCTTGCTGGTTGCACATCCATCACTGCACGCTACCATGCTCCCAATCAACAATGATCGGGAGACACGCCATGAGCTCACTCGCCGGCAAGCAGGGCCCGCGCTATCGCCACACGATTGACGACGGCGCGCCGTACGAAACTATCGCGGTCGAGAAGCTCACCCCCATCATCGGCGCGGAGATCTCGGGCGTCGATATCGGCGCGCTCGTCGAGGGCGACACCCGCTCCAACCGGCAGATGGACGAGATCCACCGCGCGCTCGCCGAAAACCTCGTCATCTTCTTCCGCGACCAGCACATCACGCCGCAGCAGCATCTCGCTTTTGGCCGCAAGTTCGGCGAATTGCATGTTCATCCGGCCGCGCCGCACGAGGACGACGATCCGGCGCTGATGAAGATCTACGCGGACAAGAATTCGCCGCGCGCCAATGGCGAGGGCTGGCATTCCGACGTGTCCTGCGATCTCGAGCCGCCGATGGGCTCAATCTTGTACATCAGGCAATGCCCGCCACGCGGCGGCGACACGCTGTTCGCCAACATGTACGCAGCCTATGAGGCGCTGTCGGACCGCATGAAGGCCTATCTCGACGGGCTCACCGCGCTGCACGATGGCGAGCCCATCTATCGCGGGCTCTATACGAACTATGGCGTCGCCGATCGTCCGTCCTATCCGCATGCCGAGCATCCCGTCGTGCGCACGCATCCGGTCACGGGCAGGAAGGCGCTCTACGTCAACCGCGGCTTCACCCGCCACATCAACGGCATCCCGCGCGACGAGAGCGATGCGATGCTGGCCTATCTCTACCAGCACGCCGAGAACCCGCTGTTCCAGTGCCGCTTCCGCTGGACCGAAAACGCCATCGCCTTCTGGGACAACCGCTGCACCCAGCACCGCGCGATGTGGGACTACTGGCCGCACACGCGCTCGGGCACGCGCGTGACGGTGACGGGGGAGCGGCCGATCTAGGCTCGTGCCCCGGACGCAGCGCAGCGCTCCTTCAGCACTGCACTGCAGAGCGGGGGCCCAGGTAATAACGATGGGTCCCGGCTCTGCGTCGCGTCATTTCATGACGCGACGCGTCCGGGACGCGAGTGCTGTCTTGCGTTGACGTCCTCCCGCTCCCGCGCCAATCTTCTCGAAAACAAATCGGGAGGATCAGCCATGCTCCGCGCCGCCGCCAGCATTCCCAGCAAGACCAAGCACCTGCCGCCGGCGATGCTGGAACGCTTCGGCGACGTTGCCGGCTTCGTCGGTCGTCCCTGGATCGCAGCAGCGGAGTAGCGCTTGGCGCAACTACGAAGCATCATCGTCGGGCTGGTCGCGTCGATCTTGCTGTCGCCGCTTGCGACTGTTGGCAGCGGCGAGGCTGCTGCTGCGCGAAAGGTTGCGAAGACCAAGCCGAAGCAGCCGCAATCATCGGCAAAATGCGAGATGCCGAAATTCAAGATCGTCGTGGACGTCGGGCACACCCCCGATTCCTACGGCGCGTTGAGCGCGCGCAATGATCCGGAGTTCGGCTTCAACTTCCGCCTCGCCAGGCTGATCACGGCGAAGCTCAGGTCCGAAGGCTTTGCCGAAACCCGCCTGCTGGTCACGGACGGCAAGGCACGGCCGAGCCTGTTTAAGCGCGTCAGTGCCGCGAACGAAGGCCGGACCGACCTGTTCCTGTCGGTCCATCACGATTCGGTGCCGGACAAGCTGCTGGAGACCTGGGAGTTCGACGGCGCAAAGAGCTATTTCAGCGATCGTTTTTCGGGGCACTCGCTGTTCGTGTCGCGGCAGAATCCGCACTTCGCCACCAGCCTGATGCTGGCCCGGATGATCGGCCGGCAATTGAAGCAGCAGGGCCTGCACTATGCCAGCCAGTACACCCTGCCGGTGATGGGCCGCTACCGGCGCCAGCTGCTCGACAAGGACGTCGGCGTCTATCGCTATGACGGGCTCATCGTGCTGTCGCGGACGAGGAGCGCCGCCGTGCTGCTCGAGGCCGGCTCGATTATCAATCGCGACGAGGAAATGGAGCTGAACTCGGCGGAGCGGCACGAAGCGGTCGCGGGCGCCGTGGCAGCTGCGATGAGGGAGTTTTGCGAGAGGCGGTAGCGAGTTCGGTTCGCGTTGGTCATTGCGAACGCAGCCAAGCAGCCCAGGCTCTCCGCGGAAGGACTCTCGATTGCTTCGCTGCGCTCGCAATGACGAGAAGCTACAGCGGCATTCTCCGATACTCCCGGTTTGCCAGACTTGCCTCCTCCAGGTCCAAGTCACGTTCGATTCGCCGCCGCGTTTCGTCGGTGATCTGGCCCTCGCGCAGGAGGTCGTGGATGAATTTTCTTTCGGCGGCGATCAGCTCGCGGGTCAGCGTGGTGCCGGCGGCGGAGACGTCGTGGTGGTTGGGATCGAGCGAGTCCGGGAGCTGGTTGACACGGATATCGTGCCGTGCGCGCAGCAGCCGCATCACTTCTTCGGATACTTCCTTCTGCGCGGTCAGCGCGTCGAGCGATTCCAGCGCGGCATCGAGCGCCTGGCGGCGGGCGGCGATCTCGGCTTCGTGCTCGGCGGCATGCTCGTGGCGGCCGGCCTCGGCGACGCCGAGCCAGCGCACGACCGGCGGCAGCGTCAGGCCGACGCCGATCAGCGTGACGAAGATGACACCGAAGGCGACGAACAGGATCAGGTCGCGATATGGAAAGGCCTCGCCATCAGGCAGCGTGAACGGCAGCGCCAGCGCGGCCGCCAGCGACACGGCGCCACGCACGCCGGTGAAGGCGAGCACGAACGGCCATTGCCATGGCGGCGACGGGTCGCGCTTGCGCAACGACTTGCTGAGCATCCGCGGCAGGTAGGTCGCGGGGTAGAGCCAGGCGAAGCGCGCGATCACGACGATGACCAGGACCACTGCCGTCGCGATGAGAATGTCGTCGAGCGGGAAGGACTTCGACTTCTCGTAGAGCGCGCGCATCTGGAAGCCGGTGAGCAGGAAAAGCATGCCCTCGATCAGATAGATCACCAGATCCCAGAAGAAGATACCTTGCAGGCGCGTTGCCGACGAGATCAGCAGCGGCCCGTTCCAGCTCACGTAGAGGCCGCAGGCGACGGTCGCGATCACGCCGGAGCCGCCGACATGTTCGGGCAGCCAGTAGGAGACATAGGGTGTGATCAGCGACAACGTCAGCTCGACCTGCGGATCCCCCGACCATTTGCGGAAGCGCAGGGAGAGCCAGCCGACCCCGATCCCGAAGGCGATCTCGCTGGCGACGATCAGGAGGAACTCGCCGGCCGCGAGCGGCAGCGAGAAATGTCCGACCATGATCGCGGCGAGCGCAAAGCGGTAGAGGATCAGCGCAGTGGCGTCGTTGGCCAGCCCTTCACCCTCGAGGATGACCAGGAGCCGGCGCGGCATGTTGAGCCGGCGCGCGATCGCGAGCGGCGCCACCACGTCGGGCGGCGCAACGATGGCGCCCAGCAGGAAGGCGACGGTCCAGGGCAGGCCGATCATGTAATGCGTGGCGGCCGCCACCATCGCCGCGGTGAAGATCACCGCGCCGACCGCGAGCAGCACGATCGGGCGTAAATTGTTCCTGAACTCGCGCCAGCTCATGGCGACGCTCGCCGAGTAGATCAGCGGCGGCAGGACCATCAAGAGGACCAGTTCCGGCGGCAGCTCGACCGGCGGCATGCCCGGCACGAAGGCCAGGCCGACGCCGGCCAGCATCAGCAGAATGGCCGGGGCGACGTTGAAGCGGCGCGCGGCCAGCGCCACGCCCGCCAGCACGGCAAGCAGGATGAGAAAGGTCTGAAATTTCGCTTCCATGATGGCCTGTCTTGACCCGGAAGCGCGCGCAAGGTCAATGCGGCGCTGCTCACGCCAGCTGGCCGGCGACCATCCGTCCAATCTGCGCGAATAAAGTCGCGATCTGCGCCGCATTCGGCGTGCCGCCCTGGGTATAGGCCGCGATCAGGATCGGCGCATCCGGCTTCGGCCAGACGACCGCGATATCGCCCGACGCATCCTTGCCGTTATTGCCTGTCTTGTCGCCGATCTTCCAGCTTGCCGGCAGGCCACCACGCAGCCGGTTCGCACCGGTCTTGCAATTCACCATCCAGTCGGTCAGTTGGAGGCGCGATTGCGTCGACAAGGCCTCGCCCAGCACCAGCCGCCGCAGATTGCCCGCCATCGCCGCGGGGGTCGTGGTGTCCCGGGGATCGCCGGGCCGTGAGCGGTTGAGCTCTGGCTCGTTGTGGTCGAGCCGCGAGGTGGTATCTCCGAGCGATCGCCAGAATGCAGTCAGCGCGGCGGGCCCGCCGATCCGCGCCAGCAGCAGATTGGCGCAGGTGTTGTCGCTGAGCTCGACGATCGCCTTGCACATCTCGCCGACCGACATCTTGCCGGCCGCGAGATTTTGCCTGGCGACCGGTGCGTATTCCAGGAGATCGGCCTTGCCGTAAGGGATCATGGCCGCAAGCTGCTCCTCGCCGCGATCGATCCGCGCCAGCACGCAGGCCGCAAGCGAGGCCTTGAATGTCGAGCACATGACGAAGTGCTCGTCGGCGCGCCAGGCGAGTTTCCTGCCGGTCGCAAGATTCTCCGCATAGAGCCCGATGCGCCCGCCAGTGTCGCGCTCATAGGCTTCGAGTTCGGCCGGCGTCTCCGCGGCGAGCGCGGGAGAAGCGGCGATCCAGCACAGGGAGGCGAGCAGGGATCGGCGATCGACAAGCATGGGAGACCTTTGGCGTGGGTCAGACGGTGTGGGGATGTAGCGGACGCCTTATCCGCACCGTCATTGCGAGCGGAGCGAAGCAATCCAGGCGGCCTCCGCGGCGAGATTCTGGATTGCTTCGCTTCGCTCGCAATGACGAATGGAGAACGAGTGCGACAGATTTCGGGCAGCGGAAGATCGGGAGGGCTCACTCCCGCAGGTCGTACCTGTACGATTTCGACACGATCTGCCAGCCGTCGGCGAGCTTCATCGCCACCAGATAGTCGGTGAAATAGCGCGGCGGCAGCTGGCAGCGCACCTTGATGAAGGCGGTCTTGTCGTCGGAACGGTCGATCGTGACGACGAAATCTTCGCGCGGCTTGCCCTCGGCTTTGGCCGAGGCGCGCTTGCGAACGCGATCGAGCCAGTCGGGCACGGTCAGAACCTGGAGCTCGCCCTTCTCGACCCAGCGCAGATCGGCAGAGGGATGGAAGATGGCGCCGAGCTTTTCGGCGTCGCCCTCATAGAGCCCGTCAAAATAGGATTGCACGACGGCTTCGACGCTCGAACGGTCCTGGTTCATGAGTCATTCCTCTGCATAATGGCGCGGAGCGAACTTAGTCGTATACGTCAAAATGCGCTATGGGTCTGTGGGCAGCTTGCACGAAGGCAATCGTCATGACCGGATCATACAATTCGAACGCTCGTATCATCGCCGGCGAATGCTATTGCCGCGCTGTGCGCTTTGAAGTGGAGGATGCGTTCTCCTATGCGATGAACGGCCACTGCTCGAACTGCCGTCGCACCACCGGAGCCGCCTTCAAGCCGTTCGCCCGGCATCGCGGAAGACAAGCTCCGCATCGTCCGGGGAGAGGACCAGCGGATGATTTTCGGCGACGATACCACCCATAATGCGCATTGTGCCCGCTGCGGCTCGCTGCTCTATTCCCGGGTGCGTGAAGGACAATGGGTCCATGTCGCCATGGGCACCCTGGTCGATGCCCCCTCGATCCGGCCCAGCGCCCATATTTTCGTCGGCTCGAAGGCGCCCTGGCACGAGATCACGGACAATCTGCCGCAATATCGGGGGCACATCGGGGCTGTCTGAGGGAGCCCGGACCGCGCGGCCATTCGACGGCGAACTGCGACCGCGGTGGCGCGACGACGGCGACCAGCGTCCCGCACGGCAGCGTCGTCAGTCTGGCGAGGCGGCGGGCGCCCATGGTGCCGCTGCCGGCATTGCTGCTGCTGGCGCCGGCCGCGCGACGAGTGGCGGGCAGGTCTACTGCAACAATACCGGTTGTCGTCCGGTCCATCGCGGTTGCCGTCTCGAATATCGCGGCGGCGGCGGCCCCGGCAACGACCCCAACGCCGAGGTGTGTTACTGACCGCTACTTTCTGGATCGTCCGGCGAGGGCCGGGACGACGGATTATTTCGAGATCGCGCTCGCCGCGATGTTCACTGTCAGCGCCAGCAACGCCGTGTTGTAGATAAAGGACACGATGCCGTGCGCCGTCGCGGTGCGGCGAATGGTCTTGTCAGTGATGCCGACGTCGGAGACCTGCGCAGTCATGCCGATCACGAAGGAGAAATAGACGAAATCCCAATAGTCGGCATGGTCGTCCTTGTCGCCGCGCGGAAACTGCAGGCCACCTGCCGTAGCGTCGCGATAATAATCATGCGCGTAGTGCAGTGCGAAGATCGTGTGCACCGCAGCCCATGACAGCACGATGGTGATGATCGCGATCGTCAGCTCCAGGCTCCCGCGCTGCGGCGTGCCCAGCTCGGAGACGATTGCCGCGATGCTGGCGAAGGCACCGGTCGCCGTGACGAGCAGGATCACGAATCGGCCGTCATCCTGCATCGCAGCGGCGCGACGGATGTGCCGGTGGTCGTTGCAGAGCATCATCGCATAGACCAGCCCGAGATAGACCGCGATCAGCGCGTCCCATCCGAACAGGAGCCGCGTCACCAGCCGGTGCGTACCTGGCATAAGCAGGCAGACGAGGACGCCGACAGCGAGCGCAATGAACGTCCGCGGCCGTGCATAGAGCAGCCGCATCGGCCGCGACATCTGGCGGAAGCGGACAAGAACGGGATCCTCTTTGCCGCCGGCCGCCATCGGCGCGCGCTAGTTTTTCCGCTCGGCGACGAATCGCGCGGCGGCCTGCAGCACGGTTGCGCGGTCGCCGAAGATCGACACTGCGTTGTCCGCGCGCGCGAGCAAATCGCGCACGCGCTGCTTGGCGCCTTCGATGCCGAGCTGAGTGACGAAGGTGGTCTTGCCGAGCGCGGCATCGGCGCCGGCCGGCTTGCCGAGCGCGGCCGCATCGCCCTCGACGTCGAGCAGATCGTCGGCGATCTGGAAGGCTTCGCCGAGCGCGCGTCCGTAATCGTCGAGCGCCTGATACTCCTTTTGCGAGGCCTGGCCGAGGATCGCGCCGGCGATGCAGCCGTAGCGCAGCAGCGCGCCGGTCTTCATCTGCTGAATGCGGGCGACGTCGATCGGCTCGTTGCCGCCGAAGCGGCCTTCGCCGGCGAGGTCGAGGATCTGGCCGCCGACCATGCCGCCGATGCCGGCGCAGCGCGCCAATGCGCGCGTCAGCAGCAGCCGCACATTGGCGTCGCGATGGATCTCGTCGCGGGTGATGATGTCGAAGGCGAGCGTCAGCAGGCCGTCGCCGGCGAGGATCGCGGTCGCGTCATCGGTCTTCTTGTGCAGGGTGGGGCGGCCGCGGCGCAGGTCCGAATTGTCCATCGCCGGCAGGTCGTCATGGATGAGCGAATAGCAGTGAATGCATTCGAGCGCGGAGCCTACGAGCAGGGCCGCCTCGCGCGGCACGCCGAAGACGGCGGCGCTTTCGACCACCAGGAACGGCCGCAGACGCTTGCCGCCATTCAGGCTCGAATAGCGCATTGCGTCCATCAGTCGCTTGGGCCGGGCGATCTCGTCGTGCAGGATGTCGTCCGACAATAGCCGCCCGAGCAGGGCCTCGGTGTCATCAGCGGTCTTGTCCAGACGTTTGGCGAAATCGGACGGGGACGTGCCGGTCATCAAGAAGGGCTCCAGAACTAAAATTCGGCCGGACAATCCTTTATGCGCCCGCGCCAGTCAATCGTTTGGAAGGGCTAAAAAGTGCTGGAAAAGGCCCGAATTATCACAGACTTAATGGCTCAGCCGTGGGCCTCGTTTCATTTTGCGCCGGAAAGGTCGACTTGCGCATCGTCAAAATCCTTCTCCTGGCGCTCGTGGTCGCGGCTCTCGCGCCCTATGTGATCGCGCCGTTCTACCGCACCGGCCATCCGGTTTCGACGCTGATGGCCTGGCGTTCGCTCCGGGGCGCGCCGATGCAGCGGACGTGGATCGATCTTGCTGACATGTCGCCCTATCTGCCGCGCGCCGTGGTGGCGGCCGAGGATGCCCATTTCTGCAAGCATCACGGCATCGATTGGGGCGCGTTGCGCGAGGCGATCGACGACGCGCAGGAGGATGGCACGCCGTTCCGGGGCGCCTCCACGATCACCCAGCAGGTGGCGAAAAACCTGTTCCTCTGGCAGGGGCGGGATTTCGTTCGCAAGGCGCTGGAATTCCCGCTGGCGCTCTGGATCGATCTCGTCCTGCCCAAGCCGCGGATCCTGGAGATTTACCTCAACATCGCCGAGTTCGGTCCGCAGGGCCAGTTTGGCGTCGAGGCGGGCAGCGCCTATGCCTTTGGCAAATCGGCCGCCAGCCTCTCCCCGCGGGAGGCGGCCCTTCTGGCCTCGATCCTGCCGAATCCGGTCAAGCGCAGCGCCCGGACCCCGGGACCGGGCGTCCGGCGGCTGGCAGCCACCTATATGGCGCGGGGGCAGGCGAACTCGCTTGCGACCTGTTGGCGCGAAAATCGCTGATTTTTGGCCCATTCCGGGCGCATTTTCCGGCCCAAGAGCCTAGCTTTACGGCCAGCCTTCCTCTATAAGCGCGGCCTTGATCGGCATTCAGCTCGCCTCGTATTGCGGGTGCTGAGCCGTCCCTCCCCGGACGATGCCCCGATGACACCAATCCCTAGAGGATATTGAAATGGCCGTTCCGAGAAGAAAAACCTCGCCGTCGCGCCGTGGCATGCGCCGCTCGGCTGACGCCATCAAGAAGCCGACCTATGTGGAAGACAAGGACTCCGGCGAGCTCCGTCGTCCGCACCATCTCGACCTCAAGACCGGCATGTACAAGGGCCGTCAGGTCCTGAAGAAGAAAGAGTCCTGAAGGCAGGACCTTTCCTCAGGCGGGATGATTGAACCCGCGTGATTTCGGCCAACCCATGAGCTAGACGGTGACGGCGGCGGGGCAAATGCTTCGCCGCTGCATTGCTCTGTCCGGATATCTTGATCGAGAAGGCATCTCGCCGATGGTCGGTTTCCCGCTGCTTCTGATTCCGCTCGCGGTCTACAACATCATCGCCTTCCTGATGCCCAGCGTGTCCTTCTCGGACGTGCTGTTCAATGTGCCGATGATCACGGGCGAGAGCTGGCCGGTCACGCTCGCCGATCTGCTGCTCGCGCTCGGCGTGGTGCTGCTGCTGCTCGAGGTGGTCAAGGGCGCGCGGCCGGGCTCGAAATTCCTGATGGATCATTTGCTGTCGCTGATCGTCTTCGGAGCGGCCGCAGCCGAATTCGTGATGTGGCCCAAATTCGGCAACTCCACCTTTTTCCTGCTGGTGCTGCTGGCGATGGCGGACTTCTTCGCTGGCATTGCCCAGCGCACGCGTCGCCGCGTCACCTATGTCGCCGAGACGACGGTGCCGGCGCCACGCAAGGCCAAGCGCAGAGGTGAAGCGCCGGCGGACGATGCGGAGGCCGCTTCCAGGTTCGAGCCGGTGATTGCACCGCAGCCGGCCCCCTCAGCGCCGCCCGCCCCCTCGGCGCAGTCCGTCGCGGAATCGGTGCTGATGGATCATCCCGCGCCAAAGCCGGCGCAGGCGCCTTCGCCGGAAATTCCCTCGCCGCAGCTGCAGCCGGGGAACGGCACGCCGTCGTCGCCGGATACACCGCAGCGCTGATCTTGCCGCGTCGGCGGTGCGCTCCCTCGCCCCGCTTGCGGGGAGAGGGTTGGGGTGAGGGGGAGTCTCCGCAGGGGCGGTGAGAGTTGGATTCGAGGAGAGTCCCCCTCACCCGGAATCCGCGCTGCGCGCGCATTCCGGCCTCTCCCCGCAAGCGGGGAGAGGCGAAGACGGTCGTCTCACTTCAAATCAATCTCAAGCCACCTGACGCGTGCGAGCGCTGACGGTTCCGAGCGGGCGCTTGCTGCCATAGGCCGTCCTCGCGTCTTCGGAAGAGGCCCGGCGGAGCCGGCTGGTCTGGGACAGATGTTCGGCGTTGGCGATGAGCTGGGTGACGAAGCTCGGATCGGGGCGGGGCAGCGGCGCCTTGTGAACCCACTGCAACGTCGGCATCAGCGGCACCAGGGCTGTGCCTGCGCCGTTCTCAGCCGCGTCCGATCGATCGGTACTCAACATCGCAATCACCGTTGATCCGGCGAGATTGTCGCGTTTCGGGACGCAGGCGCCGGTGCGAGTCCTGTACTCGCAAGGCCTATGCCGCCCGGGTCCGTTTGGTTCCCCACGCCCGGGAAACGTGGTTTCCAAATTGTTTATCAACTTTGCCTAGGGTCGGGGACGAATCTGGCTCTATCCTGTGCCGGCTCAGGACTTCTCCACTGTCCCAGAACGAGGCGATTTTGACTCCCGCATTGCCACAAGCCTCCGACATCCTCGCCGCGCTCGGCCAGGCCGTGTTAGCCTGGGACATCGCCAGCGATGCCATCGTCTGGGGTGAGCAGGTCGCCAGCATCTTTCCCGGCATCCCGGCCGAGCGGCTCGCGACCGGCGCCGAATTCGCCAAGCTGATCGAGCCCGCGCAAACGCTGCGGACCGCGGCCCTGGCGCAGACCTCCGCCGTGCACGGCGCCGGCGGTACGCCTTACCGGGTCGAATACGGCGTGCGCATGAGCGCCTCCGATCCCGTGATCTGGGTCGAGGAGACCGGCCGCTGGTTCGCGGGCCCCGATGGTCGCCCCACACGTGCGATCGGCTCCGTCCGCATCAACAATGAGCGCCACGCCCGCGACGAGGAACTGGCCAAGCTGGCCCGGCTCGATCCCCTGACCGGCGAGCTCAACCGCTCCCATCTGCTGGCGGCACTGGCCGAGGCGATCGAGGAGACGTCCCGCTTCCGCTCGACCGCGGCCTTCATGCTGGTCGGGATCGATCATCTCGCCCGCGTCAACGACGCCTTCGGCTTCGACGTCGCCGACGCCGTGATCCTGGATGTCGCCAAGCGCATTCGTTCGCGCCTGCGCGGCGGCGACGTGCTCGGGCGCTTCTCCGGCAACAAGTTCGGCCTGATCCTGAAGAACTGTACCGTCGACGACATGAACGTCGCCGCAGAGCGCTTCCTCACCGGCATCCGCGACGAGGTGGTGCCGACGAAATCCGGCCCGGTCTCGGTCACCGCCTCGATCGGCGCGGTCAGCCTGCCGCGCTATGCCCGCAACACCGATGAAGCGGTCAACCGCGCCCATGAAACGCTGGATGCCGCAAAGCGCCGCCGCGCCGGCTCGTTCGCCGCGTGGCGCCCGGACGCCGCGCGCGACGCTCAGCGCCGGGTCAACATCCGCGTCACCGACGAGATCGTCACCGCGCTGAACGAACGCCGCATCAAGCTTGCCTATGAGCCGGTGGTCTCGGCCAGCTCGCGCGAACGCGCCTTCCACGAGTGCCTGGTGCGGATGGACCAGGGCGATGGCCAGGTGCTGCTCGCGCCCGACATCGTGCCGGTCGCCGAGCGGCTCGGCCTGATCCGCCTGGTCGACCACCGCGTGCTCGAGCTCGTGGTCGCCGAACTGGCCGCTGCGCCCGACATCTGCCTCAGCCTCAACATCTCGCCCGATACGACGATGGATCCGGACTGGTGGGCCGGGATCGAGTCGCTGATGCTGGCGCATCCCGGCGTTGCCGAGCGGCTGATCGTCGAGATCACGGAGACGGTCGCGATCCAGGACATCGACGATGTCCGCGGCTTCGTCACGCGGCTGAAGAATTTCGGCAGCCGCATCGCCATCGACGATTTCGGCGCTGGCTACACCTCGTTCCGAAACCTGCGCAAGCTCGGCGTCGACATCGTGAAGATCGACGGCGCCTTCGTGCAGAACGTCACCCGCTCCGCCGACGACCGCGCCTTCGTGCAGACCTTGATCGACCTCGCGCGCCGCCTCGACATCAAGACGGTCGCTGAATGGGTGCAGGACGAGGAAGCCGCAGGCATGCTGCGTGAGTGGGGCTGCGACTACATCCAGGGCCGCCTGATCGGGCTGGCTTCTGCGGACCGGCCGTGGGGCGCGCCGCCGGATAATGCGCTGCCCGCGGCGGGCTGAGAATTAGTAGGGTGGGTTAGCCGAAGGCGTAACCCACCACTGTTCACATCCGCAAAGACAGAAGAGGTGGGTTACGCTTCGCTAACCCACCCTACGATCACGCCCCCTCATCCAGCGCCACCAGCTCGCGCTTCTTGCGCAGCGACGGCAGCAGCGGCGCGATCAGCAGCACGAGCGCCAGCGTCAGGCACACTCCCGAGATCGGCCGCTGCACGAAGGTCCAGAGATCGCCCTGCGACAGGATCAGCGACTTGCGCAGGTTGTTCTCCATCATCGGCCCCAGCACGAAGGCGAGCACCAGCGGCGCCGGCTCATAGCCGAGCTTGCGCATGAAATAGCCGATGATCCCGAACGCGATCATCACATGGACGTCGAACACGTTGTTGCTCGAGCAATAGACGCCGATGATCGTGAACAGGATAATCAGGGGAAACAGGATGTTGTAGGGCAGCTTGAGCAGCTGCACCCACATGCCGATCATCGGCAGGTTCAGGATCAGCAGCATGACGTTGCCGATATACATGCTGGCGACGATGCCCCAGAACAGGCCTGGATTCTGCGTGATCAGCAGCGGTCCCGGCTGCAGGCCGTGAATGACGAAGGCCCCGAGCAGCAGCGCCATCACGACATTCGGCGGAATGCCGAGCGTCATCAGCGGAATGAAGGCCCCGCCCGCCGCGGCATTGTTCGCCGATTCCGGTCCCGCGACGCCTTCGATCGCGCCATGCCCGAAACGCTCGGGCGTCTTCGACAGCCGCTTCTCCAGCGCGTAGGAGGCGAATGACGCCACTACCGCGCCGCCGCCCGGCAGGATGCCGAGGAAGAAGCCGAGGATCGTGCCGCGGCCGACCGGACCTGCGCTCGCCTTCCAGTCATCCTTGCTGGGCAGGAGATGGGTGATCCTGGTGTTGATGATGTCGCGCTTGATGACCTGCTCGGTGTTGAGCAGCACCTCGGCGACGCCGAACAGGCCCATCACGACGGGCACGAGGCCGATGCCGTCGATCAATTCCATGCGGCCGAAGGTCAGCCGCGGCTGCGCGGTGATGCTGTCGAGCCCGACCAGCCCGAGCACGACACCGATGCACGCCATCAGCAGCGCCTTCGGCATCGATCCCTGGGTGAGGAAGGTGAGCACGACGAGGCCGAGCACCATCAGGCTGAAATACTCGGCCGGGCCGAAGGCGATGGCAATGCTGGCAAGCTTCGGTGCCACCAGCATCAGGGCGATCAGCGCAAACGTGCCCGCGGCGAAGGAGCCGAAAGCGGAGATGCCGAGGGCGGGGCCCGCACGGCCCTGCTTCGCCATTTGGTGGCCGTCGATGCAGGTGACGACGGAGGCGGCCTCGCCCGGGATGTTGACCAGGATCGAGGTGGTCGAGCCGCCATACATCGAGCCGTAATAGATGCCGGCCATCATGATGATGCCGGATTCCGGCGTCCCCGACAGCGTCACGGGCAGCAGCAGCGACATGGCCGAGATCGGCCCGATGCCCGGCAACACGCCGACCAGCGTGCCGATGAAGACGCCGATGAAGCAGTAGAGCAGGTTGATCGGCAGCAGCGCGACGCCGAATCCATGGGCCACATTGACAAGCGTATCCATGCGATCAACCGATCCCGAACAGGCCTGAGGGCAACTGGATCAACAGCAGCCGCTTGAGCACCCACCACATGCCTGATGGCACCAGCACGGCGATTGGGATCGCCAACGTCCAGCGCACGGGATCGATCAGCCGCAACAGCAGCAGCATCAGCGGGATCGACGACAACAGGAATCCGAGCGGCTCCAGCGCGAACGAGAATGCGGTGAGGCAGGCGATGACGAGAAGCGGCTTGCTCCAGCGCACATTCTCCCAGCGCGAGGCCAGTGTCGGACCGCCCTCGGTGACCGCCGAGAGGATGATGGCGCCTGCGAACACGCACATCAGGATGCCCGTATAGAACAGCACGTAGCCGGAGCCGGGATCGTTGATGGTGCCGAGCCTGAGCTTCAAGCCTGACCAGATCACGAAGCCGCCAAGCGCGAGCCCGATCAGTCCGCCCCAGAGCTCGGAATTGCTGAGGCGGAGCTTGACGTTTCGGTCGTTGTTCATTTGAAGCACCTCTCGATCACCGTCATCCTGAGGTGGCCGCTTCTTCAGCGGCCCTCGAAGGGCGACGGTGCCCTGATCCATCCTTCGAGGCGAGCCGCAAGTGCGGTCCGCACTTCAAGACGACGCCGGCATCTGTGGCGAGGCCAGCTACTTCTTCGCAAGCCCCAGTGTCTCGATCACCTTGCGCTCGGACTCGGTGACTTCGACGACGAACTTCTTGTAGTCCTCAGTGGTCTTGTAGTTCGGCACCATGTCGTATTTGGCGAGTGTCGCGATCACCGCGGGGTCCTCGAGCGCCTTCTTGAAGGCATCGTGCAGCTTGGCGACGATCTTGGGATCCATGCCCTTCGGGCCGGCGATGCCGAACGGGGAATCATAGACCATGGGATAGCCGAGCTCCTTCAGCGTCGGCACATCGGGATAGTTCGGCGAGCGGGCGCCGGTCCACACCATCAGCAGCCGTAGCTTGCCGGCGTCCACCAGAGGCCGCCATCCCGTGGAATCCGCCTGAAGCATGGTGTGCTGACCGAGCACGGCGGCATTGGTCTCTGCACCTCCCTTGAACGGCACCTGCGTCAGCTTGATGCCGGCCATTCCCGCGATCTGCTCCATGCCGATATGCAGCGAAGTGCCAGCGCCCGGCGTGGCGTAGGTCACCTTGCCCGGGTTGGCCTTGGCGAACTCCACCACGTCCTTCCAGCTCTTGAACTGCGACTCCGCACTGGTCGTCACGCCAAAGGTGTAGCCGGTAAGATGGACGATGTAGCTGAAGTCCTTTGCCGGATCCCACGAAACCTCCTGCATCAGCGGCAGGCGGAACACCGTGATCGGGATCTGCGAGATGGTATAGCCGTCAGGCTTCGCGGCCGCCGCCATGGTCGCCGGTCCCACCGTGCCGCCGCCGCCGGCCTTGTTGTCGATGACGATCGGCTGACCCAGGATCTTCGAGGCGCTGTCGGCAATCGCGCGCATCGAGATATCGGTCGATCCGCCGGCCGGCCACGGCACGATCAGCGTGATCGGCTTGGTGGGATAGTCCTGCGCAATGGCGGCCGTGGAGAGCAATGCGCCCATGACAGCGTGCGCCGCGGCAAATGCGATCGTCTTCAGCCCGTATCCTGACATCGAAACGCCTCCCTCGCAGCGGCCCCTTTTGGCCGCCGCCTCTTGTTCTTGTGAGACGATTGTTCCTGAAATCGAGGGAGAAGAAAAGCGCATTGCGCGGACCGCGCGCGGCGATCAGTTGGGCCATGTCGGCAGAACCGGCACATGCGACAATTCGTCGTTCGGCCGCGTGCCGAGAGACGGAATTTGAGGAGACGAAGCCGTCAGGCCACGCGCCGGACCATGTTCAGCCTCTCGATGGTGCGGCCGACCTCCGATGCGAGACACGGCTTGCCGAAATAATAGCCCTGCACGGCAGTGCAGCCGCACTCGCGAACGAAATCGAGCTGCTCCTCGGTCTCCACCCCCTCCGCCGTGGTCTCGACGCCGAGCACGGAGCCGAGGCTTGCGATCGTTCGGACGATGGCAACGCTCTCCGGGCTTTCGCCGAGCGTGCCGACGAAGGAGCGGTCGATCTTGATGCGGTCGAAGGGAAACTTGCGCAAATAGCTCAGCGAGGAATAGCCGACGCCGAAATCGTCGAGGCTGACGCGCACCCCTAACGTGCGGAGCTGGTGCAGGATCCCGATCGTCGCCTCGCTGTCATCAAGCAGCGCCGTCTCCGTGACCTCGAGCTCGAGCCGTTGCGGAGGCAGGCCGGCTTCCGCAAGCGCGCTCGTGACCATCGCCACCAGCCCGCGCGCGCGGAACTGTACCGGCGACAGGTTCACCGCGACGGTGACATCGGGCCAGGACGCGGCGGCCGCGCAGGCCGTGCGCAGCACCCATTCGCCGATCGGTACGATCAGCCCGTTCTCCTCCGCAATCGGAATGAACTGGACCGGAGAGACGAAGCGGCGCGAGGGATGTTTCCAGCGCAGCAGTGCCTCGAAGCCGGTGAGCTCGCAGGAATCGAGCCGCATCTGCGGCTGGAACACCAGGTGGAATTCACATCCTTCCAGCGCGCCAACCAGATCCTGCTCCAGCGCGTGCCGGCTGCGTGCCTCTTCCTCCATCTCGGGCTCGAACAGCTGATAGGCTCCGCGCCCCCTGGCCTTGGCCTGGTACAGCGCGAGGTCGGCGCATTTCATCAGCTCGTCGGCGTCGAGCCCGTGATCGGGTGCGATCGCGATGCCGACGGAGACGCCGACATGGATCGACTGGCTCTCCAGCGGCGGCGGATGACCGATGATGTCGACGAGGCGGCGGGCGAGCTCCTCGGCCGATTGCGGCTGCGGTCCGCGCTGGAGGATGGCGAACTCGTCGCCGCCGAGGCGGGCGACGGTATCGTGCTCGCCGACGTTCTCCTTCAGGCGCGCTGCGACCCAGCGCAGCAGGCGGTCGCCTGCGGCATGGCCGAGACGATCGTTGACGGTCTTGAAGTTGTCGAGGTCGAAGCACAGCACAGCCATGGCGCCGCCGGCGATCGCGACCTGGTTCAGTCCTTCGTCCATCTTCTCGCGGAACAGCGTGCGGTTGGGCAGGTCGGTGAGCGAATCGTGCTGTGCCATATGCGCCACCCGGGCCTGGGCCTTGTGACGCTCGGTGACGTCCTCGTAGGTGACGACCCAGCCGCCGTGCTCCATCCGCTTGTGATTGAGCTTGATGATGCGGCCGTCGCTCAAGTGCCGGTGCAACGTGTGCTCGCCCTCGCGCAACCTCTCGACATAGTCGGCATAGAGCCTGGCGCCGGTCATGTTCGGATGGATGCCGAGCTCGCAGCCGTATTCCATGATCTCTCGCATCGAGACGCCGGGCTTCACGATCTCCGGCGACAGTCCGTACATTTCGAGATAACGGCGGTTGCAGACGATCACGCGCAGGCTCGAATCGAGCATGCACAGGCCCTGGCTCATGTTGTTCAGTGCAGCGTCGAATCGCCGATATTGCTCGCTCAGCTCCTCGACCGCGTGCTCGCGCTCGGTGATGTCCTCATAGGTGGCGACGAAGCCGCCCTCGGCGAGCGCGCAGTAGCGTACCGACACCACGGCGTCGTTCGCCATGCGCCGGCGCATTGGCGAGGAATCGCGCTTCGCAATGCTCGTGCAGGCGGCTTCGAGGAGCTGTTGCGGACTGTATTCGGAGGAGAATGCGCCCTTCGCCATCGAACGCTCGATCAGCTCGGCGAGATGCGTGCCGGGCCTGGTCTCCTCCGGCGACAGCCGGTAGAACTTGCGGTAGGTGGTGTTGCAGACCCGAAGGCGCATGTCGCTGTCGTAAAAGGCGAGCCCGTGCGCCATATTCTCCAGCGCCGCATCGAGGATGAAGTTCTGCTGCCTCAGCGTTTCCTCGTATTGCAGCCGCTCCGTGACGTCCTCGTGCACCGTCACCCAGCCGCCGTCGGGCAGGAAGCGGGAGACCGCCTGGACCATCCGTCCGTCGTAACGCATAACCAGCAGGGTTTTCGCCTTCCTGCGGCGCACATCTTCTATCCGGCTTTCGTAAAATTCGTCGTTCGACATGCCCGGCAGGTTGCCGCGCGACATCCAGTGCTCGATCACCGCACAATGCGGGACACCCGGCTTCACGATTTCGGGATCGAGATCGTAGAGCTTCAGGAACCGTTCGTTGCAGAGGACGACGCGGCTGTCGACGTCGTACATGATGAGGCCATGCGACATGTTGGCGAGCGCGTGCTGGCTCCGCTCGGTCTGCAGGCTCAATTCCGCTTCGAGCCGGGCGAGGCGGCTGACATCGTCGCAGATCGTCATCCAGCCGCCGCCGGGGAGCGGCTTCAGCTCGAGCGACATGACGAGGCCGTTTGCAAGCCGCTGCTCGGTCCGGAACGGCTTGCCGGCGGCGATCTCCGCGATCCGCGCCGAATACAACGCGTCGAGCTCGTCTTGCGGAAAGTTGCCGCGCCTCGCGCTGTGCTTGAGCACCTCACGATAGCTCGTGCCGACCCGCACGATGTCGGCCGACATGTCGAACAGCGTGAGGTAGCGCTGGTTCACCAGCACGATCCGGTTGTCGGCGTCGTAGACGCAGACGCCCTGCTCCATGTGGTCGAGCGCAAGCTGGCTCAGGACGACCAGGGCGTCCGGGCCCTGCTCGCGGCGTACACCAGGCTCGTTGTCGCGGGTCGACATCATGGGCTCGGCGGGACCTCGGCAGGCAATAGACTTAAAGCAACTTAATTCAGCGGCCGAGGGTAGCGAAGAGGCCGGAAAATTCCCTTAAGCGCGTTAGTTTACGGAGGGTGACCGGCGATGGTGAAGATGTATGTGCCGCGATCTGCACGGTGGAGCCCTACCTCAGGCACCAAACTGTCACCGTCATCCTGAGGTGCCGGAGCGAAGCGGAGGCCTCGAAGGGCGACGGCCCGGCTGCATCCCGGCCGTTCACCCTTCGAGGCTCACCACGCTGCGCGCGGTGAGCACCTCAGGATGACGGTGCTGGACTGTTGGCTCTAGGTCTAACTATGGCCCGTACAGCACGAGCTCCGTATCCGTCAGATCGCCGAGCTGTGGCCGGTGCGGGCCCTTGAAGTATTTACGGCCGCGCCGCTCGGTGTAGATGCCGACGAGGCCGGGAATCGGGCCATTGGCATCGACGGCCACCGAGACCTTGCCGAGCCGCAGCAGCAACCGGCCGATGCGGCCGGCGCATTCGGCATATTCCCCGGCACTTCGGCAATAGATCAGCTTCATCGCGGGCGGTGCGATAAAGCCGCGGCGGATGCGAACCGGTTGCAGGATGAAGGGGAACGTTCCCTTCGGCGTGCGGCAGACGAGGCTGAGGCAATTGTAGCGCGCATGCCGTGTCAGGAGCTCGGTCTCGGTGTCGGAAAGCCCCTCGATCTCTTTGGCATGCGGCGCGATGACCTCGATCTCGCTCCAGCGCGGCGCGTGCGACAGCGCGGGGACCGAGAAGAATATGCCGCGGCAATAGGCGCGAAAGCCCTGCGTCTCGATGATCGGCCAGGTCCACGGCGCCGGGCTGATGTTGAAATAAGTGACGTCCTTGTGCCGCTGGGCGATCTTGGTCAGCAGCGGGGCGTAGTTGCGGTAGGCCGGATCGACATACCAGCTCGACAGGTTGCATCGGATGGCGGTCTCTTCGCCGTCCTTGCGCGCCGTGTAGATCAAGAGCAGCACGCCGACCGGCGTGCCGTCGTCGTCGAGCATGTAGCCGAAGCGCGGATAGCGCTCCGGCACGGGCCGGAAGGCCTGCCGGCGCAGGCCCTCAACCCAGTATTCGCGCGAGCGCCCTACGAAGCCGCGCGTCAGCAAGTCCGCGATCCTGTCGACGTCGGACTCGGTGATCTCGCGGCATCGGACCTTGGTATGGATCACGCTCGTCTTGCCCGTGGAAATGGTCGACCTCTTACCTTAGCGCCAGCCTTCGCCATGAGCCTCGGCCGCGACATGCGGCTGCAAGCCCAGGACGTCCCGCACCTTCGCCGGCCAGGCGGAAAGATCGGTGCCGTGGGTGTGGAACATGGCGACGGCCAGGCGGTCCATGCCGAAGGCAACGCAGCCGGTATGGGCCGGCTCGCCATCGGCGTCCTGGATTCCCCAGGTCGTGCCGAAATGCTCGCGGTGATAGTTGAAGCTCATGCAGGCGGTCGGCTGCTCTTCCGAGCGCAGCGGGATCAGCAGCTCGAACTTGAGCTGCTGCTGCTTCTGGCTCACCGCCTTCATCTGGCCGACGCGGCCGAAGAACGGATCGCTGGCATAGTCGACGCGGAAGGTGAGGCCGAGATCGCGAGCGATCGCCTGCGCGCGCACCATCCAGCGCTCACGGAAGTCGGCGACGTCCTCGGGGCTGCCAATGCAGACATATTCGCGCATCCGGAACGATTGCAGACGATCGAGATGCTTCGACGGCTCGCGGCGGAAGCAATCGGCCGCGACGTCGAAGCGCAGGCCGCCCTTCGGCAACTGGCCACGGCTCGCCGCGATCGGGTAGACCGGATAGCAGGCGGCCGGTGACAGCACGAGGTCAGCCGGCGAAAGCGAAGATGTCCAGTCGCCGCCGGCATCGAAGCGGCTCACCGCGGCATTGATCTCGCGCTCGGTGCCGTGCAGGCCGCAGACGCAGCCGAGCAGGTTAGGAAAGCTCTTGAGATAGCCGGACTTCTCCAGCTGGGCGCGGCTCATGACCGGCGGGAAGCGCATCACCTCGGTGCCGGTCTCGCGATGGCTGGTGATCAGCGCGGCGAGCTTCTCGACGATCCCCTCATAGAGTGCGGTGCGGGCGTAGACGCCGTCGGCCCCCATGCGGTGGAACAGCTTGTCGGCGAGATGATCGAGCGGATCGATCATCTGCGGGGCGGTGGCGGGCGAGTTGGGGAGGACGGCAATATTCATGTTTCGATGTCCTGCTATCTCAAAATTATTCTTGTTGATTCAGTCGCCGAGGCATTTCAGTCGCGAAGGCTCGTCGGCACCCCGCTCATCAGCGTCGACGTCGCGGCGTTGGCCAGGATGCGGTCGTTGTTGATCATGATCGGCGACGACAGCACGTCGCGCAGGTGGCGACCCATGGTGAACTCGCCGTCGTTGCGGTAGCCGGAAAGACCCGCGGTGCGCATCGCATGCATCACGGTCTCGACCGCGAGCTCGGAGGCCTGCACTTTCAACAGCGTGATGGAGGACTGGAAGTCGAGCGAGGCGAGCGCACGCTCGTCATGCTCGGCGCCGGCGAAAGCATCGATGTTGGCGGCGATCAGCGCGCGTAGCTTGGCCAGCGACATCTTGGCGGCGGTGAAATGCGCCGCGGCCGGCGGCATTTGTCCGCCCGAGGAGCGCGCCGCCTTGCGGATGAAGGCCTGCGCGCGGGTCACCGCAGCTGCGGCGATACCGGCCCAGGCCGACGACCAGCACAGATGCGCGAACGGCGTCATGGTCTGGGCGTGAATCTTGTCGTAGGCTTCGGGGAAGACGCGGTCAGCGGGGCAGTCGACCTTCAGCTCGAAACCGGTCGAGCAGGTGCCGCGCATGCCGAGCGTTTCCCAGCCCAGCGTCCGCTTCAGCGAATAATCGTCCTTGGCGAGGGCCAGCAGAACCTGGTCGGAAGCCGCGGCATCGGTGGCGCGGCGGGCGATGGTGACGAGGCCGTCGGCCTCGGCGCCATAGGAGATCACGGTGGCGTCGCGCACCAGCGAGACGGTGTCGCCGTCATGATCGACCGCGGCAGCGCTGGCGCGGATGTTGCCGCCGTTCTGGCCTTCGGTGGTGGAGGAGGCGAGCAGCCACTGGTCGCGGGCGACCCAGCGCATCATGGTCTCCATCCAGGGAATGCCATGGCCGTGCCTGATGATGCAGGCGACCTTGGTCTGGTGCATCGCGTAGATCATTGCCGTGGAAGCGCAAGCGCGTCCGAGCGTGTAGCAGATGTCGGTGACGTCATAAATCGAGGCGCCGAAGCCGCCGAACTCGACCGGGATCATCACGCCGAGCAGCTTCTGTTCGCGTGCGACCTCGAACGCCTTGTGCGGGAAACGGGCGTCGCGATCGACCCCGTCTGCGTCGGCCGCAGCAGCGGCGGCGGTCCGGGCGGCGCGCTCGATCAGGGAGGGACCCTGCTCGAGGAAGCTCGTCTGCATCTCGTCGACAGTAAGGACCGCTTCACGCACGTTCATGCTCGTCCGCCTCCGTTTTGCCGTTCGAGATCGCCGGCATCATTCGCGATGCCGCCGGTGATCCTCCGGCCATCTTTGCTTGTGAGACGAGGCTACGGATTTAATTCAAATTCGTCGATCAAATAGAGGGTAAACAAAGCCCGATTCCGAATGAACAGTTAAGGCCGGGTTGTTTGCATCACCGGATTTCCCGGTATCGCGTTAGGACTCTGGAAGAAGCCTGAATTCCGGACGATCTGAGTCATCGTTTACTAACAAACGCGAAGTATTGGTGCCGCCCATTGCAGGACCGGCAAGCCGTGCCCATCGTAGCCGGCAGTCCGGTCCCACCTCGTTAGACAGATGGGAATTTGCCGATGCAGACCTTCAATACCGACGTGCGCAATCGCATCATCAAGCTGGTGAAGGGCATCCTCGAACAGAATTCGCTCACCGCAGACGTCACCTCTTCCGCCAAGCTCGTTGATGTCGGCCTGACGTCGATGGACATGGTCAATCTGATGCTCGGCGTCGAGGCCGAGTTCGATTTCACCATCCCGCAATCCGAGATCACGCCGGAGAATTTCCAGTCCGTCGAGACGCTGGAGCGGATGATCGCGACCCAGCTGCAGCCGGCGACCGCGGCCTAGTCAAGACCAGCGGTGTCGTCCCTGCGAACGCAGGGACCCATACCGCGGAATCTATCTGTCGTTGGAGGTCGTAGTACCGAACGACAAATCTTCGCCAAACCCTTGCCTGTGGTTATGGATCCCTGCGTTCGCAGGGACGACACCGAGTGTGCGGCCATTGGCCCCTCACACCATCGGCATCACCCCTCCAGCCCCGTTCCAAAACCGCCGCAAAGCTGGCATAGCTTAACCATGTCACACATGGCGTACAGGTTGGAGCAGGCATGACGCAGGCGGTATTGGGTATCATCGGCGGCTCGGGCATCTATGACCTCCCGGGCCTCGAGGGTGCGCGCGAAGAGGTGATCAAGAGCCCGTGGGGCGAGCCGTCTGCGCCGTTGCGGCGTGGCTCCATCGCCGGCCTGCCGATCGTGTTCCTGCCGCGGCATGACAAGGGCCACCGGCTGTCCCCCTCCGACATCAATTATCGCGCCAATATCGACGTGCTGAAGCGGGCCGGCGTCACCGACCTGATCTCGCTCTCGGCCTGCGGCTCCTTCAGGGAGGAACTGCCGCCCGGGACTTTCGTTCTCGTCGACCAGTTCGTTGACCGTACCTACAAGCGAGAGAGCTCGTTCTTCGGCCGCGGCTGCGTCGCGCATGTGTCGATGGCGCATCCGGTCTCGCCGCGGCTGCGCATCCATCTCGCGGCGGCGGCCGAAGCCGAGGGCATCGCGGTCGCGCGCGGCGGCACCTATGTCTGCATGGAGGGGCCCCAATTCTCCACCTATGCGGAAAGCATGACCTACAAGACATCAGGCTATTCCGTGATCGGCATGACCAACATGCCCGAGGCCAAGCTCGCGCGCGAGGCGGAGATCTGCTACGCCACGGTCGCGATGGTGACTGATTTCGACTGCTGGCATCCCGATCACGACGCCGTCACCGTTCAGGACATCATCCGCGTGCTGACCTCGAACGCCGACAAGGCGAAGGCGCTGGTGGCGCGGCTGGCAAGGGATTTTCCGCGCGAGCACGAGCCATGCCCGATTGGTTCGGACCGTGCGCTCGACACCGCGCTGATCACGGCGCCGGAGGCGCGCGACCCGGAGCTTCTGAAGAAGCTCGATGCGGTGGCCGGGCGCATCCTGCGGGCGTGATGTGAAAGGCAGAATGCCATGAAGGTCGACGGCAAGCATTTCCGCAGCATCTGGCGCGAGCGTGACGGCTGGTCGGTCGGCGCGATCGACCAGCGCAGGTTGCCGCATGAATTCGTTATTGCGCGCCTCACCTCCTGCGAGGACGCGGCCGTCGCAATCCGCGACATGCTGGTGCGCGGCGCGCCGCTGATCGGCGCGACTGCCGCTTATGGAATGGCGCTCGCGATGCGCGAGGATGCCTCGGATGCAGGCCTGAAGCGCGCCTATGACACGCTCGTCGTGGCGCGGCCGACCGCGATCAATCTGAAATGGGCGCTGGACGAGATGCGCGCGACGCTCGCGCCGATCGACCCCCTTGAAAGGGCGGAAGCGGCCTATGCGCGCGCCGACGAGATCGTCGAGCAGGACGTCGAGATCAACCGCGGCATCGCCGGCAACGGTCTGAAGCTGATCGAGGCGATTGCGGCGAGGAAGCCGGGCGAGACGGTCAATGTCCTCACTCATTGCAACGCCGGCTGGCTCGCCACCGTCGATTGGGGGACGGCGACGGCGCCGATCTATCTCGCGCATGAGCGCGGCCTCAAGGTTCATGTCTGGGTCGACGAGACACGGCCGCGCAATCAAGGTGCTTCGCTCACGGCCTGGGAGCTCGGCCATCACGGGGTGCCGCACACGGTGATCCCGGACAATACCGGCGGACACCTGATGCAGCACGGCATGGTCGATCTTGCCATCGTCGGCACCGACCGCGTCGCCGCCAACGGCGACGTCTGCAACAAGATCGGCACATACCTGAAGGCACTTGCGGCGCATGACAATGGCGTGCCGTTCTACGTCGCGCTGCCGTCGCCGACGATCGACTTCGCCGTCCATGACGGCATTCGCGACATCCCGATCGAGCAGCGCAGCGGCACGGAGGTTACCGACATGACCGGCCGTACCGCCGACGGAAGGCTGGAGACGGTTCGTATCGTGCCGGAGAACTCGCCGGTCGCGAACTACGCGTTTGACGTGACGCCGGCGCGGCTTGTCACCGGCCTCATCACCGAACGCGGCGTGCTCAAGCCGGATCGCGCCTCGCTGGCGGCGGCGTTTCCGGAACGGATCGTTGCGGCGGAGTAGCCAGCTCGCAATAACGAGTCTGCGGAGACGGCTTACGCCGGTCTCTCTCCCTCACCCTGAGGAGCCGCGAAGCGGCGTCTCGAAGGGCGAGGGCCACAGGCGGGCCTGCATCCTTCGAGACGCGCGCTAGAGCATGATCCGGAAAAGTGTGCAGCGGTTTTCCGAAAAGATCATGCTCGAACAATAACCTAAGGTGCGATGACGATTCATCCTGATCTCATCGCGCCTTAAGGCGCGCTCCTCAGGATGAGGAGTTGGCCGTGCGTCTACCCCAGCCTCAGCCCCGTCGCCTTCTCGAGCTCCGCGATCGCCTGCGCCCCACTCGTCACCTTGATCGTCGTCATCCCCATCTCGCGCGCGGGTTTCAGGTTGACGCCGAGATCGTCGAGATAGACGCAATTGTTCGGATCGACCTTCAGCGTCTCGACCATCATCCGGTAGATGCGTGGGTCAGGCTTGCGCAGTCCGATCTTGGCGGATTCGATGACGTGATCGAACAACACCATCACTTCGGCGATGTAGAGGGATCGTCCTGTCAGGCTGCCGATGGCGTTCGCCGGCAAATTGTTGGTGATGCAGCCGGTCTTGAACTGCCCCTTGATGCGCTTCAGAGCCTCGACCATCTCCGGGCGCAGATCGCCCTGCAGCAGCGGCAGCACGTCACGGCCGCGCACTTCCGCGCCAAGCGCGAGCGATTCGGCGGCGAACAATTCGTCGAAGGTGTCGATGTCCACCTCGGCCCGCTCGAACCTGGCCCAGGCGTTCTCCAGATGGTTGGCGGCATTGGTGCGCCGGATGATGTCGATGGGCAGGCCGCGCTCGGTCTCGAACCGCGTGAACGCCTCGAATGGTGAGCTCGTCAGCACGCCGCCAAAATCAAAGATCACAGCCTCGATCGTCAATGTCCTGCCCTCGTCAATTCCTTTCCAAGAGGGCTAGCATGCGCTATCGGCAAGAGCCAGTCCGAAGCCCCCTCCTTCACCGATGCTGACGCCAAAGCGTGTTCCCATGAAGAAGCTCGCCACGTTCATCGCAGCAGCGCTGCTGCTCGCCACGCCTGCCCACGCCATCGTCGGCGGCGGCACGCCGCAGGCCGATGGTATCGCGCGTGCGGTCGTCACCATCGTCGGATCGCGGGGCAATTTCTGCACCGGCAGCCTGATCGCCCCGAGGCTGGTGTTGACAGTCGCTCATTGCGTGCAGCCCGGCGCCGGCTACAAGATCGTCGATCGCGGCGCGGACGGCCAGCCGCAATTGCTGAACGTCCGCACCATCGCGATCCATCCGAACTTCAACATCCAGGCAATGCAGGCGCATCGCGCCACCGCCGATGTGGCGCTGCTGCAGCTAGAAATTCCACTCAAAGGAAAATCCACGGTGACGGTCGGCATGCCGAATATGCCGATACGGGTCGGCAGCCGCTTCGTCATCGCCGGCATCGGCGTCACCGTGCGCGGCGATGGCAAGAGCGGCGGTACGACGCGCATGGCCGGCCTCGTTACGACCGGGCAGCCCGGCACGCTCCAGATTCGCCTGGTTGATCCCGTAACCAACGGTGTTCGCGACGGAATTGGCGCCTGCACCGGCGATTCCGGCGGCCCCGTGTTCGAGGACAGGCCGAATGGTCCCGTGCTCGTCGGGCTCATCAGTTGGTCGACAGGGCCGAACGGCGCCGCCGGTTGCGGCGGATTGACGGGCGTCACGCCGCTCACGCTCTATCGCGACTGGATTTTGCAGACCGCGCGGAGCTGGGGTGCGGCGCTGTGATTTGACCGCGACTTGATCTATGTCATTTTGTAGCGGAAGCGCGGCGGGCGAAACTGCCCGGCGCGGAGGAAACGCGCCGTCCGGTCAAGGGCGGCCACAAAAAACAAGCAAGGCATAGAAACAACAATGAATGTCGCTGTTCGCAGTCACGCCACGACCAAACAGGCTTCTCAACATTTCGACGTGCTGATCGTCGGCGCCGGCATCTCCGGCATCGGCAGCGCCTATCACATCCAGAAGCAGCTTCCGGGCACGAGCTACGTCATCCTGGAGACGCAGGAAACATTCGGCGGCACCTGGAGCACACATCGCTATCCCGGCATTCGCTCCGACAGCGATCTCCATACCTTTGGCTACAGCTTCAAGCCGTGGGTCGGCCCGCCGATCGCGACCGCCGAGGAAATCCTCTCCTATATGAAAGAGGTGATCGACGACAACGGTATCGCGCGGCACATCCGCTACAAGCACAAGATCAATTCAGCGAGCTGGTCGAGCGAGCAGAATCTCTGGACCATCGAGGCGGTGACGACCGACACCGGCGAGCCGAAGATCTTCACCGCCAACTTCCTCTGGATGTGCCAGGGCTATTATCGCCATTCCGAAGGCTACACGCCGCAATGGAGGGGCATGGACCGCTTCAAGGGCCGCATCGTCCATCCCCAGACCTGGCCCGATGATATCGACCTCGCCAACAAGAAGGTCGTCGTGATCGGCTCGGGCGCGACGGCGGCAACGCTGGTGCCGAACATCGCGGACCAATGCGCGCATGTCACCATGCTGCAGCGCTCGCCCACTTACTTCCGCCTGGGCCGCAACGCCATCGAGATCGCGGAAGAATTGCGCCGGCTTCAGGTCGATGAGACCTGGATCCACGAGATCGTGCGGCGCAAGATCCTGTTCGAGCAGGATGCGTTCACGAAGCTCTGCGTGTCCAAGCCCGAGCAGGTCAAGAAGGAGCTGATCGGCCAGATCAGCGCCATCCTTGGTCCCGACTACGACGTCGAGACCCACTTCACGCCGAAGTACCGGCCGTGGCGGCAGCGCATCGCCTTCGTGCCGGATGCCGATTTGTTCAAGGGCATCGCCAGCGGCAAGGCCTCGGTCGTGACCGACGAGATCGAATGCTTCGTCGAGAACGGTATCCAGCTCAAATCGGGCAAGGTGCTCGAGGCCGACATCATCGTCACCGCGACCGGGTTCAACCTCGCCGCGCTCGGCGATATCGAATTCGAGATCGACGGCAAGCCGCTCGCTTTTGGCGACACCGTCACCTATCGCGGCATGATGTTCACCGGCGTGCCCAACATGGTCTGGGTGTTCGGCTACTTCCGTGCCAGCTGGACGCTGCGCGTCGATCTCGTCGCTGATTTCGTCTGCCGGCTGCTCGGACACATGAAGGCGAAGGGCGCCAGGAAGGTCGAGGTGAAGCTGCGTCCCGAGGACCACAACATGCCGATCCTGCCCTGGATCGATCCGGAGAACTTCAACCCCGGCTACATGATGCGCAACATGGACCTCTTGCCCAAGCGCGGCGACAAGCCGGAATGGCAGCACAGCCAGGACTACTGGACCGAGAAGGACGAGATCCCGAAGACGGATCTGGACGACAAGGCGTTCGTCTATGGGTGAGGACGTTCGTAGGCGAGAGGTCGCGTCGAGGGCGGCGCGACGCTCGCCACACACTCCGCTGTCGTCCCGGGGCGCGAAGCGAACCCGGGACCCATAACCACAGGGAGTGGTTATGGAGCGAGCTGGTTACTCCGAGCCTTCGCCAAACATCTCCCTGTGGTTATGGGTCCCGGATCGGCGCGCGCTTGAGGCGCGCTTGTCCGGGACGACACTGTCAGCTGGGCTAGCGGCGTTCCAACTCATTCGCACCGCACTCACGAATTTCTCCGCGTCGCATTCGTGGCAATCGCGGCCGCGGCGGTGCGGTTCTCCACGCCGAGCTTGGCGTAGATCTGCTCGAGATGCTTGTCGACCGTGCGCGGGCTGAGACCCAAGATCTGCGCGATGTCGCGGTTGGTCTTGCCCTTGCTGAGCCAGGCCAGTACCTCTCCCTCGCGGGTGGTGAGGCCGAGCTCGCTGGTGAATTCGGGTGGCAGAGCGGTGCCGGATTCCCTGGAGAGCCGCAGCAGGAACTCGTTCGGCGCGGTCTCCCCCATGTAGAAGAGCCGAAGTTGCGGGTTGTCTGGCAAGGAAGCGCCTTGCGACTTCGAGCTGCCCTTGGCCTTGGCTTGCTCCAGCCATTGCAGCAGCGCCGGGGGCAGGACGAAATCGTCGGCCTGCGCGCCGTGATGGTCGGACAGCAGTTTCTGCGCCTGCGGCGTCGCCCACAGCACGTTGCCCTGGCGGTTGACCGCGAACAGGAACCGGCCGGAGACGTCGAGCGCGGTGCGCGCGCTCTGGGTTAGCCGGGCATTGCCGAGATGGACGCGGATGCGCGCCAGCATTTCCTCGATCACGATCGGCTTGGTCACGTAGTCGACGCCGCCAGCTTCAAGCCCGCGCACGATGTGCTCGGTCTCGGCAAGGCCCGTCATGAAGATCACGGGGACGTTGGCAAGACCGGCATCGCGCTTGAGCCGGCGGCAGGTCTCGAAGCCGTCGATGCCGGGCATCACGGCATCGAGCAGAATGATGTCGGGCGTGATCTGGTCGATGATGCGCATCGCCGCGGCGCCGTCGAGCGCCACCATGACCGTCATGCCGGCGCCGTCGAGCGCGTCGGTGAGCAGCCGCAGCGTCTCCGGAGAGTCATCGACCACGAGCGCGACGTCGCGCTTCTTCGACTCAATGTTCATACGCGTGCAACGTCTTCAATGTGACCATGTACTGGTCGAGATCGAAGCGATCGACCAGCGACCGCATCTGCGCGACGAAGTCGGCATGCTCGGGATGCTCGCTGCCGATCTCGTCCAGCTTCAACTGGATGCCCTTGATATAGCCGATCTGGCCGAGCCCGATCAGCGCCTCGATGTGCCGCACCGGCGGCTTTGATCCGGTCTCGGGACGCCAGAACGGCACCGCGATCTCGTCCGAACCGTATTGCCATTCGATCTTGAGCAGCTGGCGGATCGTCTCCAGGAGCCGCGGGATGTCGATCGGCTTCATCAGGTAGCCGTCGTGGAAGGGTTGCGCCAGCGGAGCGCCGTGGGCCTCCAACGCGCTTGCCGACACCATGAGGATGCGCGCCTGGTGATGGCCGCTCGCGCGCAAGGCCTCGGCCACGGTCCAGCCGTCCAT
Source organism: Bradyrhizobium diversitatis (assembly GCF_016031635.1). Classification (GTDB taxonomy): domain Bacteria; phylum Pseudomonadota; class Alphaproteobacteria; order Rhizobiales; family Xanthobacteraceae; genus Bradyrhizobium; species Bradyrhizobium diversitatis. The sequence continues at coordinate 277,735 of NZ_JACEGD010000005.1, forward strand.
GGCGGGCATCGAGATGTCGAGCAGGAACAGATCGGGCCGGCAATGCTGTGCCAGCGCGAGGCAGCCGGCGCCGTCCGGCGCGCTGAGCAGGATGAAACCGAGCGGCGTCAGCACCTCGCGCAGGAGATCGCGATGCACGGGGTCGTCGTCGGTGATGAGGATGGTCTTGCGCGCGCCGTGATAGCCGGAGACCGGGGCCTCGACCGGCGCGATGCGCTGCGGATTAGTGACCTCCGAGAGCAGGATCTTGACCTTGAACGTTGAGCCGGTGCCGACCGTGCTTGTGACCTTGATATCGCCGCCCATCACGCCGGCGAGCAGGCGGCTGATGGTCAGGCCGAGCCCGGTGCCGGTCTGCGGCTGCGAGACGCCGAGCGCACCGCGTTCGAAAGGCGCGAAGATGCGTTCGAGATCGTCGCCCCGGATGCCCGGGCCGGTGTCGATCACCTCGAACTCGGCGACGGGACTGCGATAGTGCACGACGAACTGCACGCTGCCTGACTGGGTGAACTTGATGGCGTTCGAAAGCAAGTTGATCAGCACCTGACGCAGCCGCTTCTCGTCCGCATAGACCACGAGCGGCAGCGACGCCGGCCGCCTGAACACGAAATCGATGCCCTTGGCCGCGGCCTGAAGGCGGAACATGCCGACGAGCTGCTCGAGAAATTCGCCGAGGCGCACCTCGTCGCGCGACAGATACAGCCGCCCGGCCTCGATCTTGGAGATGTCCAGGATGCCGTCGATCAGGCCGGACAGGTGGTCGGCGCTGCGGCGGACGACGCGGACCTGGTCGCGCGGCTTCGGGCCCAGTGTCGTATCCTGCTCGAGCAGCTGGGCATAGCCGCTGATCGCGTTCAGCGGCGAGCGCAGCTCATGGCTCAGGCCCACCACGTAGCGGCTCTTGGCCAAATTGGCGGATTCGGCGACCTCCTTGGCACGTTGGAGCTCGGCGTCGGTGCGCTTGTGCGCGTCGATCTCCTGGATCAGCAGCGTGGTCTGCCGCCGCGTCTCGGCCTCGGCGGCGCGGCGGCTCTGCTGCGCCAGCACGAACAGCCAGGCAACCACGCCGATGATGATGCTGAGCGAGAAGAACACCTTCCACAGCACGTCGGAGACGAGCTCGTTCTCGCCATGGACGCTCGCCGACGTCTGCAGATAGATCAGGCCCAGCACCAGCGCGACGAGGCCCGCAGAGACCACGAACACGCCGATATAGTGGCCGAGCTGCGAGTTGATGCGGGCGTAGATCGGTTGCGGCATCAGCTTGCCCAGCGTCTCCGAGACCTGCGCCTGAATTCGAGCGTGCGGCTTGCAGAGATCGTGGCAGCGCGCGTCCAGCGAACAGCAGAGCGAGCAGATCGGGCCGGCGTAGGCGGGGCAGGAGGCCATGTCCTCCGGCTCGAACGCGTGCTCGCAGATACAGCACTGGATCGCCTCGAGGTTCTGCCAGCTCCGCTTCGGCTTGCGTGCGATGTAGTACTTGCCGTCCGTGGCCCAGGCAATCAACGGCGCGGCGAGGAAGGCCACGGCGAGTGCTATGAAGGCCGACAGCGCCTTCGCGGTAGGTCCGAACAGGCCGTAAAAGGCGCTGGTGGAGACGATGGTTGCGATCGTCATTGCGCCGACGCCGACCGGATTGACGTCGTAGAGATGCGCGCGCTTGAATTCGATCTGCTGCGGTCGCAATCCAAGCGGCTTGTTGACGACGAGATCGGCGACCAGCGCGCCTACCCAGGCGATCGCGACGTTCGAATAGAGCGCCAGCGTCTGCTCCAGGGCCTTGTAGACGCCGATCTCCATCAACAGCAGTGCCACGATGACGTTGAAGACCAGCCAGACCACGCGCCCGGGATGGCTGTGGGTCAAACGCGAGAAGAAGTTCGACCAGGCGATCGAGCCGGCATAGGCGTTGGTGACGTTGATCTTGACCTGCGACAGGATCACGAAGGTGCCGGTCAACGCCAGTGCGAGCTCAGGTTGCGAGAGCACATAGCGGAACGCTTCGAGATACATATGCGCCGGCTCGGCGGCCTCCTCGGGCGGCACGCCGTGGCGAAGCGCAAAGAAGGCGAGAAACGAGCCGGCCAGGAGCTTCAGCGCGCCGAGCACGATCCAGCCCGGTCCTGCGCTCATCAGCGCAATCCACCAGGAAACCCTCGAGGCGCGGCGGTCGCGGGGGAGAAAGCGCAGGAAGTCGACCTGCTCGCCGATCTGCGCCACCAGGGAAAACACCACCGAGGCCGCAACGCCGAACAGCAACAGATCGAAATGTCCGTTGAGATCGCCGTGCTCGCCCGAGAACTTGCGCCATTCCGCAAAGGAGTGCGGGTTGTGCCAGGCGATCGCCGCGAACGGAATGATGTGAAGGATCACCCACAGCGGTTGCGTCCACAATTGGAAGCGGCTGATCAGCGTGATGCCGTAGGCCACCAGTGGGATGATGACGACGGCGCTGATGAGATAGCCGACCGGCCGCGGAATCCCGAAGCACATTTCGAGCGCGGACGCGAGGATCACGGCTTCGATCGCAAAGAAGATGAAGGTGAAGGACGCGTAGATCAGCGAGGTGACCGTCGAGCCGATGTAACCGAAGCCGGCTCCCCGCGTCAGCAGGTCGATGTCGATGCCGCACTTGGCCGCATAATACGCAATGGGCATCCCGCAGCAGAAGATGATGATCGAGACCACGAGGATGGCGGCAGTCGCGTTGGTGACGCCATAGTTCAGCGTGATGGTGCCGCCGATCGCCTCCATTGCCAGGAACGAGATCGCGCCCAGCGCCGTATTGGCGACGCGGGCGGCGGACCAGCGGCGTGCGCTCTTGGCGGTGAAGCGCAGGGCGTAGTCTTCCAGAGTCTGGTTGGCGACCCATTGGTTGTACTGGCGCCTGACGCGGTCTATTCGCTGCCGCCCTGCCACTGGACCCCCACTCCCGATACGGACCCGGACCCCTCGCAAATTCCGTACCAGAAGCCTACGTCGGCATTTTGCGGTGCAGTATACGCGATCTTGCGTATGCTTGCGCTGCATAAATTCGAGCCATCCTCACGGCCACCAATAGCGCGTTCTCGAACAAAAGTGGGGTGCTCATGTCAGACGAAGCAAACAAGGGCCTATTGTCGCCGCTTCGGCGCAAATTGTTGATGGGGATGGCCGCCGTGCCTGCTATCACGATGCTGCCGCGGGTGTCCTTTGCGCAGGCCCCGGCGACCTCGGCGGTCAACACCACGGGTCTTGCGGTCACCGACACCGAGGTGACGGTCGGCATCCTGCACTCGGCGACCGGCACCATGGCGATCTCCGAGACCGGCTCGATCGAGGCCGAAAAGCTCGCGATCGAGCAGATCAACGCGGCCGGAGGCGTCCTCGGCCGCAAGATCAAGTTCATCCAGGAGGACGGCGCCTCCGATTGGCCGACCTTCGCCGAAAAGGCCAAGAAGCTGCTGGTCAACGACAAGGTCGCGGCCATCATGGGCTGCTGGACCTCGGCCTCGCGCAAGGCGGTGCTGCCGGTCGTCGAGCAGTATAACGGCATGCTCTATTACCCGACCTTCTACGAAGGCCTCGAGCAGTCCAAGAACGTGATCTACACCGGCCAGGAGGCGACCCAGCAGATTCTCGCCGGCCTGAACTGGATCGCCAAGGAGAAGGGCGCGAAGACCTTCTTCTTCATCGGCTCCGACTACATCTGGCCGCGCACCTCGAACAAGATCGCGCGCAAGCACGTCGAGAACGTCCTGAAGGGCAAGGTCGTCGGCGAGGAGTACTATGCGCTCGGCAGCACTCAGTTCAACTCGGTCATCAACAAGATCAAGCTGACCAAGCCCGACGTGATCTTCACCGACGTCGTCGGTGGCTCCAACGTGGCCTTCTACAAGCAGCTCAAGGCCGCCGGCATCGACCTCGCCAAGCAGCCGCTGCTGACGATCTCGGTCACCGAGGACGAAATCGACGGCATCGGTGGCGAGAACATTGCGGGTGCGTACGCCTGCATGAAGTACTTCCAGTCGCTCGACAATCCCAACAACAAGGCCTTCGTGCCCGCCTTCAAGAAAATGTGGGGCGAGAAGACCGTGATCGGAGACGTCACGCAGGCTGCCTATCTCGGACCGTGGCTGTGGAAATTGACGGTCGAGAAGGCCGGCTCCTTCGACGTCGACAAGATCGCGGCGGCCTCGCCCGGTGTCGAGTTCAAGGGGGCCCCGGAAGGTTACGTCCGCATCCACGAGAACCATCATCTCTGGTCGAAGACCCGGGTCGGTCGCGCCAAGCTGGATGGCCAGTTCGAGCTGATCTACGAGACCGCCGATCTCGTCGAGCCCGATCCGTTCCCGAAGGGTTACCAGTAAGCGGCATCCGTCGCGCTTTCTCCCCGATACCAAGCCGCTCCCTGGCGTGGATCGCAAGTCCATGCCTCAAGCCCCCGCGTCGCGAACCTGCTCGCGACGCGGGATCCCATCTCGACGGAGGACATAGATGTTCGGCGATTATTCGATTGGCGACCTTGGCTCGATCTTCGTCATGCAGGGTTTTGCCGGACTGATCCTGTTCTCCGTCTATGTCCTCATGGCGCTCGGGCTTGCCATCATCTTCGGCCAGATGGGCGTCATCAACATGGCCCATGGCGAGTTCATGATCCTCGGGGCCTACGTCACCTGGATGACCTCAAATCTCTTCCAGGCCTACATGCCGAGCCTGTTCGGCGGCTACTTCTTCCTCGCGATGATCCTGGCCTTCATCGCATCCGGCGCCCTGGGCATGCTGGTGGAGTGGGTGCTGATACGGCACCTCTACAAGCGCCCGCTCGACACGCTGCTCGCCACCTGGGGCCTCAGCCTGATGCTCCAGCAGGCCTATCGCTCCGTGTTCGGCGCGCGTGAGGTCGGCGTCGAGCTGCCGCAATGGATGCTCGGTTCGCTGCACGTGACCGACAGCATCGAAGTGCCGATCAACGGCGTCTTCGTGATGGGTCTCACCGTGCTGATCACCGTTTCCGTCGCCTATGTTCTCTACCTGTCGCGCTGGGGCCGCCAGGTACGTGCGGTGGTGCAGAATCGCATCATGGCCGGCGCGGTCGGCATCAACACCGAGAAGGTCGATCGCTATACGTTCGGACTCGGCTGCGGCATTGCGGGCGTCGCCGGTAGCGCGTTCACCATGATCGGCTCCACCGGTCCGACCTCCGGTCAGCTCTACATCGTCGACACGTTCCTGGTGGTCGTGTTCGGCGGTGCCGCGAGCCTGCTCGGCACCATCGCCTCGGCCTTCTCGATCTCGCAGACGCAATCGACCCTCGAGTTCTTCATGTCGGGCTCGATGGCCAAGGTGCTCACGCTGCTCGCTGTCGTCGGCATCCTGATGCTGCGGCCGCAGGGCCTCTTCGCCCTCAAAGTCCGCAAATAACGAGAAGCAGGCAAGCCATGATCATCAACTCACGCTTCTTCAATCGCTCCGAACTCACGGGCTTCATCGTCCTGGCCGCCGTGTTGTTCGTGATCCTGCCGCTGTCGCTGGACGTATTCCGCCTCAACCTCGTCGCGAAATACCTGACCTACGCCTTCGTTGCGCTCGGCCTCGTGCTGTGCTGGGGCTATGGTGGCATTCTGAGCCTGGGGCAGGGCGTGTTCTTCGGCCTCGGCGGCTACTGCATGGCGATGTTCCTCAAGCTCGAGGCCTCCAGCGTCGAGAACACCAAGATCCAGTCGACGCCCGGTATTCCCGACTTCATGGACTGGAATCAGATCACGTCGCTGCCGTTGTTCTGGCAACCGTTTCACAGCCTGACCTTCACCATCCTCGCCATCATCCTGGTGCCCGGTCTTTTCGCCCTGATCATCGGCACCGCGATGTTTAAGCGCCGCGTCGGCGGCACCTACTTCGCGATCATCACCCAGGCGGTCGCCGCCATCCTGACCATTCTGATCGTCGGGCAGCAGGGCTACACCGGCGGCATCAACGGCATGACCGATCTGCGCACGCTCAAGGGTTGGGATATCCGGCCCGACCACGCCAAGGTCATCCTGTACTTCGTCGAGGTGGTGCTGCTGTTCGCCTGCATCGGCATCGCACAGTTCATCCGCCTGACCAAGCTCGGCCGCATCCTGGTCGCGATGCGCGAGCAGGAAGACCGCGTCCGCTTCTCCGGCTACAGCGTCGCCAACTTCAAGATCTTTGCCTTCTGCATGGCTGCGATCTTCGCCGCGATCGGCGGCGCCATGTTCGCGCTCAATGTCGGTTTCATGTCGCCGTCCTTCGTCGGCATCGTGCCGTCGATCGAGATGGTGATTTACACCGCCGTCGGTGGGCGGACGTCGATCTTCGGCGCGATCTGGGGCGCCATCCTGGTGAACTTCGCCAAGACCAGCCTGTCGGAATCCTTCCCGCAGCTCTGGCTGTTCGGCCTCGGCGCGCTGTTCATCGCGGTCGTGCTTGCCTTCCCGAACGGCCTGTCCGGGCTCTGGGCCGATTACGTGCAGCCACGCATCGACCGGCTGTTCGCCTCGCGCAAGGCGAAGGCGGGCTGGACCGACAATTCCGTCGCCGACGGCGCGCCGGCAGAGTGAGGAGATCAGCATGCTCGTTGGACACCAACCCAAGGACTTCCTGCTTGCCGTGTCCGGCCTCACCGTCTCGTTCGACGGGTTCAAGGCGGTCAACGATCTCTCCTTCTACGTCGAGGAGAACGAGATCCGCGTCATCATCGGTCCCAACGGTGCGGGCAAGACCACGGTGCTTGACCTGATCTGCGGCAAGACCAAGGCGACGTCGGGCTCGATCCAGTTTCGTGGCAAGGAGCTCACGAAGATGAGGGAGAACGAGATCGTGCAGACCGGCGTCGGGCGCAAGTTCCAGACGCCGTCGGTGTTCGAGGATCTCACCGTGTTCGAGAATCTCGAGATCTCGTTTCCGCGCGGTCGCACCGTGTTCGGCTCGCTGACCTTTCAGCGCGACCAGCCGGTGAAGGACCGGGTCGAGGAGGTCGCGGAGATGATCTTCCTCAAGGACAAGCTCAGCACCTATGCCGACGAGCTCAGCCATGGCCAGAAGCAGTGGCTCGAGATCGGCATGCTGCTGATCCAGGATCCCGACTTGCTGATGCTCGACGAGCCCGTCGCCGGCATGAGCGTATCCGAACGCGCCAAGACCGCCGAGCTGCTCAACCGCATCATCAAGAACCGTTCGGTGCTGGTGATCGAGCACGACATGAAATTCGTCGAGGACATCGCGCACAAGGTCACCGTGCTGCACCAGGGGCAGATCCTCTCGGAAGGCACCATGGAGAAGGTCAAGAACGATCCCAAGGTCATCGAAGTCTATCTGGGGCACTAGCGTATGATGACGTCAAGCGAGCCTGTTTCGGCAACGCCGGTGCACCTCTCCCCTTGTGGGAGAGGTCGGATCGCGCAAGCGATCCGGGTGAGGGGTATCTCTCCGCGAGTCAAATTGCCATTCGCATTCGCCGATGCACACCCCTCATCCGTCGCGGACTTCGTCCGCGCCACCTTCTCCCACAAGGGGAGAAGGAAGGCATGCCGAGCTTAGGAGCAATCGATGCTGGCAATTTCCGATCTCCACGTCGCCTACGGGCAGAGCGAGGTGCTGCACGGCCTCAACGTCAAGGTCGCGCCCAACGAGATCGTTGCGATCATGGGTCGCAACGGCATGGGCAAGACCACGCTGATGAAGTCGCTGATGGGGATCCTGCCGGCCAAAAGCGGCTCGGTGTCCATGGACGGCACCGAGCTCGGCAGCCTCAAAAGCTACGAGCGCGTCGCCAAGTGGATCGCCTATGTGCCGCAGGGCCGCATGATCTTTTCCACCATGACGGTGAAGGAGAACATCGAGACCGGGCTCGTCGTCTCCGGCGGCTCCGAAGTGCCCGGCGACATCTACGAATTATTTCCGGTCCTGCTCGAGATGAAGGATCGCCGCGGCGGCAATCTCTCCGGCGGCCAGCAGCAGCAGCTCGCGATCGCGCGTGCGCTCGCGACCAAGCCGAAAGTGCTGCTGCTGGACGAGCCGACCGAAGGCATCCAGCCGTCGATCATCAAGGAGATGGCGCGCACCTTGAAGCGCATCCGCGACGAGAAGGGTCTCTCGATCGTCGTATCCGAGCAGGTCCTGAGCTTTGCGCTCGATATCGCCGACCGCGTGCTGGTGATCGAGAACGGCGAGATCGTGCGCGACGATCGGCGCGATGCCGTCGATGCCGCGCAGGTCTCGAAATATCTGTCCGTCTAACCAACCGTAGTAAAAGGGGAGCATCTCGATGCCAGAGACACTGATCAAGGTCGATCTCACCAAATCGGCCTATGAAAATGACATGGTGCACAACCGCTGGCACCCCGACATCCCGATCGTGGCCTGGGTCAATCCCGGCGACGATTTCATCATCGAGACCTATGACTGGACCGGCGGCTTCATCAAGAACAACGATTCCGCCGACGACGTGCGCGACATCGACCTGTCGATCGTGCACTTCCTGTCCGGCCCGATCGGCGTCAAGGGCGCCGAGCCCGGCGACCTCCTCGTCGTCGACCTGCTCGACGTCGGTCCACTCAAGGAGAGCCTGTGGGGCTTCAACGGCTTCTTCTCCAAGCAGAACGGCGGCGGCTTCCTCACCGACCACTTCCCGCTGGCGCAGAAGTCGATCTGGGACATCAAGGGCCTCTACACCTCGTCCCGTCACGTGCCCGGCGTCAACTTCGCCGGCCTGATCCATCCCGGCCTGATCGGCTGCCTGCCCGATCCGAAGATGCTGGACATGTGGAACAAGCGCGAGGCCGAGCTGATCTCGACCAATCCGACCCGCGTGCCCGGCCTTGCCAATCCGCCTTTCGCGCCGACCGCCCATGGCGGCCGCGCCAAGGGCGATGTGAAAGCCAAGATCGGCGCAGAAGGCGCGCGCACCGTGCCGCCGCGCGAGCATGGCGGCAATTGCGACATCAAGGATCTCTCGCGCGGCTCGAAGATCTACTTCCCGGTCTATGTTCCCGGCGCCGGTCTCTCGATGGGCGACCTGCACTTCAGCCAGGGCGACGGCGAGATCACCTTCTGCGGCGCCATCGAGATGGCCGGCTGGCTGCACCTGAAGGTCGAGGTGATCAAGGACGGCATGTCGAAATACGGCATCAAGAACCCGATCTTCAAGCCGTCGCCGATCACGCCGAACTACAAGGACTATCTGATCTTCGAAGGCATCTCGGTGGACGAGGCTGGCAAGCAGCACTATCTCGACGTCCACATCGCCTATCGTCAGGCTTGCTTGAATGCGATCGAGTATCTGAAGAAGTTCGGCTATTCCGGCGCCCAGGCCTATTCGATCCTCGGCACCGCGCCGTGCCAGGGCCACATCTCCGGCGTGGTCGACGTGCCCAACGCCTGCGCCACGCTGTGGCTGCCGACCGAGATCTTCGACTTCGACGTGATGCCGTCGGCGGCCGGTCCCATAAAGCACATCACCGGCGACATCCAAATGCCGATCTCGCCTGACAAGTGACGCTTGCGCTCCCTCTCCCCGTTCTTACGGGGAGAGGGTTGGGGTGAGGGGCTGCCTCCGCACGAACGATGACAGTGAGTCTGCTGAAACTCCCCTCACCCGGAACGCATCTTGCGACGCGTTCCGACCTCTCCCCGCAAGCGGGGCGAGGTGAAGCGGACGCTCCGCCATGACCGAACGCGAAGGGATACAAGATGCCGGTCTACGAATATCTCTGTGACGACTGCGGTCCCTTCAAGGACCTGCGCCCGATGGCGGAGTGCGACGATCCGCAAAGCTGCCCGCACTGCGAGACGCTGGCGCCCCGCGTCATCCTGACTGCGCCGAACTTCTTCTGCATGCCGGCGGAGAAGCGCAAGGCGCACGCCGTCAACGAACGCAGCACGCACGCGCCGCAGACGCTGGCGCAATACAAGGCCTCGCATGGCCCGGGCTGCGGCTGCTGCTCCTCCGGCAAGACCGTGAAGGACAAGGGCGCGACGGACAGGAAGAAGCCGGCGCGGCTGATGACCAAGACCAGGAGCGGCGCCAAGGGTTTTCCGACGGCGCGGCCCTGGATGATCAGCCACTAACCTGCGCGACCGCCTGATCGGCGGCGACCCAGAACAGCGAGTCAAATACAGGAGCGGTCGACAAGCTTCACGGCAGGGCTATCGCAGATGGCGTGAACGATGCTTCGGCGTCGGGACTGGGCTCCCTCTCCCGCTTGCGGGGGAGGGTTGAGGTGGGGGTATCGCGGCGGCGGGATTGTCGTGATATGCGGAGGTTATCCCTCGGTGGCAAGAGCCCTCACCCGCCGCGCTCTGCGAGCGCGGCGGCCTCTCCCGCAAGCGGGAGAGGCGAAGCAAGCCCGCCGACAATTCTCCTGAAATCCATATGCGATCGCCCTCCGCTTGCCGGGGAGGGTAAGAAAGAGCATCACCGCTTCTGCTCCGTGGGCCTGCGCGGTGGACGCGGGGGCGCAGGTGTCCCGCTCATCTTGTTGGCGGTCTCGCTGACGTCGAGCAGCGAGCGGCGGATGTCTTCGAGGTAGGTCGCCGACTTCTTCTTCATGGTGTCGGCAAGCTCGTGCAATCCCTTGATCTTCTCCAGGAGCTCGTCGGCCTTGCCATCGACGAAGCCCGGCACCGCGCTCTCGATCTTGGCGACCGCCTTGTCGAATCCGGCAAAGGCGCTGTCGACCTTGGCCATGACCGAATCGATTTCCGCGCCCTTGGCTCTGAGGTCGGCGGTGTGGCCCTCGAACGTGCGCAGGCCCTCCTTGATCGCCGGCGCGTTGTTCACGATCGTGCGGTCGACGCTGTGCAGCGTTTCGACGATGGATTCGGCGTCGCTGAGATCGGCCGTCAGCACGGGAATGCCGTCCGTGTCCAGCGGCACCGGCGGCGCAGAGGGCGCGCCGCCGATCAGCGAGATCGCGGCAATGCCGGTGAGGCCCTGGAACTCGATGCCCGCCACGGTGTCCTTGCGGATCGGTGCGGTGTTGTCGAGCATCACCAGCGCCACGATCCTGCGGGGGCTATCCAGCTTGATCGACAGGATCTGGCCGGCCGGCACGCCGTCGAAATTGACCGGCCCGCCGCGGCGCAGGCCGCTGGCGGAGCCGCCCTCGAATACCACGCGCAACTGGCTGCGGCTCTGGACGGTGCGCCATTTCTGCACGCCGAGCAGGCCACCGAACGCCACGGCGATCGCCGCCAGCGTTGCCGTTCCGATCACAAGATTGCTCGCGCGCGCCATGCAGGGACGATTCTACGGCCAAAGCGGTGAAGTTGGAAGGAGCCTGGATGGAGCTTTGGCCGTCAAATTAGAGCGGGCGGGTTAACGACTTGTCGGCCGCCACTCGAAGAGCGAGGCGGAAGCGTAACCCGCCGACGCCTTGCGTGCGGATGGGCCAATTTGGTGGATCACGCTGCGCTGATCTACCCTGCGGTGCTTCAATGTCCAGCCGCGCGTCTTGCCGCAGCATTGTTCAGCACGATCAGCGCATCAACGGCCACGCCCGTCCTGGTGTTGATCAGGAACGGGTTGATGTCGATCGAGGCGATCCGGTCACCGGCATTCGCGATCAGGTTGGAGAGGCCGACCAGCGCCTTCACCGCCGAGGCCTCGTGCAAGGCCGGCCTGCCGCGATAGCCTCGCATCTTGATGCCGGCCTTGGTGCGGCCGATCAGGAGCCGTGCTTCGCTCTCGTCCAGTGGCGCGCCGGCGAGCGCGACGTCCTTCATCAGCTCGATGTCGATGCCGCCGGTGCCGAACAGCACGACCGGCCCCATCTCGGCATCGAGCGCGGCGCCCACCACCAGCTCGAGCTCGGCCTCGACCTGCTGCGCGATCAGGATGCCGTCGAGCTTCGGCTTGCCCTTCAGCTTCCTGACCCGTGCCGTGATGTCGGCGAACGCCTTCTTCACCTCGGCCGCGCTGTTGAGGTTCAGCACCACGCCGCCGATGTCGGACTTGTGCAGGATCTCCGCGCTGACGACCTTTGCCACGACCGGGAATCCGATCTGCTGCGCAATTTTCACCGCTTCGGCCGCCGTCTGCGCGATCGCCTCCTTCGAGATCGGGATGCCGTAAGCCTTGAGGAGCTTCTTCGAGGCGACTTCGTCGAGCGCGGCACCAGTCGCCAATCTCAATGTCTTCTCCAGCACGGCGCGCGCGGCGGGCTTCGAGCTCGAGACGATGTCGGGCACCTCTTTGCGCAGCTTCGCGTAGTCGAGCAGCGACTTGATCGCGGTTACCGCACGGTCCATGCCCTGCATGACCGCAAGATGCGGCAGCGACTTGCGCAAATCCTTGGTGTACTCGGTGAAGCCGATCGACATCGCGCTGATATAGATCACCGGCTTGCCGGCCTGCCCCGCCATCTCGTCGACGATGCGCAAGTTGCGCTCGCGCAGCTCGTGCGGGGCCTTCGGCAGTTCGGCATCGACGATGACGATGTCGATATCGGGGTCGTCGATCATCAGCTTGATCGACTTCATATAGACGGAGGGATCGACGACCGCGGCAAAGCCGGCGTCGAGCGGATTGCCGACGATCGAGCCGGGACCTAGCATCTTCGCCAACTCCGAGCTGACATGCGGGCTCAGCGGCGCGAAATTCAGGCCCGCGGCGTAGAAGGCATCGATCAGCATGCCGCGTTTGCCGCCGGAGAGCGTGACGGCGGCAAGCCGGCCGCCTTTGGGCACGGCAGCGTGCACGAAGCATTCGGTGGTCTCGATCAGCTCGTCGAGCCCGCCGACCCGGATGACGCCTTCACGCGTTGCAATGGCGTCGAACGTCTCGATCGAGCCAGCGAGCGCTCCGGTATGCGCCATCGCCGCGGCGCGGCCGCCCTCGGATGCACCGAGCTTGAGCGCGATCACGGGCTTGCTCGCCGCACGCGCCGCCTTGCAGGCGTCGCGGAAGGCCTTGGTATTGCGTACGCCTTCGAGGTAGACGACGATCACCTTGATGCTCGGATCCTCGGCGAAATAGCGCATCAGGTCTGGCGTCTCGAGTCCGGCCTCGTTGCCTGTCGTCACCATGTAGCCGACCCCGACGCCGCGATCCTCCAGCGTCTGGCGGATCGCCATGACGATCGCGCCGGATTGACCGGCGATCGCCACCGCGCCCTGTTCCATGGTGACGATTCGATCGTCGATGTTGGTGAAGAGCTTTTCGCCGGCGCTTAAGTTGCCGAGGCAGTTCGGGCCGGTGACGGCAAGGCCCGTCTCGCGCACGGCCGCCTGCAGTTCGGCGGCAAGCTTCTGGCTTTCGTCATCTTGCAACTCGCTGAATCCCGAGGTGACGATCGTGGCTGACCGCGCGCCGGCCGCGCCGGCGTCGCGGATCACCTGCACGGCGAAGCGCGCCGGCACCAGCACCAGGACGTGATCGGGCTTCTCGGGGAGGCTCGCAAAATCCTTGTAGCAGGGGACGCCCCAGATGGCGTCGCGCTTGGCGTTGACCGGATAGAGGCCGCCCTCGAACCCGTATTTGACCAGATTGTTCCAGATGCGCTCGGCATAATTGCCTGGCTTGTCGGTTGCACCCACCAACACGATGTTGCGCGGATGCAGCATGGCGTGGATGCCCTTGACGATGTCGCTGGCATCGGACGGTGGAGACCATGGATGGAACGCGGACGCAGCAGACACCTGGGCTTCCATGCCGTGAGCTCTCCTGTTGTTCTTCTTGGTCGAGTGCCGCTCCGTTCTATGGCGAGTCCTTCGGAGTGGCAACCTTGGGGGTGGTATGCCGTACGGTGGAATGAGCGACGCTGGCGTGTGTCGTCGGCTCGGGGAGTGATCTACCTGTCGGCTCCAACCAATGTTGCATGAAGGATATAGCGCTCGGGGCCGGAGGTGACGGCGTCGAATGGCCAGCAGGTCGCGAGAACAAGCTCGAAGCCCTGTGTCGTGGCGTCGATGCCCGATGCATCGAAACGGACCACGGCCGAGGAATCCGCGCGATAGCTGAAATGTCGACCGTCGCGACGTGTGACATCGATGATGTCACCAATGGCGACATGCTGCAGGAAGCGGAAATGAGTGTCGCGATGGGCGGCATAGACCGCAATCCCGCGTTCACCCGCATCAGCCGTTTGGTGGATATGGCCGGGGCCAAAAGCGAGCGCCTGTCCGCTCGCGCCTTCCAGCACGATGACGCTGGCGCCGATCCGCTTGACCTCGATCCGCGCGACCGGCCAGGTGTCGGCCCACGACCATGGCTTCACCGCCTGTCCCGTCGCAATGCTTCGGTCGAAAGCGCGCTCCAGCAGCACCTGAGCCAGCCACGCCTTGGCGTGGATATAGGCGCCGTCGCCGAACAGGATGAGGCCGATCAGTGCCAGTACCAGGGGAGAGATGAGGCGGGGCATTTTATCCACGATCGTCATTGCGAGCGAAGCGAAGCAATCCAGAATCTTTCCGCGGAGGCAGCCTGGATTGCTTCGCTGCGCTCGCAATGACAGTGGGAAAAAAAGCGCGCGGCCGTTGATAGGGGACGGGCAGCCGCGCGCGCTAACAGAGGAGTTCGGGGAGGCTCCTCTCTCAAGCGGCGTCGGCGAGCAAGCGCCGACGCCGGTTGAACACGAACAGGATCAGGGCGAGCACGATCAGGATCAGGCCTGCGATCATCTTCAGTTCGGCCGAGGTTGCAGTTTTTGGCAGGCGGATCGTGTCGGGTGCCGCGGGTTTCGGTTGCCTCGCTGACGGCTGGTTGCGCGCGTCGGCATGGCGTTCGCGCAGCTGTGTCGGCGTCAGGTGCGGCCGCTCGCCGAACACTTTCTCGAAATCCCAGCCGGCCGGAAGATTGATCGGGAGGTCGCTGAGCTTGAGCGGTTCGCCTTCGGGCCGGCTCGGCGTCCTGTCGACCGCAACGAGGCTGGTGAGCCGCGTGACGATCTGATGATCGAGCGCCAGCGCCAGGATCGCCTTGTCGGATTCTTCGGGCGTCATCTCGCGCATGGCGCGCGCCACTTCGGCATCGCCGATTTTGCGCTTGGCCCAGAGCTTCGACAGGCCCATGCCTTCAGCGGCGCTCTGCAGCGGCAGCGTCACCGACCACGGGCGATCGCCGACGCGTCCCTTGATCTCGAGGGAGCCCGCAAGCTTGTCGAGCCTGGCCGCCAGCACCAGCGGCTCGTCACGATAGACGTCCGGAATGATCGCCGGGGTGATGTCGGCCTTGGCGTCGGAGAATCTTGCGGTGAGGCCGGTCACCGCCGGATTCTCCAGCTTGGCGAACAGGCCGCGCATGCGCTCCTCGACCTGCTCGACGGAGCCGATATGGGTGAAGGCACCGCGGCCGAGCTCGGCGGCGCGCGTCATCAGGTGGGTGTTGGGCGCCGAGCCGATGCCGACCATGAACACGCGCGAACGGCCGCGCATGGCCGTGATCGCCTCGAATAATTGCTGCTCGTTGCCGATCGCGCCGTCGGTCAGGAACACGACCTGGCGGACCATGCTGCTGTCACTGATCTTGTCGGCGAGCGCAGCGCGCATCGCCGGTACCATCTCGGTGCCGCCGCGCGCCTGCAAGTCGCTGACGAACGAGGTCGCTTCGCCGACATGCGCGGCATCCGCCGGCACGGAAGCCGGAAACAGCACGTCCATGGTGTCGTCGAAACGGATCACGTTGAAGCGGTCATTTGGCTGCAGCCGGCCGAGGGCATAGAGCAGGCTCGCCTTGGCCTGCACGATGGAGGTGCCGCCCATCGATCCGGAATTGTCGATCACGAACACGACCTCGCGGGGCAGCGGCTTCTGCGTTGCCTGCTCGACGCCGGGCGGAGTGACGAAGGCGAGCAGGTAGTCGGAATCGCCAACATGCTCGCGGAACAGGCCAACGGATGGCGCCATCCCGGCGGCCGGCTTCCAGGTCAGCTCGAAATCACGGTCGGCGGCGAAAGCGCCATCAGCGAGCGTGACGATACGCGTCGTGTCGTCCGGACTCTCGACCTTGACGTTATGGTGGTGGCTCCTGACCTCGCCGAGTGCAAACCCGGCCTTCAGGCGCACCGTGATGCTGGTCGGGTTGACCGGCGCATGTCTGGCGGGATCCAGCACAGGCGGCGAGATGCGGTCGCGATCCGGAACCGGATCAGACGTCGCTGCGCCCCAGCCGGAGCCGTCCTTGCGGAAGTCGACGCTTTGCACGATCGGCGCCGGATTGTAGCGCGGGGCGACCACCAGCGGCACGCGGAGCGAATATTCGTCGCCGGTTTGATGCACCGGCTCCTGATACTCAATCTGCACCAGCACGGTCTCGCCGGGACCGATATTGGCGACCGAGTTGGTAAAGATGTTGGGGCGCTCCTGCTCGGTGAGCGCGGCCTTCTGTCCGGCGCTTCGCGCCTGTTCGTAGATCACGCGGGCTTGCTGCCGCTCCTTGATGTCGCCGACGATGACGTGGTCGCCGACCACCATCTTCAGTGTGTCGACGGCACCATTGGCTGCGAGCGGATAGACATAGGTGGCCGCGACCCAGTCCTTGGTCGGATTGCGGAACAGTTGCGTGACGCGGGCGCGCAGCGTCGGACCCGATACGGTGATCTCGATGTCGGTGCCGAGGCGGACCGCCTCGGTATAGGCGCCGTCTTCCTTCAGGAGCAGGCTGCCCGACCGTGCCTCGCCAGGTTGGAGGAGGCTGGCGTGCTCCGCCGTTGCCGACCAGGCCGTCCCGAACCTCACCAGCAGGGCCACGAAGGCCACCAGCATCACCGCGACGCCCTGCGCGAGAAGGAATAATCCGAGCTTGATCAGCCGGCCCAGTACGGGGTGTTCGTCGCCGTCGGCTGTGTCGTAGGTATCCATTTTGGCCTGCTCCTGTTGGCTGTTTGCTGGCCCTCAGGATCGGCCTGGAGAGGCTGATGTCGCGAGCAGAATGATCGGCAATGTTCCGCCGCGGCCGGCGCGAGCAGGCCGCCGTCGGGCGGCCCTGTGCGGTTTTGTGCTGGTTTGTCCGCCCTGCTAGAATGGCGCTCCCAGGGCAGGGTTGATGATGCAAATGCAGGCCGACAAGCAGCTTTCGGACGAGCAGAGCCGCGAGATCGCGGAGACCATTCGCGAAGAGTTGGCCAGACGCCGGATCTCCCGACAGGCCCTGGCCGAGCAGGCCAAGCTCAGCCTGTCGACGCTGGAGAAGGTGCTCGGCGGCCGCCGGCCGTTCACGCTGGCGACGACGGTCCGGCTCGAGCAGGCGCTGGGCGTCTCCTTGCGCAAAAGTGCCATCGTGGTGACGCCTCCGGCGGCAAATGACGTCGCGCCCGACAGCCTCGGCTCCTATGCTCATCGCGCCGTGACTTGGCTCGAGGACGTCTACATCACCCTGCGCCCGTCCTTCGGCGACAAGGACGCGATCTTTGCCTATCGCACCGAGATCACCTGGGAGCCGAAAGTCTCTTCACTGGTCTTCCGCGAGGGCGATCGGACAGATGCCGCCTACGAGCACACCGGCGAGGTCGCCGTTCCCCATCAGTCCGGCTTCATCTACCTCGTCATCATCAAGCACGGTCAGCATCGCGTGATCACGGTGTCGCGGCCGACGGTTGCCGGCGAGATGTACGGCATCATTTCGACGCTCCGCGCCGGCCCCGGCTCGCAGCTCACGCCGATCGCCGCGCCCATCGCCTATGTGCCGCTCAGGAATATTCCAAAGCCGTCCCTGGGGCGGGTTGCGCCCGACGACGGCAACTACGCCGTTTACCGAAAGCACCTGCGTCGCACGGTGGAAGAGCCTTTTGCGCTCTTCCTGCCGGCGTAGCCTCGCCTCGGCGTCGCTCGCACACAAGAAGATAGCGGCTTTTCGGCCGCTATCGGGGTTGGGGGCGTGTTTCAGCTGATGCGAGCTAGGTTCTGTACTCAAACCCCTTGCGAGTGACGAGGCGGAGTGATTCAAGGCTTCCCAAAAGGGAGGTCCTGATGGCCCGCTTTGATCTTTCAGACGCCGAGTGGACAATCATCTCTCCGCTGTTACCTGGGGCGGAAGGCAAGAAGAATGGCCGGCCGCGGCCGGATGATCGCAAGGTGCTCAACGGCATCTTCTTCGTCCTGCGTACGGGGACACCCTGGCGCGATCTGCCGGAGCGCTATGGCCCTTACACAACAGCCTACAACCGCTTCAATCGATGGGCCAAGAAGGGCAT
>NZ_JACEGD010000041.1 GCF_016031635.1 Bradyrhizobium diversitatis
CGACATCGTTGGCGGCACGGCCATCGCCGATCAGCACCAGCGCGTCGGTGCGCGCGAGCTGCGCCTGCAACGGCGCGCGCAGGGGGCCCGCGGGAAACACCTGGCCGTTGCCGAGGCCGCGCTCGCTGTCGATCACGATCAGCGACGCGTCCTTGAACAGACCAGGATTCTGGAAACCGTCATCCATCAGGATCACGGTGGCGCCCTGCGATTTCGCCAGCGCGACGCCGTCGAGTCGGTCGCGCGCGACTGTGACCGGGACGTCACGCGCCATCATCAGGGGCTCGTCGCCGACGTCGGCCGCGGCATGACGGGCGCGGTCGACCATCACCGGGCCCTTCAGGCGCCCGCCATAGCCGCGGCTGAGCACGACCGGCGTCTCGCCGAGTTCGCGAAGCAGCTTCGTCAGCGCCAGCACGGTCGGCGTCTTGCCGGCGCCGCCGACATGGTAGTTGCCGACGCAGATCACGGGAATGCCGGCGTCCACGCCGTCGCGCTGCATGCGCCATGCGGTGACGGCGCCGTAGAGCGCACCCAGCGGAAAGAGGACATGCGATAGCGGGGAATGTGGCCGGTACCAGAAGGCCGGCTCACGCATTCGCGGCCCCCATCTCGATCCGCAACTGCAGCAGATACGGCTCGAGCGCGGTCATGGTGCGATCGAGCGCACCGCCGAGCTGCTCGACCACGCCTGAGCCGGCGCGTTGCATCTTGTCGCGCACCATCGGCTCGGCCAGGAGCAGGCCGAGCTGCTTGACCAGCGCCTCCTGCGTATCGGCCTGGCGCGCCCCGCCGCTGCCGTCGAGCGCTTCATAGACGTCGGCGAAGTTGAAGACGTGCGGACCGTGGACGATCGCCGCGCCGAGCTTGATCGCCTCGATCGGATTCTGGCCGCCATGGTGGATCAGCGATCCGCCCATGAACACGATCGGCGAGAGACGGTAGAACAGGCCGAGCTCGCCCATGGTGTCGGCAACGTAGACGTCGGTCGTGGCCGTCGGCAGTTCCTCGCGCGAGCGCAAGCCGGGCTTCAGGCCGGAGGACGTGACCAGGCCCGCGATCGCGGAGCCGCGATC
Source organism: Bradyrhizobium diversitatis (assembly GCF_016031635.1). GTDB lineage: Bacteria > Pseudomonadota > Alphaproteobacteria > Rhizobiales > Xanthobacteraceae > Bradyrhizobium > Bradyrhizobium diversitatis. The sequence goes on from NZ_JACEGD010000041.1 coordinate 1,077, forward strand.
CGGATGCCGCGGCACGATCACGGTGAGAAGCTGCGGGAAGAAACCGGAGAGGCTGCGATGCGCGGCGATCAGCATCTCGTCCTCGCCCGGATGGGTCGAGGCCGCCACGATGATCGGACGCCCGCGCGTCATCGCCATCAGCCGTTCGAGCTTTGCTGGATCGGCCGGCGGCGCCGGCACGTCCAGCTTGAGATTGCCCGTGGTGACGACGTCGCGGCCGCCGAGCGCGGAAAAGCGCTCGGCATCGGTCTTCGACTGCGCAAGACAAATGTCGAACCGCGACAGCAGCGCCGAGATGGTGCCGTGCATGCGCCGCCAGCGCGGGAAGGAGCGCGGCGACATCCGTCCGTTGATCAGCACCATCGGCACCCGGCGCGCCGCGCCGGCGAGGATCAGGTTCGGCCACAGGTCGGATTCGATGAACAGCGCCAGCGACGGCTTCCAGTGATCGAGGAAGCGCGCGACATAGCGCGGAGAGTCGTACGGTACGTATTGATGGATCACGTCAGGCGGAAAGCGCTTTGCCGCCACCGCCGCCGAGGTGACGGTGCCCGAGGTGAGCAGGATGCGCAGATTGAGATCGCGCAGGCGCCCGACCAGCGCCGCGGCGGCCAGCACCTCGCCGACGCTGGCGCCGTGGATCCAGACCAGCGGGCCATGCGGCCGCACGTCGCGGGACAGCCCCCGTCGCTCGCCGACGCGCGCGGGATCCTCCTTACCCTGCTTCAGCCGCCGCTTGATCAGTGCAGGCGCAAGCGGCACCAGGCCGGAGGCCAGGCGCCGATACATCCGCAGCGTGATCGGCAGCGCAATAGGCAGCGACTTAGGCATCTTCCGGTCCCGGACGGCCGAGTTGAGCGTAGGCGCGGCGGGTCGCTTCGTTCAACGTGTCTTCCAGCTCCTGCCGCAACGCTTCCATCGCGGCGGCGTCGGCATCTGCGGGAACGTGGATTTCCTTGATGCCGACCAATGCGCCGCGCCCGAACGGCAGATTGATGGTGGTGCGGTCCCAGTTCTTGAGCCGGACGAAGCGGCTGGTCGCCATCGCGAAAGGCATGATCGGCCGTCCCGATTCCCGTGCCAGCATGATAATGCCGAGCCCCGCCACGCGTGAGCGCTTGGGGACGTCGGCAGTCAACGCGACATTACAACCGCCTTGGAGCGTCCGCACCATTTCCTTGAAGGCGCCCACACCCCCCTTGCGATGGAACGCCCCGCCGTGGTCGCCGGAGCCGCGGATGGTGCCGATGCCGAGCCGTTCGGCCGTAATCGCATTGAACTCGCCGTCGCGATGGCGCGAGATCAGGACCTTGGCCCGATAGGAGGCCTTGTCCTGATTCTTGATGAAGGGCGTCAGGAAATGCTGGCCGTGCCAGAACGCGAAGATCGCGGGGAGCTGCGGCTCGACGCGTCCATAGACGTCCGAGGGATCCAACGTGAATTTGTTGGTCCGCCAGACCAGACGCAGATATTCGGCCGCCAGGACCCCGACGGCACGCTGAAACCAGCTGCTTCGCAGCGTATTGCGAAGCAGTCTTTTCAACGCGCCGGTTCTTGATTCGGGTCGAGCAGCCGGTGGAGATGGACGATGAAATAGCGCATCTGTGCGTTGTCGACCGTGCTCTGCGCCTTGGCCCGCCAGGCGGCGTGGGCGGCGGCATAGTTCGGATAGAGGCCGACGATGTCGACGTCGTCCAGATTCTTGAAGACGTTGTGCTCGAGATCGACGAGTTCGCCGCCGATGACGAGGTGGAGCAGTTGTTGCGGGGCACTATCTGGCATGAGTTCTGTTCCTAGCGGGCTGCCCGGCAAAGCAGTGTCCGACAAGCACGACGAAGCGCTTCAGGCCAAGGGACGGTTGCGAAAATGCGCGACAATGCCCGCATGACGATCGCGTCCCGCTGCCACCAGCACTCCGTGCGCCACTTCCCGGCGGTTATAGAGGATGGGTTCTCCGGAGAGGTCGCTCATCCTACCATCCGCTTCCTGCACGATCAAATCGGCCGCCGCAAGGTCCCAATCATGGCTGCTGCCCCCCGCAAAAGCCGCATCCAGCGCGCCATGGGCCACCCGGCACAGCCGCAGCGCCAGCGAGCCGATTCGCCGATGCAGCTTGATCTCGCCGAGTGACGGCTTCAGCCGCTCGACCAGGGGCTTCGGGCCGGCGACGCGGGCGAAGTCGAGCTCGGATCCGGACGTCGCCCGCACCGGCTTGTCGTTGAGCGTCGTGCCCTGGCCGCGCACCGCGAAGAAGAACTCGTCGCTAGCTGGTGCAAACACCGCGGCGAGAACGGGCGAGGCGTCCTCCACCAGCGCCACGCTGACGCACCACTCGTCATGACCGCCCAGATAATTGCGCGTGCCGTCGATGGGATCGACGATCCATGTCAGCCGCCGCGACAGCCGTGCCGCATCGTCGGCGCTCTCCTCCGACAGCCAGCCATAGTCGGGTGTCGCCGCGCGCAGGCGCGCCTCGAGGAGATCGTTGACCGCGATGTCGGCCTCCGACACCGGGGAGGACGCGCCCTTGGTCCACTTCCGCAGCTCGGTGCGAAACATCGACTGCGCGAGCGCGCCCGCTTCCCGCACCGTGGCCTTCAGCAGCGCCGCGTCGCGGGCCAGAATGGTTTCGTCCAGAGAGTGCGCGTCAGCGTCCGCCAAGCGTCAAACCCTCGATGCGCACCGTCGGCGCATTGATGCCGTAGCGGAATTCGAGATTGTTCGCGGGCTGTATCGACTTGAAGATCTCGAACAGATGCCCGGCGATCGTGACTTCGCTGACGGGATAGGTGATCTCGCCGTTCTCGATCCAGAAACCGGAGGCGCCGCGGCTGTAATCGCCGGTGACGCCGTTGACGCCGGAGCCGATCAGATCGGTGACGTAGAAGCCCTGTTTGATATCCGAGATCAATTCAGCAGGAGTCGGCGTTCCGGGCTCGAGATGCAGATTGTACGGCCCGGGCGACGGCGAGGAGGAGACGCCGCGATGGGCATGGCCGGTGGTGGCGAGGCCGAGCTCGCGCGCGGTGGCGCAATCGAGCAGCCAGGTCGTCAGCACGCCGTCGTCGACCAGCGCGGTCCTCTTCACCGCGACGCCCTCGGCATCGAAGGTCTGCGAGCGCAGGCCGCGCTTGCGCAAGGGATCGTCGATGATGCGGATGTTCTTGGCGAAGAGCTGCTGGCCGAGCCTGTCCTTCAGGAAGCTGGTCTTGCGCGCGATCGAGGCGCCGTTGATGGCGCCGACGAGGTGGCCGACCAGCGAGCCCGCGACGCGCGGATCGAACACGACCGGCACCTTGCAGGTCTCGACCTTGCGCGGATTGTAGCGCGCCACGGTGCGCTCTCCGGCGGAACGGCCGACCGTCTCCGGCGACAACAGATCGGCGCCGTGCGGCGCCGAGGTGAAGTCGTAATCGCGCTCCATGCCGGTGCCTTCGCCCGATATGGCGGTGGCGGAAATGCCCTGGCTGGAGCGGAGGTAAGAGCCGTGGAAGCCGGTCGAAGTCACGAGCACCATGCCGCCGATGCCGGCGGAAGCCGAGGCGCCGCCGGACTTAGTCACACCCTTCACGCCGAGCGCCGCAGCTTCGGCCGCGAGCGCGCGGCGCTCGAGCTCGGCGGTCGCCGGCACATCGGGATCGAGCAGGTCGAGATCGGGGAAATCGCGCGCGAGCAGGGCGGGATCGGCGAGGCCGACATATTTGTCGTCGGGCGCCACGCGCGCCATCGCGACCGCGCGTTCGGCAAGCTTGGTCACGGCATCGCCGCTGACGTCGTTGGTCGAGACCACCGCCTGGCGTTGGCCGACCAGCACCCGCAGGCCGACATCGTCGCCCTCCGACCGCTCGGATTCCTCGACACGGCCGTCGCGGACCTCGACGCCTTGCGAGACGCCGCGCACCGCGACCGCATCGGCCGCATCCGCGCCGGCGCGCCTCGCCGCCTCGACCAGCCGCTGCGCGAGATCGGAGAGCGCGGACTGATCGAACAGGTCGCGATGGGTGGTCGTCGAGCTTGGTGAAGAGTTCACAAACGAAATCCTGTTGGGGCGGGGTTCGGGACCGGAACCCACAGATGTGCCCTGACGGCGCGGACTTCAAGCATTTTCAGCCTGCCAAAAGCTCAGATTCGCAACTTCGGCGCAACGTCTCGTCAATCATGCGCGCCAAGGTCTTGTCAATCATGAGCAGCGGTGACGGTGGGTTAACCAGGCTTTTTAAGCGGTTTCGGAAAGGGCCGCGCTAAGGTCCTCGCATCGACCGGGAACATAATCCCGGCGGGGAGAACTAAAGCCGTGAGGCGTCAAACAGCAACATGCGGGATCACTCCCGCCGGGTCGAGCCGCTCCTTGCGGCTCGACCCCCTTTCCCTTCCGGTCCGCTTCGATGCGCATGACCCGCGCGCCGACGGACATGTCAGGCAGATCGAGCTTCATCGCGAGCGTGTCGTGCTGCGCCGTGCCGTCCGCGGCATGCAGATGGCGATCAACGTGCGCGTTGCCGACTTCACCGGCGTCGCCTTGCGCGGCAATGACGAAGTGCAGACGCTCGTCCTCGTGCATCGCGATCCCTCGCTGTCCATTCCGCTGCTGGTCGGCGCCGATGCCGACGAGATCGCGCAAGCCTGGGCGATCTGGAGCGAGCTCTTCGCGCTGCCGCAGCTCGACGAAGGCGCCCGCAAGCCCGCGCCGCGCCGTCGCCGTGCCAACGCGATCCGCGCCCGCCGCCCGAAATTCCTGATGCGCCGGCGCGTTGCGATGACGCGCGAACTCACCGTTCATAAGGGCGAGCGCGAGATCATCGCGCGGAATTGAAGGTGCCGTAGGGTGGGTTAGCCGTAGGCGTAACCCACCAACTTCTGTCCGCATGGAAAGCGAAGAGGTGGATTACGCTTCGCTAATCCACCCTACGAGACCTACGCGGCTCGCATCACCGCGTCGACCAGCAATCCCGCAAAAAGCAGCAGGCCAGCATCCCTGTTCGACTTGAACAGGCGCAGACACAGTCCGGGATCTTCGATCTTCAGGCGCACGATCTGCGAGGCGAGATGCAGGGCGAAGGCCACGAGCCCGAGCCAGGCCGGCCAGCGCACATCGGCGGAAGCCAGCGCGATGCCGATCAACATCACCGCGAGCCCGTAGAACAGGATCAGCGCCTGGTGCGTGTGCGCGCCGAACAGGCGCGCGGTCGACTTGATGCCGATCAGCGCGTCGTCCTCGGCGTCCTGATGCGCGTAGATCGTGTCATAGCCGATCACCCAGGAAATCGCGCCGGCATAGAGCACGAGCGCGGTGACGTCGATGTGTCCGAACGTGACGGCAAATCCCATCAAGGCGCCCCATGAGAAGGCAAGCCCGAGCACGATCTGCGGCCACCAGGTGATGCGCTTCATGAAGGGATAGATCGCGACGATCAGAAGCGAGGCGATGCCGGTCGCGATCGCGAAGCGGTTGAACTGCAGCAGCACCAGGAGGCCGATCAGCGCCTGCGCGACCATGAAGGCCAGCGCCTGCTTGGTGGTCACCTGCCCTGACGGCAACGGCCGCGAGCGCGTGCGCTCGACCTTGTCGTCGAGATCGCGATCGGTGATGTCGTTCCACGTGCAACCTGCCCCGCGCATCACGAAGGCGCCGATGAAGAACAGCACGATGGTGAGCGGCAGGCCGCGGACGTCATGCGCCATGCCGGCGGCGAGCGCCGCCGACCACCAGCATGGCATCAGGAGAAGCCAGGAGCCGATCGGACGGTCGAAGCGGGACAGGCGCAGGTAAGGCCGCGCCCAATGCGGCGCGAGCGTATCGACCCAGTTGCCGGTGGAATCGGCAACGCGGGCGGATGTGCTAGTGCCCAGTTTTCGAAGTTCGTATTCCATCGCGGCGTGTTCCGGTACGAACTTCGAAAACTACAAGGGCACTAGCAGGAAAACTATAATTCACGTGCCGCTTATCGATTTGAAGTTCCTATGAGGATCTCGCGGCAAGCACCGTAGGAACTTCAAATCGGCGGCACGTGTATCATCGGGTCAGGACGTTGCCGTTGAGCGTATCGAAGGTGCTGCCGCCCTTCTTGCCGGCATTGACCTCGGGCGCAGAGCCCGAACCGAGTACCTCGCTCAGGGACGGGCCGGCCGGACGCGCCTGTTGCTGCTGCATCTGCAGCGCGACGTTGCAGACCTTCGCCGCCATCGCCTCTGTGTTCTTGTGACCGTCCTTCATCTGCGCGCCGACCTGCGGCGGGATTCCGCATTTGGCGGCGTGGGTCTCGATGTACTTGATCATCTTGGTCTCGGCCTGGCTGAAATTGCGGATCAGCTTGCAGGCCTCGTCCGGCGGCGCGTGACGGTCGCTCGCCGCCTTGATCAGCTTGCCGCGCTTCTCGGCTTCTTCGCGCAGGGGCATGAACGCCTTCATGCAGTCCTCGCCGGGACCGGCTTGCGTCGGCGGAGCCGCGCTGAAGGCGCCGGCACCGCCGACCGGGGCGGCGCCGTTCACCGGAAACGACGATTGCGGCGTCGTGCCGACGGAGGCGACGGGTGCCGAGCCGTTCACGGGCGGAAAGGGGGAGCTGGTAGCAGCCTGGCCGGGCAGCGGCGCCGGGAAGGCGCTTTGCGCTTGGGCGCCCGCGGCACCCATGGCGACCATGGCGGCAGTGATCGGAACCATCAGACGACGGATCATGAAGGCAGTCTCTCCGGCAGGAGCTTACGGGGGCGGCGTCTTCCCAATTGAAGCGCGACCAGCGTGTTCGCTTTTCTACGATTCCCGCCGGCCCTTAACAACCCGTGGAATAGGGCAAGAGCGCGGCGCTGGGACGCACCAATCCGGCGATATTTACCCCCAAAACTACTGGTTTCGGTTAAGAACGGCGGCAAATCGGACCTCTGACGATGCCCTCCCACGATTTTCGCGCTCCCCGCCTGTTCGTCGATGCCGCCCTCGTCCAGGACGCCAGGGTGCCGCTCGACCGCGACCAGAGCAACTATCTCGGCAACGTGCTGCGCCTTGCCGCCGGGGCCGAAGTCCTGGCCTTCAACGGCCGTGACGGCGAGTGGCAGGCGGCGATCGAAGGCCGCAAGCGGCCGGATGGCCTCGTGATCCTCCAGCAGACCCGGCCCCAGGACCGACTACCCGACCTCACTTACGTCTTCGCGCCGCTCAAGCATGCCCGGCTGGATTACATGGTGCAGAAGGCGATCGAGATGGGCGCCGCCGCCCTGCAGCCGGTCCTGACACGGTTTACCCAGGCCTCCCGGGTCAATACCGAGCGGATGCGCGCCAACGTGGTCGAGGCGGCCGAGCAATGCGGCATCCTCAGCATCGCCACCGTTGCCGAGCCGGTGCCGCTGGAGCGCTTCTTGAGCCAGCGCGCCGCGGGCCGGTTGCTGATCTTCTGCGATGAGGCGGCGGAGGTCCAGGACCCCGTTCAGAGCCTGCAAGACAGCCGTGAGGCCGGCGGAGGTATTGACGTGCTGATCGGCCCCGAAGGTGGCTTCGCCGAGGAGGAACGGGCACTGCTGCTGCGGCAGCCCAGGATCCTGCGGCTGGCCCTCGGCCCCCGGATCATGCGAGCCGACACCGCCGCGGTGGCGGCCCTGGCGTTGGTGCAGGCGGTGCTGGGCGACTGGGGCGGTGGAGGCGGCTAGATCGTTTCCCGCATCGCGCGGTGCAGGGTCTCGGACGGCAGCTCCCCGAAGGCCGCCCTGTAACTCGCCGCGAACTCGCTCAGGTGCCAGAAGCCGTGCGCAATTGCGCAGGCCTTCACACTGCGCCGCCCAGGACCGATGCGCAGCTGCTTGCGCACCGACCAGAGCCGCAGGACCCGGCTGTAGCGATGCGGGCTCATGCCGCAAATGGCCTGTGTCGCGCTCTGGAGAGTCCGGACGGACACGCCCACCTGCGCGGCCAGTTCGGGCGTCCTGGGCCAGACCGTCGGGTCTTGCCGGATCAATCTTTCCATGTCCGCGACGATCCGCCGATAGCCATCCGTGGCGGACGATGCAGGTCCGCCGCTCGCGCTGGTGCGCAGCGCAGCGTCCATCGTGCTGAGCAGGGACTGCTCGACGGCGGTCAGCGACATCGGCTCGTTCAGGAAGTCCGGGTCATGTGCCGCGATTTCCAGCGTGACGGAGATCAGGCGGCGCAGCGAGGCAAAAACGTCCGACGGCGGGTTCACCAGGCGATAGCCGTCACCCAGTTGCGCCCAGGGTTCGCGCTGCGGCGGACTGAGATACACGACTGCCATCAGCCGGCCCTCCGGCTCATAGACCAGGCAATCGGAGCTGCCCGTCAGAACGACGATGGAGCGGCCCATTGGTTGCCCGTTGATGCGGGCCGAGGTCACGTGATCCATCGGCACCACGACGGCGGCGGCATCCGTCAATCGATAGCCGCGAACGATCCTCGGGAAGGTTTTCACCAGAGAGAGGGTCAGGGTCGGCAGGCTGAGCCGAGCCCGCATGATTGCCGTCGCCCCGACCGACAACGGCATGCTGGAAGCGCCGGCATATCTCTCGGTCTCGCCGAAATGGTCGATGTCATACGCCATGAGCTCGAGGGCCGACGATGGCTTGAGCTCCTGGAAGGACATCAAGCGGTCCGTCGCCAGCTCTCGCGCTCCCTCGCGCGCCGTATCGAGATGGCCTTGATCCATATCGTGTCGCTTACCTTGCCTTCTTTGCGGACGCCGCGCCCCTGGAGGCGCGCAGATCATCCGGCCCGCTGATGCCGGCACGCCTGAGATCGCGAAGCAGCCTCGCGAGCAACAGCATGTTCGTCTTCTGCAGTTCGTGGTTGTTTCCAAACCTGAATGCGTTCTGCTCGGTCACGATGAGTCCGGCCTTCGTCTCGGCGAGAATCTTCCGCCTCTTCAGTCCCGTCACGCGACGGCGAACCGTCTCCAGGGGCAGGCTGAGGAAGCGGGAGAGTGCGGCACGAGAGACCCCCTGCTTGATGACGTCCGGCTCGACGGCATGAATGCTGGAGAATTTCTCGTCCAACGCCGGATCGTTCATCACGTGGATGACATTGGCGTTCAGGACCGCATGAATGATCAGAAGGTCCAGCGGATCGAATTCGTCGTAGTGCCGGAACAACTCGCTCATCGAGAACAGCATATAGGCTAGCGTGTGCCGCGAGACCGTCCGGATAATATCTGAAGCATTGCGCATGAATCGAAAACCAACATTCATCTTGTAAACGATGGCTACGGCGAACGGACCATCGGCCATACCCAAAATGAGTATGCGACGACTTGCCAGCCGTCCCTAGTTTCTCATTGTGACGCCGGCCTGCTGCGGCATCTGAACATCGTTGTCGACGAGACCTTCGATGTGCCTGCCGGACCCTGGCCGCCAGGACTTCATTGCGCGAGCGCGCATCCAACAGTTTCGACGATGCCGGCGCCGCCGGGGCGGCGATCGCGATGGAAGACATGGCAATGAATGACGACGTTGTGCCCGAGGCGCGAGCATGCGAGTCGCTGCGGCTCATCAAGGCGTTTCTCCGCCTCACGGACCCCGTCCCGCGACGAAACGTGATCCATCGGAATTGGGTATTATATTACCTGATCGATGCCACGTTCTACACCCTGCCGACGGGGGCCGGCGTCGCTCGAAACTCGTTAAGCGATTGATCCTTTGGAGGTCGAAACCGCTTTCGGGCCATGCTAAGGGCTGCGCCAACTCCCATTCCTTCCTTGCCCTGCCCGGTTCCGCCGGGCCGATGGACCCTGAGATGACCGCGACTGCCACCTCAAATGCTGCCGGCTCCGCCGCCTGGGCGGATACGCTGCTCTTGTCGTTCGCGCAGGCGGGCTATGTCAGGGCCGAGCCCGCCATCCTGCAGCCGGCCGAGCCGTTCCTGGATCTCTCCGGCGAGGACATCCGCAAGAGCCTGTACCTCACCACGGACCTTTCCGGCGAGGAGCTCTGCCTGCGCCCGGACCTGACGATTCCCGTCGCGCGCGACTATCTCGCCTCGACCCGCGCCGGCCAGCCGGCCGGGTTCAGCTATCTCGGCCCGGTGTTTCGCTACCGCAGCGGCCAGGCCAGCGAATTCCTGCAAGCCGGCATCGAATCGTTCGGCCGCCAGGACCGCGCCGCGGCCGATGCCGAGATGTTGGCCCTGGCGCTGGAGGCGACCGCCGCCTTCGGCGTCCGCGATGTCGAGATCCGCACCGGCGATGTCGCGCTGTTCAATGCCCTGCTGGATGCACTCAACCTCTATCCGGTCTGGCGCCGCCGCCTAGTCAAGGATTTCAACCGCAAGATCAGCCTGGAGCAGGATCTGGAGCGGCTGGCAGCCGCCAGCACCGCGACGCGCAGCGAATACGAGGGCGTGCTGGCCGCCCTCGCCGGCTCCGATCGCAAGGCGGCACTCGCCTTCGTCACTGATCTGATGTCGATCGCCGGCACCACCAATGTCGGCGGACGCACCACGGCCGAGATCGCCGATCGCTTCCTCGAGCAATCGACGCTGAAGGGCGGCGCGCTGCCGCGCGAGGCGATCGCCGTGCTCAAGCGCTTCCTGTCGATATCAGGCAATCCCGACGACGCCATAGCCGAGCTGCGCGCACTCATGACCGACGCGAAGCTCGATCTCGCCCCGGCGATCGATCAGTTCGAGAGCCGCGTCGGCTTCATGGCGGCGCGCGGCATCGAGGTGAAGCAGACCCGCTTCTCGACGGCGTTCGGGCGCGGCCTCGACTATTACACCGGCTTCGAATTCGAGCTGCATCACCGGGGCAACGGCGCCGAGCCGCTGGTCGCGGGCGGCCGCTATGACGGGCTGATGACCCAGCTCGGATCAAGCGAGCCGATCCCCGCGGTCGGCTTCTCGGTCTGGGTGGATGCGCTGACGAAGATCGGCCGCAAGGTGGGAGCTTAAGTCATGAGCGCGCCATTCGTTCTGGCCGTTCCCTCCAAGGGCCGCCTGCAGGAAAACACCGAGGCCTTCTTTGCCCGTGCCGGCCTCAAGCTGTCGAAGGCCGGCGGCGCCCGCGACTACCGCGGCACGATCGCAGGTCTCGACAATGTCGAGGTCGCCTATCTCTCGGCGAGCGAGATCGCCTCGCAACTCGCCCGCGGCTTCGCGCATCTCGGCGTCACCGGCGAGGACCTGGTGCGCGAGAACATCGCCGATGCCGACAAGCGCGTGTCGCTGATAGAAGGGCTCGGCTTCGGCTATGCCGACGTCGTCGTCGCGGTGCCGCAGGCCTGGATCGACGTCCGCACCATGGCGGACCTCGACGATGTCACCACCGGCTTCCGCGAGCAGCATCACATGCGGATGCGGGTCGCGACCAAGTTCGTCAACCTCACCCGCGGCTTCTTCCAGGCCCACGGCATCACCGATTACCGCATCGTCGAAAGCGCAGGCGCAACGGAAGGCGCGCCGGCAGCCGGCAGCGCCGAGCTGATCGTCGACATCACCACTACGGGCGCAACGCTCGCCGCCAACGGCTTGCGGGTGCTCGACGACGGTACAATCCTGCGCAGCCAGGCCAATCTGGTGGCATCCAAAGGGGCCGACTGGTCGCCGCAGGCGCGAGAGACGGCGCGTGTCATCCTCGATCACATCGCAGCGCGGGCGCGGGCCAACAAGTACCGCGAAGTCCGCACCCGCTTCCGGCAATGCGACGCCGCCCTGCTCGGCGAGGCCCATAGCCGATACGGAGTCGAGGCGCCGTTCGGCGGTCCGACTTCGTCAGGCATGCTGACGCTGCACTGCCCGCCGGGTCAGCTCTATGCGCTGGCGAGCTTCCTGCGCGAGCATGGCGCCGAGACCGTCTCTGTGGTGTCGCTGGACTACGTGTTCGATCGGGAGAACCCGCTGTTCGCCAAGCTCGCGGCGTTCCTCGGGCAGTGAGCACGGGGCTCGTTCAGCATGGCGACAGCAAGCGGCAGCTACCATATGCTGTCGAGAACATCTAAACGCCTCTGGAACCTTGATCGATGACGCTGGGCTCTGACGTATCAGGCATGACGACCACCGCAGCGAGTGCCGCTGCGAAGGGGCTGTCGATAGTCGTCCCCGTCTACAACGAGGCGGCGGGGCTCGCTGCCCTGCATCAGCGCATCTGCGATCTCGCAAAGACGCTGCGGCAGCGCTATCGGCTGACTTGCGAGGTCGTCTACGTCGACGACGGCAGCAAGGATGCGACGCTGTCGATCGCGCGGTCGCTGCCGGCCGACGCGATCGACGTCCAGGTGGTGTCGCTGTCGCGCAATTTCGGCAAGGAGGCCGCGCTGATGGCCGGCCTCGACCATGCCCGGCTCGGTGCCGTCCTGTTCATGGACGGGGACGGCCAGCATCCGCCGGCGCTGATCGAACAGCTGGTGCGGCACTGGATCGATGACGGCTATGACGTCGTCTACACCGCCAAGGCGCATCGCGACAACGAACCCTTCTTGCGCCGGGTCGCGGTGCACGGCTTCTACGCGCTGATCAATTGGGGCGCACGCCAGAAGATTCCCGAGGACGCCGGCGACTTCCGCCTGCTCTCGCCGCGCGCGGTCGCCGCACTCAGGCAGTTGCCGGAACGCAACCGTTTCTTCAAAGGCCTCGCCAGCTGGATCGGCTTTCGCCAGATCCGCGTCGACTACGAGCCTGCGGCGCGCGTCCATGGCGTCACCACCTTCAACGCCGCAAGCCTGCTCGGCCTCTCGATCGAGGGCCTGACCTCGTTTTCGGTGGCACCGCTGCGCTTCGCCAGCCTGCTCGGCGTCATTCTCGCCGGAGGTGCCTTCCTGTTCGGCCTGTCGATCCTCTGGGAGGTGTTCACGACCGGCAAGCAGGTGCCCGGCTATCCCTCGCTCGTGATCGGCCTGATGACGATCGGCGGCGTGCAGCTCATCATGATCGGCATCGTCGGCGAATATATCGGCAAAATCCTGTCCGAGCTGAAGGCGCGCCCGATCTACTTCGTCGCGGAGCACAGCGAGAAGCACTCCGAGGCCGGCAAGGCCGAGGACCCTTCAAGCCAGGACGCCGCGAACAGGACGGCGGCCGAATGAGCGCGGCCGCGAGCCCGCGGCGAATCTGGCTCTGCGCCGACGATTACGGCATCAGCCCCGCCGTCAACCGCGCCATTCGCGACCTGATCGAACGCGGCCGCCTCAACGCCACCTCGGTGATGATGGTGGGCCCGGCGATCGCGCGCAGCGAGATAGAGGCGCTTCAGTCCGCAGCGAAGACGAACCCGCGCTGCACGATCGGATTGCACGTGACGCTGTCGGCGCCGTTCCGGCCGCTCACCATGCATTTCCGACCGCTCGACGGCGACATGTTCATGCCGTTTCCGAAGCTGCTGCGCGCGGGCGTTTTGCGACGACTCGACCGGGAATTCTTCCGGAACGAAGTCAAGGCGCAGCTGGCAGCCTTCATGGAAGCGTTCGGACGCGCCCCCGACTTCGTCGACGGCCACCAGCATGTGCAGCTCTACCCACAGATCCGCGACGGCTTCGTCGATGCGGTGGTTGAGACTGCGCCGGGCGCCTGGGTGCGTCAGGGCGGCCGCGATCTGCCGCTCAGGCAACGGCTGGCCTCGCCAAAAGCCATGGTGCTCGACAGTCTCAGCGCGCAATTCCGCCGCCGCGCCGGCAGCGCCGGCCTCAGCTTCAACCCCGGCTTCGCCGGCGCCTATGATTTCACGCGCGACGCCGATTTCGGCGCGCTGATGCGGCAGTTCCTGGAAGGCCTTCCCGACGGCGGCCTCGTGATGTGCCATCCCGGCTTCGTCGATGACGTCCTCGCCGGCCTCGACCCGATGACCGATGTCCGTGAGCGCGAGCATGCTTATCTCGCCAGCGACGCCTTTGCGCGCCTGCTGACGGACAGCAACGTGACACTGGGATGAAACCGGCGAAAAGCGGGCCAGGAGGCAGCTTGTCGCATACGGAAATTTAATCCGGCCGGCACTGTTGGGGCCACAATGGAACCCTACATCTCCTGCGCGCTTGATTTTGCGCGAAGGAGACAGATCATGACGCCGCAGGAACGCCAGCTCGTCGACGACCTTTTCGACCGGCTTTCAAAGCTGGAAAATGCACCGCGCGATCCCGATGCGGTCGCCGCGATCTCCGACGGCCTGCGCAAGGCGCCCGGCGCCGTCTACGCGCTGGTGCAGACCACGCTGCTGCAGGACGAAGCGCTCAAGCGCGCCCATCATCGCATCCAGGAACTGGAGGCCGCCCAGGCGCCCGAGCCCGCCCAGTCCGGCGGCTTCCTCGACACCATGCGCGACTCGCTGTTCGGCGGCAGCCCCTCGCGCGGCTCGGTACCGAACGTGCCGCCGCGTGAGCAGCGACCGGTCTGGAACACCGGCCAGGCGATGCAGCAGACGCAGCCGGGCTACGGCCAGCCGCCTTATGGACAGGCTTACGGCCAAGGACCAGGACAAGGGCCGGGACAAGGTTATGGTGCCCCGCCCGCGGGCGGTGGCGGCGGCTCGTTCCTCGGCACCGCGGCCGCGGCAGCGGCCGGCGTCGTCGGCGGCTCGCTGCTGCTCTCCAGCATCCGCGGCATGATGGGTGGGTCGCATCAGCAGGCCTTCGGCGACACCAACGCCTTGGGCGACCGCAGCGCTGGTGGAAGTCCTTGGGGCGGCGGCGACCAGTCGGGCGGATCGCTGTCGCGCGATGCCGGCCTCAACGACATCGGCTCGAACCAGGACTCCCGCCAGGGCTTCTTGGACCAGGCCTCGAACGATCGCGACAACAACGATCAGAACTACGACGACAATCGCGACGACAACATGGACATGGCCGACGACAGCGATTTCGGCGGCGACGACGGCGGCAGCGATTACGCGTGACGCCGTCTGGTAGCCGCGCAAGCAGGAACGGCCGCCCAAGAGGCGGCCGTTTTCATTTTCCAACCCTTGCTCAGAACCTCTTCCTTCTCCCCTTGTGGGAGAAGGTGGCGCGAAGCGCCGGATGAGGGGTATCCCTCTCCCACAAGGGGAGAGGGCAAAGCGAGCATCACATCACCACGACCTTGGTGCCGATATTGACGCGGCCGTAGAGGTCGATGACGTCCTCGTTGCGCATGCGGATGCAACCGGAGGAGACGTTGGTGCCGATGGTCCAGGGCTCGTTGGAGCCGTGAATGCGGTAGAGCGTCGAGCCGAGATACATCGCGCGGGCGCCAAGAGGATTTTCCGGACCGCCTTCCATGTGCCGGGGCAGATCGGGACGGCGCGCCAGCATTTCCTTCGGCGGCGTCCAGTCCGGCCATTCGCGCTTGGCGGTGATCGACTTCACGCCGGACCAGGTGAAGCCGGGACGGCCGACGCCGATGCCGTAGCGCATCGCCCTGCCGTTGCCCTCGACGAGATAGAGAAACTTGTTCGGCGTATCGACCACGATCGTGCCGGGACTTTCGTTGCCGTTATAGTCAACGAGCTGTTTCTCGAATTTCGGATCGAACGGACGCTGCCGTGGATCGATCGCCTCCTGCTGGAGAGCTGCGCCTTGCATCTGCGGCTCGCCCATCGGCGGCAGGCGACGCTGATCGTAATAGGCCGGCTGCTGCTGATACACCGGCTGCTGCGGCGCGTAGGCCGGACCGCGACCGGGACCATCGCCGAACAGGAACTCGATGAAGCCGCCACCCATGTTCGAATTGGAAGCGACGCGCACCGGCGCCGGCGGCACCTGCGGCGCGTAGAGCACCGCGGGCGGATCGTTCGGCACGCTGTTGTCGAAGGCGCCGGCACCGTTGGTGCCGGCCATGAAGGTGCAAGCGCTGCCGAGCAGCGCGACAGACATTTTCTTGAACATCGACGTACTCTGTACTGTTTCGTCTAGATCACATGCGTCGCGGAAGCTGCCTGGCTGATCGGCGCCGGCGACGTGGTCAATAAAGAGCAAAAGCCGTTTCGTTTGGTAAACGCATCGGGCGTTTGGATTCACCACGTCGCGAATGGCGGCGCAATTTGGCGATCAGCGTTTATTTTCCATGAACGCCGCGCGTCCATGGTTAATCGCTTCTTCGCGGAGCGTCGCTCGCGGGCCGCCTGGCAGTTCCCGCTGTGAACTTCGTGTTAAATCGCTTGTGCCTACAAAGACGCGTGAATGAGGTGGGGGAGTTTCCTGATGGCTGTTCACCGCAAACGTTTTCGTGTCGAGGATATCGTCGGTGGCGAGATGCCCATTCCAGATGTAGTTGAAGAGGCCCCCCCGATGCATAGCGAGATCATGGCCGAGCTGCGCGCGATCCGCGCACAGATGGCGAAGGGTGCCGCCCCACTGTCCGGCAGCGCAGCCATGGCGGCGATCGACGCCTCGACGGCCCACGAGCTGGCCGAAGCGCGCACCATGCTCGATACCTACCGGGCACAGATCGAGCAGTGCGAGAAGCTGAAGGTCGAGCTCGACCTCATCCACGATGCCATCGATCGCACCAAGCGCGAGATCGCGACGCTGCACGGCAAGAGCTTCGACGGCGGCGAGATGGCCAAGGTCAATGGCGAGCTCGGCGCAGTGGTCGGCGGCACCGAGCAGGCGACCCAGCAGATCCTCGAAGCCGCAGAATCGATCGACCAGGCCGCCAGTGCAATGTCCAAGGTGGACTCGGCCGATCAGCAGAAGCGGCTGGCCGACGACATCCAGGAACGCGTCATCTCGATCTTCGAGGCCTGCAACTTCCAGGACCTGACCGGCCAGCGCATCAGCAAGGTCATGACCACGATGAAGTTCATCGAGCAGCACATCAATGCGATGATGGACATCTGGGGCGGTGTCGACGCCATCAAGGCCCATGTGCCCGCGCATGTCGACAGCCGCAGCGACGACGAGAAGCTCCTCAACGGCCCGAAGCTCGCCGGCGACGTCGGCCATGCCTCGCAGGACGACATCGACGCGCTGTTCGACTGAGCGGACGCGGATTTCGGAAAATGAAAACGCCGGCGCGAGCCGGCGTTTTTTGTTTTGTAAGGCCAACCGCGGGGCACCCTTCCCTTCTCCCCTTGTGGGAGAAGGTGGCGCGCCGGATGAGGGGTTGCTTCAGCAAACTGGACTGCGAGATTTTCACTCGCGGAGAGATACCCCTCACCCGTCTCGCCGCTTCGCGGCGAGCCACCCTCTTCCACAAGGGGAGAGGGTAAGAGACATCACGCCCTCGGCGCGCAGCGGACGTAGACCATGTTGCCGTAGCGTGTGGCGGCGTCCTTGTCGATGAAGCGGGTGATCAGGACGCGGCCGTCGAAGGAGATGATCTCGCGATCCTGTTCGCCGGGGGTCGGCCCCGCCGGTCCGATGTAGTTCTTGCCGCTCGGCGAGCCCTTCAGCCGCAGTTCCTGCGGCGTCGCCTGGTCGGCCAGATGCATGATCACGCCGCCGGAGGAGCCCGCGGTGATGACATAGGGGTTCTTGCACTGCGCCCGGGCGGCAGCCTCGGTGCGGGCGCGGTCGGCCGGGTTCTGGAACGAGGCGAGACCCCAGCGGCCGACGATCTCGTCCGCGCGGATGGTGGCGGGCATTTCCGGCGCTGTGCCGGGTTCGGCTTCGGGCGGCGGAGAGGATGACGAGAAGGACGGCAGGCTCATGCCGCCGCCACAGGCGCCCAGCAACAGCGCCAGACAGGAGGCTGCCGCCAGATTGGCAACCGTGCGCGCGTGAGCTGAACTGATCATGGCATTCCCCCGAACAAGACGACGGCCGCACCCCTCCCGCAGCCAAGCGCAAAACCGCTGCCGGAGCAATGACGTCCTGCTGTACGCCGGCGCCCCGAACGAGTTTCCAATGCCACCATCCTATATCCGCCTCAACAATCGCTTAACCACCTTTGCTTGACAGGATCGCGGCCAAGCCATATTTCCGGGCGCACTATTAGCACTCGGAAAGCCCGATTGCTAAGCGCGCCGTTCAGTCTCTCAGGGAGAGGGTGGACGGACGCGCCGCCCCACCGACTTCCACTCCTTCCGAAGCGAGCCTCCAAAGGGAAACGTCATGGCTAAATCCAAATTTCGTCCGCTGCATGACCGTGTCGTGGTCAAACGTATCGACGCCGAGGAAAAGACCAAGGGCGGCATCATCATTCCCGACACCGCCAAGGAGAAGCCGTCGCAGGGCGAGGTCGTCGCCGTCGGGCCCGGCGGCCGCGACGAGACCGGCAAGCTGATCCCGATCGACCTCAAGGTCGGCGACCGCGTACTGTTCGGCAAGTGGTCGGGCACCGAGGTCAAGATCGACAACGAAGAGCTCCTGATCATGAAGGAGTCGGACATCATGGGCGTGCTGGCCTAAGGCCATCTGCCTGAACGGCCGCTGAATGCTCCATCGTCATCCCCGGGCTTGCCCCGCCGAAGCGGCTACGGCCGTGCAGGCCGGACAAGCCCGGTAAGACGGAGAGAGCGCAGCAGGAAACAGCACGAACAAGACACATCACGAAACACGAGGGATTGCAGACATGGCTGCCAAAGACGTCAAGTTTTCCGGAGACGCGCGCGACCGCATGCTGCGCGGCGTCGACATTCTCGCCAACGCCGTCAAGGTGACGCTCGGCCCGAAGGGCCGCAACGTCGTCATCGAGAAGTCGTTCGGCGCGCCCCGCATCACCAAGGACGGCGTCACCGTCGCCAAGGAGATCGAGCTCGAGGACAAGTTCGAGAACATGGGCGCCCAGATGCTGCGCGAGGTCGCCTCGAAGACCAACGACACCGCCGGCGATGGCACCACCACCGCGACCGTGCTGGCGCAGGCCATCGTGCGCGAAGG
Source organism: Bradyrhizobium diversitatis (assembly GCF_016031635.1). GTDB lineage: Bacteria > Pseudomonadota > Alphaproteobacteria > Rhizobiales > Xanthobacteraceae > Bradyrhizobium > Bradyrhizobium diversitatis. The sequence goes on from NZ_JACEGD010000041.1 coordinate 19,791, forward strand.
CGCCAAGGCGGTTGCCGCCGGCATGAACCCGATGGACCTCAAGCGCGGCATCGACACCGCGGTCGCGGCCGTGGTCAAGGACATCGAGAAGCGCGCCAAGCCGGTCGCCGCCTCCTCCGAGGTCGCCCAGGTCGGCACCATCTCGGCCAACGGTGACGCCGCCATCGGCAAGATGATCGCCCAGGCGATGCAGAAGGTCGGCAACGAGGGCGTCATCACCGTCGAGGAGAACAAGTCGCTCGACACCGAGGTCGACATCGTCGAAGGCATGAAGTTCGACCGCGGCTATCTCAGCCCCTACTTCGTCACCAACGCCGAGAAGATGACCGCCGAGCTCGAGGATGCCTACATCCTCCTGCACGAGAAGAAGCTCTCGGGCCTGCAGGCCATGCTGCCGGTGCTGGAAGCCGTGGTGCAGTCGGGCAAGCCGCTCGTCATCATCGCCGAGGACGTCGAGGGCGAGGCGCTGGCCACCCTGGTCGTCAACCGCCTGCGTGGCGGCCTCAAGGTCGCGGCCGTCAAGGCGCCGGGCTTCGGTGACCGCCGCAAGGCCATGCTGGAGGACATCGCGATCCTCACCGGCGGCCAGCTCATCTCCGAGGAGCTCGGCATCAAGCTCGAGAACGTCACGGTGAAGATGCTGGGACGCGCGGGCAAGGTGGTGATCGACAAGGAAAACACCACGATCGTCAAGGGCGCCGGCAAGAAGCCCGACATCGAGGCGCGCGTCGGCCAGATCAAGGCCCAGATCGAGGAGACCACCTCGGACTACGACCGCGAGAAGCTCCAGGAGCGCCTCGCCAAGCTCGCCGGCGGCGTCGCGGTGATCCGCGTCGGCGGCGCCACCGAGATCGAGGTCAAGGAGAAGAAGGACCGCGTCGAGGACGCGCTCAATGCCACCCGCGCTGCGGTGCAGGAAGGCATCGTTCCCGGCGGCGGCGTCGCGCTGCTCCGCGCCAAGAAGGCGGTGGGCCGTCTCACCAACGCCAATGACGACGTCCAGGCCGGCATCAACATCGTGCTGAAGGCACTGGAAGCCCCGATCCGCCAGATCTCCGAGAACGCGGGCGTGGAAGGCTCGATCGTCGTCGGCAAGATCCTGGAGAACAAGTCCGAGACCTTCGGCTTCGACGCCCAGACCGAGGACTATGTCGACCTGGTCGAGAAGGGCATCATCGATCCCGCCAAGGTGGTGCGCACCGCGCTCCAGGACGCCTCCTCCGTGGCGGGCCTGCTGGTGACCACCGAAGCCATGGTCGCCGAGCTGCCGAAGAAGGAAGCTGCGCCGGCGATGCCGGCCGGCGGCGGCATGGGCGGCTTCTAGGCTCCGTTCCATTGCAGTATTGCGAAGGCCGCCTCCGGGCGGCCTTCTTTTTTGTCGACCCTGCCTCTTCGCTTTCCAATTCAACCGGCAGCCAAAAACCACTACGGTGGCGCCGATTCTAACTGTTTGGGTATGATCCTCTCGGAAAACCGCTTCACACTTTTCCGGATCATGCCCGTTGCCCGAGGTCTTCGTCGATGCGCGCGCTTCCGGTTTGTTCGACTGCCCTTCTGGCGGCTCTGCTCGCCGTCTCGCCCGAATTCGCCTCCGCCCAGATGAAGCTGTCGCCGAAGGCGACGGCGCCGGGCGGCATCGAGACGCGCTATTTCACCTCGATCGACGGGCTGATGGACGGCAATGCCGACGTGATCCTGAAGGAGACGCGCCAGGGCAAGACGGTCACCGCGGCGGTGCTCGACGTCTGCTACCCGATCGCGAAGAACTCCGACCGCAAGGACCGCTTCGTCGTCAATCTCCAGGTCGCCGGCCAGACGCTGACGGGAACGACGCAGAGCATCAGTGAGAAGTCGCCGGTCAGCGTCAAGCTGACGCGCAAACAGTCCGGCGATACGTTCGAGTTCCGCGGCCAGATTGCGGTCGGCCAGGCGGTGACCGAGGTCACCTCGCCCGACAATTCCGATCTCAGCGAAAGGGAATTTCTGGACAACCAGACCTCCGACGACGGCATCACGCCGCAGCCGAAGGATTTCACCGACGTCTCGCCGGAGGCGATCGCAGTCAAGGTCAAGCTCGACGCGGCGAACGACTTCCTGAAGAGCCTGAAGGGCCAGGAGGTCGAGGTGACGCTGACCAGCCTCACCGTCGGCTGCGACGCACTGCGCGCAGGCGAGCAGACCATCAACATGTCGGTCGATCCCGAGCGTGCCGGCGCGCTGCTGGCGAAATTCAAGGCGATGCCGGGCGTCACGGCCGCAGGCTGGACCGCGGGCATGACCGAGATGGACCGCACCATCCGCTTTCCCGCGGCGGACTGGCGCGAGGGCGACAAGATCAACAAGGGCAAGCTCGCGACCGCGGTGGCGAGCGTGCTGAGCAGGACGCTCGCCGCAAAGCCGGTCTCGCAGAACTTCGACCCGGCCACCGGCAAGCTCAAGCTGGTGTTCAAGCGGCCGAACCAGGATTTTCCGGCGCTCGATCTCACCGACACGATCGAGGTCGCAGGGCTGGTCTCGCCGGACAAGCCCGGCACCACCGACAAGCTCATGCTCTGGATCGGCAGCCCCGCGACCACGACCGCCGACGAGAGTAGCGGTGCCAAGCTCAATCTGTCCGACGACGCGAGCCTGGACGAAGAAGGCGATCTGCCTGACGACAACGGCTCGATCGAGGCGCTTGCCAAGGAGCTGAAGGGCCAGCGCTGGGACGCCGACAAGTCGGAGTGGAAGTGACGTAGTCATTCCGGGGCGACGCGTCAGCGTCGAACCCGGAATCTCGCGCTACAATCTCGAGATTCTCAGGTGCGCAACTGCGCACCATAGTTCGCGCTATGCGCGCCCCGGAATGACCTGACGTTCAATTCCCCGTCGTCCGAAAGTGCAGCGGCTTGGGGCCGATCAGCGTCAGCACGTCGCCCTGTCGCCTCCAGGTTTCGACGCTGCCGAGCGCGGCCACGAGTTCGTCGTCGGCCTGCGCCTTCGCCGGCGGACAGGAACGGTCCTGGATCTGGCCGGGAACGAAGATCACGGTGTTGCCGGCAACCGAGAACTGGCCCTTGCCGCCCTTGCACCAGAGCTCCAGCACGACTTCGCCATGGTCGCCGATCTCGATGTTCGGAATCCGCTTCGAGCCCGCTTGCGGCAATGCTTCGAGCGTCATCTCGGTGCCGAACGGGAAACCGTCCTCGGCACGCGCGAGCGTGGACATCGCGAGCATTGCAACTGCCGCACACACCAATCGCTTGAGCAAAACCATGAGACCTCTCGACCGACCTGATTTGCGGCACCTTCTATAAGATGGCGATGCCATTGAGAAGGTTCGCCCGGATGCAAAAAATCCCCGCGGGGGCGAACCTCGCGGGGATTTGCCTCGAACGAGGCGCAGGCGGCTATTTCAGGACCATCGCCGTGAACGGCCAGACATAGGCCTGAAGCGTCACGAGCACACCGACGAGGCACGCCAGCACGATCGAGTGCCAGAATACGAAGCGCAGGATGGTGCCCTCATGCCCGTACCAGTTGGTCGCGGTGGAGGCGACCACGATCGACTGGGCGTCGATCATCTTGCCCATCACGCCGCCGGAAGAGTTCGCCGCGCTCATCAGGATCGGCGACAGGCCGAGTTGCTCGGAGGTGATCTTCTGGAGGTTGCCGAACAGGATATTGGACGACGTATCCGATCCCGTCAGCGCCACGCCGAGCCAGCCGAGCAGCGTGCCGAAGAAGGGATAGAGCACACCGGTCGCGGCAAAGGCGAGACCCAGCGTGGCATCGACGCCGGACAGGCGCGTCAAGGTGCCAATCGCGAGCATGGCCGAGATCGTGATCAGCGAGATCGCGCACAGACGTATGGTGCGGCCATACTCTGCCACGAGCCGGCCGGGACCGACGCCCATCAGAACGCCGGAGATGATCGCCGCGATCAGCATGCCCGTGCCGGTGAACGACAGGTATGTGAAGCTGAACACCGCAGCCTCTTTCGTCGGCCCTGGCGCGACCGGCGGCATCTTGTTGATCATCTGGTGCAGCTCGGGCACGGGATAGTTCCAGACGAAGATCGAGTTCGCCCAGCCCTTGAAGGCGCCGTTGCCCCAGATCAGCATCACGACGCAGACGATGATCCACGGCAACAGTGCACTCAAGAGTTCGCTTTGCGTCAGCGGCGTCTTGTCCAGCGGCTTTGCCGCCGCCATGGTGGCGGCCGATTCGTCGTGTCCGCGCAACGCCGGCGAGAGCCAGAGCTGCTTCGGTTGCCACACCTTGAGGAACAGGATCAGGGCCCCCATCGAGATCAGTGAGGCGCCGATGTCGACGATCCAGGGATTGATGTAGTTCGAAATCACGAATTGCGGGACGGCAAACGATAAGCCGGTGACGAGGATCGCCGGCCAGACGTCCTTCATGCCTTTCCATCCGGCGAACGCCCACACCACCCAGAACGGCACGATCAACGAGAAGAACGGCAATTGCCGGCCGACCATCGCGCCCAGGATGTAGGGATCGAGCCCGGTGACGGAGGCGAGGCCCTGGATCGGCGTGCCCAGCGCGCCATAGGCGACCGGGGCGGTGTTGGCGATCAGCGACAGGCCGGAGGCTGCGAGCGGCGAGAAGCCGAGCCCGATCAGCACGGCGCCGGTGATCGCGACCGGCGTGCCGAAGCCGGAGGCGCCCTCGAAGAACGCGCCGAACGAGAACGCGATCAGCAGCAATTGCAACCGCCGGTCCTCGGTGACGCCGCCGATGGCGCGCTTGAGCAATTCGAAGCGGCCGGTGCTCACCGTCACCTGGTAGAGGAAGATGACGTTGAGGACGATCCAGCCGATGGGGAAGAACCCGGTGACGATGCCCAGCACCGAGGCGCGGATCGACATGTTCGCGGGCATGGTGAAAACGAAGATCGTGATCACGTTGGTCACGATCACGGCGATGATGGCCGCGATATGCGCCTGGACGCGGCCGCTCGCGATCAGGACCAGCAGCGTGACGACGGGCACCGCCGCCGCGATGGTCGACAGCACCGGGCTGTTGAGCGGATCATAGATTTGATTCCACATGGACTTTCTCCCCACGCATGTTGCGACAGGCGGCCCGCGTGGGGAGCCGTCCTGCTTGACGCTGAAAGTGAAAACCCCGAGCTGGACGCCAATTCCTCGCGAATGCAGGCGGTTCCCGTCCGCTCACAAGCTCGCGAAATCCAGATCCACCCTGCCCCGGGCCATCGAAGCCCATGCTAGGGTTGCGGGCTGCGACAATCCAACGCAAATTGCAGATCTTGCGACTTTAGTCTAAGCGCGCCCGTTTCCGCCATCGCCTCATGTGTTTGGCTCTGGGCCGCTATGCACATCTCCCGAGGAGACCCTGCTCTGTGAAGAACATTAGCGCCACGCTCGCGATCGTCTGGCGAATCGCCATCCCTTATTTCCGATCGGAAGACAAATGGGCCGGCCGGGGCCTGCTCGCCGCCGTGGTCGCGATGGAGCTGGCACTGGTCGCGATCGACGTGCTCGTCAACCAGTGGCAGAACCGGTTCTACAGCGCGCTCCAGACCAGCGACTGGGACACCTTCGTCAGGGAGATCTGGATCTTCGTCGCGCTCGCGTCCACCTATATCGCGCTGGCTGTCTACAAGCTTTACCTGAACCAGTGGCTCCAGATTCGCTGGCGGCAATGGCTCACCCGGCATTATCTTGGCGAATGGCTTCGGGGCGCCACGCATTACCGCATGCAGCTCAAGGGCGATGCGGCCGATAACCCGGACCAGCGCATCACCGAGGACGTCAAGAATTTCGTCGAGCAGACCCTGACCATCGGGCTCGGCCTGCTCTCGTCGATCGTGACGCTGTTCTCATTCGTCATCATCCTTTGGGGCCTATCCAACGCCGCGCCGCTACGCCTGTTCGGCACCGATCTCATGATCCCCGGCTATCTGTGCTGGGGCGCGCTGATCTACGCGATCTTCGGCACCGCGCTGACGCACTGGATCGGCGCGCCGCTGGTCAACCTCAATTTCGAGCAGCAGCGCTACGAGGCCGACTTCCGCTTCAATCTCGTCCGCGTCCGCGAGAATTCCGAGCAGATCGCGCTGCTCAGGGGTGAAGGCGCCGAACGGGCCCGCCTGCTCGATCGCTTCGGCTTCGTGATCGCCAACTGGTACGCCATCATGAGCCGGACCAAACGCCTCACCGCGTTCACGGCCAGCTATCAGCAGGCCGCAGTGATCTTTCCGTACGTGCTGGTGGCGCCGGCCTTCTTCGCCAAGAAGATTCAGCTCGGCGACATGATGCAGACCGCATCCGCCTTCTCCAGCGTGCAGGGCGCGCTATCGTTCTTCGTCACGGCTTACCGGTCACTCGCGGAGTGGCGCTCGATCGTTGCGCGCCTCGATGGCTTCGAGATGTCCGTCGATTCAGCCGCGAACCTGCCGGCACATGAGCCTGCCATCGCGCTGGAGGTCGCCGGCGGCGGCCGCCATATCGACCTCGAGCAGCTCTGCGTGAACCTGCCCAACGGCACGCCGCTGGTTGCCGCCAAGGCCTTCACCATCGAGACGTCGGAGCGCGTGTTGGTGACCGGACCGTCCGGCTCCGGCAAGTCCACGCTGTTCAGGGCCATCGCCGGCATTTGGCCGTTCGGTACCGGCACGGTTGTCATCCCCGAGAAGGCAAAGCTGATGATGCTGCCGCAGCGGCCCTATTTTCCGGTCGGCATGTTGCACGATGCCGTTGTCTATCCGGCAGCGCCCGGCGCGTTCGGCGCCGCGCAAGTGCGCGATGCACTGATCGCCGTCGGGCTGCCAGACCTTGCCGAGCGGCTGGGGGAGGACGGCCACTGGAACCGGATGCTTTCGCTCGGCGAGCAGCAGCGCCTGGGGCTTGCTCGCGCGCTGTTGCATGTCCCGGACTATCTGTTCCTGGACGAGGCCACGGCGTCGCTGGACGAACCCTCCGAAGCCCGGCTCTACCGGCTGCTGGCAGAGAAGCTGCCGCACGCCACCATCGTCTCGATCGGCCACCGCTCGACGCTCGACGCCTTCCACACGCGCAAGGTGGCGCTGGTGAAGGACGGTACGATTCATGTCCTCGGCGGCGAACGGGCTGCAGCGGAGCCGAGCCCGGCGCGTTGAGGCGCAGAGCCGGGACCCAGGTGTCGTACTTTTGAAGGATAGGCCCCGGCTCTGCAGCGCACCGCTGAACCGGACGATGCTTCGCATCGCCGAGGAAGCGCTGCACTGCGTCCGGGGCACGAGAACGAGACGCGGTTCACATCCATGAATCAACACTGCAAACGCAATCACGGAGTGCGAGGCGTCAGCGCCGGTCTTCAACCCCATCCTTCGCACTCTCGCCCAGCGGTCGAGCATCCTTCTCACCAGCCCCAAAGCAAAAGGGCGGCAGGTTGTCCTGCCGCCCTTGCCGAATGACTTGGTGAAGTCGTCTCGGAAAGAAACTTACTTCAGGTTGGTCATCGCCGTCAGGTCGACAGAGAGCTTGGCGACGCCAGCAGCGCTACACCAGTTGGAGCCGAAAGCCGTGGCTGCGTTCGCACCACCGTTGATCGGGGTGACGAAGCCGGGGCTCGAGTTGGTGGCGGAGAAGTCACTGGTGAAGGCGTTGCAGTCACCCTTCGACAGATCGGTATCATAGTAGCGCAGATCGAGCGTGAACACCTTGTAGGTGAAGCCGACACCGACGTTCCAGGTGTTGTAGCTCGGCTCCTTGATGCCGTTCGCGTACACCGGATCGCCTGCGATGCCGTAGAAGATGTCGGACGTGCCGAGCCACTGGCGGCCGAACTCACCCGACACATACATGCCGACGCCACTGGCGCCGAAGGTCGTGCTCGGCGCAGTCCACTTGGCCGTGACCGAGGCGTAGTTGCCCCAGGCGCCGAGGTTCAGGAAGTTCGGCGAATAGTACTCGTTGAAGCCGACCGTCCACTGGTCGTTGATGGCGATGTTCAGCTTGGCATAGGCTTCGAAGAAGCTTGCGTCCTTCTTGGCGAAGTTGCCGTTGATCGGCAGGCCGATCGCGCCCTGGGAGTTATCCAGGTCGGTACCGCAATTGCCCTGCGCGAGGGTCCCCTGCGAACCGAAGCAGCTTCCGCCCGGATAGAGGTAGCCCCAGACACCGAAATCGAAGGCGAACATGCCGAAGGTCGGGCGGATACCGCCATAGATGTCGACTTCCGCCGCGGCGCGGTTCGGGAACGAAATGCTCGAGGCGGACGTACCGATATAGAGCTGGAGGTCCTTGTTGACGTTGTAGCGCGGCTCGAAATAGGCCGTCACCGACGGGTTGTGGTTCGACTGGGTAATACCGCGGAAGATGTAATCGCTCATGATGCCGGCGCCGAAAGCGACATCCCAGGGATCGAAGGCCGGGGGCGGCGGGGCCTTCAGCGCCTTCACCCGCAAGTCTGCCGCGAAAGCCGAGCCCGTGACCATTGCCAGCGCCGTTGCCAACAAAACCGCTTTTTTCATTTCGATCCCCATCGCCAGTTCTTAGACCCCAGTCGGATCCCGGAAGCCCCCCGGGTGCTCGACCTGATTGCAAATTACATCACTGCGACAATCTGGATTGGCGGATAGGAACCGTGAAGCAAAAAGCGCGGGCATCTGCCGACTTTTTAGGCGTTTTGACCAATTCACGAAAGGTTGTTGGCCTGTGTGGCTTCCCGATCACATTTTTCTCATTCCAAAGTGCACAGGGGGCCCGTGTAAGTCCGGGGGTCTTCGGGCTGGGTGACGCCCAGGCCACGAATCAGAAAGGCGCGGCAAACGGCTGAGTCAGAATCAGCGTGCGACGATGCAAAAAGGCCGCAGCGCCCGGCGCCGCGGCCTTCCTGATTGCAGATCGCTTCAAGAGCCAGGGAGCGGCCGGGGCTTACCCCTGCCCCTCTGCCGGCGCGGGTTCCGCAGAAGACGAAGGCATCGCCCAGCTTGTCTCGGAGGCAGGCTCGGGAGCCGGAGCTTCTACCGGTGCCGACGGCTTCGGAGCAGGAGCTGCCTTCGCCTTCTTCGGTGCCGCTTTCTTTGCGGCCTTCTTGGGTGCGGCCTTCTTGGCCGACTTCGCCGCAGCCTTCTTGGCGGCTTTCTTCGGGGCTGCCTTCTTGGCAGACTTCTTCGCAGCTTTCTTTGCAGTCTTCTTGGCAGACTTTCTTGCGGACTTCTTGGCTGCCTTCTTTGCGGTCTTCCTCGCTGCTACGGCCTTCTTCGCTTTCTTGGCCTTCTTGCTTTTCTTCTTCTTCGCTTTCGCCATCGTGGTCCTCCTGTTGCCGCCGAACAATGGTCGATCGGGCGTCGTTCTGCCGTCACCTTCGGACGAAAGCTCGAGCCCCTGAAAGCTCAAGCTTGTGCATTCGATGTCGGCCGCGACCCGCCCGTAGCCCAATCGAGAAGCTCAATCGTGTGTACGACCGGAACTGACGTGCCACTGGCAATCTGCACCATGCAGCCGATATTGCCCGCGGCAATCATGTCCGGCTTGACGCTTGCGATGTTGGCGACCTTGCGGTCGCGCAACCGGCCCGCAAGCTCGGGCTGGAGAATGTTGTAGGTCCCCGCCGAGCCGCAACACAAATGGCTCTCGGGCACATCTTTCACCACGAATCCATTCTTGGAAAGCAATTCTTTCGGAAGGCCCGTGATTTTCTGCCCGTGCTGCAACGAACACGCGGAGTGATAGGCGACGACGACGTCGTCCTGTCTCGCAGTCGTCGCGAGTTCGAGGCCGGCGACGTATTCGGTGATGTCCTTGGCGAGCGCCGACACCTTCGCCGCATCGGCCGCGAATGCGGAGTCCTCGCGCAGGAGATAGCCATAGTCCTTGATGACCGTGCCGCAGCCGGAGGTCGTCACCAGGATGGCGTCGAGCCCCTCGCCGGCCGCTTCCTTGCGCCACGCCGCGACGTTGGCGCGAGCTCGCGCCAGCGCATCCCGGTCGTTGCCAAGGTGATGGGTCAGCGCGCCACAGCACTGCTCGTCCCGGACCAGGACCACCTCGATGCCGTGGCGGGTGAGGAGGCTGATGGCGGCCTGGTTGATGCGCGGCGCCAGCACCTGCTGGGCGCAGCCCTGGAGGAGCGCCACGCGTCCGCGCTTCTTGCCGAGCGGTGCGAATACGCTGCCTGCGGCAGGCCCAGCCGGCGGCAATTGGTTCGGGGCCAGCGCCAGCATCGCCTTGATGCGCTGGACCAATCCGGGCGTCGCCGAAGGCCGGGGCGTCGGCAGCAGGACGCTCAGCGGACGGGCCAGCCGCGCCAGCCACATGCTGATGCGGAAGCGCTGCGGGTCCGGCAGGACGAAGGCCAGCACCTGACGCAGCAGCCGCTCGGGCAGCGGCCGCTGATAGCGCTGCTCGATCCGGACCCGGGCCTGGTCGACGAGGTGCATGTAGTTCACACCCGAGGGGCAGGTCGTCATGCAGGCAAGGCACGACAGGCAGCGGTCGATATGCTTGACCACCTCGGCCGTCGGCGCCTGGTCCTTTTCCAGCATCTCCTTCATCAAATAGATGCGGCCGCGCGGGCTATCGAGCTCGTCGCCGAGCAGCACATAGGTCGGACAGGTCGCGGTGCAGAAGCCGCAATGGACGCAGGCCCGCAGGATCTTGTCGGCTTCCGCGATGTCGGGGTCGGCGAGTTGCGCGAGCGAGAATTCGGTCTTCATGACGCAGCGCCCCGCGTCAGCCGTCCCCGGTTGAGAATGGTCTTCGGATCGAAGCTGGCACGTACCCGCTCGCTGAGGGCGGCGATCCCGGGCGCCTGCGGCTGGAACACGTCGATCGTGCGCCTGACATCCTCGGTCGCCCGGATCAGCGTGGCGTGCCCACCGACCGCGCTCGTACGCTCGCGCACGGCCGGGGCATGCGCGTCCGGCTTCGGTGGCACTGCCGCCCAGATCAGCCCGCCGCCCCAGTCGTAGATCAAATCGCCCCCCGTCTCGCGTGCCAATTGCGTGCCGAGTGCCGCGCCCGAGGCCGGCGGACAGACGATCCGCCACACCGGCCAGGCGCCGCGCGCGCCGCTGGCCGCAAACGGCAGCACATCGCGGATCGCGGCCCACAGCGCCGCAGATGCCCCATCCTCGACCAGCGTCGCGGTTCCGAACGGCGCCAGCAATTCGCGCAGCGATCCGGCGCGGTGCGCGGCGGAGGCGGTGATGCCCTCGAGCCGCAGCGCGGTCAGCGCCTCGCCCTGGCCCGCGATGTCGTCAATCCCCCCGATCCTGGCCCGGGATACCGATTTCGGCAGATGCGCGGCACCGGAGACGTCGAAGGGCGAGCCCAGCGCCGCGGTCATGGCCTTGTTGGCGGCGGCATCGTCGAGCCCGCGCAGCAGCAGCGTCCGCTCGGCTTCCGGCTTCGGCATCACCTTGAGCGTGACCTCCGTCATCACCGACAGCGTGCCCCAGGAACCGGCGAGCAGCTTGCAGAGGTCGTAGCCGGTGACGTTCTTCACCACCTTGCCGCCGGTCTTGAAGCTGTCGCCGAAGCCCGAGACGGCGTGCGCTCCCAACAGATGATCGCGCGCCCCGCCCGCCCGGATACGCCGCGGACCGGCGAGCCCGGCCGCGATCATCCCGCCGATCGTCCCGAGTGCGGGGGTGCCCAGCAGCGGCACGGTGTTCATCGGCTCGAAGGCGAATTGCTGGTTCTTGGCATCGATCAGCGCCAGCACGTCGGCCAGCGGCGCGCCGGCCTGGAGCGTGATGATGAGCTCGTTGGGCTCGTAGGAGGTGACGGCATTCAGCGCGGAGACGTCGAGCACCGCATTGGTCGCCATGACATGGCCAATGCTGCGCTTGGTGCCATGACCGATGATCTCGAGCGGCTGCTCATTGGCAATCGCCGCGCGCACCACCTCTTCGACGTCTTTGGCGTCTCTGACCTTGAGCGTATCCACGGGCAAAGGCGGTAGCGAAATTCGCGCAGGAAATCAATTCGACGGGTGACGAAGCGCGGTGCCACCCTGCGACATTCGCACTACGATCGTCATCGAACCATTGCCGCCCGGAGCTTTGCTACCGATGGGAGACCTCGTCGCAAAGGAGCTCCATCATGAACGAACAGGCAATGAACCAACAAGCCGTCCATCAGGCCTTCAGCGGCGGACTTCTCGTCGTGGCGCAATGGGAAGCCAAGGCCGAAGAGGCCGACCGGGTTGCCGAGATCCTGCGCGGCTTCCTCCCGCAGGCGCAGGGCGAGCCAGGCGTAAAGCTGTTCCTGATCAGCCGCGCCAAGGACAATCCGGCGCAGTTCCTCTTCTATGAGCTGTTCCGCGACGAAGCCGCCTTCAAGGCCCACCAGGAGAGCGCGCATTTCAAGACCTACATCGCGGGACAGGCGCTGCCGCTCCTGGCGAGACGCGAGCGGGCGCAGTATGCGCTGATGTGAAGGCTGCGCTGTCTAAGCTCGCAGCGCCGGATGAGGGGTATCTCCCCGCGAATTCAAGTGACGACTGAACTCGCGGAGAGATACCCCTCACCCGCGCGAGTTCGCGTTGACCAGCGGAGCTGCCCTCTCCCACAAGGGGCGAGGGCACAGCAATGCACATCACTCCCGCTGCAAGAGCGTTACGCCGACCGACGCTTTTCCTCTCCGGGAGATAGCTTCGAATCTAGAACCGCGGAATGTCCGGAAACGCCAGCTTGCCCGCATGGACATGCATGCGGCCGAGCTCGGCGCAGCGGTGCAGGGTCGGAAACACCTTTCCGGGATTGAGCAGGCCCTGCGCATCGAAGGCGCATTTCAGCCGCTGCTGCTGGTTGAGGTCGATCTCGGAGAACATCTCCGGCATCAGGTCGCGCTTCTCGATGCCGACGCCGTGCTCGCCGGTGAGCACGCCGCCGAACTCGACGCAGGCGCGCAGGATGTCGGCGCCGAAGGCTTCGGCGCGTTCGATCTCGCCGGGCTTGTTGGCATCATAGAGGATCAGCGGATGCAGGTTGCCGTCGCCGGCGTGGAACACGTTGGCGCAGCCGAGCTGGTACTTTTCCGAGAGCTCGCGGATGCGCGCAAGCGCCTTCGGCAGCGCGCCCCGCGGGATGGTGCCGTCCATGCAGAGATAGTCCGGCGAGATGCGGCCGACGGCAGGAAACGCGGCCTTGCGGCCGGCCCAGAACAGGTTGCGCTCGGCCTCCGAGGTCGAGATCTGGCACGTGGTCGAGCCGCAGGCATTGGCGATGGTCTCGACGCGCGTGATCAGCTCGTCGACCTCGATCTTGGGACCGTCGAGCTCGATGATCAGAAGCGCCTCGACGTCGAGCGGATAGCCGGCATGGACGAAGGCCTCGGCGGCGTGGATCGCCGGCTTGTCCATCATCTCCATGCCGCCCGGAATGATGCCGGCACCAATGATGCGCGCCACGCATTCGCCGGCCGCCTCGACTTGCGCAAAGCCGACCATCAACGCGCGCGCCGTCTCCGGCTTCTGCAGGATGCGCACCGTGATCTCGGTGATGACACCGAGCAGGCCTTCCGAGCCGGTGATGACGCCCATCAGATCGTAGCCCGCGTTCTCGCACCCCTTGCCGCCGATGCGCAATATCTCGCCGCTCATCAGCACGATCTCACAACCGAGCACGTTGTTGGTGGTCATGCCGTATTTCAGGCAATGCACGCCGCCGGAATTCTCGGCGACATTGCCGCCGATCGAGCAGGCGATCTGCGAGGACGGATCGGGCGCATAGTAGAAGCCGGCATGCGCGACCGCCTGGCTGATCGCAAGGTTGGTGACGCCGGGCTCGGTGACGACGACGCGATTGTCGAAATCGATCTCGCGAATGCGCTTGAACTTGCCGAGCCCCAGCAGCACGCCGTCCTCGAGCGGCAGCGCGCCGCCGGACAGCGACGTGCCGGAGCCGCGCGGCACCACCTTGATGCCTTGCGCAGCACAATATTTCAGGACGAGCGAGACCTGCTCGGTCGTATCGGGCAGCACCACGACCATCGGCGGCTGGCGGTAGGCGGTCAGCCCGTCGGACTCATACGCCCGCATCTCGGCTGCGCTGTCGATCACGCCCTCACCGGGGACGATTGCGCGCAACGCAGCAATGATCTCCGCGCGGCGCGCGAGCACCGCCTGGTCGCTCGCAGGCATCATGATGGTCATGACATATCCTTCCGGCTCGTCGCTCACGATCAAATTTGTCGCGGCAAATCAATCACGTCCGCGCCTGTTTGGGTAGGCCATCCGAAAGTCGGATCGACGATGTTCCGCGAGTTCGCTCTGGGACAAGTAGGAAATCGTGAAACCTGTCATGGTTTGATGGCTTGTCCAAGCCGAACAGGCCTGCCAAAAGCGGCGGGCCGGCGATTGTCGATCAGGCAAGAGACTGACCAGACCCACCAGGGAAGAGACGAAGAGCACCCGATGACAAAACTGACTTTTGGCGCACTGACGATCCTCACCGTGATTGCCACCGCACCTGCCGCGATGGCGCAGGATGTCGCGGCCGGCAAGACGTCGTTCAACAAATGCCTGGCCTGCCACGCGATCGGCGAAGGCGCCAAGAACAAGGTCGGCCCCGAGCTCAACGGCCTCAACGGCCGCAAGTCGGGAACCGCGCCGGACTACAATTACTCGGACGCGAACAAGAATTCCGGCATCACCTGGGATGAGGCCACGTTCAAGGAATATATCAAGGACCCCAAGGCCAAGATTCCCGGCACCAAGATGGCGTTCGCCGGCATCAAGAACGAGACCGAGATCAACAATCTCTGGGCCTTCCTCGCCCAATACGACAAGGACGGGAAGATCAAGCAGTAGGCCCGCAAGGGGCGGCCGCCAGAGCTGACGCGTTTTCTTCACGCGAACTGATATCCACTTCGCTCGAGAGCGCCTTAATCGGCGGCCGCCTGCGCCGGGACGATCCTGCCGATCATCGTCTCGATCTCCGCCTTCACGAGATCCGGCACGGCATTCTGCACCATGTGGCCGAGGTCGGGCAGCACGATCAGCTTCGCATTGGGCACCGCTGCGGCGAACGGGCGCGCGTGGATGCCGGTTTTCACCGTCTTGTCGGGCTCACCGGCAACGATCGTGACCGGCGCCTTTATCTCGCCGTAGCGCGCGACTTGCGCGGCGACCGACTCTTTCAGAGTCACCAGATCATAGGCATTGGCGATGAACTCGCGCGGACGCAGCAAGAGCGGCGTCGCGGAGTCCTTGACGAAGCCATCCGGCATGGTTTGCGGCAGGAAGACGTTGCGTGCGCCGGATTCAGCGAGGACATAGCCGAGCGGCAGCGTGATCGTGTAGGCGAGCAGCGGGCCGATCACGGGCGTTGCGATGATCTCGTTGTAGCGGCCGACACCGCCGCGCCAGGGATGAGTGACGGGCGCGAGCATGACGAGACCGGCAACGCGCTGCGGATGATCGAGCGCGATCCGCGCGCCGAGGGCCCCGCTCCAGGAATGCACCACGAAGACCGCGCGATCGATCCCGAGCTTGTGAAGCGCCTCATCGATCATCCGCGCCTGGATTTGCGGCGTCGAATCCTGTCGCCGCCCGCGCGTGCTCCAGCCATGGCCGGGACGATCGATCAGAATCACGCGGCGGTCCCCGGCGAGGATGTCGCCGAGCGGCCGTCGCATCGCTTCGAGATTGGAGCTCGCGCCGTGGAGCATCACGATCGGAAGGCCCGAATCGCGGGGACCGATATCGACGACGTGAAGCCTCGCGCCGTCGACCTCGACCATCCGGCCCTGAGGGGGAAAGGCGCGTTGCACGGCGACGATTCCCGCCTGCGTGACCAGTGCCAACAGGACCAGCGCCGTCACGACTGACATCACGATCATGGAGAAAATCCGGGTGGTCCTGGGCACGAGGCAGCTACGGGTCTGATCGCACGGCAGTTTCGCCGCCGGCTTTCCGCGCTTCCACTGAAAATCCCGGGGCTGTGGATATGTGCATAATTGCGGAACGAGAAAATACAGTAAAATCAACGATATTTAGGAGAGCACGCAAGCCCCGGACCAGCTTCATGCAGCCGTCATCGCCGCTTCCATATAATCGCCACGGTCGGTTCCGCCATCTAGGCGCGGGTAGGTGCCGATCCTCCTCGCAGCCTCGGGCGATGCGGGAAAGACCGGCAGGATTTGTCCTGGTTTGACCGGAGAATTTTCAATGAGCTTCAGATCGAACGACACTGCAATCGACGAAATTGTCGCGAGCTGCAATGGTGACTTGCGCGGTGCCGTGCGGGCTCTGCTCCTGATCAACGAGCATCTCGAGACCGAGCTCGCAAAGGCTTACGCCGCGGCCGCCGCCCGCGGCCTCGTCGAGCGCGGCAGCAGCGTCCTGCATTAAGCGCAGGCTAGTCCGTACCGTCTTCCTCTTTCTCCTCCTCGGGCGTGACCGGGGGACAGACGCGGATCGTCGAACGGGCAAGCTTGGCATCGGCCCTGGATTTGTAGGGACCGTCGCCGAACCAGATATCGCCGATGATCACGGGATTGCTGGTCACGATATTGCATTTTCCAGTGGCGCGGTTGCCGACCACCCAGAACAATCCGTCGGCGAAGCTCACCGCTCCCGACGCGAGCAGCAATATGGCTGCTACTCCCAAACGCTTCATGGCTGTGCTCCCTGCCCTGCAGGTAGGCCTGCAGCAGGTCCGGCAATAGCCCTCGCGACGGCCCGCTTCGGATCGTGGTTAATCCGGACACGCCGCAACCGCTCGGCAGCTGATCAACTTGTCCCTATTGTCTTGAGCACGATCTTCTTCGGAAAACTGCTGCGTTCCCTGACCGATCATGCCCTAGATGTCGCGGCCTTCGACCTTCTCGGTCAGCGCCTTGACCTGATCGGGGATCTTTTCGAGGTGCGGATTGACGGCGAGCGCCTTGCGGTAGGCGTCCAGCGCGCGCTTCTCGTCGCCGACCTCCTGCATGATCATGCCGAGGCCGGCGAGCGCGCCGAAATGGCGCGGCTCCCGGACCAGCACTTGCTGGATATCCGCGAGAGAGCGGCCATAGTCGTTCTGCATGTAATAGAGCGTCGCCCGCCGATTCCAGGCCTCGATGTAATCGGGCCTGAGCTTGATGACCGAATCCAGCAGCTTGATCGCGACATCGACCTTCTTCGCATCGACCGCGGTCTTGGCGCGTGACATCAGCAGCGCCGCGGTGTCGCTCGGGGTCTGGAGCCAGATCGCCCAGATCCGCGCCTCGACATGCTTGGCGCTGGCCTCATCGGGAGCGGCCTTCAGCGCGCCGAACAGGAAATCGAGATTCTTGCCGCGATCGACCTTGGGCAGCTTGGCCGGCGCTTCGGGCAGCTTCTTCTGCTTGCCGGGCGGCTCAACCTGCTGCGCCACGGCTGGAGTCAGGCCGGCGGCTGCAAGCGCGAGGGCCAGGCACAGGGTACGGGCGAAAGGGAATCTCACTGCCATGACGAAAGTCTAAACGCGCAAAGCCGCCCTTGCAAAGCAAAGGCGGCGTCAAACTCGTGTGAGCCGTGGTCTTGCGGGGCGCGCGAAGGCGTCCGGCCGGGCGAGATCAGCCCTGCCGCGCCTTGAAGCGGCGCTGCACCTTGTTGATCACATAAACCCGGCCCTTGCGGCGGACCAGGCGGTTGGCGCGATGGCGACCGCGCAGCGATTTCAGCGAGTTACGGACCTTCATGGCAGAATCCTGAACGTTCGAAAGGCCGTGTTCGGCACTACCGTTTCGGCACGCGCGAATGTGGCAAAATGAGATTTTTCCCGCTGGCGGACCGACCGCCCGGGACGGGGCGGTTCTTAAGGCATGGCGGGAGGTGATGTCAATGTTCACTGCCCCGGTTCGGGCCAGCAAATTCGCGAAAACAACCCCATGCACAGTAGAAGCGGCCGGATCGGCCCGATCTACCCGATAACCTCCCGCAATGCCTTGCCAAATTCGTTATATCATATAATCAATTTGGCAACCGGTCGGGAGGAAACCAATGCCGAAGCTGAAGCTGCCTGCTATCGACGATGTCGTCGCCATCGACATCCACACCCATGCCGAGGAGCCTTGCGGCTGCCACGCCGACGATGGCTATGATGATTTCCAGGCCCAGATGGCCGAGTACTTCAAGTCGCCGAACAAGCATCCACCGACCGTGCCGGAGACCGCGGCCTATTACCGCTCCAAGAACATCGCCGCGGTGATCTTCCCTGTCGATGCCGAGCGCGAGACCGGCTTCCGCCGCTACAACAATTACGAGATGCTGGAGGTGGCCTCCGAGCATCTTGACGTCCTCATCCCCTTCGTCTCGATCGACCCGCACAAGGGCAAGCTCGGCGCGCGCGAGGCGCGCAAGCTGATCGAGGAATACGGCGTGCGCGGCTTCAAATTCCATCCGACCATGCAGGGCTTCTACGCCAACGACCGCATGGCCTATCCGCTCTATGAAGAGATCAACAATGGCGGGGCGATCGCGCTGTTCCACACCGGCCAGACCGGCGTCGGCTCCGGCATGCCCGGCGGCATGGGCATGCGGCTGAAATATTCCAACCCGATGTACATGGACGACGTCGCGGCCGATTTCCCCGACCTCAAGATCATCCTCGCCCATCCCTCCTTCCCCTGGCAGGAGGAGGCGCTGTCGGTCGCGACCCACAAGCCGAACGTCTATATCGACCTCTCGGGCTGGTCGCCGAAATACTTCCCGCCGATCCTGGTGCGCTACATCAACTCGATCCTGCAGGACAAGATGCTGTTCGGCTCGGACTGGCCGGTGATCACGCCGGACCGCTGGCTGTCCGACTTCGCCAAGATCGAGATCCGCGACGAGATCCGGCCGAAGGTCTTGAAGGCCAACGCGCGCAAGCTGCTGGGGATCTAGGAAGGCGATGAGATCAGGTTGATTGCGACAACGCAGGCGAACTCCCTCTCCCGCTTGCGGGAGAGGGTCGGGGAGAGGGTGTTTCCGCAATGGGACAATCGCCAAGAGGAGAAAGCCCTCACCCGGCGCGCGGGAACGATGCTTCGCATCGTCCGAGGCGCGCCGACCTCTCCCGCAAGCGGGAGAGGTGAACGAGGCCTCAGACCTGCGCGAGGCCGCCATCGACGAAGACCTCGCCGCCGGTCATGTAGCTGCTGTCCGAGGAGGCCAGGAACGCAGCCGCCGCTCCCGTCTCGGAAGGGTCGCCCACTCGCCCGATCGGCGTCGCACTTCCGAGCGCATCGAATGCTTCCTCGCCGACGATCTCCAATGCCAGCTCCGTCTTGGTCGGCCCCGGCGACAGCACATTGACGCGGATGCCGGTGCCGCGCAGGTCGAGCGCCCAGCTGCGCGCAAGGTTGCGGATCGCCGCCTTGGTCGCACTGTAGATGCTGAATTGCGGCGTGCCCATCACGCCCGTGCTCGAACCGGTCAGGATGATCGACGATCCCTTTCGCATCAGCGGCAAGGCCTTCTGCACCGTGAACACCAGCCCCTTCACATTGACGTCGAAGATGTGATCGTAGTGCTCGGGCGTGATCTCGCCGAGCGGCGCAAACAGTCCGGTCCCGGCATTGGCGAACAGGATGTCGAGTCCGCCGCGTTCGGCTTTGACCGTCGCGTATAGCCGGTCGAGGTCGGACAGATCCGTGACCGAGCCTCTTACGGCACGCGCCGAGGACCCCAGCTGCGCGAGGGCGGCGTCGAGCGGCTCCTGCCGCCGCCCGAAGATGTAGACGAACGCGCCCTCGTCGACGAACCGTTTGGCGGCTCCCAGCCCAATGCCGGTTCCGCCGCCTGTCACCACCGCCGTCTTGCCTTGTAGTCTGCTCATGATGTGCTCCTTCACTAGGGTTGCACTGAGCTGGCGGGCTACCCACCTATCGACAAGTATGCACCTTTTGGTAAGTACCCAAAAAAATGTCGTCAGATCGTTCAGACCTCCTCTCCCCGCCGGCGCAGGCTCAAGCAGACGTCCCGCGTTGCACGCCGAATCTGCCCGGCTTCACTTGCGGCCTGGATGCGACCCTGCGGGTCGTCTCCGGCAAGTGGAAACCGCTGATCCTCTACTTCCTCGCCCAGGACGGCCCGACCCGCTATGGCGAACTCCGTCGAGCCGTGCGCGACGTCAGCGACAAGGTGCTGATCCAGCAGCTCAAGGAGCTGGAGGCCGACGGCCTGATCAAGCGGACCGACTACAAGGAGGTGCCGCCGCGTGTGGACTACAGTCTCACCCCCTTGGGTCACAGCCTCGCCCAAGCGCTGGTGCCGCTCTGCACGTGGGGGACCGAGCACATGG
Organism: Bradyrhizobium diversitatis; assembly: GCF_016031635.1. Classification (GTDB taxonomy): domain Bacteria; phylum Pseudomonadota; class Alphaproteobacteria; order Rhizobiales; family Xanthobacteraceae; genus Bradyrhizobium; species Bradyrhizobium diversitatis. Next base: position 40,000 of record NZ_JACEGD010000041.1, read on the forward strand.
CGGAGGTCAGCCGGGTCTTCGCCGAGCGGGCGACCTGGAATACAAAACGACAGTAAGCGGTCCGCATCGGTATAGTCGGTCCGCGCGCCTGCAACGATCCAAGGGAACGGGTCATGAGCATGAAAGCCGTCGTATTCGACGCCTACGGAACGCTGTACGACATCCAGTCGGTCGCCGACATCACCGAGGATGCGTTTCCGGGCTATGGTGAGATCATCACGCAGGTCTGGCGCATCAAGCAGCTCGAATACACCTGGCTGCGCTCGCTGATGCAACGCTACCAGGATTTTGCCGCCGTCACCCGTGACTCGCTCGCCTATACGCTCCGAATGCTGGGACTCGCATACGAGAACGACGCATTCGAGCGTGTGATCGAGAAATACCTGCAGCTCGATCTCTATCCGGACGCGACGGCAGCGCTCACGGCGCTAAAGCCGCGCAAGCTGGCCATCCTTTCCAACGGCAGCCCGGACATGCTCAATGCGCTCGTACGCAATTCGGGCCTCGATGCCCTGCTCGATGCCACCATCAGCGTCGACGCGAAGAAGATCTTCAAGCCGAGCCCGGAGGCCTATGAGCTGATCGGCGAGATGCTCGGCACCGCGCCTGATGAGGTTCTGTTCGTCTCCTCCAATCCCTGGGACGTTGCTGGTGCGAAATCCTTCGGATTGAACGTTGCCTGGATCGAACGCGTCACGCCCGAAGCCATGGCGCTGGCTTGCGTCGAGAACGAACTCGTGGCACCGCTCACCATGTTTAGGGCGATCCGTACCCAGATGGACGAGCTTGGCTTTGCGCCGGACCACCGCGTCCGCTCGCTCTCCGAGCTGCCAGGAATCGCGTAAGGGTCGCCCCGCCTGTGAGATTGGAATGAGCTGCCCGGAATGAGTCTGGAATCCGTTCGCGCCTTCTTCGCCGAGAAAGCCCCCGACATCTCCGTCATCGAATCCCCAATCAGCTCCGCGACCGTGGCGCTGGCGGCCGAAGCCTATGGCGTCGAGCCGGGACGGATCGCCAAGACGCTGTCGTTGCGGATCGGCGAGAGCGTGATCCTGATCGTCGCCGCCGGCACCTCACGCATGGACAACAAGAAGGTGAAGGCGCAGTTCGGCGGCAAGCCGAAGATGCTGGGTCTGGAGGAAGTCGCCGACATCACCGGGCACGAGGTTGGCGGCGTCTGCCCCTTCGGCCTGAAATCGCCGCTGCCGATCTATTGCGATGTCTCGCTGAAGGCGTTCGACGTCGTGGTTCCGGCCGCAGGCTCGACCCACAGCGCGGTGCGGATCACGCCCGATCGGCTGGCCGAGCTGGTCGCCGCCGAGTGGGTCGATGTCTGTGAGCATCGTCCCTAAATCGCGATCAGATGAGGACGAATCGTCATCGCGATTGAGCTCGTTGTTTGAGCATGATCCTTTCGGAAAACCGCCGCGCACTTTTCCGGATCATGCTTCCGGGCGGCTAATCATCCTCGTCGTAAGGCTGCGGCTGTGCGGGCGGAGGTGGCGGCGCCGCGTTGTAACGCGGTGGCGGAGCGGCGCGATTGCGCGGCACCGCCTGTTGTTGCGGCATCTGGTTGTTGGACTGGAACACCGCGCGGCAGCCGCTCGAGAGCTGCGGCGTGTTCTGCTGCAAACAAGCCGTGATGCGATTCACATCGGGAATCTGGTCGCTGCACAGACGCCATACATCGGGCGTACAAGCCATCTGCTGTTCCATCGTGCCGCGGTATTCCTGCGCGGACGCAGCGTTCTGTGCCAGGACGCCGACTGCGAGCGCCACACCTAGCGCGATCCGCTCTGTTCGCATGTTTCATATCCTTCCAGGCTCATTCAAAGGCTCCTCAATCAATGAGGCGCAGGAAGGTTCTGCTTCAACAAAAAAACGTGAAAGGCGCCTGGAACCCGCTTCCACCGCGGCTTGTCGTCCACGTCCACGTCACGGCCTTCGCATCCGACGGTCGTCATTCCAAAGCCCCGCCGAAATGTTCATCGGAGATACGGGACGTGGTTGAGGCCGCAGAGGCAAGCGGTCGCTGATCCCGTTCAACCGGTGCAACGGATCGCGGAGCGGTGGCGCCCCCCGCATCAGTCGCTGTTCAACTTAAGCCGCGGCGCCGACTTCAGATCCAGCTGCGTCTCAAGCCATCCGGATTTTCGCTTTTGTCCACGTGCGGCAGCAACGCATCGCGCGCCGGCGTTACTGTCCGTTGTAGTGCGGCAACAGAGCCGGAGCAAAACGGTCGCTTGCGCCTATGACCATAGACCGTTTCGCATATTACCAAGAACGGAAGCGACGCCCCCGCTAGCAATCAATTGCTGCAACGAGGGAATTGTCGATGCCGACCGCAATACCAGCCCGTGAACGAGAGGCCATGGTCACGAAGCTGCGCAACAGGCTGCTTGTCACGACGGTGCTGACGCTCATGCTCGCTCCGCCGATCGCCCTGATTCCTGTTCCGGCTCTCGCCGCCTGCACCGTGGCCGGCACCGGCACGATCGGCGCGCTCAATTCGGGCGATGTCGCGACCTGCACCGGCGTCGGCAACACCGATCACATCAACGCCACTGGCAGCAGCAACGCCACGGTCAACGTCGGCGACGGGACGACGACCTCGCTCACGCCGGGGGCCGGAATTCCGGCGATCACTTTCGACGGCACCATCGCTTCGCATGTAACCGTCAACAACCAAGCGACGGTCTCGACCTACAGCGGAATGCTTCTGCTCTCCAACGGATCGAACAGCAACACCGTGACGATCGCGGCCGGCGGGATCGCGGAGGGTACGGGCAACGCCGAGGCGGCGATCGTCATCGACAATTCGAGCAACAATCTCATCAACATCCGCGGGACGGCAGTCGGCACCGGAGCAAACACGACGGGGCTCCGAATCAGCGGGACGTCGAACGGCAATGTCGTCCTCGTCTATGACAGCGGATCGATCGGCGGCGGCCATACCGGCGTGCAATTCATCGCCGGCGGCAATACACTCATCAATGGCGGCACGATCTCCGGCGGCTTCTTCATCGCGATCCAGGGCTCTACCGGCGCCGACACCATTCTCAGTTCCGGAACCATCTCGGGCGGCGGCAGCGGGGCGATCGATCTGTCCGGGGGCGATGATTCGCTCACCCTCGCTCCGGGCTCGACGATCACCGGGACAGTACGCGGCGGGACCGGCACCGACACGCTGAATTTCGGCGGCATCGGCAACGCCTCGTTCGACCTCAGCAATATCGGCACGGCTCTCCAATATGACGGATTCGAGCAGCTGAAGAAAACCGGCTCCTCGGTCTGGACGCTGACCGGCACCACCGCCTTCAGCGGCACGACGACGGTGGACGCCGGCGGCCTCCTCGTGAACGGCACGCTGCCGTCCGTGGTCGCCGTCAACGGCGGCTATCTCGGCGGCACCGGCACGGTGGGTGGGCTCGCCGTCAACAGTGGCGGCACGGTCGCACCCGGCAGTTCGATCGGCACGCTCAACGTTAATGGCAACGTCGCCTTCAATACCGGATCGACCTTCGAGGTCGAGATCAATGCTGCCGGCCAGTCCGACAGGATCGCAGCAACCGGGACCGCAACGCTGAATGGCGGCACGGTGCAGATCGTGCCGCTCGGCACCGGTTTCATCGCCAACACCCAGTATACGATCCTGACCGCGACGGGCGGCGTCAGCGGCAGTTTCGCCAGCCTCACGACGTCGGGCAGCCCGCTGGTTTCGGGCCAGCTCAGCTACGACGTCAACAACGTCTATTTCATTCTGCAGCAGATCGGCGGCTTCGGAACGTTGTCGGGGCTGACGCCGAACCAGGCTGCGGTGGCCGGCGCACTCGACCAGGCACAGCTCGGCGGCGCATCGGGGACGCTGACCACGGCGATCAACACGCTCGCCGCACTCGATGCGTCCGGCATCAAGGCCGGCCTCGATGATCTTGCCGGTCAAGTTCACGCCGATGGACGCCGCTTCGTTGCCGATCAGGCCGACATGTTCTAGACCTTCATGTGGAATGCGGGCACGCAGTCGCGCGGCGAAACCCTGCGCATGTCGGCCACCGCCTACGCCCCGGAGCCGGCGGATCCGATCGGCAAGGCTCTCGCCGGCCGGCGCCTCACGCCCGCGCGGAGCGTCTGGTTCGGCGGCTATGGCAATTGGGACAAGGTGGCGGCGAGCGGCATTGCCTTCGGAACGAACACGACCGTTGCCGGCGCAGCACTCGGCGCCGATCTCTGGCACATGCCTGGCTTCACGGCAGGCCTTGCGATCGGCGCATCGACCGGCCAGCTGCGGATGGCCGGCCGCGCCGACCGGATCGACGCCAATGCCGGCCATGTGGGCTTCTACGCGCGCGGCGAGAGGGGCGGCTTCAATCTCGCATCCGCCATCAGCTATTCCTTCGCGGCGCTCGAATCCTCTCGCTCGATCGCGTTCCTCGGCGAAACTGCGACCGCCTCCTCGCGGGCGAACACCTTTGCCGCCTCGCTCGGTATCGCACGCCCCTTTGCGATCGGATGGGGGTTCACGGCGGAGCCGTTCGCCAAGGCCGACTGGTACTCGACACGGCAAGGCAGTCTGTCCGAAGCGGGTGCACCGGGCGTAAACCAGCTGGTGCAGTCCGGCAGGTTCGACGTCGCCTATGGCACGGCAGGCCTGCGCAGCCATTACCAAGCGATGATGCCGAACGGCCAGACGGCACAATTCGGCGCGACCCTCGCCGTCCGCCACGAATTTACCGGCAGCGCGGCGTCCACCACGGCGGCCCTAGAGGGGGCCCCCGGCATTCCCTTCGCGATCACCGGCGTCGAACGCGCGCGCACGGTCGCGCTCACCGGCGCGGAGATGCGGTGGGATCTCACGACCGCGACCTCGTTCAAGGCGTCCTACGAGGGCGCGTTTGCGCCGGGATATGACCGGCACACGGTGCGAGGCATGCTGCGCACCGGGTTCTAGGACTGCTCTACCATGCCGGTCTTCTCATGAAGATTCGTTTCGCTCCAGCCTGGCGCGGCGATGGGCAAGAAGCGAGATGTTTACGAAGCGCTAACCATATCCGGGGGAGCCGGGAACGCCTCCCGGGGACCGGCTGTTGCCCCTCCCGAGGGAGTGAGCGATGCGAAATGTTGGAACCATCGACCTCGCATTGGACGAGATGCTGGTGAATCTCGCCGCGATCGTCTTGCGGCTTTCAAAGCCCGAGCTGACGCGAACACCGGAAGCGCGGCGGGCGCTGGCGCAATCCGTCCATCAATATGCGGTGTGCGCGAAGCGTTCGAACGACCCGCGCGTTCACGAATTGAAGTCGCAGCTGGAAGAAACGCTGAAGCCGAGCTTGCGCATCGTCGCGATCGACGGCGTGGAGATATCGTAGTTCAGCACCGTCATTGCCGAGGTCGTTGAAGGTGCTCGTTCTACGACGCCTTCGCCTTTCCGCGCGTCCGCCGCTTGCAGGTCCCCGGCAGCTTGGCCGCCAGGAAATCGCCGAGCGCCTCGACGCGCGCGGGACGCGGGCCGCCGGGCGGCGTCACCAGGTGCACGGCACCTTCGGCCTGCGTCCAGTCCTTCAGGATGACTTCGACCTCGCCGGAGGAAATGGCTTCGCCGACGATGAACTCGGGCAGCTCGGCGATGCCGAGGCCGGCGATCAGTGCCGGCATCACGGCTTCGCCGTTGTTGACGCGAAGCTGTCCTCCAGGGCGCACGCTGGCCTGCTCGCCGGCCGAATTGGTGTAGTGCCAGACGTTCGGCGTCGAGAGATAGGCGTAGCTGAAGCACTTGTGCTGGGCGAGATGCATCGGATGCGTCGGCCGTCCGTGGCGTTTCAGGTATGACGGCGCGGCGACCGTGTAGCGCGGCATGGTGAAGAGCCGCCGCGCGATCAGCGAAGAGTCCGGCAGCCGCGCGATCCGCACCGCCATGTCGAAGCCCTCGCCGATCAGATCGATGGTCGCATCGCTCAAGTGCAGATCGACCGAGACTTCCGGATAGGCCTCGAAGAACTCCGGCAGCAGCGGCGCCACGGCCTTGATGCCGAACGTCATGGGGACGGCGAGCCGCACCAGCCCGCGCGGCGCGACCGATTGCGCCAGCGCCTCGTTCTCCGCCGCCTCGCCGTCGGCCAGCAACCGCGTCGCGCGCTCCGCCAGCTTGTGCCCGGCGTCGGTCAGCGCGAGCCGCCGCGAGGTGCGGTTGAACAGCCGCGCGCCGAGCCGCTCCTCCAGCCGGGTCACTGCCTTGGACACCGTCGCCTTGGACATCGCCAGCTCGCTCGCCGCCCCCGCAAACGACCGTAATTCCACGACTTTTGCGAAAATCGCGAGCGCTTCGAAATCGGGGAGTTTTGCCATGCGAGCGGCCTTAAAAGGGCGGTTAAGGAAACAATGAGTTTCAACAGTTTCTATTTCTATACCACAGGCGGAAGCTTATCCAAAGGTCATCGGAAATTCAGGAAATGGAGAAATCCAATGACCAAGAAGCTCTCAGGCAAGGTTGCCCTCGTCACCGGCGGCTCGCGCGGCATCGGCGCGGCTTCTGCTCGCGCTCTCGCCGATGAAGGCGCGGATGTCGCCATCAGCTACGTCGCTTCGCCCGAGAAGGCCGAGGCCGTCGTCGCTGAATTGAAGGCGAAGGGCGTCAGGGCGCGCGCCTTCAAGGCGGACCAGGCTTCCGCGAAGGACGTGACGCAGCTCGTCAACGATGTCGCCAAGGAGTTCGGCCATCTCGATATCCTCGTCAACAACGCCGGCGTTGCCGCCGGCGGCGCGATCGACGATCCCAAAGCCGACCCAGACGCGTTTGCCCGCCAGGATGCTATCAACGTGCACGGCGTGATCGCGGCGATCCGCGCCGCCTCGCAATTGATGGGTGAAGGCGGACGCATCGTCACCGTCGGCTCGATGCTCGCCGACCGCGCCTCGTTCCCGGGCCTTGCCGACTACGTCGCGACCAAGGCGGCCGTGGTCGGTTACACCAAGGGCGCGGCGCGCGACCTCGGACCGCGCGGCATCACCGTCAACGTGGTGCAGCCCGGCTCGATCGACACCGATATGAATCCGAAGGACGGCGGCGAGTTCGCCGAGACCCAGCGCAAGCAGCACGCGCTCCAGCGCTTCGGCCGTCCCGAGGAAGTCGCAGCCGGAATCCTCTTCCTCGCAAGCCCGGAGGCCTCCTTCGTCACCGGCACGGTGCTCAATGTCGACGGCGGGTTCGGCGCCTGATCAAGGCGCAACCTGTTCAAGTAAAGGGAATTATGCAGATGATCGAACTCAGACCTTTCGCAAAGCTCGGCGGTGCCGACCACGGCTGGCTCAAGGCCAAGCATCATTTCTCCTTCGCCAGCCACTATGACCCGAACAACATGGGCCACGGCGCCTTGCGGGTGTGGAACGACGACGAGATCGCACCGAACACCGGCTTTCCCGCCCATCCCCACGCCAACATGGAAATCATCACCTATGTGCGCGAGGGCGCAATCACCCATCAGGACAGCCTCGGCAACGAGGGCCGGACTGAAGCGGGCGACGTGCAGGTGATGAGCGCCGGCAGCGGCATCCGCCACTCCGAATACAATCTCGAGCCGACCAGGACGCGGATCTTCCAAATCTGGATCGAGCCGACCGCGCGAGGCGGCCAGCCGACCTGGGGCTCGAAACCGTTCCCGAGGGCGGACCGCTCCGGCAAGCTCGTCACCATTGCGAGCGGCTTCGGGGACGATGCGGACGCACTGCCGATCCGCGCCGACGCGCGGGTGCTCGCCACCACGCTGAAGGCCGGCGAGAGCGCCGAGTACGAGCCGCAGCAGTCGCGGCATCTCTACCTCGTGCCCGCGGCGGGCTCCGTCGAGATCAACGGCGTCCGCGTCAATGCCCGCGACGGCGCCGCGATCCGCGACGAGGCCAAGCTGAAGATCACGGCGCTCGAAGACTCAGAGCTCGTGCTCGTCGACGCGGCCTAGCTGTCCTCTCTCCGTCATGGCCGGGCCTGTCCCAGCCATCCACGGCTTTCCACGAGCAAACAAGAACGTGGATGCCCGGGACAAGCCCGGGCATGGCGACCCGAACAATCATCCATCAAACCTGAATCCAACGGAGACCACCATGACCAAAGTTCTCGTCCTCTATTACTCCGCCTATGGCCATATCGAAGCCATGGCCAATGCCGTCGCCGAAGGCGCGAGCGAAGCCGGCGCCATCGTCGACATCAAGCGCGTGCCGGAACTGGTGCCGACCGAGGTCGCGAAGGCCTCGCACTACAAGCTCGATCAGGCCGCGCCGGTGGCTAAGATCGAGGATCTCGCCAACTACGACGCGATCATCGTCGGCACCGGCACCCGCTTCGGCCGGATGGCCTCGCAGATGGCGAACTTCCTCGACCAGGCCGGCGGGCTGTGGGCCAAGGGCGCGCTGCACGGCAAGGTCGGCGGCGCCTTCACCTCCACCGCGACCCAGCACGGTGGCCAGGAGACCACGCTATTCTCGATCATCACCAACCTCTTGCATTTCGGCATGGTGGTGGTCGGCATGAACTACGGCTTCGCCGGCCAGATGAAGCTCGACGAGGTCACCGGCGGGGCGCCCTACGGCGCCACCACCATCACCGGCGGCGACGGCAGCCGCCAGCCCAGCGCCAACGAGCTCGCCGGCGCACGCTATCAGGGCCGCCAGATCGCGGAGACCGCGAAGAAGCTGCACGGCTGAGCTGCACGACTGAGCTGCACGGTTCGGCTTTGCATGGCTGATGCGACCTGGGCGGCGTTCTCATGCGGGAATGCCGCCCCATCTGCAGCTCGAGCGCAATGAGATCAGGACGAATCGTCATTGCGCTTTGGCTCTATTATTGGAGCATGATCCGTTCGGAACGCTGCTGCTCAGCCTTCCGGGATCATGCTCCAGGATATTCGACGAAGAACGATACGAATGGCCTTCGAACTCTTGTTGATCGCGCAGATGATCCGCAAGCCCGCGCAGGCGCTCGCGCGTCGCTGGTATTGTCGCAGCCTATTCCGCGCCTCGCGCGGCCGGCTTCGCTGCGCCAGTTGCACGGGATCGTAGAGCCTGCTCGGCCGGCGCGAACGCTGCACCCTGCAGCACTTTATTATCGGATTCCCTTGCCCATCGCCCGCGCCGCGAGGGAGGCGAGTTTCGGATAGCGGCGCAGGCCCTGCGCGGCGTGGTCGCGCCAGGCGTAGGGCAACCCGCGCCAGGACAGCGCCACGCTGACATCGGTCAGCGGCACCCTCTCGGCGCCGAAGCGCCGCTTGTAGTCCTGGTTGCCGATGCTGAGATCGAAGCGGCGGATGCCTTGCGCATGCAGCGCGGCCATGGTGCGCTCGGTGACGAGCAGACCCGGCGAACAGCTCGACCATGCATCGCTGGCGTGACTGATGCGCAGCAGGAGATAGGTCGCGCCATGCTTGACGCCGAGCGCGGTGGCGACGACGCCCTCGTCGCACACCAGCGCCGAGGCAATGGCATAACCTTCCGCGACGCCATGGCGGACGACCTCGCGATAGAACCGCGCATGGGTCTCGTCGTTGAGGACGAACGGCGAGCCGAGTTTTTGCATGCGCGCCTGCTGCTGCATATCCATCACGTCCAGCAGTTCATGCGCGCGCCCGACGTTGGTGGCGATCTCGAAGCGCGCGCCGGCATGGCGGCTGAAAACTCGCCAGCAGCGCGGCATCTGCAGGCGCTTGATCGAGGCCTGGTAGTCGCGATAGTCATCGCCCATCAGCACGAGATTGCCGTTGAGCGAGGAGGATCCGATCCGCCCGAGCGACACCAGCGGATTGGGCTTGCCTCCGACCTGCGCCGGCATCTTCCTCAGGCGGAGCAGATCGAAACGATCGGGCAACGCGCGCAAAGCGTCGATCAGCGCCTTGTTGATCGCATCCGTCGCCTCCGCATCCAACGTAGCATCGAGCGCCAGGATCGGCGCATTGTTGTCGGAGACCCCGAGGTCTGCGAACTCGACGATGCGGATGCCACGCCTGACATGGCCGATCATCGGCACGATCGCGATGTCCTTGCCAGTGGCGGCATCGAAGATCACGGCGATCAGCGGGGAGACGTCGTGAAACGCCCCGTACCAGGCGTCGAGCCAGTCAACATGCTGGAACGCGGTGCGGTGCCCGGTGCTCAGGCGCGAGGCCACGTGCCGCCAGTCACGCGCGAAATCGATTGCGATTCCCGACGTGCTGGACACCTGGCCGTCTAGTTGCTCGACGCTGAGAAACGTCATTCCGCTGGACATACGATTACTGAATGTTTCCCGATAGATTATGTTTTGCTGCAGACCACAAGCAACCTCGCCGCTTATCGTTAAGCCGGTGTCACCGGCGGCTTGGCTGCGACAAGCTGTCAGCGTTTCGGCTCTATTTGCTCGACGCATTGGAACCTTGCCAGAAAGTGCAGGCCGGCCACGGCAAGAGCGAACATGAACCAGATCGGATTCTGCCGTTCGAGCAGGAAGGTCTCGGTGGCTCCGTAGTACAGGCCGAACAACCACACGGTCAGGAACAGCTTGGCCAGTGCGCCGCTGCGGCTGTGGGCCTGGGCCGTCTGGAAGTTGCCGAGCGGAGCGACCACGAAGGCGAGGATCACGAGCATCAGCCCCGGCAGACCGATGGTGACCGCGAGGTCGAGATAGCTGTTGTGGCTGTGCGCCGCGGTTGTCGCCCATTCGGCGCCCTGGGCGGTCTGCCGCGCGGTCACGTCGTCCCAGAACGCCGCATAGCCGTGACCGATGATCGGCTTCTCCGCGACGGCCGCGAGCGCAAACTCCCAGATCGCGGAACGGCCGGTGAAGGTGGGATCGAGCGGAAGCAGCCGGGTCATCGCCCCGAGCGCCGGGCTCATGACGCTGCCGACCGTCAAAAGGTTCATCAGGATCAGCGGCACGAAGCAGATGATCCGCTTCAGCCACAGGCCCGGCGTGACATAGACCAGCGAGGCGAGAGCGTAGATCGCAAGGCACAGCACCGAGGACGTCTTGCCGCCGGTGAAGATCAGGAAGATGCCGGCCAGCGCTGCGACCGCCGGCCCCATCACGAACGAGCCCACCGCGGACAGGTAGATGCCGACATAGACCAGGATCGTCATCACCGGCGAAGCGATATTCTTGTGGGCAAAGCTGCCGCGCCAGTCGCCGGCAAGTTGCGGCTCGGTGATGTCGAGGGCCGTGTGGATCGCGTATTGCGGCGCGAGGAAGACGCCGAGATAGCAGAGCGCGAGCAGCACGAGCGCGGCGATACCGAGGCAAAAATTGAAGCTGCGCTGCGTCGGCGGCAACAGCGGCAGCAAGACGGCGAGCGAGGTCACGCTGGCCGCGAGCACGAACCGCTGGAGCGAAACGCCGCGGTTCTCGGAGAAGGCGATGTTGATCAGCAGCCAGCCGACGAGGCAGAGGTGCAGCGGCGTCACCAGGGTCCTCAGCGACGGAGCATCGGTGGCGGCGGCGAGCAGAACCGCGACCACAGCCAGGAGGCCGAAGGAGATGTAGGTCAGTGCCATGCGTCCGCCGACGACGGCGACGAGGTCGGGATTGCGCAGGTCCGGGAACGGATCGAGCGTGACCAGCACCAGCAGCAGCGCCGCGACGGCGACGAGGCAGCGCGCCGCGTGCGCGGCATTCAGCCTCGCGAGCCTATCGCGCAGGACGTGGCCGAACGACCGGGTCTCGACGTCGGTGATGTCAGCGGCGCTGCGATCCAAGCTGCAATCCATGGGCAGGTGATGGAGCCGGGGAAGCTCCAGGTTCTAGCTCATCCCCGTTAACCTTCCGTCAACCAGCATCGCGACGATGGCGGACACTGGTGCAGCCGGGCTGCAGCCGCACTCTTCCAGATTTGGTACCGGCGCGATGGCACCGGCTTAACGCTAATACACGAAACCGGCGCCGCGCAGACCTTCGCGGCGACGCTGCGACCGTAATGGGGATATCATCCGCAACGGCCGAGATTGCCTTCGCTGGCGTTGGCAGCGCGGCAGATGCGCCCTGGTTAATAGTCCATTAAAAGACGAGCCGCCGCTTGATCACCGCCGACGACGTTCTCGAACTTCCGGTTGCGCCGCGCGCGCCGGCGGGCCTGCGCAGCCTGCTGCCGGCGAATTCGGTCGCGGTGTCCATTGTCATTCCCGCCAAGAACGCAGCAGCCTATCTCGCCGAAACTCTCGCGAGCGCGCTGACGCAAGGCGATGTCGGCGAGGTGATCGTCGTGGACGACGGCTCGACCGACGATACCGTGGCAATCGTCCGCGCCGTGCGCGATCCGCGGCTGCGCCTGTTGCACAACGACGCTGCCGGCGTGTCGGCGGCACGCAATCTCGGCGCCCGGCATGCGAACGGCGAGTGGCTTCTCTTCCTGGATGCCGACGACCGCCTGCGGCCCGGTGCGGTCGCGGCGCTGCTGTCGGCGGCGCGCGGCGCTCCGCGCGCGATTCTCGTCTACGGCGACTACAATACGATCGATGGCGAAGGACGGCAGATCGGCCGGCGCGACCTGTTGAGGGGACGCCGCAAGCCGTCCGGCGACGTGCTGGTGCAGCTCACGGCCGGGAACTTCATCGTCAACGGCGGCATTGTGCTGACACGTGCGGACGCTTTCCGCGCCGTCGGCGGCTTCGACGTCTCGCTCAGATATTGCGAGGACTGGCATTGCTGGTGCCGCCTTGCAGCGATCGGCGAGTTCGCATTCGCGCCGAAGCTTCTGCTCGACTATCGCCTGCATACGTCCAACACGATGAACGCGGCGGTGCGAACCCCGCAGGATTTCCTGCCTGCGGTCGCGCGGGTCTTCGACGACGGGCTGATCCTGGCGCGACTCCCCGAGGGCGCGGCGAGCGGATTGCGCCAGGCCGCCGAGATTCATCTCGTCACCTATTCGGCGATGCAAGCGGTCCGCTTCGGCAGATATCGCGAAGCCTTCGCCTATCTCGCGATGATCGGCCGGCTATCGCTCGGATCGCTGCCACGCGCCGCGATCAGGGTCGCGCTCGCCCGCTTCGGCATCTAGGTTCTGTACTCAAACCCCTTGCGAGTGACGAGGCGGAGTGATTCAAGGCTTCCCAAAAGGGAGGTCCTGATGGCCCGCTTTGATCTTTCAGACGCCGAGTGGACAATCATCTCTCCGCTGTTACCTGGGGCGGAAGGCAAGAAGAATGGCCGGCCGCGGCCGGATGATCGCAAGGTGCTCAACGGCATCTTCTTCGTCCTGCGTACGGGGACACCCTGGCGCGATCTGCCGGAGCGCTATGGCCCTTACACAACAGCCTACAACCGCTTCAATCGATGGGCCAAGAAGGGCATC
>NZ_JACEGD010000042.1 GCF_016031635.1 Bradyrhizobium diversitatis
CCGTCGATCCAGTCCCAATCGACCTTGCCGGCAAGCTGAACCAGCTCGTGCTTCATATTGATGATCTGGTCCAGCCTGGCCCGGAACAGATCGCCCGATTCCGTCGTCCTGTGCTTCTTCGGTCGCATCGCCACCTCCGATGCGACGACGGAATCATGACTGGCGATTCGACGGAATCCTGAAAATGAAATTGCAAGGTTCCGATGCCCCAAGCATCAAAACCCTGCAATCGCAAAACAGCCCACAAAGACAAATGCGATTCTAGCTCAATCGCTTAGCCGCTCTTCACGGACGACTACACCGAGCAGATGCGCTTCGCGCATATGCTCGTCTAACCCACCCTACGGCGCCGATGTTGGTGCTTACGTATTGAACCTGAAATGCATCACGTCGCCGTCGGCGACGACGTATTCCTTGCCTTCGAGGCGGAGCTTGCCGGCATCGCGCGCGCCGGCTTCGCCGCCGAACGCGACGTAGTCCTCATACGCGATGGTCTCGGCGCGGATGAAGCCCTTCTCGAAGTCGGTATGGATCACGCCGGCCGCGGCCGGCGCCTTGGTGCCGCGATGGATGGTCCAGGCGCGCGCTTCCTTCGGGCCGATGGTGAAGTAGGTGATGAGGTCGAGCAGCGTGTAGCCCGCGCGGATCAGGCGGTCGAGGCCGGCTTCCTCCAGCCCCAGCGTCTCCAGGAACTCCGCCCGCTCCTCGCGGGAAATGGTGGCGATCTCGGATTCGATCTTCGCGGAGATGACGACGGCAACCGCGCCTTCCTTGGCGGCCTGCTCCTGCACGGCCTTCGAGAACGTATTGCCGGTCGCGGCCGAGCCTTCCTCGACGTTGCAGACATAGAGCACGGGCTTGGACGACAGCAGGCCGAGCATGGAGAAGGCGCGCTCCTCCTCGGGCTTGCGCTCGACGAGGCGCGCGGGCTTGCCCTCGCGCAGCAGCACCAGGGTGCGGTTGACGAGATCGAGCTGCTCCTTGGCGTCCTTGTCGTTGCCCTTGGCTTTCTTGGTGAGATTGTCGACGCGCTTCTCGAGGCTGTCGAGATCGGCGAGCATCAGCTCGGTCTCGATGGTCTCGATGTCGGCGAGCGGGGCGATCTTGCCCTCGACATGGGTGATGTCGGAATCTTCAAAGCAGCGCACCACATGCGCGATGGCATCGACCTCGCGGATATTGGCGAGGAACTGGTTGCCGAGGCCTTCGCCCTTGGAAGCGCCGCGCACGAGGCCGGCGATGTCGACGAAGGTCAGCCGCGTCGGAATGATCTGGCCGGACTTGGCGATGGCGGCGAGCTTCTCCAGCCGCGGATCGGGCACGGCGACCTCGCCGACATTCGGCTCGATGGTGCAGAACGGATAGTTCGCGGCCTGCGCCGCGGCCGTCTCGGTCAGCGCATTGAACAAGGTCGACTTGCCGACATTGGGCAATCCGACGATCCCGCATTTGAATCCCATGGTATCCTCTATCCGTATTCGTCATGGCCGGGCTCGTCCCGGCCATCCACGCCGTGACGCGCAGAACGAAGAACGTAGATGCCCGGAACATCTAGCGCGAAGACGCGCTTCGCGCTTCTGTCCGGGCATGACGGAGAAAACGGCGACCCTATTCCTTGCCGTTCTCGTCCTTGGTCAAAAAACCCTTCGCCTGCATGGCGAGATGCACCCTGTTGGCGAAGGTCGCGTCCGTGCCCTTGGCAAGCAGCGCGGCGTGCTCGGCGACGGCGTCGCAGAGCGTCGCCACCCATTCGTTGTCGGCTTTGGCGAAGTCCGACAGCACGTGGCCGTGCACCAGTTCCTTGACGCCGGGATGACCGATGCCGAGCCGCACCCGGCGATAGTCGTTGCCGATATGGGCCGAGATCGAGCGCAGGCCGTTGTGGCCGGCGATGCCGCCGCCGATCTTCACCCGCACCTTGCCCGGCGGCAGCTCGAGCTCGTCATGGAACACGGTGACGTCGCCTTCGGCGATCTTGAAGAAGCCTGCCGCTTCCTGAACGCTGCGACCGGACTCGTTCATGTAGGTCATGGGCTTGAGCAGGATCACGCGCTCAGTGCCCAGCGCACCTTCCGAAGTCTCGCCCTGAAAACGACGGCGCCATGGCGCAAAGCCATGACGCCGCGCGATCTCGTCGACGGCCATGAAGCCGATATTGTGCCGGTTACGTGCGTATTTCGCGCCGGGATTGCCGAGCCCAACAAAGAGTCGCATGACGCGGCGCGCCCCTCGCTCGGCGCGCGATCAAGGACCGCGCGCCAGCCTTGAGAGATTACTTCTTCTTGTCGCCGCCGGCGGGAGCCTTGGCAGCCGCCGCCGGAGCAGCAGCAGCCGGAGCAGCCGCACCAGCCGCCGGAGCTGCCGCAGCGCCCGGAGCCGCGCCACCGGCAGCCGCCGCAGCCGCGGCCTTCTGCTCTTCGGCGTAGCCGGACGGCGGCACGATGGTGACGAGGGTCGCGTCCTCGCGGGTCAGCGCCTTCACCCCGGCCGGCAGCTTGACGTCCGACAGATGCAGCGAGTGACCGATTTCGAGCGAGCCGACATCGACCTCGATGTATTGCGGAATGCTCTCGGCGCCGCATTCGAGCTCGATCGCGTGGGCGACGATGTTGACCGTGCCGCCGCGCTTCACGCCCGGGGAGGTTTCAGCCTTCACCACGTGCAGGGGAACGCTGATGCGGATGGTGGCGCCTTCGCCGAGCCGCATGAAGTCGACATGGATCGGGAAATCCTTGACCGGATCGAGGTGGTAGTCGCGCGGAATCACGCGGTGCTTCTTGCCCTCGAGGTCGATGTCGACCAGCGTGGTCAGGAACCGGCCGGCGAGGATGCGCTGGCGCAGTTCACGATCTTCGACCGAGATCGTCAGCGGGGGCTGGTTGTTGCCGTAGATCACTCCGGGCACTCTGCCGGCGCGACGCTCAGCCCGGGCGGCCCCCTTGCCGCTCTTCGGACGTGCGGTCGCCTTCAATTCCTTGACGGTCGTCGCCATGTCGTTAAGTCCTTGTTTTTGCAAAAGTTAATGGGCCGCAGCGCGGCCCATGGCATCATCCGCAGCAAGCCTCCAGGGGTGCGGGGGCCGCGAACGTGGCGGGCTTTTACCCGGAAGATGCGGAAATGACAAGGAGAATGGGCTGATAGGCCGTGCCTAGCTTGCCGTCATTCCGGGGCGGTCGCGATAGCGGCCGAACTAGGGTGCGCAATTGCGCACCTGAGAATCTCGAGATTCCGGGTTCGATGCTGCGCATCGCCCCGGAATGACGGCAAGAACCTACCCCCCGAGCTTGGCCTCCAGCGCTGCAATCCGCGCCTTCAGCGCTTCGTTCTCCTCGCGCGCGAGGCGCGCCATGTCCTTGACCGCCTCGAACTCCTCGCGCTTGACGAGGTCCATGTCGCGCAGGAATTTTTCCGCCTGGGTGCGCATCACGGTGTCGAACTCGCGCTTGACGCCCTGGGCGGCACCGGCGGCGTCGTTCATCAGGCGGCCGATCTCGTCGAACAACCGGTTGCTGGTCTGGGTCATCTCGGCCTCCGATAAACTTTGCGCGACTTTCCCGCCTTCAAGCCGATCGCGATCGAGATCGGTCCATTCGCGATCCGATGGTATGCGCTGGCCTATATCTGCGGCATCGTGTTCGGCTGGCTCTATGCGCGCTCGCTCCTGAAGAACCAGCGCCTGTGGGGCGGACCGGCGCCGATCTCGCTGGTGCAGATCGACGACTTCATCCTGTGGGTCACGCTCGGCATCATCCTCGGCGGCCGCACCGGCTACGTGCTGTTCTACAACCTGCCCTTCTTCATCGATCATCCCGCCGCGATCTTCAAATTGTGGGAGGGCGGCATGTCCTTCCACGGCGGCTTCCTCGGCTGCGTCGTCGCGGTGATGTGGTTTGCCTATCGCAACAAGATCCCGATCCTGTCGCTCGGCGACATCACCACCGCCGTCGCCCCGGTCGGGCTGCTGCTCGGACGAATCGCCAATTTCATCAACGGCGAATTGTGGGGCCGCGCCACTGACCCGAGCCTGCCCTGGGCGATGGTCTTCCCCAACGACCCGACGCAGCTGCCGCGCCATCCGAGCCAGCTTTACGAAGCGGGCATGGAGGGCATCCTGCTGTTCACGGTGCTCGCGATCATGATCCGCTTCGGCGCGCTGAAGCGCCCCGGCATGATCCTCGGCGCCTTCATCCTGATCTACGGTCTGACCCGCATCGCCGGCGAGCATTTCCGCGAGCCGGACGCGCAGCTCGGTTTCCTCTGGGGCGGGTTAACCATGGGCATGCTGTTGTCGATCCCGATGCTTATCGTCGGCGCGATACTTATTGTATGGGCTGTCAGGCGGGGGGCGGCGAAGCCCCTCCAAGCCATTCGTTAGTTCATTTCGAGAAGACAGCCGTGACCGACTCGCCGCTCCTGAACGAGATCAAGGCGCTGATCAAATCCTCAGGCCCGATGCCGGTCTGGCGGTACATGGAATTGTGCCTGATGCATCCGCGCTACGGCTATTACGTCTCGCGCGATCCGCTCGGGCGCGAGGGCGACTTCACCACCGCCCCCGAGATCAGCCAGATGTTCGGCGAGCTCTTGGGGTTGTGGACCGCCTCGGTCTGGAAGCACATGGGCTCGCCGCAATTCTTGCGACTGATCGAGCTCGGCCCCGGCCGCGGCACCATGATGGCGGACGCGCTGCGCGCATTGCGCGTGCTGCCGCCGCTCTACCAGGCGCTCCATATCCACATGGTCGAGGTCAATCCGGTGCTGCGCGAACGACAGGCGGCGACGCTATCCGCCGTGCGCAACATCACCTGGCACGACGGCATCGACGACGTACCGGACGGCCCAAGCATCATCCTCGCCAACGAATATTTCGACGTGCTGCCGGTCCGCCAGATGGTCAGGCTCGAGAACGGCTGGCACGAGCGTGTGATCGAGATCGACCCCACCGGCAAGCTTCAGTTCGGCGCGGCGCCGGAGCCGACACCGCGCTTCGAGGTGCTGCTGCCGCCTCTGGTGCGCGCGGCCCCCATCGGGGCGGTCTACGAGTGGCGGCCCGACGGCGAGATCATGAAGCTCGCCACGCGCGTGCGCGACCAGGACGGCGCGGTGCTCATCATCGACTACGGCCATCTGCGCAGCGATGCCGGCGACACCTTCCAGGCCATCGTGCGCCACAGCTTCGCCGATCCCTTGAAAGCCCCGGGCCAGGCCGACGTCACCGCCCATGTCGACTTCCAGGCGCTGGCGCGCGCGGCCGAGGATGTCGGCGCCCGCGTGCACGGCCCGGTAACGCAAGGCGACTTCCTCAAGCGTATCGGCATCGACACCCGCGCCGCGGCCTTGATGCAGAAGGCGACACCCGAAGTCGCCACCGACATTTCGGTCGCGCTCAAGCGCCTGACCGATACCGGGCGCGGCGGCATGGGCTCGATGTTCAAGGTGCTCGGTATCTCCGAGCCGCGGCTGACGGGCCTTGCCGGCCTCAGCGATCTCGAACGGGCCGGAGAGACCTCATGACGCTTGCTTCCTCGCTGCTGTCCGCCGTGCCCGGCCTGCGCCATGCCTTCTTCACCCGCGAAGGCGGCGTCTCCGGCGGCATCTATTCCGCGCTGAACGGCGGGCTCGGCTCCCATGACGATCAGGCCCTCGTCGCAGAGAACCGCCGCCGCATGGCCGAGCATGTCGGCGTCGCGCCCGAGCGCTTCCTCAGCCTGCACCAGACCCATTCGCCCGACGTGCTCGTGGCCGATGCGCCGTGGCCGAACGGGCCGCGGCCCAGGGGCGACGCGCTGGTGACGAAGACGCCGGGCATCGCGCTCGGCGTCTCCACTGCCGATTGCGGGCCGGTGCTGTTCGTCGATCCCAATGCGCGCGTGATCGGCGGCGCGCATGCCGGCTGGAAGGGCGCACTCACGGGCGTGCTGGAAGCGACGATCTCGGCGATGGAGACGCTCGGCGCAACGCGCGGCGGCATCATCGCCGCGATCGGCCCCCTGATCCGGCAGGACAGCTACGAAGTCGGCAACGAGTTCGTGACGCGTTTCATCGAGGCTGACGCCGAGAACGCGATGTTCTTCATCCCGTCGGTGCGCGAGGGCCACGCGATGTTCGATCTCGCCGGCTTCATCCGCAAGCGGCTCGACATGGCGGGCATCCTGATGATCGACGATCTCGGCCTCGACACCTATGCCGACGAACGCTTCTTCAGCTATCGCCGCTCGGTGCATCGCAAGGAGCCCGACTACGGCCGGCACGTTCACGCCATCGCGCTGGAAGGGTGAACACAGGGGCAACTCCGCGTCATTCCGGGGCTCGCGAAGCGAAAACCCGGAATCCATCGTGCAGCAATGTACGGGGAGGAATGGATTCCGGGCTCGCGCCGAGTGGCGCGCCCCGGAATGACGGCAGCTTGTGGCGCCGCCGCCCTAGACGTTAATCGATTTTAACGATATCGCTGCCCTCCATAATGAGGGAAGCGTCATCTTTTCTGCGCCGCGCGGGATCGCGCGTGCTGGCGGCCATGCTGCTGGCGGCTGCGACTGCGCTTGGCGGCTGCGCCGGCGGCAACGCGCCGGGCAATTCCTATGCGATGGCGCCGAGCGGCGGCAGCGGCGCCACGGTGGCGTTCGAATCCATCGACGGACCGCCGCCGCAGGTGTTCGACCGCATGGTCGGGGTGCTCGACAGCGAATCCAAGCTGCGCAGCCTGTCCGTGGTCTCCCGCGAGGGCACGGCCGCCTACCGCGTGCGCAGCTACCTCTCTGCCCAGGTGGTGCGCGGCAAGACCGTGATCGCCTGGGTCTGGGACGTCTACGACGCCAACCAGCAGCGGGCGCTGCGCCTCTCCGGCGAGGAACCGACCTCGGCCAAGGGCGGCCGCGACGCGACACGTGATGCTTGGGCGGCCGCCGACGACCTCGTGCTGCGGAAGATCGCCCAGGCCGGATTCAGCGGACTTTCCAACATGATCAACGGAACGCCGGATGCACCGGGTGCGGCTCCCTCTTTGCGCGGACCGGCGGTGGCGAGCGTCATCAAGGACGCTCCGCGGTCGGACATGCCGGCCTCGGCCCTCGGCTATGCCGAGCAATAACCCCCGCTAAACCACGGCCTCAAGTTGCGGCCAAGCCGTTGACCCGACTCTGGATTTTCAAAGGGAAAACGTAGCATCCCGGGTTGCCATTGCAGCCTCCGGCCTGATATTTCCTCGCCCGTCGTAACCGTGCTTCCAGTGGGTATTTTCTGATGTTGAACGTCGTATCCAGCAAAGCGCGGGAGGAAGCGTCCATGTCGGGCAAGAACGGCTCCATCAAGCTCGTCGCCGGCAACTCCAATCCGGCTCTCGCACAGGCCATCGCGCAAGGGCTCCACATGCCGCTGACCAAGGCGGTGGTGCGGCGCTTCGCCGACATGGAGATCTTCGTCGAGGTCCAGGAGAACATCCGCGGTTCGGATGCCTTCATCATTCAGTCGACCTCGTTTCCAGCGAACGACAATCTGATGGAGCTGCTGATCATCACCGACGCGCTGCGCCGCTCCTCGGCGCGCCGCATCACCGCAGTGATTCCCTATTTCGGCTATGCCAGGCAGGACCGCCGGTCCGGCTCGCGCACGCCGATCTCGGCCAAGCTCGTCGCCAATCTGATCACCCATGCCGGCGTCGACCGCGTCATGACGCTCGACCTGCATGCCGGCCAGATCCAGGGCTTCTTCGACATCCCGACCGACAATCTGTTCGCTGCGCCCCTGATGGTGCGCGACATCCGCGAACGCTTCGACCTCGGCAGGGTGATGGTGGTCTCGCCCGACGTCGGCGGCGTGGCCCGCGCCCGCGGCCTCGCCAAGCGCATCAACACCCCGCTCGCGATCGTCGACAAGCGCCGCGAGCGTCCCGGCGAGTCCGAGGTCATGAACGTGATCGGCGACGTCTCCGGCTACAGCTGTATCCTGGTCGACGATATCGTCGACTCCGGCGGCACGCTGGTGAACGCGGCCGACGCGCTGATCGCCAAGGGCGCCAAGGACGTCTACGCCTACATTACCCATGGCGTGCTCTCGGGCGGGGCGGCCGCCCGCATCACCAACTCCAGGCTGAAGGAGCTCGTGATTACCGACTCGATCCTTCCGACCGAGGCGGTGACCAAGGCGCCGAACATCCGCACGCTGCCGATCGCCAGCCTGATCTCGGACGCGATCGCGCGCACCGCCGCGGAAGAGTCGGTGTCGAGCCTGTTCGACTGATTTTCTTCGCCTCTCCCCGCCTGCGGGGAGAGGCCGGAATTTGCGACAGCAAATTCCGGGTGAGGGGGACTCTCCGCGAGTCCAGCTCTCACCGTCCCCGCGGAGATTCCCCCTCACCCCGACCCTCTCCCCGCAAGCGGGGAGAGGGAGAGGCATCCTACCCCACGATCCCCGCCGCGACCTGGCCGCGCAGTCGCTCCAGGCCGTGCAACGTCTCCGCGCAGGCTGCCGCGACCTCGACGCCCTTGATGGCAAAATGCTTGCGGAAGAAGTCGTAGTGCAC
The DNA here is from genome assembly GCF_016031635.1 of Bradyrhizobium diversitatis. GTDB lineage: Bacteria > Pseudomonadota > Alphaproteobacteria > Rhizobiales > Xanthobacteraceae > Bradyrhizobium > Bradyrhizobium diversitatis. Next base: position 8,522 of record NZ_JACEGD010000042.1, read on the forward strand.
CTCGGTCTCGTGGAACTGCTGTGGGGTTAGCACCGCGGAGAACACCGGCACCTCGGTGCGGAGCTGCACATCCATCAGCGCCTTGATCACGGTGTCGGCGACGAATTCGTGCCGGTAGATGCCGCCGTCGACGACGAGGCCGGCGGCGACGATCGCGGTGTAGCGCCGCGTCTTGGCGAGGACCTGCGCGTGCAGCGGGATCTCGAACGAGCCCGGCACCTCGAACACGTCGACATGGGTGAGGTGACGCGCCTCGGCTTCCCTCATGAAGGCGATGCGGGCCTCCGCGACCACGTCGCGGTGCCAGCAGGCCTGCACGAAGGCCACCCGCTGCGGCTTTGCGAAGCGCGGATGCTCGATGGCCGGCGGGTCCACGGGAACCGGCGGCTGCGTCGTCTGGGACGTTTCGTTTTGGGGATCTTGCAACATCTGATTCATGGCTTTCCTCAGTTAAGGACCAGAATCAGGGCACACGGAACGACAAACAGCCGCACCTTGCGATGCGTCTGCCACCGACCGTTCTCTTTCATCCGGACTTTAACCGTCGGCTTCGGAGTTGCACCGAATCTGCTGACCCTTCCCTTCGGCAAGATCCTTTTCAGGATACCTGGGGGAAGGCGCTCGCGGGCTTAGGCCTTTCGGCCCTTACCGCCGGTGGGGACTTTCACCCCGCCCTGAGAACATCGGCCGTCCGGGATGAACGGCCTGACCGGAAATATGCCGCCCTCGCGCAGTCGCGGCAAGCGCGTTCGGCATGGGCAAAGCGCATGCTCCCATGCCGGGGTCGAGGCCCTCGTGGCGCCGGCCCGCGCCGGAACTCGCGATTGGCGGCGCTCCCAGGGAATCTGATTCCGGTTTGTTCTCCTCGACCCGGAGTTGGGACCTCCAACGTTAAGAATTGTGGCGGAGATGAGCTGTGGACGAACGAGTCCTGGCTTGTGGACGGACTCGCGACCCCGTTGCGCAGATTCCGCAAATCACATCACTTGATCCGCGACAGGCCCGCGCTGATCCGAGGGGCTCGCGAGAGCGACCCTAGGGATCGCCGCAGCGACGTTTAGGGAGCGCGCGCCGGGCCCAACCGCGTGCGTATCAAAGACAACAAGAAGGCAAGAGGTCGAGACGGCATGTCCCTGCTCGAAGGCACTATCGATTCCAGAAGCCATCCACTCGCGGTGGTCGAGGATATCGCTGCCAGCAACAACTGGCCGTTCGAACGCTCCGGCGAAGACGAACTCACGATTGTCTCCAAGGGACAATGGACCGACTACCAGCTCTCCTTCACCTGGATGGGCGAGATCGAGGCGCTGCATCTGGCCTGCGCCTTCGACATGAAGATTCCGCTCGCGCGCCGCGGCGAGGTGCAGCGGCTCGTCGCTGCCGTCAACGAGCAGCTGTGGGTCGGTCATTTCGATCTGTGGACCAACACCGGCATGGTGATGCACCGCCAGGCCCTGGTGCTGCCGGGCGGCCTCACCGCCTCGACCGCGCAATGCGAGGCCATGCTCGCCGGCGCCATCCACGCCTGCGAGCGCTACTTCCCGGCGTTCCAGTTCGTGGTGTGGGCCGGCAAAACCACCGCGCAAGCCATGGACGCGGCGATGTTCGACACGGTCGGAGAGGCATAGAGCTCGCAATGCATGGGGAGCCGCAGCTCCCTCCCTGCGTCATCCCGGACAAGCGCGCCCCAAGCGCGCGCCGATCCGGGATCCATACCGCGTGATGGCCACTTGTGGCACGCGGCTTGTTGCCAACACCTCGATCCACTAGAACCGCCTGTGGTTATGGATCCCCGCCTTCGCGGGGATGACGCCTGAGTGTGTGGCAACGGCGATGGCAAACAATCCTCTCCAAAACGTCACCGGCACCATCCTGCTCGCCGGCGCCGGCAAGATGGGTGGCGCGATGCTGACGGGATGGCTGGCAGGCGGGCTCGATCCGCGTCGCGTCGCGGTGATCGATCCGCACATTGCGCCCGAGATATCCGCGCTCGCCGCCAAGGGCGTCGTGCTCAATCCCGATGTGAAGACCGCCGGCCTCGTCGAGACGCTGGTCGTCGCGGTGAAGCCGCAGATGTTCCGCGAGGCCGGCGCCAGGCTGAAACCGTTCGTCTCGGACAGGACCTCGGTGGTCTCGATCATGGCGGGCACCACGATCGCCTCGCTTGCCGAAGTCTGCGGCGGCGCCGTGGTGCGCGCGATGCCGAACACGCCGGCGGCGATCGGCCGCGGCATCACCGTTGCGGTCGCAGCCCGGGACGTAAGCGCCGCCCAGCGTGCCGTGGCCGATGCGCTGCTGCGCGCCACCGGCGCGGTGGAATGGGTCGAGGACGAAGCCCTGATGGACGCGGTCACCGCCGTGTCGGGCTCGGGGCCGGCCTATGTGTTCCTGCTCGCCGAGGAGCTCGCCCGCGCCGGTGTGGAAGCGGGCCTGCCCGAAGCGCTGGCGACGAAGCTCGCTCGCGAGACCGTCGCCGGCTCCGGAGAGTTGCTGCACCAGTCGGAGCTTCCCTCGGCCACGCTGCGCCAGAACGTCACCTCGCCCGGCGGCACCACCGCCGCGGCCCTCGGCGTACTCATGGGTGAGGCCGGCCTGCGCGATCTCATGATCCGCGCGGTCGCGGCGGCGACGCAGCGGTCGAGGGAGCTCGCGAAGTAAACAGGTGGCGCGCTACGCTCCCAGCCGCTTGTTGAACATCTCGACATTGACGAGACCGCGGGCATGGCGGCCCTCGCCGAGCTTGCGCGTGCCCTCGAAGGCCTCGACCTCGAAGCGGATGACGCGGCGCTCGACCGCAACCACCTTCGCCGTGGTCCGCACCGTCGCGCCGACCAGCGCCGCGGCGAGATGGCGGATGTCGACCTCGGTACCTACGGTGACCCAGCCCGGCTGAAGCGCCGCGCGGATCGCATCGCCCGCCGTCATCTCCATCTCCAGGATCATCATCGGGGTCGCATAAACAAACGGCATGCCGGGCACGAAATGCCCGACCGTGCGCTCGGCCGGAACCACCAGCGTGCGCTCGGCGCTCATGCCGGCCTTGATGAAGTCGCGTGCGTCCATGGTGCTTGCTCGATGTCGTTCCGGACAAGCGCGCCCTAAGCGCGCGCCGATCCGGGACCCATAACCACAAGACGTCGTGGTTGCGGGGATTCGGAGTTAGCGCTTCGTCAGATAACCAGTGCCTGTGGCTATGGGTCCCGGATCTGCGCTTACGCTTGTCCGGGACGACGGCGGTGGTTGCCGCGCCAGCCGAAACTATTTCTTCGCCGCCGCCGCGCGCTCCACGAAGGTCTTGCCGCCCTTCATCTTGTGGCGCAGCGGGGCTTCGTTGATCTGGATGACGACGGCATCGGCATCGACGCCGAGATTCTTCACCAGCGCCTGGGTGATGTCGCGCATCATGCCGGCCTTCTGCTCGTCGGTGCGGCCTTCGGCCATGCTGATGGTGATCTCAGGCATCGTTGTCTCCCTGCTGCTCTGCTGCTGTCGTCATGGCCGGGCTTGTCCCGGCCATCCACGTTCTCTTCCATCAAACAAGACGTGGATGCCCGGGACAAGCCCGGGCATGACGCGGCCTGCGAATAGCTAGCCCCAGCTCACGTCATGGCGCGCCAGCACCTCGCGCACTTTCGCCACCAGATCGGCTTCGCTGCACGAGAACTGCGCCGGTCGGGTTTCGCGCCATTCCTGGTTGGAGGCGATCGCGGCGGCGGCCTTCGCGCCCTCGATCAGGTCCTTGACCTGCACTTCGCCGCGCGCCTTTTCGTCCGATCCCTGGATGATCACGCAAGGCGAGTTGCGGCGATCAGCGTACTTCAGCTGGTTGCCCATGTTCTTGGGATTGCCGAGATAGAGCTCGGCGCGGATGCCGGCGGTGCGCAAGGCAGCCACCATCTTCTGGTAGTCGGCGACGCGGTCGCGGTCGAACACGGTGACGACGACAGGGCCGAATTCCGGCCGCGTATCCAGCTTGCCGAGCAGCGTCAGCGCGGCCTGAAGGCGCGACACGCCGATCGAGAATCCGGTCGCCGGCACCGGCTCGCCGCGGAAGCGCGAGACGAGACCGTCGTAACGCCCGCCGCCACCGACCGAGCCGAAGCGCACTGGGCGGCCCTTCTCGTCCTTGGTGTCGAGCAGAAGTTCGACCTCGTAGACGGGGCCGGTGTAATATTCGAGGCCGCGGACGACGGAAGGGTCGATCTTGATGCGATCCGCACCATAACCCGACGCCGTCACCAGCCTGGCAATCTCTTCAAGCTCGCTGACGCCGGCCTGACCGACTTGGCTCTTGGCAAGGTAAGCTTCCGCCGCAGCAATGGCCTCTTTCCAATCGTCGCGCGGCTTGGTGATGGCGAGAACAACGTCAGCTTCCGCCGCGCTCAGGTTGGCGCCTTTGGTGAAGTCGCCTTTCCCTTCTTCACCGCCGTCCCATCGTCCGGGACCCAGCAGCTTGCGCACTTCGTCGGCGGAGAACTTGTCGAGCTTGTCGATCGCGCGCAGCACGGTCAGCCTGCGGCCTGCGTTCTCGTCACCGGCGAGCCCGATGGCTTCCAGAACTCCGTCGAGCACCTTGCGGTTGTTGACCTTCACCACATACTGGCCGCGTGCGATGCCGAGCGCCTCCATCGTGTCGGCCGCCATCATGCAGATCTCGGCGTCCGCCGCCGGCGTCGCCGAGCCAACCGTGTCGGCATCGAACTGCATGAACTGGCGGAAGCGGCCGGGGCCGGGCTTTTCGTTGCGGAAGACGTAGCCGACGCGGTAGCTGCGGTACGGCAAGATCAAAGCGTCGGTACCGTAGCGCTCGCCGACGTAGCGGGCCAGCGGCGCGGTCAGGTCGTAACGCAGGCTGATCCACTGCTCGTCGTCGTCCTGGAACGAGAACACGCCCTCGTTCGGACGGTCCTGGTCGGGCAGAAACTTGCCGAGCGCGTCGGTGTATTCCATCGCCGGCGTCTCCACCGGCTCGAAACCGTAGAGCTCGTAGACGGCGCGGATCTTCTCGACCATCTCGCGCGTCGCCCGGATCGCAGCGGGATCACGATCCTCGAGCCCGCGCGGCAGGCGCGCCTTCAGTTTCTGGGGTTTTTTGGGTTTCTCGGCCATGCGCGGCGTTTACCAGTCGACGGGGAATGCGGCAACGGGGTGTTAGAGGGCGACGTCATTCCGGGGCTCGCGAAGCGAGAACCCGGAATCTCGAGATTCTCAGGTGCGCAATTGCGCACCATAGTTCGCCCTTGGGGCGCCCCGGAATGACGGCCAGCCTTACGGAGTCTCCATTCGTGCCCGGATGGCATCCGCATCCGCCTTCGGCAGCGACTTCAGGGTCGGCTTGATGGTTTCACCACCGACGATCTTGCCGTTGCGCGTGAACATCCAGTCCGAGACGTCGGCTTCACCAAACGAGACTTTGTCGCCGGCGTGCTTGCCCGGTAGATCCCGCGGCTCGTTTGCCAAGAGCCCGGTAAAGGTCCCGCCAGGTTGCTTCTTCACCTCGCCAACCCAGATGTGCTCGCCGCCCTTGCGGGTCGAGAAGCGCACCTTCAAGGTGTGCCCGGTTTCCGACGGCTTCGGCGATGCGTAGGAGGCCCAGAAGGTCGGGAGCGTAGCGCGACCCCGCTCGATAGCCGCATTCATCTCGGGATCGGCGGTCTGCACGGTCACGATGGGCGAGCGGTCTTGCGCGACCACTTCGTGCGTGGGGCCGATGGTCAGGATGCCGAAGACGGTGACGCCGGTGATTGCGGCGAGAACGACCCACTTGATGGGCTGCGAGAGCTTGGTTGCCATGACTACAAGGTCCTGATGTCGCGATGTGTCCTTTGTCGCATGTCGGCAACGGCACGTTCAGTGCGCAATAAACCACGAACATTGCGTGTTTCCCCTCTCCTCGTGAGAGAGGGAAAACTTCTCACCGCCGATCAAAACACCTTGCGGATCCAGTTGTGGGGATCGTTGGTGCGGCCGTACTGGATGTCGACGAGCTGCTTGCGCAGGCCCATGGCGACAGGGCCGGCGCCGCCACCCGAGATCTCGAAGTCGCCGCTCACCGAGCGCACCTTGCCGATCGGGGAGATCACAGCGGCGGTGCCGCAGGCGAAGGCTTCCTTCAGGCGGCCCGAGGCCGCGTCCTTGCGCCACTGCTCGATAGAATACGGCTCCTCGCGCACGGTCTTGCCGGCATCGCGGGCCAGCGTGATGATGGAGTCGCGGGTGATGCCCGGCAGAATGGTGCCAAGCGGCGGCGTGGAGAGCGAGCCGTCGTCGAACACGAAGAACACGTTCATGCCGCCGAGCTCCTCGACATAGCGGCGCTCGACCGCGTCGAGGAACACGACCTGGTCGCAGCCGTGCTGGATCGCTTCGGCCTGGGCGCGCAGGCTCGCGGCATAGTTGCCGCCGCACTTGACGGCGCCGGTACCGCCGACCGCGGCGCGGGTGTAATTCTCGGACACCCAGATCGAGACCGGCGCAGGCCCGCCCTTGAAGTAGGAGCCGACCGGCGAGGCGATGACCGCGAAGATGTATTCAGATGACGGCTTGACGCCGAGGAACGTCTCGCTCGCGATCATGAAGGGGCGCAGATACAGGCTGCCCTCGCCGCCCGGAATCCAGGCGCGGTCGATGCGCACGACCTGCTCGACCGCCTCGAGGAAGACGTCCTCAGGCAGCTGGGCCATCGCCATGCGATCGGCCGAGTCCTTGAAGCGTCGTGCATTGGCATCGGGGCGGAACAGGTTCACGCCGCCATCATCGCGCTTGTAGGCCTTGAGACCCTCAAAGATCTCCTGCGCGTAGTGCAGCACCGCGCCGGCCGGATCGAGCTGGAAGTTGACGCGCGCCTCGATCCGCGCGTCATACCAGCCGCCCCTGGCCTGGTTGTAGCGGACGATGGCCATGTGGTCAGTGAAGACCCGTCCGAAGCCGGGGTCCACCAGCTTGGCGACGCGGTCCTTCTCAGGGGTTGGATTGGATGCGGGCTGGATGTCAAATTTCATGCTCATGTCCTTGCCTCCCGCTGCCGGTGGCGGCGCTGTTCTGGCGCCCGCCTGCCCGCTTTCGGGGCCCGGCTGGCTTTGATTGGTTTCTGCCGGACCACCGCCAGCCTTTTTACGGCCGGTTTCCGTGGACAGCATGTCGCCGAGGACATGCTTTTGCGGAAGGCGGAAGTCCAGTATGTTTTGCCGAAATGCCGCTCGACAATCGCACGGTAGATCTGATCCGGCCGTCGTCGCCTGTCCGGCTCTCTCCGGCGCCTTGCTCCGATGCTACCCGACGCGAAGCGATCTAAAATTTCGTGCGGGTCGATCGTTTTGTAACATTGAACCCAAGATACGTCAATATGCCTGACATAAATTTCGCGACTTCCTCTCACGACGCCGCCGAGCCCGGGCCGGCTGCAGACGGTGGAGGCAATTTGCGCTGGGATATCATCGAGCTGCTGTTCTTCGCCTACCGCGACTTCGTCGGCGATCCCGACCAGGAGCTGGAGGCGTTCGGCTTCGGCCGGGCCCACCACCGCGTCCTGCATTTCGTCTATCGTTATCCCGGCCTCAAGGTCGCCGACCTCCTCGACGTCCTGCGCATCACCAAGCAGTCGCTCGGCCGCGTGCTCAAGCAGCTGCTGGACGAGGGCTACATCGTGCAGAAGACCGGCGACAATGATCGCCGCCAGCGCCTGCTCTACACGACGCCGAAGGGCGAGGCGCTGGTGCAGAAGCTCGCCGGCCTGCAGACCACGCGGATCAACAGGGCGCTCGCGGAGATGGCTCCGCAGGACGCCGAAACCGTGAAGCGCTTCCTGCGCGCGATGATCGACCGCGACGATCCGGACAAGGTGCTCGAGACGATCTTCGCTTCCGTCAACCACGACAAGGAGTGACCGTGCCGCTCGCTGCCACGCTCGCCCGCCCGCCGGTGCAACCCGCCGACGATGCCCCGCATCTGCTGCTGGTCGACGACGACCGCCGCATCCGCGATCTGCTCTCGCGCTTTCTCGCCAGTGAGGGCTACCGCGTCACCACCGCGGCGAGCGCCGGCGATGCACGCTCGAAACTGCTGGGCCTGCATTTCGACCTCCTGATCCTCGACGTCATGATGCCCGGCGAGACCGGCTTCGATCTCGCCCGCTTCATCCGGACCTCCTCCTCGGTGCCGATCGTGATGCTGACGGCGCGCCACGAACCGGAATCCCGCATCGAGGGCTTGCAGATCGGCGCTGACGATTACGTGGCAAAGCCGTTCGAGCCGCGCGAGCTCGCGCTGCGCATCAACAACATCCTCAAGCGCGCCGCCCCGCCGCCACAGGTCGCGATCGCAGAGAAAATTGCCTTCGGTCCCTACGTCTACCATCTCGAGCGCGGCGAATTGCGCCAGGGCGAGGAGGTCATCCATCTCACCGACCGCGAGCGCGAGATGCTGCGGATTCTCTCGGAAACACCGGGAGAGACCGTGCCGCGCAGCGCGCTGACCGGCAATGGCAGCGTCAACGAGCGTGCCGTCGACGTGCAGATCAACCGCCTCAGGCGCAAGATCGAGACCGACCCCGCCAATCCGCTATTTCTGCAGGCGGTGCGCGGCATCGGCTACCGGCTGGTGGCCTCGCCTTGAGACCCGAGCAGTGAAGCGCGACCGATGAGCACGATCGATACCGGCCTGACGCTGCTGCGAAGCGCCGCCGGCCGCGTCTCCGCCGCCAATGGCTGGATGGGCAACGCGTTCAAGGGCTGGATGCCAACCGGCCTCTACGCCCGCGCGCTCCTCATCATGATCGTGCCGATGGTGGTGCTGCAATCGGTCGTCGCCTTCGTGTTCATGGAGCGGCACTGGAACACGGTGACGCGCAGATTGTCGGCTGCGGTGGTGCAGGACATCGCTGCGCTGATCGATGTCTACAAGGGCTATCCGCAGGACAAGGATCGCGACCAGATCCGCCGCATCGCCCAGCAGCGCCTCGGCCTCGTCGTCGATTTCCTGCCCGCCGGCGACATGCCGCCGCCGGGACCAAAACCGTTCTTCTCGCTGCTCGACCAGACACTGTCGGTGCAGCTCGGCCGCCAGATCGGGCGCTCGTTCTGGATCGACACGGTCGGCCGCTCCAACCTCGTCGAGATCCGCATCCAGCTCGACGACGCCGTGATGCGCGTGTTCGCGCAGCGCAGCGCTGCCTATGCCTCGAACTCGGAGATCTTCCTGTTCTGGATGGTCGGGACGTCCTCCATCCTCTTGATCGTCGCGGTGCTGTTCCTGCGCAACCAGATCAAGCCGATCCTGCGCCTTGCCGATGCCGCCGAGAGCTTCGGCAAGGGCCGCGAGGCGCCGAATTTCCGCCCGAGAGGCGCGCGCGAGGTGCGGCGCGCGGCAGTCGCCTTCCTCGAAATGAAGTCGCGCATCGAGCGCACCATGGAGCAGCGCACCGCGATGCTCGCCGGCGTCAGCCACGATCTGCGCACTATCCTGACCCGCTTCAAGCTCGAGCTGGCGCTGATCGGCGACAGTCCGGAGCTCGAGGGCATGCGCAAGGATGTCGACGAGATGTCGATGATGCTGGAGGATTACCTCGCCTTCGCCCGCGGTGATTCCGGCGAGCAGTCGCAGCCGACCGACATGGCCCAGGCCCTCGAAGAGCTGCGCAGCGATGCCGAACGCCACGGCCACAACGCGACCGTCGCATTCCACGGCCTGCCCGTGGTGACGGTGAAGCCGGCCTCGTTCAAGCGCTGCCTCGCCAACCTCATCACCAACGCGGCGCGCTACGGCAAGAACATCGCCATCACCGGCCAGCGCGATCACCGTTATTTGACCGTCACGATCGACGACGACGGCCCGGGCATTCCCGCTCACTTGCGCGAAGAGGTGTTCAAGCCGTTCCTGCGGCTGGACAACGCCCGCAACCAGGACGAAGGCGGCACCGGCCTCGGCCTTGCCATCGCCCGCGACATCGCCCGCTCGCATGGCGGCGACATCACGCTCGGCGACAGCCCGATGGGCGGCTTGAGGGCGAGCGTGAGGATACCGGTGTAGCCTTTCTTACCTCTCCCCGCTTGCGGGGAGAGGTCGAGTTCGATCGCAGATCGAATTCGAGTGAGGGGGTACAGGTCCCTTGACGACCGCACGTGTGGAGAGAGGCCCCTCACCCCAACCCTCTCCCCGTAAGAACGGGGCGAGGGAGCGCACCGATTTCCGCGCTACGGTCTCACGACCATCTCACTCTACTTCGGCAGCAGCGCCTTCAGCTTGTCCATGTCGCGCACGTTCATCTTGAAGCCGCCGGGCATCACGATGTCGCCGGGCTTCTGGTCCGGCTTGCAGGCGCCCAGCCACTTGGCTTGCAGCGTCATGGTGCTATCCCGGCCGGCCGCGCCGGCGACGCCGCCTTGCGCGTGCGAGGTGGTCTTCACCGTGTAGGCCGAGTTGAAATCGCCCGTGATCTCGGCATGCGACGTCGTGCTGACGCCGGCGACGCTACATTCGGAATCGCTGACATAGCCGGTCGCGGTCTTCTTGATCTCCTGCTTGGCGCAGATCTGCTTGGCCATCGGCGAGACGTTGTTGCTCATCTCCTTGTCGACGGTCTCGTCGGTGCAATGCTGCATGGTCATTTCGGGGACCGGCGAGCCGGTCGAGACCAGCTTCATTTCCCAAAGACCGGCCTTGCGCACCGGCAGGTCGTCGGCGCTGGCGCTGCCTGCCGACAACGCGAGGCAAAGCGTCGGGCCGAGCAAAGCGAGTTTGCGCGTCATGTGGAGGGCTCCCGGCTGAGAGTGCCGACCTTCGGCAGCGCCTCAGTAAAGCGTCCGGATCGGCTGCTCGGCGGCACCATAGGGCACCCAGCGGCAGGCGAACGAGATGTAACCGCCGTCATAGCCCTGCACCGCGAGGAATTTGGCGACCTTGCCGTAGCGTGCGCAGTGATCGACCGCGACCTGACGCGCGTCGACCTGGGTCGCCATCGAATAGGCGATGATCCCGCCGGTGTCGTTGCCCTTGAACGGCGGCACCGGAAGAATGTCGGCCCGCGCCGACTGGCTCGCCATCATACCCAGGGCAAGAAGGCCAGCGGCCGCAATGATTCGCATTCCCGTCACTCCAATTGGCTGGCGCCAGTCTACGGTGCCGGGATGGAAGTGAAAAGAACAGAAGCCCGGTTGGCCGCGACGTTCCGGTCAACTCCTCGCCAAGTGTTGCCGCGCTGCACTTGACCTGCCCCGGCCTTCGCGGCACCGTCTGAGCTTCGCAAGACTTAAGCTGTCTGGATTGACCATGCGCGCCCCCTCCCCGAAATCGCTTCGCTTTGCTGCTCTGCTCGGCCTCATGTTCGGGGCGCTGTCGCTCGGCGAGGCAAGGGCCGCCAATCCGCTCGAGCTGAATTTCTGGCTGAGCGGACCGCGCTACGACGGCGCCGTCGTCGATTGCGACAAGGCCCTGCCGACGATCGCCACCCAGTTCTGGGAAAAAGAGAGCTCGTTCTGGAATTCCTCGTTGAAGATCACCAGCTTCTCCGCCGTTCGCGAGGTCGCGTTCCGACCCTGGCAGTCCGACAACATTCCGCGCCGCTTTTGCACCGGCGAGGCCCTGCTCAATGACGGCAAGGTGCGCAAGGTGCACTTCTCGATCATGGAGGATGGCGGCTTTGCCGGCTACGGCGACGGTGTCGAATGGTGCGTGGTCGGACTCGATCGCAACTGGGCCTATAATCCGGCCTGCCGCTCCGCCAAGCCCTGATCCGAAGAGCGTCTGATTCGGCTGATCAACCGGCGGACGACAGCCGGCTCGAATTTTGTTCTTGAAATGTTCTCTTTGCCTGCTAGGCTGCGCGCACAGTCTAGTTGAGGGGCGTTGCCATGTTTCATCCCAGATTGCGTTCGTTGTCCCGTCTGATGATCTCGCTGACCCTCGCCGCCGGGCTGGCAACGCTCGCCGGCGGCGCGAAAGCCCAGGACAAGCGGCAGAACGCACCGGGCGAGTTCGATTTCTACGTGCTCGCGCTGTCGTGGTCGCCCTCGTTCTGCGAAGAGGCGGCCGAGCGCGGCGGCCGCTCCCAGATCCAGTGCGGCGGACGGCCCTACGCTTTCGTCGTGCATGGGCTGTGGCCGCAATATGAGAACGGCTTCCCGGAATATTGCCAGCGCCCGGCGCCGCGGCTGAACCGCAACATCGTGTCCTCGATGCTCGATTTGATGCCGGCGCCGGGCCTGATCTTCAACGAATGGGACAAGCATGGCACCTGCTCCGGGCTCGAGGGCCGCAGCTATTTCGAGACGATCCGGAAAGCGCGCGCCGCGATCAAGATCCCGGCCGACTATCTCGATCTGTCGCAGGCCAAGACCGTGGCGCCGGCGGAGGTCGAGGAGGCCTTCATCAAGGCCAATCCGGGCCTCAGCAATGCCAGCATCTCGGTCACCTGCAACCGGACACGGCTGTCCGAGGTCCGCATCTGCCTCAGCAAGGACCTGCAGTTCCGCGCCTGCGACGAGATCGAGCGCCGCGCCTGCCGCCGCGACCAGGTGACGATGCCGCCGATCAGGGGCGGGTAGGATTGGTTCGCCGTCATTCCGGGGCGCGCGAAGCGTGAACCCGGAATCCATCTCTCGGCGTTACCGGTAGCAAAAATGGATTCCGGGTTCGGTGCTGGCGCACCGCCCCGGAATGACGGCCGTTACTTTCGGCGCGCGATGTCGTAACTGTCCGCCATGAACTACCGACACGCCTTCCACGCCGGCAGCTTCGCCGACGTCATCAAGCACATCGTGCTGGCGCGCATCCTCACTTACTTGCAGGACAAGCCGGCAGCGTTCCGCGTCATCGACACCCATGCCGGCGCCGGCCTCTACGATCTCGACAGCGACGAGGCGCGCCGGGGCGGCGAATGGCTGACCGGCATTGCGCGGCTGCTGCAGGCGCGCCTGTCGAACGAGACCGCGGCGCTGACCAAGCCCTATCTCGACATCGTCCGCGCCTTCAATCCGAAGGGCGAGCTCAAGGCCTATCCGGGCTCGCCGCTGATCGCGCGCGGCCTGCTCAGGCCGCAGGACCGGTTCGTCGCATGCGAACTCGAGCCGAAAGCGCGGAAAGCGCTGATCGACGTGCTGCGCCGCGACGAGCAGGCCCGCGTGGTCGATCTCGACGGCTGGATGGCACTGCCGGCCTTCGTGCCGCCGAAGGAGCGGCGCGGCCTCGTGCTGATCGACCCGCCCTTTGAGGCCAAGGACGAGTTCGAGCGGCTCGGCGGAGCCTTCTCGGCGGCTTTCGCGAAATGGCCAACCGGCATCTATGTCATTTGGTACCCGGCCAAGAACCGCCGCGCCACCGACACGCTGGCCCAGACGGTCGCGCGGCTCGCAGCTGCAGCAAAGCCCCCCGGGAAATGCCTGCGCCTCGAATTCAGCGTCGCGCCGCAGGCCGACAGCGCCGCCCTCACCTCCACCGGGCTCTTGATCGTCAATCCGCCCTATACGCTGCACGGCGAGCTCAAGACCATCCTGCCCGAACTGGAAATACCACTTGGCCAGGGCGGAGCTGCCAGATTCCGATTGGAGGTACCCAAGCCTTAAAGCCAAGCCGTAACACTCCGGCATTCTTGGGAAAAATATGCAGGACCGGTAGTCAATCTGCGAAGAACCGTATTATGCTGTTTCCGTGACTGGCTTTACGTTCCGCTTCCGCGAATGGTTGCGGCGGAGTGAAGGCCTAAGAAAGATCCGGCCGGACCGATGGTCCGTTCAAGGATGGCCAGCTCCCGGGCTCCGTAAGGCCCGGTCATGTCGTGACGTGAATCTGCGTCGCGGCGGAGGAGCAATGAGGGGGAGTTTCCCGATGGCCATGACGGGAACGGTCAAGTTCTTCAACGGCGAGCGCGGCTACGGCTTCATCAAGCCTGATGATGGCGGTCGCGATGTCTTCGTTCACATCACCGCTGTGGAGCGGGCGGGACTGAAGGACCTTGCCGAAGGACAGCGTATCACTTTCGAAGTCGAACCGGACAAGAAGGGGAAAGGCCCGAAGGCGGTCAATTTGGTGATCCTCGCTTAGCGAGCCTGACGCAAAAAAATCCCGACCGCGAGCGGCCGGGAGGCTGGTCCGGTATTTTCTTCTTGAGACGTCAGAAGTGATAGTTCACGCCTGCGCGGACAACGCTGGCGCTATAGCCGTTGGACACGCCCGTAATCGCGAACTGACTCGTGGACAGATCGATGTAGAGATATTCGAGCTTGACGCTCCAGTTCGGCGCGAGGCCCACTTCCGCGCCGGCACCAATGGTCCAGCCCGCGGTGGTATGCGACTCCGTCCAGCCGAAGGTCTGCCCACGCAGCTCGCCGAACGCAAGGCCGGCGGTGCCGTAGAACAGCACGTTGCTGAACGCATATCCCGCGCGGCCGCGCAGGGTACCGAACCACGGATTGGAGAATTTCCACGGCGCGAAGGTGTCGTCGGCGCCCGCGGCCTGGATGTCGCCCTCGACACCGAACACCCACGGGCCGTTCTGGAAATTGTAGCCGGCTTGCACACCGCCGACGAAGCCCGACGGCTTCGAGGGGTTGTTGTCCACCGAGCCCCATTCATAGCCGATGTTGCCGCCGAGATAGGGACCTGCCCAGCTATAGGCATTGAGCGGCTGGTTGACGGTATAGGGCGCACGTTGCCCATAACTGAGATCGGCGGCTTCTGCCGAAGCCGTCCAGCCGGCCGCAACCAACGCGGCCGCGCCCACAACGAGCCCCTTCATCACTCACTCCAACGCAACTGTCGCAACCTGCGCGATGCCTGCGCCGCCGCGCCGGCCCTGCATGGTTACGGAACCAAGAACTTTTCGCGTAGGATTTATCGAGAGTTTTAAGTTAAAGGGCTGTTAAGTCGGGTTACTGCGCTGTTAACAGACTTAAGGAAGCGTTACCGGGACCTGTGCGTGCGGCAGGGCCGGAACTTCAAATCGACACCCCCAGCGCCTAAATTCGTCCCCATGGTTCACGATTCCACCGACAATCCGGACGACGCACGCGCGCGCAAATCCCGGCGCGGCATGGCACCGGATGGCCCGCCCCAGGAGATCCAACAGGAGACGGCGCCGCCGGACCTCGATCCCGCCAGCGCAAGCGGCGACGACGAGGACGATGCGCGGCTGCCTGATATCCTGGAGGAGAGTGGCGCCGTCGGCGAAGGCCCGCTCGCGACCGGCCACGAGGCGATCGAACACGCGGTTCGGCTCGCCCCCACCTCGCCCGGCGTCTATCGCATGCTCAATGCGAATTCCGACGTGCTCTATGTCGGCAAGGCCAAGAACGTCAAAAAGCGCCTGTCCAGCTATGCGCGCCAGAATGCGCCGCTGCCGGCCCGCATCCTGCGCATGATCGCCGCCACCGTCACCGTGGAGATCGTCTCGACCAACACCGAGACCGAGGCGCTGCTGCTCGAGGCGAACCTCATCAAGCAGCTACGGCCGCGCTTCAACGTTCAGCTGCGCGACGACAAGTCGTTTCCCTATATCCTGATCACCGGCGACCATTGGGCGCCGCAGATCCTGAAACATCGCGGCGCGCAGACCCGGCCCGGGCGCTATTTCGGCCCGTTCGCCTCCGCGGGCGCGGTCAACCGAACCATCACGGCGCTGCAGCGCGCATTCCTGATCCGCTCCTGCACCGATTCCTTCTTCGAGAGCCGCACGCGGCCCTGCCTGCTCTACCAGATCCGCCGCTGCGCCGGCCCCTGCACCCGCGAGATCGATTTTCCCGGCTATACGACGCTCGTGCGCGAGGCGACCGACTTCCTCTCCGGCAAAAGCCATGCGGTGAAGCAGGAGCTTGCCGGGGAGATGGAGAAGGCGGCGGGTGAGCTCGAATTCGAGCGCGCCGCGCTCTACCGCGACCGCCTTGCCGCACTCTCGGCGATCCAGTCGCAGCAGGGCATCAATCCGCGCACGGTGGAAGAAGCCGACGTGTTCGCCATCCACCAGGAGGGTGGCTTCTCCTGCGTCGAGGTGTTCTTCTTCCGCACCGGCCAGAACTGGGGCAACCGCGCCTATTTCCCGCGCGCGGAAAAGACCTTTACGCCGGAGGAAGTGCTCGGCTCGTTCCTCGCCCAGTTCTACGACGACAAGCCGCCGCCGAGGAACATCCTGGTCTCGCACGAGATCGAGGAGAGCGAGCTGCTCGCCAATGCGCTGTCGATCAAGGCCGGCCACAAGATCGAGGTCACCACGCCCAAGCGCGGCGAGAAGAAGGAACTCGTCACCCATGCGCTGACCAATGCGCGCGAGGCGCTCGGCCGCAAGCTTGCGGATACCGCCACGCAAAGCCGCCTGCTCGACGCCATCGCGACGACGCTGGGCCTGCCGCATGCGCCCAAGCGCATCGAGGTCTACGACAACAGTCACATCCAGGGCACCAATGCGGTCGGCGCCATGATCGTCGCCGGCCCCGATGGTTTCGTGAAGAACCAGTACCGCAAGTTCAACATCAGGTCGGAAGGGATCACGCCCGGCGACGACTTCGCCATGATGCGCGAGGTACTCGAGCGGCGCTTCAAACGCCTGATCAACCCGCCCGAGGAGGGCGCGGCCAAGGAAAACATCAAGGCGAAGGACGACGATTTCCCGCAATGGCCCGATCTCGTCATCATCGATGGCGGCCGCGGCCAGCTCAATGCCGTCCGCGAGATCTTCGCAAATCTCGGCCTGACCCAGGTGTCGCTGATGTCGGTCGCCAAGGGACCGGACCGGGACGCCGGCCGCGAGATCCTGTTCATGCCGGAACGCGAGGCCATCAAGCTCGAGCCGCGCGATCCCGTGCTCTATTTCATCCAGCGCCTGCGCGACGAGGCTCACCGCTTCGTCATCGGTTCGCATCGCAAGCTGCGCAAGAAGGACATCCGCGAGGCCGGCTTGCAGGAGATTCCGGGCATCGGCCCGTCCCGCAAACGTGCCTTGCTACATCATTTCGGGACCCTGAAGGAGATCGAGCGGGCCTCGATCGCCGATCTCGGCAAGGTTCCGGGGGTGAGCGCCGAGAGCGCCCGCAGGATTTTCGAGTATTTCCATCCCCAGCCAGGATGAACTAAAGGGGGACCCAAAGGGAGCCTTGGTCATATGGTCGTCGTATCCCGCACCCATCTGGGAAGCGGAACGGTTGACCTTCAGGCCCGAGCGGTATTGGTAGGACGGATGAACATCGCCACGACACGAGGGACGACCAGGCGCGCGATGTCCCTCCCGAACATCCTGACCTATGGCCGGATCGCCGCGATTCCGGTCGTGGTCGGATGCATTTACGCGCAGTCCATCCTGGATCAGCCGCTGTGGCTGCGCTGGGTTGCGGTCGCCATCTTCATTGCGGCTGCGGTCACCGACTACCTCGACGGCTATTACGCGCGGATCTGGAATCAGCAATCGGCATTCGGCCGGATGCTCGATCCGATCGCCGACAAGCTGCTGGTCGCCTCCTGCCTGCTGATGCTCGCCGCCGACGGCATCATCCACGGCTGGTCGCTGTGGGCCGCCATCGTGATCCTGTGCCGCGAGATCCTGGTCTCGGGCCTGCGCGAATACCTCGCTGCGCTCCGCGTCAGCGTGCCCGTGACCAAGCTTGCGAAGTGGAAGACCACGGTCCAGCTGGTTGCGATCGGCTTCCTGCTCGCCGGCCCGGCTGGCGACGAGGTGCTGCCCATCGTCTCGATGATCGGGCTGGCGCTGCTGTGGGCCTCGGCGATCCTCACCATCTACACCGGCTACGATTATTTCCGTGCGGGCATCCATCACCTCATCAAGGAGGACGAGGGATGAAGGTGAAGTATTTCGCCTGGGTGCGCGAGCGCGTCGGCAAGGCCGAGGAGACGATCGAGCCGCCCCCGAACGTGCGCACCGTCGAGGAGCTGATCGCCTGGCTGTCCGGCCAGGGCGAGGCCTATGCGCATGCGTTCGAGAAGCCAAGGGTAATCCGCACCGCGATCGACCACGCCCACGTCAAATCAGACGCCGCGATCGCGGGCGCCCGCGAGATCGCGTTCTTCCCGCCGATGACCGGCGGCTAGGCTCATGACCTGCCCCGTCACCATCCGCATCCAGGAGGGCGATTTCGACATCGCGCGCGAGATCGCGCTCCTGACCGACAGCCGGACCGATATCGGCGCGGTCGTGAGCTTTTCCGGCATCTGCCGCGCCGATGAAGACAGCGCAAAGATTTCGGCGCTCACGCTCGAACATTATCCGGGCATGGCAGAAGAAGAGATCAGGCGCCATGTCGACGAGGCGACCTCGCGGTGGCCGCTGAACGGCGTCACGGTGATTCACCGCGTCGGCCGCTTCATGCCGGGCCAGAACATCGTGCTGGTGCTGACCGCCTCGCAGCACCGACAGGCCGCGTTCCAGGCGGCCGAGTTCCTGATGGATTACCTCAAGACCAGCGCGCCGTTCTGGAAGAAGGAAGAGAGCGCCGCCGGCACGGGCTGGGTCGAAGCCCAGGCCCGTGACGACGAGGCCGCCGCGCGCTGGACGAAGTCCTGATGGCAAAAGCCTCCAAGAGACTCCCGCGCGGCCGCGCCGCGCCGAGGCTTGCGAAAGTCGGTCCCGGCGAGCTTCTCACGCTGCTCGACTTCGTCCGCTACGCGGTCAGCCGCTTCGTCGAAGCCAGGCTCGCTTTTGCCCACGGCACCACCGATCCGGTCGCGGAAGCCGCCTTCTTGGTCTGCGAGGCGCTGCATCTCAATCCCGAACAGTTCGAGGTCTTCGCCAGCGCCCGCGTCACGGCCGCCGAGAGCAAGATCCTGCTCGACCTGATCCACAAGCGCGTCACCACGCGCAAACCGGCCGCCTATCTCGTCAACAAGATCTATATGCGCGGCCTGCCCTTCTATGTCGACGAGCGCGTCATCGTTCCGCGCTCCTTCATCGGCGAGCTGCTGGATTCGCATTTCGGCAGCGACGGCGAGGCCGGCTCGCTGATCGACGACCCTACGGCGGTCACGCGCGTGCTCGACCTCTGCACGGGATCGGGATGCCTCGCGATCCTCGCCGCGCATCATTTCCCGAACGCCACCATCGATGCCGTCGACATCTCCAAGGGGGCACTCGAAGTCGCCGCGCGCAATGTCGGCGAATACGGGCTCGAGGACCGGATCAACCTTTATCGCGGCGACCTGTTCGCCCCGCTCGGCGACAACAGATACGACCTGATCATCACCAATCCGCCTTACGTCGATGCCGAAGGCATGGCGGCGTTGCCGCCGGAGTGCCGGGCCGAGCCGAAGCTCGCCTTCGACGGCGGCGCCGACGGTCTCGACGTGGTGCGCCGCATCCTGCGCGATGCGCCCGATCACCTGACGCCGGATGGCGGGTTAATCTGCGAGATCGGCCGTGGCCGCGAGCTGGTCGACGAAGCCTTTCCGGAGCTGCCGCTGCTCTGGCTGGACACCGAGGATTCCGAGGGCGAGGTGTTCTGGATCGCAGCCGCCGATCTCGGCTGATTCAGCACGACGGATCCCGCTCCGTCGGAACAAGTCAAATACCGCCACGTTCATCCCCCGAGGAATTTTCTCGCTCTCGGAGGATGTCCGCATGCTCGCGCCATCGGGCGAATTGCTGCGCGCCGGCATGGCGCTCAAGCTCAATCACGTCAAACGCGCCGCTCAATCCTATTTGCGTGACCAGACCAGCCACGCAACCGGCAGGATGACATCTTACGCGGTGGCCGGCGGACTGTTCGCGGTCGCAGGTCTGTTCGTTGTCGCGGCATTATTCGTCGGACTGATCGCCCTGTACCGCTGGATCGCGATCACTTACGGCCAATTCTGGGGATTTGGTGCTGTCGGCGCCCTGCTGCTGGTGCTGGCCGCGGTCTGTGCCGGGGTCGCCATGGCGCAGATGAAACGCAAGGCTAAGCCGATCGTGCCGCTTGCGAGCCGTCTGCGCGTGGCGGTCGCGACGCCGCGGATCCCACGTGGAACGGTCAAGCAGGCGGTAAAGGAGGTCGCAACGACGATTCCCCTCGTGCCGCTTGCGCCGGGTGAACGCGGTCACGACAGCAAGGCTGGTGACGGCAAGGCTTATCACGGCAAGGCCTGGCCGGTCCGCGCCAACCGCCCCGTGCAGCTCGGCCTGATGCTCGCAGCCGTCGGTTTGGTCGGGCTGACGGCCGCCCGCCGGCGGCGCCACAGGCACAGTCTGGATGCGTGATGCCGGCGCGGCGCTCCGAGCAGATCGACTCCTGGCTGCTGGTGGCGGCGACGGCCGTCTTCGTGCTGACGGCGGAGCGCTACTTTCAGGATTCGGGACTGATCCGGTCGGGGCCCCCGCAAGACCACCGCAACGGCGAAGCGAACTCGCCGGAAACGCACCCGGCCGGCGCGGCGACGCAGCCCGGCCGGGGCCGCCAGGCGAAGAGCCCGTTCACGATCCCCTGGGCGGGTTGGAAGGATATCTTCTGGCGGACCTATCAGCGCATCGACGAGGATCGCCTGCTCGCGACGGCGGGCGGCGTCGTCTTCTTCGGGCTGCTCGCCATCTTCCCCGCAGTCACGGCGCTCGTCTCCTCTTATGGCCTGTTCGCCAACCCGGCGACGATCAGCGCCAATCTCCACACGCTTGCGACCATGCTGCCCGAGGGCTCGTTCCAGATCGTCGAGGACCAGGTTGCGCGCGTGGTGTCGAACGCAACCGCCACGCTCGGTGTCACGTTCCTGTTCGGCCTGCTGCTTGCGATCTGGAGTGCCAATGCCGGTGTCAAGGCGATCTTCGACGCCCTCAACGTCGCCTACGAGGAACGCGAGAAGCGCAGCTTCATCCGGCTGAACATGGTCTCGCTGGCCTTTACCGTCGGCGGCATCGTGGCGCTGCTGTTGATGGTGGGGGCCGTCGTCGCCTTCCCGCTTGCGCTCAATCATCTCGGCCTGGCGCCTGAAAGCAAGCTGATCGTGGCGCTGGCACGATGGCCGCTGCTGTTCCTGATCCTGCTCGTCGCACTCGCCATCCTCTACCGCTTCGCTCCCAGCCGTGATGCGCCGCGATGGCAATGGCTGAGCCTCGGCGCCGTGACGGCCGCGATCCTCTGGATCGCCGGTTCGGCCCTGCTCTCCTGGTATCTCTCGGAATTCGCCAACTACAACGCGACCTACGGCTCTCTGGGCGCTGCGATCGGCCTGATGATGTGGATGTGGATGTCGGCGATCGTCATCATGTTCGGCGCCGAGCTGAACTCGGAGATCGAGCGGCAGACGCTGCGCGACACGACCACCGGGCGGCCGAAACCGCTCGGCAGCCGCGAAGCCGTCTCGGCCGACACGGTCGGCGCCACCGCGCCATTTTGATCGGTGCGGTCAGGCCGGAGCCGGCCCGACCGCATCCTGGGCCATCAGCGCTTGGTGATCACGGCTTCCAGATATTCGCTGTGCACCACGATCGTGCCGTCGTCGGCGTGGTTGAACTCCCCGAGCAGCGCCAGCAGGTCGCGCTTCAGCGCGGCCTGGCCGCTCTCGTCGAGCGCGGCAAACGCCTTCAGCGTAGGCCCGTAGAAGGTCTTGAAGATGTCGAGCCAGTGGTCCGGCGAGCGATAGCGGAACACGAACATGCGCGGCTCGGCGGCAATTTCGGAAGCCTGGCTTCCGAACATCTCTTCCAGCCGCGCAGCCGTGCCCCACAGCGCCGGTGACTTCACCCCCGCCGGCGGCGGCAAATGCCTGCCGATGGTCTTGAACAGCTGGCCGATGAAGCCTTCCGGCGTCCAGTTGGCGAGACCGATTTTACCGCCGGATCTGCAGACCCGCGCGAGCTCGGAGGCGGCCTTATCCTGATCCGGCGTGAACATCACGCCGAAGGTCGAGAGCACGACGTCGAAGGTGGCATCGGCAAACGGCAACGCTTCGGCATCCGCCTCGCGGAACTCGACCTTGAGATGTTC
Source organism: Bradyrhizobium diversitatis (assembly GCF_016031635.1). GTDB lineage: Bacteria > Pseudomonadota > Alphaproteobacteria > Rhizobiales > Xanthobacteraceae > Bradyrhizobium > Bradyrhizobium diversitatis. The sequence continues at coordinate 30,406 of NZ_JACEGD010000042.1, forward strand.
GGCCGCCGCGCGCTCCTGACCGCGCTCGAGCAATGCCGGCACGTAGTCGGTGGACGTGACGTCACACCAGCGCCGCGCCGCGGCCAGCGTCGCATTGCCGTTGCCGGCGGCGACGTCAAGCACCTTGCTGCCAGCGCGCAAGTCGACTGCCTCGCAGAGCTGTTCGCCGACGATCTGCAAGGTGGTGCCGACAACGGCATAGTCGCCCGACGACCAGGCGCCGTGCTGGCGCTGCTTGACGGCGCCAAGGTCAGGCTGGGATGTGGGCTGCTTGAGGGCTGCGGATGTCGACATGAGCAAATCTCCTGGGGTTGAAAACGCCGGGACGATAGAGCGCATGCGGCCCGCTGGCCTTGAGAGCAGCGTTATTTTGCGCTGAGAACGCCTTGATTTCCGGACGGGAGCCGGCGGCGGGCCTGATGCAGGCTGCCGGACAGTCACTATCCCCTCGAATCAACAATGATGTTAGGGTCATGCATTGCTTGGGGGAGCATGAGCCGTGACGGATTGGAGCGCGACCCGTGTTTTCCCGGTGAAGCAGCCAGCTCTTGAGGCATAACGCGCGGCATGATTCGCATTTCGACGATCTTCATCGCCATCTGCATGGTCCTGGTCGCGGCCTCGCTCGGGCTCGTGCTCTATTCGGTCGCCGGCATCAGCGGGACGGAATCGGCCATCGTGGCGCTGACCGCGCTGACGTTCCTGATCCTCTACAACGCGGTGTCGATGCGGCTGCGCGACCGCAGCGACGTCGGCGGGCAGATCGCCGACCTCTCGCGGGGCACCGCGGACCTCGCCCGCCAGGTGGCCGAGTTCGGTCGCCGGCTTGCCGCGATCGAGGGCCGCATCGCCTCGTCCAATTCGGCCAACTCCGACCGCGTCCAGTCGGTGATCGGCGAGATCAACGAACTCGGCGGATTGGTCAGGCAGCTTGCCACCACCGTGTCGGCCCATGAGGATCTGCTGGCCGGCCACGCGCCGGCCCCCGCCCCGGTCATGAGGCCCGAGCCGGAGACGCCGATCGATCTGGCTGCCCCCTTCGAGGAGAAGCCGGTCGCCGCCCCCCCGCTTCCCGTGCCGCCTCGGCCGGCACCGGCCGTCCAGGTCCAGCCCGCCAACCCGGTTCAGACCGGCAACGGACGTAGCCAGACCCAATTGCTGGCGACGCTGCGCAATGCAATCGACGAAAACCGCATCGACATATTCCTGCAGCCGATGGTGACGCTGCCGCAGCGCAAGGTGCGGTTCTACGAGGCGGTCACGCGCCTGCGCGACGAGCGCGACCAGCTGATCGCCGCCGAGGAGTTCATCAGCATCGCGGAAGCTTCGGGCTTGATCGGCCGCATCGACAACATGGTGATGCTGCGCTGCGTGCAGGTGCTGCGGCGCCTGATGGTGCGCAACAAGGACGTCGGCGTGTTCTGCAACCTCGCAGCTTCCACGCTCGGCAATTCCACCACCTTCGCGCAATGCCTCGACTTCCTCGAAGCCAACCGGGCGCTGGCGCCCTCCCTGGTGCTGGAGTTCAAGCAGTCGACGTTCCGCAATCTCGGCCCCGCCGAGACCGAGAATCTCGCGGCGCTCGCCCAGCGCGGCTTCCGTTTCTCGATCGACCATGTCACGGATCTGCGCATCGAGCCGCGCGAACTGGCCGATCGCGGGGTGCGCTTCATCAAGGTGCCGGCCACGCTTCTGCTCGATCCTAGGCAGGCCTCGACCTCGGACATCCACCCCTCCGATCTCTCCGACCTGCTCGGCCGCTTCGGCATCGACCTGATCGCCGAGCGGATCGAGGGCGAGCGCGCGGTGGTCGACCTGCTCGACTACGATGTGCGCTTCGGACAGGGGTTCCTGTTCGCGCCGCCGCGGCCATTGCGGCCGGAGGGGGCATCTGCTACCGCCGGGGCCCCGCCGAACCAGACGAAAGACATTCAGGGACCTCATGGCTCCGGCACACCCAGCTCAGGCGCGACGTCTTCTGCGCCTCCGCCACAACGCATCACCGGCAACGCGGCGCTCGCGCGCCGCATCTGATCGACCGCGCAGATCATGACCACGCTGCATTTTGCCGAAGGCCTGCGCGAGCTCGTGGGCGGTGTGGACGTCGTGCTCAGCGACATCTGGGGCGTGGTCCATAACGGGCTGGAATCCTTCCCCGAAGCCTGCGAGGCACTGCACACCTATCGCAGCCGCGGCGGTACGGTGATCCTGATCACCAACGCGCCGCGCCCGGCCGACTCCGTCCAGCGGCAATTGCGCAAGCTCGGCGTTCCCGACGAGACCTATGACGCGATCGTGTCTTCAGGCGACCTGACTAGGCTCTATGTCGCCGAGCATCCCGGCCGCAAGATGTTCTGGCTCGGCCCCGAGCGCGACAATTCGATCCATCGCGGCCTCGATGCCGTGACCGCGCCGCTGGAGCAAGCCGACTACATCGTCTGCACCGGCCTCTATGACGACGAGACCGAGACGGCGGAAGACTATCGCGGCATGATGCTGAAGGCGCGTGAGCGCAAGCTGACGCTGGTCTGCGCCAACCCCGACATCGTGGTGGAACGCGGCGACCGGTTGATCTACTGCGCCGGCGCCATCGCGGAGCTCTATCGCGAGCTCGGCGGCGAGGTGATCTTCTATGGCAAGCCGCACCGGCCGATCTACGAGCGCGCCATGTCACTCGCCGGGGAACGCCAAGGTTATCAGATCGATCGCAAGAAGGTCCTGGCGATCGGAGATTCCGTCCGCACCGACCTGACCGGCGCGCGCGAATTCGGCATCGACTGCCTGTTCGTGACCCGCGGCATCCATGCCGAGGAGTTCGAGGGTCTTGACCAGCTCGACCCGACATCGGTCGTGGAATTGTTCGGCCACCCGCCGAAGGCGCTGATACGCGAATTGAAGTGGTAGAAAATGTCGTGCCCCGGACGCAGCTCGAAGAGCTGCAGAGCCGGGGCCCATAAGCCGCATGCGATGTCGTGGATAGACTGGGTCCCGGCTCGGCGTCGCGTCACTGACGTGCCGCGCCTTGTCCGGGACACGAGCGCGCTTACGCGCTCGCCATGTCCGGGAAGACCGCCTCGATCTTGGTCTTCAGCGTCGCCGCATTGAACGGCTTGACGATGTAGTTGTTCACGCCGGCCTTCTTGGCCGCGATCACGTTCTCGGTCTTGGATTCTGCCGTGATCATGATGAAAGGCGTGGTGGCGAGGTTCGGATCCGCGCGGACTTCACGCAGCAGGTCGTAGCCCGTCATCGGCTCCATGTTCCAGTCGGAGATCACGAGCCCGTACTTCTTGCCACGCATCTTGTTCAGCGCTGCCGAACCGTCGCTGGCATCATCGATGTTCTCGAAGCCAAGCTGCTTCAGCAGATTCCGGATGATACGGATCATGGTGCTGTAGTCATCCACCACCAGAACCGGCATCGACAAATCAACCGCCATCTCGACTCCCCCAACGCAAACCCAGGAATATTAGGATCGGACCTGCCAGGCCGGAGCCGGGCAGTTCCACGCCTCGAAGGACTAGCATCAAGGCGTTAAACAGCGCGTTAATTGCGGACATCGCCAAAGGACTGAAATCGTGTTCAATGTCTGCCCGCCCCGCCGCTTGACTTCGCACGGCCGGTCGCGCCACGGTCCGGGCCGGTCCTGCCCGGTTCGAGAATTCCCCTGATGGCTCCGCCTTTTACCGTCATTCGCGATACAACGCCGGATTCCGCGATTCTGAGGGGCGCCGTGGTTGCCATGGGCAATTTCGACGGCGTTCATCTTGGCCATCGCGCGGTGATCGCGGCAGCGCTGGAGATGGGCCGGACGCATGGCCGCCCTGCGCTGGCATTGACCTTCGAGCCGCATCCGCGGCGGTTTTTCAGCCCCAACACCCCGCAGTTCCGCCTGACGGACGAGCGGGCCAAGCTGCGGCTGTTGGCCGGCACCGGGCTGGCCGGGGCCGTGGTGATGACCTTCGACAAGGCGCGGGCCGGAACCAGCGCGCAAGATTTCATTCACCATGACCTGATCGGGCGCCTCGGCGTGAGCGGCATCGCCGTCGGCTACGATTTCCATTTCGGCAAAGGGCGGGTCGGCTCGCCAAGCCTTCTCGTCAACGAGGCGCCCCGGCTCGGCATCGAGGTCGACGTGCAACCGCATGTCGATATCGACGAACGGCCGGTCTCCTCCAGCGCGATCCGGATCGCCCTCGCCGAAGGCCAGCTCGACGACGCGACCACCATGCTGGGCGGGCCCTGGTTCATTACGGGCGAGGTCATCCATGGCGAAAAGCGCGGCCGCGATCTCGGCTATCCCACCGCCAACATCCGCCTGGACGCCAATTGCGGCCTCAAGCACGGCATCTACGCGGTGCGGGTCGGCCGCGGTGCCGAGCGGCTCGACGGCGTGGCCAGCTTCGGCCGCCGTCCGACCTTCGATAATGGCGCCCCGCTCCTGGAGATCTTCCTGTTCGACTTCAAGGGCGACCTCTACGGACAGCTCCTCGACTGCGCCTTCATCGGCTTCATCCGCGAAGAGCTGAAATTCGATGGTCTAGAAGCCCTGATCCGCCAGATGGACGACGATTCCGCCCGCGCCCGCGCCATCCTGGCCGCCAATCCGGACGCGTTTCCGAGGCTGGGCGTGATTGATTGAGCCCGAAACCGGGCCACCCGAACCTTTGCGCTTCCCTTGGCCCCCTGCTATGGAGAGCCCATGTTTGCGCGGCGCATCATAGGGATTAGCGGCCCGGCTTCCGCCTGAGCCTTTGGCTCGGCGCAAGACCGGGATTTTGTCGTTTCACTCCCGCGATTCCGCATCGCGATCCGTTCCCGCGCCCCTCCGAGCCAGTCAGCCTCATGTCCGAAAAGCCGCAGAAGTCCCAAAAGCCTGAAGTCAAAGACTATTCGAAAACCCTGTTCCTGCCGCAGACCGAATTCCCGATGCGCGCCGGCCTGCCGCAGCGCGAGCCGGAGATCCTCAAGCGCTGGTACGAGATCGGGCTCTATGAGAAGCTGCGCCAGGCTGCGAAGGGCCGCGCCAAGTTCGTGCTGCATGACGGCCCGCCCTATGCCAACGGCAACATCCATATCGGCACGGCGCTGAACAAGATCCTGAAGGATCTCGTCACCAAGAGCCAGCAGATGCTCGGCTTCGATTCCAACTACGTGCCCGGCTGGGACTGCCATGGCCTGCCGATCGAGTGGAAGGTCGAGGAGGAGCACTACCGCAAGAAGGGCAAGCAGAAGCCCGACTTTCGCGACTCCGCCGCGATGATCGATTTTCGCAAGGAGTGCCGCGCCTATGCCACGCACTGGCTCGGCATCCAGCGCGAGGAATTCAAGCGCCTGGGGGTGATCGGCGACTGGGACCATCCCTACGCCACCATGAGCTATCCCGCCGAAGCCCAGATCGCACGCGAGCTGATGAAGTTCGCCGCCAACGGCACGCTGTATCGCGGCTCCAAGCCGGTGATGTGGAGCGTGGTCGAGAAGACCGCGCTGGCCGAAGCCGAAGTGGAGTACGAGGACCACACCTCCGATACGGTGTGGGTGAAATTCCCGGTGACCTCACCCGCGCACGGTGCGCTCGCGTCCGCAAGCGTCGTGATCTGGACCACCACGCCCTGGACCCTGCCCGGCAACCGCGCCATCTCGTTCTCGCCGAAGATCGCCTATGGCCTCTACAGGGTGACGGACGCGCCCGCCGACAATTGGGCCAAGACCGGCGACCTCCTCATCCTTGCCGACGCGCTCGCGGAAGAGGTGTTCAAGCAGGCGCGCGTGACGGCTTTTGAGAAGGTCCGCGAAGTCCCCGGCGACACCATGGACGCGATCGAATGTGCCCATCCGCTGAAGGGCCTTGGCGGCGGCTATGAGTTCGTCGTGCCGCTGCTGCCCGGCGACCATGTCACCGATGACACCGGCACCGGCTTCGTGCACACGGCGCCCGGCCACGGCCGCGAGGACTTCGATGTCTGGACGGCGCAGGCGCGCGATCTCGACGCGCGCGGCATCAACACCGCGATCCCCTACACCGTCGACGAGAACGGCGCCTACACCGATCATGCGCCGGGTTTTGCCGGCAAGCGCGTCATCACCGACAAGGGCGAGAAGGGCGATGCCAACGAGGCCGTGATCAAGGCGCTCGTCGACAGAGGCATGCTGCTCGCGCGCGGCCGGCTCAAGCACCAATATCCGCACTCCTGGCGCTCCAAGAAGCCGGTGATCTTCCGCAATACGCCGCAATGGTTCATCGCGATGGATAAGGACATCGCGGTGGGCGGCAAGACCAAGGCCGGCGACACGCTGCGCGCCCGCGCGCTGCATGCGATCTCGGTGACGCAATGGGTGCCGCCATCCGGCGAGAACCGCATCAACGGCATGATCGAGGCGCGGCCGGATTGGGTGATCTCGCGGCAGCGCGCCTGGGGCGTGCCGATCGCCGTGTTCGTGCGCGAGAAGGGTGACGGCTCCGCCGAGATCCTCCAGGACGAGGCCGTCAATGCACGCATCGGCGAAGCCTTCGAGAAGGAAGGCGCCGACGCCTGGTACGCGACGGGCGCGCGCGAGCGCTTCCTCGGATCACGCGCGAGCGAGGACTGGCAGAAGGTCGACGACATCCTCGACGTCTGGTTCGATTCCGGCTCGACCCACGCCTTCGTGCTCGAAGACCCCGTGCATTTCCCGGGGCTGTCAGGCATCAAGCGCAAGGTCGACGGCGGCACCGACACGGTGATGTACCTGGAAGGCTCGGACCAGCACCGCGGCTGGTTCCACTCCTCGCTGCTGGAGAGCTGCGGCACGCGCGGACGCGCGCCTTACGACATCGTGCTGACCCACGGCTTCACCCAGGCCGAGGACGGCCGCAAGATGTCGAAGTCGCTCGGCAACACCATCGAGCCGCAGTCCGTCATCAAGGACTCCGGCGCTGACATCCTGAGGCTCTGGGTCGCATCCAGCGACTACACCGACGACCAGCGCATCGGGCCCGAGATCCTGAAGAACACCGTCGAGACCTACCGCAAGCTGCGCAACACCGTGCGCTGGATGCTGGGCACGCTGCATCACTACAAGCCGACCGACGCAGTCGCGCCCGCCGAGATGCCCGAGCTGGAGCGCCTGATGCTGCACGAGCTCGCAGGTCGCGCCACCGCGATCGGCAAGGCCTATCGGGAGTTCGACTACAAGACCGTGGTCGCGATCCTGTCCGCCTTCCTGAACAGCGAGCTTTCCGCGTTCTACTTCGACATCCGCAAGGACACGCTTTATTGCGATCCGCCCTCTTCGCTGACGCGCAAGGCGGCGCTGACGACCATCGACCTGTTGTGCGCCTCGATCCTGAAATGGCTGGCGCCGATCCTCAGCTTCACCGCAGAAGAAGGCTGGCGCATGTACCGGCCCGACGCCGAGCCGTCCGTGCATCTGACGCTGTTCCCGACCGACCTCGAAGACCTGCGCGACGACAGGCTCGCCGCAAAATGGGAGACGATCCGCAACGTCCGCCGCGTCGTCACCGGGGCGCTCGAGCTCGAACGCGCCGCCAAGAACATCGGCTCCTCGCTCGAGGCGTCGCCGGTGATCTATGTCGCCGACCGCGACATGCTGATGACGCTGTTCGACACCGATCTCGCCGAGATCTGCATCACCTCGAATTACGAGGTGCGGGAGGGCGAGGCGCCGGCTTCGGCGTTCCGTCTCGATGCCGTGCCCGGCGTTGCCGTCGTGGTGGAGAAGGCGATCGGCACCAAATGCGCCCGCTCCTGGAAGATCTCGCCGACGGTCGGCGAGGACCCTGAATACCCCGACGTCACCCCGCGCGACGCCCAGGCGCTGCGCGAATGGAAGGCGCTGGGGGTGAGCGTCTGATCGGTCGACCATGACCCCGCTCCGCGCCGGCATCCTTGCGGCCATGGTCACGCTGGTGGCCGACCAGGCCTCGAAGCTCTGGCTCCTAAACGTGTTCGACCTCGCCGGTCGCGGCGCGGTGCGGGTGACGCCATTCTTCGACCTGGTGCTGGCCTGGAACATCGGCATCAGCTTCGGCTGGCTCCAGAACGACAGCCAGGCAGCGCAGCTCGCGCTGATGGCCGTCAAAGGTATTGCGGTGGTCGCGCTCGCGATCTGGATGGCCCGCTCGCACACCATGCTTGCGACCATCGCGCTCGGCCTGATCATCGGCGGCGCCATCGGTAACGGCATCGACCGCCTGGCCTATGGCGCGGTAGTGGATTTCGCCTTGCTCCACATCGAGATCGCCGGAAAAACCTATAATTGGTATGTGTTTAACCTCGCGGACGTGTCCATCGTTGCTGGGGTGGCGGCGCTATTGTATGATTCCTTCCTGGGGGTACCCGCCGCAAAAGCGCCCTGATCCCGGCCGATACGGACCGGCGGTGGAACCCTTCCTTTGCGAGGATAAGAGCCGCGTGCGCGCGGCGATCTGCCACAATATGGAACAGGTAAAGCAATGCGCAGCGCGATGACCAGCGATTCGATGGTGCGAGACCTCCGGTGGGGGCTCTGGCGGGCATTGAAATTGTCCGCTGTCGCACTTGGCATCGGTCTCGTCATGTCGACCGGCGCGGCCCGCGCCGGTGACGACGACGAGGAAGACGATATGACCTTCGAAGAGAGGCTCATCGACAATCTGATGTCCGGCATCGGCGCCAAGAGCATGGAAAAGAAGGGCATCGAATACCGCGAGCGCTCGCCGCTGGTGGTGCCGCCCAAGCTCGATCTGCCGCCGCCTGCGACCGAAGCCAAGGCTGCGCCGAACTGGCCCAAAGACCCCGAAGAAAAGCGCCGCAAGGAAGCCATCGCCGCGCGCAAGAAGGCGACCAAGGCAACGGAGAACTGGCAGGCCGCCCAGCCGCTGACGCCTGCCGAGATGAAGGCCGGCCAGGTCGCCGCAGCGCCCCGCACGAGCAATGATCCGATTCAGCCGGGCACCAACGGCAACCCCTCGCTGAGCCCCGCCGAGCTCGGTTTCACCGGCGGTCTGTGGAACATGATGAAGGGCGGCAGCAGCTCCGAGTCCAAGGAGTTCACGTCGGAGCCGCCGCGCCAGTCGCTGGTCGAGCCGCCGCCGGGCTACCAGACGCCGTCGCCGAACTACGCCTATGGCGCCGGGCCGGACAAGTCGCGGCGGATGTATTACGACATCATGTCCGGCAAGGAGAAGGAACAATAGCGTTCCTGTCCACTGCGACATCCTGACAAAAGCGAGGCCGGCGCCGGCGCCTCCCTGCGCGCCCGGCACAGTCGTAAATTGCCGATCAGTAACTTGCCTACGAGATGCGTTCTCTGCTTCGTGACGCGAAGCCTCAGCCGCACGGTGTAGCATGCCGTGCCTCCGAGCCGGACATCCGGGCTCGGCCTTTCAAAAGGATCATGATGTCCTCTTACCGATCGGCTGCCTGCCTCCTTGCCGCGCTGCTTTCGACGAGTGTCCTCTCAGCCGGCACGTCCCTCGCCCAGACCACGGTAACGGCGGCTCCGCCCGCCAGCTTCACGCTCAGCAACGGCATGCAGGTCGTGGTGATCCCGGATCACCGTACGCCCGTCGTCACCGAGATGATCTGGTACAAGGTCGGCTCGGCGGACGAGACCCCCGGCAAGTCCGGGCTGGCGCACTTCCTCGAGCACCTGATGTTCAAGGGCACCTCGAAGCATCCGGTCGGAGAATTCTCCCAGACCGTGCTTCGCGTCGGCGGCAACGAGAACGCCTCGACCTCGGTCGACTATACCAATTACTACCAGCGCGTGCCGAAAGAGCAGTTGCCGACCATGATGGAGTTCGAGGCCGACCGCATGACGGGCCTCGTCCTCAAGGACGAGAACGTGCTGCCCGAGCGCGACGTCGTGCTCGAAGAGTACAACATGCGCGTCGCCAACAATCCGGATGCGCGGCTGAACGAGCAGATCATGGCCGCGCTCTATCTCAACCATCCCTATGGGCGTCCGGTGATCGGTTGGCATCAGGAGATCGAAAAGCTCGACCGCGAGGATGCGCTCGCCTTCTATCGCCGCTTTTATGCGCCGAACAACACGATCCTGGTGATCGCCGGTGACGTCGACGCCGCCGAAATCCGCCCGCTGGTCGAGCGCAATTTCGGCTCCATCCCGGCGCAGCCCGCCATCCCGGCACGCCGCGTCCGCCCGCAGGAGCCGGAGCCGGCCGCCCCGCGCACGGTCACGCTGGCCGACCCGCGCGTCGAGCAGCCGAGCATGCGGCGCTATTATCTGGTGCCCTCCGCGACCACGGCGGCAGCCGGCGAGAGCGCGGCCCTCGACGTGCTAGCGCAGCTGATGGGCAGCGGCAGCAATTCCTATCTCTACCGCGCGCTCGTCGTCGACAAGCCGCTCGCGGTGTCCGCCAACGCCAGCTATTCGAGCATCTCGCTCGACCCGACCCAGTTCGCGATCTCCGCTGCGCCGAAACCCGGCGTCAGCTTCGCAGAGGTGGAGCAGGCGGTCGACGGTGTCATTGCCAGCGTTGCGCAGAACCCGATCCGCGCCGAGGATCTGGAGCGCGTGAAGACCCAGCTCATCGCCGAGGCGATCTACGCCCAGGACAACCAGGCGGTGCTGGCGCGCTGGTACGGCGGCGCGCTGACCACGGGCCTGTCGATCGAGGACATCAGGAGCTGGCCCGACCGCATCCGCGCCGTCACCGCCGAGCAGGTTCGCGCCGTCGCGCAGAAATGGCTCGAGAAGAAGCGCTCGGTGACGGGCTATCTGATCAAGGATACCGCTACCGCCAAGCGCGAGGAGAAGCGTTCGTGACCTATCCCTTCCTTCGACGCGTTGCATTCTCCCTTGCCACCGGCGCGGCGCTCGCGCTCGCCGCCGTTTCGCCGTCACATGCCGCCGCAAAAATCCAGCGCCTGATCTCGCCCGGCGGCATCGAAGCCTGGTTCGTGCAGGACGCGACCGTGCCGCTGATCGCGATGGAATATTCCTTCGCCGGCGGCTCGTCCCAGGACCCCAAGGACAGGCCGGGCGTCGCCAATCTGGTCGGTGATCTCCTCGACGAAGGCTCCGGCGATCTCGACTCCAAGTCGTTCCATGAACGGCTCGACCGCCGCGCCATCGAGCTCTCCTTCAACGCCACCCGCGATACGTTTCGCGGCAGCCTGCGCATGCTGCGCGACAACAAGGACGAGGCCTTCGACCTGCTCAGGGGCGCGCTGACCTCGCCGCATTTCAACACCGCCGACGTCGAACGCATCCGCTCGCAGGTCATCTCGGGCCTGCGCCGCGAGACCACCAATCCGACCTCGCTGGCGAGCCGCAAGTTCCTGGAAGTCGCCTTCGGCGAGCATCCCTACGGCCGGCAGACCAACGGCAACCTCGACAGCGTGCCGACCATCACGATCGCCGACATGAAGGACTATGTCGGCCGCGTCCTCGCCAAGGACGGGCTGAAGATCGCGGTCGTCGGCGACGTCGATCCGGCGACCCTGGGCAAGCTGCTCGACCACACATTCGGTAGCCTGCCTGCCAAGGCCAATCTGACACCGGTCCCCGACGTCGAGGCTGCGAAGCCCCCGCAACGCGCCTTCGTGACGCTCGACGTGCCGCAGACCGTGATCACCTTCGGCGGCCCCGGGGTGAAGCGCAGCGATCCGAACTTCATGGCGGCCTATGTCGTCAACCACATCCTCGGCGGCGGCGGCTTGTCCTCCCGGCTCTATCGCGAGGTCCGCGAGAAGCGTGGGCTGGCCTATTCGGTGTTCGAATCGCTGCTCTGGATGGAGCATTCGGCGATCTTCATCGGCAACACCGGTACGCGCGCCGACCGCGCCGGCGACACCATCGACGCCATCGAGAAGGAGGTGCGCCGCATGGCCGAGGAGGGCCCGACGCAGAAGGAGCTCGACGAGGCCAAGTCCTACCTCAAGGGCTCGCAGATGCTGGCGCTCGACACCTCCTCCAAGCTGGCACAGGCGCTGCTGCAATATCAGCAGGACAAGCTGCCGATCGACTATATCGAGAAGCGCAACGCCATCGTCGACGCCGTGACGCTGGACGACGCCAAGGCGGCGGCCAAGCGCCTCTGGGGCCAGGGGCTGCTGACCGTCATTGTCGGCCGCGCCCCGCAGGCCGCGGCCCAACCGGCGGCTGCGACGCCGAAGTCGAACTGATCTGTTCTCCACACGCTCCCTGAATGGCCGGGCTCGTCCCGGCCATTTGCGTTTGCATGAGCACCATTGCCGAACCTGAACGTCCGCGATATGTCCAGACATCACGGATGGTACCTACATGCTGCGGATATCCCGCAATCTCGTCATCGACGAGGACGATATCGAGATCGGTTTTGTCCGCGCCTCCGGCCCGGGCGGGCAAAACGTCAACAAGGTCGCGACCTCGGCACAGCTGCGCTTCGACACGCGCAAGCTGACCTTGCCGGAGGACGCGGCCCTGCGGCTTGCGCGCCTTGCCGGCCAGCGCATGACCAAGGAGGGTGTCATTGTGATCCAGGCGCAGCGCTTCCGCACCCAGGAGCGCAACCGCCAGGATGCCATCGACCGTCTCACGGAGATGCTGCGTGAGGCGATGATCCGGCCGACGCCGCGGCGCGCGACGCGACCGACCTTCGCCTCCAAGCAGCGCCGGCTCGAGGGCAAGAAACGCCGCAGTGACGTCAAGGCAGGACGCGGCCGGAGCTTCGACGACTAACTGGCGCGTCAAAGAGCTCCGGCCGCGAGGCGACCGGAGCTTTGCCGATTCACCCGGCGAGACTAGTCGAGACTAGTAACGTTTGGACGGGGCTGCGCCGCCCGTCGCGGCATCGTCGGCTGTTCCCTTGTGCGTAGCACTGCCCGTGGTGCCGACCGTGCCCCTGGTGCCTTTGGTCGACTTCATGCCGGTCTTCTCACCCGCCGCGCCCGCCTGCGGACTCATTTCTTCGTCGCCGCTGCCCATGGTGCTGCCCTGCATCGGCTTGCTCTGCACGGTGCCGCCTGTCCTGGCAGGTGGCGCGCCTTGCGCGAGAACGGGCGTGGCAACGAGAGCCGATAGAGCGCATGCGATCATCGAGGTCTTGACCAACTTCATCCATTTCTCCTGGATTCTTTCGCGAGGAACGGCTCGGCTGCTCCCCACACCGCTCATCTGCACCGGCCATGTCATCGCGTAGAGAGTTCGAGCGGCGTGATCGTCATGCAATCCCGATGGTGTGGTGATCGTTTAGGGATTTGACGGCGGTTTCGCGGAATTGTGCTCCGCATATAAGGCGCTGCGGAACATCACACGGCCCAAGACATCTCCGTTCGCCGCGAAACAGCCCGCTACTACCACCTCATCTCTGACGCCGATTAGAGTTTGCACACGCTGGATTTGACGTGGATGAGCAAGCTCTTGGCGATGCGCACGATCGTGCCGGGATTGTGCACCGCGATGGTGCTGATGGCGCGAGGCGCCGACGCGCAGATGCCATTGCCGGCGGCACGGCCGCCGGATGGCGCGACGCTGTTCAAGCAGCAATGCGCGGTGTGCCATACCACCAATCTCTCGGACCCGATGCGACAAGGTCCGCCGCTGGTCCGGATCGTGGGCCGCACCGCCGGCAAGGTCGAAGGCTTTCACTATTCAGATGGTCTCGCCAAAGCTGACTTCACCTGGGACGAGGCCCGGCTGGACGCGTGGCTGGCCAATCCGCAAGCCGTCATCCCCGGTGTGATCATGGCCTATCGGCAGGCCAGGCCCGAAACGCGCGCCGCCATCATCACTTACCTCAAGGAGCTGAACTGAATGGCAAAGCCAGTCCATTCCATGATCCGCGTGCTGGAGGAGGCGCGCTCGCTCGACTTCTACAAGCGTGCCTTCGGCCTGGAGGTCACCGACCATCTGAAGTTCGCGGATTTCGCCCTGATCTATCTGCGTCACCCCTCCTCGCCGTTCGAGGTCGAGCTGACGGTGAATTTCGATCGCAAGGAGCCGTACCAGCTCGGCGACGGCTACGGCCATCTCGCCGTGGTGGTCGAAGACATCGATGCCGAGCATGCCCGCTTCGAACGCGAGAAGCTCGCACCGGGCCCCTTGCGCGATTTCAAGCACGACGGCCGAACATTGGCGCGATTCTTCTTCGTCAGTGACCCCGATGGCTACAAGATCGAAGTGATCCAGCGGGGCGGCCGCTTCAACTGATCAAACCAAAATCAAAATCTACGGAGGACATGCCATGAGAGAAATCGATCGTCGAAGCAAGCACAGCCGCCGCGTCTTTATCAAGGGCGCGGCGGCCGCCGTGCCGGTCGCGGCCGTTGCGACCAGCGTCGGAGTCAGCATCGACAACGCCTGGGCCGAGGAGACAAGCGCGCTCTCGCCTTCGACGATGAAGACGCTGCTGAAGGTCGCGCGCGACATCTATCCGCACGACGTGCTCGGCGACAGCTACTACATCACCGCGATCAAGCCGTGGGACGGCAAGGCGGCGAAGGATCCTGCCGTCAAATCGCTGATCAGCGACGGCATTGCGCGGCTCGATCAGAACGCGCGCGACCGCCACAAGGTGCCTTATGTCGAAGTGGCCTGGGAAGCCGACCGCGTGGTGCTCCTGAAGGAGATCGAGCAAAGCGCCTTTTTCCAGAAGGTGCGCGGCGATCTCGTCGTCTCGCTCTACAACCAGAAAGAGATCTGGCCGCGGTTCGGATACGAGGGCTCTTCCGCCGAGCTCGGCGGCTACATCGACCGCGGCTTCGCCGACATCGACTGGCTGCCGAAGGCTTAGATCGCCACCCAACGGTTCAGGAGAACGCATATGGCAAAATTCGATCTGAACGACTCCAGCGTTGTGGTGATCGTCGGCTCCGGTGCCGGTGGCGGCACGCTGGGCAACGAGCTCGCGCAGAAAGGCGTCAAGGTCGTCATTCTCGAGGCAGGTCCCCGCATCGAGAACCACGACTTCATCAACGACGAATGGGAGAGCTTCTCCCAGCTCGCCTGGACCGATGCGCGCACCACGTCGGGCACATGGCGCGTCGCCAGGGATTTTTCGGGTCTTCCCGCCTGGATCGTCAAGGCGGTCGGCGGCTCGACGGTGCATTGGGCCGGCGCCTCGCTGCGGTTCGACGAGCACGAGTTCAAGGTGAAGAGCACCTACGGCAACATTCCCGGGGCGAACCTCCTGGACTGGCCGGTCACGCTTGCCGAGATGGAGCCGTGGTACGCCAAGGCCGAAAACAAGATGGGCGTGACTCGCACCAACGGCATTCCCGGCCTGCCCGGCAACAATAACTTCAAGGTGCTGGAGGCCGGCGCGAGGAAGCTCGGCTACAAGACCGTGCACACCGGCAACATGGCCATCAACAGTCAGCCGCGCGACGGACGGGGCTCGTGCCAGCAGATCGGGTTCTGCTTCCAGGGCTGCAAGTCCGGCGCCAAATGGTCGACGCTCTACACCGAGATCCCCAAGGGCGAGGCAACCGGCAATCTCGAGGTCCGCCCCGGCAGCATGGTGGTGAAGATCGAGCATAACGCGAGCGGCAAGGTCACCGGTGTCGTCTACGCCGACGAGCAAGGCGCGATGCAGCGTCAGAGGGCGCGCATCGTTGCGGTGGCCGGTAACTCGATCGAGAGCCCGCGGCTGCTGCTCAACAGCGCCTCCACGATGTTCCCCGATGGCCTCGCCAACTCCAGCGGCCAGGTCGGCCGCAACTACATGAGGCACATGACCGGCAGCGTCTACGCGGTGTTCGAAAAATCGGTGCACATGTATCGCGGCACCACCATGGCCGGCATCATCCGCGACGAGGCCGCCAACAACCCCAAGCGCGGCTTCGTCGGCGGCTACGAGATGGAGACGCTGTCGATCGGCCTGCCGTTCATGGCCGCGTTCCTCAACCCCGGCGCCTGGGGACGCTCGTTCACGTCAGCGCTCGACGGCTATCCCAGGATGGCCGGCATGTGGCTGGTCGGCGAGGACATGCCGCAGGAGACCAATCGCATCACGCTCGATCCGGTCGTGAAGGACAAGTTCGGTCAGCCGGTCGCGAGCGTGCATTTCGACGACCATCCCAACGATGTCGCGATGCGCGCGCATGCCTACAAGCAGGGCGCCGCGGTCTACGACGCCGTCGGCGCCACCGTGACCTATCCGACACCGCCCTATCCGAGCACGCACAATCTCGGCACCAACAGGATGAGTGAGAAGCCCCGGGACGGCGTCGTCAACAAATTCGGGCAGAGCCACGACATCAAGAACCTGTTCGTCTCGGACGGCAGCCAGTTCACCAGCGGCGCAGCCTGCAACCCGACGCTGACCATCGTCGCGCTCGCGATCCGGCAGGCGGACTACATTGCGGAGGCGATGCAGAAGAAGGAGATTTGATCGTACGCTACCATCGCGATCGCCGGAACGGCATTGAGGAGGGATTGCGTATCCACACTCAAGGTGTCGTCCCGGTGAACGCCGGTACCCATAACCACAAGGCCCAGTTTGGCGGAGATTGGTCGTTCGGGACTTCGAGCTTCCGCAATCGATAGATCACGCGGCATAGGTCCCGGCGTTCGCCGGGACGACACCGAGGGTGGAGCGGCTACTCGGCCGCGTCGAGAATGGGCGCACCAATTGCCTTGAAATCCTGGACCGGCGTGACGCTCCGTGAGCGGTAGATCAAACACGAGCAGCGCAGCAGCGAGGCGAAATTGTTGACCTCGCCATGATGGTCGAGCACCTCGTTGTAGAGCGTGGTCAGGAACTTGCCGAGGCTCATGCTCTCCTTGGCCGCGATCTCCTCCAGCGTGTCCCAGAAAGCCATTTCCAGACGGATCGACGTGCAGTGCCCACCGATCCGCAAAGACCGAGTCTGGGATTCGTAGTCGCGTTGGGGCTGATGCGCGAAGAGATGGCACATGGCGTCCTCCCGTCCTGTTGCCGTTTTTTCACGATGCTACACCGCTGCCCGGCGCCTCACAATCACAACCACGGCCGAAAGCCGGCGCATCGACCCCGCGGCATTGTCCCGAACGTCCAATGTCTTCAATGTGATAGAGGGTCTTCTTCCCCAGCCCGTCACGCGGCTGTTGCCCAACGCATGCTTTTGACGCAACACGGCCTAGAATAGACCATCAGCGAATCCAAGACCGAGCCCGATCGAATTCATGCCCGTCCGCCAATTGCCAGAACAAGTCGTCAACCGCATCGCCGCCGGCGAGGTGGTCGAACGTCCGGCGAGCGTGGTCAAGGAGTTGGTCGAGAACGCCATTGATGCCGGCGCGAGCCGGATCGACGTCTTCACCGATGGCGGTGGGCGACGGCGGATCGGCATTACCGATGACGGCAGCGGCATGACCGCAAAGGACCTCTCGCTCGCGGTCGAGCGCCACGCCACCTCCAAGCTCGACGACGAGGACCTGCTCCAGATCCGCACCCTCGGGTTCCGCGGCGAGGCGCTGCCCTCGATCGGCTCCGTGGCACGGCTGTCCATCACCACGCGGCATGCCGGCGAACCGCATGCCTGGGCTCTCACCGTCGAGGGCGGCGCGAAGTCCGAGATCATGCCGGCCGCGCTGGCCCACGGCACCCGCGTCGAGGTTGGCGACCTCTTCTACGCGACGCCGGCGCGGCTGAAGTTCTTGAAGACCGACCGCACCGAGGCGGAAGCCATCCGCGAGGTGGTGCGGCGCCTTGCGATGGCGCGGCCGGACATTGCCTTCACGCTCGCGGGCGAGGAGCGCGCGCCGGTGACCTGGGCCGCCGCCCTGCCCGGCGCCGCCGGACGGCTGACCCGGCTCGGCGATATTCTGGGAGCCGAGTTCCGCAGCCACGCCATCGAGGTTCATGCCGAGCGCGAGGGCGTCGTGGTCGACGGCTATG
Source organism: Bradyrhizobium diversitatis (assembly GCF_016031635.1). Classification (GTDB taxonomy): domain Bacteria; phylum Pseudomonadota; class Alphaproteobacteria; order Rhizobiales; family Xanthobacteraceae; genus Bradyrhizobium; species Bradyrhizobium diversitatis. The sequence continues at coordinate 48,215 of NZ_JACEGD010000042.1, forward strand.
CGGCGGCGCCGGCGCTGACCAAGGCCAACGCGCTCGGGCAGTATCTCTTCGTCAACGGCCGGCCGGTCCGCGACAAGCTGATCTTGGGGGCGGTGCGCGCCGCCTATTCCGACTACCTGCCGCGCGATCGCCACCCGGTGCTGGCGCTGTTCGTCACGCTCGATCCGCGCGAGGTCGACGCCAACGTGCATCCGGCCAAGACCGAGGTGCGCTTCCGCAACGCCGGCCTTGTGCGCGCATTGATCGTGCACGGGCTGAAGGAAGCACTCGCGCGCGAAGGCCGGCGCACCGCCGCCAACAGCGGCGAGAGCGCATTGTCCTCGTTCCGGCCTGCCTTCACGCCGCGTCCCGCCAGCTGGGACTGGCGGGCCTCGCCAGCCGCCCCGGTCGCGCCGATGCCGTCCTTCGAAGGCGCCGCCGCCCCCGCCTTCGCCGAGCGCGTGCAGGCTGCATTCGATGTCGGCGCGCCCAGCGCGGACGTGCGGTTCGAATCGCAGCCAAGCGGCGACCTCGTCGATCGCCCGCTGGGCGCAGCGCGCACGCAGATCCACGAGACCTACATCGTCTCGCAGACCCGCGACGGCCTGATCATCGTCGACCAGCACGCCGCGCATGAGCGCATCGTCTACGAGCGGCTGAAGGCCTCGCTGGCAGCGAACGGTGTGCAGCGGCAGATCCTCCTGATCCCCGAGATCGTTGAGATGGACGAGGCGACCGTCGAGCGCCTGCTCGAGCGCAGCGACGAGCTGGCCTCGTTCGGCCTCGCCATCGAATCCTTTGGCCCCGGCGCAGTCGCGGTGCGCGAGACGCCGTCGCTGCTCGGCAAGACCAATGCCGGCGGCCTCTTGCGCGATCTCTCCGAGCACATGGCCGAGTGGGACGAGGCACTCCCGCTGGAGCGCCGCCTGATGCACGTTGCCGCCACCATGGCCTGCCACGGCTCGGTGCGCGCCGGCCGCAGGTTGCGGCCGGAGGAGATGAACGCCCTGCTCCGCGAGATGGAGGAGACGCCGAACTCCGGCCAGTGCAATCACGGTCGGCCGACCTATGTCGAGCTGAAGCTAAGCGACGTGGAGAAGCTGTTCGGACGGAGGTGATGGTGCCGTAGGGTGGATTAGCCGAAGGCGTAATCCACCTCTTCCGCTTCCGCCGTGAGAGACAGTGGCGGATTACGCTTCGCTAATCCGCCCTACGCAAAAACACGAACTCCGTATCGTCATACGCGCGCCGCTCCAGCTCCTCGTATCCTGCCGGCGTCACGAACTGCGCGGCCTTCGCCTCCTCCACCACCAGCAGCGCGCCCGGCGTGAGCCAGCCGCCGTCGCGCAGGCTCGCGAGCGCCTTCTCCGCCAATCCCTTGCCATAGGGCGGATCGAGGAACACCAGCGAGAACGGCTCGACGGGATGCGCGGGGCCGAGATCGGTGGCATCGCGGCGATAGACCTTGGTGACACCACCGAGGCCGAGCGCCTCGACATTGTTGCGGAGCAGCGCACGTGCCTCGGCGCCGTTGTCGACGAACAGCGTGAACTTGGCGCCGCGCGAGGCGGCCTCGATGCCGAGCGCCCCGGTGCCGGCGAAGAGATCGAGCACGCGCGCGTCCTGGATTGGATCCTCATAGGCGTGCACGAGGATGTTGAACACGGACTCGCGGAACCGGTCCGCCGTGGGGCGGATGTCGCGCGAGGACGGTGAGGCCAGATTGCGCCCCTTCAACCTGCCGCCGACGACGCGCATCACACCGCTCCGTCATGCCCGGCCTTGTCCCGGGCATCCACGTTCTTCAGCTGTAGGCGCAAGCAAGACGTGGATGGCCGGGTCAAGCCCGGCCATGACGACCAGTTACGCGGTGCCAGGCTCGCTCCACCCATTGGACCTACTCGCCGTCCCGCGGCGTCAGGTCGCGCTTGCCGTGATAGCCGCGCTTGGGACGGCGCGGCGGGCCGTAGCCGCTGGCCTGTTCCTCATTGCGCTCACGCGCCTCGTCGCTGCCGGTCCGCTGCACCAGCACGCGGCGGCCCTTGCGGTCGTTGATCACGGCGCGCTTGCTGGCGGGCTTGCTCTCGCGAGGCGCATCGTCATCGGCCGCAGACGATTTCTGCGGCACGTCGAACTGCGCGCCCGATTTCTCGATCACCTTGTCGCCGAGCTGCTCGCGCAGCACGCGCGAGCGGATCTCCTCGACCTGGCCCTCAGGAATCTCGCCGAGCTGGAACGGGCCGTAGGAGACGCGGATCAGCCGGTTCACCTCGAGCCCGAGATGGGCGCAGACATTGCGCACCTCGCGATTCTTGCCCTCACGGATCGCGAACACCAGCCAGACATTGGCCCCCTGGTCGCGCTCGAGTGTCGCCTCGATCGGACCATACTTGACGCCCTCGATCTCGATGCCGTTCTTGAGCTCGTCGAGCTGCGCCTGGGTGACGTCGCCATGGGCGCGGACGCGATAGCGGCGCAGCCAGCCGGTATCGGGCAGCTCAAGCGTGCGCGCGAGCCCGCCGTCATTGGTGAGCAGCAACAGGCCCTCGGTGTTGAAGTCGAGCCGGCCGACGCTGATCAGGCGCGGCAGGCCTTCGGGCAGGTTGTCGAACACGGTCGGACGTCCCTCGGGGTCGTCATGCGTCGTCATCAGCCCGCGCGGCTTGTGATAGAGGAACAGCCGCGTGCGCTCGCGCTCCGGCAACGGCTTGCCGTCGACCATGACGACGTCGTTCTTGGTGACATCGAGCGCCGGCGAGTTGATCACGCGGCCGTTGACCGTGACCCGGCCCTGCGTGACCATCTCCTCGGCGTCGCGGCGCGAGGCAAGACCCGCGCGCGCCAGCACCTTTGCGATGCGCTCGCCGGCCTTCTTCGGCTTCGGCGCGTCTTCACGATGCGGCCGTCCCTCGAAATCGCGATCGCGCTGGCGATAGGCGCCGCGGCCGCCGAAGGCGGGGCGCTTCTCGAAAATCCTGCTCTCATCCTCGTTTTCGCGGCGCGGACGATCGCCGAAACGGCCTTCGCTGCGTGGATGCTCGTGCCAGTCGGCGCGGCCCTCGGAGCGCTCGCGTGGACGGTTGAATTTCGGACGGTCGCCGCCGCGGTCGCCATCGCCGTCGCGACGAGGCCGATCGAATTTCTGACGATCCTCGCGCGGGCGATCGAACTTGGGCCGGTCAGACCTGGTCCAATCTGACTTGGGCCGATCAAATTTGGGCCGCTCGCGAAACGGACGATCGCCCGGCGCGCGATCGTCGCGCTTCTGCCAGGGCTTCTCCTGGCTGCGGTCACGGCCGCCGAAATCCTTGCGCGGCGGCCGATCGCCGCGGGAAGCCGCGTCGCGCTTCTGCCAGGGCTTTGAATCACTGCGCTCGCCGCGATCGCGCGGGCGGTCGCTGCGATCCGGTGCGCCTCGCGAAAACTTCCGCTCGCCCTCGAACTTGCGCTCCGGACGATCGCCACGCGGCGCGTAGGGCCGCTTCTCGCCGAACTTCTTCTCGCCGGAACGACCGGCCGGACGGGAATCGTCGCGATCCCGGCTGCGCGGGCGGTCGTCGCGGCCATAGGATGGGCGATCACCGCGCGGCTTGAATGGCCGCTTCTCGCCGTCGCGCGAGGAGCGGTCGGAAAACGGGCGGTCGCCGCGCGGCTTGAAGCTGCGCTGCTCGCCGCCACGGTCGTCGCGCTTGAATTTCGGACGGTCGCTGAAATCGCGGCGCGGGGCATCGCCCTCCTCGCGGCGGCGGAACGGACGATCCCCGCGGTCGGCGCGAGGCGGGCGGCTGTCACGGTCGCCGCGGGGCGGGCGGGGATCGCTCCTGCCCTCAGGGCCGCGCTTGGCGAACTTCTTCTCGGGGCCACGCGGCTTGCCGGACCGGCCCTTCGGCGGGCCTCGCCGGCCGCGGGAATCGTTGTCTTTGTCGCTGTCGCGAGGCATGAATAATCTCACCTAGGGGGTAGCGCGATGAGCATTGTGCGCGCTCGCTGCGAGCCGCATGCTCAGGCAAAACGGTATCCACTCTTGCTGAAGGCGGAGCTAGTAGCAGGTTTCTGGCGATGATACGAGGCTTGAAAGCCCCTTCTTTCATGGATTTGGCGCTTCTGACGGCCGAAAACGCCGGAAAATCGGGCGAAGTTCCGATCGGATGCGTGGTGGTCCGCGATTACGAGGTCATCGCCACCGCCGCCAACCGGACCCTGACCGACCATGATCCGACCGCCCATGCCGAGATCATCGCGCTGCGCGAGGCCGCCGCGAAGATCGGCAGCGAGCGCCTGGTCGACTGCGACCTCTACGTGACGCTGGAGCCCTGCACCATGTGTGCGGGCGCGATCTCCTTTGCAAGGGTCAGGCGGCTCTATTACGGCGCCGCCGATCCCAAGGGCGGCGCGGTGGAATCCGGCGTGCGCTTCTTTGCCTCGCCGACCTGCCACCACGCGCCGGACGTGTACTCCGGCGTCGGCGAGAGCGAGGCGGCGCGGCTGCTCAAGGAGTTCTTTCGGGAGCGGAGGTAGGTGCCTGCTCCGTCATTGCGAGCGGAGCGAAGCAATCCAGAATCCCTCCGCGGAGACACTCTGGATTGCTTCGTCGCAAGAGCTCCTCGCAATGACGGTGTGGCTAAGCCGCGAAGAACTCCCGTAGCGCCTTCGCGGTCGCGTCAGGATTCTCCTCGGTCAGGAAGTGCCCGGAATCCACGGCCGTGCCGTCCAGATTGGTCGCCCATTGCTTCCACGTGTCCAGCGGCGTCGCGGCGGCCTGGGCGATGCCGGCATTGCCCCACAGCGCCAGCATCGGGATCGTGATCTTCTTGCCGGCCTCGAAATCAGCCTTGTCGAGGTCGTAGTCGAAATAGGCACCGGCGCGGTAGTCCTCGCACATCGCGTGCACCCGGGCGGGATCGCGGAACGGGGCGAGGTAGTGTTCGAGCGCGCGCGGGTCGATGGCGTCCAGCGTCTTCGACTTGGTCTGGCTCGCCATCTTGAAGCGCAGGAAGAACTCGCCATTGCTCGAGATCAGCGTCTCCGGCAGCGGATAGGGCTGCGCCAGGAAGGTCCAGTGATAGATCTTCAGGGCATAGGCGCGGTTGATCCGCTCCCAGTAATTGTAGGTCGGCAGGATATCGAGCACGGCGAGGCGCGACAGCCGGCCGGGATGGTCGAGCGCGAGGCGATAGGAGACGCGGCCGCCGCGGTCGTGGCCGGCGAGCGCGAAATGCACATGGCCGAGACGCTCCATCGCCTCGACCATGGCTTTCGCCATGGCGCGCTTGCTGTAGGGCATGTGCAGCGCATCGCTCGCGGGCATGTCGGACCAGCCGTAGCCCGGCAGATCGGCGATGATCAGCGTGAAATGGTCGGCAAGCTCAGGCGCCACGCGGTGCCACATCACATGCGTCTCGGAGAAGCCGTGCAGGAGCAGCAGCGGCGGGCCCTTACCGCCGACGCGGGCGAAGATGCGGCCGAAGGCGGTATCGATCCACTCGGCGGCAAAGCCCGGATAGAGGTCGGCGAGATCGGACATCTTCTTGCATCCTTGTTGGTCGGTCGCGGGGCCGCTCGACAAACAAAACGTCGAAAACAACCCCATGCACAGTAGCGGTATTATTTGCGGGAGCTGCTAACCCCAACAGAGCGTTACATATTCTGGAATGCGGATGTGGCGGGGTGGTGACACAAACCGCGATATCCTCGCTCGGCGCGCTTTGCGCGCCGTCCGCGATGACGCGCTAGTTTTTGGCCTTCTCCGCTTCCACCGCCTGCCAGCCGATGTCGCGGCGGCAGAAGCCCTCGGGCCAATCGATGCGGTCGACGGCCTGGTAGGCGCGCCCCTGCGCCTCGGTCACGGTCTTGCCGAGCGCGCAGACATTGAGCACGCGGCCGCCATTGGCAAGGATGGCGCCGTCCTTCGCCACCGTGCCGGCGTGGAAGATCTCGACCGCCTCGACCTTGGCGGCTTCATCCAGCCCCTCGATGCGCGTGCCCTTCTGGTAGTCGCCGGGATAGCCCTTCGCGGCCATGACCACGGTGATGGCGGATTCGGGATACCAGCGCAGATCGAAATGCTTCAGCTCCCCGTCGCAGGCGGCGAGCAGCGCCGGCACGATGTCGCTCATCATGCGCAGCATCAAGACCTGGCACTCGGGATCGCCGAAGCGGACGTTGAACTCGAACAGTTTTGGCCCCTGCGTCGTCAGCATGATGCCGGCATAGAGCACGCCGCGGAACGGCGTGCCGCGCTGCTTCATCCCTGCGACCGTCGGCAGGATGATCCTGGCCATGATCGCGTCGTGGACGGCGGGCGTGACCAGCGGCGTCGGCGAATAGGCGCCCATGCCGCCGGTGTTCGGGCCGACATCGTGGTCGAACACGCGCTTGTGGTCCTGCGCGGAGGCCAGCGGGATCGCGGTCTCGCCGTCGCACAGCGCGAAGAAGCTGATCTCGCGGCCCGGCAAAAACTCCTCGATCACCACCTCGGCGCCGGCCTCGCCGAAGGCGCCCTCGAACATCATGGCGATGGCGTCCTCGGCCTCGCGCACGGTTTTCGCAACGACGACGCCCTTGCCGGCGGCAAGGCCGTCGGCCTTGACCACGATCGGCGCGCCCTGGCTCTGCACATAGGCGCGCGCGTCATCGGCATTGGTGAAGCGCTTGTAGGCGCCCGTGGGAATGCCGAACTCGGTGCACAGCGCCTTGGTGAACCCTTTTGAGCTTTCGAGCTGCGCCGCCGCCTTGCTCGGCCCGAACGCCTTAATGCCGCTAGCTGCGAGATCATCGACGATGCCGGCCGCCAGCGGCGTCTCCGGCCCGACCACCACGAGCGCGACCTTGTTCGTCTTGCAGAACTCGATCACCGCGGCATGGTCGGCGACATCGAGCGCCACGCATTCCGCCTCCTTCGCGATGCCGGCATTGCCGGGCGCGCACCAGAATTTGGTCACCAGGGGGGAGGCCGCGATCTTCCACGCCAGAGCATGTTCGCGGCCGCCGGAACCGAGCAGGAGAATGTGCATAAGAGGCTCAGGATGAGGGGTTTTGCTGGGGGCGGAGGTCGCATGAATCGGGGTGGGGC